>NZ_JAEIOH010000024.1:0-1032 GCF_017811775.1 Serratia sp. X10 | reverse complement strand
GGTACTATCGGCCACGTTGACCACGGTAAAACTACCCTGACTGCAGCGATCACTACCGTTCTGGCTAAAACCTACGGCGGTTCTGCACGTGCTTTCGACCAGATCGATAACGCGCCAGAAGAAAAAGCTCGTGGTATCACCATCAACACCTCTCACGTTGAGTATGACACCCCGACTCGTCACTACGCGCACGTTGACTGCCCAGGGCACGCCGACTACGTGAAAAACATGATCACCGGTGCTGCTCAGATGGACGGCGCGATCCTGGTAGTTGCTGCGACTGACGGCCCAATGCCTCAGACCCGTGAGCACATCCTGCTGGGTCGTCAGGTTGGCGTTCCTTTCATCATCGTATTCATGAACAAATGCGACATGGTTGATGATGAAGAGCTGCTGGAACTGGTAGAAATGGAAGTTCGCGAACTGCTGTCCGCGTACGACTTCCCAGGCGACGACCTGCCAGTGATCCGCGGTTCCGCGCTGAAAGCGCTGGAAGGCGAAGCTGAGTGGGAAGCGAAAATCATCGAACTGGCCGAAGCCCTGGACAGCTACATCCCAGAGCCAGAGCGTGCTATCGACAAACCGTTCCTGCTGCCAATCGAAGACGTATTCTCCATCTCCGGTCGTGGTACCGTTGTTACCGGTCGTGTTGAGCGCGGTATTATCAAAGTTGGCGAAGAAGTTGAAATCGTTGGTATCAAAGACACCGTTAAGTCTACCTGTACTGGCGTTGAAATGTTCCGCAAACTGCTGGACGAAGGCCGTGCTGGTGAGAACGTAGGTGTTCTGCTGCGTGGTATCAAACGTGAAGAAATCGAACGTGGTCAGGTACTGGCTAAGCCAGGCTCCATCAAGCCACACACCCAGTTCGAATCTGAAGTGTACATCCTGAGCAAAGATGAAGGTGGTCGTCACACGCCATTCTTCAAAGGCTACCGTCCACAGTTCTACTTCCGTACTACTGACGTGACCGGTACCATCGAACTGCCAGAAGGCGTAGAGATGGTAATGCCAGGCGACAACGTGAACATG
>NZ_JAEIOH010000023.1:0-1043 GCF_017811775.1 Serratia sp. X10 | reverse complement strand
TCGGCGGCGGCAGCGGATCGGCCTCGCCGCGACGGAAAGCGCCGTACAGCGCGCCCAATTCGCGCAGCAGTATGCCGGTCGACCAGCCGTCGGAGACGATGTGATGGCAGGTGAGCAGGAACAGATGCTCCTCATCCGCCAGACGGAGCAGCGCGGCGCGCACCAGCGGCCCCTGCGTCAAATCGAAAGGCGCCTCCGCCAGGTGCTGCGCCAGTTGCCGCGCTCGGCTTTGGGCATCCTGCTGCCCACGCAGATCGTGAACCGTCAACGGCAGCGCGTCTGCCGGCAGAATGTGCGTCTGCGGCTGCCCCTCGACGGTGATAAACCGGCTGCGCAACGCTTCGTGACGGGCATAGAGCGCATCCAGACTCTGCCGCCAGGCAGGCAGATCCAGCTCGCCGCGCAGGCTCAGCGCCAGCGGGATATGGTAGGTTTCGCTCATTCCCTCCAACTGGGTCAGGAACCACAAGCGCTGCTGAGCAAACGACAGCGGCAATGCGGCATCGCGCGGCAGAGCCTCGATCGGCGGCAGCGCTTCACTCGTCCTTTGCAGTTGCTGCGCCACTACGTGCAGCGTCGGATTGGCGAACAGGGTCTGCAACGGCAGCTGCCATTCCATCTGTTGCAGACGGTTGGTCAGACGTACCGCCAGCAGCGAGTGACCGCCCAGTTCGAAGAAGTTGTCGTGGCGGCCAACCCGCTCCACGTTGAGCAACTCGCGCCAGATCTCCGCCAGCAGCGTTTCGCGCTCACCCTGCGGCGCTTCGTACGCCGCCTGGCTCTGCATCCCCTGCGGCTCCGGCAGCGCCCGCCGGTCCAACTTGCCGTTCGGCGACAGCGGCAACGCCGCCACCACCACCCAGGCCGACGGCACCATGTAGTCCGGCAGCGCCGCGCTCACATGCTGCCGCAGCGCGCCCGCCAGCGTCTCTTCCGCCACGTCCGCCGCCGGCACCACCCACGCCACCAGCCGCTTGTCGTCGCCCACCGCGCGCGCATCCACCACCGCTTCGCGCACCGCCGGGTGCGTCGCCAGCGTCGCC
>NZ_JAEIOH010000021.1:0-1152 GCF_017811775.1 Serratia sp. X10 | reverse complement strand
GAGCCTGGTGCTGGCGCGCATGGCCGGACAGCAGGAGCTGGTGATCGGCACGCCGGAGGCCAACCGCGGCCGGCTGGAAACCGAATCGCTGGTCGGTTTCTTCGTCAGCACGCTGGCGCTGCGCATCGATCTTCGCGACGATCCGGATCTGCCGACGCTGCTCGAACGGGTCCGCCACACGGTGCTGGCGGCGCAGGAAAACCGCGATCTGCCGTTCGAGCAGGTGGTGGAGCTGGTTAACCCGCCGCGCCATCTGGGCTATACCCCGCTGTTCCAGGTGATGCTGGCCTGGCAGGACGGCTCGGTGCGCGATATTCCGCTGCCTGGGCTGCAGGCCGAATTGGCCGGGCTGGAATACAGCGCGGCGAAGTTCGATCTGACGCTCGATCTGGCCGATACCGGTGAAGGCATCAGCGGCACGCTGAATTTCGCCACGGCGTTGTTCGATCGCGCCACCGCCGAACGCTACGGCGTTTACCTGGTACAGGCGCTGCGGGCGATGACGCTGAATAACCCGCGATCGGTATCCCATATCGATTTGCTGCCGCTCGCCGAACGGGAGCATCTGCTGCATGGCTGGAACCGCACCGAGCGTGACTACCCGCTGGATCAGACGCTGGCGGCGCTGTTCGAGCGGCAGGTGCGCCGCACGCCGGATGCCATTGCGCTGGTGAGCGGCGCGGAAAGCCTGAGCTACGCCCGGTTGAACGCCCGCGCCAACCGGCTGGCGCACGCGCTGATAGCGCGCGGCGTCGGCCCGGACAGCCGGGTGGCGGTGTGCGCCGAACGCGGCCTGAACATGGTGACGGCGCTGTTCGGCATCCTCAAGGCCGGCGGCGCCTATGTGCCGCTGGATCCGGCCTATCCGGGCGAGCGCCTGCAGTACATCCTGCAGGACGCCGACCCGGTGCTGCTGCTGGCGGACGCCGCCGGCCGGGCGGCGCTGGGCGAACCCGCGACGCCGCAGCTGGCGCTGGAGGCCGCGTTGCCGGAGACGCTGAGTGCCGAGAACCCGGCACCGCGCGCGCAGGCGTCGCACCTGGCGTACGTGATTTACACCTCGGGCTCGACCGGTAAACCAAAGGGCGCGATGAACGAACACCGCGGGGTGGTCAACCGGCTGGTGTGGATGCAGGAGGCCTACGGCCTGAC
>NZ_JAEIOH010000020.1:0-1458 GCF_017811775.1 Serratia sp. X10 | reverse complement strand
ACCGACGACACCGCCCTGCGTTTCGAAGCCTACGGCTGGCACGTGGTGCGCAACGTCGACGGCCACAACCCGGACGCCATCAAGGCGGCGATTGAAGAAGCCCGCAAGGTGACCGACAAGCCGTCGCTGCTGATGTGCAAGACCGTTATCGGCTTCGGCTCGCCGAACAAGGCCGGCACCCATGACGTGCACGGCGCCGCGCTGGGCGCCGCCGAAGTGGCCGCCACCCGCGAAGCACTGGGCTGGAAATACGCCGCCTTTGAAATCCCGCAGGACATCTACGTCCAGTGGGACGCCAAAGAAGCCGGTCAGGCCAAAGAAGCGGCCTGGAACGACAAGTTCGCCGCCTACGCCAGGGCCTTCCCGGAACTGGCCGCCGAGTTCAAGCGCCGCATGAACGGCGAGCTGCCGGCGGACTGGAAAGCCGACGCCAAGGCGTTCGTGGAAAAACTGCAGGCCAACCCGGCCAACATCGCCAGCCGCAAGGCGTCGCAGAACGCGCTGGAAGCGTTCGGCAAGGTGCTGCCGGAGTTCCTGGGCGGCTCCGCCGACCTGGCGCCGAGCAACCTGACCATGTGGTCCGGTTCGAAAGCGCTGAACGTTGACCCGGCGGGCAACTACATTCATTACGGCGTGCGCGAGTTCGGCATGACCGCCATCACCAACGGCATCGCGCTGCACGGCGGCTTCCTGCCGTACTCGGCGACCTTCCTGATGTTCGTGGAATACGCCCGCAACGCGGTGCGCATGGCGGCGCTGATGAAGCTGCGCAACGTGTTCGTCTACACCCACGACTCCATCGGTCTGGGCGAAGACGGCCCGACCCACCAGCCGGTGGAGCAGCTGGCGAGCCTGCGCGTGACCCCGAACATGAGCACCTGGCGTCCGTGTGACCAGGTGGAATCGGCGGTCGCGTGGCAGTACGGCATCGAGCGCAACGACGGCCCGACCACGCTGGTGTTCTCGCGCCAGAACCTGACCCAGCAGCCGCGCACCGCAGAGCAGCTGGCGAACGTGTACCGCGGCGGCTACGTGCTGAAAGACTGCGCGGGCACGCCGGACGTCATCCTGATTGCCACCGGCTCCGAAGTGGGCATCACGGTGGAGGCGGCGGACAAGCTGACCGCAGCGGGCCGCAAGGTGCGCGTGGTGTCGATGCCGTCGACCGACGCGTTCGACAAGCAGGATGCGGCGTACCGCGAGTCGGTGTTGCCGGCGGCGGTAACGGCGCGCGTGGCGGTGGAAGCGGGTATCGCGGACTACTGGTACAAGTACGTGGGCCTGAACGGCGCCATCGTGGGCATGACCACCTTCGGTGAGTCGGCGCCGGCGGAGCAGCTGTTCGCCGAGTTCGGCTTCACCGTGGACAACGTGGTGGCCAAGGCGCAGGCGCTGCTGAAGTAAGCCGCCGGGCGCAAGCCGATAAAAAAGCCGGTCATCATGACCGGCTTTTTTTAT
>NZ_JAEIOH010000002.1:0-1035851 GCF_017811775.1 Serratia sp. X10 | reverse complement strand
ACCTTGACGTCATACCCGCCTTTGCCGGCAAACAGCCCGGTCTGTTCTTTTACCGAGTCGAAGTTGCTGTGCAGCTTGTCCTTGCTGGCACTTACGTTGGCGGAGCCGGTCATCGAACCGAAGGTGAGACTGCCGCCCACGCTGGCGTTTTGCTGTTTGGCATCATAGCGGTCGCTATCCTGTTCACTTTGCAGCGTCAGGTCACGGCCCACGTCGACGGTAACCTTTTCGCCGCTGGCCTGCGCGCCGGTAAGCGTGGTGTCGCGGCCGCTGGTCAGGCTGAGATGGCTGCCCGCATCCAGGGTAGTTTCGGTATGGGTCAGGCCGTTGCCGCTCTCATGCCCCTTGCCGGCATTGACGCCGGCCGAGACGCTGATGCCATAACCACCCGAGCCGGCGCCGATACCGACGCCAACGTTGCCGCCTTTGCTGCTGTTCTTGCCAACGGTGCTTTCGCTGTTCTGCGCAGACTGCAGGCTGATGTCCCGCGCCGCATCGAGCGACAGGTCTTTGCCCGCTTTCAGCTGGCTGCCGGCGATGGCGATATCGCCACTCTGTGCGCTGTGGTTATTGCCCTGCGCCGTTATCGACAGGTTTTGCCCGGCGGTGAGCGTGCTGCCTTGCGACTGGCGGCTGTCGGTGCGGGTTTCGCTCTTCGACGACTGACTGCCGTAGGAGGCGCTGATGCCCACCGTGTTGGTGGCGCCTTTCCCTGCATCTGTATTGAGTTTGTCGAGCTCAACGGCTTGCGCCGCCTGCACGCCGGACAGCGCCGCCTTGGTGTTTTGCAGCGCGTTCAGGCGCCCATCGCCTTCCTTTCTCGCCTGCTGCGCAGTGCTGACGGCGGTGTTGAGCGCGCCGCCCACGGTGCCCGACAGCGCCACGCTCAGGCCGCTCTGCTTTTGCTCGAAGGTTTCTTTGCGCGTGCGTTGATCGTAGCCGGGATCGATAGTCACGCTGTCGCCGGTCAGGGCCAGATCCTTGCCCGCCACCAGGTCGGCACCGCCAATGTGCAGTTGGTTGCCCGCCGAGATATTGACGCTGCCCTGGCTGCTGCCGACGGTACTGACGCTTTGGCTCTGGGTGGTGGCTTTCTCGTCGATTTCGTGTTTGCTCGACTGCTTGCCTATCGTGAAGCCGATGCCGCCGCTACCCAGCAGGCCGCTCTTTTTCTTCTCTTCCAGCAGGTAATGTGTGTCGGTCTCGGTGGCCGCACCGATATCGACATTACGGCCGGCCTGCAGGTTCACGTCCCGGTCGGCGGCAATGGCCGAGCCGGTGACCGTCAGATCATTACCGGCGCTGACGCTGACGCTGTCGCCGCTCAGCAGCGTGCCTTTCTCACGCGTGGTGGCATCGCGCGCTACGCTGTGGCTGCTGCTTTTTTTGAGGAAGCCTTTTTTCTCCGAACGCTCCTCACTGTAGCGCGACTCTCGCTCGGTAGCCGTATTGAGGGTGACATCGTTTTTCGCCTGCAGGGCGATGGCGCCCTGGTCGCTGTGCAGGGTGCTGCCGGTAATGGTGACGTCGCCCTCTCGCCCGACTACCGTCACGCCGTCGCGCCCGCTGAAGGTGCTGCCGGTGCTGATTTCGCGCTCGGTTTGTTCGATGCGATGGCTTTTGGTTTTGCCCTCGCGTTTGTTTTCGCTGTCCAGATCTTGCGTGCGGCTGCGCGCGTCTTTAATGGTCACGTCCTGCGCGCTGATGCCGATACGCCCTTCTTTACTGTCAACCTGCGCGCCTTCGGCCAGCAGTTGGTTGCCCGCCACCAGGGTGACGCCCTGGTCGCCGCCGAGTGCACTTAATGTCAGGCGCTCTTCCTGGCGATCGTTGCTGACTGATGACGTACGGCTGTTGGCGGCCAGATGCGTGGTATTGGTGGTGTTCTCGGCCCTGATAGCGATATCGCCGCCGGCCTGTACGCGGGTGCTGCCGCCGGCCTTGGCCTGGCTGCCAGCGAACGTAACGTCCCGGCCGGCCGAAAGGTTAAGGTTGCCGCCGGCGTTAAGCTCACTCCCCTGTGTTTGCTGCCATTCGCCGCTCACGCGCGCCATCCGGGAGCCTGCCGCTTCCGTGCCGCCACGGGTGCGGTTACCCATTGCCCCCGAGATAACCTCAAGGTCGGCGATATGGCTGCTTTTGGCGGTGGTGATGGTCAGGTCGTTGCGTGCGCTCAGGCTGAGCGTGTCGGTCGCATCGAGTTTCGCCCCCGAGAGGGTGATATCGGCGCCGCTGAGACGAATATCGCCGGCGTTCATCGTCGCCTGGCGCAGCGCCTCCTGCAGATTAGTGCTCAGGGTCAGATTGTCGGCCCGCACGTCAATGCTGCCGGCCTTGATATCACCGCCCTGGTGCAGGAACTGCCCGGCATCAACGGTTAGCGCCTTATCGGCAAACAGATTGCCGGCATTGGTGACACTGCTTGCCGAGAGCTGCAGGCTACCGCCGCCAATCACCGCACCATCGCCGGTCAGGCGCAACGTGGTCTGCGCCAGATACACCTTCGGCACCCACACCGTTTGCGGGCCTTCGGCGGTTTGCACCGTCTCGCTCACCAGCCAGACAATATCCTGCTGCAGCGCCGCAATCTGTTCCGGCGTCAAAGCCACGCCCGGCACCAGATGGAAGTCCTGCGCCACCTTCGCCCCGTTGTTCATCAGTTGCTGGTACTGCGCCATCGCATCTTCACCTCTGATAGACGGCTTGCCGGTCAGCGCCAGCACCTGCTCGCGTACCAGCCGCTGTTCGTAAAAACCGTCTCCAAGGCGTTTATGAACCTGCGCAGGATCATAGCCCACACGCTCAAGCATATAGTCGCTGCTGATGAAGTTCTCGCGGCGGGTAAAGCGTTCGTCGGTCACCACCAGGAACGGGCTGCCGGCCGCCGTAGGTTGGCTGAACAGCGCGTTATTGGGGATCGCGGTAGCCACATTGCCCAGATGCTGTAACTGCGTTAGCGCCAGCTCAGACGGCAACAGCGGACGCCCCAGCGGCGAAGACGGCATGGCGCCCGGTCTTGTCATTTGCTCGCCCGGAGCAAGCGCCGTGTCACCATTCTGGATACCAGCGCCCTCTACCGCAAAGCCCAGCGGATTGCGCTCCAGTTCGGCGCGTTCGGCATCCACGGCGTTTAATGCCGCTTCAAGTTGGCTGATTTGCGCCTGATTGACCGTGGTGTTAGTGATGCGAGCCCCATTGATGGTGACCGTGCCACTGCCGGTGATCACGCCGTCAACGGTCGCCAGCGCCGTGGTCTCGTCTCGGTTGAACGTCGGATACCAGTGATGCGTGTCCTTGTCATAGTGGTCGACGATAACCGCCTGGCGCCGTTCGTTAACCGAGTAACCGCGGTTGTCCAGGCTGCCGCCGCCGTCCTGCGTCAGGTTGCCGTTGGCGGTAATGACGCTGGCGTCATTAAGCAGTTGCCCGGTGATGCGCAGCACCATATTGCCGCCCGCCAGAATACGCGCGCCGATGCCCTCGGAGACCAGCCTGTCGCGCGTCAGCGTGCCGGTCTCGGTACGTTCGCGGAAGTTGTTGTAATCGGTGACGAACGGCGCACTGTCAATATCGACATGCTTCTCGGGATCCCACGTCATCACCTGCGTCCAGTCATGCTCCCAATGGAAGCCGTTTTGATAAGGCGTCGGGATGGTTGCCAGCTGATTTCCCCCACGCGTTTCGTAGAACGTCATGGCATAGCTGCCGTCGGCATTCGGCTTGAGCGCCAGGTAGTTAACCCACAGGTCGGTAAGTGTGCCCTTATTGTCCTTGACCCGCACCTGTGCGCGTTTGCCCGCCGCATCAATAGCCAGCAGGGTGCCGTAGCGATTGTTCTGGGCCGCCACGTCATCCTGGAAGCTCAGCTGTTGGGTGGTTGGCGCCATGGTGCTTTTATCGGGGTTGACCGCCGAACCATAGGAGCGCCAGTAGTAGTTGTAGCGATGCCATTTGTAATCGCTCTTCTCGGCGTCACGCTCAATCACCAGCCCTTCGCGCAGGTTATCAAGACGCCGAGCCTCGACGGTGGCATCACCGTCAGCTTCGATAAAGCTCGCCCGGTTTTCAATCAGGTCATCACTGTGCAGCTGCAGACGGTCGGCGCTGTAGATCAGTGCCCCATCCCGGTTAGTCAGGCGTTCACCGGCCTGCACCGTCAGGCTTTGGGTCGCCGCCATCACCGCAGGTTGACCGTGGTTGTCGATGACACGCCCACGCACGGTGATAGCGTCCCCCATCAGCGCCGCGGCGTTGTCCAAGGTATCGACGTTCAGCGTCATGCTGTCAGCCTCAATACGCCCGGTGTTTTGCAACGCCCCGGTCGTCAGCTGTAGCGTCTTGCCCACCAGCGATGCCGGATTGGCGATGCTGGCCGCATTGAGTACCAGATTGCCCGGCAGCAACCAGTCCACCAGGTTGATAAAGGCGCCGTTCAGGGAGAACGTCACCGTGCCGTTACTGCTGATGTTTTCGCCGGCCTGGCGGGTGTAGTCCTGCTGCGCAGACAGGTTCAGCGCCTGCAATCCCACCAAGTTGCCGTGTTGATTATCCAGCGTGCGCGCATGCAGGGTAAGTTGGCCGGCGCTCTCCAGCCGCCCGCCCTGGTTAAGCAATACCAGCGGCGAATCGGCCGGCGACAGGCCGGCGTTAATGCCAAGATCGCCGTTGGCGAGGAGTTGCCCCTGACGGTTGTCCAGCGAGGCCACGTTCGTGAGCGTGAGCGGACCGACGCTCTGAAGCCGCCCAGCCGTGTTGTCGATGTCGCGCGCGGCGATGTCGGTCTGGGCAGAGCCGAGGATCAGGCCGCCGTCGCGGTTGTTCAGGCGCTCAGCCTGCACCTCCAACGCAGCCTGGCTGCTCAGCGCCCCTTGAGCGCTGTTGTCTATCTCTGCAGCTCTGAGCGTCAACCGCTGGGTCGAAACCAGCTGCCCACCCTGATTATTCACCTGGGCGCCGTCGAGCGTGAGCGCCCCACCGCTGTGCACCTTGCCCTGTTGGTTGTTGAGCGTACCGATGCGGTAGGCGCCCGTTCCCTGGCTGATGAGCGTGCCGCCGGTATTGTCCAGCCACGCCGTGGCCAGATCAAGGCCGCTCCGGCTGCTGAATATGCCCTGACGGTTCACAATGCCAGCCGCCGACACCTGCTGTTGACCATTGCTGCGCACCGCGCCGCCGGTATTATCAAACATGCCGAGAATACGCAGCGCCACCTGTTGCTGGCCCTCGAGCTGACCGCCGACATTGTTCAGCGTTTGCGCGTCGAGTTGAAGCGCCTCGCCACTTTGCATTTTCCCATCGCGGTTGTTCAGCGCGTCGCTCAGCGCAAGGCGTTGTTGTTTCTGGCTGTAGAGCAGCCCGCCCTGCGTATTGTCGAGTGCACGGGCGGCGATACTCAGCCCCTCGCCAGCCAGCCACTGACCACCTGCGTTATTGATGGCGCCGGCGTGTTCGCCGTCTTTGGCACCCATCACAGCAAGCTGCCCCTGCGCCGAGACCTTACCGCCACGGTTATCGACATCCTGCGCAACGCGCAGCACCAAATCCGCCGCCGACTGCAGCCCCCCTTTGGCATTGTTCAGCCAGCCCGCCGACAGCTGCGCATCCTGCTGGCTTTGTACGCTGCCTTGCGCGTTGTCAAAACCGCCGCTGACGGCGTGCCAGCCGCCCTGGCTGCCCATCCAGCCCTCGGCGTTGTACATGTCCTGCGCCGTGAGGGCCTGGGATAACGTGCTGAAAATCCTGCCCCGGCGGTTATCCAGCGCGCCGGTGAATTGCATATCCAGGCTGCCCAGCGCATTGATCGCCCCCTGGGCATTGTTCAGGCCGGCGGTGCGTACCTCGGTGCGCCCATTGCCGGTAAACGTGCCCCCCTGGTTATCCCAGCCGCCGGCCAGGTTAAGGGCAAGCCCTTGCTCGCTGAAGACCACCCCCGCAGCGCGGTTGGTCAACTGGCCACCCTGCAGCGACAGATCGCCGCCGCTTTGCAACGACCCGCCGTCGTTGTCAAACAGGCTGGCAGCGCCGCCATTAACCGCCAACGATCGCTGTGCGGTCAGCTTACCGATTTGATTGCGGACATCGCCTGCGGCATCCAAACGGAGATCGCCGCCGGACTGCAGGCTGCCGCCGGTATTGTCGAGAGTGCGCACCGAGGCAGCAACCTGCCGACCGCCTTGCGCGCCGCCGCCGCGATTATCCCAGTCACCGCCGGCCTGCACGACGAGGGCGTTGCCGGCCTCAAGCCAGCCGGCCGCGTTGTTCAGTTCCCGTTGCGTCGTCAGTTCCAGCCCCTGACGAGCCACCACTTTGCCCTGGCCGTTATCCACCTGCTGTGCCGCCAGCGTGAGCGATTCCCCGCTGATTTCGCCCTCGCGGTTCACCAACTCTGCCGCACTGTTCAGCACCAGTTGTTGCCCGCCCAGCACCTTTCCGGCCTCGTTGTGCACACTCCCAGCCGCTATGTGGGTTTGCCCGTGCCCCGAGATCGTGCCGTGGCGGTTATTCAGCGCGCCATCGGTGCGCACGGTCAATGTCTGGCCGGCACCCAGCAGCCCCTGGGCATTGTCCAATCCCTGGCGAGCGTGCAGCTCAAGCCGCTGCAGGCCAATCACCTTGCCCTGCGTATTATCGAGCCGGCCGGTGCTCACCGTCAGCGCCGCGCCACTGATTTCACCCGCGCGGTTAGTCGCCGGCCCCATGGTGTTCAGAATTAACGCTTGGCCGGACAGCAGCTTGCCACCGTCGTTGCTGAGGGTAGTTGCCGTTGCCGTAACGGCCGTTTCACCTTGCACCGTACCGCCGCGGTTGTCCCAGTCACCGGCGTGAAGATCCAGTTTCTCTCCTGCGCCGATAAGACCGCCCCGGTTGCCCACGCGGCCGGCGGTCAGATCGAGATTGCGCTGGCTGACGAGCTTGCCTTGCGCGTTATTCAGATGCTGCGCCGTCAGCCGCACCCGGCTGCCTTCCACCGTTCCGGACTGGTTGTTCAGTTCGCCGCCCGCTTCGAGCTCCAGAGCCTGGCCGGCGAACAGGCCGCCGCCGGCGTTGTTGATCGCACCGCCCGCCTGAACCACCAACTGACCCGGCGTTGTTATCTTGCCGCCCTGGTTATCAAGCCTGCCGGCATCCAGCCGCAGATCGCCGTTGCCGCCCAATTCACCGTCGCTGTTGTCGAGCAGGCCGCCGATCCGCCAGTGCTGCGCCGCGTCGCCCAGCGCCACCAGACGGCCGCGCTGGTTGATCAACGCCGCCGCCTTGAGATCAAGCTGGCGGCTCTCAATGGTGCCGTCGCTATTATTCAGCTCACCGCCCAGGCTGAAACGACTTTCGCCACCGCCGGTTTGGGACCAGACGGCCCCCTGGCCAAACACATTGTTGGCATCAACCTGCCAGCGCCCGGTTTTGATCTGAGCCTGCCGGGCGTCCACATCACCCGGGGTGTTCACGGTAAACTCACCGCTATCGACGGTCGATTGGCGCAACGCCACGCCGCCCTGCCGGGCCGCCAGCGAGGCATGGGCCGCCGCCACCTGCGCACCGCTGAGATCAACGCGGCGCCCGCTGGCGCTAACCGCCTTTTTGCTCAGTAAGCTGCCGCTGGCACGAATGTCGCCCTGGCTGTCAAGGCGCAGGCTCGCGTCGCGCACAATCCGGCTGTCGACATCGCTGCCCGCCAGCAGATGGCCGCTGCTTTGAATGCCGTGCGCGGCGTCAAGCCGCACATCCCCGGCCGCCGCCAGCGTGCCGGACTGCGTCAGCGTCCCCTCCCGGCTCTGCACGGCCAGCTGACCGCCGCTGTGCAATTTGCCGCGATACTCGATGTCGCCTTTCGCCGCCAGTTTGGTGTCGCCGCCGGACTGCGTGGCGGCATCCGGTGCATCAGACCGCCAACTGAGCTTGCCTTCGCTGCTGACGGTGAGCGTTTTACCTGCCTGCACTTGCCCATTCTGGTTGCGCACGCCGACGCCAGCCTCGGTGCCGATCATGCGAATGCTGCCGCTGTACATGCCCCCCATCTGACCCATGTCTATTGCCAGCGCCGGTCTGGCGCCGCCGTCATCCGCCAGCGCCGTCACCGTTTTGCCGTCTGCGCTCACCCGGTTGCGGCCGCCCACCACCGACACGCTCTCCTTGGCCCACACGCCGGCGTTGATCTCGACCGCGCGTGCCATAATGTCTACATATTCGGTATCGTGACGGGCATCGCCGTTGAGGCCGCCGCCCTCAACGCGCACTACGCCGCGTTCGATCTGATAACCTGCCATGCTGCCGTCGGCGTTCATCTGCGGTTTGCCGGTCGTCAGCGTCATGCGCCCGGCGTTGATCGTACCGCAACCGTTGCACACGATCCCCGCCGGGTTAGCCACGATCACCTGCGCCTTGCCGCCGGCCACTTCCAAAAAGCCGCGCAGCTGGCTGGGGTTATTGCTATTGACTTCGTTGAGGATCACTCTGGCCGGCGCGGCGTTGGGGGTGAGGTTCGGGTTGCCCTGGATCATCCCGGCCACCTGGGTCGATGTCATCACCGCCGAGTTATTGAGGATGGCGCCTTTGGCGTCAACATCGAACTGTTGATATTGGTTATGTGATATCCCTGCCTGATTGGGGGCCGTGATATTGACCTGCGACAGCCCATTTTGCGTGGCGATAATCTCCGGCCGCAGGGAAGGATTGGCGGCACCGTCCGCCACAATGCCGTCAGCCATCGCCGGCCCGGCGAACAAGGCCAGCCCCAGCATCCACACTGAGCGCCGCACCGTCACCCACAGGCGGGGAGCGCCCGCACTGCGGCTTTGCCCCGATTCGGTGCTGCAGCTGCGGGCCAGTTCGGAAACCACCCGCAGTTCCCCGTGAGTGCGACTGAAAATAAGGCGATAGCAATGTTTATTCATGGGTCACATCCGTGATCAATATCAATCCGTTACGGTCAACGTCAGGCAAGCCGCCACTAATGCTTGGCCCGCGTTCAGATTTCCAGGTTAACGCTGAAGCCGGCCGTGGCATCCGAGGTGTGGAAACCCGCAGGCTTGTACAAAGGAATGCCGGCAAACAGGTCATAGCTGAGTCGCCCCCATAAGGCGCCGCGCACCCCAAGCGCGCTGCCCGCCAATTGCCGCCCCGGCAAGCCTCGCGTATTCGGGCCGTCCACCCGCCCGTAGTCGGCGGCCAGATAGAGTTCGTGACCGCGGGCAAACACATTCCAGGCGATATCGTTACGCCAGACCAGGCCTTTTTCGCCAGACAGCATCTGCTCGCCGTCAAAACCGCGCACCGTGTAGCGCCCGGCAATGGCCATCCGCTCCTGCGGCGTCAGCGCGTTCGAGCTCCACTGGCCGCGCACGCTGGTATACAGCCGCCACGGCTGCTCGCCCCAGGAGAACGGTATGTTGAACCCCGCATCCCCGAGCAGGATGCCGGTACGCGCCGAACCGTTGTGATTGGCTTCCTCCGGCGCGCGCAGCGCTCCCAGGGCGCCGGTGCCGCGCCGCCAAGCTAGCGACGCATCCAGCGTATTGCGCCCGAGGTAACTGCGCTGGTTCAGTCCAATCTCCCAGCCCGCTGTCCGCCTCTTTTGCTGGGCCATTTCGATGTCTTCCACATAGTTGGTCGAGTGCTTGCGATAGCCGCGCAGGTTGAGCGTGGTCTTGTGCGATTGGTCGCGGTACAGCAACCGGGAAACGGTCAACTGAAAGTTGTCGCTCTTGCCGCTGTAGCGCAGCACCTCATTGGCGTTGGGGATGTTCTGATGGTAGGTGTAGTCGTTATAGTTGGCCGAGAAGGCCCAATATCCCACCGGGAAGAAATAGTTCAGCGTATGCGAACGGTTGCCGAACGGCCCGTGTTGGAATAAATCCTTGCCGATGTTGGCGTAGAACAGGTCATTTTGCGCAAACGGGGCATCAATAGCCAGGGTGGCCGAGCCAAGATAGCGCCCGGTGCTTTTGGAGCCGCTGTCGTCCAATCCCAGACTGAGCCGCACCGGGCGCCCCTCGTGCCAGTTGACCTGCAGATCGCTGGTGCCCTCCTGGGCGCCGGGCACGATTTTAATGTCGGCATTGGCGCTGGGCACCCGCCTGAAGTTCTCCAGCCCCTGTTCGATATCGCGCAGGTTAAGAAGATCGCCGCGCGAGGCCGGAACGGCGTTCCACAGCCGTCCACGCCAGGAAACCGGCTCATCAAAGCGGACGGCGCCAATGCGCCCGGGTTGCAACGTAAGTGTCAACGTGCCCTGAGTCAGATCCTGCTCCTGCGCCATCACCCGAGTTGTGACGTAGCCTTTGGCCAAAATGGCATTTTGCACCTTGTTGATAGCGAGCACGATCCCCCGCCCGCCCAGGCAACGGCCTTTGGCATCGTTGGCGGCCGCAAGCGCCCACTGAAAGCGTTCGGCCGACTCGCCGACGAGTACCAACCGGTTGATGGTAAAACAGGGTTTTTCGTGAGGAGGGTAATCGGGCAGCACCCGCTCAGGGGCAGCCACGCGCGCATCGGCCTGAGGGGTGTTTTGGTTCTGCAGGGCGCGTTCTCGCTCTTGCTGACGCAGCTGTTCACGGGCATCAATAGCCGCCGCGCCCTGGCTGAAAGCCTCAGCCGCAGAGGCGGAGGCGGAAAAAAACGGCACGGCGCCGAGTAACAATCCCGACAGACCATAGCGAATAAAACAAGGCACAGCACGAACGTAATTTGAGCGCATCCTTGGCTCTCCATCATTATTATTTCAATAAATTTATGAGTGCAATATTATAAATAATTTAAATAATTGTAATGACACTGCTTTATTGACGAATTATGAGCCTATAAGGGCGAAAATCAATCGATTTTTCCCGAAAGAGAGATCGTGCGAAAAATAAATAGTTCAGCGGCAATGAAGTGAAAGGAAAGCCGATAATGGATAATGAAAGGAGGATGGCGCGTAGCCGCCATCCTTTAGCGATAATATAGTGTGAGCACCGAGGAATAGACGCAGGCCATCAGTTCAGCAGGCTGCTGCCGAACGCCCCCTGCCAATCCTGCTCGAACTTCTCGACCGCGGCCTGTACGGCCGGCGCATTCAGAAACTGCTCCGCCACGTCCACCGGCAGCGTGATGGCCTGACAGCCCGCGAGCAGGCACTCCAGCGCCTGGCGCGCCGTTTTGAAGCTGGCGGCCAGCACCTGCGCCGAGGGCGCATGCAGGCTCAACAGCTGCTGCAGCTCGTGCACCATTTCGATGCCGTCGCCGCCCTGCGCATCCACGCGGTTGATATAAGGCGCCACATATTCCGCCCCTGCCAAGGCCGCCAACAGCCCCTGCCCGGCGCCGTACACCGCAGTGCCCAGCGTCGGGATGGACATCGTTTTGAGTTTCTTGATCGCCGCCAGCCCTTCGGCGGTCGCCGGGATCTTCACCACCAGCCCCGGTACCCGCTGGCTGAGCAGCGCCGCCTCCGCCACCATACGTTCCGCATCGGTCGCCATCACCTGCGCGAACAGCTTGCCGGTGCCGCCGAGGGCGTCGCGCAGCGCGGGCAGCACTTCCCAGATCGGCTTGCCTTCCTTCGCCACGATGCTCGGGTTGGTGGTGACGCCGTGCAGCGGCAGAATGCGCGCCAGGCGTTTTACCGCGGTCACATCGGCGGTATCGAGATAAAGCTCCATCACGGACTCCTGTGTCATGTTCTGTGGGCGGATTCAAACTCTGATCATCATAGGGCAAAAACCGCGCTAACTTTTGATCAAAATCAACTCAACTTTCATTCGAAACACCTTTAATGGCGAAAGATACAGCAACGCCAAACGGGTGACTCATGATCTTCAATCTGCAGCGCTACTCGACCCATGACGGCCCAGGCATCCGCAGCGTGGTCTTTTTAAAAGGCTGCCCGCTGAGCTGCAGGTGGTGTCAGAACCCGGAAAGCCGCTCGCGCCAAGCAGACCTGCTGTTTGACGAACGCCTGTGCCTGAGCGGCTGCACGCTGTGCGCCGAGCGTTGTCCGCAAGGGCTGCAACGCACCGACGGGCCGCTGACGCTGCAACGCGAGCTGATTAGCGCAGACGATTATGCCGCCCTGGCCGCCGTCTGCCCGACCGGCGCGCTCAGCCTGTGCGGCAGCTCGATCAACCCCGACGATATCATGGCCGAGGTGTTGCGGGATAAGCCTTTCTACCTGCGCAGCGGCGGCGGTTTAACGCTGTCCGGCGGCGAACCCTTTATGCAGCCGGACATCGCGGCGGACCTGCTGCGGCGCGGTCGCGAGGCCGGCATCCACACCGCCGTCGAGTCCTGCCTGCACGTTCCATGGCGTTATATCGCCCCTTCGCTGCCGTGGCTGGATCTGCTGCTGGCCGATCTCAAACACACCGACGAAGCGCGCTTCAGAGCCTGGACCGGCGGTTCCGCCCGCCGGGTGATGAGCAATTTTCGTCGGCTGGCGGCGCACGGCGTGCAGATGACCGTACGCGTGCCGCTGATCCCCGATTTCAACGCCGATCGCCGCTCTGTCCGTGCGATCGTCGACTTCGCCGCCGACGAGATCGGCGTGTCGGAGATCCACTTTCTGCCGTACCACACGCTCGGCATCAACAAGTACCACCTGCTCGGCGAACCCTACCGTGCCGCCCGCACGCCACTGGACGCTCCCGACCTGCTGGCCTTCGCCGAAGGCTATGCCGGCGCCAAGGGCCTGACCGCCATTTTGCGAGGATAACACCATGACCACGTTGGATTTGACCACCCTAAGCGCCCGCATCCAGGCGCACAAGAACGCGCTGATTCACATCGTCAAACCGCCGGTGTGCACCGAGCGTGCGCAGCACTATACCGAAGCCTATCAACAGCATCAGGATCGGCCACTGCCGGTGCGTCGCGCGCTGGCGCTGGCCAACCATCTGGCGAAACGCACCATCTGGATCGCCAACGACGAGCTGATCGTCGGCAACCAGGCCAGCGAGCTGCGCGCCGCACCGATCTTCCCCGAATACACCGTCGGCTGGATAGAAAGCGAAATAGACCAGCTAGCCGACCGGCCGGGCGCCGGTTTTTCGGTCAGCGAAGAGAACAAGGCGATTTTGCATCGCCTGTGCCCCTGGTGGCGCGGCCAAACGGTGCAGGATCGCTGCTACGGCATGTTCACCGACGAACAAAAGGCGCTGCTGGCCACCGGCATCATCAAGGCCGAGGGCAATATGACCTCTGGCGACGCCCATCTGGCGGTTAACTTCCCGCTGCTGCTGGAGAAAGGTCTCGACGGCCTGCGTGAAAAAGTGAACGCGCGCCGCAGCCGCCTGCACCTGACCGAGTGGGAAGATTTGCACAAAGCGCAGTTTCTCAACGCCATCGACATCGTGCTGGCAGCGCTGAGCGAGCACATCCTGCGCTTCGCCCGCCTGGCGCGCGACATGGCGCAAAACGAAGCCCGCGACTGGCGGCGCGCCGAGCTGCTGACCCTCGCGGACAACTGCGACCGGATCGCCCATCGCCCGCCGCAAACCTTCTGGCAGGCACTGCAGCTGTGCTATTTCATCCAACTGACGCTGCAGATCGAATCTAACGGCCATTCGGTTTCCTTCGGTCGCCTCGATCAATACCTCTATCCCTGGTATCGGCGTGACGTGGAGCTGGAGCAAAAGCTGGCGCGGGAAGACGCCATCGAGCTGTTGCACAGCTGCTGGCTGAAGCTGCTGGAGGTCAACAAGATCCGCTCCGGCTCGCATTCCAAGGCTTCCGCCGGCAGCCCGCTGTACCAGAACGTCACCATCGGCGGACAGAAGCTGGTCGACGGCCGGCCGTGCGATGCGGTCAACCCGCTGTCCTATGCCATTCTCGAATCCTGCGGCCGCCTGCGTTCCACCCAGCCTAACCTCAGCGTGCGTTACCACGCCGGGATGAGCGTCGACTTCCTCGACGCCTGCGTGCAGGTGATCCGTTGCGGCTTCGGCATGCCGGCATTCAATAACGACGAAATCGTCATTCCCGAGTTCATCAAGTTGGGGGTCGAACCGCAAGACGCTTACGACTACGCCGCCATCGGCTGTATCGAGACCGCCGTCGGCGGAAAATGGGGCTATCGCTGCACCGGCATGAGCTTCATCAACTTCGCCCGCGTGCTGCTGGCGGCGCTGGAACAGGGCCGCGACGCCACGTCCGGGCAGATCTTCCTGCCACAGGAACAGGCGCTGTCCAAAGGAAACTTCGCCGATTTCGAGCAGGTCTTAACCGCCTGGGATCGGCAAATCCGCTACTACACCCGCAAGTCGATCGAGATCGAGTGCGTGGTGGACAGCGTGCTGGAGGAGAACGCCCACGATATCCTCTGCTCCGCGCTGGTGGATGACTGCATTGAACGCGGCAAAAGCATCAAACAAGGCGGCGCCAAATACGATTGGGTTTCCGGCCTGCAGGTCGGCATCGCCAACCTGGGCAACAGCCTCGCGGCGGTGCGCAAACTGGTGTTCGACCAAGGGGCGATCGGCCAGCAGCAGTTGGCGACGGCGCTGGCCGACGACTTCGCCGGGCTGGATGGCGAGCAGCTGCGTCAGCGGCTGCTTAACGCTGCGCCCAAATACGGCAACGATGTGGACGAGGTCGATCGGCTGCTGGTGCGCGCCTACCAAACCTACATCGAAGAACTGAAGCAGTATCGCAACACCCGCTTCGGCCGTGGGCCGATCGGCGGCGGCTATTACGCCGGCACCTCGTCGATCTCGGCCAACGTGCCCTTCGGCGCGGCCACCCTGGCCACGCCGGATGGCCGCAAGGCGCACGCCCCCCTTGCGGAAGGCGCCAGCCCGGCGTCCGGCACCGACCACCTGGGGCCGACGGCGGTGTTCAATTCGCTCGCCAAGTTGCCGACCGAGGCGATCCTCGGCGGCGTGCTGCTCAACCAAAAGCTGAACCCGGCGACGCTGGACAACCCGCGCGATCGGGAAAAGCTGATGCTGATGTTGCGCACCTTCTTCGAGAGCTACCGCGGCTGGCATGTGCAGTACAACATCGTGTCGCGCGAAACGCTGCTGGCGGCGAAGCAACACCCTGACCAATATCGTGATTTAGTGGTTCGCGTAGCTGGCTATTCCGCCTTCTTTACCGCATTATCCCCTGAGGCGCAGGATGATATTATTGCGCGCACAGAACATACTCTTTAAACCTTTGACTCTTAGCGGCCGCGCCTTGGCGGCCGCATCATCAGGCCGATATGAATTTACGACAACAGACCATATTGCAGTTGGTTAACGATCGCCGCCGGATCAGCGTCAATGAGCTGGCGCGCGCCTCGGGCGTCTCGGAAGTCACCATCCGGCAGGATCTCAACCTGCTGGAAAAGCGCAGTTATCTGAAGCGGGTGCACGGCTCCGCCGTGGCGTTGGAAAGCGACGACGTCGACGCCCGCATGATGTCCAATTTCACCCTCAAGCAGCGGTTGGCGCAGTACGCCGCCGCGCAGGTCAATGACGGCGAGACGATCTTTATCGAGAGCGGCAGCGCCAATGCCCTGCTGGCGCGCTACATCGCCGAACGCAAGCGCATTACGCTTATCACCGTCAGCCATTACATCGCCAACCTGCTCAAAGAAACCGACTGCGACGTCATCGTGCTGGGCGGCATGTATCAGAAGAAAAGCGAGACCGTGGTCGGCCCGCTCACGCGGCTGTGCATTCAGCAGGTGCATTTCAACAAAGCGTTTATCGGCATTGACGGCTTTCAGGCCGAAACCGGCTTTACCGGCCGCGACATGATGCGCGCCGATGTGGTCAGCGCGGTGCTGGCCAAGGGCGTAGAGAATATCGTGCTGACGGATTCCAGCAAATTCGGCCAGATCCAGCCTAACCCGCTGGCGCAGCCGGGGCAAATCAGCCGGGTGATCACCGATTCACGTTTGGCGCTGGAGTATCAGCATCAGCTGAAACGTCAGGGCGTACAGGTGGAGCTGGTCAACGAATAACGCGCCGCGCGGGCCACGCCGCCCGCCGTTTCCCTTGCGCAGCGGGATTTTAAGACTATTTACCTGTTTATCCTTCCCGAGAAACCTATACTCAGCTTCGGTAACTTTTGGGCCGTAACCCGCTAATTATTCGGCCGTTAACAAAAATGCCATTTTTTATATCGATACCGTATGGGAATCAACAGCAGGCCTGATTTATGGTTAACGCCTATACTTATAGGGCACTTCCATATAGCCAATGCTAAGGAGAAGTCATTATGATGATTATCAATAAACGTTTCGCCACCGCCGCTCTGGCTCTGACTCTGGCGTTTTCACTGAGCGCCTGCTCCAACATGTCCAAACGCGATCGCAACACCGCCATCGGCGCCGGCGCCGGTGCAGTCGGCGGCGCAGTGCTGACCAACGGCAGCGCTTTGGGCACGCTGGGTGGGGCAGCGGTGGGCGGCATCATCGGTCACCAGGTTGGCAAATAACCTGCCCGATGTTCCTCCGCCGACAGGCGGGCAAAAGCGCCTTGGCGCTTTGACGTATTAACCAATAACGATGATTTCAGGTCTGTTTTACTTTAAGTCTATGGTTCTTTCGCCGTTAACGGGTTAACCCCCGGCAGCAACAACCTCTAGCCATGCCGCAGCATTGCACTGCGGCATGGCGATTCGCCTCAACCTCCCGCCAGTTTGACCTTCATGCCTTTGGCTTCCAGCAGCTGTTTGAGCAGATCGCGTTTATCGCCCTGGATCTCGATGACTCCCTCTTTCACCGAGCCGCCGCAGCCGCATTTCTTTTTCAGTTCTGCCGCCAATTTGTCGAGCGCGGCATCATCCAGATCGACGCCGGTAATCAGGCACACGCCCTTCCCCTTGCGGCCGCTGGTCTGGCGCTGGATGCGCACGACGCCATCGCCCTTGGCGCGTTGCGGTTTAACCTCTTCCTGCTTGATGCGACCGGTGTCCGTGGAATACACCAGACGGCTGTTATCGTCATTCATCATCGCTTCCTCAGGCCAAAGAGGCGCGGATCGCGCGCAGCGTCGCGGCCGGATCCGCAGATTGGGTGATCGGACGCCCAATCACCATATAGTCCACGCCGGCGGCCTGCGCCTGCACCGGCGTCATAATACGACGCTGATCGCCCGCCGCGCTGCCTTCAGGGCGGATCCCCGGCGTCACCAGCTGGAAAGCCTGCCCGCAGGCGGCCTTCAGGCGCTGCGCTTCGTGTGCCGAACACACCACACCGTCCAGCCCGCAGTCGCGGGTCAGACGCGCCAGGCGCTCGGCGTGTTCAGCCGGACTGGCCTCGATGCCGATGCCGCGAAGGTCTTCCGCTTCCATGCTGGTCAGCACCGTGACGGCGATCAGCAGCGGCGCATCCGCCCCGTATGACACCAGCGCTTCTTTAGCGGCGGTCATCATGCGCGCGCCGCCGCTGGCATGCACATTGACCATCCAAACGCCCAGCTCGGCCGCTGCGGCTACCGCATGCGCCGTGGTATTGGGAATATCGTGGAATTTCAGGTCAAGAAATACGTCGAAGCCGCGCCCGTGCAGATCGCGCACCAGCTGCGGCCCAAACAGCGTGAACATTTCCTTGCCCACTTTCAGCCGGCAGTCTTGCGGATCGATACGGTCGGCGAACGCCAGCGCAGCGTTCTTATCGGCGTAATCCAACGCCACAACGATTGGAGATGATTTTAAGTCATTGTTATTAGTGTTATTTTCAGACTTCATTTCTTCTACCTTCTGTAAAATGGAGATAATCAGGGACTCACCCGCGAAACTGACCGCCGCATTCTACATGCCAGGGGCCAGAAATCCCAGCCGCAGCGCGCACCGGCGCTCTGTCATGTTACCTTGCGTCTTTGTCATGGCGCGTCAACGTAAGCGCGTCAGCAATAAACCACGCAGCGTAAAACGCCGTAAAGATGCGTAAATTATCAATCAAATATTTTGAACTACTTGCTCAGCATTATCAGATTTTCAATCGGCCCAGATACTTTATTATTCACCACATCGGAAGCGAATGGCTTCCTTCCTAAATAAACAGACTGGAGTCACCCATGAAAACCATCAAATATTTTGCAGCCGCTGCCGCTATCGCACTGACCTCTTTCGCCACTTTGGCCGCTGAGCCGATTAACAGCCAGCAGGCCGATAGCCTGACCGCGGCCGGCGTCGTTTCCGCAGGTCACGCAACGACCCTCAGCAGCCTGGAGAAAAAACTGGCCGCTAAAGCCGATGCCCAGGGCGCCAGCAGCTACCGCATCATCTCCGCCGGCGGTAACAACATGTTGAGCGGCACCGCGATCATCTACAAATAATGTTTCCGGTACAGGGCCCGAACGTTCGGGCCCTGCCTCTGTTTGCCGCCTGAAAAAACCGCATTTTCCTCGCCCCGCTTTGTTACAGAAATATTAAATTTTTATTACACACTGGACACCCGATCGTCAGTGGCTTAGCTTGAAGGCATCTTCCTGCAGAAAGGCTTTCAAAATGAGCGAGATATCGACACTTACCATTAAAATTCCTCTGGAACTGAAGGAAAAAATCCGCGCCGCCGCCGCTGAAAACGAATTTTCGTTGAGCGTAGAAGTGTGCCAACGCCTGGAAAGCAGCTTCAGCGCGCCCGCCGCCAAGGCTGAAAAAACCACCAAGAAAGCGGATGAGCTGCACCACGGCGAGATCGACAATCAAAGCACCGAAGAAGAGATTGAACAGCCGCTGAGCCAGAAAGAGCTGAAGAAACTGCGTCAGCTGTTGAAAACCGGCGCCAAAGGCGGCAAGAAAAAATAAGCGATGAACATAGAAAAACGGGGCGATCAATCGCCCCGTTTTATTTTTATTGTCCGTCCAGACCGCGGATCGGCTTAACCGATGACCAGGCGCGACACGACGGACAATGCCAATAGAGCGAGTGCGCGGTGAAGCCACATTTGTGGCAGCGGTAACGTGGCTTGGTGCGAATTTGCTCGCCGACCATGTCGCGCAACAGCAGCAGACTCTCTTTCGCACGGCCGTCTTCGGCGTCCGCCAGGTGGTAATCCATCAGCCGATAGAACACCCGCATGGTGGGATGGCGCTGCAGCTGACGGTTGATATAGACCTGCACCACGTCGCGCCCTTCGTGCTGCTCGATGATTTCGGCCAGCATCAGATCGGCGGTGGCGCCGGTGTTCTCTTCTACGCAGCGCTTAAGGAAATCCGCCCAGTTGTGCTGCTGTTCCGGCAGATGCGTGTAGCATTCCTGCAGCATCGGCAGCGTCTCGCTGACCAGCTCTTTATCCTGGCTCAATACGCGCTGCAGCGATTCCGCCGCTTTGGCGTAGTCGTTTTGCGCCATGTAAATGCGCCCGAACATGATGGACACGCGCGCGCACTGTTTATCGGCCGCGTCCGCACGCTTGAGCAGGCTCATCGCCCGATCGAGATCGTCGCTGCCCATCGCCTGCAGCGCCAGTTCACAATAAAAGTGCGCGATCTCGACGCGTTGTTTCTCTTTGCCCAGCTTGACCAACTTTTCCGCCACGTCGATCGCTTTCTGCCAGTCGCTGGTCGCCTGATGGATCACCAGCAGTTGCTGCAGCGCCGAGACGCGAAAATCCGCTTCGTCAGTCAACTGGCTGAACATGTCTTCCGCGCGGTCGTAAAGCCCGGCGGCCATATAGTCACGGCCCAGCTGCTGCACCGCCAATAGGCGCTGCTCAAAGGTCAGGGAAGCGCTTTCCATCAAGGCCTGATGGATACGGATAGCGCGGTCGACTTCGCCGCGCGAGCGGAACAGGTTGCCCAACGTCAGGTGGGCTTCAACGGTGTTGCTGTCCTCTTTCAACATGTCGAGGAACAGATCGACCGCCTTATCCTGCTGGTTTGAAAGCAGAAAGTTCACCCCTGCCACGTATTCACGCGACAGGCGGTTGGCTTCTTGCTGTTTATCCTGCTGAGCGCTTCTGCGCCCCATGTACCAACCGTACGCGGCAGCCACGGGCAGCAACAGAAACAGCAGTTCTAACATAGAGGGTTATTCCTTGCTGACAACGGCCTGAGCCGCCGGTTCAGCGGGCTGCTCAAGCTGCAGCTCCAGCCTTTTGATCTTGCGCTCGGCGCGGCCCAGCGCAATGCGCGTACGCAGATAGAACAGACCGCAAATGATCCAGCCGAGAATGAAACCGGCGCCAAACAGCGTGGCTAACAGGGTCGATACGCGATAATCGCCCTGCGCAACCAGATAGTTAAAATTGACCACCTGATCGTTATGCGCACCCAAGGTGACGGAAATCACGAAGATCACCAGAACCAACAAAAAAATCAGCAAATATTTCACATTCTTTCCCGCGATGCCGAGTGAATCGGATGAACGATGCCAAAACGTGGCGTCCCTAACCCTTAAGTTAGCATTTCCCGTTGCGGCAGGGAAACCCTGCGGCACGATAAAACCACATATCTGCTGGCATATTCGGCAGTAAACGGCTTTAACGAACAAATTGATGAGAAAGCTTCTCAAAACGTCGAATTTATAAGGATATGGGGGCGACGGCGCGGATTGCAATGGCGGGAAAATGTAAGCGGTTAATGCGGCGCCGATCTGGCGCCGCTTTGTTTGTGACATTATCACGTTATGACATGATTAACCCGCCATCCACATTGATGGTTTGGCCGGTGATATAATCGGCATCGTCCGAAGCAAGGAAGGCCACAAGACCCGCCACATCCTCGGGTTGACCGGCACGCTTGAGCGGAATGCCCGCCACCCACTCGGCCATCAACTCCCCTTTGCCGTAAGTTTTTTCCGGACCGCTGAGAATTTCTCCCCAAACGCGGTCGTTATATTCCCACATCTCGCTTTCAATGATGCCGGGGCAGAATGCATTGACCGTGATGCCATGTGGCGCCAGCTCAAGCGCTAAACTCTGCGTAATGCCGATCACCCCCATTTTGCTGGCGGCGTAATGCGGCGTATAAATAAACCCGTTACGTCCCTGACCGGAAGAGGTGTTGATCAGGCGCCCCTTGCGCTGGCCGACCATATATTTAGCTGCCTCCCGGCAGCAGAGCCAGACCGCCGTGGTATTTACCGCCAGCACTTTCTCAAAATCGCTTTTGGGCATCTGGTCAAAACGATCGATAGTGATCACCCCGGCGTTCTGAATGGAAACGTCGATCGCGCCAAATCGCTCCCAGACCTGACGATAAAAATCAACCACTTGTGCTTCATCGGTGACGTCGAGGATGACCGGCAGCACCTCACCCCGATAACGCTGGCGCAGCGTTTCCGCCGTGGTCAGAATGCGCTCTGCATTCGACGCAATCACCAAATTGGCGCCCAAACTGGCGAAACGCTCGGCGATACCGGCCCCAATGCCGCGGCATGCGCCGGTAATCACCACGGTTTTCCCCGTGAAATCACGATTCATGATTGTTCTCCTGTCATCAATGAGGCCGTCTGCGGCCGCCATAAGGTGCGCTGTACCGCCTGCCGCCACGCGCTGTAGTTTTCCTGCAGCTGCCGGTGGCGCTGCATATCGGGTTTAAACTCATCATGTTGAGGCAACAGTGCCGCCAGTTGCCGATCGGTAGCTCCCCACAGGCTGCGCATCGCCATCAACGCCGCCCCCAGGGCCGACAGTTCCGCCGTGTCACTGCGCCACACCGGGCAACCCAGCAGATCGGCCTGAAACTGCATCAGCCAGTCATTGCGGCTGGGGCCGCCGTCTGCCATCAGCCCCTGCAGCGCAAAACCCGGTTGTTGCCGCAGTACGCCGATCACATCGGCGATTTGATAAGCCACCGATTCAAAAGCGGCCCGCACCAAATGTTCTCGCCGCGTGCCGCGGCTGAGCCCGCAAATCACGCCGCGCGCTTGCTCATCCCACCAGGGTGCGCCGGCACCGGTCAGCGCCGGTACAAAATAGACGCCACCGCTGTCGGGCACGCGAACAGGCAGTTCACTCAACGGCGCTTCGCCCTCCGACGGTATGGCGGCGATATCCAGCATCCAGGCGATAGCGTCGCCGGTGTGGGGAATATTGCCCTCCAGTGCGTACTGCATGCGCCCACCGTCATGCCAGGCGATGGTCGTTGCCAGAGCGCTCGTGTCGCATTGCGCGTCGGCGATTGGCGCCATCACCGATGATCCGGTGCCATAGGTGGCTTTGACCTGCCCAGCCTGACCCAGCGCATGGCCATAAAGCGCCGCATGGGAATCCCCTACCATCGCAGCAATTGGAATGCCGTCGGCAATGCCCTCCAATCCCAACGTCGTGCCGAACAGATGGCTGGAGGAATGGATCGTCGGCAGCGCCTGACGGGGAATATTGAACAGCGCCAGCATCTGTTCGTCCCACTCCCCGGAAGCGAGATTCAGCAGTTGAGTTCGGGCGGCATTGGAGACATCACAACCGAATGCTCGCCCCCCGCTCAACTGCCACAACAGCCAGGCATCGATGGTGCCCAGGCACAGTTCGCCGTTCTCCGCCAACCGCTGTCCCTCTTCGCAGTGATCGAGCAACCAGCGCATTTTCGACGCCGAGAACAACGGTGAAAGCGGCAAACCGGTGGCGCGGCGCACCGCTTCCTCCTGCCGATCGCGCCGCAGCCGTTCGCAGAAATCGGTGGAACGCGCGCATTGCCAGGTCAGAGCCGGGCCGATCGGTTGGCCGTCAGCGCGACGCCAGCCGATGGCGGTTTCACGCTGGTTGCTGATGGCGATACCGGCAATGCGGGATGCGCCAGCCAACGCAATAGCCTCCCGCAATACCGCCAGAGAGGCCGCCAGCAAGGTCTCGCCCCGTTGCTCCACCCAACCGGGCTGCGGCGTCTGCAATGTCAGTGGCCTGCTGGCCCTGGCGACGATCGTACCCTGCGCATCCACCACCACGGCCTTGGCGTTGCTGGTGCCCTCGTCCAACGCGACAATGCAATCCGCTTTAACCATGGCTCACCTCAGCCAGCGGCTGCACCGCTTTTTTTTCCTGGCGCTGCATCAGAATAACCTTGCTCTGCAAACGCTGCTGGAACTGGTCAATCACCACGGCGGTGACGATCACCAGCCCTTTAATCACCATTTGCCAGAACTCGCTGACGCCCATCATCACCAAGCCGTCCGCCAGAAAAACGATCACAAAGGCGCCGATGATCGAACCGAATACCCTGCCGCGACCACCGCTCAGCGCCGTACCGCCCAGCACCGTCGCGCCGATGGCGTCCATTTCGAACATATTGCCGGTCATCGGGTGCGCGGTTTGCAATTGAGAAGCGATGACCAGCCCCACCAGCGCCGCACACAGCCCGGAAAACGCATAGACGAACATTTTCACTTTGACAATCGGCACCCCCGACAGCCGCGCCGCCGGCTCATTGCCGCCAATGGCATAGATATAACGGCCCAGCGGCGTTTTCTTGGTGAGATAGATCCCCAACAACACGATAGCCAGCATCAGCCAAATCGGGTTGTAAATTCCCAGGAAGGTGCCGGACCCCAGGGCCGTGAAACCGGTGTTGCCCAGCGCTTCCATGCCCACCAGATTAGGGTAGGTTTTGCCGTCCGCCGTCAGCAACGCCGCCCCACGCGCCACGTACATCGCTCCCAGGGTGCAGATGAATGGCGCAACGCCGAGCCGCGTGATCAGCGTGCCGTTGATCAAACCCAACAACACGCCCACCAGCGCCACCGCGCCGATCACTTCAAAAACGTTGAGAAACAGCCGATTGCCATCCCACAGCGGGATACCGACGGTCAATAGCGCACCGGCAATCATCCCGCACAAGCCCGCCACCGCGCCGACCGACAAGTCGATGCCGCCGGTGAGGATCACCAGCGTCATGCCAACCGCCAGCAGCCCGGTAATCGCCACGTGCTGCGTCATGATCAGCAGATTAGAGACGGTCAGAAAATTCGGCACCATGCTGCTGAAGAACAGCACCACCAGCAACAGGGCGATGAAGGTGCGCGCCTGCAGCAAATACATATACAACCGATACTTGGTTTGCATTGCCTTATCCTTATGCATGAGGGGTTGAGGCGCGGATCAGCGTTTCGCGATCGGCCCGTTCGCGCGGCAGATCGGCTGTCAGCTGCCCGTCCGCCATCACCATCACCCGGTCGGCCAGCGAGACCACCTCATCCAGCTCCGACGAAGAAAACATCACCGCCAGCCCCTGGCGCGCCATCGCGCCAATCAGGTGGTAAACGTCCGTTTTGGCACCGACGTCAATTCCGCGCGTCGGCTCATCAAGAAACACCACCTGCGGCCCGGTCAGCAGCGCCTTGCCCAACACCACTTTCTGCTGATTGCCGCCGCTCAGGCTGGTGATTGGCAGCTCCCGGTCACTGACCTTGATCGCCAGTTTTTCGATCATGCCATCGACCAACGTACACTCCCCGGCCGACGCCAACGGCCGTAGCGCATTACGTCCCAGGCTGGCCAGGGTCATGTTGGCCTTGATCGACATCATCTGCACCAACCCCTCCGCCTGCCTGTCTTCCGGCACCAACGCCATGCCCAACGCCATGCGTTGACGGAATCCCAGCCGCTCCACGCTTTTCCCGTTGAGCAAAATGCGACCTGCCGTCTGGCGCATCACGCCGTTGAGCACTTTGAACAGTTCGGTACGGCCGGCCCCCAACAGGCCATAAATGCCGATCACTTCCCCTTTGCGCAGTGAAAAACTGACGTCGTTAAGGCAATAGCCGCCGTTTTCACGCGGCAGCGTCAGCTGTTCGACCTTCAGCACTTCATCCCCTTGTTCTGCCGCGCAATAATCAAAGTGCTTGCTCTTTTCACCCACCATCTTTTCGATGATCCACGGAATGCTGACGTTACTGACCGGTTCGGCGGCAACAAAACGCCCGTCGCGAAACACCGTGATGCGATCGCCAATCTCCATCAGCTCCTCCAGTCGGTGAGAAATGTAGATGATGGTGACACCGCGTTTTTTCAGATCGGCGATCACCCGAAACAGCGTGCGCACTTCGGCCTGACTCAGCGCCGACGTCGGCTCATCCATGATCAGCACCCGGGTGTCCTTCGCCAGGGCACGGGCAATTTCAACCAGTTGCTGATGACCGATACCGAGGCTGCCCAACGGCGTATGCGGATCGATATCCAACTCCAGCCGCTGCAGCAAGGATTTGGCCAACTGATACTGATAGTCCACATTGATACGGCCGCGCTGGAAGAACTCGTTGGCCATAAAAATGTTGTCCATGACCGACATGTTGGGGAACAGGTTCAGCTCCTGAAAAATAATGCTGATCCCGAGCCGCTCCGCCTGCTGCGTAGAGGTTAACGTCACCGCTTTCCCCTCCAGCTCGATGGTGCCGGAGGACGGGGTTTCCACCCCCGCCAACAGCTTCATCATGGTCGACTTGCCGGCGCCGTTTTCACCAATCAGTACGTTGACCTGGTTGCGAAACACTTGATAGCTCACGCTATCCAACGCGGTGACGCCCGGATAGAGACGCGAAACGTTGCGCGTTTGAATAATGATCGGATCGCTCATCACGCCCCCTTAAGGTTGAATGCGCACCGGCGTGATCAACAGCGGCTCGGCGGGCGCCTGCCAGCTGCTGAATACGCCATACACGGTAATGTGGTCACCCACCTTGGGCTGGGATCCGGCCAGTTCGTCGATCGAAGCCTGGTTAATCGCCCTGGCAAAATCGCCGAACAGCGCTTGGTCATTGAAATCGCTGTAGCTCAGGCCGCGATAGCTGTCGCGTAACGCTGTCCCGCGGTAGACCGGCCCGATCTGCACCTCCACGCTGCTGAGCGGCGCATCGGTCAGTTTGAGCGTTAATTTTCTGCTGCGTGAACGGGTGTTGACCGCCGCGACTTCACCGCTGACCTTAACGTTGAAGTAACAAGGAAACTCCGGTTGAGCACGGTACCCAAGCAGGCCGCAAGCGCTGTTGAAATCCTTGGCCTGGTCGATCCGAGCGATCAGCTCGCCCAGCGGCTGCGCCGTTTTGACCGCTTGCGGGGCGATTTGACTGCGGTAAATCTCCGCCGCCTGCGCCACATGCGCATTCACCGGGGAGCGAAGCTCCGCCAGCTTTTTCTCCGAGACGATACGGCAACCGCTCAACGCCAGGACGACGATGACGGTCAACGCAATACGCATCGACATAACAACACCTCCGATCGCCCCCCGCCGCCAGGACGGGGTGGTGAAAGACGCCGCTCAGCGCGGATTACGGTTTAAAGTTGAAGTCATTGACTCGCTGCGCATTGTCTTTGCCGATCAGGATGCCGCGGAACATCACGCGCTCCTTGCCGGTATAGCTGCCGGATTGGAAGTAGCCATCCAGGATCTCGACGCCCTGCGCGGCAATCGCCTGCGCCTGCAGCATCACGCTGGCGTAGAGGCTGCCGTTGAGAATGGCATCGCGCTCATCATTGCTGCCGTCGATGCCCACCACGGTGACATCCTTTCTGCCGGCGGCCTTCAGCGCCGCCACTGCGCCCAGCGCGACCGGACCATTGCCGCAGATCACGCCTTTGATGTCCGGATGCGCCTGCAGGATGCTGTCCATAATGCGCTTCCCTTCCAGCAGATTGCCCTTGGCGTCTTGGCGCGCCACGCTGACCATCTCCGGGTATTGGTCAATCACGTTATGGAACGATTGCGAACGTGTGACGCAGTTATTGTCCGCCAGGTTGCAGGTCAGTTCGGCGTATTTACCGGTCTCCCCCATTTTTTCCACAAACTGATTGGCGACGTCCGATCCGGCCTGGAAGTTGTTATGGGTGATCTGCGCCAGCGCTACGCCATCGACCGGGATTTCACGGTTGATCAGCACCACCGGAATGCCGGCGTTTTTCGCCTGCTGCACGGCGGCGACGCTGGCCTGGGAATCGGCGTTATCCAAAATGATGCCCTGAACCTTGCGGCCGATAACCAGGCTGATGAGCTCCCCCTGGCGTTTGACGTCTTCGCCGTGCGACAGCACCAGCGTCTGGTAGCCGAGAGACTTGGCTTTGGCCTCGGCTCCCTTGGCTTCCGCGGAGTAATAAGGGTTGTCCAGCGAGTTGACGAGAATGGCGATTGTGCCCTTTTCCGCCGCCATGGCAGTGGCGCAGGCAAAACCGGTAAGCAGAGTGAGGTAAGTGGCTATTTTTTTCATGATGGTGTTCTCTTATCGTTGTGTTGAACATCGTCTGGTGTTGGCGATCGCCGCGGTTGCCGCTTACCAAATGGTAAAACCGCCGTCGATCATCAGGTCCGCGCCGGTAATCATGTCGCTGCCATTGCTGGCAAAAAACAGGATCGCCGCCGCGATTTCATCGGTATAAGCAAAACGCCCCAGTGGGATCAGCTTTTTCATCGCCTCGCCCTTTTCGCCTCGCCAGGCTTTCTCTCCCATAGGCGTCAGCACCACGGTGGGCGATAACGTGTTGACCGTAATGCCATGCGGCGCCCATTCTTTGGCCATCACCTTGGTCATGCCCAGCAGCCCCGCCTTGGCGGAGGTATAGGCACAGTGTTCGTCAATGGCGATAGAGGCCGCCTGCGACGCGATGTTGATGATTTTCCCGCCGTGACCGGCGGCTATCGCGCGACGCGCCAACGCCTGCGAGCATAGAAAAGGTCCGGTGAGGTTGACCGCCAAATGACGCTGCCACTCCTCGAGCGTGACCTCCGTCGCCGGCTGCAGATTGACGTAGCCAGCGCAGTTGACCAAAATATCGAGGCGGCCAAAGCGCCGTTGAGCCGCAGTGAAAGCGGTGGCCACCGAGTCAGGATCCGTCACGTCGCAAACCTGGCAAAGTACCTGCTCTTCACCTAATTCCCGCAGCGCCGCCGCAGCCTTGTCTTGTTCAAAAGCCGGGTACATCAACACCAAACGCGCGCCTTTTTCCAACAGCAAGCGATTGGCGGCCATCGCGATGCCGCCCAAACCGCCGGTAATCACCGCAACCTTCCCCGTCAGCGACAGTCCGCTATCTACTCCGTAGCGTAAATTAACGTCATACTCGTTCCGCTCCATCGCTTCCCCCTATTGAGTTAACTGAGCATGCAATCCTGCCGCGTCGATGGCATATTGCCGCCGCAGCGCCGCCCGGCTGCTGCTGTGGGTAAATTCGTAAGCCGGCACGCCCAGCGCGGTAAACGGCCGCGGCAGCTGATGCCGCAGCAACAGTTCACCGATGATGGTGCCTAAACCGCCGCTGAGCGCATGCTCCTCCATAGTCAGCACCCGACGGTGCGAGCGCATCAACGCCACCACCGCCTCCTCATTGAGCGGCCAGAGCGAAGGGAGAGAGACAATGGTCGGGTTACCGCCCAATGCCAGTACCTTCATCGCCTCATGAGCCACCGTGCCCAAACAGAACACCAGGCTATCTTCCCCTTGGTGCAACACCTCCGGCTCTCCGGGACGGAATTGGTAATCCGCGTTCAATACCGGCAGCTTGTCGCTGTCCATGCGAATATAGGCCGGGCCGGGTTGCGCGATGACATGACGGACAATCTCTGCCGCTTGCCGCGCATCCGCCGGCGCATAGACGCTGAGATTGCCCAGCGTACGGGCGATGGCGATATCGTTCATGCAGTGGTGCGTCGCCCCCAGTGGCCCGTAACCAAATCCGGCATTCAGGCCGAGCATTTTCACGTTGGTCTCCGTGTAGCAAACATCGTTTTTCATCTGTTCGTTTGAACGAGCGAACAGGAAAGGTGCCGCGTTGGCGGTAAAGACCGTACGGCCGCTGAGCGCCATGCCGGCAGCCATGCCGACCATGTTCTGTTCGGCGATACCGACGTTCACTACCCGCTCCGGATAAGCCTGCTCAAAGGGCGCGATTTTTGACGTGGACGTGGAATCCGCCACCATCACGCTCAGATCTGCACCCGCCCGTTGCTGTTCGATCAACGCCGTCACCACCGCATCGCGTAAATCCTGCATGTTTACCCCTCCAGTTCCACCAGCGCCTGCGCCAGCTGTTGTTCGTCCGGTACCGCGTGATGCCAGGCGGCAACGTTAGCCATAAACGACACGCCGTGCCCCTTTTCGGTATTGGCCAAAATCACTCGCGGCTTGTCCTGGCTCGGAAGTTGGATCGCCGCCACCAACGCCGCCGGATCGTGCCCGTCACACTCGACGGTTTCGAAACCGAACGCGCGCCATTTTTCCGCCAGCGGTTCCAGCGGCATGATCTCCTCCGTCTTGCCCGCCAGCTGCAGCCGGTTACGATCGACGATGGCGATCAGGTTATCCAGCTTGAATTTGCTGGCCGCCATTGCCGCCTCCCAGTTGGATCCCTCCGCCAGCTCACCGTCGCCCAGCAGGACGAAAGCGCGGCGATGCCCACGCCCTGCCAGCTTATTGCCCAGCGCCAACCCCACGGCGATCGGCAGCCCATGCCCCAAACCGCCGGAATTAATCTCCACCAGCTCCGGCAACTTCTGCCGCACCGGATGCCCGGCCAACAAGGTGTCGTCGCCCATGAACTGATCGAGCACCGCCGGATCGAGCAAGCCCATCGCCGCACAGCTGCAGTAAAAACCGCCGGCGCCGTGCCCTTTAGACAAAATGAACCGATCCTGATCGGGCCGGGCATTGCTGCGATCCATCACTGCCATATACAAAGTGCAGATGATGTCGATTTCCGACAGATCGGCGCCGGTATGACCCTTGCCTGCCTTATGGTTCATGGTCACCACATGTCGGCGCGCCTGGCGTGCCGTGTTTTTAATCGCCTGAAAGTCCATCGTCACCTCTGCTTAAGCGCCTTGATTATCGTTATCGCATCAAAACGATCCGTTAACTCACCATTGATTTTCGAATGGAAATCATATGCAGCAAAAACGATAATTAATGTGGGCAAGATCAAATTTCAAACAAAAGCGCTTACCCGACAACACCCACACCGAAAAAAACCAATAAATAACAACATGATGAAAATCACCCGGCTGCTTTAATTGAGTTTTTTATCGTTGATTTCATCGGATGCCAATGATTTTCGAATAAAAATCAATGCTACTTAACCGGGTTTATCCGTGGCTTTATCAATAATCGCGAGCTAAAATTCAGCGCATCAATATGGAGTGGCCGTGGCAAACCGCGCGGCGGGAACTGACAGGTGCAGGAGTCTTTCGATTGAAAAGCAAAAGCGAACAGTTGGCGGAAATGCAGCAACGGCGCGAAAAGATCCTCGACATGATCCGCGAAGACGGCTCGGCGACGGTCAAAATGCTTACCGATACCTTCAAGCTGACCGAGGCGACCATTCGCACCGATCTGCGCGTCCTGCAGCAGCAAGGCTATGTGCAGCGCTTCCACGGCGGTGCAACCCTGGTTGATGGCAAGCAAAATACGCATGCCATGCTGCTGGAACGCCAGGTTAACCTGACCGCCAAAGATCGCATCGGCAAACTCGCCGCCGGTTTTATCGAACCCGGCGACACCATCATTCTTGATTCGGGCACCACCACCACGGCTATCGCCAATCACCTGAATCACATAAAGAAACTGTCCGTTATCACCACCGGCGTCAATATTGCGCTGCAGCTGGGCGGCGAACCGGGCGTGAATATTTTGCTGACCGGGGGCTCATTCAAATTTCCGACGCTCTCCACCTCCGGGGACAAAGCCGCCAATTTCTTCGAAAACGTGCTGGCGCAAAAACTGTTCCTCGCGACGGCCTGCATCTCGCCCCGCCACGGGCTCAGTTTCCCAAGCGAAACCGACATCAAACTGAAAATGGCAATGATCAATGCAGCCAACACGGTGTATGTGGTGGCCGACTCCAGCAAGATCGATAAAGTTTCAATGTTTGCGCTGCCTTGTGACTGGCAGCATATCGACTATTTGATTACCGACAACGGAATTGGCGATGCCGCCATGCAGGCATTTGAAAAGGTTGGCGTTAAGGTCTTGGTGGCAGGCGCCTGAACGGCGCCTGTGAAAGAAGTGATTATTCCGGCTTGCGCGCCGCGATTTCCTGTTGCTCTTGCGGCGGCGGCGTCAGAGGACCGAACCAGCGCTGCGCCAGCCAGCAGGTGACCACCACCAGCAGCCAGCTGATCAACGTGGCCATCGCCAGATCGCGCGGCCAGTGCATGCCCAGCAGCAAGCGGCTGCCCATTACCCCAGCCGCCCACACCATCAGGATCGCAACGGTTTTGTAATGGCGGCGCGGCCACAGCAGCCCTACGCCCAATAGCGCCCAGGTGGCGGCGAACATGGTGTGCCCCGACGGAAAAGCAAAGCCGGTTTCAAACTGCCAGTGCTTGCGCAGCCAGCTCGGCACCAGCGTCTGGTCTTGCAGTTGCTCGCGCACCAGCGCGCTGCGCTCTTTGCGCTGCAGCGAGTAGAAATACTTGCCGTCCACGCCGTGGGTTTGCTCCAACCACACCACGAAAGGACGCGGCTCTTGCACCCGATCCTTGATCAACGACTTCACGCCCTGCCCAATCAACAGTGCGGCGAAAAGCAGCATCGCCAGACCGATGGCCGGCTTCAGCCGAAAGCGCAGGCACCACAAAAACCAACCGCAGAGGATCGCGCTGGTCAGAATGCCCCACGGCGAGGTCACGGTTTCGGTCACCCAGTACAGCGCTTTCAGCAGCCGGTCATTGCCGCCGGGTTGCCAGTGCCAGCCGGATACCCAGACCGCCAGCGGCATCAACAGCAGCAGCAACGCGCCGCCCGCCGTGCGTTTTGCTATCTCATACATTCCCGTTTTCCTCTGCGTGAATCAGGCTGCAGTGTAACAAGAGTGCAATCTTGATAACACGCGAAAAATTAAACAGATAGACAACCTATCGCAATAATAGGTGGCCAGAAAACGCCATCTGCTGGTTTGCTGAGCACCGCCCGGCAAGAAGTTGTGGCAAAATAGCCGATAATTAACGAAATAGAGATCGGCGTAGCACGTTTTAGTCTTGGTCAATGCACTGACCGGACTTAGGATGCGCGACAATGATTGAATCGTAGGTTTTTGTGGAGAGTGACATGCAGCTTAAACGGGTGGCAGAGGCTAAACTGCCGACACCTTGGGGCGATTTCCTGATGGTGGGATTCGAAGAACTGGCGACCGGGCACGATCATCTGGCGCTGGTATTCGGTGATATTTCCGGTGAAGCGCCGGTGCTCGCACGCGTGCATTCCGAATGTCTGACCGGCGACGCGTTGTTCAGCCTGCGCTGCGACTGCGGTTTTCAGCTGGAAGCCGCACTGGAGCAGATCGCCGAAGAAGGCCGCGGCATCCTGCTTTATCATCGCCAGGAGGGCCGCAATATCGGCCTGTTGAACAAGATCCGCGCCTATGCCCTGCAGGATAAGGGCGCAGACACCGTGGAAGCCAACCATCAGCTCGGCTTCGCCGCCGACGAACGCGACTTCACCCTGTGCGCCGACATGTTCAAACTGCTGGGCGTCGACGCGGTGCGCTTGCTGACCAACAACCCGAAAAAGGTCGAGATCCTGACCGAAGCCGGTATCAATATCAGCGAGCGCGTGCCGCTGATCGTCGGCCGCAATCCGAAGAACGAACACTATCTGGCGACCAAGGCCGCCAAAATGGGCCATTTGCTCGACCAGAAGTGATCGCCGCCACGGTGAAAACAATCAGGGCGCCTTGCGGCGCCCTTTTTACTACCCGATTTACAGCATTTTCCTGATTACGTAGTGCAGGATGCCGTCGTTTTCGTAGTAGGTCAGCTCATTGCCGGTATCGATGCGGCAACGGGTGTCAATCACCTCCTTGCGCCCGTCGGCATAGGTGATATGTACCGGCACCGTCTGGCCCGGCTGCAGCTGTTGCAGGCCGCCGACGCTGATCTGCTCGTCCCCGGTCAGCCCCAGCGTTTTGCGCGTCACGCCCTGCGGGAACTCCAGCGGCAAAATGCCCATACCGATCAGGTTGGAGCGGTGAATGCGCTCGAAGGATTCGGCGATCACCACCCGCACGCCCAGCAGGCGCGGCCCTTTCGCCGCCCAGTCGCGGCTGGAGCCGGAACCGTACTCTTTACCGGCGATCACCGCCAGCGGCACTTTCTCCTGCTGGTACTGCATGGCGGCGTCGTAGATAGACAGTTGCTGCTGCGACGGAATATGGCGGGTATAGCCCCCCTCCACGCCCGGCACCATTTCGTTGCGGATGCGGATGTTGGCAAAGGTGCCGCGCATCATCACTTCATGGTTTCCGCGGCGCGAACCGTAGGAGTTAAAATCCTGCGGCGCCACGCCGTGCTCGCTCAGGTAACGCCCCGCCGGGCTGTCGCGCTTGATATTCCCCGCCGGCGAGATGTGGTCGGTGGTCACCGAATCGGCCAGAATCGCCAGAATGCGCGCATCCTTGATGTCTTGCACCGGATCCGGCTTCACCTTCATGGTGCTGAAGAACGGCGGATGGCGGATATAGGTCGAGTCTTCCTGCCACTGATAGGTCGCCGAACCGGTCACCTGGATCGCCTGCCAGTTGGCGTCGCCGTCGAACACTTCGCCGTATTCCTTGTGGAACATCTCGGTGCGCACCTCTTCCACCGCCTGAGCGATGTCCTGGCTGCTCGGCCAGATGTCCTTCAGGTAGACCGGTTGACCGTCATTGCCCTCGCCCAGCGGCTCTTTGGTCAGATCGATCTTCATGCTGCCCGCCAGCGCATACGCCACAACCAGCGGCGGTGAGGCCAGCCAGTTGGTTTTCACCAGCGGGTGGATGCGCCCTTCGAAGTTACGGTTGCCCGACAGCACCGCGCCCACGGTCAGATCGCCCTCTTTGATCGCCTGCTCGATAGGATCCGGCAGCGGCCCGGAGTTGCCGATACAGGTGGTACAGCCATATCCCACCAGGTTGAACCCCAGTTCTTCCAGATAAGCGGTAAGTTTGGCGCTGTCGAAGTAGTCGGTCACCACTTTGGAACCCGGCGCCAGCGAGGTTTTTACCCAGGGTTTGCTACGCAGCCCTTTCTTGACGGCGTTTTTCGCCAGCAGGCCGGCCGCCATCATCACGCTCGGGTTGGAGGTGTTGGTGCAGGAGGTGATCGCCGCGATCACCACCGCGCCGTCGTGCAGCTCGTGCTGCTGCCCATCCAGCGTAAAGGATTTGCTGTCTGCCTTGGTCTTGTGGCCGCCGATATCCAACTCGGTAGCGGCCCTGAACGCCTGCGGCACATTCGGCAGCGCGACGCGATCCTGCGGGCGTTTCGGCCCGGCGAGGCTGGCCTCGACCGTCGACATATCCAGCGCCAGCGTGCTGGTGAATACCGGCTCATCCCCCGGGTTGCGCCACATGCCCTGCGCCTTGGCGTAAGCTTCCACCAGCGCGATTTGTTCGGCGCTGCGGCCGCTGAGTTTCATGTAGCCGAGCGTGACGTCATCTACCGGGAAGAAACCGCAGGTGGCGCCGAACTCCGGCGACATGTTGGCGATGGTCGCCCGGTCCGCCAACGGCAGATCGGCCAGGCCGTCGCCGTAAAACTCGACGAACTTGCCAACAACGCCGTGCTTACGCAGCATTTGGGTGACGGTCAGCACCAGGTCGGTGGCGGTAATGCCCTCGCGGAGCTTGCCGGTCAGCTTAAAGCCGACGACGTCCGGGATCAGCATCGATACCGGCTGGCCCAGCATCGCCGCTTCCGCTTCGATACCGCCGACGCCCCAGCCGAGAATGCCCAGGCCGTTGATCATGGTGGTGTGAGAATCGGTGCCCACCAGCGTATCCGGATAGGCCACGCGGCGACCGCTTTCGTCGCTGTGCCACACCGTTTGGCCGAGGTATTCGAGGTTGACCTGGTGGCAGATGCCGGTGCCCGGCGGCACCACGCGGAAACGGTTGAAGGCTTTCTGCCCCCAGCGCAGGAAGGTGTAGCGCTCGTGGTTGCGCTGCATTTCGATACGCACGTTGTCTTCGAAGGCGTTGTCATCGCCGAATTCATCGACGGTAACCGAGTGGTCAATCACCAGATCCACCGGTGACAGCGGGTTCACCTGGTCGACATTGCCGCCCAGCCGCCGCACCGCTTCACGCATCGCCGCCAGATCCACCACCGCCGGAACGCCGGTAAAATCCTGCATCAGCACGCGCGCCGGACGGTAGGCGATCTCACGGTCAGCATGGCCGGTTTGCAACCAGGCGACGATGGACTTGAGGTCGTCAACCTGCACGGTATCGCCATCCACATGGCGCAGCAGGTTCTCCAACAGCACTTTCATTGATTTCGGCAACCGGTCGATATCACCCAGCTGCTTCGCCGCCAGCGGCAGACTGTAGTAGTAATATTCGCTATTTAGCGCAACCAGCTTATCCAGACTTGTTTCACGAAGATCGGACGACATAGCTCCTCCATTTCTTATTGTGATTAAAACAGGGTAATCAGTGAGGTCTTGTTTAAAGATACCACAAAGATAAGTTAACGTTTTGATAACAACACGATTTGATCACAGCGATAGGTGAGAACAATCAAGAAGAAGGAAGTGCGAGCGCAGCCAAGGGGTTAGGCCACGCGTCAACGAAAACGCCGCAACGAGGCGGCGTTTTGGCAGGGAAAATCTCGCGGTTTTAGCGGGGTTTGCGCACCAGGCGACGACATACTGTGAGCACAACTGCCGCAATGATGGCAGAGACACCCAATTTAATGGCAATGACAGCCGAGTCGAAATTATTCATCCCTATTTCACCATCACCGCTAATTTCTATGTTGTTGGAAAAGAAGCTGTCGAAAGGACGACGGCTTTTCAGGATGATCCTGAGAAACAAGGAAGGTACGGGTTTCCGGGCTAAAAAAACCCGGTTTGACAGGCGCCTAACCGGGTTTGATTTGATATCGTCAACGATTACTTGATCGGCAGCTTGATGTCCTTGAACATCGCTTCAATCTCTTCGTTGGAGCGCAGCGCCACAGCGCTGTCGACCACGTCGCGCGTCAGGTGCGGCGCGAAGCGCTGAATGAAGTCGTACATGTAACTGCGCAGGAAAGTGCTGCGGCGGAAGCCGATCTTGGTGGTGCTGTAGGTGAAGATATCGCGCGCATCCACCGTCACCAGATCCGGATCCTGCACCGGATCCACCGCCATGCTGGCGATCACCCCTACCCCCAATCCCAAACGCACATAGGTTTTAATCACGTCGGCGTCAGTGGCGGTAAAGACGATGCGCGGCGTCAGGCCGGCGCGGTTGAAGGCGGTGTCCAGCTCCGAGCGGCCGGTGAAGCCGAAGGTGTAAGTGACGATCGGGTAAGCCGCCAGTTCTTCAATGCTGATGCTGCTTTTGCCCGCCAAAGGATGATCGGGCTTCACCACCACCGCACGGTTCCAGTGGTAGCACGGCAGCATGATAAGATCGTCATACAGGTGCAGCGCTTCGGTGGCGATGGCGAAATCGGCGGTGCCTTTGGAGACCGCTTCGGCGATCTGCGTCGGCGAGCCCTGATGCATGTGCAGCGAGACACGCGGGTAACGCTCGATAAAGCCCTTGATCACGTTGGGCAAGGCGTAGCGAGCCTGGGTATGCGTGGTGGCGACGTACAGCGAGCCTTTGTCCGGGTAGGTGTGTTCACCGGCAACGGCTTTGATGGCGTCCACTTTGGACAGCACTTCACGCGCGATGCGAATGATTTCCTGGCCGGCCGGGGTGACCTGGGTCAGGTGCTTGCCGCTGCGGGCGAAAATCTGGATGCCCAGCTCATCTTCGAGCATGCGCACCTGTTTGCTGATGCCGGGTTGAGAGGTATAGAGCCCTTCTGCCGTCGAGGAGACATTCAGGTTGTGGTTAACCACTTCCACAATGTAACGAAGCTGCTGCAATTTCATATCTTATACCATCCTAGGTTAAACACTGCGGCTTACCCGCAGCCAGGTATATCGGTGTCGCCCCGGTATGCTGAAACTCACAAGCCATAAACCCCGTGTTCTACCCTGATGGTGAAGAAAGCGCCGTTGTTAATAAGCTTTAATAATAAAAAAACTTTTTATATAACCACTATACCACGATGCAGCTTCAAGTATAGATCCGCGTCACACTATGATAACGATTATTTTGCATGGGTATCAACGTGAAACGGCGGTGTCAGAGGGATAAAAACAGCAAAGGATAGATCCGTTTGCCCCTTTTCACCAATAAAAAAAAACCAGCCGCCAGGGCTGGTTTTTCATCTTGCGGGCAGGACATCGGCCTTACTTCTTGCCTTCGACCCACTTGCCGTCCACGTAGAACGCGGACCAACCGGTCGCCTTGCCGTCTTTTTCAGAGGAGACGTACTGTTGCTTGGTTTTACGGCTGAAACGCACCAGCGTTTTGTTGCCTTCGGCATCCGCTACCGGCGCATCGGCCAGGTAGCGCAGTTTCTCCGGCAGACGATCCTTGAAGCGAGCCAGTTCTTCCACCAGCGGCGCGCGGGTCTCGCGCGATTTAGGGAAGGTGTTGGCCGCCAGGAACACGCCGGCAGCGCCGTCACGCAGCACGAAATAGGCGTCGGACTTCTCGCACGGCAGCTCCGGCAACGGCACCGGATCTTCCTTCGGCGGCGCGACATCGCCGTTACGCAGGATCTTGCGGGTGTTTTTGCAGTTCTCGTTGGTGCAGCCCATGTACTTGCCGAAACGCCCCATTTTCAGGTGCATTTCCGAGCCGCACTTGTCGCACTCCACCACCGGGCCATCATAGCCTTTCAGACGGAACTCGCCCTCTTCGATCTCATAGCCGTCACACGCCGGGTTGTTACCGCACACGTGCAGCTTGCGCTGGTTGTCGATCAGATAGCTGTCCATCGCCGTACCGCATTTCTGGCAGCGGCGGCGGGCGCGCAGCGCGTTGGTTTCCGCGTCGTCGCCTTCGAGGATGTTGAGCACTTCCGCTTCCGGCACCAGGTTGATGGTGGTTTTGCAACGTTCCTTCGGCGGCAACGCGTAGCCGGAACAGCCGAGGAAGACCCCGGTGCTGGCGGTACGGATACCCATCTTGCGGCCGCAGGTCGGGCAGTCGATGCTGGTCATCACCATCTGGTTAGGCCGCATGCCGCCTTCTTCCGGGTCCTTCTCCGCCGTTTCCAGCTGCTCGCTGAAATCGACGAAGAATTCGTCCAGCACCGCTTTCCACTCGGCCTGGTTGTTGGCGACCTCATCGAGGCCGTCTTCCATGCGAGCAGTGAAGTCATAGTTCATCAGCTCGCGGAAGTTCTCTTCCAGACGATCGGTGACGATCTCACCCATTTTCTCGGCATAGAAGCGGCGGCTTTCCACCCGCACGTAACCGCGATCCTGAATGGTCGAGATGATGGAGGCGTAGGTGGACGGGCGGCCGATGCCGCGTTTTTCCAGCTCTTTCACCAGCGAGGCTTCGCTGTAGCGCGCCGGCGGCTTGGTGAAGTGCTGGCTTGGGATCAGTTTCTGCAGATCCAGCTCGCTGCCTATTTCGACGAACGGCAACGTGCGATCTTCATCGCCTTTGCGCAGGGCCGGCATTACCTTGGTCCAGCCGTCAAAGCGCAGCGTACGGCCCTTGGCGCGCAGCTGATAATCGCCGGCTTTCACCGTCAGCGTGGTGGAATCGTATTGCGCCGGCGTCATCTGACAGGCGACGAACTGACGCCAGATCAGCTGGTACAGCTTCTGCGCGTCCGCTTCCATGTCTTTGAGCTGCTCGGCGAGCACGTTCACGTCCGAAGGACGGATCGCTTCGTGCGCTTCCTGCGAATTCTCTTTGCTGCTGTACTGATTCGGCGCCTTAGGCAGGTATTTATCGCCGAAGTTGTCGCCGATGTAGCCACGCACCATGTTGAGCGCATCCTGGCTCAGGTTGGTGGAGTCGGTACGCATATAGGTGATGTGACCGGCTTCATACAGCCGTTGCGCCATCATCATGGTTTTCTTCACGCCGAAGCTCAGGCGGGTGCTGGCGGCCTGTTGCAGCGTGGAGGTAATGAAAGGCGCGCCCGGCTTGCTGCTGGTCGGTTTGTCTTCGCGATCCAGCACCGTGTAGCGGGCTTTTTCCAGCAGCTTGACCGCGGCGTGCGTCTGCTCGCGGTTGACCGGCTTGAACGGTTTGTCGTGTGCGTGGGTCACTTCCATCTGCAGCGCGGTTTCACCCTTCGCCAGCAGATCGGCATGCAGCTCCCAGTACTCTTCCGGCACGAACGCCTTGATGTCGCGTTCGCGTTCTACCACCAGACGCACCGCCACCGACTGCACGCGGCCGGCGGACAGGCCGCGGGCGATTTTCTTCCACAGCAGCGGCGAGACCATATAGCCCACCACACGGTCCATAAACCGGCGCGCCTGCTGCGCGTTGACGCGGTCAATGTTCAGCTCGCCCGGCTGTTTGAACGCCTGTTGGATCGCGTTTTTGGTGATTTCGTTAAACACCACGCGGCTAAAGCGTTTGTCATCCCCACCGATCACTTCCCGCAGGTGCCAGGCGATGGCTTCCCCTTCGCGGTCAAGGTCGGTTGCGAGATAAATGTGGTCGGCATTTTCCGCCAACGATTTTAACTCGGCGACCACTTTTTCTTTACCCGGCAGGATTTCATAATGCGCTTTCCAGCCGTGGTAAGGGTCGACGCCCATGCGATTTACCAGCGCCGCCTTCTCATCTTTTTTAACTTTTTTCTTGGCTTTGTCTTCGGTTGAGTCAGCGCTCTTTTTGCTGGCTGAGCCACTGGTCGGCAAATCACGGATATGACCGACGCTGGACTTCACCACGTAGTCACTTCCTAAATATTTATTAATAGTTTTGGCTTTTGCCGGGGACTCAACTATTACGAGAGCTTTACCCATATTTACCTTTACCTAATTTATTTCTTCTAAAAAGAAGTCTTTTATCTCGCCGTGCCGCGGCAATTCGTGTCTCTTTTTTTATATTGCGGCAGTCTGGCAAGAGATCAACAGATTTTTTTCTTTTGGTTGCCCAACTGCTCAACCTGAACGCAAGTTGTTGATCCTGCCTGCTATTCACCCATGCCCCAGAAGTATGGCTGCGTGATTTTTATTCATGGCGTAAACAAAACCTTCCACCCGACGCCGCAAAATCCCACACTGTACCTGATAAAAAGCGTCACGCAACCTAATTAGCACGGAAAGGCAGATTTCGCCAACCGGCCGCCGCCCATGGCCATCCAGACGGCAAATAAACCTTAGTCGGTTTGCGGATAAAAGCGAACCGGCGTTAGAATATGCGCAGCGTTTTTTGTTTGGAGTCTAATAAATGCACAAGAATACTGCACCTATCGGCCGCGAGGCCCTGCTGGCGGAAGCAAATAACATCATCCGCCAACACGAAGATTATCTGCACGGCATGATCGCCACCGACGTTGAACAAAAAAGCGGCGTTTTAGTTTTTCGCGGCGAATACTTTTTAGATGCCGATGGATTGCCCACCGCCAAAACCACCGCCGTATTTAATATGTTTAAACATTTGGCTCACCTGCTTTCGGAAAAATACCATTTGGTCGATTGAGAAAACAAAACGGGGGCGCCAGGCCCCCGTTGATTCCTGCTCTTCTCGTCTTACAACAACGGCTTTTCCCCGCGCTGCCACCAGCGCAACAGCAAACGATCGACGCTTTCCGCCGCGCTGCCGGTGAAACGATCCATCAAACGTTTACGACGTGCATAGCGCACGGCGATCACTTCATGGTTATCCAACTCGGCGATCAACAAATCGTCGCTGGTGCCGATGGCGTCGATAAGGCCTTTCTCTTTAGCCTGGGTCCCGAACCAGTGCTCACCGGTGGCGACGCTATCGATGTCCAGCGACGGGCGCTGCTCGTGCACGAAGCGTTTGAACAGCTCGTGCGTTTCGTTCAGATCTTCGCGGAACTTCTCGCGCCCCTGCTCGGTGTTTTCACCGAACAGCGTCAGCGTACGTTTAAACTGCCCGGCGGTATGCAGCTCCACGTCGATGTCGTTCTTCTTCAGCAGGCGGTGGAAATTCGGGATCTGCGCCACCACGCCGATGGAACCGATGATGGCGAACGGCGCCGCCACGATGCGATCCGCGACGCAGGCCATCATGTAGCCGCCGCTGGCCGCCACTTTATCCACCGCCACCGTCAGGCGGATGCCGCCTTTGCGCAAACGCTCCAGCTGCGAAGCCGCCAGGCCGTAGCCGTGCACCACCCCGCCCGGGCTTTCCAGACGCAGCAGGACTTCATCCTGCGCCGAGGCCACCGCCAGCACCGCGGAGATCTCTTCGCGCAGCGACGTCACCTCGTGCGCATCCATGCTGCCCTTGAAGTCCAACACGTACAGGCACGGCTTGGTCACTTCCACCGCGCCGGATTTGGCGCGCTGCTTCTTCAATTTGTCATCAGATTTGGTCTGCTTCTTGAACTGTTTCAGCCAAACCTTTTGCTCGGCAGTATCCATACGCGCCAGGCGCATATCGCGCTGCATCTCGCGATACTGTTCACCGAGATCGGTCAGCTGCAGCTCCCCTTTCTGGCGGCTCTTGCGTTGCCCCAGACTGACCGCCAGTATGGCCAACGCGGCGATGGCGAGCACCACCGTGGCGACCTTGGCCAGAAACAGGCCATAAACAGATATAAACTCCACAGATTCCGCCTTTATTTACAGGTTGTTAGTATGACTCTTTCCATTTTAGCCAACCGCAGCGCCTGCTGTCGCGGCTAAATGAAAATTCATTGCGTTCTGCACGTCACTATGGGGACGATTCAAGGCCGAACCAAGCCGCCGCCGCGCCGCTTTCGTGACAAAAGAATGCCATTTCAGCCTGCTACGCATTGAAAATGCGTACGGATTAAGGCATATAACACCCATTATTCATCAATATGATGAGACAGATTCGCTGCGCGGCCCGCAGAAGGTCGAGCTCTCGCTCCCGCCCTGGCCGCGCGTTTCACCCTTGCTCCCCACGATACGCGGGAGAACAGCCACCCAGGCGAGGATTTATCGTGCATTACCAACCCAAACAAGATCTGCTCGAACAACGCATTATTTTGGTCACCGGCGCCGGAGACGGCATCGGCCGCGAAGCGGCGCTGACCTACGCTCGCTTCGGCGCCCAGTTAGTGCTGCTGGGACGCACCGAGAGCAAACTGCTGGCGGTACAGCAAGAGATCGCGGCCCAGGGCGGCGCCCCGGCCCTGGTGGTCACGCTCGACTTGCTGCACGCCACGCCGGAGCAATGCCGGCAGATAGCCGACGATCTGGCGCGCCAAATCCCGCGCCTGGACGGCGTGCTGCACAACGCCGGCCTGCTGGGCGACATTGCGCCGATGGCCGACCTGTCGATAACCATGTGGCAAGAGGTGATGCAGGTTAACGTCAACGCCACCTTTATGCTGACTCAGGCGCTGCTGCCGCTGCTGCTGAAATCCCACGCCGGGTCACTGGTGTTCACCAGTTCCAGCGTCGGGCGCACCGGCCGCGCCGACTGGGGCGCTTATGCGGTGTCGAAGTTCGCCACCGAAGGCATGATGCAGGTATTGGCCGATGAATACAAAAATCGTAATTTGCGGGTAAACTGCATCAATCCGGGCGGAACTCGCACCAAAATGCGCGCATCCGCCTTCCCGCACGAAGACAAAAACAAGCTGAAAACCCCGGCTGACATCATGCCGCTGTACCTGTATCTGATGGGCGAGGACAGCCGGCGCAAAACCGGCATGAGCTTCGACGCCCAGCCGAACCGCAAACCCGGCGCGGCCGAATAATAAGGAGCGTTTCATGGCGGAAGATCGTCATCAACAGCGCCAGCAGCGCCTGAAAGAACAGGTCGATGCACGCATCGCCGCGGCGCAGGACACCCGCGGCCTGCTGCTGGTGTTTACCGGCAACGGCAAAGGCAAAACCACCGCCGCCTTCGGCACCGTCACCCGCGCGGTCGGTCACGGCATGCGCGCCGGGGTGATCCAGTTCATCAAGGGCGAGTGGCCCAATGGCGAAAAGAATCTGCTGCAGCAACATGGCGTTGAATTTCAGGTGATGGCCACCGGCTTTACCTGGGAGACGCAGAACAAGGCCAGCGACACCGCCGCCTGCCAGGCAGTGTGGCAGCACGGCAAACGCATGCTGGCCGACAGCAGTCTGGATCTGGTACTGCTGGACGAAGTGACCTACATGTTGACCTACGGCTATCTGGAGCTGGAAGAGCTCAAAGAAGCGCTGCGGCAGCGCCCTGCGCACCAAACGGTGATACTGACCGGGCGCGGTTGCCATCGCGATCTGCTGGAAATGGCGGATACGGTTACGGAGATGCGGCCGGTGAAACACGCGTTCGACGCGGGCATCAAGGCGCAACAGGGGATCGATTGGTAACAAAACGTTCTGGCCCCGAACGGGGCCAGAATGGCGGGATCAGCTGCGTTTGCTCGGTTTGCCCGATTTACTCGGTTTGCTGCCCGGCGCACTGCGACGGCCGCTGCCGGCCACCTGCGAGTGACGCTTAACCGCGCGACGGATCTGGTTAGCCTTCACGCGGCGGCGCTCACGCTCCACCGGCATCTTGCTGACCGTTTCCGGTTTCAATTCAACCAACTCGCGCAGGTAGTTGATCGCCGGCAGATCCAGTTCGGCCCAACCGCCGCGCGGCAGGCCTTTCGGCAGATCGATATCGCCGTAACGCACGCGGATCAGGCGGCTCACCTGCACGCCCACCGCTTCCCACAGGCGACGCACTTCACGGTTGCGGCCTTCGGTCAGGGTCACGTTGTACCACTGGTTGAGGCCTTCACCGCCCTGGAAGCTGATGGTGCGGAACGCGGCCGGGCCGTCTTCCAATTGCACGCCTTTGCTCAGCTGCTTCACTTTCGCATCGTCAACCTGGCCGAACACACGCACCGCGTACTCGCGTTCCACTTCACGGCTTGGGTGCATCAGACGGTTGGCCAGCTCGCCATCGGTGGTGAACAGCAGCAGACCAGAAGTGTTGACGTCCAGTCGCCCTACCGCCACCCAGCGCGAACCGCGCAGCTTCGGTAAGCGATCGAACACCGTCGGGCGGCCTTCAGGATCGCTGCGGGTACACAGCTCACCTTCCGGTTTGTAGTAAGCCAGCACGCGGCAGACCACGTCTTCGGACTCTTTGATCGACAAGACATGACCATCCAGACGAATTTTCATCGCCGGGGTCACTTCAACGCGATCGCCCAGCTTGGCGACCTTGCCGTCGACGCTGACGCGCCCGGCTTCAATCATGGTTTCGATTTCACGACGCGAGCCGTGCCCGGCGCGCGCTAAAACTTTCTGTAACTTTTCGCTCATTGAGCAACCTCTAATGTCGCCTTCACAGGCGTCGGGGGGATAACCGCCGCGGCCAATCGCCGCAACGGTAATAATACGTTTATCAGGATCGAACCGCGCATTATACAGGCTTTCTAAGGTGTTGAAACCCACTTTATCGGCGGTGACCCCAAGCGACGTTCACGGCGCCAAGAAGTCCTCCACCGCCCTCAGCACCGCGTCGGGCCGTTCCAGAATGCCGAGGTGAGTGCGGGCCTCTTCTAAACGCGCCACGGAGAAAAACGGCCGCTCGGCGGCAAATGCCTGCTGTTGCCGCAGATAGTCATCGCGGCGATCCAGCGAGTAAATATGCCGGCACGGCGGCGGCGCGCTCATCCCCGCCAGGCGTTGCAGCGGCGAACCGAATTGCCGGTAGGCCTGTTCGATGGCCACGCCGGCGGCGCGCCAGAGCCGGTCATCCTCCTGCGCCATCTCGACCTCCAGATGACGTTTGACCCGATCGTGGCGGATGCCGCCCTGCCAAAAGTCGAACAAGGCGTCGCGTGCCGCCAGCCACTGCTGCGGCTGCTGCATGCGGCTCACCGCCGTAAAGAACGCCGGCTCCGGCTGCGTCATGATCCAATCGAGAAACACCATGCCCCGCACCTGCTGCGGCAACGCCTCGGCCAACGCCACCGCCAACCAGCTGGCGTGCGCCACCGACAGGGTGATCACGTTGTCCAAACGCAGCGCCGTCAGCAGTTGGCGCACATCCTCCAGCAAATCGTCCGCCGTCAGCGACATCTCCGCCGCTTTCGACGACAGGCCGTGACCACGCCAATCGATGCTGATCGTCCGATAACGGTCGGCCGCCAGCGCGATGAACGGCTCAAACACGGTTTTCGGTTCGCACCAGCCGGGCAGCAACACCAACGTGAGCGGCCCTGAGCCGATATCCTGATAATCGAGCGTCATGTTGGCACTGTGAAATGCGGTCATATTACCTCCTGCGCGTCTCTCCCCGACCCGTTCGGGAAATACCGACGGGGATAAGGTGACAGCGCAGCAAGCATTGATCTATTGAAGTTCGTGCGGAAAAGACCCGAGCGCACCTTATGAAAAAATGCGCACTAATTGGAATGGGAACTTAATGGCGCACGCAGGGATAGGCGGCGCTTAACGCCAGCATGATCACCGACGGTGCGGAATAATGCAGTTGCTCAGGGTGCTCGTTCAAGTACTGCATCACCGCGTCGGCGGCTACGCCGATGCTCATTCCGGCCTCTGGGCAGATATTGCGATTGCCCTGCATGGAATAGGTATCGAATACGCCGGCGACGTATCCCATAAACATGCCGCCATTCAGCGCTTCGGCCACGGTAGCTTCACCGCTTTTATTTTTTACGTAACCGCCGGATTCCGCCAGCAAACCGCTGCCCGAATAAAAACCCGCATTTGCCATTGAGGAAAATAATAAGGCCGCTAAAAAAGAAACCTGTTTAATCATTGCTGCGCATCCTGCCCATTATCAATTCTGAAGTCTTCAAGAATAGCGGCTTTCACGCGAAATAGCGTCGCTTCAGCCGTTTTTCAGACAATGGGCAAGGTGGCAATATTTTACATCAGCGGAAAGGCGCCGCGTCGCCGGCGCCTTCGCGCACCACTTCCGGCGAGGATTCGGTCAGATCGATAACCGTGGTCGGCTGTTGGCCGAGGAAGCCGCCGTGGATCACCAGATCGACCACCTTGCCCAAATGATCGCTGATCTCTTCCGGATCGGACTCGGCGAAATCATTGCCCGGCAGCATCAGCGTGGTGGACATCATCGGTTCGTTCAACGCCTCCAACAGCGCCAGCGCGATCGGGTTCGACGGCACGCGCAGGCCGATGGTTTTGCGCTTTTCATTCATCAGGCGGCGCGGCACTTCTTTGGTCGCTTTCAGAATGAACGTGTAGTTGCCCGGCGTATTGTTTTTGATCAGACGGAACGCCGTATTATCGACGTGAGCATAGGTCGACAACTCGGACAGATCGCGGCACATCAGGGTAAAGTTGTGGTTGCCGTCCAGCTGACGGATGCGGCAAATGCGCTCCATCGCCGCCTTCTCTTCCAGCATGCAGCCCAGCGCATAGCCGGAATCGGTGGGATAGACGATCACCCCCCCTTTGCGCAGCACCTCTACCGCCTGGTTGATCAGGCGCGGCTGCGGGTTGTCCGGGTGAATATAAAAAAGCTGACTCATGACTTGCTCCTAAAATAATGCCCGCGCGCGTTGCCACGCGTGTAAAATCAGACCGCCTGGCCCGGCTGCGGCCAATCGCGCCACACCGGCTCGACGCCGCCCGGCAGCCACAGCTTGCGCCCCAGTTCGATCCACGAGCAAGGTTGATGGAAATCAGAGCCTTGCGAGGCCAACAAGCGGTAGTCTTGCGCGTATTTCGCCAGCTGAGTGCGCTCATGCGGCGCCTGCTGACACTGCGCCACTTCCATGGCGTCGCCGCCGTGTTCGGCGAAATGCGCCAGCAAGCGTTTCAGCCATTTCGCGGTCAAATCGTAACGGCCCGGGTGCGCCATCACCGCCTGGCCGCCCGATTGATGAATCGCATCAATGGCTTGTTCTATTGTACACCACTGCGGCGGTACATAGCCGGTTTTCCCCTTGGCCAGGTATTTCTTGAACACCTGAGCCATATTGTCCGCCACGCCGATCTCCACCAGGTAACGGGCGAAATGGCCGCGGGTCACCGCGCCGGCTCCGGCCAGTCGCTGGGCGCCGGCATAGGCGTCGGGAATACGCGCCTTGCCCAGCCGCACGCCGATCTCCTGCGCCCGCCGGTTGCGGCGTTCGGTTTGTTCCGCCAACAGCGCCACCAGCGCCGGATGCGCGACGTCCATGCCCAACCCAACAATATGGATTTCATGATTTTCCCACAGCGTCGAGATTTCCACTCCATTGACCAACCGCAACGGCAACGCCTGCTCCGCGATGGCGGCGGCGGCCTCGGCCAGCCCGGCGGTCGTGTCGTGATCGGTGATCGCCAACACCCCCACGCGCATCTCTACCGCCCGCTGCACCAGCTGCGTCGGCGTCAGGTAGCCGTCGGAGGCGGTCGTATGGCTGTGGAGATCGTACAGGGTAAAAGCGGTGGATTGAGGGTTACTGTCTGTCAAAACGGCTATCCGGCAATGGCTTGGTTTTCTATCATACCTGCGATCGGCGGCCGGACGGAAATCTATTCTGCCCCGGCTGGGAGCGCGGGCGGGATGATGAACAGAATTCACGCTGACCGCTAAAACATTGTACAAAAAGGGGGTTGACTTTGCCCTCTCGAACCAGTTAACTAGTACACAAGTTCACGGCAACGGCCGTGTCGGATGAGAGTTAACAAAGCGAGTCTGCAAATGAACACATACATTTCTCTTCACGGTTGGTGGCATACCTCCCTCTTGCGGGCGGTGTAATCGCGCATAGCTGTCATCTGACAATGCAGATTTCCTGAGCCCGCACCTGATGCGGGCTTTTTTATGGACAGAATTCACTGGAACCACCGATGATGAACATCAAACCACAATTGACATTACTGAAGACGCAGGCCAGTTACCGGGGCGATCCCACCACCCTTTTCCACCAGCTGTGCGGCGCCCGGCCGGCCACCCTGCTGCTGGAATCGGCGGAAATCAACAGCAAACAGAATCTGCAGAGCCTGCTGGTGATCGACAGCGCGCTGCGCATCACCGCGCTGGGTCACACCGTCAGCGTGCAGGCGCTCACCGCCAATGGCGCGGCGCTGCTGCCGCTGCTGGACGAAGCGCTGCCGCCCGAGGTCAGCATTCAGGCGCGCCCAAACGGCCGCGAGCTGACCTTCCCGGCGATCGACGAGGTGCAGGACGAAGACGCGCGCCTGCGCTCCCTGTCGGTGTTCGACGCACTACGCACGCTGCTGACTCTGGTCGACTCCCCGGCGGACGAGCGTGAAGCCGTGATGCTGGGCGGCCTGTTCGCCTACGATCTGGTCGCCGGTTTCGAAAACCTGCCGGCGCTGCGCCAGGATCAACGTTGCCCGGACTTCTGCTTCTATCTGGCAGAAACCCTGCTGGTGCTGGATCACCAACGCGGTTCCGCCCGATTGCAGGCCAGCGTCTTCAGCGAGCAAGCGAGTGAAATACAACGCCTGCAGCAGCGTCTGGCACAATTGCAGACCGAATTGAAACAAACCCCGCAGCCGATCCCGCACCAAAAGCTGGAGAACATGCAGTTGAGCTGCAACCAGAGCGACGAAGAGTACGGCGCGGTGGTCAGCGGGCTGCAGGAAGCGATCCGTCACGGCGAGATTTTCCAGGTGGTGCCGTCGCGCCGCTTCTCCTTGCCGTGCCCAGCGCCGCTGGCGGCCTACCAGACGTTGAAAGATAACAACCCCAGCCCGTACATGTTCTTCATGCAAGATGACGAGTTCACCCTGTTCGGCGCTTCGCCGGAGAGCGCGTTAAAATACGACGCGGGCAATCGCCAAATTGAAATCTACCCGATCGCCGGCACCCGCCCGCGCGGCCGCCGAGCCGATGGTTCACTGGATCTGGATCTCGACAGCCGCATCGAGCTGGAAATGCGCACCGACCACAAAGAGCTGGCCGAGCACCTGATGCTGGTCGATCTGGCGCGCAACGATCTGGCGCGCATCTGCCAGGCCGGCAGCCGCTACGTGGCCGACCTGACCAAGGTGGATCGCTATTCGTTCGTCATGCACCTGGTTTCCCGCGTGGTGGGCACCCTGCGCGCCGATCTCGACGTGCTGCACGCCTACCAGGCCTGCATGAATATGGGCACCCTGAGCGGCGCGCCAAAAGTGCGGGCGATGCAGCTGATCGCCGCCTCCGAAGGCACGCGCCGCGGCAGCTACGGCGGCGCGGTAGGCTACTTTACCGCCACCGGCGATCTGGATACCTGCATCGTCATTCGCTCCGCCTACGTCGAAGACGGCATCGCCACCGTGCAGGCCGGCGCCGGCGTGGTGCTGGACTCCATCCCGCAGGCGGAAGCCGACGAAACCCGTAATAAAGCCCGTGCCGTGCTGCGCGCCATCGCCACTGCGCACCATGCCAAGGAGGTGTTCTGATGGCCGATATCCTGCTGCTCGACAACGTCGACTCCTTTACCTACAACCTGGTCGATCAGCTGCGCGCCAGCGGCCACCAGGTGGTGATTTACCGTAACCAGATCGCCGCAGAGGTGATCATCGAGCGTCTGGCGCAGATGGAACAGCCGGTGCTGATGCTGTCGCCCGGCCCCGGCGCCCCTTCCGAAGCGGGCTGCATGCCGGAACTACTGCAACGCCTGCGCGGCCGGCTGCCGATCATCGGCATCTGCCTCGGCCACCAGGCGATCGTCGAAGCCTATGGCGGCCAGGTCGGCCAGGCGGGGGAAATCCTGCACGGCAAAGCCTCGGCGATCGTTCACGACGGTGAAGGCATGTTCGCCGGCATGGCCAACCCGCTGCCGGTGGCGCGTTACCACTCGCTGGTCGGCAGCAACATCCCGGCCGATCTGACCGTCAACGCCCGGTTCGGCGAGATGGTGATGGCGGTACGCGACGATCGCCGCCGCGTATGCGGCTTCCAGTTCCACCCGGAATCGATTCTGACCACCCATGGCGCGCGCCTGCTTGAGCAGACCCTGGCCTGGGCGCTGGCGAAGTCATAAAAGGAACACGACGATGCAACCTATCCTTGAGAAACTGTACCGCGCTGAATCGATGAGCCAGCAGGAAAGCCAACAGCTGTTCAGCGCCATCGTGCGCGGCGAACTGGAGCCGAGCCAGCTGGCTGCGGCGCTGATCAGCATGAAAGTCCGCGGCGAGCGCCCGGAAGAGATCGCCGGCGCCGCCAAAGCGCTGCTGGAAGATGCTCAACCGTTCCCGCGCCCTGACTACCCGTTCGCCGATATCGTCGGCACCGGCGGCGACGGCACCAACAGCATCAATATTTCGACCGCCAGCGCCTTTGTAGCGGCGGCGTGCGGCGCGAAAATCGCCAAACACGGCAACCGCAGCGTCTCCAGCCGCTCCGGCTCTTCGGATCTGCTGGCGGCGTTCGGCATCCGCCTGGATCTGCCGGCGGAAGAAGCGCGCAAGGCGCTGGACGATCTTGGCGTGTGCTTCCTGTTCGCGCCGCAGTACCACACCGGCTTCCGTCACGCCATGCCGGTGCGCCAGCAGTTGAAGACCCGCACGCTGTTCAACGTGCTGGGCCCGCTGATCAACCCGGCGCGTCCGCCGCTGGCGCTGATCGGCGTTTACAGCCCGGAACTGGTGCTGCCGATCGCCGAAACCCTGCGCGTGCTGGGCTATCAGCGCGCGGCGGTGGTTCACGGCGGCGGCATGGACGAGGTGGCGATCCACGCCCCGACGCACGTGGCGGAATTGACCAACGGCGAAATCTGCAGTTATCAGCTCACGCCGCAGTCCTTCGGATTGGAAACCTATCCGCTGGAGGCCTTGCTGGGCGGTACGCCGGAAGAAAACCGTGACATTTTGGCGCGGCTGTTACAAGGTAAAGGCGAGCTGGCGCACGCTGCGGCGGTCGCGGCCAACGTCGCGTTGCTTCTGAAGTTATTCGGACATGAAGACCTGCGCCAAAATGCGCGGCAGGCACTGGATATGATCAACAGCGGGCAGGCCTATGAGCGTGTCATCGCACTGGCGGCAAGAGGATAAATGATGCAGGAAACCGTGCTACACAAGATTGTCCGCGACAAAGCGCAATGGATCGCGGCGCGACAACAGCAACAGCCCCTGGCCGGCTTTCAGAATGACATCGTACCGAGCGAACGCAGCTTCTACCACGCGCTGCAGGGCACCCGTACGGCTTTCATTCTCGAATGCAAGAAGGCCTCGCCTTCCAAGGGGCTGATTCGCGAGAACTTTGATCCGGTGGAAATCGCCACGGTCTATAAAGATTTCGCCTCGGCGATCTCGGTGCTGACCGACGAGAAATACTTTCAGGGCAGCTTCGATTTTCTGCCTCTGGTCAGTAAAACCGTCAGCCAACCGGTGTTGTGCAAAGACTTTATCATCGACCCGTATCAGATTTACCTGGCGCGCTACTATCAGGCCGACGCTATCCTGCTGATGCTGTCGGTGTTGACCGACGAGCAGTACCGCCAGCTGGCGGCGGTGGCTCACAGCCTGAACATGGGCGTGCTGACCGAAGTGATCAGTGAAGAAGAGCTGCAGCGGGCGATCGCGCTGGAAGCCCGCGTGGTCGGCATCAATAACCGCGATCTGCGCGATCTGAGCATCGACCTGAACCGCACCCGTGAGCTGGCGCCGCGCGTGCCGCATGGGGTGACGGTGATCAGCGAGTCGGGCATCAACAACTACGGGCAGATCCGCGAGCTCAGCCACTACGCCAACGGTTTCCTTATCGGCAGCGCGCTGATGTCGGAACCCGATCTGCGCGCCGCCGTGCGCCGCGTGATCCTGGGCGACAATAAAGTGTGCGGCCTGACTCGCCCGCAGGACGCCGCCGCCGCGTATCAGGCCGGCGCCATCTACGGCGGATTGATTTTCGTCGGCCGCTCGCCGCGCTATGTGGATATCGTCCGCGCCCGCGAAGTCATTTCCGGCGCGCCGCTGAAGTACGTCGGCGTCTTCTGCGACGCCCAGCTCGATACTGTGGCATTGACCGTGGAGCGCCTCGGTCTGCAGGCGGTGCAACTGCACGGCGCGGAGGACCAGGCCTATATCAGCGCCCTGCGCGCCCGCTTGCCGGCCGATTGCCACATCTGGAAAGCGCTGAGCGTGAAAGAACGGGTGCCGGCGCGCGATCTGCAGCATGTCGATCGCTATCTGCTGGACAACGGCGCAGGCGGCACAGGCCAACGCTTCGACTGGTCGGTATTGCAAGGCGAAGATCTGACCAACGTCATGCTGGCGGGCGGTCTGCGCGCCGACAACTGCGTCGAAGCGGCCAAGCTCGGCTGCGCCGGTCTGGACTTCAATTCCGGCGTGGAAAGCGAACCGGGCATCAAGGATCCCGCGCGCCTGGCCTCGGTCTTCCAAACCCTGCGCGCTTACTGAATACGGCTCTACATTAATAACGGATAATGACGGGAACTCTCATGACGCTGCTTAACCCCTACTTCGGCGAATTTGGTGGTCAATACGTGCCGCAAATTCTGATGCCGGCCCTGAAACAACTCGAAGAAGCCTTTGTCAGCGCTCAGCGCGATCCGGCGTTTCAGGCGGAATTCATCGATCTGTTGAAGAACTACGCGGGCCGCCCGACGGCGCTGACGCTGTGCAAAAATCTCACCGCCGGCAGCAACACCAAGCTCTATCTGAAGCGGGAAGATCTGCTGCACGGCGGCGCGCACAAGACCAACCAGGTGCTGGGCCAGGCCCTGCTGGCCAAGCGCATGGGCAAAACCGAGATCATCGCGGAAACCGGCGCCGGCCAACACGGCGTCGCTTCGGCGCTGGCCTGCGCGCTGCTCGGCCTGAAATGCCGTATCTATATGGGCGCCAAAGACGTTGAGCGCCAGTCGCCGAATGTGTTCCGCATGCGGCTGATGGGCGCGGAAGTGATCCCGGTGCACAGCGGCTCCGCCACCCTGAAAGACGCCTGCAACGAAGCGTTGCGCGACTGGTCCGGCAGTTATGAAACCGCGCACTATATGCTCGGCACCGCGGCCGGCCCGCACCCGTACCCCACCATCGTGCGTGAATTCCAGCGCATGATCGGCGAAGAGACCAAAGCGCAGGTGCTGGAGCGCGAAGGCCGCCTGCCGGATGCGGTCATCGCCTGCGTCGGCGGCGGCTCCAACGCCATCGGCATGTTCGCCGATTTTATCGATGACGCCGACGTTGGGCTGATCGGCGTGGAACCCGCCGGTCTGGGCATCGAAACCGGTCAGCACGGCGCGCCGCTCAAGCATGGCCACGTCGGCATCTATTTCGGCATGAAGGCGCCGATGATGCAGACCGCCGAAGGCCAGATTGAAGAATCCTATTCGATCTCCGCCGGGCTGGACTTCCCGTCCGTCGGGCCGCAGCACGCCTACCTGAACAGCACCGGCCGCGCCGAATACGTGTCGATCACCGACGACGAAGCGCTGGAGGCGTTCAAGGCGCTGTCGCGCCATGAAGGCATCATCCCGGCGCTGGAATCTTCACACGCCCTGGCGCACGCGCTGAAAATGATCCGTGAAACGCCGCAGAAAGAGCAAATCCTGGTGGTCAACCTGTCCGGCCGCGGCGACAAAGACATATTTACCGTTCACGACATTTTGAAAGCACGGGGAGAAATCTGATGGAACGTTATCAGCAACTGTTCACGCGTCTGGAAAGCAGCAAGGAAGGCGCCTTCGTCCCGTTCGTGACGCTGGGCGATCCTAATCCGGCGCTGTCGCTGCAGATTATCGACACCCTGATCGAAGCCGGCGCGGACGCGCTGGAGCTGGGTATCCCCTTCTCCGACCCATTGGCGGATGGCCCAACCATCCAGAGCGCGACGCTGCGCGCCTTCGCCGCCGGCGTCACGCCGACGCAGTGTTTCGAGCTGCTGGCGGCCATTCGTCAGAAGCACCCGACCATTCCCATCGGCCTGCTGATGTACGCCAATTTGGTGTTCCATAAGGGCATCGATGCCTTTTACCAACGCTGTGCGGAAGTGGGCGTGGATTCGGTGCTGGTCGCCGACGTGCCGTTTGAAGAATCGGCGCCGTTCCGCGCCGCGGCCGTGCGCCACGGTATCGCGCCCATCTTCATTTGCCCGCCGAACGCCGACGACGATCTGCTGCGTGAGATCGCTTCACACGGTCGCGGCTACACCTACCTGCTGTCGCGTTCCGGCGTCACCGGCACCGAAAGCCGGGCGCAGTTGCCGCTGCATCACCTGGTGAACAAGCTGCGCGAGTATCACGCCGCGCCGCCGCTGCAGGGCTTCGGCATCTCCGAGCCCGAGCAGGTGAAGGCTGCGCTGCAGGCCGGCGCCGCCGGCGCCATCTCCGGCTCGGCAATCGTCAAAATCATCGAACGGCACCATGCCAACCCGGCGGAAATGCTGACCAAGCTGGCGACCTTCGTCAGTGCGATGAAGCACGCGACCCGCGCGTGATCCCCTTCGGCGAGCGCCCTTCCGGCGCTCGCTTTAACAGCTTGTTTCCCCTCAAAGTTTGTTCTATTTATTTACAGCAAAAATTTGAACAAACCCAAGTCTTGTCTCACAATAAACATTGTTCGCTATGCATTTCTTCGTTTGATTTGGGGAATGCGCTCGCTGCGGCGAAAAAACCGTATCGAATTTCAACCATAACATTGCATGGAGAGTAATTTATGAAGCTGTTTAAAACCCTTTCGGCCTTGTGCATGGCAGCCGTTGTGGCGGTCGCGGTGAGCGCTTGCGCACCGACGGCGAAATCAGAGGGAACAGGCGGTTATATCGATGACACCGTAATCACCACCAAAGTGAAATCGGCGCTGCTGGCGGATAAAAACATCAAGTCGCGCGAAATCAGCGTGGAAACCTTTAAAGGACGCGTGCAGTTGAGCGGCTTCGTGACGTCAAGTGATGACGCCAATCGTGCGGTGCAGGTCACACGCGGCGTGGCCGGCGTGAAATCTGTTGAGAACGTCATGCAGGTTAAATAATACCGACACAGGGAGGCGCAATGCCTCCCTGTTTGCGGCCTTCATCAGAAGCGGTAACCCGCCCCAAACATAAACACCCACGGATCCAATCGCGTATCGAAGCTGTGGTGCCCACCGTTCGCGTCGTTGAAACGCGTTTTGGTTTCGATGTTCATCCACCACACCGACATGTTCAGCATCCAGTGCTCATCCAGGTTGTAATCCAGACCGGCCTGCGCCGCCACGCCCCAGGAGTCTTTCAGATCGAGATTGCTCAACCCGGCGCTTTTGCCGTAGTCGTTGAACTTCTCGTCGAAGAAAGTGGTGTAGTTAACGCCGACGCCCAGATAAGGACGCAGTTTGTCCTGCTTGTCGCCGAAGTAGTATTGCGCCATCAGCGTAGGCGGCAGTTGATGAACGGTCGCCAGATCGGTGCCGCCCAGGGTAACCTTGTGGCGGAACGGTGTCGCGGCCAACAACTCAACGCCGATGTTGTCCGTCACCATATAACCGAAGGTCAAACCGAGCTGGGTATTGTTTTTCGCATCCAGCGATCCCAAACCCAATACGTTGTCCGAGCCCGCATTTGGACGCACCGTCGCGGTGCCCGCACGGAACAGGAAATCACCGGCCTGATGCGCACTTGCCAACATAGGCGCCATCATCGTCGCCAATACCACCAGAGTTGTCTTTTTCATTATCCATTCCATTTGTGTGGTTAATCTCTCGAGGGGGGAATATACCTACTTTCGGGTATTTGTGATCCCATCGAGATCACATCTTATGTGTAAAATTTTAAAATCCCACCAAAAACAAGGTTACCTAACCGCTTAATAAATCAAGGATTGATCTGCATCAAAAAAACGATTTTGTTGCAAATTATCTACATGTTCAAATTTCAGTTGCGGAAAAAAATGCGGCTGAGGTAATTTCATCTTCCGTGTTGGTTTTGGTTGGTGCCGTGAGGAGTCGGCGGGCAATCAAGATGAGCGAAATCCTTAATCCCTGTGTCAGCTGCGGCGCATGCTGCGGTTATTTTCGAGTGTCATTCTATTGGGCCGAAGCCGAAGACGGCGGCGGCACCGTTCCCCTTTCCCTGACGGAGCCTCTGACCCCGTTCCTGCGCTGCATGCAGGGGACCAACAGCAAGTCTCCGCGCTGCACCGCGCTGGACGGCGAGATTGGCAAAGCCGTGTCGTGCTCGATTTATCTCAATCGGCCCAGCCCGTGCAGAGAGTTCGATCAGTCCGGTGAAAACGGCCTGCGCAACGAAGCCTGCGATCGCGCTCGCGAACGCTACGGCCTGCCCCCCTTGCCGGTGCCCTTGCCGCTGTCGTTGCCTGAGACGACGATCGTTGAAGAAATAGACGTAGTGCAATTCGCGGGGTGCCACAGCGGCGTGGAACAGGGTACAATCACCCACTGATTTATCTCTGTTTTCTCGACGCCAAGGAGTCTGCATGCCTATCACGGCCAACGCTTTGTACCGTGACAGTTTTAACTTTTTACGCAATCAACTGGCCAGCATCCTGATGCTGGCGCTGTTGACGGCGTTTATCTCGGTGCTGCTGAACCAAGCTTTCAGCCCCGATGCCGAACAGTTGGCGACGCTGGCCGCCTCCACCAGCGATTTCGCGTCGTCGACCGGCATGGGCATTCAGGACGTGATCCAGCAGATGACGCCGGAACAGCAGATGGTGTTGCTGAAAGTATCGGCCGCCGCCACATTCTCCGCGCTGGTCGGCAACGTGCTGCTGGTCGGTGGGATGCTGACGTTGATCCGTCTGGTGTCTCAGGGGCAACGCACCAGCGCCCTGCGCGCACTCGGCGCCTCGGCGCCCGATCTGCCGCGCCTGCTGCTGCTGCTGTTTATCTGCACCTTGCTGATCCAGCTCGGCCTGACGCTGTTCGTGGTGCCGGGCGTGATCATGGCTATCGCCTTCGCGTTGGCGCCGGTGATCGCCTCCGTCGACAAGAAAGGCGTCTTCGCTTCGCTCAAGCTGAGCAGCAAATTGGCCTTCGCCAATGCGCGCGTGATTGTGCCGGCGATGATGCTGTGGTTGGCGGCCAAGCTGCTGGTGCTGTTTTTAGTGAGCCATCTGTCGGTGCTGACGCCGAACGTGGCCAGCGTCGTGCTGACCGCGTTAAGCAACCTGGTCTCCGCCCTGCTGCTGATCTATCTGTTCCGTTTGTATATGCTGCTGCGCGGCTGACGCCGGCGCAACAAATGCCCAGGGGCACGCTTCGGCGCGCCCCTTTTTGTTTACCCCACCGCGGCGGCTTCCGCCTGTTCCTTACTCTGAATCAGCTTCAGCGCCAAATAGAGATCCGGCACCAAAATCAGCTCCTTGTCCCGCCCCAACCGATTGATGCGGAACCAGCGCGTCAGTTCAGTGCGGCGCCCGGCCAGCACCAGTTTGACGTTACGCTGCAACAGATCGCGTTTCAGTTCGTCGATGGCCGCCAGCACGCTGATATCGGCATGGGTAAAGCTGGCCACCGCGTCCACCACCACCCAGCGCGGCTGGAATGGCGTACTGTCGACCAAATTGAGAATGCGGCGTTTGAAGTAGGCCACGTTGAAGTAGGTCAGCGGCGAATTGAAGCGATACATCATGACGCCGGGCACCGCCTTCACCCCATTGTTGTTGCCCATGGAATGGATCATGCCTTCGTCGTTAACGCCCAGCAGCTGTTCCGTCGGCCGAAAGACGGTGTGCAGAAACTGCATCAGCCCCAGCAACACCGCCAGCCCGATACCGCTGATCACCCCGACCAACAAGACGCTGAGGAAGGTAAACAGCGCCAGGCGGAAAGCCTGCGCGTTGCGGCGGCGCAAGATCCAGATGCCGCGAAAATCCAGCAGCGACCAGGCCGCATACATCAGCACCACGCCCAATCCCGCCACCGGAATAAACTGCAGCGGCGCCATCAGGAACAGCAAGACGAAAGCGATCACCGCGGCGGCGATGATCGACACGAGCTGGCTCTTGCCGCCGTTGGCGTCATTCACCGCGGTGCGCGAATCCGCCCCGCTGATGGCGAAGCCTTGCGACAATGCGGAGACGATATTCACCATCCCCAGCGCGCGAAACTCAGCGTCAGCGTTGACCTCATAGCCGTTTTTGGCCGCGAAACTGCGGGCGGTCAGCATCATGCTGACAAAGCTCACAACCGCCAGGTTGAGCGCCGGGATCACCATGTCGCGCAGCAGCCCGGGCTGAAAGTCCGGCCACTGGACGATCGGCAGCACGCCGCTGAAACCGCCCACCGTCACCACGCCATACTGCTGCAATCCGCCTGCCCAGGTGACGAACGCCGCCAGCACGATGGCGAACAGCGGCGCCGGCCAGTTAGGCCGCCATTTTTTAAATCCGAGCAGCGTCACCAGCGTCAACAGGGACACCGCCATCGTCAGCCAGTCGCTGTGCAACAGGTTGGCCGGCAGCGCGTAGATGCGCTCGATCAGCTGTGCCGGGCGCACCGTGAACCCCAACACCTTGCCGATCTGATCGACGATGATGGTCAGCGCCACGCCGTTCAGCAGCCCGCTGAGGATCGGCCGCGACAGCAGATCCGCCAGCGCCCCCAGCTTGAACCGGCTGGCCAACAGGCACCAGCCGCCCATCATCGCGGTCATCATGATGGTCAACTGCCAATGGCGTTCCATATTGCCCGCCGCCAGCGGCGTCACCACCGCGGCGATCACCGCACAGGTGGCGGCATCGGGCCCGACGATCAGCTGGCGTGACGAACCGAACAGCGCATAGGCCACCATCGGCAAGATACAGGAATAAAGCCCCACCACCGGGCTAACCCCGGCCAGTTCGGCGTAGGCGATGGCCACCGGCAAGGCGACGGCGGCGACGGAAAGACCGGCGCGCAAATCCGGTTTGAGCCAACTGCGTTGATAGCCCAATAAATGCGTCAAACCAGGCGTCAGGGCCTGGAGAGATTTCCACTGCATGCTGTTTTCCGCGGTAAATTATCTGGTTATTATGGCACTTACTATGCGATCTGCGGCCAGCGCTGGCAATGCGCCCGTGCTTTCTTGCGTAAGTTTATGCAAATTCCTGCTTTCGCGGCAGAAATCCGCCGGCCAAACGCCGATAATCGGCAGCGCCCGGCGGTACACAGAACTCGCCGAATCCGGTATAGTCGGCCGATGAACAGATGATGGATTGATTTATGAAGCAGTTTCTTGATTTCCTCCCGTTAATTGTCTTTTTCGCTTTTTACAAGCTGTACGACATTTACGTCGCTTCCGGCGCATTGATCGTCGCCACCGCGCTGGCGCTGGTGTTCACCTGGGTGAAATACCGCAAGGTCGAGAAGATGACGCTGATCACCTTCCTGATGGTGCTGGTGTTCGGCACCCTGACGCTGGTGTTCCACAACGATTTATTCATCAAGTGGAAAGTGACGGTGATTTACGCGCTGTTCGCGCTGGCGCTGCTGATCAGCCAGTGGGTGCTCAAAAAGCCGCTGGTTCAGCGCATGCTGGGCAAAGAGCTGACGTTGCCGGACAAAGTGTGGAGCAACCTCAACCTGGCCTGGGCGTTCTTCTTCCTGGCCTGCGGCCTGGCGAACATCTATGTCGCCTTCTGGCTGCCGCAAAGCGTCTGGGTCAATTTCAAAGTCTTTGGCCTGACGGTGCTGACGCTGGTATTCACCCTGCTCAGCGGCATCTATATTTACCGGCACATGCCGGCAGAACAGAAAAAATAGTTACAAATTTGTTAATGCCTGCGGCGCTTGCCGCGGGCAGTATGATGTGATTCCCTCCTTTTAAAAGCAGACTGCTATGACACAACAACGACCTTTACCCAGCGGCGAGCTGGTGCTGCGCACGCTGGCGATGCCGGCCGATACCAATGCCAACGGCGATATTTTCGGCGGCTGGCTGATGTCGCAAATGGACATCGGCGGCGCCATCCAGGCAAAAGAGATCGCCGAGGGGCGCGTAGTAACGGTACGCGTAGACGGCATGACCTTCCTGAAACCGGTGGCGGTAGGCGACGTGGTTTGCTGCTATGCGCACTGCATCCGCACCGGGCGCAGCTCGATCACCATCAATATCGAAGTGTGGGTAAAGAAAGTCTCCTCCGCCCCAATCGGCCAGCGCTACCGGGCGACCGAAGCGGTGTTCACCTACGTGGCGGTCGATGCGGAAGGCAACTCGCGCGCGCTGCCTGAGGGTAAAATGAATTTCCGCGTCGGCTTCGAAGAGTAAGCCCGCGGCTGCGCCGCAAATGCAAAAAGGGTCGCCGAAGCGACCCTTTTTTTCTTGGCGCAAACCGAAATCAGTTCATTTCGGTGGTGCCGTTCAGCTTGAAACGAATATTGACGATAAGATCCTTCGCTTCTTTGGCTTGATACCGCCATTTGCGCAGCGCCTGTTTCACTTCACGCTCGAACATGTTGCGCGGCTCAGCCGACAAGATGCGCACGTTGGTCACGCGGCCATCGCTGTCGACATCGAACTGCACCCGCACGTTGCCTTCGATCTGCAAGGCTCTGGCGCGCGGCGGATAAATCGGTTCCGCACGGCTGATCGGTTTTGGCCCGACCTCGCGCGAGTTGCCCTGTACCGGCGCGGCGGGCGCTTGTTTCACCGGCGCTTTTTCGATCGGTTTGGCCGGCGAGTCGTTATTGAACGGCGAAGGCTCGCGCGGCTCGACCTTCTTCGGCTCCGGTTTCACCGGTTTTTCTACCTTCGGCTTTGGCTTGGGCTTCGGTTTCGGCTTAACCGGCTCCGGTTTCACAATCGCCTTCGGCGGCGGCTCCACAATAGGTTCTGGTTCAGGTTCCGGCTCAGGTTCCACCTGCGGCGGCTCCGGTTCTGCCGGAGCAGGCGGCGGCGGTTCAGCCATCGCGGCGGTGTTGACCATCATGACGCTGATCGGCGCCTCTTCAGGCTTTGGCAGCTCAACCACTTCTTTTACCGAAGCGTAAAGCAGTCCCGCCACCAGGGCGCTGTGCAGGCCTACGGACAAGACGAAAGGCACGGATATACGGCGATTAAGGAACATCTTTTTTAGCGGCATAATGATTCTGTTTCCTCTGGTTCGCCAAGTTTAAATGCAAATAGCAATCATATTCAATAACGAAAGGCAAACTATCGCTTTAATCGTCAGTCTCCGCGGCGAAAACCAGCAAACTCATAAGGATATTAACCTGAACGTTGCTTTTTTACCGCCGAATCAACACGCTTCGTTAACGTTCAGACGGCGCTAAAAAATAAAAAACCCGCCGTAGCGGGTGGATTGCGGTGATTAAGCGTTATTCTTCATCACCATAGTAGAGCACGCCCAGTTTGATCAGCGGCCGCCCTTGCGCTTTGCGGTGCAGGTTGGTGTCGCGCAGCGAATAGACGCAGCCGCAGTATTCCTGCTGATAGAAGCGTTCGCGCTTGCTGATCTCTATCATGCGGGCCGCGCCGCCCTTCTTGCGCCAGTTGTAATCCCAATACACCAGATCGGGATACTTTTCCGCCGCCCGAATGCCGCAGTCGGTAATCTGCTGCATGTTCTTCCAGCGCGAGATGCCGAGCGAGCTGGAGATGGTGTCGTAACCGTGCTCATGCGCATACAGCGCCGTGCGCTCAAAACGCATGTCGAAGCACATGGTGCAACGAATGCCGCGCTCCGGCTCATGCTCCATGCCCTTGGCGCGTTCGAACCAGTTGTCGGTGTCATAATCGGCATCGATGATCGGCACCCCGTGCTTTTCGGCGAAACGGATGTTCTCTTCCTTACGCAGCAAATACTCTTTTTGCGGGTGAATGTTGGGGTTATAGAAGAAAATAGCGTACTCGATGCCGGACGCCTGGATCGCTTCCATCACCTCGCCGGAACAGGGCGCACAGCAAGAATGCAGCAGCAGTTTGCTTTTGCCCGCAGGCAAATCGAGTTTTTCCCTTACCAGTTCCGTCATGTCCTCACCTCAATGGCATATCTGTTTAAGCGCGCCGCACTATACGAATAAAAAGTAGCGGCTTCAAGGCATAAGCGCCAATCCCCCCCATAAATTCACCGCGCGCCGTTCCCCTGCCGCGCCTTTTGCGCTACCTTGGGAGCACCGTTTTATAACCATGATTTTACAGGTGAAATATGCTTTATCTGATCTACGCGCAAGACGTCCCCAACTCACTGGAAAACCGTCTGGCGGTGCGCCCGGCACATCTGGCGCGCCTGCAGGCACTGCGTGACGCCGGCCGTCTGGTGGTCGCCGGCCCCAACCCGGCCATCGACAGCAACGATCCCGGCGCCGCCGGCTTCACCGGTTCTACGGTGATCGCCGAGTTCGCCTCACTGGCGGAAGCGCAGGCCTGGGCGCAGCAAGATCCGTACGTCGCCGCCGGCGTCTACGCCAACGTGACGGTGAAGCCGTTCAAGCAGGTGTTCTGATCCGCGACAGGTTTCAATCCCGGGAACGCCCCGCTATACAGCGTTTCCGGCGCTAGCCACACCTCTGCTTGACCGTCGCGCTCGGGTCGTCTTCCCCGCGCGGTCGATATTCATGTTCCGCCCCGGAAATACTCACCGATAACGCTTTCCAGCATCGCCACCGCCAATTGACCGGCGGCAGTGGCAGAGCGCAGCAGTTGCACTTCGTGCGGAGCGACCGACGGCAATTCCTCGAGGATCCGCATCGCCGCAGTCACGCGTGCGCGGTCGAGCAGCGTGACGGCCAATCCTGCCTCGACGGCGGCGGCCACCACGCTGGCCGAAGGGCTGCTCACAACCACTCGCCAATGCCTTCCCGCCCCGCTCAATGCATCGATCATAGCCTCTCGGTAAGGGCAATCGGCGGCATGCAACGCTAATGGTATCGGTTGAGCCATATCCAGCGCCAACCGGCGGCCGCCAACCCAAACCGGCGCAGTCACCGCAAGCGGCATCTGGCGCAGTCCCCCCATCGGCAACACCGCCAACGCCAGCTGTAGCCGATTGCGTCCAATCTGTTCAACCAACGCCTGGCTGGCGGCCGTAGAAACCTCCAGCATCACCGCAGGAAAACGGGTGGCAAACGCCGGCAGCACATCGCGCATGACATGTGATGCGTATTCATCAGGCACTCCCAGCTTGATATGCCCACTCAGCGGTGCGCTCTGCAACTCACGCAGAATATCGTCGTGGGCATTCAACAGCCCGAGCGTCGAGGCCAGCAGTTTGTCGCCTAAGGGGGTCAACACGACGGACTGATTGTCGCGCTCCAGCAAGCGGCCGCCCACGACCTGTTCCAGACGCTGAATATGAACGCTCACCGCGGCTGGGCTGCGATGAACAAAGGCCGCCGCCGCACGAAATTTCCCCAAACGGGCGATGGCGTGAAAAGTGCGCAAAAGATTAATGTCCAGGGTTGGCCGCATGGTTTAACTCTATTAAACAACTGAACGAAAATTATTCGATTTATTAAATTATAGCGGCTCACTACCCTTGGTGAAAAAGGAGAAGATCACCATGCCCCTGTCAGAATTTCGTCCACCTTCCTGCTGCGATAAGGTGGGCGACAAAGCCGCCATCTGGTTGCCGGCCGCGGAAGTCCTGCTGATCGTCGCCTGGAGCTCGGGCTTTGTCGGCATCCGTTTCGCCGCCGATTACGCGCCGGTGTTGCTGGTAGCGTTCTGGCGCTGTGTCGTGGTCGCTTTACTGCTGATGCCGTTTAGCCTTCGCGCCATCAGGCGCGCCTCGCCGCAGTCGGTAGCCGCTCACGCCGGGATCGGCCTGCTCGCCATGACCGGATACCTGACCGGCGTCAGTAAAGGCATCGAGTACGGCGTGCCGACCGGCTTGGCCGCGCTCATCGCCGATTTGCTCCCTCTCGGCACCGCACTCTTGAACATGCTGTTTCAACGCCGGCTGCCCGATGGCCGCGTCTGGCTCGGCCTGGCATTAGGCTCTCTCGGGGTGATATTGGCGACGGGCGGCGCTATTTCCTGGGGAAGTGCGCCATTGTGGAGCTACCTGTTGCCGCTGGCGGGGATGCTGTCACTGGCACTGGCCACACTGTGGCAGCAACGGCTGCCGCAGGCGCAAGCGGTGAGCCTGCCTGCCAGGTTGGGGATACAAAGCGCGATTGCAGCGCTGGCTTTTGCCCCACTGGCAGGCGCAGAAAGCCCGCTGCTGCCAACCATGACGACAGGGTTGGTTATCGGCGTGCTTTGGACCGCGCTTTTGGCCACCCTGGCCGATTACGGTTTGTATTGGTTCTGCCTAAGGCATACCTCTGCATTGCGTGTGACGAGCCTGCTGTTCCTCAGCCCCTTCGTCACCTTCTGCTGGGCATGGTTAATGTTCGATGAGCCCCTTTCCTGGCCCATGCTGCTGGGCGCAGTAACGGCAGGGAGCGGCTTGTGGCTGCTTATCCGCCCCCCGATGAGGGGCCGGATTGAACGCGCTGAAATGAATAATGGCAGATAAGGTTAACGGAGATGTCGGCTACACGTTGCCGGCGCCGTTACGCGACGAGTTTTCCCCGCACCACCACCTTGCCCGGTTTTATCTCGGGATCGGCAATACGGCGGATCGCCAGATTCAACGCTTGCCAGGCGATCTCTTGCAAGTCGTGTGACACGCAGGGGAAATGGAAACCGTAGATCTCGGCATGTGAAACCTCATCAATGCTGAACAGCGACACGTCCTGCATCAACGGCAGCCGATGTTCGATACAGGCCTTGATGATGCCCAGCGAGATCTGGTTATTGCAGCCGACGAAAAAATCGGGGACGGGGTTATTGGCCAGCCAGCGGCTCGTCTCTTGCCAGGCGACATCCATAAAGAAATCGGCATACCGCACGTCGAGCGAAGCCACCTTCCCTTGCAATGCCGCCTGCAAGCCAGTGACCCTGTCACGCGCAACGTTGGAATTCTCCGGCCCGGAGATCACCACCACCCGCTGCGCCTGCTGTTCCAGAAGCCAACGCCCCGCCTGGAGGCCGCAATCCAGATTATCAATATACACCCCGCTGCAGTGGTGACTCTCCAATTCCCGATCGATCAACACCACCGGTATATTGAGCGTTTCCAGACGCTTGAGGTAGGAAGGCCTGTACAGATGATCGTTGGAAATGACCGAGAGAATGATCGCATCGACGTTGTAGCCAATGAGTTTGTCGATGATCCTGTCTTCGCTTTCCTGAGACTCATAGGAGTCGAACACCAGCGTGTCGTACCCCATCTTTTGCGCTTCAAGCGTCATCAGGCGCGTCAGGCCGCCAAAGAATGGGTTGGCCATGTCAGGGTTGACGATGCCAATGGTTCTGCTGCTTTTCGCCCGCAGATTGCGCGCCGCGGCATTGACCACGTAACCGAGTTCGGCGGCGGTCTCCCGAATTCTCCTCAACGTTTCCGGATGGACCTTGTCCGGCTGTGAAAATGCCCGCGAAGCGGTTATTTTGCTGACGTTCGCCTGTGCGGCGACGCTAGCCAACGTCGCTTTCCGTCCTCGACCCACGGCCAAATGCAGCTCCTTAGCTTGAAGATATCATTTTGTATCATTCCCGGCATCATGACAGAACTTTGTTCGTGGCGCTAATGGTTTACGCCGGCAAGACGGTTAATTCGCGGATCGGTAAAAATATCCAGCTCATCACGGCTCTCGGAAGAGAACTCGGACACCACCGCGCCCTGCTTCCCCGCCTGAAACCAGTGACGGGTATTGGGCGCAATGGTGTATTGTTCCCCCGGCCGCAAGAGGATATAGCGATGACAGGTATACCACTGCTCCGCGCCCTCCGGCACCCGGCATACCGGTTCGCCGCCGCGATCGTTGGGCGTCAGGTTTTCATCATCGACAAACAAAAACACCTCTCCCCAACGGCAACGGAACGTCTCTTGCTTGCCGGGCGTGCCGGCAAAGGGAGGGTGTAAATGTTCCGGGCAAGTCTGCCCAGGAAACAGCACCAGCTCTTTCGCGCAATACCGAGGTGAGTTGACGTAGGTCAGCAGCTGCAACCCGGACGCGGGATAGTCGGCCAGACCAAACGTCGCAATTTCAATGCGTTGCTGTTCTTCTTCGGTCAAGATAATGTCCGCCTGGCGCAAATACTCCAGCGTAGCGGCTCTGGCGCTTTGTTGTTTGTTCATCATTCCCCCGGCAAAGTAACGGTATCGATATCAACAGGCCGATATTAAAACCGTCATTGCCACGCTGATTTTGTGACCACCGTCGCTATATTGAATAACAACCAACCAGCAAAATTAACTCTCGTCGAGTAATTCCAACATTGATCACAGTTTAACCACCCGCATTGGCTCACTATCGCGCATTGAAATGATACCGTTACCATAAAAATGATTCACCAGGAGGCAATATGAGAGCATTAGTGCTGGCCAAAGCGGGGGAAATCGCTATCGAGGACGTCCAACTGGCCGAAACGCTGGGGCCCGACGATGTACAGATAAAAATTCATTCCGTGGGCATCTGCGGCAGCGATGTGCACTATTACCAGCATGGCCGCATTGGCCCGTTTGTGGTCAAAGCCCCGATGGTGCTCGGCCATGAGGCCGCCGGCGTGGTGCTCGCGACAGGTAAAAACGTCACTCACCTCAGCGTCGGCGATCGCGTTTGCATGGAGCCCGGCATTCCCGATCTCAACTCGGCGCAGACGCGCGCCGGGATTTACAACCTGGACCCCGCCGTTCGCTTCTGGGCGACGCCGCCGGTGCACGGCTGTTTGCGCGAAACCGTCATCCACCCCGCGGCATTCACGTTCAAACTGCCGGACAACGTCAGTTTCGCTGAAGGCGCCATGGTTGAACCCCTGGCCATCGGCATGCAAGCGGCCACCAAAGCCGGGATCAAACCCGGCGATATCGCGCTGGTGATCGGCGCTGGGCCGATCGGCGTGGTCACCGCCCTCGCGGCGCTGGCGGGCGGCTGCTCGGACGTCATTATCTGCGACCTGTTTGACGAGAAACTCGCCGTGGCGGCCAGCTATGAAGGGCTGCACGCCGTCAATATCAAAACCGGCGACCTGGCGGGGAAAGTGGCCGCGCTCACCAGCGGCAATGGCGTCGATATCGTGTTTGAATGCAGCGGTGCAAAACCGGCTATCGCTACGTTGGCCGAACATGCGGCGCCAGGGGCGACCGCCGTGCTGGTCGGCATGCCGATCGACGCTGCGCCGATGGATATCGTCGCCGCGCAGGCCAAGGAAATCACCTTCAAGACCATTTTCCGCTACGCCAACATGTACCCGCGCACGCTGCGGCTGTTGAGCAGCGGCAAATTGCGCGTCCAGCCGTTGATAAGCCAAACCTACAAGTTCTCCGACAGCGTGGCCGCCTTCGAGCGCGCGGCGGCGGGACATGCCTCGGACATCAAAATCATGCTGGAAATGGAGTGATTTTATGGCGCTCTATGCTGGCATAGACTGCGGTACGCAAGGCACGAAAGTCGTGATTGTCGACAGCTCGCAGGGCGTGATCCTCGGTGAGGGCAGCGCCCCTCACCGCCTCATCAGCCAAGCCAATGGCCGACGAGAACAAGAGGCCGACTGGTGGATTGAGGCGTTGGTCACCGCGTTTCGCCAAGCCGTGACTAACGCAGGTATTGATGCCGGGGAAATTAACGCTCTGGGGGTCTCGGGCCAACAGCATGGATTTGTGCCGCTGGACGCAGACGGCAACGTGCTGCACAGCGTCAAGCTGTGGTGCGATACCGAAACCGCGGAGGAAAACGAACTGTTGCTGCAGCGGCTCGGCGGCGCCAAGGGGGCGCTGGACAAGCTCGGCCTGCGGATCGCCACCGGTTATACCGCGTCAAAAATCCTTTGGTTCAAGACGCACCATCCGGCGCTCTGGGCAAAACTGCACACCGTGCTGCTACCGCATGATTATTTGAACTTCTGGCTGACCGGGGAGCGTGTAGCGGAATATGGCGACGCTTCCGGCACCGGGCTGTTCGATGTGCGCGCCCGCCGCTGGAGCCAAGCCGCCGTCAATCTTATCGATGACAGCGGCCGTTTATGGCATGCCCTGCCGCCGCTCAAAAGCGCGGAATGCTGCATCGGCACGGTGCGCCCCTTCGCGGCGGAAAAGCTCGGCCTCGGCCCGGCAGTTCGGGTCTCGACCGGCGGCGGCGACAACATGATGGCGGCCATCGGTTCCGGCAACATCGAGGCCGGCACCGTTACCCTAAGCCTGGGCACCTCCGGCACGCTATTCGCCTGGTCCGCCGCGCCCGTCGTGGCGGAATCCGACATGATTGCCGGTTTCTGCTCCAGCACCAACGGGTGGCTGCCCTTGATATGCACCATGAATGTCACCTCGGCCACCACGGCCATGCAGACGCTGCTGGACGAAGATCTTGACGGCTTTAACCGCTTATTGGCGCAGGCGGCGCCGGGTGCCGGCGGCGTCGAGATGCTGCCGTTCTTCAACGGCGAACGCGTTCCCCCGCTGCCCCACGCGCGCGCCAGTCTGCATAACCTCGATAGCGACAATTTTACTCGCGCCAATCTCTGCCTGGCGGTGGTTGAAAGCGCCACCTACGGCCTGCGCTATGGCATTGAGCTCTTTCGCCGCCAGGGCATCGAAACGCGCGAAATCCGCCTCACCGGCGGCGGCGCCCGCAGCGCCGCCTGGCGACAAATCGTCGCGGACGTGATGGGGTGCCCGGTGGTCTGCCTGAACGTCAAAGAGACCGCCGCGCTGGGCGGCGCCATTCAAGCGATGTGGGCGACGTCGTTGGCCGATCGCCCGCGCCAGAACGCCGCCGGGCTCTTGGCTGAACTGTGCCAACGCTTCGTTTCACTGGATGAAGCCACGCGCACGACGCCAAACGCCGACAGGCAAACGCAATACGAGACGCTTTATCAACGGTACCTGCAGCGTTTGCAGCGGACATACCCGGAGGTTCAATCGTGACGCGAGATCCCCATACGCAAGCCCCTGCCTACCTGCTGGAAGTCAGCGGCGTCAGGAAAGCCTTTGGCCCGGTCGTGGCGCTCAAGAACGCCGAGTTTTGCCTGCGGCGCGGATCCATCCATGCCCTGTGCGGCGGCAACGGCGCGGGGAAATCCACCTTTCTCAGCATTCTGATGGGCTTTATTCAACCCGATGGCGGCGACATTTTTATCAATGGCCAACGCTGTGAATTTCATCATCCCCGGGAAGCCCTCAATGCCGGCATCGCCATCGTGCAGCAGGAGCTGAGCGCGATCCCGGACCTGACGGTAGCCGAAAACATTTGGCTGGGCCGCGAGCCGAGACGCCTGGGTTTCGTCGACTTTGCGACGCTCAACCAACGCACCACCCGTCTGCTCGAGGAACTTGATTTCAAGATCGACACCCGAGAAAAAATGCGCAACCTGAGCGTCGCCGAGCAGCAGCTGGTCGAGATCGCCAAGGCGCTGTCGCACGCCAATGCCGACATCATCATCATGGATGAACCCACCTCGGCGATTGGCGAAGAAGATGCGCAGAAAATCTTTCAGACGCTTCAGCAACTGGCGGCGAAAGGCAAAGGCATTATCTACGTCTCCCACCGCTTGTCCGAGATATTCCAAATCGCGGACAGCTACACCATTTTCCGCGACGGCGCCTATATCCATGAAGGCTATATCGCCGACATTACCCGTGAGCAGTTGATCGAACACATTATCGGCGGCGAGTACGACAGCGAGTTCGCCAAGTTCAATCAACCCGGCGAAGAGGTCTTGCTGGAGGTCAACGGCCTGTGTTGGCGCAGCAAGATAAAGGATATCAGCCTGCAGCTTAAGCACGGCGAGATCCTGGGCATCTACGGCCTGGTGGGATCGGGCCGCAGCGAGTTTCTCGATCTTATCTTCGGCATTCAGCATGCCGACGCCGGCACGATTCGCTTGGGCGGCAAGACGCTGAACCGCCATTCTCCGCGAGAGGCCATCGATAGTGGCATTGCCTACGTGACGGAAGATCGCAAGGAAACCGGCCTGGTACTGTGCCGTTCCGTCAGTGAAAACATCAATATCGCCTCTTTTGCCGGCATCAGCCGCATGGGGTTCGTCAGCGAGAAACGGGAGCAGGCGCGAACCCGCGACATGATCCAGCGCTTTAACGTTAAAACCCACGATGGCGAACAGCCCGTGGGCAACCTGAGCGGCGGCAACCAGCAAAAAGTGGTGCTGGGCCGCTGGGCGCTGTTGGATCCGGAGGTTTTGCTGCTCGACGAGCCGACGCGCGGTATCGACGTCGGCGCCAAGAAAGAGATCTATCGATTTATGTCGGAGTTCGCCTTGCAAAACAAAGGGATCATCATGGTTTCCTCCGAGCTTTCGGAAATTATCGGCATGAGCGATCGCATCCTGGTGTTTCGTGACGGGCAGTTGGCCGGCGAGCTTTCGGCAGCCGATGCGACTCAGGCAGCACTGATGAAACTTGCGGTTTAACAGAGAGAGAAAAACAAATGAGCAGCGCCCACTCCTTATCACCAGGAATGTCATTTTTCACCCGCAATAAGCGCCGTATGCACAAATACGGCATTATCATCGCCTTCTTCGCGCTGTGCCTGATCGTGGCGCTGATTGGCGAATATCAGGTCGCCCAGGGGGCCTGGAGCAGCAATTATTTTCTCAGCAATGAAAACACCCTGATCGTCCTGCGCCAGGTCTCGATCAACGGCATTCTGGCAATCGGCATGACCTTCGTCATCATCACCGCAGGCGTCGATCTCTCCGTGGGTTCGGTGCTGGCGTTAAGCGGCATCGTCGCCGCCCGCTTCGCCACCAACAATAGCGGATTGGCTATCGGCGATACCGCGACCGCCGTCATGGCACCGCTGATTGTGGCGCTGGGCATCGGCATCGTCTGCGGCCTGGTGAACGGCACCGTGTTGGCTCGCTACCGGCTGCAACCGTTTATCGTCACCATGGGCATGCTCTCTGCGGCGCGCGGTTTAACCATGTTGACTACCAACGGCAATCCGGTTTCGCAATTGAACAGCGATTTCCGCTGGTTAGGCAATGGCTACCTCGGCGGCGTTCCGGTGCCGGTCATCATCTTCATCGTGCTGTTCGCCCTCGCCTGGCTGGTGCTGAATAAAACCCTCTTCGGGCGCTACATCTACGCCGTCGGCGGCAACCCGAAAAGCGCACGCACCTCAGGGATTAACGTCACTCGTATCAAGATACTGGTGTATACGCTGTGCGGCGCGCTGGCCGGCATCGCCGGTTTGATCCTCACCGCGCGCACCGGTTCGGCGCAAACCAACGCCGGCGCAGGCTATGAGCTGGACGCCATCGCCGCGGTGGTGATCGGCGGCACCAGCATGGCGGGCGGCGTCGGTACGCTGGTCGGCACCTTCTTCGGCGTGCTGATCATCGGGGTGATGAATAACGGCCTCGATCTACTTGGCGTGCAATCGTATTACCAACAAATTATCAAAGGCGCATTGATCGTTCTTGCCGTCTTGCTCGACCCCTCGCGTAAGCAACAGCGCGATTAATAACATCAGACCCAACTCTACCAGGAGAAAACCATGAATAAGACCAAGATAGCGTTGTTTGCCTCTGCCATGCTGTTCGGCAGCCTGTCGGCTGCTCAGGCCGCCCCGGTTAAAATCGCGGTATTGATGTACGGCAACAAAGCCGAGTTCGTGCAATTGATGGAACGGTTCGGGAAAGAACACCCGGCGGTGAAAAGCGGCGAAGCCGTGCTGACCTTCTACGATGGGCGTTATGATGCCTCGGTGCAAAACGATCAGGCCGCCACCGCTATCCAGACGCGCGCCGATGCCATTATCGTCAACCCGATGGATTTTGAGGCCAATATCGATATCGTCACTAATGCCAACGAAGCCAAAATTCCGGTAGTGGTCACCAACGCGCGCCTGAACACGGACGCGATGACGTCTGAAGTGGTGTCTAATGACGAGCTGGGCGGGTATCTGGAAGCCAAAGCCGTACTGGACAAACTCGACTGCAAGAACCATAAGGTGAACGTGGTGATTATCGAAGGCCCGAAAGGCGGCAGCGGCGAGATCCAGCGCGGCAAGGGCAATGACAAAGCGATTGCCGAGTGCGGCGCCGGCCAGGTCACCGTACTTGAACGCAAAACGGCCAACTGGTCGCGCGCTGAAGCGCAGCCGCTGATGGAAAACTGGCTGCAGAAACATCGGGGTAAAATCAACGGCGTGATTGGCCAGAACGACGAGATGGCGCTGGGCGCGATTGAAGCGATTAAAGGCGCCGGCCTGAATGTTAAGGACTTCGCGATCGCTGGCGTGGACGGCGTTTCCGACGCGATTCATGCGGTGCAGGCCGGTGAAATGGTCTCCATCCTGCAAGACGCCAAAGGCCAGATGCAGGGTTCCATCGACGTCGCATTGCGCGCCGTGAAAGGTGAAAGCTATCAACCACAGTCGGATATCTGGAAACAATACGCCAAGGATCTGAAATGGGAAGGCGGCACGCAGAAGCATTACTACATTCCGTGGACCATCGTCACCGCAGAGAATGCCCAGCAACTGTTGGACGCGCGCAAGTAATGTCCGGCGCCCCCTGCACTCAGGGGGCCTTTGCTCCGAAGCTTGCCGCAGGCAAAAAAAAGCCAGCACGGAGGGGCTGGCTAAAAAGTTCTTCGAGGGAATATCTTGTGCGATAAACATACGCCTTTCGCCGCACGCTTTACTAGCTATCAGTGCGATAGGCGCTGCCCGTTAAAATCAACGCCTGCATATCGGCGAACATCGTTTCCCATTCCGCCTGGCCGATATCCATCAAACCGAAATAACGCAGCATAAAGGCGCCTTCGGTGGCCAGAAACGCCAGCCGCGCGCGCTTGCCCTCTTCAGTAGTCAAATCCAGCCCGGCGATGCGGCTGCGGTACCATTCGCGCGTGCTCGCCAGATGCTCCGGCGTTTGAATCAGCGTCGCCATCAATCCGGCGGCCTTGGCGCTGGCGGTCTGATCCGAACTTTGGGTAGCCAACATATGTGCCCGCACGCCGGTCTGCGGCGAAGGATCGTCGCCGGCGATCTCCGCGAACAGCGTTTCATAGGCGCTGCCCCAGCGATCGAACATGGCGTCGATCAGGGCGTCTTTGCTGCCGAAGCAATACTGCACCCCGCCCTTGGAGATCCCCATCGCTTTGGCGACGGCGTCGATGGTCAAACCGGCGGCGCCCTGGGTGGCGACGATCTCTTCGGCGGTGTCCAAAACCTTGTCGCGATCGATGCTGCGTTGACGTCCCATTAAGAAACCCTTCTTTTCAATACGAACGTATGGATATATATTATCAACCAGTATACCACCCGGCGCCGCCGGAGGGTTACCGCAATGGCGGCGCCTTCGCGCCGCCCACGTAAACTGGATTATGACTTATGTACGCCAAGAATCGCTGGTTGATCCTGACGATGGTCGCCAGCGCCCTTTTCCTGATTGTTATCGACATGACGGTGCTCTATACCGCGCTGCCACGTTTAACCCAGGCGCTGGACGCCAGCGCCTCGCAGAAACTGTGGATCGTCAACGCCTACCCGCTGGTGGTCGCCGGGCTGCTGCCCGGCGCCGGCATGCTGAGCGACCGCGTCGGCCATAAGCGGCTGTTTCTCACCGGGCTGCCGGTGTTTGCCGTCGCTTCGCTGTGCGCCGCCTTTTCGCCCACCGCCGAGTGGCTGATCGCCGCACGGGTGTTCCTCGCCGTTGGCGCGGCGATGATGATGCCCGCCACGCTGTCCATCGTGCGCCACGTCTTTACCGACGAACGCGAGCGCGCGCTGGCGATCGGCATCTGGGCCTCGGTGGCCTCCGGCGGCGCGGCCATCGGCCCGGTGGTCGGCGGCCTGCTGCTGGAGTATTTCTGGTGGGGATCGGTGTTCCTGATCAACGTACCGGTGGTGTTGCTGGTCTGGCCGCTGGCGTGGAAACTGATCCCCCGCTGCGGCGGCGATAACCCACGCCCCGCCGATATCGTCGGCTCGGTGCAGATCATGATCGGCCTGGTCGGCGCTATCTATGCGCTGAAGGAACTGAGTAAGCCGGCGCCTGACGTCAGCGCGTTGCTCGCAGCGGCCCTGATCGGCATCCTGTTCCTGGCGCTGTTCGTGCGTCGCCAGCAGCGCAGCGCCCACCCGATGATCGATTTCTCCCTGTTCCGCAACCGGCTGTTCGCCGGCGGCATCGGCGTGGCGCTGCTGTCGATGGTGGCCCTGATCGGCGTCGAGCTGGTGCTCAGCCAACGCCTGCAGCTGGTGCTCGGCCTCAGTCCGCTGCAGGCGGCGCTGTTCATCTTGCCGATCCCGCTGGCCTCGGCGCTGGCGGGGCCGATGGCCGGTTTACTGTTGCCGCGCTATGGCGAACGCAGCATCATCCTCGGCGGTTTCGCCCTGACCGCCTTCGGCATCGCCGCCCTCGCCCTGCTGTATCAGAGCGGCATAGCGCTGCAGCTGGTGAGCCTGGCGCTGGTGGGCTTCGGCCTCGGCGGCGTGATCACCGCGGCCTCTACCGCCATCATGCTGAACGCGCCGGAGGAGAAGTCCGGCATGGCGGCGTCGATCGAGGACGTTTCCTACGAGCTGGGCGGCGTGCTGGGCGTGACGCTGCTCGGCGGGTTGATGACGGCGGTCTACAGCCATAGTCTGGCGCTGCCGGCGGAGCTGCCGGTCAGCGAGTTGGCCTACGACAGCATCGACGAGGCGTTGCGCCTGGCGGCCGGGATGGCGGCCGATCGCGCACAGCAGTTGACGCAGTTGGCGCGTTTGGCCTTCGATCGCGCGTTTATCATGGTGCTGATCGCCGCCGCGCTGTTAATGGCGCTGGGCGCCGGCGTGGTAAAACTGGCGCTGCGCAAGTAACCGATAAAAGCGGCTTTTTTCGCCTGCGGATCCTGCGTAAACTGATTCGGCAATTTGCTCGACGGATTTATCGTCATCGGTTTGAGCGATGACAATGATGCCTGCTATCGTGTTTAACCCTGCGATAAATCCGGTTACTGTAACAGCTATGGAAATTGATTCTGTCTACCCTTGGAACGAATAATCAGGAGAAGATTATTATGGCAACGGCGAAGAAAGCAGCGAAAACCCATATCGGCCTCGACAGTAAACAATCGGCAAAACTCGCCGAAGCGCTAAACGCGCTGTTGGCGAATTATCAGGTGCTGTATATGAACGTGCGCGGCTATCACTGGAATATTACCGGCCCGCAATTCTTTGAGCTGCACGCGAAATTCGAAGAAACTTACAACGATCTGCTGACCAAGGTGGATGAGCTGGCGGAACGCATTCTGACGCTGGGCTCGCAGCCGCGCCACGCTTACAGCGACTATCTGAAAACCGCCGATATCAAGGAACACACCAACGTGACCGATGATAAGGGCACGCTGCGCGGCCTGTTGGAAGGGTATTCAATCTTGCTGCAGCAGCAGCGTGAACTGCTGACGGTCGCGGCGGACGCCGGCGACGAAGGCACCGCGTCGCTGATGAGCGATTACATCAAAGAGCAGGAAAAACAGGTCTGGATGCTCAACGCCTACCTCGGCAAATAAACCCAGGCGCCATAACAAAACAGTCCCTCACGGGACTGTTTTCGTTTTACCACTCGCAGGATACCGCAAACAGCAGCGCGCGCCGATGCTGATCGTCCAGGCGACGGCGCACCCGGATAATATGGCGATTGCTGCAAGACTGGCGCTCCAGCCAACGATGCCGACGGCGTTGGCTCTGCCGCAACATTCGCCAACGGCCCACTTCATTTCTACTGCGTCTCATAATTCCGTCACTCGTTCGTCTAATGCCAACCGCGGGCATTATAGCCCTTTCAGCCCGCGATCCAAGTCGCCGTTATCGGCGACATCGCAGGCGCCGCGCCGCTAAAAGCCGCCCTTTCGATTTCGGCAAGTGCCTTAACTTCATCATATTTATGTAACATAAGCGCCGATAAAAGGTTTCGCCTTGACCGATCTGTGCGTACACTCATCATTGGTGGTTTGCGAACGGGATTTTTCGCCTTTATGACAACATTTTATACCGTAATCAGTTGGCTCATGGTGTTCGGCTACTGGCTGCTGATCGCCGGCGTGACGATGCGCATTTTGATGAAACGCCGTGCGGTTCCCTCTGCCATGGCCTGGTTGCTGGTTATCTATATTCTGCCGCTGTTCGGCATCGTCGCCTATTTATCGTTCGGCGAGCTGCATCTGGGCAAGCGCCGGGCCGAGCGCGCCAAGGCCATGTGGCCGTCGACCGCGCGCTGGCTGAAAGAGCTGAAAGAGAGCCGCCGCATCTTCGCCACCGAATACAGTAAAGTCGCCGAACCCCTGTTCCAGCTGTGCAACCGCCGCCAGGGCATCGATGGCGTCAAGGGCAACCAGCTGCAGTTGCTCACCACCACCGACGACACGCTGAAAGCGCTGATCCGCGACATCGAGCTGGCACGCCACAACATCGAAATGGTGTTCTATATCTGGCAGCCCGGCGGCCTGGTCGATCAGGTGGCCGAATCGCTGATGGCCGCCGCGCGGCGCGGCGTACACTGCCGTCTGATGCTGGACTCCGCCGGCAGCCTGCAATTTTTCCGCAGCCCCTACCCGGCGATGATGCGCAACGCCGGCATCGAAGTGGTCGAAGCGCTGAAGGTCAACCTGCTGCGCGTATTCCTGCGCCGCATGGATCTGCGTCAGCACCGCAAGGTGGTGCTGATCGACAACTACATCGCCTATACCGGCAGCATGAACATGGTCGATCCACGCTATTTCAAACAGGATGCGGGCGTCGGTCAATGGATCGATCTGATGGCGCGCATGGAAGGCCCGGTGGCCACCACCATGGGCATCGTCTACGCCTGCGACTGGGAAATTGAAACCGGCAAGCGCATTCTGCCGCCGCCGCCGGACGTCAACATCATGCCGTTCGAGCAGGAAAGCGGCCACACCATTCAGGTGATCGCCTCCGGCCCCGGCTTCCCCGAGGAAATGATCCACCAGGCGCTGCTGACCGCGGTTTATTCCGCGCGCGAACAGCTGATCATGACCACGCCGTACTTCGTGCCGAGCGACGATCTGCTGCACGCCATCTGCACCGCCGCTCTGCGCGGCGTCGAGGTCAGCATCATCGTGCCGCGCGACAACGATTCGATGATGGTGCGCTGGGCCAGCCGGGCGTTCTTCTCCGAGCTGCTGGAAGCCGGCGTGAAAATCTATCAGTTCGAAGGCGGCCTGCTGCACACCAAGAGCGTGCTGGTCGACGGCCAGCTCAGCCTGGTCGGCACCGTCAATCTGGATATGCGCAGCCTGTGGCTGAATTTCGAAATCACCCTGGTGATCGACGATGACGGCTTCGGCAGCGATCTGGCCTGCGTGCAGGAAGATTACATCGCTCGCTCCAAGCTGCTGAACGCTAAAGAGTGGCTGAAGCGGCCGTTCTGGCACCGCCTGGTCGAGCGCCTGTTCTACTTTTTCAGCCCGTTGCTGTAAAAGCCGCGGCGAGCGTGCTTTAATAGCGCCAAATCATTTGTTATCAGGATTTTTTTATGGATTTGAATAACCGCCTTACCGAAGACGAAACGCTGGAACAGGCCTACGACATCTTCCTCGAATTGGCCGGCGACAATCTGGATCCGGCGGATATTCTGCTGTTCAATCTGCAGTTTGAAGAGCGCGGCGGCGCAGAACTGTACGATCCCTCCGAAGACTGGAGCGAGCACGTGGATTACGACCTGAACCCGGACTTCTTCGCCGAAGTGGTGATCGGTCTGGCGGACAGCGACGGCGAGCCGATCAATGACGTGTTCGCCCGCGTGCTGATCTGCCGCGAGAAAGACCACAAGCTGTGCCACATTCTGTGGAAAGAGTGATTCGCCGCTGGCGTCTCGGATAAAAAAAGCCCCGCTCAGTCAGCGGGGCTTTTTGTTGCCGGCTTAGCGGCGCATTACAGCGGATCGACCTTCAGGCAGGAAACCGCGTGGCGGAAACTGCCCTCCAGCAGCGGACGCGTTTTGGCGCACTCCGGCCCGGCGATCGGGCAGCGGGTACGGAACACGCAGCCGGACGGCGGGTTGATCGGCGAAGGCAGCTCCCCTTCCAACAGCTGGATCTGCTTTTCCTTCTCCTTGTCCGGATCCGGAATCGGCACCGCCGACATCAGCGCCTTGGTGTAAGGGTGCTGCGGGTTGTGGTACACCTCGTCATAGGTGCCCAGCTCCACCGCATGGCCCAGATACATCACCAGCACGCGATCGGAAATGTGCTTCACCACCGCCAAATCGTGGGCGATAAAGATCAATGACAGCCCCATTTCGCGCTGCAGCTGCTGCAGCAGGTTCACCACCTGCGCCTGAATCGACACGTCCAACGCGGAGACCGGCTCGTCGCAGATCACCAGCTTCGGTTCGAGGATCAGCGCGCGCGCGATGCCGATACGCTGGCACTGGCCACCGGAGAACTCGTGCGGATAACGGTTGATCAGATTAGGCAGCAGGCCGACCTTCAGCATCATCGCCTTGACCTTGTCCTTCACTTCCTGACGCGGCATTTTCGGGTAGTAGGTGCGCAGCGGCTCGGCGATGATTTCGCCGATGGTCATGCGCGGGTTGAGCGAAGCCAGCGGATCCTGGAAGATCATCTGGATATCGCTGCGGGTTTTGCGCCAGTCGGCGTCGCTCATGCCCAGCAGATCTTTACCCAGCCAGGCGACGCGCCCGCTGGTGGCCTTCACCAGGCCGATGATGGCGCGCGCGAAGGTGGATTTGCCGCAGCCGGATTCGCCGACCACGCCCAGGGTTTCCCCTTCGAACAGCCGCAGCGTAACGCCGTCGACCGCCTTCAGGGTTTTCGGCGGCTGCCAGAACCACTGCTTGTCGTCATGAATGTCGAAGTGCACTTTCAGATCGGCCACTTCGAGCAGCACTTTCTTGTCGGTTACCGCTGTCATACCAACGCCTCCACCGGTTTAAAGCAGGCGCGCAGGCGCCCTTCCCCAAATTGCTCCAACGGCGGAGCGCTCGCGCACTGTTCCATGGCGTACGGGCAGCGCGGCTGGAACGGGCAGCCTTTCGGCAACCGCAGCAGGTTCGGCGGGTTGCCGGGAATGGTCAGCAACGCCTCGCCTTCGGCGTCGAGACGCGGCACCGCGTTCAACAGACCGATGGAATACGGGTGGCTCGGCTGGTAGAACACCTCGCGCGCGCTGCCGTATTCCATGGTGCGGCCGGCGTACATCACCAGCACCTTGTTGCAGATGCCGGCCACCACGCCCAGATCGTGGGTGATCATGATGATGGCGGTGTTGAACTCGCGTTTCAGCTCGTTGAGCAACGTCATGATCTGCGCCTGGACGGTCACGTCCAGCGCGGTGGTCGGCTCATCGGCGATCAGCAGCTTCGGCCGGCACAGCAGCGCCATGGCGATCATCACGCGCTGGCGCATGCCGCCGGAAAACTCGTGCGGGTACATGCGCATGCGCTTGCGCGCTTCCGGCATTTTCACCGCGTCGAGCATGCGTACCGACTCGTCGAAGGCTTCGCTTTTACTCATTTTCTTATGCAGCATCAGCACTTCCATCAGCTGTTCGCCAACGCGCATATAAGGGTTCAGCGAGGTCATCGGGTCCTGGAAGATCATCGAGATTTCCTCGGCCCGCAGCTTGTTGAGCTGATTTTCCGGCAGGTTGAGGATTTCACGGCCGTTGAATTTGGCCGAGCCGCCGATGCGGCCATTGCTGGCCAGCAGCCCCATCAGGGCGAACGCGGTCTGCGATTTGCCGGAGCCTGATTCACCGACGATGCCCAGCGTTTCACCGGCGCGCAGATCGAAGTTCAGATCGTTCACCGCCGTCACGTCGCCGTCCGGAGTGGAAAACGTGACGCGCAGGTCTTTCACGTCCAGCAGCGGCGACGCTTTGACGCCGGCGGCGGTTTGCAGCTCAGGATGTTCAATGGTGCTCATGGTTGCACTCCTTAACGATCTTTCGGGTCGAGGGCGTCACGCAGGCCATCGCCGATAAAGTTGAAACAGAACAGAGTGACCACCAGGAAACCCGCCGGGAACAGCAGCAACCACGGTGAAACTTCCATTGAGTTGGCGCCGTCGCTGAGCAATGCGCCCCAGCTGCTCAGTGGCTCCTGCGTGCCCAGCCCCAGGAAGCTGAGGAAGGATTCGAACAGGATCATGCTCGGCACCAGCAGCGAGGCATACACCACCACCACGCCGAGCACGTTAGGCACGATATGCCGCAGCACGATGTTGCGCGTGGAGACGCCGCACACCAGCGCCGCTTCAATGAACTCCTTGCGCTTCAGGCCAAGGGTTTGCCCGCGCACGATACGCGCCATATCCAGCCACGACACCATGCCGATCGCCACGAAGATCAGCAGGATATTCTGACCAAAGAAGGTCACCAGCAGGATAACGAAGAACATGAACGGGAAGGAGTTGAGGATCTCCAGCAGGCGCATCATCACCGAGTCGACCTTACCGCCCAGATAGCCGGACATCGCGCCATACAGGGTACCCACCACTACCGCCACCAGCGCGGCGGCTACGCCGACCATCAGCGAGATGCGCCCGCCGATCGCCACGCGCACCAGCAGATCACGCCCGGAGGAGTCGGTGCCGAAGTAGTGCCCCGATTCCATGCTCGGCGCGGCGGACATCATCGCCCAATCCGTATCGTCGTAAGCAAATTGCGACAGCATCGGCGCCAGCACCACAAACAGCGTGATCAGCGCCAGAATAAACAGGCTGCCGACCGCCGCGCGGTTGTGCATAAAGCGCCGACGCGCGTCTTGCCACAGGCTGCGCCCTTCCACTTCCAGCTTCTCGCTGAAGTGCTCCAGAGCTTCGCTGTTCTTTTTAGTCAACATCATTCGCGTGCTCCAGATTAATAACGGATTTTCGGATCGATGACCGCATACAGCACATCGACTATCGCGTTGAACAGAATGGTCAGAGCGCCCACCAGAATGGTCAGGCTCAACACCAGGGAGTAGTCGCGGTTCAGCGCGCCGTTAACGAACAGCTGGCCGATCCCCGGCAGACCGTAGATGGTTTCGATCACCATCGAGCCGGTGATGATCCCGACGAACGCCGGGCCCATGTAGGACAGTACCGGCAGCAGCGCCGGCTTCAGCGCGTGGCGGAAAATGATGCGGCGCATCGGCAAACCTTTGGCGCGCGCGGTGCGAATGAAGTTGGAGTGCAGCACTTCAATCATCGAGCCGCGCGTGATACGGGCGATGCTGGCGATATAGGCCAGCGACAGCGCCACCATCGGCAAGATGATGAACTTAGGCGCGCCACCGTTCCAGCCGCCGCCCGGCAGCCATTTCAACGTAATCGCGAAGATCAGCACCAACAGCGGCGCCACCACGAAACTGGGTATCACCACCCCGGTCATGGCGAACCCCATGACCGTATAGTCCCATTTGGTGTTTTGATTCAACGCCGCGATCACGCCGGCGCTAACGCCCAGCACCACCGCCAACAGAAACGCGGCCAGGCCGAGCTTGGCGGACACCGGGAAAGAACTGGCCACCAAATCGTTGACCGAATAGTCCTTGTATTTAAAGGACGGGCCGAAGTCTCCCTGCGCAAGCTGCGCCAGATAATGACCGTACTGTTTCCAGATCGGGTCGTTCAAATGGTATTTGGCTTCGATATTCGCCATGACTTCCGGCGGCAATGCGCGTTCCCCGGTAAATGGACTGCCGGGCGCGAGGCGCATCATGAAGAATGAGATGGTAATAAGGATAAATAGTGTCGGGATCGCTTCCAACAAGCGACGAAGTATAAATTTCAGCATTGCCCTAACCCTGTGCGACAGCCTGATGACGGCTTATTATTCTCAACATGGGCCGGCGGCTGCGCCGCCGGCTCTTACCGTATCAATGCTTGATGATGTACAGGTTTTTGTCGTACACGTTATCAAGCGGGTCTTTGCCGGTGTAGCCACCGACGTAAGGTTTCACCAAACGGGCGTTCACATAGTAATACAGCGGAACGATGGCGGAATCTTTATCCAGCTGCACTTCCGCTTTCTGATACAGATCGGCGCGCTCGTCTTTGGTCTTCGCGGTCAACACGTTGGCCATCAGCTTGTCGAACTCGGCGCTCTTGTAGTGCGGGGTGTTACTGCTGCTGTCGGACAGCATCATGTTCAGGAACGAGCTCGGCTCGTTGTAATCGGCACACCAGCCGGCGCGCGCCACGTCATAGGTCCCCTGATGGCGGGTATCCAGGAAGGTTTTCCACTCCTGGTTCACCAGCTTCACGTCCACGCCCAGGTTTTTCTTCCAGATGGAGGCGGCGGCGATCGCCAGCTTCTTGTGCAAGTCGGAGGTGTTGTACAGCAGGGAGAAGGTCAGCGGTTTACCCGGGCCGTAGCCGGCGTCCGCCAGCAGTTTCTTCGCCACTTCGTTGCGTTTTTCCTGCGTCCAGCCGAACCATTCCGGCGGGGTCAGCTTGGCGCCGTCGGTGTATGGCGGCGTAAAGCTGTAGGCCGGCAGATCGCCCTGGTTTTTCACCTTGTTGACGATAATGTCGCGGTCCATGCCCAGCTTCAGCGCTTCACGCACGCGCGCATCGGTGAACGGCGCCTTCTGGTTGTTGATTTCGTAGTAGTAGGTGCACAGATAAGGATCGACGTGCACCTCTTTCGGGATCTCTTTCTTCAACTTCTGGAACAGTTCGATCGGCATGTTGTTGTAGGTCATGTCGATTTCACCGGTGCGGTAGCGGTTAACGTCGGTCACTTCCGACGAAATAGGCAGGAACGTCACTTTATTGATGATGGTTTTGGCGTTATCCCAATATTCCGGGTTACGTTCCAGTACGATACGTTCGTTGACAATCCAGTCTTTCAGTTTGTAAGCGCCGTTGCTGACATAGTTGGCCGGCAGCGTCCACTTCTCGCCAAACTTCTCTACCGCGTCCTTATAGACCGGTTTCATGGCGTAGTGCGGGGTCATTTCAACCAGATAAGGCACCGGCTCGCTCAGGGTCACCTGGAAGGTGTGGTCGTCGATAGCCTTCACGCCCAGCGTCGACTTGTCTTTTTTACCGGCGATGATGTCATCGACGTTTTCTACGTGGGCGTACTGCAGGTAGCTGGCGTAAGGCGACGCGGTTTTCGGATCCACCACGCGCTGCCAACTGTATACGAAATCTTGCGCCGTCACCGGCTTGCCGTTGGACCATTTGGCGTCTTTACGCAGGTGGAAGGTCCAGACTTTGAAATCCTTGTTATCCCAGCTTTCCGCGACGCCCGGCACGATGGAACCGTCCGGGCTGTTGTTCGCCAGGCCTTCCATCAGATCGCGGGTCACGTTGTTTTCCGGCACGCCCTCGATTTTATGCGGGTCAAGCGACTGCACTTCGGAACCGTTGTTTTTGACGATTTCTTGCTTGTCGGCCAGTTGCACGCCTGCAGGAACGTCGGCCGCGAAGGCGGAGGTGGTTGCTGTGATGCCGAGTGCGGCGATGACGCCGGCGGCAATGAGGGTTTTCTTCGTGATGTTGGTCATACTTATCGACTCCAGTTTTTTATTATCACAGGCTCTTCGTGGAACCTGCGTTGCCCGTAAGCGGACTCTGTTTTCCCGCCGCTGCGGAACGAATGCGGCGGCGGGCCTTCCCCATATTCCCCTGCGGTTCAGCGTGAGGAATACCCCTTTTACTGCTTGATGATGTACAGATTTTTAACGTCGGTATAGTCCAGCGGATCTTTGCCGGTGAACCCGCCTACCGTCGGTTTGATCAAACGCGCACTGACGCGGTAATACACCGGAATCAATGCGGAGTCTTTGTCCAACTGCGTTTCCGCCTGTTGGTAGAGCGCGGCGCGCGCGGCTTCATCCGGCGCCTTCAGCGTGGCGGCCATGATGGCGTCGAACGCCGGGCTCTTGTAAAACACGGTGTTGATGCTGCTGTTGGACAGCACCAGGTTCAGGAAGGCGCTCGGCTCGTTGTAATCCCCGCACCAGGTGGCGCGCGCCACGTCGTACTGCCCCTGATGGCGGCTTTCCAGCGAGGTCTTCCACTCCTGGTTGCGCAGCGTGACGTCGGCGCCGAGGTTCTTCTTCCACATCGATGCGGCGGCGATCGCCTGCTGTTTGTTTTGATCGGAGGTGTTGTACAGCAGCGAGAATTTCAGCGGCTTGGCGGCGCTGTAACCCGCTTCCGCCAGCAGTTTTTTGGCTTCGGCGTTGCGCTGTTCCTGGCTCCAGCCGGCCCACGCGGGCTGCGTGAAGTTGGCGCCTTCGGTGAAGGTCGGCGTGAAGCTGTAGGCCGGGATCTGCCCCTGGCCCATGATTTTGTTGGCGATAATGTCGCGATCCAGCGTCATCTTCACCGCCGCACGCACCCGCGGATCGGTGAACGGCGCCCGCTGGTTATTGAGTTCGTAATAGAAAGTGCACAGATAAGGGTTAACGTGCAGTTGATCGGGCACTTCGCGCTTCATTTTGACGTACAGGTACGGCGGAATGGCGCTGTTGGTGATATCGATCTCGCCGCTGCGGAAGCGATTGACGTCGCTGACTTCAGAAGCGATCGGCAGGAAGGTCGCCTGGTTGATCACCGTCTGCTTGTTATTCCAGTAGCTCGGGCTGCGCTCCAGCACAATGCGCTCGTTCACCACCCACTCTTTCAGGCGGTAAGCGCCGTTGCCGACATAGTTAGCGGGCAGCGTCCATTTGTCGCCGAATTTCTCCACCACCGCGCGTTTGACCGGTTTGAGCGACGTGTGGCTCAGCATGCTGATGAAATACGGCACCGGTTCGCTCAGGGTCACCTGCAGCGTTTGATCGTCCAGCGCCTTGACGCCGAGCGTTTGCGGGCTCTTTTTGCCGGTCAGGATGTCGTCGATATTCTCGACTTTGGTGTACTGCAGGTAACTGGCGTAGGGCGAAGCGATTTTCGGATCGGCCAGGCGCTGCCAACTGTAGACGAAGTCTTGCGCGGTGACCGGGCTGCCGTCGCTCCACACCGCGCCGGGGCGCAGGTGGAAGGTCCACTGCCGATAATCCTGGTTTTCCCAACTCGCCGCTGCCGCCGGTACCACATGCCCGTTGGCGTCGGTGCTCACCAGCCCTTCCAGCAGGTTAAGAATGATATTGCTTTCGGGTACGCCCTCGACCTTATGCGGATCCAATGAAGCCACTTCGCTGCCGTTGTTGATGACAATATTCTGCTGCTGCGCCAATTGGACGCCGGCCGGAACCTCCGCCGCCAAACTGCTATTTACGGCAATGACGCTCAACGCGCCGCTAATCAACAAGGTCAAAGAAGTGCGCTTCAGGGTTTGCTGCATAATCGAGGCTCCTTTTCACCGACAAGCATCGCTTATCGAAGTTTGTGAAGTGTTTATAAGAATTCTAAATAAACGGATACCAGCAAAAATCATTCCCGTTTTTATGGCGCATTTCAGTTAATTGACCACGGGAAAGTTGCTCGGAAATTAGCAGAAGCCAAATTCCATAGCCAATAAATTTTACAAAAATGTTAAGCAATTCTCTTTTATCGCACCAATCCCGATCCAGCCCTTGTGATGAAGGGCAAGGGAAAACATAAAAATAACCTTGATTTTAAAGGATAAAACTCAAAATTAGTTTCATTTGAAACTGTCGATGCAATCCCGTCGCCGCACAAAGAAACATTCAGTTAACAAACTAGCCATTCAAAGAACAAACACCTGCCTACAGGCGGTTAATCACTAATAACACCTGGATGAAAGTGAGACAAGCCCCACAGAATGATGTGATTAATTTAACAACAGCTTTACCGTTTAACGAGGAGAAAACGCGCGGAAATGGGGAAAGAAAAGTGTCTGAAATAACGCTTAGCGTTTTTTTTAAGCAGCAACATGAGATTTATGCAACATAAGAGTGCAATGGCATAAATTTTATTCATCTTGTGCACTATAATAATGCGAACCAATAAATAATTTAACTTTTAAAATTAATTTTAGCCGCGCTCAAAGACAGAGGCGCGGCCAAGCGAGAGCGATTACAACAGGCCGGGGAATATCGCCTTAATGCCGGTAACGATAAATTCGATCCCGAGCGCCATCAGCAACAGGCCCATGATACGGGTGATCACGTTGATGCCGGTCTGCCCAAGCAAACGCACCAACAGCGGCGCGGCGCGGAACAATAACCAGCAGCAAAAAGCGAATAAGGCGATCGCCACCGTAAAGCCGAGCAGGCTTTGCCAATTGTGATAACGAGAACTCCACACGATGGTGGAACTGATCGCCCCCGGCCCCGCCATCAACGGCAGCGCTAACGGCACCACGCCGATGCTTTCGCGGATCGCGCTCTCCGATTTCTCCTGTTTGTTCTGCTTGTCTTCTCCCAGCTTGCCGCTGATCATCGACATGGCGATGGTCACCACCAAAATACCGCCGGCGATGCGGAACGAATCGATGGAGATGCCGAACATCCGCAAGATCCCTTCACCCAGGAACAGCGATGTCCATAGAATGATGGCAACCGACAGGTTGGCGGTCAGGTTGGTTTTATTGCGCCCCGCTTCCGCCTGGTAGCTGGTCATGCTGATAAACACCGGCAAGATGCCCACCGGGTTGACCAGCGCAAACAGACCGACAAAGAACTTGATAAAGCCGGAAAGATCCAACAGAGATTGGCCCACAGATGGCTCCGCGTTAATTGCTGTAAAGGTGTGCTGACTATGCGCGCTAATGTAATGGAATTGCCGCGGGTAATCCATCCGGCCAGAGCAGCATTTTTGACTGCCAGCAAGTTAGGCAACAAAACAAATGCCCTTTGTTAAAGTGATGTATGGCCTTTTGATTTTTTATGTTGAAAAAAGAGTCACCGATCACAGTTATTGAGAATCACTCTCAAAAACACCAAGCTGAAAGGTGTCAGCTTGCACTTTTCATGATTTAGATCACAAATCAACTACTCAACAGTGGGTAAGCTCTTAGTCGTAGTCAGGGAGTAGAACAAAGTAGGCTGCAGCATCGCCGGTTCCGTTCTCCTCACTGCCTGCCCCTCCGGTTGGCGTAGGGTAAAGCTCTTTAAGCAAATCAGCAGCATGCGAAGAAATAACGCGGGAGGACCCCGGTATTCTCATCACCGCTTATCCCCGTTACGACTATACTAGTGGCTCGCACGGCTTATTTACTGAAAGAGTTTAACATTATCAGGAGAGCATTATGGCTGTAACGAATGTCGCTGAACTGAACGAGCTTGTCGCACGTGTCAAAAAAGCCCAGCGCGAATATGCCAACTTCACTCAAGAGCAAGTGGATAAAATCTTCCGCGCTGCCGCCCTCGCCGCTGCTGATGCCCGTATCCCGTTGGCCAAAATGGCCGTCGAAGAATCCGGAATGGGTATCGTCGAAGACAAAGTGATCAAAAACCACTTCGCTTCCGAGTACATCTACAACGCCTATAAAGATGAAAAAACCTGTGGCATCCTGTCTGAAGATGACACTTTCGGTACCATCACCATCGCCGAACCTATCGGCCTGATTTGCGGTATCGTTCCTACCACCAACCCAACTTCTACCGCGATCTTCAAAGCGCTGATCAGCCTGAAAACCCGCAACGGCATCATCTTCTCGCCGCACCCGCGTGCGAAGAATGCCACCAACAAAGCCGCCGACATCGTGCTGCAAGCCGCTATCGCCGCCGGCGCGCCGAAAGACATCATCGGTTGGATCGACCAACCTACCGTCGAGCTGTCCAACCAGCTGATGCACCACCCTGACATCAACCTGATCCTGGCCACCGGTGGCCCGGGCATGGTGAAAGCCGCCTACAGCTCCGGCAAACCGGCAATCGGCGTAGGCGCCGGTAACACGCCGGTCGTGGTGGACGAGACCGCAGACATCAAACGCGTGGTCGCCTCTATCCTGATGTCCAAAACCTTCGACAGCGGCGTTATCTGCGCTTCCGAACAGTCGGTCATCGTCGTTGACGCTATCTATGATGCGGTACGCGAGCGCTTCGCTTCCCACGGCGGCTATCTGCTGCAGGGCAAAGAACTGAAGGCGGTGCAGGACATCATCCTGAAAAACGGCGGCCTGAACGCGGCCATCGTCGGGCAATCCGCGCCGAAAATCGCCGAGATGGCGGGCATTAAAGTGCCGGCCAACACCAAAGTGCTGATCGGCGAAGTGAAGCTGGTCGACGAGTCCGAACCTTTCGCCCATGAAAAACTGTCGCCAACGCTGGCGATGTACCGCGCCAAAGACTTCGAAGACGCCGTCGCCAAAGCCGAAAAACTGGTCGCCATGGGCGGTATCGGCCATACCTCCTGCCTGTACACCGACCAGGATAACCAAACGGCTCGCATCGCCTACTTCGGCGATAAAATGAAAACGGCTCGCATCCTGATCAACACCCCGGCGTCTCAGGGCGGTATCGGCGACCTGTACAACTTTAAACTCGCGCCTTCGCTGACGCTGGGTTGCGGTTCCTGGGGTGGTAACTCCATCTCTGAAAACGTCGGACCTAAGCACCTGATCAACAAGAAAACTGTAGCGAAGCGAGCAGAAAACATGTTGTGGCATAAACTTCCGAAATCGATCTACTTCCGCCGTGGCTCGCTGCCAATCGCGCTGGAAGAAGTGGCGACCGACGGGGCGAAACGCGCCTTCATCGTGACCGACCGTTTCCTGTTCAACAACGGCTATGCTGACCAGATCACCAAGGTTCTCAAGTCACACGGCATCGAAACCGAAGTGTTCTTCGAAGTGGAAGCCGATCCGACGCTGAGCATCGTGCGTAAAGGCGCCGAGCAGATGAACTCCTTCAAACCGGACGTCATCATCGCGCTGGGCGGCGGCTCGCCGATGGACGCCGCGAAAATCATGTGGGTGCTGTACGAACATCCTGAAACCCACTTCGAGGATCTGGCGCTGCGCTTCATGGACATCCGCAAGCGTATCTACAAGTTCCCGAAAATGGGCGTCAAAGCGAAGATGATCGCTATCACCACGACGTCAGGCACCGGTTCGGAAGTCACACCATTCGCCGTCGTGACCGACGACGCCACCGGGCAGAAATACCCGCTGGCCGACTATGCGCTGACCCCGGACATGGCGATTGTCGACGCCAACCTGGTGATGAACATGCCGAAATCCCTGTGCGCCTTCGGCGGCCTGGATGCGGTGACCCACGCGCTGGAAGCCTACGTGTCGGTGCTGGCGAACGAATACTCTGACGGCCAGGCGCTGCAAGCGTTGAAACTGTTGAAAGAGTATCTGCCGGCCAGCTATAAAGAAGGCGCGAAGAACCCGGTTGCCCGTGAACGCGTGCACAACGCCGCCACCATCGCCGGTATCGCTTTCGCCAACGCCTTCCTCGGGGTTTGTCACTCTATGGCACACAAACTGGGTTCGGAGTTCCACATTCCGCACGGCCTGGCTAACGCGATGCTGATTTCCAACGTCATTCGTTACAACGCGAACGACAACCCGACCAAGCAGACGGCCTTCAGCCAGTACGACCGCCCTCAGGCGCGCCGCCGCTACGCTGAAATCGCCGACCACCTCGGCCTGAGCGCGCCGGGCGACCGCACCGCGCAGAAGATTGAGAAGTTGCTGGCCTGGCTGGACGAGCTGAAAACCGAGTTGGGCATCCCAGCCTCCATCCGTGAGGCGGGTGTGCAGGAAGCCGACTTCCTGGCGAAAGTCGACAAGCTGTCGGAAGACGCTTTCGACGACCAATGCACCGGCGCCAACCCACGCTATCCGCTGATTGCCGAACTCAAGCAAATCATGCTGGATACCTTCTATGGCCGCGAATTCAGCGAAACGGTGGAAGAGGAAGCAGCTGCACCGGTCGCAGCCAAAACCGCGGTAAAGAAGTCCAAGAAATAACGGTTCCGTGAACCGATGAAAAAACCCGCCGAATGGCGGGTTTTTTATTGCGCCTGGCGCGCGTTTTTTCTTATCCCGCCGCCAAAACGCCTCAGCGGGCGCTGGCGGCATTTTCTCCCCTACTCCAGGGAGTGAATCGCCTCTTTATAATGCTTGCGACAGACGGAGACATAGCTCTCGTTACCGCCAATCACCACCTGCTCGCCGGCGTGCATCGCCTTGCCATTCTCATCCAACCGCAACACCATGTTGGCTTTACGCCCGCAGTGACAGATGGTTTTCAATTCCACCAGTTTATCGGCCCAGGCCAGCAAATATTGGCTGCCGGTAAACAACTCGCCGAGAAAATCGGTACGCAAGCCGTAACACAATACGGGAATGTCCAGTTGGTCCACCACATCGCATAATTGCTCAACCTGCGCTTTGGTCAGGAATTGGCTTTCATCCAGCAGCACACAATGCACCGGTTGCTGTTGATGCTCTTGCTGGATCATGGCGTACAGCATCGAGTCGTTGTTATAGAGCTGGGCCTGCGAGGATAAACCAATGCGCGAACTGACTTTGCCTACGCCAAAGCGGTGATCAATCTCCGCGGTGAACACCAGCGTGCGCATACCGCGCTCTTGATAGTTATATGAAGACTGTAGCAGCGCGGTGGACTTGCCGGCATTCATCGCAGAGTAATAAAAATAAAGTTGAGCCATGGCCCCGCAACTCCGATGGTATAAGAAATATTCAAAATGTTGATTAGGACGGTAAGTGTACCATAACCCGCCCCCCGGCTCAGCCCAAAGCGAACGAATATTGCGTTCGCCGTAATAATGCGCTTTCAAGCGAAACATATCGTTCTGTCGGCCCGTTCTTTTTACAGCTATTTACAGGATAATGTATGCCTGTCATCACTATTAATTCTTGCTAATGGTTAAGCCCGGTGATTTGCCCATTAATGCCGACTTGCCCATTCCCTGTCGCTGGCGCTGCAGCCGCGGCGGAGCCCCCGTCTATTATACACGAGCCCAATTCCGGGCATTTAATCACCTGCGCCGACGCGCCAAGGTTAACTGACGCAATCTTTACCTATATACCCCTATTGTTTACAATGTCTGACCTGCCGTGGCGTGATTAAGCCCACAGAACTCATTGTAATATTGATATAAATTACTACGATAACTTATCGATGAAAGCCTTGTGATACGCGCCTTTTAAAGCCTTTCTGCTGAAATTTTGACTTAAGCGTGCCAAGGGTAATAGTTAACAGCCCTTCCTATTATTAGTCGGACTGATCCGATTAACGGTTTTTTTAAAGGTAAATTTGAGTATTCAAGCCAATTTGGCTATTGCAGAAAAGAAAAGAGCACTCTATTATTATCGAGACGCCCCCCACCAATATAATTTGAGACTAGGACAATGAGCGAAGCATTAAAGATTTTGAACAACATCCGCACTCTGCGCGCCCAGGCAAGAGAATGCACACTGGAAACGCTGGAAGAAATGCTCGAGAAACTGGAAGTTGTTGTGAACGAACGTCGCGAAGAAGACAGCCAGGCTCAAGCAGAAATCGAAGAACGCACTCGTAAACTGCAGCAATACCGCGAAATGCTGATTGCTGACGGTATCGATCCAAATGAACTGCTGCAAACCATGGCTGCCAACAAGGCTGCCGGCAAAGCAAAACGTGCAGCACGTCCAGCTAAATACCAATATAAAGACGAAAACGGCGAACTGAAAACCTGGACCGGCCAAGGCCGTACTCCTGCGGTGATTAAGAAAGCAATCGAAGAGCAAGGTAAATCTCTGGATGATTTCCTGCTGTAATAGCGATTCAGTCCGTATCTGAAAGGCCCCCTGCGGGGGGCCTTTTCATTTTTAGAGCGTATAACCCTGCTCCCGTCATTCCTCTCTCCTTTTAGTAAATATCCTAATTCGCTTTTGCGCCGTACATGAGATCGCAGCGAAAAAAAGGGACCCAAAGGCCCCTTCTATCGCATTTATCCGCGTTCAATTATTGAACCTGATAGAATGCCTTATACCAGTCAACAAAGCGCTTCACGCCCTCTTCAACGCTGGTTTCCGGTTTAAAGCCAATGTCACGATAAAGCTCTTCCGTATCCGCGCTGGTATCCATCACATCGCCCGGTTGCATCGGCAGCATATTCTTACGGGCCGTCACCCCCAATGCCTGCTCCAGAGCGCTGATATATTCCATCAGTTTAACGGGGGTGTTATTGCCGATATTATAAACGTGATACGGCGCTGAACTGGTTGCCGGCGATCCTTGTTCAACGGTCCATGACGGATCCGCCTGCGGAATAACCGCCTGCAACCGCACTATCGCCTCGGCGATGTCATCGATGTAAGTAAAATCTCGGTGCATTTCACCGTGGTTATATACGTCGATGCTCTCCCCGGCCAATATGGCTTTGGTAAACTTGAACAGCGCCATATCCGGGCGCCCCCAGGGACCATATACCGTAAAGAACCGCAGTCCGGTCGTCGGGAGACCGTATAAATGGGAATAGCTGTGTGACATCAGCTCGTTGGCTTTTTTAGTCGCCGCATACAGTGACACCGGATGATCGACAGAATCTTCGGTGGCGAACGGCAGCTTGCGATTCAGGCCATATACCGAGCTGGAGGAGGCGTAAAGTAAATGCTCAACCTTATTATGGCGGCAGCCTTCCAAAACGTTTAAATGACCGATCAGGTTGGCATCTGCATAAGCCAACGGATTGACCAGCGAATAACGTACGCCGGCTTGAGCCCCCAAATGAATGACTCGTTGGAACTGATGCTCGGCAAACAATGCCGCCATGCCTTCACGATCGGCCAAATCCAGCTTGATAAAGCGGAATCCCGGCTTATCCGCCAGTCGATCCAGACGGGCCATTTTCAGGCCCACGTCATAATAATCATTCAGGTTATCAATGCCGACAACCTGATGACCGGCGGTCAACAAACGCTCTGCAACGTGATAGCCAATAAACCCTGCGGCGCCTGTAACCAGGAATTTCATGCTCACTCCTTAAATAACCGGTTTAATCGAGGCGCCGCGGCCAATTGCGTAATAGGTAAAGCCGCGATTTTCCAAACGCTCCGGATCGTACAGGTTACGGCCATCGAAGATCACCGGCTGCTTCAACGCGCCCTTGATCACATCGAAGTCCGGCGCGCGGAAGTTCTGCCATTCGGTGCAGATCACCAACGCATCGGCGCCGTGCAATGCAGCCTCTTTGGTGCCCACCAGCTTCAAATCGTCACGCTGTCCATAGATGCGCTGAACTTCGTTCATCGCCTCCGGATCGTAGGCTTGAACGGTGGCGCCGGCGGCCCACAGCTGTTCCATCAGCACGCGGCTGGAAGCTTCACGCATGTCATCGGTATTCGGCTTGAACGCCAGTCCCCACAGCGCGAAGGTTTTGCCCTTCAGATCGCCGCCGAAGTAGTCGTTGATAAAGCTGTTCAGCTTGTCTTTCTGCTGATAGTTGACCTGCTCTACCGCCTGCAACAGCTTCGGTTGGTAACCGATCTGCTCCGCCGTACGGATCAGCGCCTGGACATCTTTCGGGAAGCAAGAGCCGCCGTAGCCGCAACCCGGGTAGATGAAGTGATAGCCGATGCGTGAGTCGGAACCGATGCCCTGACGCACTTTCTCAATGTCCGCGCCCAGCATTTCCGCCAGGTTGGACATTTCGTTCATAAAGCTGATCTTGGTCGCCAGCATGCAGTTAGCGGCATATTTGGTCAGCTCCGCGCTGCGGATATCCATCATGATCATACGATCGTGATTGCGGTTAAACGGTTCGTACAGCTCGCGAATAGGCTCGATCACATCTTTATTGTCGGTACCGATCACGATGCGCTCAGGACGCATGCAGTCTGCCACCGCCGCGCCTTCCTTCAGGAATTCCGGATTGGATACCACGTCAAACGGCACGTTGCTGCCGCGTTTCGCCAGCGTTTCAGCCATCACCTGACGCACCTTGTCCGCCGTACCGACCGGTACGGTGGATTTGTCGATCACCACTTTGCGATCGGTCATGTGCTCGGCGATAGTGCGCGCCACCGCGGTGACATACTTCAGGTCGGCGGAACCGTCTTCATCCGGCGGCGTGCCGACGGCAATGAACTGGATAGTCCCGTGCGCCACGCCCGCTTTGGCATCGGTGGTGAAATGCAGACGGCCGGCCTCATAGTTTTGCTGCACCAGCGGCGTCAGACCCGGTTCGAAAATCGGGATATTCCCTTTTTTCAGGTTTTCGACTTTTCGCTCATCGACGTCAATACACATAACGTCATGGCCTACTTCAGCCAGTACGGCGGCCTGCACCAGCCCCACATAACCAATACCAAAAACTGTTACTTTCATGTGAAAATCCTAGTTTTTCAAATTAAGACGAAAGATCACTCAATCACTTCTTGTCAGCGGCAACAACCTGTTGCAGCCACTGAGAAAATTCTTTGCCCAGGCTGGCATGGCGCATACCGTATTCCACGAAGGCCTGCATGTAACCCAGTTTGTTACCGCAGTCATGGCTCACGCCTTTCAGGTGATACGCTTCCACCGTTTCCTGCTGCATCAGCATTTCGATGCTGTCAGTCAGCTGAATTTCGTCGCCGGCGCCCGGAGGCGTTTTCGCCAACAGCGGCCAGATATCGGCGGACAGCACATAACGACCGACAATCGCCAGGTTGGAAGGCGCTTTCTCCGGCGACGGCTTCTCGACCACGCTGACCATCGGCGCGCTTTCGCCCGGATGCAATTCGACGCCCTTACAGTCGGCTACGCCGTAGTTGCCAACATCTTTATGCGGCACAGGTTCAACCATGATCTGGCTGATGCCGGTGGTTTCGAAGCGCTGCAGCATGTCGTGCAAGTTGTCTTTTTTCGGATCGGCGCTGTATTCGTCAAGGATCACATCCGGCAACACCACCGCGACCGGCTCATCACCCACCATCGGGTAGGCGCACATAATCGCGTGCCCCAAGCCTTTGGCATTCCCCTGGCGGACTTGCATCACGGTAACGCCCTTCGGGCAGATTGACTGCACTTCATCGAGCAGTTGACGCTTGACGCGTTTTTCCAGCATCGCTTCCAGTTCGAAACTGGTATCAAAATGGTTTTCGATCGAGTTCTTGGAGGAGTGGGTGACCAGCACAATCTCGTTAATCCCTGCCGCAATGCACTCATTGACGACGTATTGGATCAGCGGTTTATCAACCAGCGGCAACATTTCTTTCGGAATGGCTTTGGTGGCCGGCAACATCCGCGTACCCAAGCCTGCAACCGGGATCACGGCTTTTCTGACTTTGCGATTTACAGCAGGCATTATTTCCTCTCTTAAAGCTGAAGCGCTCATTTTATGAGCTTGGGATCGATATAAAAAAAACCTTCGGAGTATACCAGCTTATGCGCGCCTGGCATTAACCAGAACACAAATAGAAAACATTTAGGACTATTACCCGTTCTGATAATCGGGAGAAAAAATAAACGGTTTAATTACCGATAAGTGAATAGCTTAAGATATCGCCGATCAACGTCCATTATTCGGCGCTGAGCATCAGCCGCAATCGGCCGCCGCTGCCCCATACCTGACATTGCCAGGCCGTACAGCGTTGACTGATCTGGTTCATGTAGGTGGCGCCCAGCGTGCCCAACGGCACGCCGTTGCTCAGCTGAATTTGATTGTCGCCGGTATTGACGTTGGCATGCAGCCCGGCGGAAACCAGAATCAGGTTTTTATTTTCGGCATGATAATATCCCAGCAACAGCGGGAATTGGCCGTCTAATTTCCCCTGCCGCAATAATTGATTAACCTGCTTTAACAATGCCGACATTTGCGGCAGGCGATGTTGTTGATTAGCCAGATGGTCTTGCAGCAACCCATTAAATAATGCGCGCAACAGCAGCGCCGCCAATACGCCATTATCACCGGCGCGCGTGACGTCCAGGCAATAGAACGCCAGGTCTTTTTCTGACAATGCCGCGATATCCAGCACCAGCCCGGGATTTTCGCCCGTGGTTAACTGGCGATAGTTGATCCGGCAATGCGCAATGGTTTGCTGCACCGGCGGCTGCAATTGCTTAAGCAGTTTGACGGCTTCGGAAGGATTCTTGCTCAGCGCGTCCCAATCCTGAAACAGCTCAACCTCTTCAATCGCCTGGGAGGTGAACATATTGGGGTATAAACACGCCAGCACCGCCTCACGCAGGCGATTGAGATCGGTCAGCGGCTTCAGCAGCACATCCTGTACGCCCAAACGCAGCACCTTGGCGATGTCCGCCATCTTGTCGGTAGCCGAGATCACCAGCACCGGGATCTGCAGCCCCTGCAGACGCAGGTGTTCAACGAATTCGATGCCGCCCATTTCCGGCATTGCGAGATCGCACAGAATCAGATCCGGCTTGAAGTCATCGACGGCACTCAGCGCCTGTAAACCGTTGGTCGCCTCGCCGGTTTCAGCGCCCAGCGAGGTCAGATAACCGACCAGCACGGAACGAAAAACCTGTTCGTCCTCAACGATCAAGATACGCTTGTGAGTGAGTGGTAATGCCATCAGCCGAGCCTCGTCCCTTTCCATAGTGTAATAGTGGCTCAAAAAGGTCACTTATGCTCGTCTGAAACAGACCAACCGCGCATTGCCAACCAAGAACCGAGAATTATCTATTTTTTATCAACGGCAACAACCGATCCAGTTGTTTTTCAACCGCCAGCAACCCCGCCGCGATCGCTTCATCGGCGCGGTGGAAATCCAGCGTTGAGATTTGCGGGCAAAAAGGCTGGATCAAAACGTCCGGCGGATCGCTCGCCATCCGGTTGCGCTTCAGGCGATTTTCCAGCATTTGAATCGATGCGCTCATAATCTCCATCGCCGTCGGCGCCGTCGTCGGTTTGCGCTTGCGCATTCTGCCGACACGCTCCCGCAGGCGCCCGCGCCAGGTCTCCGCAGGCGTATCGTCCAGGCTTTCGTCCTCGCCGCGTATCGAGAACAGATCCTGCTGCATCAGATGCGCGTCATGCTGCAGATCGACCGCAATGACAATATCGGCGCCCAGGGCCCGGCAGAGCGACACCGGTACCGGATTGACCACCGCGCCGTCCACCAGCCAATAGCCGTCGGCCCACACTGGCGCCAATAGGCCTGGCATGCTGCAAGAAGCGCGCACCGCCTGATGAATATCGCCTTCGGTCAGCCACAGTTCGCGGCCGGTGCTGAGATTGGTCGTCACGGCGCCGAACTTCAGCGCACATTCGGCAATATCATTGATCTTCAACAGTTGCCCGACGGCATTGAACACCCGATCGCCGCGCAACAAACCGCCGCGCTGCCAGGAAAAATCCATCAGACGAATGACGTCCCAATAGCTGAACGACCGCACCCACTGCTCCATCACCGGCAAACGGTGACTGGCGAATGCCGCCCCCACCAACGCGCCGACAGAGCAGCCGGCAACGATATCGACCTCAATCCCCAGTTTCTTTAACGCATTGATCACGCCGATGTGCGCCCAGCCTTTAGCCGAGCCCGCTCCCAGCGCCAGTCCGATCTTGATTTGCCGCATAGCGCCATCCTCTCGGTAAAAGGTGTTCTCTGCTTTCAGGGTAGATTGTCACTGACGAATATTGTTAGGTAACATATGCGCTAAATTCATTTTCAGCCTCGTTTTCTCAGGAGTTATTTTGCCCGAATCATGCCCATGCGGCAGCGGACTGGCGTATAACGCGTGCTGCGCCCCTTTTATCAGCGGCAGTCAGCCGGCGCCGACGCCCGGCCAACTGATGCGTTCACGCTTCACCGCCTACGTGAATCATAACGTCGACTATCTGATCGCCACCTGGCACCCCGACTGCGGCGCCGAAGCATGGCGCACTGCGATCGTCGACAGTTTCAAAAACACCGAATGGCTGGGCTTGACGATCGTCGAGGAGCAAACCGGCCATGAGCCGGACGAAGGCTTCGTCGAATTCATCGCCCGCTTCACCGATGGCGAAAGCGGCGAGCCCCAGGCGATGCATGAGCGCTCACGCTTCCTTCGTCGCGATCAACGTTGGTATTATATCGACGGCAGCAAACCCCAGCCCGGCCGAAATGCGATATGTCCCTGCGGCTCCGGGAAAAAATATAAGAAGTGCTGCGGGCGCTAACCGGCCGCGCTTCACGTTAACGCCTGCGCAGACAGGCCGTTCAGTATCAGACAGGATCCTCAAACCCATGCCACACCAAAATGTACAACGAAAAGTGTTACGCACCATCTGCCCGGACGCCAAAGGGCTGATCGCCAAGATCACCAACATCTGTTACAAGCACGAGCTCAATATCGTCCAGAATAATGAGTTCGTCGATCACCGCACCGGGCGTTTCTTCATGCGCACCGAGCTGGAAGGCATTTTCAACGACAACACGCTGCTGGCCGATCTGGACAGCGCCCTGCCGGAAGGTTCGCTGCGTGAACTGCACAGCACCGGGCGCCGTCGCATCGTGGTGCTGGTCACCAAAGAGGCGCACTGCCTGGGCGATCTGTTGATGAAAAGCGCCTATGGCGGCCTCGACGTTGAGATCGCCGCCGTAATCGGCAACCACGACACGCTGCAAACGCTGGTGGAGCGTTTCGATATTCCTTTCCATCTGGTGAGCCACGAAGGATTGACGCGCGAACAGCACGACCGCGAAATGACGGCCAAGATCGATCAATATCAGCCGGATTACGTGGTGTTGGCCAAATATATGCGCGTGCTGACGCCGGCCTTCGTGCAACATTATCCGAATCAGGTGATCAACATTCACCATTCGTTCCTGCCGGCGTTTATCGGTGCGCGGCCTTATCACCAGGCCTACGAACGCGGAGTGAAAATCATCGGCGCCACGGCTCACTACGTTAACGACAATCTCGACGAAGGCCCGATCATCATGCAGGACGTGATCCACGTCGATCACACCTATTCCGCCGAGGATATGATGCGCGCCGGCCGCGATGTAGAGAAAAACGTGCTCAGCCGAGCCCTGTATCAGGTGTTGGCGCAGCGCGTCTTCGTCTACGGCAATCGCACCGTTATTCTGTAATCGTTCAATAAATCGGTGCATTTCGTTCAGGGATGCACCGCCAAGAATAAAAAAACGGCAAACGATTCATTTTCTGCATTTCAATGCTTTACACATCCGCTTCATTTGATATGATGCGCCCCGCTTACCGAGACAGCGCTCTCGCAAGCAAGGCCAGTTAAATAGCCATGTATATGGTGGGGTTCCCGAGCGGCCAAAGGGAGCAGACTGTAAATCTGCCGTCACTGACTTCGAAGGTTCGAATCCTTCCCCCACCACCATCTTTTCTCCGCCAGGAGCGAAGACGCAGTTAAGGAAACCGGCCAGGTTTCTTCTGGATAAAACCAGAACAACAATTTTTAAATCCATGAATACCATGGTGGGGTTCCCGAGCGGCCAAAGGGAGCAGACTGTAAATCTGCCGTCACTGACTTCGAAGGTTCGAATCCTTCCCCCACCACCATCTCTTGCAGAAAATCCCAAAACTGAGTTAAAAGCACATCGCCTCCATAATGCTCCGCACAGGGGAAGGATGAGAAGCTTCGACAAGGTTCGAGTCTCACGCAGTGAGACAACGCGCTTCAGCGCGGCCCGCAGGGTGAGTCGCGCAGCGACGAATCATCCTTCCCCCACCACCATCCCTTGCAGAAAAATCCAAACCCTACTTAAAACACGTTGTATCCAATGTTCTCGTATCAATAAATCAAGTTATCTCCCCTTATTAACCGCTTTCATCCAGACGTTTTATTTCTCTCCTACGCCCGTAACTTGAACTCCGGCCGACAATTCGCTATACCACTGGCTTCTTTAGTGCAGTAAGGAACAGGTGGATGCGAAACAATATTTGCGTTTTTTGTGGCGCCAGCGAAGGTGTCAATCCCGCTTATGCCGAGCAGGCTCGCCAACTGGGGCAATTGCTGGCCGCACAGGGGCGCCGTTTAATCTACGGCGGCGGCAAAAAAGGACTGATGGGGATTGTGGCGGACGCGGTGTTGGCGGCGGGCGGTGAAGCTGTCGGCATTATCCCCGAGCGCCTGGTTGAAGCGGAAACGGCGCATCGCGGCCTGACTGAATTGGAAGTGGTGCCAGACATGCATACGCGCAAAGCCCGTATGGCGGCGCTGGCGGACAGTTTTATCGCCCTGCCCGGCGGCATCGGCACGCTGGAAGAGCTGTTTGAAATCTGGACCTGGGGGCAAATCGGGTATCACAACAAACCGGTCGGCCTGCTGAACGTCAACGGTTTCTACCGCCCACTGAGCCAGTTCCTCGAACACGTCGCCGATCAGGGCTTCATGCGCCACGACTATCTCGGTACGCTGCACATCAGCGAATCGGCGCAAACGCTGCTGCAACAGTTTGACGACTATCAACCCAAAAATTACGACCGCTGGGCGAAATAAGGCCGGCTGCGCAGTCAGCGGGCTCGCCGCTGACTGCGTTACATTTCCCGCCAAACTCTGCTACTATCACAGCACATTTTTCTCGTGAAAACGGCACCGCTCATGAAGTTTGTCTCTTTTAATATCAATGGACTGCGCGCGCGTCCGCATCAGCTGGCGGCAATTATCGAACAGCACCAGCCCGACGTGATCGGTCTGCAGGAAACCAAAGTTCACGATGACATGTTCCCATTGGAAGAAGTCAGCCAGCACGGCTATCACGTGTTCTATCACGGGCAAAAAGGCCATTACGGCGTGGCGCTGCTGACCAAAGCGGAGCCCCTGGCCGTGCGCCGCGGTTTCCCGACCGATGAAGAAGACGCGCAGCGTCGCATCATCATGGCCGATCTGGCTACGCCGCAGGGCACGCTGACGGTGATCAACGGCTACTTCCCGCAAGGTGAAAGCCGCGACCACCCGATCAAATTCCCGGCTAAAACACGCTTTTATCAGGATCTGCAAAACTACCTGGAGCAGCAGCTATCGGCGGAATCCCCGGTGCTGATCATGGGCGACATGAATATCAGCCCCAGCGATTACGATATCGGCATCGGCGAAGAGAACCGCAAACGCTGGCTGCGCACCGGTAAATGCTCCTTCCTGCCGGAAGAGCGTGAATGGATGGACCGCCTGCTGAACTGGGGCCTGGTCGATACCTACCGCCACGCCAACCCGGGGCGCAACGACGAGTTCTCATGGTTCGACTACCGTTCCAAAGGGTTCGACGACAACCGCGGCCTGCGTATCGATCTGCTGCTGGCCAGCACCCCACTGGCTTCGCGCTGCATCGCCACCGGCATCGATTACCAAACCCGCGGCATGGAGAAACCTTCCGACCATGCGCCGGTCTGGGCGGAATTTACGCTGTAATCCCATCCCCCCGGCGCCCGCCGGGGTTTTACTCAGTGAAGCCAATGAAAATTATCGACGTGGTAGCCGCCATTCTGGAACAAAATGGGCGTATTTTGCTGGCCCAGCGTGGCGCAGGCAGCGATCAGGCCGGTCTGTGGGAGTTTCCCGGCGGCAAAGTTGAGCCGGGTGAAAGCCAACCGCAGGCGCTGGCACGCGAACTGGATGAAGAATTGGGGATTTGCGCCCGTATCGGCGACTATGTGGGCAGCAATCAGTGGCAGCAAGGCGAACGCCTCATCCGACTACACGCTTGGCGAGTCGCAAAGTTCTCCGGTGAACTGCAACAGCGCTTTCACTCAGCGCTGGTGTGGGTCACGCCGCAACAGGCGCAGGAATATACCCTGGCCCCGGCCGACATTCCACTGCTGGCCGACTATATCGCCGCGCTAGGCGATGCGCGCTGAGCGCGGCGATAGTTACATAGTCACTTCTTCAATCGCACCCAAATCAAGGGGTTGGTGCCGATAGTGTTAGGCTCACGCACGCACTGCAGCACTTCTCCTTCGACTTTGAGCACCGCGCCTTCGGAATAGTTTTGATTCTGGTAGACGCAACAGCGGTTGCAGGGTTGCGGCGAATTGGCGCCGCTTTTGGCCGTCCCCCAGATCTCCGGCGAAACCGGCAACACCACGTCCACATCGCCCCGGTTGGCGGCCGCCAGGCCGCAGTAAGCCAGGGCAGCGGCAGCCAGCACCCCATTGAGTCCACGCTTCATTCACTCTTCTCCTGCGCCTTGCCGGCGCTTTTCCTGCGTTTTTTGCCTCCGCTGGAAGGCGGCGGCGGCAACCCACGAAACGCCATGCTCGCCCGGCTCTGCTTGGCCTGATAAATCAGCTCTTGCAGCGTGCCGACCAACGGCTGCATAAAGTCCTGATAACGGCAGGATTTCTCGCTGATTTGCGTCAGCGTTGCCTCCCAGTTGGCCGTCATATCAGGACGCGCAGCAAGATCCGGCAGCGAGTGAATCAACGCGCGCCCGGTTTCGCTGGAGTGAATATAGCGTCCCTTCTTGTACAGAAACGCCCGTTTGAACAGCAATTCGATGATCCCCGCTCGCGTCGCTTCCGTACCTAAACCATCGGTCGCCCGCAGGATTTTCTTTAGCGCTTTATCTTGTACGAAGCGCGCGATGCCGGTCATAGCCGACAACAGACTGGCGTCGGTAAACGGCCTCGGGGGCTGCGTCTGGCGCTCCACCACCTCACCACGCTCACACAGCAGCTCATCATCTTTAGCCACCACCGGCAGCGGTGCGCCTTCGTTTTCCTCGTCGCGCTCCTTGCTGCCCAGCAGCGTACGCCAACCGGCTTCCGCCAGGAAACGCGCCTTGGCGATAAATTTGCCGCCGGCGATATCCAGCTCAATCACGCATTTGCGGAATACCGCATCCGGACAAAACTGCATCAGATACTGGCGCGCCACCAGCCCATACACGTTCCGCTCATCCTGCGTCAGGTTGACCTTGCCAGCACGGGCGGTGGGAATAATGGCGTGGTGCGCATCGACTTTTTTATCGTCCCAGCAGCGGTTGCGGCGATCGCTGTCGATCACCGGCTGCGGATACAACTCAGGCTGGTGCACGCTGATGGCGTTCAGCACCGCGTGACGGCCGGCGAAATGCTCTTCCGGCAGATAGCGACAGTCGGAACGCGGATAGGTGATCAATTTATGGGTTTCGTACAACCGCTGGCAAACGTCCAGCACCTGTTGGGCGCTGAGGTTATAACGCCGGGCCGCTTCGATCTGCAGCGTGGAGAGCGAAAACGGCAGCGGCGCGGTATCTGATTCCCGTTTATCGTTATAAGACGTGACCAGCGCCGGCTGGCCTTCGATGCGCTTGACCACATGCTCCGCCAACGGCCGGTGCAGCAAACGCCCCTCTTCGTCCTGATAAGGCTCGCACGACTCGCTGGGCTGCCACAGCGCCACGAAACGCTCTTCTTTCGGCGTGACGATGTGCGCCTTGACCTCAAAGAAGTCTTTCGGCACGAAGTTTTCGATCTCTTCATCGCGCCGCACCACCAACCCCAGCACCGGCGTCTGCACCCTGCCCACCGACAACACGCCGTCATAACCGGCGTTGCGGCCCAGCAGCGTATAAGCGCGGGTCATATTGATGCCGTACAGCCAGTCGGCGCGTGAGCGCGCAAGGGCGGACACGCACAATGGGATGAAGTCACGGTTGTCGCGCAGGCGTTCAACCGCGCGCTCCACCGCCTGCGGGTTGAGGTCGTTGATCAGACAGCGGCGCACGTTCTGGCGTTTTTCCGGTGTCAGATCCAGGTAGTCCAGCACCTCATCCACCAGCAACTGCCCTTCGCGATCCGGGTCGCCGGCGTGAACCACTTCATCGGCTTCAAGCAGCAACTTTTTAATCGCGTTGAGCTGTTTACTGACCGAAGGCCGCGGCTGCAACCGCCATTTTTCGGGAATGATCGGCAGATCCGCCAACGACCAGCGCGCATAGCGGCTGTCATAAGCGTCAGGCTGAGCCTGCTCCAGCAGGTGGCCGACGCACCAGGTCACCACATCATTGTTGCCGCAGGCGATATACCCGTCGCCGCGGCGATGCGGCTTGGGCAAGACGTCGGCAATGGCGCGCGCCAAACTCGGTTTCTCGGCTATGAACAGTCGCATTATTCACCGTTTTTCTGGCTGAACGTCATCAAGAATTCTCTTACTTCTGCATAGTTCCCACGGAAGACAATCCGCTGGGCTTTCTTTTCCAACTGATAGCAATACATCGGATCGTAGTACTGCTGCAACAGGGGCGCCAGCCACTCGCGGTGCGCCTCGCCCTGGCCGCTGAGCCGCTGTGCCCGCAGCGCCGCTTCCAGCCGCTGCGTCAGCTGCTGGAAGCGTTCCAACCCCAGGCGGCGGCGTATGGCGAACAGGCCGTGGTGCAGATAGTCGTCGTACTGTCGCCAGCCCTCTTCCATACCATAGGCCTGTTCGAACTGTGCGCGCATGCCGTCGATATATTCCGCCTGCAAACGCGCCAGGCGAATGTCGAACGGATCGTCGATCACCGCCACCGGCGCCTGCTGCATCCCATTGAACAACGGCAACGGCAGATTGTTGCTGCCGATGATCCGCCCTTCGTCTTCCAGCACCCAACGGCGGCTGCCACCATGCTGTTTTTTCAGCAATAACACAGCCAGACGATTCTCAAAATCGATCTGCGAGCTCTGGCCCGCCAGCGTTCGACCAAAAGATGAACCGCGATGGCGCGCCGCGCCTTCTAGATCGACGCCGTCGGCCAGTTCGTTGACCAGCAACGTCTTGCCGCTGCCGGTATTGCCGCCCACCAGGGCCATCGGCAATGCCGCGCTTTGCGCCAGCACGCCAAGCAAATAATTGCGCAGCGCCTTATAACCGCCAATGATACGCGGGTACTCGACGCCGGCCTCATGCAGCCATTGCTGCACCAGCTGTGAGCGCAGACCGCCGCGGAAGCAATAGAGATAGCCTTCGGGCCGCTGCGCACAGGCCGCCAGCCAGGCGGCGGTGCGCTGTTCGCGCAGTTTGCCGTTCACCAGACTGTGGCCGAGCGCGATCGCCGCTTGCTGCCCATGCTGTTTATAGCAAGTGCCCACCGCCTGCCGCTCGCTGTCGATCATCAGCGGCAGGTTCAGCGCCTGAGCGAAGGCGCCCTGCTGAAACTCGATCGGCGCGCGCACGTCAATCAGCGGCACGTCCTGCAGGAAAATGCGTTGGTAATCGTCGCTGTCCGGCCTTCCTTGCATGTTGGACACTACACGACCTCGATCAGCGGCTTATCGGCCGATGCCACATGCAGCTCGCCGATGGCGTTGAGCGTAATGCCATGCTGTTCGGCAATCGCCAGCACCTGCGCTTCCGCCTCCGGCAATACCGCCAACAGCAAACCGCCGGAGGTCTGAGGATCGCACAGCAACTGGCGCTGCAGATCGCTCATCTCGCCCACCAGATGGCCATAGCTGTCGAAGTTGCGCCCGGTACCGCCCGGCACGCAGCCCTCGGCAATATACGCCTCAACGTGCGGCAGCTTCGGCACCCGATCGAACCAGACCGTCGCCTGCAGGCCGGAGCCCTGGCATACCTCGCTCAGGTGGCCCAGCAGGCCAAAGCCGGTGATGTCGGTCATCGCCGTGACGCCCGCCACCTCGGCAAAGTCGGCGCCCGGTTTGTTCAGGCGGCACATCACGTCCGTCGCCAGCCCCTGATGCTCGGGGCGCAGCTTGCTTTGCTTCTCGGCGGTCGTCAGCACGCCGATGCCCAGCGGCTTGGTCAGATAGAGTTTAGCCCCGGCCCGCGCGGCGCTGTTCTTCTTCACCCGCTCGGTATTAACCACGCCGGTGACCGCCAGGCCGAAGATAGGTTCAGGCGCATCGATGGAGTGGCCGCCGGCCAGCGCGATCCCCGCCTGCTGGCAGGCGAAACGCCCACCGTCGATCACCTGCTGCGCCACCTCCGGCGGCAGTTTGGCGATCGGCCAGCCGAGAATGGCGATCGCCATGATCGGTTTGCCGCCCATGGCGTACACGTCGCTGATGGCGTTGGCGGCGGCGATGCGGCCGAAATCGAACGGATCGTCGACGATAGGCATGAAGAAGTCGGTGGTGCTGATAATGCCGACGCCGTTGCCGATGTCATATACCGCCGCGTCGTCGCGGGTTTCATTGCCGACCAGCAGACGCGGATCGACAAATTTCTCCCGCTCGCTGTGCAGGATGGTTTCGAGAACTTTCGGTGAGATTTTGCAGCCGCAGCCAGCGCCATGGCTGTACTGGGTTAAACGGATCGCTGGCGATGTCATAGTCCACTCCCTTCGATAACGGCACTCAAGATAACATAGGGTAGCGCTTGCCGAGGGGATTGATAAGAGCATGCCGCCGATAAGCGAACGGCCTGCTCAGAAACCATGCAATTTTGCGGGGTTTGGCGCATTTTCGCCGCGCCCCGTCGGATAATACTTAGAAATAGCTGACGAAAGGCGTGCTGTCCGGTGGCGTTACTTTAGTGGCGGCCTTCAGCTGCGGCGTGCCCAGATAGAGGAAACCGACGATCTCGTCCTGCTCTCGGCAACCGAAGGCTTCACGCACCAGCGCATGCTCGGTCCAGGCGCCGGTGCGCCAGATGCCGTTAAAGCCCTGCGCCAGCGCCGCCATCTGCATCGCCTGCACGGCGCAACCGGCGGAAACTACCTGCTCCCAGCGCGGCACCTTGGTCTCTTCAGTGCAATGCGCGATGACGGTGATGATCAGCGGTGCGCGGAACGGCGCCTTGGTGGCTTTTTCGATCGCCGCCTCATCCAACTGATCCTGCTTCGCCGCCGCCTGCAGCAGCTGACTGAAGCGCTCCAGGCCCTGATTCTCGATCATCACGAAACGCCACGGCTGCAGCGCGCCGTGATCGGGCGCACGCAGGCCCGCGTTGATGATGTTTTGGCGCACTTCCCCCGCCGGCGCCGGTTCCGCCAGGCGCGAAGCCGAGCGACGATTCAATAAAAGATCCAGAGCATCCATCGTAAACTCCTGATAACAATTTTCATTCCGGCCACGTTAACATAGCTAAACGGCGAGTTACAGCCTCGGCGATAGCGTCTGTGTGCCACGATTTAAAGCTGACATTTACCCGGCCGCTCATTAGGATAGCGGAACATTCTCGACTCTTGTTGGAGAGCACATGCGCACATTGTGGCAAATTATTGCCGGCATTTTCCGGTGGACATGGCGTCTGCTGAATTTTATCAGGGAACTTATCCTTAACCTGTTCCTGGTCCTGCTGATCCTGGTTGGGGTCGGCATCTATCTGTCCTTCCAAAGTTCCTCCACCTCGACGGCCCCGGCGCGCGGTGCGCTGCTGGTCGATTTAAGCGGCGTGGTGGTCGATCAGCCTTCGGTAAACAACCGGGTGCGGCAATGGGGCCGCGAACTGTTGGGCGCCTCCAGCAGCCGCCTGCAGGAAAACTCGCTGTTCGATGTAGTCGACAGCATCCGCAAGGCCAAAGACGACAAAAACATTACCGGCATGGTGTTGCAGCTGAATGACTTCGCCGGCGCCGATCAGCCGTCGCTGCGCTATATCGGCAAAGCGCTGCGCGAGTTCCGCGACAGCGGCAAACCGATCTTCGCCATCGGCGACAGTTACAATCAAACGCAATACTACCTGGCCAGCTACGCCAACAAGGTCTACCTGTCGCCGCAGGGCGCGGTCGATCTGCACGGTTTCGCCACCAACAACCTGTATTACAAGTCGTTGCTGGACATGCTCAAGGTCACCACCAATATCTTCCGCGTCGGCACCTATAAATCGGCGGTCGAACCGCTGATCCGCGACGACATGTCACCGGCGGCGCGCGAAGCGGACAGCCGCTGGATTGGCGGTCTGTGGCAGAACTATCTGGAAACCGTGGCGGCCAACCGGCAGCTGACGCCGCAGCAGCTATTCCCCGGCGCCGCCGGCGTGCTGAGCGGCCTGCAGGCGGCAGGCGGCGACACCGCCCGCTATGCGCTGGACAATAAGCTGGTGGACGAGCTGGCGTCGCGCACCGCGATCGAAAATCAGCTGGTCAAAACCTTCGGCTGGGACAAACAGGCGAACGATTTCAACGCCATCAGCATCTACGACTACCAGCCGAAGCCGGACGCCAACCAGGGCGGCAAGATCGCCGTGGTGTTCGCCAACGGCGCCATCATGGACGGCCCGCAGACGCCGGGCAACGTCGGGGGCGACACCACCGCCGCCGAGCTGCGTCAGGCCCGTCTGGATCCGGCCGTCAAAGCCGTGGTGTTCCGCGTCAACAGCCCTGGCGGCAGCGTCAGCGCGTCCGAAGTGATCCGCTCCGAGCTGGCCGCCGTGCGCGCCGCCGGCAAACCGGTGGTGGTGTCGATGGGCGGCATGGCCGCGTCGGGTGGCTATTGGGTCTCGACGCCGGCCGATTACATCATCGCCAGCCCGAGCACGCTGACCGGCTCCATCGGCATTTTCGGCATCATCAATACCTACGAGAAAACCCTGGATACGCTGGGCGTACACACCGACGGCGTGGCGACATCGCCACTGGCCGATATCGCGGTCACCAAGGCGTTGCCGCAGGAGTTCTCGCAGATGATGCAGTTGAATATCGAAAACGGGTATAAGAACTTCCTCGATCTGGTCGCCAAATCACGCAAAATGACTCCGCAGCAGGTTGACCAAATCGCGCAGGGCCACGTGTGGCTCGGCAGCGACGCCAAGGCCAACGGCCTGGTCGATCAGTTGGGCGATTTCGACGATGCGGTGAAGAAAGCCGCTGAGCTGGCGAAACTGCAACAATGGCAGCTCGACTGGTTCGTCGACACCCCGAGCCTGAGCGATATGGTGCTCAGCCAGTTCGGCGTTTCCATTCACGCCATGCTGCCGGCGGCGATTCAGGCCATGCTGCCTGCCCCGCTGGCCTCGGTCGCCAATGCGGTGAAAGAGCAGCCGGGCTTGTTCAATAACCTGAACGATCCGCAGAACCGTTACGCGATCTGTCTGACCTGCGGAGAAGTCCGCTAACAAATAATTCTGCAGCCCGGCCTCCGCCGGGCTTTTTTTCTGCCGCCATGTCCCTATAATTCAGCCCATCTTATCTTTGTTAAAATCATAACCATGCAAAAGAAATCCATTTACGTCGCCTACACCGGCGGCACCATCGGCATGCAGCGTTCCGAGCACGGCTATATTCCGGTTTCCGGCCACCTGCAGCGTCAGCTGGCGCTGATGCCGGAATTCCATCGGCCGGAGATGCCGGATTTCACCATTCATGAATACGCGCCGCTCATCGATTCCTCGGATATGACGCCGGAAGACTGGCAGCACATCGCCGACGACATCAAGCAGAACTACGATCGCTACGACGGCTTCGTGATCCTGCACGGCACCGATACCATGGCGTTCACCGCCTCGGCGCTCTCCTTCATGCTGGAGAATCTGGCCAAACCGGTGATCGTCACCGGCTCGCAGATTCCGCTGGCGGAGCTGCGCTCCGATGGCCAAACCAATCTGCTGAATGCACTGTACCTGGCGGCCAACCATCCGGTGAACGAAGTCAGCCTGTTCTTCAACAACAAGCTGTTCCGCGGCAACCGCACCACCAAAGCGCACGCCGACGGCTTCGACGCTTTCGCTTCACCCAACCTGCCGCCGCTGCTGGAAGCCGGTATCCACATTCGTCGCCAGCACGGCATCGACAGCCCGGTTTGCAACGGCGCGCTGCAGGTACATGACATCACGCCGCAACCGATCGGCGTCGTCACCATCTATCCGGGCATTTCCGGCGCGGTGGTGCGCAACTTCCTGCTGCAGCCGGTCAAGGCGCTGATCCTGCGCTCCTACGGCGTCGGCAACGCGCCGCAAAAGGCCGAACTGATCGACGAGTTGCGTGCGGCTTCCGAACGCGGCATCGTAGTGGTCAACCTGACGCAGTGCATCTCCGGGCGCGTCAATATGGAAGGCTACGCCACCGGCAACGCGCTGGCGCACGCCGGGGTGATCAGCGGTTTCGACATGACGGTGGAAGCCGCTCTGACCAAGCTGCACTATCTGTTGAGCCAGCCGCTGACGCCGGAACAAATCCGCGCCCTGATGCAGCAAGATCTGCGCGGCGAGCTGAGCATCAACGGTTAACCTACCGATCTTTGGAGCGGCGATGAAAACGGCCCTGTTGTTGATCGATCTGCAAAATGATTTCTGCCCCGGCGGCGCGCTGGCGGTCACGGAGGGCGACGCCGTCATCCCGGTCGCCAATCAGGCGATCGCCGCCTGCCTGGCGCGCGGCGAACCGGTGGTGGCCAGCCAGGACTGGCATCCCGCCAATCACCGCAGCTTTGCGGTGAACTCCGATGCGCAAGTCGGCACCCTCGGTGAGCTGGAAGGCTTGCCGCAGGTGTGGTGGCCGGTGCACTGCGTGCAAGGGAGCCTCGGCGCCGATTTTCATCCTCAACTGCAGCGGCAACACATCAATGCCGTCTTTCGCAAAGGGCAGGATACGGACATCGACAGCTATAGCGCCTTCTTCGATAACGGCCACCGGGCGCAGACCGAACTGCACGGCTGGCTGCAATCGCAGGGCATTCAGCGGCTGGCGATCATGGGTCTGGCGACCGACTATTGCGTGAAGTTCAGCGTGCTGGATGCGCTGGCTGCCGGCTATCCGACGCAGGTGATCGTCGACGGCTGCCGCGGCGTGAATCTGCAGCCGGACGACAGTGAGCGGGCGCTGCAGGAGATGGCGCGCGCCGGCGCTCAACTGGTTACCCTGTCACAATTTCTCGCCAATTAAATCCTGACGGGCGCTATCGGCGCCTTCTTTGGGCGGCGGCGGAAATATCGACGCCGCTCACAATGCTGTTCTTCTCCTCCTCCAGCCGCTTGTGACCGGCAGGCGCTTTTGCTGTTATGGCTGCGACGCTTTTGGCGTCAATCGGTTATACGCATCCGGGGCCCGCTGAGCCCGGCTTTATTGTGACCGCTACTGGCGGTACGGTCGGCCTTGCCGATCCCAAGGAGACAAACATGAAAATAACCCGAAAACTGCTGCCTTTGCTGGCAGCGGTGCAGTTGGCTATCGCCGGTACCGGCACGGCTCAGGCGGCCTATCTCTCCGTCGGCTACTTCAACGGCGGCGGCGACGTCACCGCCGGCCCCGGTGGCGACATCGACAAGCTGGACGTGACGCAAATCACCCACCTCAACTATTCGTTCGGCCTGATCTACAACGACGAGAAAGACGAAACCAATGCGGCGCTGAAAGACCCCGCTCGCCGCCACCAGATCTACCTGTCGCCGAAAGTCACGGCCGATCTGCAACGTCTGCCGGTGCTGCGCAAACAGAACCCCGAGCTGAAAGTGCTGTTGTCGGTCGGAGGCTGGGGCGCACGCGGTTTCTCCGGCGCCGCCGCCACCGCGGAAAACCGGGCGATTTTCATTCGCTCCGCGTTGCAGGTGATCGAGCAGTACCGGCTGGATGGGATCGATCTGGACTGGGAATACCCGGTAAACGGCGCCTGGGGTTTGGTGGAAAGCCAACCGGCAGACCGCGACAACTTCACCCTGCTGCTGAAAGAACTTCACCAGACGCTGGGTAAAGGCAAACTGTTGACCATCGCCGTCGGCGCCAACGTCAAAAGCCCACGTGAATGGGTCGATGTAAAAAATATTGCGCCCTATCTCAATTACATCAATCTGATGACCTACGACATGGCTTACGGCACGCAGTACTTCAATGCCAACCTGTACGATTCAACGCGTTGGCCAACCGTAGCCGCCGCCGATCGCTACAGCGCCGATAACGTGGTAAAGCATTATCTGGCCGCCGGTCTGAAACCGGCGCAGATGAACCTCGGGATCGGTTTCTACGGCCGGGTGCCGAAACGGGCGACCGAAGCGGGCATCGATTGGGACAAGCCGGACGCCGCCAACCATCCGGTGACGCAGCCTTACTTCAGCGCGCGAGAAATCGCCCTGTTCCGCACGCTGGGATTGGATCTCAGCAAAGACACTTATTTTAAATACCGCGATATCGTCAACAAATTGCTCAACGATCCGCAGCAGCGTTTCCGCGAGCACTGGGATGACGACGCCAAAGTGCCATACCTGACGCTGCAATCCGCCGAGGGCAAGCCGCTGTTCGCCATCTCGTACGAGAACCCACGTTCGGTGGCCATCAAGGCCGATTACATCAAAAGCCAAGGATTGGGCGGTGCGATGTTCTGGGAATACGGCGCAGATGACAACAACCGGCTGGCGCAGCAGCTGGCGGAATCGCTGGGCATAAAGGGCGAGAAACGTTGAATCGACGGGGCGATGGCGACATCGCCCCGTTTTAGGGGTGGAGCCTTACTGCAGCTTGAGTTTCACCAGCGGCTCGGCAACGAACTGCTGCTTCAGCTCTTGTTTGCTCTTCATCACGATCTGCCCGTCGGTGCCTATGCTCATATGCTGCGGATCGACGTTGTTCATCGACTGCCACAGCATCACCGCCTGCAGGCTGTTTTCCTTTTGCTCCGGCGTCAGCGCCACGCCATCCGGCCATTTGCCCAGTTCAACCGCCTGCACCAGGCGTTGGTATATCTCGGGCGTCATCGCCGCAATCAGATCTTTCACGTCCATCAGGGCCCTTCTCGCTTACGGAAGAATAATTAGCTGAATCGATTTTGTTGGTTAAATTACCACTTAACCGGCCGTTTGATCGCCATTTTCGCCATCGGTGAAACTCAGCGAGGCGGAATTGACGCAGTAACGGTCACCGGTCGGCTGCGGGCCATCGGGGAATACATGCCCCAGGTGCGCGTCGCAGTGGCCGCAGCGGATTTCAACACGATGCATATTATTTGAATTATCATCAAGATAACGGATTGCATCGGCGGAAACCGGCTCGTAAAAGCTGGGCCAGCCGCAGCCGGAATCGTATTTGGTTTCGGAATAAAACAGCGGCTGATTACAGCACAGACAATGGTACACGCCCTCACGCTTGTTGTGCAGCAATTTGCCGCTAAACGGCGCTTCGGTGCCACGCTGTTGCGTGACATAACGTTGGATTTCATTCAGTTCCGTGACCGGATGAGCGGGGGTTGTCTCTTTAGCCATTTGTGCTTATCTCTGAATGTGGATAATGTCAACGAAAACAATGATTAATAATAACAAAAAATTAACACCACTGCAGGGGTTTTTGGCCTAAACTGTAGCCCATAAAGGCCACGTCACGATGATATGTGATAGCGATCACACATCTTGCGTATGCTGACTTTATACTTGGCGGCTTGTCCCCATATAACGGATGAGGCCGAGCGCAAATGGACTGTGCAATAAGCGTGCAAAACCACCCTTCCGGTTTGACTTGCCGCAAGTATTGACACGATTCCGCTTGACGCTGGGTAAGGTTTTTGTAATTTTACAACCAACCTTTTATTCACTAACAAATAGCTGGTGGAATATATGACTATCAAAGTAGGTATCAACGGTTTTGGCCGTATCGGTCGCATTGTTTTCCGTGCTGCTCAAGAGCGTTCTGACATCGAGATCGTTGCAATCAACGACCTGTTGGACGCAGAGTACATGGCTTACATGCTGAAGTATGACTCTACTCACGGCCGTTTCAACGGTACGGTAGAAGTTAAAGACGGCCACCTGGTTGTTAACGGCAAAACCATCCGTGTTACCGCAGAGAAAGACCCGGCTAACCTGAAGTGGAACGAAGTGGGCGTTGACGTGGTTGCTGAAGCGACCGGTATCTTCCTGACCGACGAAACCGCACGTAAACACATCACCGCTGGCGCTAAGAAAGTCGTTCTGACTGGCCCATCCAAAGATGCGACCCCAATGTTCGTGCGCGGCGCTAACTTTGACAAATATGCCGGCCAGGACATCGTGTCCAACGCCTCTTGCACCACCAACTGCCTGGCGCCGTTGGCTAAAGTCATCAACGACAACTTCGGTATCGTTGAAGGCCTGATGACCACCGTTCACGCGACCACCGCTACTCAGAAAACCGTTGATGGCCCGTCCCACAAAGACTGGCGCGGCGGCCGCGGCGCATCCCAGAACATCATCCCTTCTTCTACCGGCGCAGCGAAAGCGGTTGGCGTGGTTCTGCCAGAGCTGAAAGGCAAACTGACCGGTATGGCGTTCCGCGTACCAACTCCTAACGTATCCGTTGTTGACCTGACCGTGCGTCTGGAAAAAGCGGCTACCTACGAAGAAATCAAGAAAGCCATCAAAGACGCCGCTGAAGGCTCGATGAAAGGCGTTCTGGGCTATGTTGAAGACGACGTGGTTTCCACCGACTTCAACGGCGAAGTGCTGACTTCCGTATTCGATGCCAAAGCCGGTATCGCACTGAACGACAACTTCGTGAAACTGGTTTCCTGGTACGACAACGAAACCGGTTATTCCAACAAGGTTCTGGATCTGATCGCTCACATCTCCAAGTAATGGCATGATGTTAAGCTGATAATAAGGGCGACATTTTTGTCGCCCTTTTTTATTTGTCTCTCCGGCAAACAATAAGGTAATGAAATGAACGAGAAAATTTTCACCCTGCCCGTTTCCGAACAGATTTCTCCTTATATCAGCCAGCGCCAACTCGATGAGCTGGGCGTGGTTGTGGTGTCGCACCCGAAAGTGCGCGCGGCGGTCGCGCTGCAGGGCGCGCATTTGCTGGCCTGGCAGCCTAGCGGTGAGCAGCCGGTGATTTGGCTCAGCAACAACACGCCTTTCGCCAAAGGCAAGGCCATCCGCGGCGGCGTGCCGATCTGTTGGCCCTGGTTCGGCCCGGTGGCGCAGCCCTCCCACGGCTTTGCCCGCAACCAGCCCTGGAGCCTGACGGCGCACGATGAAGATGACAACGGCGTCATCCTGACCTTTACGCTGAAAGACAATGAGCAGACCCGCAAACTGTGGCCGCACGCCTTCACGCTGATCGCTCGCTTCAAGCTGGGTGAAGAGTGCGAGATCGAACTGGAGTCGCACGGCGATTATCAAGCCACGGCGGCGCTGCACAGCTACTTCCAGGTTGGCGATATCGATCGGGTCAGCGTAGCGGGCTTGGGCGAGCCGTATATCGATAAGGTGGCGGGCGGCGCCGAAGCGCGTCAGACCGGCGAAGTGACCTTCGTCGGCCAAACCGACCGCGTCTATACCTGCCCCGAGGCCTTCAGCCTGATCCGCGATCCGGCGCTCGCTCGCACCATCGAGGTTCACCACCACCATATGAGCGACGTTATCGCCTGGAACCCCGGCGTAGAGCTCTCTTGCAGCATGGGGGACATGCCGAACGACGGTTACAAGACCATGGTTTGCGTAGAGACCGGGCGCGTCAGCAAACCGCTGATCGCCGCCGGCGAACAACCTGCTCGATTGGGCGTCACCTTCCGCAGCCGCAAGAAGGCCTAATACACTGAGCGCGGCGGCGCACTACAGATGTGCAAAAGGGGCGCCAGCGCCCCTTTTTGATGCACGCCATGCACGATAATCGTGCAATGCGTGATTAGAAGGTGTAGCTCACGCCCGTCATCAACAAACCGGTGTAAGATTTATCCACCATCGGGCTGTCTTTCACTTCATCCGACAACTTCACATAGCGGCCGACGAAGAAGGCGTTCCAGCTCTTGTTGATCTGGTAATTGGCGCTCAGCTCGAGGTACGGCGCCCAGCTATCGCCCGGGGTGTAGCTGTCAAGGCCGCTGCGACGCGATTCATTGGCGCTGACGCCGTAGTAATATTTGTTCTGGTTCTTGCTGTTCCACATCACGCCTACGCCCGGTACCAGCGTCAGCGCGTCCAGATCAAACTTGTACAGATAGGCCACGTCGCCCACCAGCCCGTTGCTGTTGTTCAGCGTGTCGCCGGTAAAGGTAGTGCGAATGGTGCCCCACTCGGCGTTGTGTGAATAGGCCAGGCCGGCCATCAGCGTGCCACGGCGCTTGTCGAGACGCTTCATGCGATCGTCGTCGCTGTCGCCCGGACGGTAACCCCATGGCGTGTAGTAGCCCATGATGCTCAGCTGGTTTTCCTGATCTTTCCACAGGTAGTAACCGGCGGTCAGAGTACGGAAGTAGAAGTCGTCACCTTCATAGTCGATGACGGGCACCGGATAAACGCGGTCCTGATAACCACGATACGCGTCCGGGCTAACCAGCGCGGCAGCGCCGAGTGACCAGGTTCCCGCCTGAGCACTTTGCGCACAAACCATTGCGGAAGCGATAATTGCTAGCGTTTTGAGTTTTGAAATCTTCACTGGTTCTTTTTCCATAAATTACAGGGTTAATAGCCGCAATAGTTTATGTGAAAATTTAGTTACGCGCCTAATCTTTACAATAGAAAACGACCAAGATCGAATAACTTATAGCGGAATTATGAATTAATCATGGCGGAACGATGACGATTCATGCCGCAGGCCGCGCCAGACAAGGCATTTGGTTATCCCGGCAATAACTGAGTCATTGATATGACTTAAAAAAAGCTTTTTCTACGGCAGGAAATTTTCCGGCAAGCAAACTAAGCTTAAATCAGAAGGTGAATTTATCCTGAGCCCAGTGGCATACAGCGCAACTCGCGATAATAAGCGCACCAAGTTGGCATACGGGTTGCTGTACTTAGGCGTATTCTCATCTTTCGGGAGCCAGAACACTATCACACGCTCTCTTTAACCTGTGCTAATAACGAAAGGACGGGCATCATGAACATATTTGACCACTATCGCCAGCGCTACGAAGCTGCCAAGGACGAAGAGTTCACACTGCAGGAATTTCTTACCATTTGCCGGCAAGATCGCAGTGCCTATGCCAACGCGGCCGAACGTCTGCTGATGGCTATCGGTGAACCTGTGATGGTCGACACTGCGCTGGAATCACGCCTGTCGCGCCTGTTCTCCAACCGCGTGATCGCACGCTATCCGGCCTTCGAAGAGTTCTACGGCATGGAAGAGGCCATCGAACAGATCGTCTCTTACCTGAAACACGCCGCTCAGGGCCTGGAAGAGAAGAAACAGATCCTTTACCTGCTGGGCCCGGTGGGCGGCGGCAAGTCCTCGCTGGCGGAACGTCTGAAAGCGCTGATGCAACGCGTGCCCATCTACACCCTCAGCGCCAACGGCGAACGCAGCCCGGTCAACGATCATCCGCTGTGCCTGTTCAATCCGCAGGAAGATGCCACGATCCTGGAAAAAGAGTTCAATATACCAAGTCGCTATCTCGGCACCATCATGTCGCCGTGGGCGGCGAAGCGCCTGCATGAGTTCGGTGGCGATATCACCAAGTTTAAAGTGGTGAAAGTGCGCCCTTCCATTCTGGAACAGATCGCCATCGCCAAAACCGAACCGGGCGATGAGAACAACCAGGACATCTCGGCGCTGGTCGGTAAAGTGGACATCCGTAAACTGGAGAACCACGCGCAGAACGACCCGGACGCCTACGGCTATTCCGGCGCCCTGTGCCGCGCCAACCAGGGGATTATGGAATTCGTCGAGATGTTCAAAGCGCCGATCAAAGTGCTGCATCCGCTGCTGACCGCAACCCAGGAAGGCAACTACAACGGCACCGAAGGCATCTCCGCCCTGCCGTTCAGCGGCATTATTCTGGCGCACTCCAACGAATCCGAGTGGGTGACCTTCCGTAACAACAAGAACAACGAAGCGTTCCTCGACCGCGTGTATATCGTCAAGGTGCCTTACTGCCTGCGCGTGTCGGAAGAGATCAAAATTTACGACAAGCTTCTGGATCACAGTGAGCTGACCCATGCGCCATGCGCGCCGGGCACGCTGGAAACGCTGGCGCGCTTTAGCGTGCTGTCGCGGCTGAAAGAGCCCGAAAACTCGAGCATCTACTCGAAGATGCGCGTGTATGACGGCGAAAGCCTCAAAGATACCGACCCGAAAGCCAAGTCCTATCAGGAATACCGCGACTACGCCGGGGTTGACGAAGGCATGAACGGCCTCTCCACCCGTTTCGCCTTTAAAATCCTCTCGCGGGTATTCAACTTTGATCACGCCGAGGTGGCAGCCAACCCGGTGCACCTGTTCTATGTGCTGGAACAGCAGATCGAGCGCGAACAGTTCCCGCAGGATTTGGCGGAGAAATACCTGGAGCACCTGAAAGGCTATCTGATCCCGAAATACGCCGAGTTTATCGGCAAAGAGATCCAGACCGCCTATCTGGAATCCTACTCGGAATACGGACAGAACATTTTTGACCGCTACGTCACCTATGCCGACTTCTGGATCCAGGATCAGGAGTATCGCGATCCCGACACCGGCCAGCTGTTCGACCGCGAGTCCCTGAACGCCGAACTGGAGAAAATTGAAAAACCGGCCGGCATCAGCAACCCGAAAGATTTCCGCAACGAAATCGTGAACTTCGTGCTGCGCGCCCGCGCTAACAACAACGGCCGCAACCCGAACTGGACCAGCTACGAGAAGCTGCGCACCGTGATTGAGAAAAAGATGTTCTCCAATACCGAAGAACTGTTGCCGGTGATTTCGTTCAACGCCAAAACATCGACGGACGAGCAGAAAAAACACGACGACTTCGTCGATCGCATGATGGAGAAAGGCTATACCCGCAAGCAGGTGCGCCTGCTGTGTGAATGGTATCTGCGGGTCAGAAAATCCTCATAATGCCTCAGGTAAGCGGCATTATCAGGGCCATGTCCACAGTCATGGACGTTGCAGCGCAGCCCACGGAGGGGCTGGCACCTTGCGCTGCCGCGGCCGGGACATGAAGAGTTGGCAACGTCGTTTGGGGGAAGTATGGCCTATTTCATTGACCGGCGGCTGAACGGCAAAAACAAGAGCACGGTGAACCGCCAGCGCTTCTTGCGCCGTTACAAGTCGCAAATCAAACAGTCGATTGCCGAAGCCATCAACAAGCGTTCGGTCACCGACGTAGACAGCGGGGAGTCAGTCTCTATCCCCACTGACGATATCAACGAACCGATGTTCCATCAGGGGCGCGGCGGCACGCGCCATCGCGTTCACCCGGGCAATGACCACTTCGTGCAGAACGATCGCGTCGAACGGCCTCAAGGCGGCGCAGGCGGTGGCGGCGGCCAGGGCAACGCCAGCCAGGACGGTGAAGGCCAGGATGAGTTCGTCTTCCAGATATCCAAAGACGAGTACCTCGATCTTTTGTTCGAGGATCTCGCCCTGCCCAACCTGAAAAAGAATCAGTACAAGCAGCTGACCGAGTTCAAAACCCACCGCGCCGGCTATACCGCCAACGGCGTGCCGGCCAACATCAGCGTCGTGCGTTCGCTGCAAAACTCGCTGGCGCGGCGTACTGCCATGACCGCCGGTAAAAGGCGCGCGTTGCACGAACTGGAAGACGCGCTGACCCAGTTGGAAAACACCGAGCCGGTGCAACTGCTGGAAGAAGAGCGGCTGCGCAAAGAGATTGCCGAACTGCGCAAGAAAATCGAAAGCGTGCCGTTTATCGACACCTTCGATCTGCGTTACAAAAACTACGAGCGCCGGCCGGAGCCCTCCAGCCAGGCGGTGATGTTCTGCCTGATGGACGTATCCGGTTCGATGGATCAGGCCACCAAAGACATGGCCAAACGTTTTTACATTCTGCTTTATCTGTTCCTGAGCCGAACCTACAAAAACGTCGAGGTAGTCTATATTCGCCATCACACCCAGGCGAAAGAGGTGGACGAGCAGGAGTTCTTCTATTCGCAGGAAACCGGCGGCACCATCGTCTCCAGCGCATTGAAACTGATGAACGACGTGGTCGAAGAGCGTTACGATCCGGCGCAGTGGAATATCTACGCCGCGCAGGCGTCTGACGGGGACAACTGGGCAGACGATTCACCGCTGTGCCATGAGCTGTTGGCGAAGAAGCTCCTGCCGATGGTGCGTTACTACAGCTACATCGAAATCACTCGCCGCGCTCACCAAACGCTGTGGCGCGAATACGAAGATCTGCAAGCGAAATTCGACAACTTCGCCATGCAGCATATCCGCGAACCGGACGATATCTATCCGGTATTCCGCGAACTGTTCCGCAAACAGACCGCATAATCATAAAAACGGCCGGAGAATATCTGCCCGGCCGTTTTTATTCTCAACGAATTCAAATGCTATTTCTGCGGGATGCATCCGCATCCGACGTCAATCATAGAACCAACTCACCTGAATACAACACGGGGCCGGTCGGTTGCTTGCTCGGTGAGCCGCCTAATGGCTCCAGGCTAATGGCAATCGTTGTTCCTTTAACTAAATCTGCATCTGCCAAATAAAACTGGCTCACGCCTTTCACGTTCACGAGTCCAATTGAAACGGGCTTATGCCCAACGGGAATCAGCCACAGCTCAAGACTTTTCCCATCCGGAATAGCGGCCAAGCCTAAGGGGGTTATACGTACAATTTTTCTTTGACCGTCTGAACTAACGACCCACGTCCCTTGATGCGTTCCGTTCAGGACCACTAACGGTTTCAGCTCTGGCGCACGCCAATAAAACCACGAGCTCAGGCTCAATGCGCCCAATCCCGCAGCAAGCCCCCATGCAATATAGTTTCGCACGCGCCGTCGGGGCGAAGCGTATTGAGGCAGATTTAATTCAATTTTTTTCCAAACGCTTTCAGGGGGCGGTATTGGCGTTATATCGATATCCAACCCCGACAACATATTTTGCCACTTTCCAACCTGGGTCGCCAAAATGTTGTCCGTTTTCAGACGGCGCTCAAAATGCAGCCGAGCATTCCCTCTGAGCGTGCCAAGAGCATATTCTGCAGCCAACATGTCATCACTTTCGCGTCTGTTCATAGGCCCAGGCAATCCTTTAGATGTGCTAGCGCCCTGCGGACCCAGCTTTTTACCGTACCAAGCGGTTGCTGCAACCAATCAGCGATATCCGCGTGCGACATCCCTTGATAATATGCCAAAGCAATACTTTGCCGTTGTTCAGACGTCAGATGCTTCAAACAGTCATTTAACTTTTTAGCCAGCTCCCCCTCATCACCCTGGCTTTCATTTTCCGACTGAGGGATTTGATCGCTATATTCTTCTTCCAGTCCGATATGGCGTCCGTGCCGGCTACGCAATCCATCTATACATCGGTTCCTTATAATGTGAGTAAGCCATGTCATAGGCGAACTCAAGGTCGGATCATAATCTCCGGCACGCTGCCACACGGTAAGAAAGCCGTCGACCAGAACCTCTTCCGCCCACTGGCGATTACGTAACATGCGTAGCGCAATGGCGAATAAACTTGCGGATGTCGATCTGTACAAGCGTTCAAATGCTCGGCGATCGCCATTAGCGATCGCCTTTAAGCACATTACCTGGTTTTCTTTCAACGAGTGATCCATACCATCCCTAAAGCGGTTAAGCTTTGCCCATTCCGAGTATAGGCCTTACTTGGGCATTAGCACGGTATCAATAACGTCGATTACACCGTTTTGCTGCCGCACATCATAGGTGCTGATGTTGGCGACGTCGCCTTTAGCATCTTTGATCTGAATATTATGCGGGCCATTATTCATAAACCATAGCGACTGACCGTTGACGGTTTTGAGTTCCGCCCGTCCGCCGCCCTGCTCAATTTTTCTTTCCAACGCCCGCATGTCGTAGTTGCCAGCCACAACGTGGTAGGTTAATACACTGCTTAACAGCGCTTTATTTTCGGGTTTTAACAGATTTTCAACGGTGCCGGCCGGTAATTTGGCGAATGCGGCATTCGTGGGCGCAAAAACAGTATAAGGACCTTTGCCTTGTAAAGTATCCACCAAGCCGGCGGCCTTAACGGCCGCGACCAGCGTTGTGTGATCTTTTGAGTTCAGCGCATTTTGCACAATGTTTTTTGAGGGGTACATCGCCGCGCCGCCAACCATTACGGATGACGTGTCCCCACTCGCCGCGTAAGTGGCGACGCCGAAAAGTAATGAGCCGGTAACCAGAGTAACGATAAGTGTTTTCATGATGAAGTCCTCTCCGTAAGCTGAGCGTAAGTGTTGCTCATTCCTGATATACGTATGAGGTTCTCCAAGTGGATGCACGGGTCGAAAAAAATAATGTAGAGAGAACGAACGCTTTGACAGACAAATAAGAACGCCGTGATGGCCGCCCGTTTCCGCTCTTTCTTCTGAGGTTATTCCTAAACCTTCATATCCTCCCTCATGCGTCTTGATGGGAATATTCCCATTCAGTTATCGTTAACACACGCATCGGGTTCTACCCTAAGCGAAATTTGACTCATTTTATTTTCTATGGCTTCTCAGCCCGCTTCGGCGGGCAATTTACCTGTCAGCAGGTTAGACACCATGATCGATTACACCCTCTATGGCCTCAACAAGAATGATGTTGATGAATACCATAAGCAAATCTGCTGTCTGCTCGGCAAAAGCGTGCTGCTGGTGCTCATCGCCAACAAACCGATCACCAAACAGAATCTGCTGGCCAGTCTTATTCAGGAAGTTGAACAACAGCACGACGAGTATTTTCAAAAATTGCATCGCGCAGCAATAGAAATGATCGGCGTTAACGGGCGCTAGATCGATATGCGCAAGGCGGAAATCTACGCCATTATTGCCGCCGTCGTGGTGTTGATTATGCTGTTAATAATAAACTCCGGCAGCGATATCAGCGCTTATCCCTAATGTGAAGCGAAGCACTCCGTTGCCGCAAAGTGCCTCTTTTTTGGCCCGAAGCGCGTTTCTGCCCGGGTTTTATTTTGAACCGGCCGCTTCGTCAATCAATCCCGCCACGTCATCGGCATGGGAAACCAGCGAGGCATGACTGGCCTTCAGCACCATCACTTTCTTAGCCTGCAGCCGCTGCGCCATACGCCGTTGGTTCTCCGGCGCTATCATGCGGTCGTCGCTGGAGAGTTGATACCACGACGGTTTATGTTTCCAGGCGGGCTCACCGAGGGGATTGCCGAAGGTATCGGCCAATGGCGCCTTCTGCGTCGCCGCCATCACCAGAGCCTCGTCGGCGGTAAGATCCTGGCAAAAGCTTTCGTGAAACTTGTCGTTCTTAATCCACAGATAACCGTCGCTGTCCGGAATCAGATTCGCGACTGCCGCAGGAGGATGCGCTTGCGTAATGCCACCGGGGCTTTCACCGGCATCCGGCGCAAACGCGGCAATGTAGACCAGGCCGACCACGTTAGGCTGGTTGCCCATTTCCGTGATCACCGCGCCACCGTAAGAGTGCCCCACCAACAATACCGGTCCCGCTTGCTGCGCGACCATCTTGCGCGCCCGTTCCGCATCCTCAGCCAGTGAGGTCAGCGGCATTTCCACCGCGTGAATCGCCGAATAGCCCCTGCGCGACAACTCGATAATCACCTTACTCCAGTGCGCGGCGCCGCCCCAGAATCCGTGCACCAGCACGATGGTTGGTTTTGTGCTCATTGCCGACCTCTTAATCTCATTTGGAGGCGCTGTAGACAGATCAACAGCCGCCCTACAGGGACGCGCCTTGCAGCCGGCGACGTCGCGCGATCTCCATTTATATAGTTAGCACTGCGGCATTCGGCAATAGCTACGACGGGTTAAGGCGCTCGATTTACAGGCGTCGTCATGACTTGCCGAGGCGGCGTACGCCGTAGCGGCAGTGCAAAAAACGGGATTAAAACTAGGATTTTTACCCATACCGATCTAAAATCCCACGCAAAAACAAAGACAAGTAAATTTGGTTCACCGGGAAAAGGAATGAAGTTGTGAAGGAAATGATCTCCATCGTATTGATGACATGCCTGCTGGCGCTGCTGTTTTCGTGGCTGTTCGTCTACGGTCTTAACATTCATTAAACCTACAGCAACACCAACCCCCCCTTCCTGGCTGACCGGCAGCGCATCCGGACGATGCGCTAAAAACCCCTCTCCCCGCATGTTTCTATCCCATCATTCGCCCGCCGACAGCTAAAAAGAACCCAAAGCTCGCCGGCGCAACGCGATCTCGCCTTCGTCTGCTCGCCCACTAAAACATCAATAAACTTTATGAGTGATAACCTCGTCGCGTTTCCGGACGTCTGAATGACTATTTTCCTTCTTCACACCGTTCCCGCCTGAAATCAGGCTGACAATCTTAAAATGTTACCGGTAACTATGTTGTTGATTTCTTTTCGTAATAAACATAAAGCCGTTAATAACCTTACATTCTTTATAGAAATAAATTATGCATTCTTATGGATAAAGGCATGAATTAACGGCCTTCGGTCATTGATTATCGCCCGCCAAGCTCCTAAAATTCGCGCGTAAAAATACAACTGGGATCGAGTTTCATGTCGTCGCTGTGGGTTGCAACGCAATACTGTTATTTTATTGGTCTGTTAGTTTCAATGATTTTCACCTACCTGGTAAGCAGGGACACCGTCAAAATTCGTTGCATCAGCGCGCTGACCATCGGGTTAACCTGGCCGTTGAGTCTGCCGGTCGTCTTGCTGTTTTCGCTGTTCTAACGCCCTAACAGGCTGTGCCGCCACGGATGCTTTTAAACAGCCGTGCTAATGGAATGGGTCAGCCGACGACGCTGCCCCCTCACCGGCGAAACAAGTGACGATACGGCGCATTGTTAAATGAAAGGCCATTTCCCCGCGTAACGTTTTACTTGGGGTAGACTATTCGCCGCGCAGCGATCGCCAACGGCGGTACAGCCGCCCCGCGCCCCATACCATCAGCCACAGTAAAATATTCCCCGCCAACCAAAGCATCAGCAGGTAGAGGAAAGTCTGATAACCGGGTATGCCCCGATCGGCGAAGAACGGATTAAAGTGCAAGAATTTGACGATCGCGAAGGGATTAAGATTGAAACGGGTGAAGACGCAGGCGGTCAGCACAGGCGGCAACAGGATGTAAAACGCCAGGGTGAATATCATCAGCAGCCTGGTGCCATGCGTGTTTTTATAATCTTTCATATCAGCGTATTGCTTGCTTCATCTCAGTGCGAGAATCGCCTGGCGATCGCTCGCCAATCGACCCTGCGGGCCAAAAATAGTTCCGCGCAAACGCGGGAATAAAGCCGGTTCAGCGTTTAATTCTCATTTAGCGCTCGGGTGATATATACCCTGTGGATTATAAATTACGATGCCGACGCGCCGCCTTCAACTGCAGCGTTTGCGTGGCGTCATCAGGAGGCCCTAATGAAACCGGACGCACTCTCCCTGCCGCCGAGCGCCAAAAAACTCAAAGTGATCTACGGCTGGTATATTTACGTGATCTATATCCTGCTGGTTTTCAACATTTACATGGCGGTCTACAACGTCTGCGTTCGGCATCCGATCGAAGCCCCGCTGCTATCGCTGTTTCACAGCCTGTTTCTCGCGCTGATGTTGCAACAGGTGCTCAAGAAAAACGTCGTTTTCGCCTGGATCTTGTTGGGCTATTTTATCCTGATGCGCCTGTATTACGCCAATGTGCTGCACATTGAGTTCACGCTGGTGAGCCGTGGCCTGGTGCTGCTGATTCTGACGCTGCTGCTGACCGGCACCGTGGCCGTCGGGCAGCTGGCCACGCCGCCACAGCGGCATGACTGGCTGGCTCGCCTAGGCTGGCGGCAATGGACGACGCTCGCGGCGCTGGCGGCGATCCTGACCCCGCTGATCACCACCGATTATCTCGGCTAAGCGCGGTGCTATCTGGGGATATGGGGCTCTGAAATGTCTACGATGCGGCATATTTTGGTGTAGTTGCCTGCCTTCTCACAGATCTTGTCCGTGACGAACACGCTAAGGTAGCCCAGCAGCAGCAAGTAGCCAACCATGCACAAAATAAAGATAAGCGTTCTCACCGATAGCGACCAACCTGACAAGAGTATCTCCAGCATCATAACCTGAACGAGGCGCTTTAAAAGGATTTCATGTGCGCACTGGCCGCATCGGCGCACGTTCTGTAGTAACATTAAGCCACCACGCCAACCACCGGAAACGCCGATGCACCATCTGATGTTAGACATTGAAACCCTGGATATAAAACCCAGCGCCGTGATTTTGGTGGTCGCGGCGGTGTTTTTCGATCCCCGCACCGGGGAACTTGGCGCCGAATTCGAGGCCGCCGTCAGCAGCCAGAAAGATCAGCCGGGGCGAACCATAAGCCTGGACACGGTTGCCTGGTGGGCGAAACAATCCGATGAAGCGCGCAAGCTCGCCTTCGGCGGCACAGAGAGCCTCAAGCGCGTGCTGAGCAGTCTCAGCCGTTTTATCCATATGAACAGCACCGATACGGTAAAGGTCTGGGGCAACGGTAAAGAGTTCGACTGCGCGATCCTCGAACACGCCTTCCAGCAGTTGGAGATGCCCTGTCCGTGGAAATTTTGGGATACCCAGGATGTGCGCACGGTGATCACGCTGGCGGAACTGCACGGCTTTAACCCGAAAAAGACCCGTCCGTTCGAAGGCATGCCGCATCGTGCGTTGGATGACGCCCGCCATCAGGCCCGTTATGTGGCCGATACCGTCTCGGCGCTTTATCTCCGCCCGGGAGCGCAGCGCTGACCCGCTTTGCCCCTTTTCATTTGCCGCCAGAATCTCTACTCTAGCCCTCTTTGTCACTCGGACGTGCCTTTCCTGCTATGCAAAAGTTCCTGTTTCTGCTTCTCAGCCTGGTGCTGCTCGGCCCATTGGGCATCGATCTCTATCTGCCCACCATTCCCGCCATCGCCGTCGGCCTGGGCAGCAGTGAAGCGCTGATCCAATCCACCATTTCGCTGTTTATTCTGGTGCTCGGCCTCGGTCAAATCATCGCCGGTCCGTTGGTGGATAACTATGGCCGCAAACCGGTGGCGCTGGCCGGCATTATTCTCTACACGATCGGCGCGGCAATGGCGGCGCTGGCCACCAGCCCGACGGTCTTCATCGCGTCGCGCCTGTTGCAAGGGGTTGCGGTCTGTTGCACCGCCGTCGTCGCCTTCAGCGGCGTGCGCGATCGGCTGAATGGCGACGACGCCGCCCGCGCCTTCGGCTTTCTCAACGGCACGCTGAACATCATCCCGGCATTGGCGCCGCTGCTCGGCGGCCTGCTCGCCGAAGCCTTCGGCTGGCGCGCGCCCTTTTGGTTCCTGGCCGGTTACGCGCTGCTGGTGTTGGTGCTCATCGCGCTGCGTCTGCCGGAAACTCGCCCCGCCGACACCGTGCCGGTCAAAGGGCTGCCGGTGCGTCAATACGCGCGCATCCTCAGCGAACGGCGTTTCCTCTCTTTTGCGGTGGTGAACTCCGGGGCGATGGGCATGGCGCTGACCTACGTTTCTCTGGCGCCTAACGTGCTGATGGGCACCGCGGGCCTGACTCCGCTGCAATTCTCGTTGGTGTTCGGCGCCAACGGCTTCTGGATCATGTTGGTCAGCTTCTTCGCTAACCGCATCATCCACAAGGTCGGTCGCCCGGTTTGTCTGGCGACCGGCGGCATTTTGATGGGGCTGGGTTGCCTGGGCCTGCTGCTGGGCGTCATGTGGCTTCCCGCGGCGGCGCAAGCGCACTGGCTGGCGTATATGCTGCCGGTCGCCAGCGCCTGCGCCGGGTTGGCGTTCGTGATGGGCCCGGCCACCAGCTATGCGCTGGAACCGTACTCCAATGAAGCCGGGGTCGCGTCCGCACTGGTCGGTTTCGTGCAGATGGCCGGCGGCGCCGCGCTGGGTCTGGTGGCGATGGCGTTGCCGCTGCAACCGAAGCTGTCGCTGGCCTTGGTCATGCTGGCGGGCTGCCTGCTGGCGCTGCACGCGCGGCGGCTCAGCAAGCAGATTAAAGGACAGATCAGAAAAGTCGCCTGAGCCGCGGCTCAGGCTTCGGTAACGACCGGCACCCGTGCCGCCAATGCCGACAACAGTTCATAGCCTAACGTCCCTGCCGCCGTGGCCACCTCGTCCACCGGCAGGCGTTTTCCCCACAGCTCCACCTCGGCGCCCAGTTCAACGTGCGGACAGGGCGTCAAATCCACCGCCAGCATATCCATCGATACCGTCCCCAGGGTGCGCGTCAGCACGCCATCGACCCATACCGGCGTTCCGGTCGGCGCATGACGCGGATAGCCGTCGGCATAACCGCAGGCCACCACGCCGATACGCTGCGCGCCGGCGGCGCTGTAACGGCCACCGTAGCCCACGCGATCGCCAGACTTCAGCTGCTGAATGCCGATGATCTCGCTGCTCAGCGTCATCGCCGGCTGCAACCCCGTCGATGCGATATCGTTCCAGCACCCGCTCGGCGAAGCGCCATAGAGAATGATCCCAGGGCGCACCCAGCTGCCGTGGGTCGCAGGATGCCACAGCGTAGCGGCCGAGTTGGCCAGGCAACGCGGCAGCGGTACATCGGCAGCCGCCGCCTCGATGGTGGCCATCTGTTGAGTTACGCCTTCCGGCCCGTCGGCGGTGGCGAAGTGACTCATCAGCGTAAGCTCGGCAATATTGGCGACAGCCTGCGCCCTGCGCCACACCTCATGCAGGCGCTCGGGCGCAAACCCCAGCCGATTCATGCCGCTGTTCACTTTCAGATAGACATCAAGCGGCGCGTTCAGCTTCGCGTCGGCGATCGCCGCCAGTTGCCAGTCGCTGTGCACCGCCGTCGTCAGGCGATAACGATCGAGCAAGGCCAGATCCTGCCGCTGGAAAAAGCCTTCCAACAACAGGATAGGCCCCTGCCAACCGGACTCACGCAGCAACACCGCTTCGGCCAGATCCAGCATGGCGAAGCCGTCGGTTTGCGCCATGCTGCGCCAAACGTGCTTGATGCCGTGGCCATAGGCGTTGGCCTTGACCACCGCCCAGACTTTGGCGCCGGGGGCGAAACGGCGCACCACCTGCAGGTTGTTTTCAATTGCGCCGAGATGCATCGTGGCGGTTATCGGACGGGGCATCGCTTCTCCTTGGGGCAGCGTACAGCGGCCACGCGCGCCTGCGCGTGGCCGAAAAAGTCTATGACAGCGTCGACGATTAACGTGCGGGATGCACGTCGTTCAGCGGAACCGCGTGTTGCTGGCGAAATCCGGCGCTGTAACGCGCCACCGCCAGGTCATCGGAAGGGATCGCCGGCGTAATGCCGGACATCAGATCGGACAACAACTGCCCGGAACCGCAGGCCATGGTCCAGCCGAGCGTGCCATGCCCGGTGTTGAGGTACAGGTTTTTCAACGAGGTGCGGCCGACGATCGGCGTGCCGTCCGGCGTCATCGGGCGCAGCCCGGTCCAGAACGTCGCGTCTTCCACTCTGCCGCCGTTCGGGTAGAGATCGCGTACCACCATCTCCAGCGTTTCTCGCCGCTTTTGCTCCAGCTGAGTATTGAAACCGACGATCTCCGCCATGCCGCCGACGCGAATGCGCTGGTCGAAGCGCGTGATGGCGATTTTATACGTCTCATCCAGTACCGTAGAGAATGGCGCCGCCGCCTCATCGACGATAGGGATCGTCAGCGAATAGCCCTTCAGCGGGTAAACCGGAATAGACACCAGGCCGCGCAGCAGCGCCGTGGAGTACGAACCGAACGCCACCACGTAGCCATCGGCCTTGAACACTTCCTCGCCGCACTGTACGCCGGCGATCTTGTCCCCCTCCACCAACAGACGGTCGACGCTGCGGTTGAACAGGAAGGTCACGCCCGCCTGCTCAGCCATCTTCGCCAACTGTTGCGTAAACAGTTGGCAATCGCCGGTTTCGTCGTTCGGCAACTGCAGGCCGCCGGTCAGCTTGTGCGCCACCTGCGCCAGCGCCGGCTCAACGCTGCCGAGTTGGCCGGCTTCCAGCAATCGGTAAGGCACCCCGGCATCTTCCAATACCGCAATATCTTTCGCGGCGTTTTCGAACTGTTGTTGGGTGCGGAACAGCTGCAGCGTGCCGCCCTGACGGCCTTCGTACTGGATGCCGGTTTCCTGCCGCAGCGCCTTGATGCAGTCGCGGCTGTATTCCGCCAGGCGCACCATGCGGCCTTTGTTGGTCATGTAGTGTTCGGTGTTGCAGTTTTTCAGCATCTGCCACATCCAGTTCAGCTGGAAGCTGCTGCCGTCGAGACGGATCGCCAGCGGCGCATGGCGTTGGAACATCCACTTAATGGCCTTCAGCGGCACGCCCGGCGCCGCCCAGGGAGCGGCATAGCCCGGTGAAATCTGCCCGGCGTTCGCCGCGCTGGTTTCCAGTGCCGGGCCGGGCTGACGATCGATCACCGTCACCTCATGCCCGGCCTTCGCCAAATACCAGGCACTGGCTACGCCCACCACTCCACTACCTAAAATTACCACTCGCATCGCTGACTCCAGCCCAAGGCTTCACAAAGCACAATCTTCTGCTAACAGGAAATTAACTCAGTGAAAAAATCCGTCCAACAACTTCGTCATCAAACGTGACAATATTCACAATTAATTTATCGTCGATGGCCCGCGCATTTGCAATAGCCGCCAGAAAATAGCGATAAGATACGGTTTAAGGGGGTTTATGGCGCGAGGTCACCTCTGATTCGCTAGCATTGCTATCATTGATGGCATGGAAAATTGGCGTGATAAGCAACATTGATTTAACAGAATATAAAAATACCAGCCAACCTATAAATAGAATAAAAAACCACAAAAGCAAAAAATACCAAAACAACTGGCAAATAACGGCACCACCCGCTGCAGCAGAAAAATCGCGTAAATTTTCAGCCCTTAATAGCCTTGTTTTTACTGTTGGAATAAAGCGACGCTCACTGTAGCGCCAGCTTGTTTTCGCTGCAGCACGATATGAACGTTCAAGCCCTCAGCCGCACCCAGAGTTCATACTGTCGCTATTCAGGAGAACCTCGCATGTTCATCGCTCTCTATCAGTTCTCAGTCAAAACCGAACACGAACACGCTTTTCGCCAGGCCTGGCTTGAATTGACGCAGGGCATCTATCAGCAACGCGGCAGCCTGGGCTCGCGCCTGCATCGGGAGATGAACGGCAAATATATCGGCTATGCGCAGTGGCCAAGCCGCTCGGCATGGGAAAACGCCGGTGATATTCAGTTGGATGAACGGTACCGAGCGGCTCGGGATCGCATGCGCGCCACTTTATTGGCGGATGAAACGCTATTTGAAATGGACGTCACGGACGATTGCCTGCAAAGCAGTCCGTTCGACTGACCACAAGCCCACGCGTGCGGGCTTGTGGTTGCAGAAGGGAGAAGCATCAATGATGCAGCATCTCGTCCACGACTTCTTTGGTCTGCAGCTGGAACGGGTAGTAGGTCGGCCAGTTATCCATCTCTTTCAGCAACGCCTCCTGCGACGTGTTGCCCATAAAGATATGGAAATGCGCCGATTTGCGCGGCCCGATAATGTGATCGCTGAACTGTACGAATTTCGGCGCCTGGCTGTCGGCATCCTGGCACTCGAACAGATAACGCACGCCTTTCTTACCGGAGACATACGTCAGGATCTTATGCCCGGCGTACTTGTACTGACAGGCGCTGGATTGGTCGCCACGGTGAAATTCCATGACACCGTTCTCAATGCCAATGGTATCCACATCGGTGGCGTAACCTTTGCGGTAATACGCCTTCACCTCTGCGAAGGTTTTGCTCTTATCCTGTGCCGCTTTCTTCTTGAACACCGGGTCAAGATCCCCATTGATCAGATACGGATACACGGATTGCCATACGCCCTCCCAATCAGCCAGGTCGCGATCTTTGACGTCCTTATCGTCGAACACGCCTCCCTCCGCCTTTTTTTCCACTTCCGTCAGCGGCTTGCCATGTGAATGATGCCCGTGAGCCAACGTTTGCCCACTGATGAACAGCGCCGCCAGCGCCACTGCCAATTTGCCCAAATGCCTCGTCAAAACGCGCTCCTTGTCCGTTATTGAGAAAAATGAAAAGTTACAATATAACATAACAATTATCAATCCCTGTCGCACAGCAGGCAATGTGTTGCACGCCCCTGCCGCAGGGCTATACTCGGAGAAGATGCGCGGTGTTGCACCGCCTTCTGCCGGGACGGGCGCCGGATCGACCGCCGTTCGCCCCTTTGCGTACCGGCATTTTTATTTCACTGATTTGCAATGGTTAATTATGACTTGAACTATGCTTGTTACAGGGTCTGCCGTTTGAGCAAGGCCCGTGAATAATGAGGGTGCGCTGATGACTACTTCAACACATGACAAGGTTAAGGATGATAAACGTCTGAGCGATGGACCGGACTGGACGTTCGAACTGCTGCAGGTGTATTTGGAGCAGATCGATCGCATCGCCAAGCATTACCGGCTCGACACCTACCCCCATCAGATCGAGGTGATCACCTCAGAACAGATGATGGACGCCTATTCGAGCGTCGGCATGCCAATCAACTATACCCATTGGTCCTTCGGCAAAAAATTCATCGAAACCGAGCAGCGCTACAAACAGGGCCAGCAAGGGCTGGCGTATGAAATCGTCATCAACTCCAATCCCTGCATCGCCTACCTGATGGAGGAGAACACCATCACCATGCAGGCGCTGGTGATGGCGCACGCCTGCTATGGCCACAACTCGTTCTTCAAGAATAACTACCTGTTCCGCAGTTGGACCGACGCCAGCTCCATCGTCGATTACCTGCTGTTTGCTCGCCACTACATCAGCCAGTGCGAAGAACGCTATGGCGTCGAAGAAGTGGAACGGCTACTGGACTCCTGCCATGCACTGATGAACTACGGGGTCGACAGGTACAAACGCCCGCAAAAAATCTCTTTGGTGGAAGAAAAAGCGCGCCAGAAAAGCCGCGAAGAGTATCTGCAAAGCCAGGTGAATACGCTGTGGAAGACCCTGCCACGCGTCGAGCGCGAAGAGTCGCCTGAACAGGCGCGCCGATATCCGAGCGAACCGCAGGAAAATATCCTCTATTTTATCGAGAAGAATGCACCGCTGCTGGAACCGTGGCAGCGTGAGGTGCTGCGCATCGTGCGCAAAATCAGCCAATATTTCTACCCGCAAAAACAGACCCAGGTAATGAACGAGGGGTGGGCGACCTTCTGGCACTACACCATCCTTAACCATCTTTACGACGAAGGCCGGGTGACCGAGCGGTTCATGCTGGAGTTTTTGCATAGCCACACCAACGTGGTTTATCAGCCGCCGTACAACAGCCCGTACTATAACGGCATCAACCCGTACGCGCTGGGCTTCGCCATGTTCCAGGACATCAAGCGCATCTGCCAATCGCCGACCGAGGAAGATCGCTACTGGTTCCCGGACATCGCCGGTAAAGACTGGTTGGACACGTTGCACTTCGCCATGCGCGACTTTAAGGATGAGAGCTTTATCAGCCAGTTCCTGTCGCCCAAAGTGATGCGCGACTTCCGCTTGTTTACCGTGCTGGACGATGATCGCAACAACTACCTGGAAATTGCCGCGATCCATAACGAAGCGGGCTACCGGGCAATCCGCCAGGAGCTGTCGGCTCAATACAATCTGAGCAACCACGAGCCGAACATTCAGATCTGGAACGTAGACCTGCGCGGCGACCGTTCGCTGACGCTGCGCTACATCCCGCAGGAGCGCGCGCCGCTTGATAAGAGCCGCCGCGACGTGTTGAAGCACCTGCATCGCCTGTGGGGCTTCGACGTGATCCTCGAGCAGCAAAACGAAGACGGCAGCGTGGAATTGCTCGACCGCTGCCCGCCGCGGCCTACACCGCTGTAACCGCCATAACGACAAAGGGCGCCAACACGGCGCCCTTACTATGTCATTCGCACGGCATCAGCGGCGCGCTTCGGTCAGATCGCTCGGCATGGTGCCCTGCATGCTCTGCCAAATCGCCCCGCTCTCTTTACCGTAGTTGCGCACGGTGTCCATCACCTGGTCGTACAGCTTCTCATGGCAAAGCGTAGACAGCTTGCTGTAGAAGGTCAGCGCCAGCTTGCGCGCTTCCGGGTTGGAGAAGTAGTAACGGCCCACGCGGGTGTACAGCCCTTTCAGGCCGTTGAAAATCAGGCCATAGATCGGGTTGCCGGAAGCGAACGCCAGACCACGGAAGATCTCATAGTCCAGGACATTGAAGGCATCCGCCTGATCTTCCACCTCGGCGGCTTTCGCCAGCACTTCCTGCGCCTGATCAGGATGATTGCGCACCGCAGCGCGAATAAAGATCGACGCGATATTGGTACGCACGGACAACAGGTTATCGATCAGCTGCGGGACGCTTTTGTGATCGAGACGAGCCACGGTCTCAAGGATATTGAGGCCGGACGTTTCCCAGAAATTGTTCACTTTGGTCGGTTTACCATGCTGAATGGTCAACCAGCCATCGCGGGCAAGACGTTGCAACACTTCACGTAACGTGGTGCGCGTGACGCCAATCAACTCCGAAAGCTCACGCTCCGCGGGCAAAATAGAGCCAGGGGGGAAGCGATTATTCCAAATACTCTCAATAATGTACTCTTCCGCGAAACCGGCAGGACTCTGCGCCTTTATGACCATGTGTTTGACGTTCCGTTGCGACGATAAAATCAGTAAAAGTAATCAGCTCATCATACCAGATCACACAGACATGACATAGCGTGAGCGAAAAACAATAAACGAAAGTGTGCATAAAGTGGCAAAAAACGCGCAAAAACACCGGCCCTGAGAAATTTGCCGCCGTAAAACAAGCTCCGGTTGCGCCCGCCCCCGCCGCATTGTTAGGGTACGTGCTACGACTGATTTAAGGATGCATAAAGGACAATGGAAACAACCCTGCGCAGCGCCCTGCTCAAAAACTTCCTGGGGCAATCTCCCGACTGGTACAAACTGACCATTCTCATTTTCCTGGCGATCAACCCGCTGGTGTTCTTTTTCGCCAGCCCGTTTCTCGCGGGTTGGCTGTTGGTGATCGAGTTCATCTTTACTTTGGCGATGGCGTTGAAGTGCTACCCGTTGCTGCCGGGCGGCCTGCTGGCGTTGGAGGCCGTGGCCATCGGCATGACCAGCCCGACGCAGGTTTCGCAGGAAATCGAACATAATCTGGACGTGCTGCTTTTGCTGGTCTTTATGGTGGCCGGCATCTATTTTATGAAGCAACTGCTGCTGTTCGTGTTCACCAAGCTGCTGCTCAATATCCGCTCGAAAACGCTGCTGTCGCTGGCGTTCTGCCTGGCGGCCGCCTTCCTTTCCGCCTTCCTCGATGCGCTGACGGTCGTGGCGGTGGTGATCAGCGTCGCCACGGGGTTCTATTCCATCTATCACAATGTGACGTCGAACCGCTCTGACGGCGACATCGGCGATGACAGCGATTTCACCGGCGAAGAGCGCAAGCAAACGCTGGAGCAATTCCGCGCCTTTCTGCGCAGCCTGCTGATGCACGCCGGCGTCGGTACCGCGCTCGGCGGAGTCATGACCATGGTGGGCGAGCCGCAGAACCTGATCATCGCCAAAAGCGCGGGCTGGGGCTTTATCGACTTCTTCCTGCGGATGGCGCCGGTCACTTTGCCGGTGCTGGCATGCGGCCTGCTGGTCTGCTGGCTGGTAGAGCGTTTTCGTCTGTTTGGCTACGGCGTGCAGTTGCCGGACGCTGTGCGCGAGGTGCTGAAAGAGTATGACCGCAAGGCCACCGCGGGCCGCAGCAAGCAAGAACGCCTCAAGCTGGTGATGCAGGCGCTGATCGGCGTTTGGCTGGTGCTGGCGCTGGCCTTCCACCTGGCCGAGGTCGGGTTGATCGGCCTGTCGGTCATCATTCTCGCCACCTCGCTGTGCGGCGTGAACGATGAACACGCCATCGGCAAAGCGTTCCAGGAAGCGCTGCCGTTCACCGCCCTACTGACGGTGTTTTTCACCGTGGTGGCCGTGATCATCGAACAGCACCTGTTCAGCCCGGTGATCCAGTTTGTGCTGCGCGCCGAGCCCGCCTCTCAGCTTTCGCTGTTCTACCTGTTCAACGGTCTGCTGTCGTCGGTTTCCGACAACGTGTTCGTCGGCACGGTTTACATCAACGAAGCGCGCACCGCGCTGGAAACCGGCGCCATTGCGCTGAAACAGTTCGAACTGCTGGCGGTCGCCATCAATACCGGCACCAACCTGCCTTCGGTCGCGACCCCTAACGGCCAGGCGGCGTTCCTGTTCCTTTTGACGTCGGCCTTGGCGCCGCTGGTGCGTCTGTCGTATGGCCGCATGGTGTGGATGGCCCTGCCTTATACGATCGTATTGACCGTGGTCGGCCTGCTGTGCGTACAGTTCACGCTGGAGCCGGCGACCGAACTGTTGACACAGTGGCACTGGCTGACGCTACCGCCTGTCGACGCCATCGGCCACTGATGCGGCGCCGGCAGGGTAAACCGACTATTTTTACGCTGAAACCGGCCCAGGTGGCTGGCAGCGAGGGGGAATTGGTTTACACTGCCGGTTCAATTGCTTACTGCATGGAAGAATCTAGATATGTTGCAATTCTTTAACCGCTGTTCACAAGGACGCGGTGCCTGGCTGCTGATGGCCCTAACAGCGTTGGTGTTGGAACTGGTCGCGCTCTATTTCCAGCACGTCATGCTGCTGCAGCCCTGCGTCATGTGTATTTACGAGCGTTGCGCGCTGTTCGGCATCCTCGGCGCCTCGCTGGTGGGCGCTATCGCGCCGAAAACCCCGCTGCGCTACGCGGCGATCTTGCTGTGGATCTACAGCGCCTGGGAAGGCGTACAGCTGGCGTGGAAGCACACCATGATCCAACTGCACCCCTCGCCGTTCAATACCTGCGATTTCTTCGTCAGCTTCCCGTCCTGGCTGCCGCTGGATAAATGGCTGCCGGCGGTGTTCCACGCTTCCGGTGACTGTTCCGTGCGTCAATGGCAGTTCCTGACCCTGGAAATGCCACAGTGGCTGGTGGGCATCTTCGGCGCCTATCTGCTGGTGGCGCTGATTGTGCTGATCGCGCAATTTGTTCGCCCACGCCGCCGCGATTTGTTCGGCCGCTGATAGGTCAACAAACAAAAAACGGCGCCTCAGGGCGCCGTTTTTTTAGGGTATTACTGTCAAATTCAGAGATGACCCCATTTCAGGTATGTGTAAGGAAGTAAACGAGCACGATCAGTGCCCCAGCTACGGCAAACAGACGGACCATTTTCATTGTTATGCTCTCGAACTTGCGGGAGAGCGGCCAAATTACCCAACTTATCGTTTAAAAAGAAGCATCCTGGCTCGATTACGCGCGTAATTTACATAACATTAAACTTCTGTGATACCGGCAGGCAAAAACAGGCGATGTCGGCGCAATCCTCTCGGCTTTCGGGCGACAATAAATTACCGTTATTTATGAACGACTGCGCCTTTGTCACATTCAGAGCACAATATTTTGGTGAACTTTGCCCATAAAATCCTTATAGTATCGGCAAAGTGAGTACTACCGATTTCCCTGGTGTTGTTGTGTGTCTTGCCCCTCATCTTTGCAGGGGCTTTTTTCCTTCCCCCAAACCGTCAGTCCCCGCTGCCTTTAAATAAATCATTCAAATTTAACTCTGCACGGTATCACTCATCGGCCACCGTTCGCGCACTAATGATTAAAATCTTTCGTGATTCTTTCCTTATGCTGAATGCAGTAGGCCAATGACATCAAGGACACGATTTATGCCGGATAGCACCTTTCCCACCACGTCTCAGCGCCCGTTCCTGCGGCGCATGCTGCTCAAAGCAGGGAAAAAATTCCTGCGCTGGAACGGCGAATTTCAGACTCGCCATTCGCTCATCTCCACCACGCCGCGGATCGGTAATCATGAATTTAATTGGGTGACGGCGCTGGAAGCCCGTTGGACAGCCATTCGCCAGGAGTTGGATCGGTTACTGGAGCACCCGGAGGACATCCCCGCGTTCCACCAAATATCACCGGATCAGAAACGCATCTCCAAAGGGGATAATTGGAAAACCTTCGGACTATTTGTCTACGGGCAGCGCGTTGATGAGAACTGCGCCATTTGCCCGCACACCGCACAGGCGGTCAGCGAGATCCCCGGCATGCGCACCGCCATGTTTTCGATCCTTAAGCCGCACTATCACATCGTCCCCCACAAAGGCCCGACTCGTGCCGTGGTGCGCGCGCATTTGGGATTGATCGTGCCAAAGGATCGGGAAAAGCTCTGGATCCGCGTCGACGATCAGATCCTGCACTGGGATGAAGGCAAGGTCATTTTGTTTGATGACTCTTATGAACACGAGGTGCGCAATGATACCGACGAACTGCGTGCGGTGCTGTTTCTCGATATCGACCGGCCGATGGACAAAGTGGGAACGGCGGTAAATAAACTGCTGTTCAGCCTGATTAAAGCCAGCCCTTACGTGAAGCAGCCGCTGAAAAATCTGGCCAACTGGCGCCGCCGTGACAAAAAAGAGTGAAGTGACGGCTTATGCCATAACCTCACGCCTGCCGGTTAGCGCAATTGCAGAGGGCGGCCTGTCCTGACACGCCGCCCTCTTGCATGAAAACGCGTCTTGCTGCGCAAGGGCCCGGCGTTATCTGGCCCAGTCCGGCTTGTTGAGGATATGGTCCTGCCAGTCCACCACTTCGCTCTCGCGCACCGCGATATGCCGCACGGTGATGCGTTCACCGTGCATCGCCGCCTTGGAGCCGCTCAGCAACGGATGCCAAGGGAACAGCGGCTTGCCCTCACCGATCAGACGATAGGCGCAGGTTGGCGGCAACCAATCGAAGGTGGTGAGGTTTTCACGCGTCAATTTGATGCAGTCCTCTTCCAGCTCGAAGCGCCGCTCGTAGTTACGGCATTGGCAGGATTTGATGTTGAGCTGGTTGCAGGCTACGTTGGTAAAATAAATCTCGTCGGTATCTTCGTCGATCAGCTTATTCAAACAGCATTGCCCGCACCCGTCGCACAGCGATTCCCACTCTTGTTCTGACATTTCCGCCAGCGTTTTCTGTTGCCAAAAAGCGAGTTGTGACATGTTAGCGTCCGGTTTCGGTAAATGGATAACTCACCTGCGCACAGGTTCGAGGGGGGACTATATAGACATTTTAGCCGCGAGATGCAAGTTTTGCCGCCGACGATGCCGGCGGCGAACAGCGATCAGATCACCCGGGTGCTGAGCGCTTTACCGTTCAGACTGATTTTCAGCATGTCGCCGGAGGCCATCGGGCCCACGCCCTGCGGCGTGCCGGTCAGGATGATGTCGCCGGCGCGCAGCGTGAAGAAACGGCTCATGTAGCTGATAAGCGGCAGGATCGGCGTGATCATGTCGCGCGTATTGCCCTGCTGGCGCAGCTGGTCGTTAACGGTCAACGACAGCTCGGCGTTTTGCGGATCGCCGAATTCCGCCACCGGGATAAACCCCGACATCGGGCAAGAACCGTCGAAGGCCTTGGCCTTTTCCCACGGCTGACCGGCCTTTTTAAAACCGGCTTGCAGATCGCGCAGCGTCAGATCGAGCGCCACGCCGTAACCGGCGATCGCCCGCGCCACACGGTCTTCGTTGGCCTGTTTCAGCGGCGTGCCGATCAGTACCGCCAGCTCGACCTCATGGTGTACTGAACCAAACTCTTTAGGGATGGCCACCGGCTGGCGGATATCGCACAGCGCCGTTTCCGGTTTGATAAACACCACCGGCTCGACGGACACCGCGCTGCCCATTTCCTTGATGTGATCGGCGTAGTTGCTGCCGACGCAGACCACCTTGTTCACCGGGAAATCGAGCAACGAACCCTGCCAGTCTCTATGTTGATACATACCGCTTCTCCCAAACTGTAGAGGCTTGGCGCGCCAAGCCGATTATTGGTGCCGAATCAATGTCCGATCGCGTCCGCCATCATACCCACGGCGATAGCGAAATAGTAAGAGCGATTCCAGTGCATCAGGGTGCGGAAATTATCATAGACCAGGAACGTCCGCCCCTGCAGATCATCCGGCGCGATGATCCAGCCGCGCTGCACGGCGTGCGGCAACGCGCGGCCATCCGCACGGCGCACGCCGCGTTTCTGCCAGTCGTTGACGCTGCGCGCCTGCGCGTCTTTCAGACCCAGTTCGGCCCGATTGAAGCCGGCGGGCAGTTTGACCTCGCGCCCCCAACCGATGCCGGGCTGCCAGCCCTCTTTGGACAGGTAGCTGGCCGTGGACGCGAAAACATCGTCAATGTTATTCCAGATATCGATGCGCCCGTCACCGTCACCATCCGCCGCATAACGCAGGAACGAGCTTGGCATAAACTGACATTGCCCCATTGCGCCGGCCCAGGACCCTTTGAGCGGCGTATCGCCAACGTGCCCCTGTTCGACTATCTGCAACGCCGCCAGCAGCTCCTGACTGAAAAAGGCCTCGCGGCGCCCTTCGAACGCCAGCGTCGCCAGCGCGGACACCACGTCCTCCCGTCCCTGGATCTTGCCATAGGCGCTCTCCATGCCCCACAGCGCGATGATATAGCGCCCCGGCACCCGATAGCGTTCGCTGGCCCGCAGCCATTGCGCATGGCGCAGCCGGTACAGTTCACGCCCCTGCCGCACCTTGGCGGGCGACATCACCCGCCGCAGGTAATCGTCCAGGGTTACCTTCTGCTCCGGCTGATTGCGATCGGCCTTGATCACCCGATCGACGAAGTGGATTTGCGCAAAAGCCCGGTCAAGGGTGGCCTGACTGATGCCCTGTTCCCGCGCCCGGCGCTTCAGTTGCTCGACATACGCCGGGAACTGCGCCGGATCGCGCCCGCTGGTCGCCAGCGTCGTCTCCTGCGCCGCCTGCGGTGCGCCCGGCACCATCGCCCCGCCCAGCGCCAGCCAAACGGCCAACGCGGTACTTCTCGCCGAACGTGTCATCATGCCTCCCCTGACCGTGGCGGCGGTCTCAGGCCTTGTCGCCCGCCAAATGCTGATTGAGCAGGTTTTCCACCGGCGGCGGGAACTGCAGGTAATAACCTTCGTCTTTCAGCGCCTGTTTCACCTTTTCGATATCCGCCGAGGCCAATTTCTTGCGTTCATCGAGTGAAAGCATCATGGCGAATTGCGGCACGCCGAAACTTTTCATCAGTTCTTCCGGCACACGAGAGAAATCGTCTTTTTTTTCGACATAAAGATAAGTTTGATCGCGTTTCGGGCTTCTATAGATCACACAAAGCATTTTTTTAACTCTATTTAATTGAGGGAGCGTCTTGCCTGGATATAACTCTGACTATAACATGCTTATAGTACATCGGAATATCGCACCCCGAGTGGTATTCCGGGGATTTAAAGTTGCTGAGACTGAGTCAGGATAGATGTCACAATCGCCAATTGAGCTAAAAGGCAGCAGTTTTACCCTATCGGTTGTTCATTTGCATAATTCGCAGCCCGAGGTAATACGCCAGGCGTTACAGGAAAAAGTTGAGCAAGCGCCCGCTTTTTTGAAAAACGCCCCTGTTGTTATCAACGTCGCAACGCTGGATGGCGATGCGAACTGGAAAGAACTTCAACAGGCTGTCGCGGCAGCAGGTCTGCGCGTTGTGGGTATCAGCGGTTGCAGAGATGAGCGTCAAAAGCGCGCGATAGCCCGTGCCGGGCTGCCGTTGCTGAGCGAAGGCAGAGGCCAGAAAATGGCGGCGCCGGAGCCTGCACCTGCGCCCGTGGTGGCGGATAACGCCCCCGCCAAAACGCGTATCATCAGCACCCCTGTCCGTTCCGGCCAACAGATTTACGCCCGCAACTGCGATCTTATCGTGACCAGCAGCGTCAGCGCCGGCGCCGAACTGATTGCCGACGGCAACATTCATGTCTACGGCATGATGCGCGGTCGCGCGCTGGCAGGCGCGTCAGGCGACACGCAATGTCAGATTTTTTGCACCCACCTGGCGGCTGAGCTAGTCTCTATCGCAGGGCAGTACTGGTTGAGCGACCAAATCCCGTCCGATTACGTCGGGCAGGCCGTACGACTCAGCCTGTTGGATAACGCTTTAACCATACAACCTTTAAATTAAGCCCTTTTGACAAGGAATCCATTTCATGGCACGCATTATTGTTGTTACATCGGGTAAAGGGGGCGTTGGCAAGACCACTTCGAGCGCGGCCATCGCTACCGGCCTGGCCCAGAAAGGCAAGAAAACCGTCGTGATCGATTTCGATATCGGCCTGCGTAATCTTGACCTGATCATGGGCTGCGAACGTCGGGTAGTTTATGATTTCGTGAACGTGATTCAGGGCGACGCCACGCTGAATCAGGCGTTGATCAAAGACAAACGCACTGAAAACCTCTATATCCTGCCGGCTTCGCAGACACGCGACAAAGACGCGTTAACCCGTGAAGGCGTTGAGAAAGTCCTCAACGATCTCGGCGAGATGGATTTTGACTTCGTGGTCTGCGACTCACCGGCCGGTATCGAAACCGGTGCGCTGATGGCGCTGTATTTCGCCGACGAAGCTATCATCACCACCAACCCGGAAGTCTCTTCGGTACGCGACTCCGACCGTATCCTGGGCATCCTTTCCTCCAAATCGCGCCGCGCCGAGAAAGGCGAATCGCCTATCAAGGAACACCTGCTGCTGACCCGTTACAACCCGGGCCGCGTCAGCCGTGGCGATATGCTGAGCATGGAAGACGTGCTGGAAATCCTGCGCATTCCACTGGTGGGTGTGATCCCGGAAGACCAGTCCGTACTGCGTGCTTCCAACCAGGGTGAGCCTGTCATTCTGGATGCCGAGTCAGACGCCGGTAAGGCGTATGACGATACCGTTTGCCGCTTGTTGGGGGAAGAACGCCCATTCCGCTTCATTGAAGAAGAGAAGAAGGGTTTCCTGAAACGCCTTTTTGGGGGATAAACCATGGCCTTATTAGACTTCTTTCTGTCCCGCAAAAAACAGACAGCCAATATAGCCAAGGAACGGCTGCAGATTATCGTCGCAGAGCGTCGTCGCGGGGACAGTGAGCCCCCGTATCTGCCTGATTTGAAACGCGATATTCTGGCGGTTATTTGCAAATACATTCAGATCGATCCTGAAATGCTGCATGTGCAGTTCGAGCAGAAAGGGGACGATATTTCGGTACTTGAACTTAACGTGACATTACCGGAATCGGAAGAAGCAGCTAAATGATTGCGACGCATTAATTACCCCCTGTATATTTTATGCAGGGGGTAACTGTATGTGCATCCAGTTATTAAGCATTATCGGCAGCAAAAAATCGATTTTTCCCTTTGGGACAATTCCCAATTAACTTTGCCGCCACCTCGTTTAAAGTAAATTCTGGCCAGATTTACATTCAACGCATTATTTCCTGCCTATATTCACCCGAGCAGAGTTTCCCTACCCTGCCCTGGTGATAACCAGCGATTAATAATCTTTCAGGATCTCCTGCAACGGCGCCATTAATAAATCACCGCGCCAGCCACTGATTAATTCAGGGCGACTCTCGCCGTCCTTCAGTTTCCAATGCCAGTTCAACAATTGGTTAATTTGGCGACGGGATGCCAGCAGCTCGCTGCTCAACCCGCTTTGCTCGCTGACGGTGGCGATAGCGGCCTTGATGTCCTTAAACACCTTCTTGTAGCCCGGCTGATCGATAAGGTTGGCCAACGGCGCCGGCAACTCGGCTTCGTCCAAGGCTTCGGCCTCCGCCACCAGCGCCAACAGCGTTTTGCCGTGATAACGGATCTCCGGCCCGCTCAGGCCCAGCGAATCCAGTTCTCCCAGCGAAGACGGCATAAAGCGCGCTACCTGCCACAGGTTCTCCTCGCGAACCACGAAGTTCACCGCCAGATCGCGCTCGCGCGCCTGGCGCAGCCGCCATTCCGCCAGCTTCTGCAGACACCCCAGCTGGCGCGGTCGCAGCTGCCAGGCATTGCTGATTTCGCGATAGGCCACTTCCGGCGCCAGCGCCTCGCTACGGCGTTGGCACAGCAGCAAGCACTCGTTATTGGCCGCAGCGGTCCAGCCGGCCTCTTCAGTCTCCTGCACCAGCTGTTTGGCCATCGGCAGCAGGTAGAACACGTCGGCGGCCGCATACACGCACTGTCTTTCGGTCAGCGGGCGCGCCAGCCAGTCGGTGCGCGACTCGCTTTTGTCCAGCTCAACCTTCATGTACTCCGCCACCAGCGTCGCAAAGCCGCAGGAGAGCGGCCGGCCGGTAAAGGCCGCCAGGATCTGGGTGTCGATCATCGGCGTCGGCAGCGTTTTAAAGGCGTTGAGAAACACTTCAAGATCTTCGCTGCCGGCATGCAGGAATTTCACCACGGCGGTGTCGGCCAGCAGGTCGACAAACGGCTGCCACTGCTTGATCGGCAAAGGATCGATAAGGGAGAGTTGTTCACCGTCGTAGAGCTGGATCAGGCCCAGCTGCGGATAGTAGGTGCGCGTTCTGACAAACTCGGTGTCCAGCGCTATCTGGGCATGCTTTCTCGCCTGCTCGCAGACCTGCTGCAATCCGGCATCGGTAGTGATCAACTGATAATTCAAAACATCATTCTCTTGTAGGATTCAAACACAACAACGCCGGCATTCACCGGCGTTGTTGATAGGCTGACGCGAGAGCGAAACCTAAGCGGCATCGGCCGGCTTAGGTGCTTTTTGCTCATCGCGCAATTCTCGCCGCAAAATCTTGCCGACGTTCGACTTCGGCAGTTCATCGCGGAACTCAACAATTTTAGGCACTTTATACCCGGTCAGGTGGCGTCGGCAATGGGTCAACAGCTCTTCCTTGGTCAGCGAGGCGTCTTTCTTCACCACGCAGATCTTCACCGTTTCGCCGGAGGCCTCGCTGGGCACGCCGATTGCCGCACATTCCAGCACTTTCGGGTGCTGGCTGACCACATCTTCAATCTCGTTCGGATACACGTTGAAACCCGAGACCAGGATCATGTCTTTCTTGCGGTCGACGATGCGCACAAATCCCTGATCGTCCACGGTCACCACATCACCGGTCGCCAGCCAGCCGTCTTTCAGCACTTCGTCGGTGGCATCCGGACGCTGCCAATAGCCTAACATAACTTGCGGCCCTTTGACCCACAGTTCGCCCGGCTCGCCCGGCGGCACGTCATGGCCGTTGTCGTCCACCAACCGAATGTCCGTCGACGGCACCGGCAGACCGATGCTGCCGCTGTAGTGTTTAAGATCGTAAGGGTTGCCGGCCACCAGCGGCGCGCACTCCGTCAGGCCGTAACCTTCCAGCAGGTGTTTGCCGGTGGTTTTCTCCCACTTCTCGGCCACCGATTTTTGCACCGACATGCCGCCGCCGACCGAGAAACGCAGCGTAGAGAAATCGAGCTTGTGGAAGTCTTCGTTGTTCAGCAACGCATTGAACAGCGTATTTACCCCGCTCATGGCGGTAAACGGGTATTTGCCCAATTCTTTCACCAACCCCGGAATGTCACGCGGGTTGGTGATCAGCAAATTGCGCCCGCCCAGATCGATAAACAGCAGGCAGTTCACCGTCAGCGCGAAAATGTGATACAGCGGCAGCGCCGTCACCACCAGCTCCTGCCCTTCACGGAACAGCGGCGAATAGGCGGCCTTGGCCTGCTCAAGGTTGGCCTGCATGTTGCGGTGCGTCAGCATCGCCCCCTTCGCCACCCCGGTGGTGCCGCCGGTGTACTGCAGGAAAGCCAGATCGGCATTAATGATGTCCGGTTTTACATATTGCAAACGGCGGCCGCGCTGCAGCGCGCTGCGGAAGGAAATGGCGTCCGGCAGGTTGTATTTCGGCACCAGACGCTTAACGTATTTGACCACGAAGTTGACCAACGTGCCCTTGGCGGCCGACAGCTGATCGCCCATGCGCGTCAGGATCACGTGTTTGACCTGGGTGTTGAACACCACTTTTTCCAGCGTATGGGCAAAGTTGGAGACGATGACGATGGCGCTGGCGCCGCTGTCGTTCAACTGGTGCTCCAGCTCGCGCGGGGTATACAGCGGGTTGACGTTGACCACCACCATGCCGGCGCGCAGAATGCCGAACAGGGCAATGGGGTATTGCAACAGGTTAGGCATCATCAGCGCGACGCGGTCGCCCTTCTTCAGGCCCAGCTCATTTTGCAGGTAAGCCGCGAAAGCCCGGCTGCGTTCTTCCAGTTTGCGGAAGGTCATCACCTCGCCCATATTGATAAAGGCGGGCTGATCGGCATAGCGCTGCACGGCATGCTCAAACATTTCGATCAACGACGAATAGCGATCGGCATCAATCTCTGCGGGCACATCTGCCGGATACCGTTTTAACCAGACCTTATCCAAGGTATTACTCCTGAAATCATTACTAATTATCATCGCAGCCCTCAAACTCGCAGCCTAACCATAACAATATTTTAACTCAGCAGACCAGTTCGGGTTTTAAACATTACTCAGGTTGCGATGTACGTCACTAATTGTCGGATATTCCTTATCCCAAAAAACAAAAGGGCGGCCTGAGCCGCCCTGTCAAATTAGTTCACATCAAGCGTATGTTACTCGGTTACGATGGTTTGCACCTGTGCCGGGCCGGGGTTGTACCAGCCATAGCCTGCGCCCCAGCCGGGTCCCCACGGGCCACCGCGCCAGCCCCAAGGGCCCATCGGCGCAGGCGGCATCACCACCTGCTGTACCAGATGCCAGCGCTTGAAACCGGTCACGTTCATCGTTACGAAGCGATATGGCGTCATGCCGATCCGCCCCTCTTTCAGGCCGGTGATAGGGCCGACGACGGTCACCAGTTGGCCTTTGAAATCGACCGGTTCGAGGAAGCCATTCACCGTGGCCAGCAAGCGGCCGTTCGACGGTTCACCCAGTATCGGCCGCGCACCGCTGTCGAGCGGCACCGCCGCGATCTCCAGCAGCGTGCGCCCTTGTTCGTTGGCGACGTTCACCACGGTGCCGCCGAAGCGGGCTTCCGCGCCGGTAAACAGGTTCGGTGCATTTTGTACCGAGGAAAGCTGAGTCACCGGCGAAGGGCTGGAGCCTTTGATCGCATCCGGTACGGTGACGCACCCGGTCAGAACCAGCGCGCCGCAGGCGACGGCCAGCAGCGACAGCTTTTTACTTGCAGTGCGGATTAACATGGTCGCAATCTCCTGAAATGCCTGTAACTTTGACCGCGTTTCAGCGTTCAAGTTGCAGGCCTTCATCGCCCGGCATCAACATCAGCACAATAACGCCCGATTACTCGCGGCCCGGCAGTTTTTTCCAGGTCACTTCATTGCGCAGGTAGGTCGGCTCGGCGTTTTCCACCGCCACCGCCAGCCCCTGTTGCCAGGCGTGCAGCGCCAGCGGCAGCATGTCTTCCGCCTGCGGCAACAGCATCTGGCCGTCGCGCACGCTCAGCGTGGAACCGTTGACCAGATCGGGGTAGGTTTGCCAGCCGGTGCCGACGTGGGCCCACTCGCCCTGCAGGCGCTGTGCGCGCTCGAGCGCCTGCGCCGGCGACAGCACCGCCTCGCCTTCGCTTTCCAACCAACGGCCGTCGGCCTGACGTTCGAACTGCCCCCAGTAGACCTCGCCCATGCGCGCATCGATCGCCGCCAGCACACGCTCCGCGCCGCTGACGCGCCAGGCGCCCTGCGCCATGGTTTGCAGCGTGGAGACGCCAATCATCGGCAGATCGGCGCCCAGCGCCAGGCCCTGAGCGATGCCGATGCCGATGCGCACCCCGGTAAAACTGCCGGGGCCGCGGCCGAAGGCCAGCGCATCGAGCTGGTTGAGCGCCAGGCCAGATTCCGCCAGCACCTGCTGCACCATAGGTAAAATACGTTGCGTATGCTCGCGTGGGCACAGCTCAAACAGGGCGTGGATTTCGCCTTGATTCCAGACGGCGACGGAACAGGCTTCCGTCGCGGTATCGATCGCTAAAATTCGCGTGGACATGCCAACCTCTGGCGGGAATAAAACTGGGTTTTTCATACAGGGCGCGCATTGTAGCACAGCCCCGTAAGCCCTTCATCTTTCACGTAGCCGACGTCTCGGCGGCCTGCAGGAAGGCGATCGCCTGCTTCAGATCGCGGGTGCGCGGCGTGGGCGGCAGGCTATTGAGGAACACCTCGCCATAAGGACGCATCACCAGACGGTTATCGCAGATCACCAGCACGCCGCGATCGTCGGTATCGCGGATCAAACGGCCCACCCCCTGTTTCAGGGTGATGACCGCATCCGGCAACTGCACGTCATTGAACGGATCGCCGCCGCGCAGGCGACAATCTTCAATGCGCGCCTTCAGCAGCGGATCGTCCGGTGAGGTAAACGGCAGCTTATCGATGATCACGCACGACAGCGCATCGCCACGCACGTCCACCCCTTCCCAGAAGCTGCTGGTCGCCACCAACAGCGCGTTACCGGCGGCGACGAACTGTGCCAACAGCTGCCCTTTGCTGGTTTCCCCTTGCAATAAGACCGGCAGCGTCATCGTGGCGCGGAACTCTTCCGCCAGCTCGCGCATCATCTGGTGCGACGTGCACAAGAAGAAGCAGCGGCCGTTGTTGGCTTCAATTAATGGGCGCAGCATGCGCGCCAGCTGGCGCGCCCCGCCGGGCTGATTCGGCGAAGGCAAAAAGCGCGGCACGCACAGCAACGCCTGTTTGGCATAGTCGAACGGGCTCGGCAACAGCAGCGTTTTGGCCTTGGTCAGCCCCAGCCGTTCTGTGAAGTGACCCAACTGATCGTTGACCGACAGCGTGGCCGAGGTAAAGATCCAACTGCCCGGCTTCTCGTCCAGCATTTCGCGGAAACGGTCGGCCACCGTCAGCGGCGTCAACGCCAACACGAAGTGGCGCGAATTGCACTCATACCAATAGCTGTAGCCCGGTTCCGTCACCGCCTTGAGGCGTTTGAGACGCGCGCGGTACAGCGTGGCGCGCTCAAAGGCGGCATCCAGCAGCGCCGAACGCCCCAGCGACAATTTCATGACGTCATAACACAGCTCCAGCGCGTCATCGAGCAGCAACAAAGCGCGCTGCACGTTCGGTTCGCCGAGCACATCCCGCAGGTTGCCGCGAAAACCCGGCTCCCCCAGATTCAGACGGAAATCTTGCGTGCTCAGGCTGAGACGGTCGGCGCTTTTTTGCAGTTGGGCGGCATCGCGCACCTCGGTGCGGTAGGCGATGGTGATGTCCTTCGCCAGATCCAGCAGTTGGCGGCTGGTGAGCTGCTGGCCGAAATACTGGCTGGCGATGTCGGGGATTTGGTGCGCCTCATCGAAAATCATCACCTCCGCCTCTGGGATCAACTCGGCGAAACCGCCCTCTTTCACCACCATATCCGCCAGGAACAGGTGATGGTTCACCACCACCACATCCGCATCCATCGCGCGGCGGCGCGCTTTGACCACGAAGCAATCCTGATACAGCGGGCAGTCGCTGCCGAGACAGTTATCATTGGTGCTGGTCACCAATGGCCAGACGAAGCTGTCTTCCGCCACTTCGCTGCAGGTGCTGATATCACCCTCTTTGGTCTGCGACGACCATTTGCGCAATTGCACCAGATCGATCAACGTCTGCCCCGCCAGCTCCCCGCCGGCCATCGACTGTTGCTCAAGACGCTCCAGACACAGGTAGTTGGAGCGCCCCTTCAGCAGCGCCAGCTTGCCTTTGTACTTCAGCGCCTTGGCGACGGTGGGCAGATCGCGCGCATACAGCTGATCCTGCAGCGCTTTCGAACCGGTGGAGATGATCACTTTGCGATCGGCACGCAGCGCCGGTGCCAGATAAGCGAAGGTTTTGCCGGTGCCGGTGCCGGCTTCCACCACCAGTTCCTGCTTGAAATTGATCGCTTCGGTAACGGCTTGCGCCATCTGCCGCTGCGGCTCACGCGGTTTGAATCCCTTGATAGCCTGCGCCAATGCGCCGTCTGTTGCAAAATCGTCTGTCACGCTGTCTCTCTGCCGGTGTCATTCAGCGGTGATTATGCCAAGCCTGCCGCCCGGCTACCACCCACTTTATCGCCGCGCTTTTTCATCACCGGCTGTGCTACCCTTAGCGGGACGATGATATGGAGATAAGCAAATGAATATTGAAAGAATTGATCCCGATAAGCGCTGGTCCGAAGCCGTGGTGCACAACGAGACCGTTTACTACACCAGCGTGCCGGAAAATCTGGACGATGACGCGACCGCGCAGACCGCCAACGCCCTTGCCGCCATCGACGTGCTGCTGGAACGCGTAGGGTCGGACAAAAGCCGTATTCTGGATGCCACCATCTTCCTGGCCAATACCGCCGACTTCGCCGCGATGAACGCCGCCTGGGACGCCTGGGTGGTCGCCGGCAGCGCGCCGGTGCGCTGCACCGTGCAGGCTCAGCTGATGAATCCGAAGTACAAGGTGGAAATCAAAATCATCGCCGCGCTGTAAGCCACGCGCAGACGAAAAAAAAACCGCAGGCGGCTATGCCTGCGGTTTTTTTATTGCCCGCTATCAGGACAGTTTGAGGATCACCATCCCCGTCAACAGCAGCGCCAGACCAATCCAGCCTTTGGCGTTCAACCGCTGGCCGAACATGATCCAGCCCGCAGCGATGGTGGCGGCGATACCGAAACCGCCCCATAACGCGTAAGCGATTGACAGATCGATGCCCTTTACCGCCTGCGCCAGGGCGCTGAACGCGCCGAGTACCGACAGCAGCGACAACAGCCCCAACCAAATTTTACGGAAGCCGTCCGACATCTTCAGGAAGATGTTGGCGATGATTTCCAGCACGATGGCCAATCCCAGGAACCCAATGTGGTACAACTCAAACTGTTGCATGGTTGTCACCTCGCGGGCTGACCTGTTTTCGCTCTTTGCGGGTACCGGATTTCACCAGCATGATACCGGCGATCAGCGTAGCCAGACCCAGTACCTTCAGCGCGGAAATGGGCTCGTCGAACCACAGCACGCTGAACAGGGTAATGAACAGAATGCCGATACCTTCCCACAGCGCATAAGCCACGCCCAACGCCACGCGTTTTACCGCTACTGACAGCAACACATAAGACGCGGTGATCATCACGTACATCACGATATGCCCAATCATGCCGCCATTGACGCTGGCGTATTTCATCGACAAGGTGCCGATGATTTCGGTCATGATGGCCAAACCTAAAAAGATCCAATAAATCATAATTTTTCTCCCAAACGGCGAATAACGCGCGCCAAGGCATATTTATCCCGATTTATCTCGTCGAACGGCCGCAGCACGGCGCGCAAGACGCAGAGATCCCTGGGGATAAACTGACCCAAACGCAAAAAGAATGTTTGTCCGGCTGAACGGTAGAGCGAAGGCGCAAGCCCGCTACCAGCACCGGTTAAGGGAGAAAGACGCTATAGCTCGCTGCACCAGTGATGCTCACTGGCAAGGATCGCAGACAGGAAGAGTTGGCACGTAGAGGTTCTGAGGGTAGTTCCGTTAATAGTCATCATAATAGTTCTCTATTATCAGCCGCACACCGTGCGATTTGCCCAATATCCTCATAAAAGTAAAATTTTCAACTGAGATATTTTTACCACAGCCAAAATAAGAAAGCAAACTGCCGTTTTCATAAAAAAGCAGAAAAAAACGGGTTAAAAATAAGAAAGTTAATCGCGATAAAAATTAAAAAAGGCCCAACAGAGCGTTGAGCCTTGCGATATCCGCGGGTGAGCAAATAAGCGCCAACCCCAGGCCTGGCGCGGGTTACAACGCGGCGCCGCTGACGGCGCTGCCCGCCAGTTCAGTGATGCGCGCGTAGTCGCCGCTTTCGAGCGCATCGGCCGGCACCAGCCAGGAGCCGCCGATGCACAGCACGCTTTTTAGCGCCAGATAATCGCGGTAATTGTTCGGCGTAATGCCGCCGGTCGGGCAAAAGCGCACCTGCGGGAACGGGCCGCCGATCGCCTGCAGCGCCTTCACGCCGCCGTTGGCTTCCGCCGGGAAGAATTTAAATTCGCGCAGGCCGTAATCCATGCCCAGCATCAGTTCAGATACGGTGCTGATGCCCGGAATAAGCGGGATTGACCCCGCCGTCGCCGCCTGCAGCAAGGCTTCGGTCAACCCCGGGCTGATGGCGAACTGCGCCCCCGCCTCGGTCACCTCCCGCAGCTGCTGTGGATTGATCACCGTACCGGCGCCGATGATCGCCTCCGGCACCTCTTTAGCGATAGCGCGAATCGCCTCCAGCGCACAGGCGGTGCGCAACGTCACCTCCAGCACTCGCACGCCGCCGGCAACCAGCGCTTTCGCCAGCGGAACCGCCTGTTCCAGCGTGTTGATCACGATAACCGGCACCACCGGTCCCGCCGTCAGGATCTGTTCGGCGCTGGTTTTCCAGTTTTTCATCGTTATTTCTCCATTACTCGCGGTTAACAATGGCACGCCCCTGCCACAGGGCTCCGCGCAAACGCGCGAACGTCCGGCCGTACCGTAAGTGATGTGGCCCACGCGCAGATCGCAGGCAAAAAAAAGCCGGCAGACGGGCTGCCGGCATTGCGCATTACTCGAACTCGTTCCAGGAACGGCCGTCGCGGGTGATCATCGCCACCGAGGCCACCGGCCCCCACGTGCCCGCCTGATAAGGCTTAGGCGCTTCGTTGTCGGCTTTCCACGCGTCCATGATGGAGTCGACCCACTTCCAGGCCTCTTCCACTTCATCACGGCGCACGAACAGCGCCTGAATGCCGCGCATGGTCTCCAGCAGCAGGCGCTCGTAGGCATCCGCCACGTGCTCCTGGTTGAAGGTTTCCGAGAAACTCAGATCCAGCTTGGTAGTCTGCAGGCGGTGCTTGTGATCCAGCCCCGGCACCTTGTTCAATACCTGAATTTCGATGCCTTCGTCCGGTTGCAAACGAATGGTCAGCTTGTTTTGCGGCAGCTGCTGATAAGAGTCGCTGAACAGGTTAAGCGGCGGATTCTTGAAGTACACCACCACTTCCGAGCATTTGGTCGGCAGACGTTTACCGGTACGCAGATAGAACGGCACCCCGGCCCACTGCCAGTTGTCGATGTCCACGCGGATGGAAACGAAGGTCTCGGTGCTGCTGCTCTTGTTCGCCCCTTCTTCTTCCAGATACCCCGGCACTTTCTTGCCCTGAACGAAACCGGCGGTGTACTGACCGCGCACGGTGGTTTCCCGTACATTGGTCTGATCGATGCGGCGCAGCGAACGCAGCACTTTCACCTTCTCATCGCGGATGCGGTCGGTGGTCAGATCCGCCGGCGGCGACATGGCGATCATGGTCAGGATCTGCAGCAGGTGGTTCTGGATCATGTCGCGCATTTGGCCGGCCTGATCGAAGTAACCCCAGCGCCCTTCGATGCCCACCTCTTCCGCCACGGTGATCTGCACCGAATCGATGGTGCGGTTGTCCCAGTTGGACGCGAACAGCGAGTTGGCGAAACGCAGCGCCAACAGGTTCAACACCGTCTCTTTGCCGAGGTAGTGGTCGATGCGGTAGACCTGGGACTCGTTGAAGAACTCCGCCACCTGATCGTTGATCACGCGGGAAGACGCCAGATCGGTGCCCAACGGTTTCTCCATCACCACGCGCGCCGGCTCATGGTTCAGCTTGGCTTCGCCCAACCCTTTGCAGATGGCGCCGAAGGTGCTTGGCGGCATGGCGAAGTAGTTGATGGTGGTGCGGTGCTTCTGATCCAGCATTTTACCCAGTTTGGTAAAGTTCTTGCTGTCGTTGACGTCCAGGTTACAGAAGTCCAGGCGCGCGCTCAGCGTAGCCCAGAGTTCGTCATCCAGTTTTTCCTTCATGAAGGTGCCAAGCGCTTCCTTGACCACTTCGGTATAGGCTTTTTTATCCCACTCCGCGCGGCCAACGCCGATGATCCGCGTATCCGGGTGGATGTGTCCGGCTTTCTCTAACTGGTACAGGGAAGGCAGCAGCTTACGGCGCGCCAAATCACCTTTCGCGCCGAAAATAACCAGGTCACACGCCTGGGCTGTAGAGGTTACCGCCATGTTCATCTCCTCGTTGCAGGATATTTGTAATTTTCTTACATTACTAATGTACTCTGTTTGACTACGGCCAGCAAACCCAGCGCAGAAGCAGAAAAAAGACGTTAAGATCTCAGTGGTAGCGCCACTGCGCGCCGGCGCCCTCACAGGCGGGCAAAACTGTAATTTTTCGTCTTTTTTGACGCTCTGTTACCATTATGAAAGTTAGACACAGGTCATATTCTGGTGAAAAAAGCCTGCATACGCCCTGTCGAGACTGCCAACGGTTACCAGCACGTAGTATATTTTCACTAAACCGGCATTGATTTCTCCTTTGTTTGCAATCGACATACCCTATCGATTTCAGGTTACAGCCGCTCGTTTGGCGTCTGCTTGCACGGCGAACACGGGCGAAATTCGGCGCTGTTGCTTGAAAGCCACAGGGATAAAACCATGAGTGACTCTCGTTATATGAATACGCTGGACAAAATCCAGAGCCATCTGGAGCTCCTGAGCAAATCTGAAAGGAAAGTCGCCGAGGTGATCCTGGCCTCCCCGCAGACCGCCATTCACTCCAGCATCGCCACGCTGGCGCGCATGGCCGACGTCAGCGAACCCACCGTTAACCGTTTTTGCCGTCGCCTTGATACCAAAGGCTTTCCCGACTTCAAACTGCATCTCGCCCAAAGCCTGGCTAACGGCACGCCCTACGTGAACCGCAACGTCGAGGAAGATGACAGCGTCGATTCCTACACCAGCAAGATCTTCGAATCGGTGATGGCCAGCCTGGATACAGTAAAGGCAAATTTGGATATTGCCGCAATCAATCGTGCGGTTGACCTGCTCACCCAGGCAAAAAAGATCTCTTTCTTCGGTCTGGGCGCCTCCGCCGCCGTGGCCCACGACGCGATGAACAAATTTTTCCGCTTCAATATTCCGGTGGTCTACTTCGATGACATCGTCATGCAGCGCATGAGCTGCATGAACTCCGGCGAGGGCGACGTAGTGGTGTTGATCTCTCACACCGGCCGCACCAAGAACCTGGTGGAGATGGCCCACCTGGCGCGAGAAAACGACGCCACGGTACTGGCTGTCACCTCGCGCGATACCCCGCTCGCCCAAGCGGCAAGCCTCGCGTTGCTGCTCGACGTGCCTGAAGACACCGACGTTTACATGCCGATGGTGTCGCGGATCGCGCAATTAACGCTCATTGACGTGCTCGCCACCGGATTTACCTTGCGCAGAGGGGCTAAATTCAGAGATAACTTGAAGCGGGTCAAAGAAGCGCTCAAAGAATCGCGCTTTGATAAAGGCGTAGTCATTCCCAACAGTTTTGACTCGTAACCCGACGAAGAAAAAAGTCGCCGTTCAACAGACATTTGAATGGCGACATCAGAGGCTGTACCCTGTTAATACGCTCATGCGGGTAACCCGGGTGAAATATCAGTGTTGTAAAATTACATTTCACGCCTGGTTTCGTTATCCGACGTTATCGCGACACCAATATTTGCTTCACCAGTCAACGGAGTAATACATGTCCAGACGGCTCAGAAGAACCAAAATCGTTACCACCCTGGGTCCGGCTACAGACCGCGACAATAATCTGGAAAAGATCATTGCCGCCGGCGCCAACGTAGTTCGGCTTAACTTCTCCCACGGCAGCCCGGAAGATCACCAGGCTCGCGCAGACAAAGTTCGCGAAATCGCCGCTAAACTGGGACGTCACGTCGCTATCCTCGGCGATCTGCAAGGGCCGAAAATCCGCGTTTCCACCTTCAAGGAAGGCAAAATCTTCCTCAACGTGGGCGATAAATTCCTGCTGGACGCCAACCTGTCAAAAGGCGAAGGCGATAAAGAAAAAGTCGGTATCGACTATAAAGGCCTGCCTGCCGACGTCGTGCCGGGCGACGTCTTGCTGCTCGACGACGGCCGCGTTCAGCTGAAAGTGCTCGAAGTTCAGGGCATGAAAGTGTTTACCGAAGTCACCGTTGGCGGCCCGTTGTCCAACAACAAGGGCATCAACAAACTCGGCGGCGGCCTGTCGGCCGAAGCGCTGACCGAAAAAGACAAGGCGGACATCGTCACCGCCGCCAAGATCGGCGTCGACTACCTGGCGGTCTCCTTCCCGCGCACCGGTGAAGACCTGAACTATGCTCGCCGCCTGGCGCGCGACGCAGGCTGCAACGCCAAGATCGTGTCCAAGGTTGAGCGCGCCGAAGCGGTCTGCAGCGACGAAGCGATGGACGACATCATTCTCGCCTCCGACGTGGTGATGGTCGCCCGTGGCGATCTGGGCGTCGAAATCGGCGATCCGGAGCTGGTCGGGATCCAGAAGAAACTGATCCGCCGCGCCCGTACTCTGAACCGCGCGGTGATCACCGCGACTCAGATGATGGAGTCGATGATCACCAACCCGATGCCGACCCGCGCCGAAGTCATGGACGTGGCCAACGCCGTGCTGGACGGCACCGACGCCGTCATGCTGTCGGCGGAAACCGCTGCCGGCCAATACCCGGCGGAAACCGTGGCGGCGATGGCGCGCGTTTGTCTGGGCGCCGAGAAGATCCCGAGCATCAACGTTTCCAAACACCGTCTGGACGTGCAGTTCGACAATATCGAAGAGGCGATCGCCATGTCTTCGATGTATGCGGCCAACCACCTGAAAGGCGTCACCGCGCTGATCGCCATGACCGAGTCCGGCCGCACCGCGCTGATGATGTCACGCATCAGCTCCGGCCTGCCGATCTTCGCCATGTCGCGGCATGAGCACACGCTTAACCTGACCGCACTGTATCGCGGCGTGACGCCGGTGTATTTCGACAGCCATAAAGATGGCGTGATCGCCGCCAACGAAGCCGTCAATCGCCTGCGCGACAAAGGCTTCCTGGTCTCCGGCGATCTGGTGATCGTCACCCAGGGCGACGTGATGGAAACCGTCGGCACCACCAATACCAGCCGTATCCTGCGCGTCGAGTAATTCACGCCGCAGACGAAATGCCGGCCGGCCCACACAGGCCGGCATTTTTTTTGCTCTGACACTGCCATTACGACGGAGAACGCCATGCTCCACCAGCACAATCCCGCCTCGACCTGCGATGAGCTCGAGCTCGATGGACGCGGCCTGACGCAGCTCGACGAATCGCTGTTTGCCGGCCACGCGCTGCGCAAGGTAAGCCTGTACGACAATCGGCTGACGGTCTTCCCTACTTCCCTATTCCGGCATCGCAACCTGCAGGTGCTGAACATCTCTTGCAATCAGCTCGAGCATCTGCCCCCGGAGATAGGTCAGTTGCAACAGCTCGAGATGTTCGATTTTGGTCACAACCGCGCGAGCGAACTGCCCGAAACGTTGGGGCAACTGCACCGGCTGAAATACCTCTATCTGAGCGATAACGGCTTTAGCGACCTGCCGCGTGCGCTGGCGCAGCTGCAGCAGTTGGTTTACCTCAACGCGACCGATAACCGGCTGACCGCCTTGCCGCAGGCAATACCGAGGCTGGCGGCATTGCAGGAGCTGCGTTTATACAACAATCGCATCCGCAGCCTGCCGGCCGAAATCGGGCAGCTGCGCGCGCTGCGCGAGTTGCATATCATGAAAAATGCCCTGACCACGCTGCCGGCGGAAATGGCTCTGCTCGGCGAGCTTGAGATACTCGATGCGGCCAACAATGCCATCACCGAACTGCCGGCAGCCTTCTGCCGCCTGCCGCGATTGAGCGAGCTGAACCTGCGTTTTAATCAGCTGACGCGCCTGCCGGAAAATATCGGTGAGCTCACGGCGCTGAGAAGTCTGGATCTGCGCGCCAACCGACTGAGCGATCTGCCGGAAAGCCTCGGCGAACTGAGCCGGCTGCGCAAGCTGGATCTGCGCTGGAATGATTTCACCCACACGCCCAACGTCATTGACATCCTGCGGGCGCGCGGCTGTATGGTGCACATCTGAAGTGACGCCGGTCGGGTGAGACCCGGCCGGCGTTAGCGGTAGATAGGATTAGCGATACAGATCGTCGCGCGAGTAGGGTTCAATCTCCCCTTCCTTGCGCGTCTTCAACAGTTTGAGGATCCAGGTGTACTGCTCCGGGTTCGGGCCCACCAGATTCTCCACCTCTTCGTTCATGCGGCGGGCAATGCGCGGATCGTCCGCTTCGGCCAGATCGTCCATCGGCTCGCGAATATAAATATCCAGCATGCTGGTTTTGCCGTCGTACACCGGGAACAACGGCACGATCGCCGCACGACACACTTTCATCAACCGCCCGACCGCCGGCAACGTCGCCTTATAGGTGGCGAAGAAGTCGACAAACTCACTGTGCTCAGCGCCGTGATCCTGGTCGGGCAGATAGTAACCCCAATATCCCTGGCGAACCGAACTGATAAACGGTTTGATGCCATCATTGCGCGCGTGCATGCGACCGCCGAATTTACGACGCACGGCATTCCACAGGTAGTCGATCAGCTGATTGCGCTGATTGTGGAACATCGCCGCCATCGGTTGACCGCGCGCGGCCATCAACATCGCCGGCACATCCACCGCCCAGCCATGTGGCACCAGGAAAATCACGTTGCGCCCTTCCGCGCGGATCTTGTCCAACACCTCTTCACCGTGCCAACGCACGCGCTTGAGCACTTTTTCCGGTTTGGTGCAGGCCAGTTCCGCCATCAGCACCATCGACTGCGGCGCACAGGCGAACATCTGGTCGATAATGTGCTCACGCTCGCTTTCCGGCAGTTCCGGCAAGCAATACAGCAGGTTGATGCGGGCACGACGACGCGCCCCTTTCGCCAGCTTGCCGGCCAGTGTGCCGATCGCTCCCAGCACCGGATCGCGCAGGCGCGCAGGCACCAGCGAAACGCCGGCCATCAGGCCGGTTCCCAGCCATACGCCCCAGTAGCGCGGATATAAAAAGGCTTTTTGAAACTGCGGGATGAACTCTACGTTCGATTTCTTCTCGTTTTGCATGCACATGCTCTTCGCTTAGCAATTCGGCTAATCATAATTGCCATCACCAATTTTGCAATTAACAACCGCGAACCGCCCAGATAAAACAGCATCGGCCCGCAATCAGGCCGATGAAATTAACGGCGCCGGAGCGCCGGAATAAGGGGGACGTTAATCCAGTTGCAGCTGAGGAACCACTTCCTTCACCTGCGCCAGATAATCGCTGCGGTCTTTGCCGCTCAGGCCTTCGGAACGCGGCAGCTTGGCCGTCAGCGGGTTCACCGCCTGTTGACCGGTCCACAGTTCAAAGTGCAGGTGCGGCCCGGTGGAACGGCCGGTGTTGCCGGAGAGCGCTATGCGATCGCCACGCTTCACCTTCTGGCCCGGTTTCACCAGCAGCTTTTTCAGGTGCATGTAGCGCGTGGTGTATTGGCGACCGTGGCGGATCGCCACATAGTTGCCCGCTGCGCCGCTGCGCTTGGCGATCACCACCTCGCCGTCGCCGACCGCCAGCACCGGCGTGCCGACCGGCATGGCGAAATCGACGCCCTTGTGCGGCGCCACGCGGCCGGTCACCGGGTTAACCCGGCGCGGGTTGAAGTTGGAGGAGATGCGGAACTGTTTCATGGTTGGGAAACGCATGAAGCCGCGCGCCAGGCCAGAGCCCTGGCGATCGTAGAACTTGCCGTCCTCGGCGCGGATCGCATAGTAATCTTTGCCGCCCGTGCGCAGACGCACGCCCAACAGTTGGCTTTGCGATTTCTTGCCGTCGAAATGTTCGCGCGACATCAGCACGGAGAACTGGTCGCCCTTGCGCAGCTTGCGGAAATCGAGCTGCCATTGCAGCGCCTTGATCACCGCATTGATTTCGTTACGGCTCAACCCGGCGTCGCCGGCGCTGCTGACGAAGCTGCCGTTAACGCGGCCGCTGATCACGTTGTTGCGCCATTCGCCCTGCTGCGCCTCTTTCGACTCTTTGAAGCTGTTGCCGACGCGATCGTAGGTGCGGGTTTCGCGACGAGAAACCTCCCAGGTCAACTGCTGCAGATCGCCCGCTTCGTTTACGGTCCACGACAGCTGTTGGCCGATCTTCAGGTTGCGCAGATCGCGGTTTTGCGAAGCCAGCAGCGTGACATCCGACATATCGATGCCGTACTGCGTCAGAATGCTGCCGAGGGTATCGCCGGTGGAAACCACATATTCATGCACGCCATCATCGCCGGCATCCTTCTGATCCAGCTCATCCTGCGGGATTTCGTCATCGGGGGTGGGTTGGTCGGCATCTATCGGTTCACTAGCTTCGGGGAGCAATGACCGCATCTGGCTGGATTCTAACTCGACGCTCTTGGCGATGGGATTGTGTTCTGGGTGGTAAACAAAAGGCCGCCAAACAGCGACGGCCAATGTGACGACTGTCAGCGACCCCAGCATGACGCGGTGGGGCCGTGGCAGGTTGTTATACGCCAGAGCGATAGTTCGGACTATCTGCTGCACTCGATATTATCCTCATAAGCTTACTTCAGGCAGCTCACGTACTGGCTTGACAGCTGTGTCAGGAATTTCCCGTAGCTGTCCTTCCCCAGCGCGATGCCGATGCCCAGCGGGTCCAGCGTTCCGGAACGCACAGTGGTACCCTTGGCGACGGCATTGATTACGGCCGGCCTGAATTGTGGCTCAGCAAAAACGCATACCGCTTTCTGCTCAACCAACTGTGTTCGAATTTGGTGTAGGCGCTGTGCTCCAGGCTGAATTTCGGGATTGACGGTGAAATGGCCCAGCGGACTCAAACCGTAGTGTTTCTCAAAGTAGCCGTAAGCATCATGAAAAACAAAATAACCCTTACCTTGCACAGGCGTAAGCATGTTACCAACATTTTTGTCAGTTTGCGTCAGCAGATTCTCGAACTGGCGCAGGTTTGCGTCTAATTTGTCCTTATTTTGCGGCATAAGTTCCAACAATCTGTCGTGAATCGCGATCGCGGTCACTTTTGCCACCTCCGGCGACAGCCAAACGTGCATATTGTACTCGCCGTGATGATGCCCATGATCGTCATCAGCATGGTTATGCGCCTCGCCTGCATGATCATGATCGTCGTCATTTTCGCCTTTCATCAGCAGCGGCTTCACCGCGGGCAGTTCGCTGATGGCGAGTTTGCGGGTTGCCGAGATAGGCACCAGCGCCTTGGTCAGGAACGCTTCCATGTCCGGTCCGACCCACAGCACCAGGTCGGCAGAACGCAAACGCTGAATATCGGAAGGCCGCAGCGCGAAGTCGTGCGGCGAAGCGCCATCCGGCAGCAGCACCTCGGTCGGCGTCACGCCGTCGGCGATAGCCGAAGCGATAAAGCCCAGCGGACGAATCGTCGTCACCACCGCCGCGGAAGCGCTGCTCAGCGGACCGGCCATCAAGAATGCGCTGGCCAGCAGCGTGCGCTGCAGCCATTTATTTTTCTGTGCCATCATCAGTAATCCCATCGTTTTCATCAACAAGGCGTGATATTATAACATTCGCTTCGTTCTGCAACCTGTAATCTCGAGATGTCTACACTGATAACGCTAAAAAATATCTCCGTCGCCTTCGGCAGCCGCAAGGTGCTGTCGAATATTTCCCTCAGCCTGCAGCCCGGCCGTATTCTCACCCTGCTGGGCCCGAACGGCGCGGGTAAATCCACGCTGGTGCGCGTTGTGCTGGGGTTGGTAAAACCGACCGCCGGCACGCTGGAGCGTGAGCCCGATCTGCGCATCGGCTACGTGCCGCAAAAGCTGCACCTCGACGCTACCCTGCCATTGACCGTCAGCCGCTTTATGCGCCTGAAGCCGGGCGTAAAGAAAGCCGATATTCTGCCAGCGCTCAAACGCGTGCACGCCGCCCACCTGCTCGACCAGCCCATGCAAAAACTCTCCGGCGGTGAAAACCAACGCGTGCTGCTGGCGCGAGCGCTGCTGAATAAACCGCAACTGCTGGTGCTGGACGAACCCACGCAAGGGGTGGACGTCAATGGCCAACTGGCGCTGTACGATCTTATCGATCAGCTGCGCAAGGAGCTGGGGTGCGCCGTGCTGATGGTCTCGCACGATCTGCATCTGGTGATGGCGAAAACCGACGAGGTGTTGTGCCTCAATCAGCACATCTGCTGCTCCGGCGCGCCGGAGGTGGTCTCGATGCATCCCGAATTCATCGCCATGTTCGGCAACCGCGGCGCAGAGCAGCTGGCCGTGTATCGCCACCATCACAACCACCGTCACGACCTGCAGGGAAGGATTGTCTTGAAGAAAACCGGGAGCCGCGAAGCATGATTGAACTGTTACTTCCCGGCTGGCTGGCCGGGGTGTTGTTGGCCGGCGCCGCCGGGCCGCTGGGCTCTTTTGTGGTCTGGCGCCGGATGTCCTACTTCGGCGATACCCTGGCGCACGCCTCGCTACTCGGCGTCGCCTTCGGTCTGCTGCTGGACATCAATCCTTTCTATGCGGTGATCGCCATTACGCTGCTGCTGGCCCTGGCCCTGGTGTGGCTGGAGCGCCGCCCGCAGCTCTCGGTGGATACGCTGCTCGGCATTCTGGCCCACAGCGCGCTGTCGCTGGGGCTGGTGGTGGTGGCGCTGATGTCCAACGTGCGGGTCGATCTGATGGCCTACCTGTTCGGCGATCTGCTGTCGGTCACGCTGAGCGACATCGTGATGATCGCCGGCGGCGTCGCCGTGGTGCTGTTGGTGCTGTGGTGGCAGTGGCGCGATCTGCTGTCGATGACCATCAGCCCTGAGCTGGCGCACGTCGACGGCGTCAATCTGGCGCGGGCGCGCACCGTGCTGATGCTGGTCACCGCCTTGACCATCGGTCTGGCGATGAAATTCGTCGGCGCGCTGATCATCACCTCGCTGCTGATCATTCCGGCGGCCACCGCTCGCCGCTTCGCGCGCACGCCGGAGCAGATGGCGGGCATCGCGGTGCTGCTCGGGATGGTGGCGGTTACCGGCGGCCTGACCTTCTCGGCGTTTTACGATACGCCGGCCGGCCCTTCGGTGGTGCTCTGCGCCGCCGTGCTGTTCACGCTGAGCCTGTTTAAAAAACAGCAGGCTTGATTAAAGCCGGGATATGACAAGGGCCGCATCTGCGGCCCTTTCTTATTGGCGGATTAAAAACTTACTCTTCGCGTTCGAGACCAAAGTGCCGGTAGGCGTGCTGCGTCGCCAAACGGCCGCGCGGCGTGCGCTGGATAAAGCCTTGCTGGATCAGGAACGGTTCGATCACGTCTTCGATGGTCTCGCGCTCCTCGCCGATCGCCGCAGCCAGGTTATCCAACCCGACCGGGCCGCCGGTAAACTTGTCGATAATCGCCAACAGCAGTTTGCGATCCATATAGTCGAAGCCTTCGGCATCGACGTTGAGCATATCGAGCGCCTGCGCCGCCACCGCGCCGCTGATCACGCCGTTGGCGCGCACTTCGGCGAAGTCGCGCACACGGCGCAACAGACGGTTGGCGATGCGCGGCGTGCCGCGCGCGCGACGAGCCACCTCATGGGCCCCCTCGTCGGACAGCTCCAGCCCCAGACAGCCGGCGCTGCGCGAGACGATGTGCTGCAGATCGGCCACCTGATAAAACTCCAGCCGCTGGACAATGCCAAAGCGATCGCGCAGCGGTGACGTCAGCGAACCGGCGCGGGTGGTTGCCCCCACCAAGGTAAACGGCGGCAGATCGAGCTTAATCGAACGCGCCGCCGGCCCTTCGCCGATCATGATATCCAGCTGATAGTCTTCCATCGCCGGATACAGCACCTCTTCCACCACCGGTGACAGACGGTGAATCTCATCGATGAACAACACGTCATGCGGTTCAAGGTTGGTCAGCATCGCCGCCAGATCGCCGGCCTTCTCCAGCACCGGGCCGGAGGTGGTACGCAAATTCACGCCCATTTCGTTGGCCACGATGTTGGCCAGGGTGGTTTTCCCCAGCCCCGGCGGACCGAAGATCAGCAGGTGGTCGAGCGCGTCGCCGCGCTGCTTGGCCGCCTGGATGAAAATCTCCATCTGCTCGCGTACGTGCGGCTGGCCCACGTATTCGGTCAACAGCTTGGGACGAATGGCGCGATCGAGGACGTCTTCCTCGTTGAGCGGTTCGGCGGAGATCAGGCGATCGGCTTCAATCATTATCTACCTCTTAGCGGCCTTACAAAGCAGCGCGCAACGCGTCGCGGATCAGGGTCTCGCAGTCGGCACCCGGTTTGGCAATTTTGCTGACCATGCGGCTGGCTTCCTGCGGCTTATAGCCCAGCGCCACCAATGCCGAGACCGCTTCGGCCTCCGCATCCGCCTCAGGCGCTTTCTCAGCGGCGGACGGCAAGCTGATCTCGCTGCTGTTGAACAGATCGCCGTTGAGCCCTTTGAAGCGGTCTTTCATCTCTACCACCAGGCGTTCGGCGGTTTTCTTGCCCACCCCCGGCAGCTTGACCAGCGCGGTGATCTCTTCACGCTCCACCGCGCTGACGAACTGCTGCGCGGACATGCCGGACAGGATGGCGAGCGCCAGTTTCGGCCCGACGCCGTTGACCTTGATCAGCTCGCGGAACAGCGCGCGCTCTTGCTTATCGTTGAAACCGTACAGCAGCTGCGCATCTTCGCGCACCACGAAGTGGGTAAACACGATGGCCTCTTGCCCCAGTTCCGGCAGCTCGTAAAAGCAGGTCATCGGCATGTGCACTTCATAGCCCACGCCGTTCGCCTCCAATAACACCAGCGGCGGCTGCTTTTCCAGAATATTTCCTCTGAGACGACCTATCATTTACCCTCCTGCAGAATGACCGGGCATGGCGCCCTGCCATGCCGTTGCTGGTAAAGCTTATAACATAAAAAAGGCTGGATGAATATCCAGCCTGAGCAATCATCGCTTCGCGTCAGCGCAAACGCCCGCGCGCCAGGTTAAGCCGCCCTTCGCTCATCCGCAGCACGTTCTGGCTGAGGTGGCAGTGGGTGATGGCGATGGCCAGGGCGTCGGCGGCGTCCGCCTGCGGATTGGCCGAGAGTTTGAGCAGCGAGCGCACCATGTGCTGCACCTGCGCCTTTTCGGCTGCGCCGGTGCCGACCACGGTTTGTTTGACCTGCCGCGCCGCATACTCGAACACTTCCAGATTCTGATTCACCGCCGCGACGATCGCGACACCGCGCGCCTGGCCGAGCTTGAGCGCCGAATCCGGGTTCTTGGCCATAAACACCTGTTCGATGGCGAAGAAGTCGGGCTGAAACTGGGTGATGATCTCGCTGACGCCGGCGTAAATCAGCTTCAGCCGCGTCGGCATGTCGTCCACCACCGTGCGGATGCAGCCGCTGGCGATATAGCTCAACTGGCGCCCCTGCTGGCGGATAAGGCCATAGCCGGTGACGCGTGAGCCGGGATCGATACCGAGTATGATCGCCATATCTACATCCACCTTGCATGCACGGCGCCGCCTGACGGCGGCGCCCGTTTTACCGGATTACAGCGTCGCCGCCACTTCGTCGGAGATCTCACCGTTATGGTAAACTTCCTGCACGTCGTCGCAGTCTTCCAGCATATCGATCAGGCGCAGCAGCTTAGGCGCGGTTTCCGCATCCATGTCGGCCTTGGTCGATGGGATCATCGACACTTCCGCCGCTTCGGCTTCGAAGCCCGCCGCGGTCAGCGCGTCTTTCACCGCGCCCAGACTTTCCCAGGCGGTGAACACGTCGATGGCGCCATCGTCATAGGTCACGATGTCTTCCGCACCGGCTTCCAGCGCCGCTTCCATCACGCTGTCTTCATCCAGGCCCGGTGCGTAAGTGATCACGCCCTTCTTGGTGAACAGGTAAGCCACGGAACCGTCGGTACCCAGATTGCCGCCGCATTTGGTGAAGGCGTGACGCACTTCCGCCACGGTGCGGTTACGGTTGTCGCTCAGGCATTCGATCATGACGGCGGTGCCGCCAGGGCCGTAGCCTTCGTAGATGATGGTTTCCATGTTGGTATCATCATCGCCGCCCACGCCGCGCGCGATCGCCCGGTTCATGGTGTCGCGCGTCATGTTGTTCGACAGCGCCTTGTCCATCGCCGCGCGCAGACGCGGGTTGGAATCCGGATCGCCGCCGCCCAGCTTCGCGGCAGTGACCAGCTCACGAATAATCTTGGTGAAAATTTTACCGCGCTTGGCGTCCTGCGCCGCTTTACGGTGCTTTGTGTTGGCCCACTTACTATGACCTGCCATAAAAAATCTCCGAAAAAAACTACTGGACTGAATTGATCACGAACTCTTCAATCGCCTGCTGATTGCTCCACGACTTGGTCAACTTCACGGCCTCGGCCGCCTCAAGCCATTGGTAAGCGTGATGCTCGGTAATCACCGGATCGCGCTCCTCGGGCAACGCCAGACAGAACCAGTGCTCTTTATTGCGCGTGGTTCCCGGCGCATAGCGATGTCGCAAATGGACAAAGAGTTCAAACTCCACGCAGCGTTGGCAATCGAACAACGGCAGGTGCTCTGCTTCGATATCGATGCCGACTTCTTCCATGACCTCACGCCGCGCGGCATGCGGCGGCGACTCATCCTGCTCCAGACTGCCGGTGACCGACTGCCAGAACTCGGTATCGTCGCGCCGCTGTAACATCAGCACCCGACCACTGGATTTCGCGTAAATCACTACCAGGATAGATTCAGGGCGCTTATAACTCATCACTCGCTCTCTTGTTCCGCACCGGCTTTCTTTACCACGCTGATCGCCAGCTCCTGCAGCGACGCCGGGTTGGCGAAGCTCGGGGCGTCGGTCATCAGACAGGCCGCCGCGGTGGTTTTCGGGAAGGCTATCACGTCGCGGATATTGTCGGTGCCGGTCAGCAGCATCACCAGACGGTCCAGGCCGAAGGCCAGGCCGGCGTGCGGCGGCGTGCCGTACTTCAGCGCGTCCAGCAGGAAGCCGAACTTCTCGCGCTGTTCGTGTTCGTCGATGCCCAGAATGCTGAATACCGTCTGCTGCATTTCGCTGCGGTGAATACGCACCGAACCGCCGCCCACTTCGTAACCGTTGATGACCATGTCATAAGCGTTGGCGATAGCGTTGACCGGCGCTGCGGCCAGCTCTTCCGGGCTCATGTCGCGCGGCGAGGTGAACGGGTGGTGCATCGCCGCCAGGCCGCCCTCTTCGTCTTCTTCGAACATCGGGAAGTCGACCACCCACAGCGGCGCCCAGCTGTCGAGTTGGGTCAGCCCCAGATCGCGCCCCAGCTTCAGGCGCAGCGCGCCCATCGCATCGGTGACAATCTTGAAGCTGTCTGCGCCGAAGAACAGGATGTCGCCGGTCTGCGCGTCGGTACGCGCCAGAACAGCTTCCAGCACTTCCGCGCTGAGGAATTTGGCGATCGGGCTCTGCACGCCTTCCATGCCGGCGGCGCGGTCGTTGACCTTCAGCCAGGCCAGGCCTTTCGCGCCGTAGATGTTGACGAAAGCGCCGTACTCATCGATCTGCTTGCGGGTCAGCTGTGCGCCGCCCGGTACGCGGATCGCCGCCACGCGGCCTTTGGCGTCGTTGGCCGGGCCGGAGAATACTTTGAACTCGACGTCCTTGACCAGGTCGGCCACGTCCACCAGCTCCAGCGGGTTACGCAGGTCCGGCTTATCGGAACCAAAGCGACGCATCGCTTCGGCGAAGGTCATGACCGGGAAATCGCCCAGATCCACGCCCTTCACGTCCAGCCACAGTTCACGCGCCAGTTTCTCCATCACTTCACGCACCTGGTCGGCGGTCATGAAGGAGGTTTCGACGTCGATCTGGGTAAATTCAGGCTGACGGTCCGCACGCAGGTCTTCGTCACGGAAGCATTTGACGATCTGATAGTAACGATCGAAGCCGGACATCATCAGCAGCTGTTTAAACAGCTGCGGAGACTGCGGCAGCGCGTAGAATTTGCCCTTGTGCACGCGGCTCGGCACCAGGTAATCGCGGGCGCCTTCCGGCGTCGCTTTGGTCAGCATCGGCGTTTCGATGTCGAGGAAGCCGTGGCTGTCCATAAAACGGCGCACGAAGCTGGTGATTTTGGCGCGGGTCTTCAGACGCTCGGCCATTTCCGGGCGACGCAGATCCAGGTAGCGGTATTTCAGGCGCGCTTCTTCGCTGTTGACCTGATTGGAGTCCAGCGGCAGCGGCTCGGAGCGGTTGATGATCTCGAGCGCGTGGGCAAACACTTCCACTTCGCCGGTGGCCATATCTTTATTGATCTGGCTGTCCGGACGCGCACGCACGGTGCCGACGATCTGGATGCAGAACTCATTGCGCAGTTCGTAGGCCTTGTCGAACGCCACTTTTTCGTCCGGATCGAAGAACACCTGCACGATGCCTTCGCGGTCGCGCATATCAATAAAGATCAGGCCGCCGAGATCGCGACGACGATTGACCCAACCACACAGAGTGACTTCCTGGCCCACGTGGGACAGATTCAACTGCCCGCAATATTCAGTACGCATACGCTATCCTTTTACACAGCCGATGCCGCGCCGGGCTACTGCGCCCCTGTCGCGCGGCTGTTATCTGATAAATTCTACTTGTTACCCGGTTTAAAATCCGTCGCATACCAGCCGGTGCCCTTAAGCTGGAAACCGGAAGATGAAATCAACTTGGTCAACGCGGGCTGCCCACACGCCGGGCAGTCTGCCAGCGGCGCATCGGAAAATTTTTGCAATTTCTCTAACCGATGGTTGCAAGCACCACATGCATATTCATAAATCGGCATAGGTCGTTGGATTAAAGAGTGTTGAAAAAAGGGAGTCATTATAAAGGAAATTCATCCGCCCGATAAGTGCGAACACAGCATTGTTACTGCACTAAATGGCGCGTTTTTGTTCGAATCAACACATCGGTTAACAAATTTCCCATTAACCTGCGACAGTTTTTTCACGTAGCCTGATTCTCCCCCGGTTTTGCGCCGAACGCAGCTCGCCCGACGCGCCGAACAGTTTTTATCCACTTCGCAACGAGATGAAATCCATGCTGAAACTTGACGCCCAAACCACCGCTCTGGTGTTGATCGATTTGCAAAACGGCATTCTGCCCTACGCCGGCGGCCCGCACGGCGCCGACCAGGTGGTGGCGAACGCCGCCCTGCTGGCCGCGCGTTTTCGCATGCTGGGCGCGCCGGTGCTGTTGGTGCGCGTCGGTTGGTCAGACTCCTTCGCCGAGGCGCTGAAACAGCCGGTAGACAAGCCGGCTCCCGCGCCCGCCGGCGGTTTACCGGCCACCTGGTGGGAGTTCCCCACGCCGCTGGCGGTCTGCGACAGCGATATTCTGATCACCAAGCGCCAATGGGGCGCCTTCTACGGCACCGATCTGGACTTGCAGCTGCGCCGTCGCGGCATCAAATCCGTAGTCTTGGGCGGCATATCCACCAATATCGGCGTGGAATCCACCGCCCGCGCCGCCTGGGAACACGGCTATGAGCTGGTGATCGCCGAAGACGTCTGCAGCGCGCAGAACGCGGAAATGCACCGTTTCGCGTTCGAACACATCTTCCCGCGTTTGGCGCGGGTGCGCGACACCGGCGAAATTCTTGCCGCGCTCGACCGGTAACGTTAAGTTGTAGCCTGATAAGCCAAGCACAAGTAAAGGAAGACGATGCCGTGATCTACATCGGACTGCCACAGTGGCAACATGCAGCCTGGAACCGTATCGGGCTGCGCGACTTGGCGGATTACAGCCGCTACTTCAACTGCGTGGAGGGCAACACCACCTTCTATGCGCTGCCGAAGCTGGAAATCGTGCAGCGCTGGCGCGACATGACCGGCGACGATTTTCGCTTTTGCTTCAAATTCCCGTCGGACATCAGCCACAAAGCCGCCCTGCGCAACTGCGCCGCCGAGCTGCAGGCGTTTTACCACTGCCTGAGCCCGGTGCATCAACGCATCGGGCAATTGTGGCTGCAGTTGCCCGCCGCCTTCGGCCCCGATGAGTTGCCGCGCATGTGGCAGTTCTTCGAAAGCCTGCCGCAGGAGTTCACTTACGGCGTCGAAGTGCGTCATCCGGCATTTTTCGCCAAAGGCGAAGAAGAGCGCGCGTTGAATCAGGGGCTGCATCAGCGCGGCATCAATCGGGTGATCCTCGACAGTCGCCCGGTGCATCACGCCGCCCCCAATACCGCCGCCGTGCGCGATGCCCAGCAGAAAAAACCGAAGCTGCCGGTGCACGCGCTGGTCACCGCCGGCCAACCGCTGGTGCGCTTTATCGGCGGCGACCAATTGGCCGACAACCTGCGCTGGTTCGAAGCCTGGCAGCAAAAACTGCCGCTGTGGCAGCAACAGCATCAACCGTATCTGTTTATTCATACGCCGGACAACGGCGATTCGCCCCAGCAAGCGCAAAAAATTTGGCAGCAGCTGCGCCTGGCGATCCCCGATTTGCCTGCGCCGCCAGACTGGCCGGAACAGGATGCACTGTTTTGACCTATTAATCTGACCAATAACATCAAATATTTCCCCGCGACAGTGAATACAATGACGGCTATGATGCTGGCTGCCAGTTTTGGTTAGGGAACGGAGTGAAAAATGGTAAGCGCGCTTTATGTGGTGCTCGGCGCATTGTTGTTGATCAAACTCTCTTATGACGTAGTCAGATTAAGGATGCAGTACCGCGTAGCCTACGGCGACGGCGGTTTTTACGAATTACAGACCGCCATCCGCGTACATGGCAACGCCGTTGAATACATTCCTATCGCTGCCGTATTGCTGGTGATTATGGAGATGAACGGCGCGGAAATCTGGATGATTCACCTCTGCGGCCTGATGCTGATGGCCGGGCGACTGGTGCATTACTACGGTTTGCGCAACCGCGAGGTTCGCTGGCGTCGTTCGGGCATGGCCGCGACCTACATCTCTTTGTTGTTGATGGTGCTGGCAAATATCTTCTATCTGCCCTGGGATTTGATTTTCAGCCTGCATTGATCCCGTTTTATCATCAGGCGGCCGCGCCGCCTGCTTCCGCTCCGCTTTTTTACGCTTTTCTGTTAGACTACGCAGCTTCGAATTCTGAACTGATTTGCCGCTATGCCAAACCGCGATACTCTTTTCTCCGCCCCCATCGCCAAACTGGGCGACTGGACCTTCGACGAACGCGTCGCCGAAGTGTTTCCCGACATGATCCAACGCTCCGTTCCCGGCTATTCCAACATCATCTCGATGATCGGCATGCTGGCCGAACGTTTTGTGCAACCCGACAGCCGGGTGTATGACCTGGGCTGCTCGCTGGGCGCGGCGACGCTGTCGATGCGGCGGAATATCAGGGTGCCCGGCTGCACTATCGTCGCCGTCGACAATTCGCCGGCGATGGTGGAACGTTGCCGCCGCCATATCGACGCCTTCCGCGCCGACACGCCGGTAGACGTCATCGAAGCCGATATTCGCGACATCGACATCGAAGACGCCTCGATGGTGGTGCTGAACTTTACGCTGCAGTTCCTCGAACCGGCCGATCGCCTGCGCCTGCTGGAGAAAATCTATCGCGGCCTGCGCCCGGGCGGTGCGCTGGTGTTGTCGGAAAAATTCAGCTTTGAAGACGCCGAAGTCGGCGAGCTGCTGTTCAACATGCACCACGATTTCAAGCGCGCCAACGGGTACAGCGAGCTGGAGATCAGTCAAAAACGCAGCATGCTGGAAAACGTGATGCTGACCGACTCAGTGGAAGCGCACAAGGCGCGTCTGCAACAGGCCGGATTCGAGCATGCCGAAGTGTGGTTCCAGTGCTTCAACTTCGGTTCGCTGATCGCCCTGAAAGCGGGGGATGCGCAATGATCGAGTTTGGTGACTTCTATCAGCGCATTGCCAAGAGCCCACTCAGCCATTGGCTGGATACGCTGCCCGCTCAGCTGAGCGCCTGGCAGCGCGAATCGCTGCACGGCAAATTCAAGCAGTGGTTCAACTCGGTGGAGCATTTGCCGACGCTGACTCCCACCCGTCTCGATCTGCTGCACGGCGTGCGCGCCGAGATGGAGCCGGGGCTGTCGCCGGGCCAGCTTGAAGGCATCGAGAAAATGCTGCGCACCCTGATGCCGTGGCGCAAAGGGCCCTTCTCGCTGTATGGCATCGATATCGATACCGAATGGCATTCTGATTGGAAATGGGATCGCGTACTGCCGCACATTTCTCCGCTGGCCGGCCGCACCATTCTCGACGTCGGCTGCGGCAGCGGCTATCACCTGTGGCGCATGATCGGCGCCGGCGCACACTTCGCCGTAGGCATCGATCCGATGCAGCTGTTCCTGTGCCAGTTTGAAGCGGTGCGCAAACTGTTGGGCGGCGATCAGCGCGCCCATCTGCTGCCGCTCGGTATTGAGCAGTTGCCGGATCTGGCGGCGTTCGACACCGTGTTCTCGATGGGGGTGCTGTATCATCGCCGCTCGCCGCTCGATCACCTGTACCAACTGAAAAATCAGCTGGTGCCTGAAGGTGAGCTGGTGCTGGAAACGCTGGTGGTGGAAGGCGACCGTCACCAGGTGCTGGTGCCGGGCGATCGTTATGCACAGATGCGCAACGTGTATTTCATCCCTTCCGCCGAAGCGCTGAAATGCTGGCTGGAGAAGTGTGGCTTCATCGACGTGAAGATCGCCGATATGTGCGTCACCAGCCTCGAAGAGCAGCGCCGCACCGACTGGATGACCAGCGAGTCGTTGGCCGAATTCCTCGATCCGAACGATCGCAGCAAAACGATCGAAGGCTATCCGGCGCCGCTGCGCGCTGTGCTGACCGCCAAAAAACCCTAGCGCTCGCTAATCGGGCCGGCCTGTGCCGGCCCCAATTTAGCCGTTGCTGACATCGACAATCCGCAGCTCATACACCATCGTCGCGTTCGGTGGGATCTGCGGCGCATACCCTGTTTCACCGTACGCCAACGCCGGCGGCACCACCATCGTCAGCGAACCGTGATTTTTCAGATGCCCGATCGCCTCACGGAACAGCGGCGGATAAGCGGAGAGCGGCTGGGACATCACCTTCCCACTGCGATCCATATCCTGAATCACGCGACCGTCGGTTAAACTTTCTTTCACCACGATATCCACCCGCGCGTTTTCCGTAATGGCTTCATCACCCGCATAATCGATGCGATACCAGAAACCGGAAGGCGACTTCCGCGTGCCCTTCTTCTTTTTAAACTCGGCGACGAACGCCTCACCCTTGCTGGTCTGCGTCTTCGCAGCCTGGCTTCTAGCCTCGTTCACCGCTTTTTCCGACTCCTCCAGTGCGCTGGTCAACTGCGCATCGCTCAACTGGTAATGGCCGTTGAAGGTATCGATCACGCCCGCCAGCAGCACGGTTTTATCAGGTGTGATGCCCCAATTTTTACGCTCCGCCAGCATCGTTTGAATATCGCGCCCCAAAGCGACACCGGCGGCGTAGCTCTGTTGCTCCGGTTTTTTCTTCAGCGCTTGCCTATCCGGCAGCCATTTGGCCCGCGCTCTCAGCCCGTCCAGTTCCTCACGCAAGGCTTGCTGCGCCTGATGCGCGGCCGCCAGCTCCATCGCCGCTTTATCAGCCTGTTGCGACGCGGTATCCCGTTGCTGCACTGCCTGCGCGCTTTCCGCCGTCAGCGCCGCCAGACGCTGTTCCAGCGCCTTAGCCTGCTCGGTTTGCGTTTTGTTTTTTTCCTGCAGCGTTGCCAACTGCCGCTGAAGCTCGCCCGTCGCTTTGGCGGCGTCTATCGCCTGCTTTGCCAACGCCGCCTGCAGGCTTTTCTCTTGTTGTTCGGCCTGTTGGCGTTGGTCATCACGCTCTTTTTGCAGCGCTGCCAGCTGCTGCTGAAGCTCGCCCGTCGCTTTAGCGGCCTCGGTCTTTTGCTGCTCCAGCGCCATCTTCAGGTTTTTCTCTTGCTGCCCGGCCTGTTGGCGTTGGCTTTCACGCTCTTTTTGCAGCGCTGCCAGCTGCTGCTGAAGTTCCCCCGTCGCTTTGGCGGCCGCGGTCTTTTGCTGCTCCAGCGCCATCTTCAGTTTTTTCTCTTGCTGCTCGGCCTGCTGGCGTTGGCTTTCACGCTCTTTTTGCAGCGTTGCCAGCTGCTGCTGAAGTTCCTCTGTCGCTTTGGCGGCCTCGGTCTTTTGCTGCTCCAGCGCCGTCTTCAGGCTTTTCTCCTGTTGCCCACCCTGCTGCCGTTTGCTTTCCTGCTCTTTTTGCAACTGCGCCAGCTGCTGTTGCAGCGCCCCGAGCGCCTTGGCGGCTTCAGCCTTCTGCTGTTCCAGTTCAGCGGCGGCCGCTTTTTTGTCCTGCTCATAACGCTGGCGCGCTTTATCGTTGGCGGCCTGCGCCGCCGCCAGTTTCTCCTGCCAGATCTGTTGCCGCGCGTTATCGCCCTGTTTTGGCAATGCCGCCAGCCGTTGCTCCAGCAAGGCGATGCGCCGATCTCGCTCCTCGGTTTGCTGTTTTTGCCGCGCTAACGCCGCTTGCGCCTCGGCGATTTGTGCCTGAACCTTACGCTCTTGCGGCGTCAGGTTGAGCGCCTGCCGCACGCCGCTGGCAAAGTCGCTCAACGCGCTCAGATCGGGCGCCGGCACCGGTTTATCGGCAGCCGCCAGGGAGGACGCAACGCGCAACGCGGTCAGTTCCCGCTGCAGTGATTGAATGGAAGCCTGCTGTTGCTCCAGTCGGGCATCTTTCTCGCGCAGCGCCTTTTGCCACTGCGCCAGCTGCTTCTTCTGCGCCGTCGCCTCACGCGTTTGAACCGGCCGGGATGCCGACTTCTGGGGAGCCTGGGGTTGCGTGACGGCGGCATCAGCCTCCGCTGCCGGTGCATCCTGCCGCTGGTAGCGCTCGGCAAACTGCAATAACGCCGGCACATCGTCATCCGCAGCGGCCACCGCCGGCGCAAACGCCAACGGTATCATCAGGCTCAGTAACGCCTTTCTCGCACGCGGGGTCATTGGGTGCGCTCTCCACGCTCAGCCAGACCGGTCATCATGGCAGAACTGATGTCTGCGCACAGACGGCTGGTGCGATAACGATACAGGGCGTCAACGGTTTCCTGCGTTCCCGTGTTGACCCGTTGGCGTACCCCGGCATATTGCGCGGCGCCGCCCATCAAGGTATCGAATTCGCGTTTGAATTTTTGGTATTTTTCGTTATCCATGCCGCGCATGGCATCCAGCTCGCGCTGGCACTGCTGCATGCGTTCGGCCTCACGTTGCCGTTTGTCTTGCTCCGCAATTTCTTCTGCGCTGGGGGGCTTACTTAAGGTAGAAACAGGCCGCTTGGTGGTCTGGCAGCCGGTCAGGGCCAAGGTCAGCAAAAGCGCAGCGGTCAAACAGTGTGCCGTTCGGGTCATTATCGTTATCTCCTTGTAAAGTCCGCCGTCGACGTGCTCTGTGGCTGCGCCGACGGCTCTCCTCATTGGTGCTGTGATGTTCCGGCCATCAGCCAGGCTGTGTTCGGACATGAAAACGCAGACGCAGCGTTGAGAGGCATGACGCCAATAATTCACCGCATCAATACATACAAAAAAAATCATTTAATATTATGATATTTAAAGGATTTTAACTCACAAACTTATCAGCAGGGCATGACGAGCGCAAGAAGAGATGGGGCCTGTTCGGCTGCAAAACGTCGTTGAAACCGGCAGGGGGTCTTTGCAAGACACAAAAAAACTTCCGCTCTTAAGATATGCTCAAGGTTGCGAACACGCTTGCATCGCCGGGCACCTGCGTTATCGGTTGCACTGAACGGTCATGAGACGCGGTAACGCATATCAGGACGCCGACACGCCATCTTCGATGTACTTTTAAGAGCGCAGAATCCACACAACAGTGCTATTGCAATTACTTTCACTGGAATCTCACGGTCATAAACCCAAAGCGCAACCACGTCACACCGCCGAGATTCACAACCAGACAAGGGCTACAGTCTCGAATGGAAGCCTGGCTGCTTCTGCTTCCTCCGAGTGACGACTTTCGCGTCTCGTACCCGCTTAGATCAGAGGCAACTACTTCAAAGGAAGCATTTCACTCTTTGCCAACCTTTGGGCGAGTGGAGTCTCTGCCGTGCAAAAATGCCAAAGAGGCACCGTTGGCAGGTTCGGGCTGAGGTTGGCAGCCATTCTTTGGCAGATTTCCTGTCGGCGACCACCACGCATCAGCAGGCGATCCAACACATACCGCCACCCCCGGACTCCGGTCACCACGACGAGTACATACCGGCTGAATCCACCGTCGATACGCGACTGCTTTTTGACCAGCCATTTCTGCTCGGCGTAGTGGGAAATGGCTCTCAGATCCCGTTCTACCTGACGAATGCGGTACAAGGGCAGCCCATGGTGCGCGAGATCATCGCCTTCATAAACCGTGCCAAACTCCGTGTCGATGTCCTTCTGGAGCCTGGCGGCGGCATCGGCGCGCAGGCGATGCCGTGCTGCGGTCAGCATGTCGCCACGCGCCAGGCTCAGGCGCGTCAACGCGCGCGAGCAGCGCAGCGTTTCCATCGGATCCTGCTCAATCGCCTGCTGCAGATATTCAGCGGCCACCTCAAGCCGGCCCTGTTCCTGACGCGCCAGGCCGATAGCATAGAGCACATCGGGATTGTCGGGCGCCAGCGCATGCGCCTGTTGCAACTCTTCCACCCAAGAGTGAGCACCCAACCGTCTGCTCTTGTCCGACATGGCCAGCCAGTCCCTGGCCGACAAGCGCTGGGTTGTGGCCCGTAAGCGCAGGGATTCATACGCAGCAACAGTTTCTTTCCAGTCTTGGTGGTGGTGTGCCCAGTCCGGCTCCGCATTCTTCAACCATTGCGCATCCATCTTCGCCGCCGCATCCTGTAGGAATGGCTCGGAAAACAACTGATGAGGAACGCCACCAATAAGAGAGCAGCCTCTCAAGGTTCTAGTATTTGCGCCCAGTCGGGACACTCGATCGTGCAACGACGGATGCGTATCTTCCTCGCCGGTGGGCGCACGCAAGGCGTGATAAATCCATTCCGTGGCCTGTTCCGGCCCCAAGTCGCCGATGCCTTTCCCCGAGGTGAGTTGAGAAAAAGGGGCTCCGCATGGCATGGACGAGTATCTGGCTTCGGCCCATAGAAGAGGCCAAAATTCCTGGTGCAGATAGCATCCGGCTAACTCCAGCGAATATAGCGCCTGAATGATGGTCCGCCCGCCACGCCAACGGGTAGCCACCTGATCGGCCACATACTCGCCTGCCCGCTGGACGGCGAATGACCTGGCGTCGAGGCGAGGAACATACCAACGCAGAAATAGATGCAGGCAAGAACAGGAAACTCGATGAAACCAACGCCAATAGAGCGATGAAGACTCGCCGAACTCAGCAAGATTTTCCTCAAGTCGGATCAGTAGCTGACGCAAGTCTTGAATGCGCTTATTGAGCAATCCATGTTTTCCCATCAGATGGCCGAACTCATGAGCGATGATCGCGCCGACCTGCCCGACAGGCAGCAGACACAACAGAGGCAGCCCGATTTCCATCGTCTGCTGAGTCTTACCTAACCAAGGAAAAGACGCGCGCTGCGAGATACTCGCGTTCAATCGTTTGGACAGGATTACCCTGCTCAGCTTCGGGCCGCCAATACAATCGCGAACCGAATCTATCAGGGCATACAACCCAGGAGCATCCTGTTTTCGCAGCGCCAGCGCTTCTTCTAAGCCATATTCAGCGGGCCGCTGCAGCGCCCGAAAGAACGCGATGCCATAGAAAATGACCACCAAGATCAATAGCGCCATTGCAGCCCCTTGCAACCATGGGAACACGTACAGGGCCAATCCCAGCAAAGCCAGGATGGGAAGCAGCGCCAGTCCAGCAATGGCTACATATCCGATGGCCAACCAACACCAAACGCGCAAGCGCTCTCGCCAATGTGTCAATTCAAGCGATTTGGTAAGCGACGGCGAGCTATCTGCGCCATTCCCCAGGGACTTATCAGGCAAAATCAAGCTCTCCTCTGCCGAAGGTCAAATGACGTACACGGTCATCGATGCGCCCACGATCCCTGCGAAAATCGAGTGCAGCCCGCCAGGCGCCGAGGAAAGTGCCGCGCCGATAGATATTGTCCGCCAGGCTGAGATAGCGCTCATCATCGGGAGAAATCGCCAAGGCGCGATCAATCCAGATTTTCGCCAGGTATCGATTCGGTGCACAGCCCCTGCCCTCCAAAAAAGCAATTGCATAGCTGTGCGCAGCTACACGCTGGTCGTGCTCATCGTCTTCAGCCCACATCCAGGCAAGGACCTTATCCAGACTAGCACGGCGATCCTCTTCGATATCGCCATACATCATCAACCTGGCAAGGTTCACCGCCGCCGCAGATTCAAGCCGGGAGCCCCGCGCAGAGTTCTCCCAGACATCTTCAATCCATTCTTTGCACTGCGCATACTGCGCAGCGTTCAATGGTTGGTCATCGGCGGTAAGCTTATACACCAGATTGCAGCGGGCGATGTGATGCCCCGCCTCGGCGGCCTGACGCAACCACTGGAATGAGAGTGCTTCGTCGATGGGAGTGAATGCAGGGTCTATCTTGCCGGCATACAGCTCGCTCATGCCCATGTAACCATCGCCATTACCACGCGCGATACACTCCTGCCACAGGAACATCACGGCTTCTTGAGGAACATAATCCCAAAGATTAGAGCCGAGTTGGGTGATGTTGATCATCGACTCTGTTGACGCCAACGCCCGATCGATAAGCTCGGTATGGTCATAAGCACCCGGCTCGATACCGAAAAGCCCGAACCGACTGCCGATGGCGGCGAGCAGTTGGGCCTCGCAGTCGTTGCCCCAGCGAACGGCACGATCCAGGACTTGCCTCAAAAGGTCCTGAGTATCGGGCATGCGGTTGAACCATAGGCAGGCCTGCAGGATATACAGCGTGTTCGGGTAGGCCGCCTCGGTGAGGTCAACTGCGGCGGGAACGGATGCCATGGCCTCGGTGAGCAGGTCGTAGGCACGTTGCAGCCGGGCTCGATCCCAAGACACCTCACCGCCATCTTCGCTGCGAGCCAGCGAGCAATGAAAATCAGCATACTTACACAGCGCTCGCCCCCGGCTCAACGGCGAAAGATCAAGTTGTATGCAGCGCTCGAACTCCTCGGCGAATGCGTTGAGACGCTCGGTGTCGTCTGTATCCGGGTACGCCCGGGAGCCGAGATAGTCTAACGCCTGGTCGAAACGCAACTCGTCGCGCTCCCGCTCGCTCAAACTGGCGCAGACAGGACCTTCGATAAAGGCGTCCATTTCGGCATGGCTTCCCCCCCAACGCGGGTAGAGAAAGTACAGATAATCTCCCAACACATCGCTGTCGCCGGGGCGAGCCGCCAGCGCAAGGCGAAGCCAGTAAGTCTTGCCGTCCTCCAGTTCCCCCGGCGCACGCGGCGGCAAGCCTGGCGGAAGCGCTTCTGGAATGTCCGCCAGGCCGTCACCATACTCTCTGAACAGTGCCAGGCCATCTTCCCAGGTTTTTGGATGCCATTGCGCCTGAAACGCGGCATGGCCAATCGGAACCAAGCCTTGCGCGAGGTCGAGAAGCCATCTCGGCTCTCCCAGATAGGCGCACAAACGCATCATGCGATGCAGTGCCATGGCCGGTCTTGGATGCAGGGCGATGGCCCGTAGGTAGGCCGCCAGCCCGTGGTCGCGCGCCATCTGCGCGCCAGCCCATTGGGCCTGCTCCACATAGTCTGCACAATATGTCGTACGTATCTTTTCGGCCGCACACTCCCAGGCTTGGCCGTAGAGCAGGTGCGCATGATATGACGCCGGCGAACTCTCGCACCATGCCTGCAACTGAGCCAGCATATCCGGCAACGGCAACGGCAACGACAACGGCCCCTCGATAAAGCGCGTCATATACCAGCCGTAACCATAGGCGCGACGCGGGGTATCCAGCCACTCAGCAGCGGCATCGTCGAAAAATGCCTCCAGCGGGCTAAATTGTCCTGTCGCCAGCTGCTGGCGCAGGGTTTTAAACTGCATATGCAGTGATTCGATAGAAAGAGAGTTGGAAAGCATGTTTAGATATCCATATTTGCACAAATTTACCAGATTCAGAAACCCAACTTATCGCAGAAAGCAATGTATCGCCTTCCCGTCCCGGGAGGCGTTCATCTTGTCGCCGGTTTTATATGGAGCTACAAAGATTTCAGAAATACTATTTTTGACTTACCCAATACTGAGTGAGGAAGCACTTATTAATTTTAATGCCTCGAACGCCCGGCGCGTTTATTCAAAATCTAATTACCCCAATGAAAAAACACAAGCGCAAACGATGGTTTTTAGCAATTATTTTGCACGCAATCAAAATTATGTAAAACGCCAAACCCACATAAACCTGCAACATGAAGTTTTCATTCGGCTATAGGTGTGCCTATGGAATCTATCAGATGTTTTTTCTAAAAATAGCAAGCTCATTGGGTTTATTGACTAATTTATTGGATTGAATTCACAGATAAACAGATTCTAATGCTGATATACGCTTCTATATACTTTATACAGGAAAATTAATGTTTACTTAATATTATGGGCTTTTCATACTCCGAACGCACCTGACAGAACACTTCATCGATGGTTGTGGTGATGAGTACGTTTATCTGGGGGAAAAAGCCCGTGAAATATCTATACCCTTACGAATCAGCCCTGGTTCAGTCTGAGACGAACATCTCTTCATCGCCCATAAAACCATTTAGCTGACACCGCAATTAATATTAACAATTGATTTTACGAATGAACCAATGCCGTCTTGAATACAGATAATCTTGAGTATTTCGATGAGTTCCTGGCCCGTATTCGAAAACATCACCCTTCCACCGACACCGCAGGCGAATTCAAGTTTCACGAGACCAAAGCAGCGCGGATTATCATCACGGCGCAAATATTTCCCTTACAATGCGTTTTCCGAACGCCGTATGAGAACATACACGAAATGAAGCAGAGTCATATTTCGTAATGCACGGTACATGATGAATTAACCTAATCAATTCATAAACAAATCGTATAGACTCTTTACGTAATGCGCGAACTACCGTCTGGCATCAGTGTGAAATAAAAAAAGCCCCGGCAAAACGCCGGGGCCTGGTACTTGCGTGATCGCCGAAGGCTCAGCGACACGCAAAGGGGTCTTACGGCCCGGAAACCGGTTATCAAACGCGGTTAGCTGCGTGTTTATGCGCTTTGCGCCAAGGGGTCAACCAAGGCCAGCGCGTTTTTCATCGCCTCCACCATTTCGCCATCCACGCAATAATGGCTAAATTCATCAAACTCATTATCGGAACACATGGTGACCCCCGCCTTGCGGTAACGCATGGTCGATGGCACCAGATGGCCGGAAGAGCTGTGCAATTCATCCAGGCCGATATCGACAAACTTGTGCAAATTGCTCAGACGCACGCCAGCGCCCGCCATGATCACCGGGCCCTGGCTGGCCTGACGCAAATCACGCAGCAGCGGCAGGCCCAGTTCCGCGCTCTGCTGTTGACCGGAAGTCAGAATGCGCGCCACGCCCAGGTCGGTCAGTTGCTCCAGCGCCACCATCGGGTTTTGGCACATGTCGAATGCGCGATGGAAAGTGACGGCCATCCCCTCGCACAACGTCATTACCTCGCGCATGCGCGGCAGATCGATATGCCCTTCTTCGTCCAGCATGCCGACGACCACGCCGGGGAATCCCAACTCGCGGATCTGGCGGATATCCTGCTTGATCACTTCGAAATCCACCGCGCCATAACAGAAATCACCACCGCGAGGGCGTACGATCGGATGAACCGGAATCGAAACCCGTTCCCGCGCCAAACGCAGCGTGCCATAACTCGGCGTCAATCCGCCCTCGCTCTGGCTGGCGCATAACTCGATACGATCGGCGCCCGCCCGTTCGGCCGTTAGCGCGCAGTCGACGCTAAAGCAACAAACTTCCAGTTTTATCATTGTCACCCCCAGATAACGGCCAACATACGGCGGCAATTGTTCATTTCTTCATTTCTCACGTAGGCTCATGCTTAGGCATAAACCGGCTCAGGGTTGTAACTATGGCATTCAATTTTGATCAATGGGTAGACCGCAGTCACAGTGACAGCGTTAAGTGGGATAAATATCGCGACCGCGACATCATTCCGCTGTGGGTCGCCGACAGCGACTTCGCCTCCCCGCCGGCGGTCATCGAAGCCTTGCAGCGGCGCGTGGCGCACGGCGTGTTCGGCTACACGCACCCATCCCCCGATCTTCTTGAGGTTTTTACCCGCCGCATGGTAGAGCGCTACCGCTGGCACATCAAGCCTGAATGGATCCTTTTCCTGCCCGGCCTGGTGTGCGGCTTGAACCTGTGCGTACGCGCCTTCACCGAACAACATCAGAGCACGCTCGCGCCCAGCCCCATTTATCCGCCATTTCGCAAAGCGGCCAAATTCGCCGGGCGCAAGCACCTCTCGGTACCGCTGGCGGCAACAGGCCAACGTTGGGTGCTGGATTTTTCCGCGCTGCATGGGCAGCTCAGCGGCAATGAGAAGCTCCTGCTGCTGTGCAACCCGCAAAATCCCGGTGGCACCGTTTATCGTCGAGAAGAGCTGTCGCAGCACCATCAGTTCGCCCGCGAGCACGATTTAATCGTCTGTTCGGATGAAGTCCACTGCGAATTGCTGCTTGAACCCGGCGCACGGCATATTCCTTTCGCCACTCTGAACGAAGACGCGGCCCAGCGCAGCGTGACGCTGATGTCGCCGTCAAAGGCGTTTAATCTCGCCGGGCTGGGCGCCTCGATGGCGATCGTCCCTAATGAGGCGCTGCGACAAAAGCTGAAACGCGCGCGCAGCGGCATCGTGCCGGAGGTCAATCTGCTGGCGCTGGTTGCTGCCCAAGCGGCCTATCAATACGGGCAACCCTGGCTGGACGAGCAGTTGATTTATCTGCGCGCCAATCGCGATCGGGTGACAGAGCGCATCAACGCCATGCCGGGATTGAAGTTGTTGCCGATTGAAGCCACCTATTTGGCCTGGATCGACTGCGGCGCATTGCCGGTAGACAATCCGCATCAGTTCTTCGAACGCGCGGGCGTTGGATTAAGCGCCGGTTTGGATTTCGGCGATCGGCGCTTTGTACGACTGAACTTCGGTTGCCGGCGGGCGCTGCTCGATGAAGCGCTCGATCGCATGGCGCGGGCCTGCGCCACGCTGTTCGACTAGCCTTGCTCGCTGGCGACAATGTCCCGAATGGAGTAAGGATGAAACTTGATCGTGACCGTTCCATCGGTGATGGCCAGCGTCGGGTTCGGCAACCGCTCGCCCTCGCCTTTTGGCGAGCTTTGCTTCAGTTTGATCCCCGGCGCCAGCAACGCTTCATCAGCAAGATGGCTCAACGCGCGGGCGTGCAACGTCTGCGGATCGCCGCTCAGCACTAGCTCGACATGTTCCCACCCTTCATGCGGATACCGTTTCTCCCCGGGATACGGCAGCTCGACGCAATCTATCCGCCACGGCCCCACGGCCAGCGGCTGCTGTAAATCAAACAGGCAGATAGGCCGCCCGTTGATCATCGATTCGGACAATAGTGTCCCGCACTGCATCAATCCCTGGCGCCAGCGTTCGGCGGTAGCGTTCTGGTGACAGCGCAGGGAAATGTGATCGGCGGTAAACGAGGACAGGTCAAGCTGCAGTCTGGCGGCGAATTGTTGCAACGCCTGCTCGAAACGCGGCAGGTCGAGCCTCAGATCGTCAAGCTCGGCAATGGCCTGCAAGGGATTGGTCATAGAAACCTCAAAACAACGAGCGCAAAGTTAAACGCCGTAATTTACACGGTGGCGACGGCGCTCGCCAGAGTGGCGAGCTTTTTCAGCGGCAGTACAGCATAATTTTCGGTTCTGGATGGAGGACGAAAAAACCAGCGCTTATTAAGATGGCAGCTCATTAATTCGGCAACCAAGTAAAAATAGGATTTTTCGCAGACCATCATATCATTTCCTTATGACAGTAAGATTTAAGTTATTTTGCACAAAGCCCTCCTCTACCTGCGGGCTAAGTCGATTGATTTTTTTCGCTTAATCAAACCTCGCCCACTTATATAAATCACACAAAGCCAGAAGCTTAACCAATTGTAAACAAAGAGAATTCCGTACAAAAAACGATGAAAAAGTAAGGATTATCTTAATTTAATGCCGGGCAATTGATTCACCCACTCAACTCGGCTACTTTGGAGGAAATTTAAATTAGAGATGAACATTATGTTATTGCTGACGATATCCTTGGTGTTGATAATTATCGCCGTATACGCCATCTACCGTCATTTTAAATCTCGCAGCACCAATACGCTGGATTCCGGTCGCCGCAATAAAAAACGCTAGCCCCTCATTTTTTCCACCGTATATCTTCTCTCGGCTGTCCATCTTTTACCCCCACGGCAATAACGCGCGCCTCCGCAACTGTTTCATCGCTGCGGTCGCGCCAACTGCTGACGGGCTCCCTCAGATCGGTTACAATTGCAGGCTGTTTTGTGGAGGTCGCCGCCGCCCGCGCGCCGTTGGCCACCACCGTTGAATCCCTCGGGGGCTGGTTTCGGCCCCTCGTTCGTCATTAAGGTAACCCGGTGAATATTCAGGTTCTTCTTTCAGATAAAGTCAGCCAGGCGCTGATCGCCGCTGGCGCGCCAGCCGATTGCGAAGCGCAGGTCCGCCCATCCGCCAAGGCGCAGTTTGGTGATTACCAGGCCAACGGCGTGATGTCAGTCGCCAAAAAGCTGGGCATGCCGCCCCGTCAGCTGGCGGAAAAAGTGGTGCAACTGCTGGATCTCGGCGACGTCGCCAGTAAAGTGGAAATCGCCGGCCCCGGCTTTATCAATATCTTCCTGAACAGCGACTGGGTCGCCCGCCAGGCCGACCAGGTGCTGAACGCACCGAAATTGGGCATTGCGCCGGTTGAACCGCAAACCATCGTTATCGACTATTCCGCGCCGAACGTGGCGAAAGAAATGCACGTCGGCCACCTGCGCTCCACCATCATCGGCGACGCCGCCGCGCGTACTCAGGAGTTTCTGGGCCATAAAGTGATCCGCGCCAACCACGTCGGCGACTGGGGCACCCAGTTCGGCATGCTGATTGCCTACCTGGAAAAAATGCAGAATGAAAACGCCAGCGATATGGGCTTGTCCGATCTCGAGCAGTTCTACCGCGAAGCCAAGAAGCATTACGATGAAAACGCCGAGTTCGCCGAGCGCGCACGCGCTTACGTCGTGAAGCTGCAGGGCGGCGATCAATACTGCCTGAAAATGTGGCGCAAGCTGGTCGACATCACCATGGCGCAAAACCAGCTGACCTATAACCGCCTGAACGTCACGCTGACCGAAGACGACGTGATGGGCGAAAGCCTGTATAACGCGATGCTGCCGGGCATCGTCGCCGATCTGAAAGCCAAAGGGCTGGCGGTGGAAAGCGAAGGCGCCACCGTGGTGTTCCTCGACGAATACCAGAACAAGGACGGCGACCCGATGGGCGTCATCATCCAGAAAAAGGATGGCGGCTACCTCTACACCACCACCGATATCGCCTGCGCCAAGTATCGCTACGAGACCCTGGGTGCCAATCGCGTGCTGTATTACATCGATTCCCGCCAGCATCAGCACCTGATGCAGGCCTGGACCATCGTGCGCAAAGCCGGTTATGTGCCGGAGTCCGTCTCGCTGGAACATCACATGTTCGGCATGATGCTGGGCAAAGACGGCAAGCCGTTCAAAACCCGCTCAGGCGGCACCGTGAAGCTCTCCGATCTGCTGGATGAAGCCATCGAACGCGCCGAACAGCTGATCGCCGGCAAAAATCCGGACATGCCGGAAGACGAAATGAAGGCCATCGCTCGCGTGGTCGGTATCGGCGCGGTGAAATACGCCGATCTGTCGAAAAGCCGCACCACCGACTATGTTTTCGACTGGGATAACATGCTGGCCTTCGAAGGCAATACCGCGCCTTATATGCAATACGCCTATACCCGTGTGGCCTCGGTATTCAAACGCGCCGGAATTGACGAAAGCAGCCTGACGCTGCCGCTGACCCTGACCGAAGAGCGTGAAATTGCGCTGGCCACTCGCCTGCTGCAGTTCGAAGAGGTGCTCACCGCCGTCGCGCGTGAAGGCACGCCGCACGTCATGTGCAGCTACCTGTACGATCTGGCCGGCTTGTTCTCCGGCTTCTACGAGCACTGCCAGATCCTCAACGCCGACAGCGAAGAAGCCCGTCAGAGCCGCCTGAAGCTGGCGCTGCTGACCGCCAAAACGCTGAAAACCGGCCTGGATACGCTGGGCATCGAAACCGTCGAGCGCATGTAAACCGCGCCGCGCGGAAAAGCAAAAAGGTCGCCGTGGCGACCTTTTTTTTACGCTTTCACTCGGCTCAGACGACCCGGCGCGCGAAATCACGCGGGCGGAAACCCAACCCGGCCAGCACGCCGAAGTAGGCTACCACACCGGCCACCACCACCGCCGCCAGGCGCAGCAAACGCTCCAGCATGTTGCCCTGATCCCAGGCCGGCATCAGCCACATCGCGCCAATCAATACCGCCGACATCACCAGCACCGCGATGACCAGCTTGGTGAGGAACAGCGCCCAACCCGGCTGTGGCTGGAAGATTTTCTGCTTGCGCAGCTGCCAATACAGCAGCGCGGCGTTCAGGCAGGCCGCCAAACCGATCGACAGCGCCAGGCCGGCATGCTTCAGCGGACCGATAAACGCCAGGTTCATCACCTGCGTCATGATCAGCGTAATGATGGCGATCTTGACCGGCGTTTTGATGTCCTGGCGCGAATAAAAGCCCGGCGCCAGCACCTTAACCACGATAAGCCCCATCAGCCCCACCGAGTAAGCCACCAGCGCGCGTTGCGTCATCGCCGCGTCAAAGGCGCTGAACTTGCCGTACTGGAACAGCGAGACGGTCAACGGTTTGGCCAAAATACCCAGCGCGATGGCGCTCGGCAGCGCCAGCAGAAAGCACAGGCGCAGCCCCCAATCCATCAGGCGCGAATATTCGTCGTGGTTGCCGCTCGAGAAGCTTTTGGCCAGCGACGGCAGCAGGATGGTGCCCAATGCCACGCCCAGCACGCCGGAAGGAAACTCCATCAGGCGGTCGGCATAGTACATCCAGGACACCGAGCCGGACACCAGGAACGATGCGAAGATCGTGTTGATGATCAGCGAGATTTGGCTGACCGACACCCCAAGGATCGCCGGCCCCATCTGGCGCATCACCCGCCAGACCCCGGCGTCGCCCAATTTGATGCGCGGCAGCACCAGCATGCCGATCTTGCGCAGGTGCGGCAGCTGATAGCCCAGTTGCAGCACGCCGCCGACCACCACCGCCCACGCCAGCGCCAGCACCGGCGGGTGGAAATACGGCGCGGCGAACAGCGCGAAGCCAATCATGCTGACGTTAAGCAGCGTTGGCGCAAAGGCCGGGATCGAGAAACGGTTCCAGGTATTGAGGATCGCCCCCACCAGCGAGGCCAGCGAAATCAATAGAATATAGGGGAAGGTAATGCGCAGCAGCGCCGACGTCAGCGCAAACTTGTCGGGCGTATCGGTAAAGCCCGGCGCAGTGATATAGATCACCCAGGGCGCGGCCAGCATCCCCAGCACCGTCACCACCGCCAGCACCAACGTCAACAGCCCGGAGACATAGGCGATAAAGGTGCGCGTCGCTTCCTCGCCCTGCTGGCTCTTATATTCCGCCAGGATCGGCACGAAAGCCTGCGAAAATGCGCCTTCGGCAAAGATACGACGCAGCAGGTTAGGAAGTTTGAACGCCACGAAGAAGGCGTCCGTTGCCATGCCGGCCCCGAACACGCGCGCGACGATCGCATCGCGGGCAAAGCCCAACACCCGCGAAAACATCGTCATCGAGCTGACAGCAGCCAAGGATTTGAGTAGGTTCATGTGGTTGTCTGATAGGTACCGTAAATATCAACGCCTGCAACAGCAGGCGTCAGTGAAACAATCGGCTCAGTTTACGCATCCGGAAAAGAATAGCTACCGCCATATGTTACATAGAGTTATCGCGTAATAAACGCTCGACCAACCGCTGGGCCACCAGCGCCTGCTCGCCGCCGGTTTCCGGCGCGCTCTGATTGGCGACGGCGCTGAGGAAATGCCGCACCGCCCCGTCGAAACCGCGTTGCACCAGCGTGCTTTGCCACCCCGGCACCGGCTGCTCCAGCTCGCCCTGCACATCTTCACGCAGCCAGTGACGCATATCTGTCAACTGATACAACGCGCCGTCGGTCACCGCCTGCACGCTTTCGCGCTGGCTGCCGCCGCGGCGATGCATGCTGGTCGTCACCTGCGTGTCTCCGCAGGCGAAGTGGTGTTCGGCATACAGCATTTCGCCTGCGGCGTTAACGCGCAAGCTGCCGCTCAGCAGTTGCTCACGCCCGCCAGCCAGCCACAGAGCAGTATCCACCACATGCAGGTAATCATCCAACAGGGTAAAACGCAGGTCTTGAGGGCCGACGCTGTCCGCCCGGTGTTTATCCATGCGAATGGAAGCAGGATGGTTCATTTGCTGCTTGAGCTGCTGATAAAGCGGCGCGAAACGGCGGTTGAATCCCACCATCAGCGTTTTGCCCCGCCGCTCGGCCAGCTCGAGCAACTGCTCGCCCTGCTCCAGCGTTTCCGCCAACGGCTTATCGACGTAAACATGCACGCCACGGTTGAGCAGCTCGCCAATCACCGAAAAATGGCTGGCGGTGCTGCTGTGGACAAAGACCGCGTCGCACTGTTCGGCCAGGCTGTCCAGACGAGGGAAACAGGCCATGCGATAGCTGTCACATATCGGCTGCGCCTTTTGTTGATTGGGAGAAAAGCCGCCCACCAGCGTCCAGTCCGCCGCCTGCCCAAGGATCGGCAGATACGCTTTCTGCGCGATGCCGCCCAATCCCACTACACCCACACGCAATTTAGTCATTCGTCTCTCTCGCCAACAGTTGCTGCATTTGCCGTTTCAACTCCGCCACTTCAGTTTCCAGCGCGCTGACCCTGGCGCTCAATTCGTCGTCGGCCTCCGGCTCGAGCGCCGGCGGCGCCTCATCAACCTGACCGCTGAACAGATGCATGAAGCGACTTTCGCGCTTGCCGGGCTCACGCGCCAGGCGCACCACAAACGGGCCATCTTCCCGGGTGGCCAGCTGCTGCAGCACCTGTTCAACCTCGCTGACATCGCTAAACTCGTGCATTCGGTTGGTGCGCGTGCGCAACTCGCCCGGCGTTTGCGCGCCGCGCAGCAGTAAGGTGGCGATCACCGCCAGTTCGGCGGGAGAGAGCTTCAGCTGGCCAAATTCGGAATTGCAAAACCGCTGCTCGTATTTCACAACCCGATTGCCGAACCCGCTGAGGGTGCGCAGGAAATGTTTGCGCAGCAACAGATCGAGGAGTTGCTGCACCTCGCTTTCGCTCAGATCCATCACCGGCTCGCGGTTGGTCTTTTGATTACAGGCCAGGGTAATGGCGTTAAGCGAAAGCGGGTATTGGTCCGGCGTCGTCACCTGTTTTTCCAACAGGCAGCCGATGACCCGGGCCTCTTTGGCGTTCAATTCATATTTCATCGTTTGGCCTCAACGTGGGGGTAGCCACTCTTTATTGGTGTATGCCGTCAAAACGTGGTCTTGCCACTTGCCGTCGATCAGCAGGTAATCTTTGGCGTAACCTTCGCGTTCGAATCCCAGACGCGTCAGCAATGCGCCGCTGCGCTGGTTATGTGGCATATAGTTGGCCATGATGCGGTGCATGCGCTGTTGGCGCAGCATATAGCGGATGGCGGACTGCAAGGCTTCGAACATCAACCCCTGCCCCTGCCATTTCTCCCCCAGCGAATAACCGAGGAAACAGGCGTGAAACGAACCGCGCAACACGTTGCTGAAGTTCGCCACGCCGCGGACTTCCTGCTCTTCCGGATCGAGCAGGATAAAATAGTAGGCGCTGCCCTGCTTTTGCATTTCAGCGATCATCCCCAGGCGCGCCTGCCAGCCGGACGGATAACAATGGCTTTCATCGCGCACCGGCTCCCAGGGTTTGAGAAAGGTCCGGTTCTCGGCATAATAGTCCGCCAGACGATAGGCGTCCCGTTCATGCACTAAACGGACCACCATCCGGTCGGTAGTAAGACGTACTTTTGGCGATGCAGAGCGGTAGCCGAACATCATTTCCCCCGCGGTCAAAACGGTTCGATAAGAAGTATTTATTAGGAAGCGTCGTGGATAATTATCCGACGCCGATCTGAGGCCATGACTTTATGTTGCCAATAGCGCCTCAGAACCGCGCTCCCTTGCATTCAATATAACCGTAGGCCGCCCCCGAGGTAAAATACCGGCCGCTCAGTAAATCGCCGAATACGCGTTTTACCGCGTTTTTCCGCCAATTTTGCAGTTCAGGTAACACCTTGACGATAAAAAAATATTATCTACTCCGCCACTGTCGCCGTCCGGCAATTGGGTAGAGAATGGTGGGGTTGCCTTCCCCCTCTCTCTTAACTGCTCATGGTGATGCATGTCTCTGGTGTCGCAAGCGCGCAGCTTGGGTAAATATTTTCTATTGCTCGACAACCTGCTGGTGGTTTTAGGCTTCTTTGTCGTGTTCCCGCTTATTTCGATCCGCTTCGTCGATCAGCTGGGATGGGCGGCGCTGATCGTCGGCATCGCGCTGGGTTTGCGTCAGTTGCTGCAACAAGGGCTCGGCATCTTTGGCGGCGCGGTCGCCGATCGCTTTGGCGCCAAGCCGATGATCGTCACCGGCATGCTGCTGCGCGCCGCCGGTTTCGCCACCATGGCGATGGCCGATGCGCCGTGGATCCTGTGGTTCTCCTGCGCGCTGTCCGCCCTCGGCGGCACGCTGTTCGATCCGCCGCGCACCGCTTTGGTGATCAAACTGACCCGGCCGCACGAACGCGGCCGCTTTTTCTCGCTGCTGATGATGCAGGACAGCGCCGGTGCGGTAGTCGGCGCGCTGATCGGCAGTTGGCTGCTGCAATACGATTTCCACTTTGTCTGCTGGGTCGGGGCGGCGATCTTCGTGTTGGCCGCCGGCTGGAACGCCTGGTTACTGCCGGCTTATCGCATCTCCACCGTGCGCGTGCCGATGAAAGAAGGCATGTTGCGGGTCGTGCGCGATCGCCGCTTCCTCACCTATGTCCTGACGCTGACCGGCTACTATATGCTGGCGGTACAGGTGATGCTGATGCTGCCGATCGTGGTCAATGAAATTGCTGGCTCACCGGCGGCGGTGAAATGGATGTACGCGATCGAAGCGGCGCTGTCGCTGTCGCTGCTCTATCCGCTGGCGCGTTGGGGTGAAAAACATTTTCGGCTTGAACAACGCCTGATGGCGGGCCTGCTGCTGATGACGCTCAGCCTGCTGCCGATCGGCCTTGCCAGCAGCCTGCAAGGCGTGTTCACGCTGATCTGCAGTTTCTATCTGGGCTCGATCATCGCCGAGCCGGCGCGCGAAACGCTCAGCGCGTCGCTGGCCGATCCGCGGGCGCGCGGCAGCTACATGGGCTTCAGCCGCCTCGGGCTGGCGTTGGGCGGTGCGTTGGGATATACCGGCGGCGGCTGGATGTACGATACCGGGCGGATGATGAACATGCCGGAGCTGCCCTGGCTGCTGCTCGGCGCCGTAGGCTTCGCCACGCTGCTGGCGCTGTACTGGCAATTCAGCCCGCGGCGCAACGCGTCGGTGATACTGCGCGGCGGCTAACGCCATAGAAATCCGGCCGAATCGGCAACAGCTGCTATCCTGTTAGTAAAAACACCCACAGGAGCCCGTCGGCATGAGCGAAGAAGCCAAATTACCGCAACTACTCGAACATATGATACTGAACTTGCGCATGATTTATGCGCGCTCTACTCTGGTGGAAAAGGCGCTGGCGCATATCCTCGCCAGCGACGCCGGCCTGAAAAACGATATTATCAAACAGCTGCAGGTCGTCACCGCTGCCAACGAACGCGATCAGATCGATTTGGAACAAGCCCGCATTCACCTGATCGATGTGCTCAACTCGGTACCGGTCAAGAAATAGCCCCCTCGCCCGCGCCTGTTGCGCGGGCAATATCGCAATAACGCACCATCCAACACACGCGTTTCAAGACAGCCTCGATAAGCTGTGGTAACTATTGCTGTTAAAACCTGACAACCCGGAGCAAGCATGAAACTGTTCATTTACGATCATTGCCCATTCTGCGTTAAAGCCCGCATGATTTTCGGCCTGAAACATCTGCCGATTCGCCTGGTCACGCTGCTCAACGACGATGAGACGACCCCGTTCAATCTGATCGGCAAAAAAATGGTGCCGATCCTGATCAAAGACGACGGCGAAGCGATGCCGGAAAGCCTGGATATCGTGCGCTATGTCGATGGCCTGGACGGCAAACCGGTGCTGACCGGCCGCACCAACCCGGCCATCGCCGAGTGGTTGCGCCGGGTCGACAGTTACGCGGCCAAATTGCTGTTGCCGCGTATTGCGCATGCCGATTTCGAAGAATTTGCCACCGAAAGCGCCCGCCGTTACTTTATCGATAAAAAGCAGGCGTCAATCGGTGATTTCGCCGAGCATCTCGCCAACAGCGCCGATCTGATCGCCGAACTGGAGGCCGACCTGCAAACGCTGTCATCGCTGATCGTCTCCGCCGACGCCGTGAACGGCGAGCTTTCTGAGGACGATATTCATCTGTTCCCGCTGCTGCGCTCATTGTCGATCGTCGCCGGGGTTGCCCTGCCGGACAACGTGGAAGCCTACCGCAACCGCATGGCGCTGCGCTGCGAAGTGCCGTTGCTGCTGGATATGGAACAATAACGTTCGACTGTCACAAAAAGGATATGGCGTACTGATGCTGAAAATGGTGCTCGCCACCGCTCGCGATCGGGCGCGGCTGAAGGAAATTACTTCCGTTCTAATTCGTTATGGTTTGCAAGACGTTCTGCGCCTGCTGGGCCTGGGGGCGTTGCTGCGTGGCGCCCGCGGTGAGCCCGCTCGGCAGGACGCGCAGCCCCTTCCTCAGCGGCTGCGCGAAGCGCTCGAGGCGCTCGGCCCAACCTTCGTCAAATTCGGCCAGATCCTGGCCACGCGTTCTGACCTGTTGGATCCGGCCTGGACCGACGAACTGGATCGCCTGCACAGCCAGGCGGCGGTGTTGCCATGGGAAATGCTGGCGCCGCAGATCGTTGCCGATCTCGGCGCTGATCCCGAGCAGCTGTTTGCCGAATTCGATCGCACACCGCTGGCCGCGGCGTCGATGGCGCAAATTTACCGCGCACGCCTGCACAGCGGCGAACAGGTGGTGGTGAAAGTGCTGCGCCCCGGCCTGGCAAAAACCATTCACGCCGATCTGCGGCTGCTGGCCTCGCTGGCGGAAACCGTGGAGCAGCAGAGTCAGGCGCTGGCGCGCTATCGACCACGGCAGATGGTCAGAGCGCTGGCGACGGCGCTCAATCATGAACTGGATTTGACCCATGAAGGGCATAACTGCGATCGCGTCGCCGGCATGTTTGCGCATGAACCTGACGTGGTCGTGCCGAAAATCTATTGGCAATGGTCTTCCCCGCGTCTGTTAGTGCAGGAATACTTGCCCGGCACCGCGCCGGAGAACCCCCGGCAGTTGGCGGAAGCGGGATTTGACGGCCCGCTGCTGGCGCGGCGCGGCGCCCGCGCCTTTATGAGCATGGTGCTGGAGCACCGGCTGTATCACGCCGATCCGCACCCCGGCAACGTGATGGCGCTGAGCGGCGATCGCGTCGGCTTCATCGACTTCGGCATGGTGGGTCAGTTGTCCGAACGGCGGCGCAACCAGTTGCTCCTGCTGCTGCAGGCCATCGCCGATCGTCAGTCCGAAGGCATCGTCAACACGCTGATCGCCTGGTCGGACAGCGAACCGCTGGATCTGATGGACCTGGAGCTGGCGGCGCAAAACTTTCTCGACAAACAGGCCGCCGCCACCCTGACGCTCGGCAAAGCCCTCACTGACCTGTTGGTGATGGCGCGTGAGCACCAGCTGGCGCTGCCGCCGGATCTGGTGCTGCTGTTCAAGGCCTTAATCACCGCCGACGGCGTGCTGCACCGGCTGGATCCGGCCTTTGACATCGTCGCCACGCTCAAACCGATGCTGCAACAAACGGTGCTGCAACGTTATGCCCCTGACGCCGTGCGCCAACGGCTCTTGGCCCTGGGCGGGGAAGCGCTCGACGCCGGAGAGGAGCTGCCGCAAACCCTGCGGCTGTTGGTGCGCCGCCTGAAACGCGGGCAGCTCAATGCCGACATTAACGTCAAGAACCTCGGTCAGTTGAGCAAAGCGCTGGAGCGCAGCGCCGTCACCCTGGCCATCGCCATCGTCACCGCCGCTTTTGCCCTGGGGTTGGCACCTTATCTGATGCATTCGTCGCTGCGGCTGTGGGGCATTCCGCTGTTCCCGCTGTTGGGAGGCGCAGCCTGCCTGGCCGGCGTGATCCTCTTGGCGCTGCGATTACGGCGCTGACGCTTTCGGCGTTATCCGATAGGTCTCGCCCTGTTTTACGCGCACTATTCCCGCCATACCGCCGCCTGCCGTTTTCACGCGCAGGCGGAGCGTTTATAATGATTAATCAATTATCTGCAGCACTTTTCGCCAGCAGTCGCAATGAGGCATTAATGAAGAAGATCCTGATGGGCGCAGCCGCCCTGCTGTTCGCCGGCGTATTGGCCGGTTGCAATCAACTGACCCAGTACACCCTGAGCGAGCAGGAAGTGAATGATTACCTGCAGAAACATAACGACTATCAGAAGCAGATCGGCGTGCCCGGCCTGCTGGACGCCAACATCGTGCTGACTCAGTTGCAAAGCCAGATCGGCCGCAGCGAACCGGGTAAAGTCACCCTTTCCGGCGACGCCAAGGTCAACATCACGTCGATTCTCGGCCCGCAGACCGCGGATCTGAAGCTGACGCTGAAGGCGCAGCCGGTTTATGACCGGGCGCAGGGCGCCATTTTCCTGAAGGACATGGAGCTGACCGATTACAGCGTGCAGCCGGAAAAAATGCAGACGGTGATGAAAGCGCTGACGCCGTATCTGAACCAGTCGCTGAAATCCTACTTCGACCAAAAGCCGGCTTATGTGCTGAATCCTGACAACAGCAAAACCGAAGCGCTGGCGAAAAAACTGGCGAAAGGGTTGGAAGTGAAACCGGGTGAATTGGTGATCCCGTTCAGCGACTGACGCCGCCTGAGAACATCAAGCCCGCCGCTCGGCGGGCTTTTTATTGCCGGGAAAGCGTTACTGTGGGGCGCTGTAGGCGATTTCGCCGGTGTTGCAGTTGAGCGTCACGTTGTAGGTTTTATCTGCCTTGGTGCCACGCACCGTCAACGGCACCTGCCATACCTGATCCTTGCCGCTGATGGCATCCGGGCTAACCCAGGCAATCGGCGTTGCGGTACCCAGCAGCTTTTTGTCCGACTCCCAGCGCGTAATGCGGTTCTGCAAGAAGTCGCGCTTGACCTGGGCGGCGATATCCGCCGGCTGCAGGCCCGCACACTGCCCCACCTTGGCGGCGCGCTGTTCGTGATCCTGCGCCCACAACGCCGTCGATGCTCCCATCATGGCCAACAAGGCGATAGCCAAACCCGTTTTTTTCATATGTCCTCCCGTTGTGATTAGCGCTATCCGGGCGCCCATCCCTGGCTCACAACAGGGCTTCGGCAAAGGGTTACCGTTTGACGAACTCAATGACAAACAGCGCATCCAGGCCCGGATAGATTTCCTTGATCACCTGCTTCAGTTCGCCGAGCGACATGTTCTCCTGCTGTGCGTGGCGTTCCGTCAGCGCATCCAGGCGCACCGGCGTTACCGACAGCACTTCGATAAAGCAGAAAAATACGCCGTCCTCATTGCGGCTGACGCGCAATACCTCGCCCGGTTCAAAATGCGATTCACTGGCATCCCGAATGGTGATGGTTTTACGCCCGGCCAGAATGTCTTGCTCAAAGCGGCTGAAGAAAGTTATTTCACGGCTCATTTTAGATCCTTTTTCATCACAACACCGCAACATAAGTCATTATGCCGCCTGCTTTTCTGACGCAGATCCCTCTTTTGGGGTAGAGGCCGTTTTTTTCGCTTTGCTTTCCGCCGGTTTCTTGAGGGTTTCCGCCGGCGATGCGCCGCGCAGAATCAGACCCAGCGCATCCTTGTTTTCCGCCAGGAAGAAGCTCAGCCCTTCGCGCTGTTCGTCATCCAGGTTCAGCGGCGCCTGCTGCAGCCACTCCCCAAGGTTGTCCGCCAGATCCAGCATTTTGTCGTAGGCGTCGGCTTCTTTCTTGCTCGCGAAAGTCATTTTTTCCTCACCGTTTCTCACCACCACATATTTAACTTCAACCGCCATGCGTGCGTCCTCAAATACTCAAATTACTGTGATTATATACAGTATAAATAGATCGTGGCGGGAAGGCAAACCGCCGCCCGCCTGCGGCTTATTTCAGCAGCCGCACCTTGCAGCTTTTGCCTTTGATTTTGCCCTGCTGCAACTGTTGCAGCGCCTTGCGCGCGCTGGCTTTGCGGATCGCGACATAGGCATGCACCGGGAACATATCGATCTTGCCCACTTCCGCCGCCGTCAGCCCGGCATCACCGGTCAGCGCCCCGAGAATATCGCCGGGACGGATCTTCGCCTTGCGGCCGCCGTCGATACACAGCGTCACCATTTCCGCCTCCAGCGAGCCGTTGGCCGCCCCGCTCAGCTCGGACACCGGCGACCAGTCGACGCTCATCTGCAGATAGTCTTCAATCGCGTGCGCACGCGCCATTTCCTGCGGCGTGCACAGGCTGATCGCCAACCCGCTCATGCCGGCGCGACCGGTACGGCCAATACGGTGCACATGCACTTCGGGATCGAACGCCAGCTCGTAGTTGACCACCAGCTCCAGCTCTTTAATATCCAGCCCGCGTGCGGCGACGTCGGTCGCCACCAATACCCGGCAACTGCGGTTGGCGAAACGCACCAACACCTGGTCGCGGTCGCGCTGTTCCAGATCGCCATGCAGCGCCAGCGCGCTGATGCCGCGGGCCTCCAGGGCCTCAAGCACCGTCTGACAGTCGCGTTTGGTATTGCAGAACACCACGCAGGACGCGGGTTGATGATAGCGAATGGCCGACACCAGCAGCGCCGGGCGCTGATCGCGCGTGGTCTCATAAAAGCGTTGTTCGATGGAGGTCTGCGCTTCGCCATCGTCCACCTCGACGCTCAGCGGCTGGCGTTGCACGCGCGCGCTGATGCGCTCGATGCCTGCCGGGTACGTGGCGGAAAACAGCAGCGTCTGACGTTGCGGCGGCGTATAGCTGATCACATCGTCGATGTCGTCGGCGAACCCCATGTCCAGCATGCGATCGGCCTCATCCAGCACCAGCACCTTCAGCTCGTCCAGCTGCAGCGTTTTCTTGCGCAGGTGTTCCTGGATACGGCCCGGCGTCCCCACCACGATGTGCGGCGCATGCACCAGCGAATCGAGCTGCGGCCCCATCGGCTGGCCGCCGCACAGCGTCAGGATCTTGATGTTTTGCGTAAAACGCGCCAGGCGACGCAGCTCTTTGCTCACCTGATCGGCCAGCTCGCGGGTGGGACAGAGCACCAGCGCCTGCGTGGCGACCTGACCGACGACGATACGGTTCAGCAGACCAATGCCGAAGGCCGCCGTTTTACCGCTGCCGGTTTTCGCCTTGGCGCGCACGTCCCGCCCTTGCAGGATGGCGGGCAATGCGGCGGCCTGTACCGGCGTCATTTCGGCGTACCCCAGTTCGTTGAGGTTGGCCAACTGTTCGGCTGGCAGCGGCAGGGAAGAAAAAGAAACTGTGCTCACGGCGATAACTCTTATATGACGAATGGAATGGCGGCGCGCCCGCAGGTAAGCGCCGAATCAGCGGTAAATGATAACAGAGATGGGCTGCGTTACGGGGTACGGGCATAAAAAAACCCGCCGGCGGCGGGTTTCTTGGCAACCCAGTCGTTAAATCGCAACGACGTTGGCTGCGGCTGGGCCACGTTGGCTGTCCTGGATGGAGAACTCAACCTGCTGGCCTTCAGCCAGGGTCTTGAAACCATCGCTGACGATAGCGGAGAAATGAACGAAAACATCTTTAGAGCCGTCGGCAGGGGTAATAAAGCCGAAGCCTTTGCTTTCGTTGAACCATTTAACGTGACCAGTAATCTTGCTCATTTGTGTTTCCTTTACTTGATAAACCTGCCTTGACGGCACGAGACGCGAAAACCTTTCGATAAGTAGGCCTTCTTTCGCCGTCGGTTATTAACGCATAATCGCTCATACAGGGCAAATATTTCTGTTTGTTATAAAAACAGCCAGTTAGCAACAAAACCGGCGCGGTGGCTGCGCGCGCAATCGTTTTCGTATATACTGCCCGCCGATCATCAATCCGCTTACTTTCACCGATCCAGGTACGAAACTATGTTAACGATTGGAACCGCCCTGCGCCCTTCCGCCACCCGCGTCATGTTGCTCGGCTCCGGCGAGCTGGGTAAAGAAGTCGCCATTGAATGCCAGCGCCTCGGTCTGGAGGTGATCGCCGTCGATCGCTACGCCGATGCGCCGGCCATGCATGTGGCGCACCGCAGCCACGTCATCAATATGCTGGACGGTGACGCGTTGAAAGCCGTCATCGAACACGAGCGGCCGGACTATATCGTTCCCGAAATCGAAGCGATCGCCACCGCCATGCTGGTCGAGCTTGAACGCCAGGGCCACCGCGTAGTGCCCTGTGCCGAAGCCACACGCCTGACCATGAACCGTGAAGGCATCCGCCGTCTGGCGGCGGAAGAGCTCGGTCTTCCCACCTCCAGCTACCGCTTTGCCGACAGTGAAATCGCCTTCCGCCAGGCAGTTGAGCATATCGGCTACCCGTGCATCGTCAAACCGGTGATGAGTTCTTCCGGCAAAGGCCAGAGCCTGATCCGCACGCCCGAACAGCTGCAAAGCGCCTGGGATTACGCCCAACAGGGCGGCCGTGCCGGCGGTGGCCGGGTGATCGTCGAAGGGCTGGTAAGATTTGATTTTGAAATTACGCTGCTGACCATCAGCGCCGTGGATGGCGTGCATTTCTGCGAGCCGATCGGGCACCGTCAGGAGGATGGGGATTACCGCGAATCCTGGCAGCCGCAACGCATGTCGGCTACGGCGCTGAGCCGGGCCCAGGCTATCGCCGAGAAAGTGGTGAAGGCCCTGGGGGGCTTCGGGCTGTTCGGCGTGGAGCTGTTCGTCTGTGGCGACGACGTGATCTTCAGCGAAGTGTCGCCACGCCCGCACGATACCGGCATGGTCACGTTGATTTCACAGGATCAGTCTGAGTTCGCCCTGCACGTGCGCGCGTTTCTCGGTTTGCCGATCGGCGCTATCCGCCAGTTCGGCCCTTCCGCTTCGGCGGTGATCCTGCCACAGCTCACCAGCACTGATGTGCGCTTCAGCGGATTGGAAAACGCGCTGCGCGGGCACAACCAGCTGCGTCTGTTCGGCAAGCCGGAAATCGACGGCCAGCGCCGCCTGGGTGTAGCGCTGGCGACGGCGGACACCACGGAACTCGCGGTGGAACTGGCGAAACAGGCCGCCGCCGCCGTGGCGGTCAACCGCTAAAACTGACGGGGCCGCTTGCGCGGCCCCGATAACATCAATAGTCTTCGTCTTCTTCAGCATCGTCATCCCGCGACGCCTCCGGCGCGGCATCCTGCTGTTCGTCTTCGTCATCGAACAGCACCGCGACATGAGCGCCCTGATGCTTCTCACGAATTTCCTGCGCAACGCGAGCAATGGCCTCACCGCTGCTCATGCCCTGTTCCATCAGCTGATGGATGCGATCCGCCGCTTCCTGCTGCTCCGCGTGGCTCAGTAATGGCATACCTGCATGCATGTGTCGTTCTCTCCGGCAAAAGGGAGAAGGAGTATACGCGCTAACGCGGCGGATCCCAACGTCTTGTGCCTCAGGCCGGCTGTGAACAGCCGTTATCGTTGCGCCACTGCTTTAAACGGTGCCGCCACAGCATGACATGCCACCCCTGCTTCACGCCGCGTGCATTGGCGAGCATCGCTCTGTCGATGCCGCGTTGATAGAATTCTTCGGTAATCTGGCTCTGGGCGGCCGGATCCGGCTCACGGCGAATGCTGTGGCAAATCCCCAACGCTTCACGGGTGATCTGCCAATGGAACGCCGGCCGAATGGCGATGGTGCTCGCATAACGCAGGTTGAGCCGCTCCAGCATTTCGACGATTTTCATATAGTGGCGCTGATAATCCACGTTAGCCTTGCCGGTGCGGCGGCGATTGCTGATCGACTTGTCGTGCACCCGTTGGCGATACAGCGGCGTGCTTAAATATTTGACCCGCTTGGCATTAAACATGACCTCCGTCGTCCAGGGAATATCCTGGTGATGTAAGCCCGGTTCAAAATAGAGCCGATGCTGGCGGATAAAATCGAGACGATATATTGCCAACCACACAACGTGAATAAACTTTCGCGATTTCAACGCGCGTTCGAACCATTGAACGCCAGTGATAACATCAGTGGTGCGTAAACGCTCCTGAGGAAAAATCGGCTGCAATTCGTCCTGGCTGGCAAAATAGCGTTCGCCATTGCATTGCATCACGTCTAATTGGTGCCGTTCGGCCTGCTCCAGCAGCGTGGAATACATTTCCGGCGCCAACAGATCGTCAGCGTCGGGAAACGCCACGTATTTTCCTCGGGCAACGGCGAGCCCGGCATTACGCGCATTGGAAACGCCGGCGTTCGCCTGATCGATAACCCGAATATGCGGATGCGCCGCCGCATAGCGGTGGGCGACCTCCCCCGAACCGTCGGTGGAACCATCGTTAACGATGATCACCTCCAACCGCTGTTCTCGTTGGGCAAGCAACGAAGCCAGGAAAGGCTCTAACAGTTCTCCCGCATTGTGCATCGGGACGATGACGCTCAGCATTAACGACATAGGCAGCTCTTCAATAATAATGTAACAAAATGATAATTTTATTTTTTTGAAAAATAGAAATCGCTTCAGCGCCCGAGCGAAATATGACGCAAACATTCACATTTCCGCCGCGAGCTAAATAAGATTCATCTTGTTTGTCTTTTCATGCTTTCGGCAAGAAAAGCCTTCCATAACAAGGAATAACTTTCACAAGACGGCCACCTTAAAAAACGCAGGCAAAACCGTTTCGCATCGCCCGCTTAATAACAGCGAGCAACAATAAAAGTGTGAAATTAACGAGTTGTCTTTATATTTCTCGGGTCTTGCGCCCTCGATGAAAAATGCTTCCAGTTATTTTGACGTTAAATTTTTAACATAGAGAAGTAAGATGAATGGCGCAAAAAATGCCTTATTTCAGGTTTATTGAACTGTCGTTTATGTGAGGTGTGCTGCATGTCTCGCATGGCAAAACATGCATGCCATGGCCGTCTATGGCACACTAGCCGCCAGATATTGCCGTCTTCACAGCCAGGTTTATTGACGTTCATGAGCGTAACCGCCCCAAACATAAAGTCTTTGCCCTACCATCGCAGCGCCCTGATGACGCTTTTTGCCCCGCTTTCATCGCAGCCTTGGGCGATGCTGCTGCACTCGGGCTTTGCCGACCATCCGCACAACCGCTTCGATATTCTGGTCGCGCAGCCGCGCATTACTCTCACGACTCATGGCGCCACCACGGAAATCATAAGTGACGACGTAACAATACGGTCGCAACAAGATCCGTTTGAGTTGTTGCAACAGCAGATGGTGGCGCAAGGTTGGCAACCGGCCTTTAATCCGGATCTGCCGTTTCAGGGCGGCGCCCTGGGGCTGTTCGGCTACGATCTTGGGCGGCGGGTGGAAAGCTTGCCGCAGTTGGCCGAAGCCGACCTCGCCTTGCCGGACATGGCGGTGGGCATTTATGACTGGGCGCTGATCGCCGACCACCGGCTGCAAACGCTGACGCTGCTCAGCTATGGCGACGTGGAACAGCGCTGGCGCTGGCTCAATAGCCAAACCGCGCCTGCGGCACGCCCTTTCACGCTGCTGAGCGACTGGCGCGCCAATATGAGCCGGCAGCAGTACGGCGAGAAGTTCCAACGCATTCAGCACTACCTGCGCAGCGGCGACTGTTACCAAATCAATCTGGCGCAGCGATTCTCCGCAGACTATCAGGGAGATGAATGGCAGGCGTTTTGCCGATTGAGCGCCAGCAACCGCGCGCCGTTCTCCGCGTTCTTGCGTCTGCCGCACAACAGCGTGCTGAGCGTTTCTCCCGAGCGCTTCCTGTGGCTGGAGCAGCAGCGCATCCAAACCCGCCCGATCAAGGGCACGCTGCCGCGGCTGGCGGACGCGGAACTAGACGCCGCACAGGCTCGTCGTTTGGCCGGTTCACCCAAAGACCGCGCTGAAAATCTGATGATTGTCGATCTGCTGCGCAACGATATCGGCCGCGTCGCCCAGCCCGGCAGCGTGCGCGTGCCGGAGCTGTTCGTCGTGGAGCCATTCCCGGCGGTACACCACCTGGTGAGCACCATCACCGCAACCCTGCCGGACACCGCCTCGGCGACCGAACTGCTGCGCGCCTGCTTTCCCGGCGGCTCGATCACCGGCGCGCCCAAGGTGCGGGCGATGGAAATCATCGAAGAACTGGAGCCGCAGCGTCGCAACGCCTATTGCGGCAGCATCGGTTACCTGAGCGCCTGCGGCACCATGGACACCAACATCACTATTCGCACGCTCGTCACCGAAAACGGCCGCATCCATTGCTCCGCCGGCGGCGGCATCGTGGCGGACAGCCAGGAACAGGCGGAATATCAGGAGACCTTCGACAAGGTTGGCCGCATTCTGCCGCAGCTCGGGGAGTGCGCCCAGTCGTGATCCCGCCAAATGCACCGGCCTCACTGCACGCCTTTATCAGCCGTTTCCAACTGCAGCTGCCGCAGGCGGCGCAGATCTCGCACAATGTGCGCCCGGCCGCGGTGCTGATCCCGATCGTCTGCCGCCCCGAGCCGACGCTGCTGTTGACCCGCCGCGCCGACTCGCTGCGCAAACATGCCGGCCAGGTGGCCTTCCCCGGCGGTAAAACCGACGCCGAAGACGGGTCGGCGATCGTGACGGCGCTGCGAGAAGCGCAGGAAGAAGTGGCGATACCGCCGCAGGCGGTTACCATACTCGGCCAAATGGCGCCGCTCGACAGCAGCACCGGATTTCAGGTCACGCCTATCGTCGGCCTGGTCTCGCCGGACGTGCAGTTCCGCGCCAACGAAGGCGAAGTGGCTGACGTGTTTGAAATGCCTTTGCGGGAGGCGCTGACCCTGTCGCGTTACTACCCGCTGGACATTCATCGCGCCGGCCATACGCACCGGATTTACCTTTCCTGGTACCACAGCCAGTTTATCTGGGGGCTGACCGCCGCCATCATTCGCCGTCTGGCGCAGCAAGTCAGTATTTAGCCGGCATTGCGTGATCTGACTCGCAATATGGCACGGTTACCGGCCTCCGCTGCGGGTAAAGCGATCGAAATCACTTCATTTGATCGCTTTTTCAACTACCGTTCCGGTTGAATGGTTTTAAAAAAACTGTAAATCCTCTCTTAAACCTTACGAAATACCTGTAAAATACCACCGTCCGAGATAAACCACTGTAGAAACAGGGATTAAGCCGGCGGCGTTCAGCAAGGAAAGCTGGCGCGATTACCGTTAATGGAGCTTGGGCGAAAGCGGATACCCCGCACAAGGGTTCGCCCCGGGTAATCAGTAAAAAAAGCGACACCACGGATTATTTAATTTCATGCGAAAAAGGCAGCCGAACCCGCGCGGCCCTTTTACAATATCGCTGTTCCCTGCGCGGTTTTTAACCGCCGCAGCCATAACAATACGTCTCTTTAAGGAGTTTTAGCGTGATTAGCGTTTTCGACATGTTTAAGATCGGCATCGGCCCGTCCAGCTCTCATACGGTTGGACCGATGAAAGCCGGCAAACAGTTTGTCGACGATCTGGTAAATAAAGGCCTGATGCCTTCTATCACGCGTGTTGCCGTAGACGTTTACGGCTCACTCTCATTGACCGGCAAAGGTCACCATACCGATATCGCTATCATTCTCGGCCTGGCCGGCAACATGCCGGACACCGTCGATATCGATAGCATTCCGGGTTTTATTCGCGATGTAGAACAACGTCAACGCCTGATGCTGGCCAACGGCCTGCATGAAGTCGATTTCCCGCGCGACGGCGGCATGGTCTTCCGCAGCGACAACCTGCCGCTGCACGAAAACGGCATGCAGGTCCACGCCTTCGCCGGCGATAAAGAAGTGTACAGCAAGACCTATTACTCTATCGGCGGCGGCTTCATCGTCGATGAAGAGAACTTCGGCAAGGCCGCCGAGCAAGAACTGCAAATGCCTTATCCGTTCAATTCCGCGCGCGAAATGCTCGACCACTGTCGCGATACCGGGCTGTCGCTGTCCGGCATGGTGATGCAGAACGAACTGGCGCTGCACAGCAAGCAAGAGATCGACACCTACTTCGGTAACGTCTGGCAAACCATGCGCGCCTGTATCGATCGCGGTCTGAACACCGAAGGCGTGCTGCCGGGCCCGCTGCGCGTGCCGCGCCGTGCCTCCGCGCTGCGCCGCATGCTGGTGGCGTCGGACAAGCTGTCCAACGATCCGATGAACGTGATCGACTGGGTCAACATGTTCGCGCTGGCGGTTAACGAAGAAAACGCCGCCGGCGGCCGCGTCGTCACCGCGCCGACCAACGGCGCCTGCGGCATCGTGCCTGCCGTGCTGGCTTACTACGATCACTTCATCGAGTCCGTCAGCCCGGACATCTATATCCGCTACTTTATGGCGGCGGGCGCCATCGGCGCGCTGTACAAGATGAACGCCTCCATTTCCGGCGCCGAAGTCGGCTGTCAGGGTGAAGTCGGCGTTGCCTGCTCCATGGCGGCGGCCGGCCTGGCCGAACTGCTGGGCGGCAGCCCTGAGCAGGTATGCGTGGCGGCGGAAATCGGCATGGAACACAACCTGGGTCTGACCTGCGATCCGGTCGCCGGCCAGGTACAGGTGCCGTGCATCGAGCGCAACGCCATCGCCTCGGTCAAGGCGATCAATGCCGCACGCATGGCTCTGCGCCGCACCAGCGAACCGCGCGTTTCGCTGGATAAGGTGATCGAGACCATGTATGAAACCGGCAAAGACATGAACGCCAAGTATCGAGAAACATCACGCGGCGGCCTGGCTATCAAGGTGCAATGCGACTGACCGACAACCCCGCCATCCGGCGGGGTTTTTTATGGGTAATCAATTCATTGAACGTTTTTGTGACAATGTCACCAGAAAAAATCCTGCATTTTTCTCATCGATCCGGCGGTTAGCCTGCAAATTGACCTTCTGTTTTGCCAAATCGAAATAATTTACTGAGTTACCATCAATCTTGTATAACCTCAGGCTAGAATTAGCCGAGCGCAACTTAAGGATCTATAGCCTGACCGTGACTCGGAGCTGGATTACCGAACAAGGATTTACCGGATGTTGATGACCCACCTCGCCGCGTCCCAATATCGTTACTACCGTTGGCTGCTGGCCGGAGCGGTGGGCGTGGCTATTCTGTTGGTATCGCTGTATACCCGTTACTATCAAGAGGTCAAAAGCATCGAGCAGAGCCAGCAAACGTTGGCCACCCGCACCGTCGGCAAGATTGACCAACTGCTGTCCCCCGCGCAGCTGCAGGCGGAACGCAGTATGGACATGCTGGAACAACCCTGCGAGAACGTCTCATCGACCCTGCGCTTTCGCGCCGCGCAAAATCAGGCGCTGCGCGCCATGCTGCTGGTAAAAAATGGCATCATCTACTGCTCCAGCCTGTTTGGCGCCCGTCATTATCAGTTGGCCGCCGTGCTGCCGATTTTCGTCAACAGCAACGTCAAGCTGGCGCTGCGCCCTTCGTTGGCGGTGAGCAAAGGACTGCCCACGTTGGTGATGTGGACACCCTCCCCCGGCGATAGAACCAGCGGCGTGCTGCATGTCTTCAATATCGAGCTGTTATCGAACTTTTTACTCGAACCGCAGGAGCCTTATGTTCAGCGAATGGTGCTGAACGTAGCCGACAGCAGCCTGGAATACGGACGCCGTGAAATCCTGCGCCGTGACACCCTGACCAACGATCTGCGTTACACCGCCGGTTCCGAGCGATACCCGTTCTCGATTTCGCTGTTCGGCCCGCAGGTCGGCATGCTGGCGTTTTCCGCACTGCCGCGCCATATTCCTCTGGCGCTGTTGATCAGCCTGCTGGCGGCCTATGTGGTCTACCTGCTCACCGCTAACCGCATGAGCCTGTCTTATCACATCGGTCATGCCATTACCCACCGGGAGTTCCGCGTTTACTGCCAACCGATCATTCACAGCGATACCGGCCGCTGCGCCGGCGTCGAGATGCTGCTGCGTTGGAAAAAGAAACGGCAGGGGTGGATTTCGCCCGACGTGTTTATCCCGCTGGCCGAGCAGCATGAGCTGATCATTCCGCTGACCCGCTATCTGATGAACACCGTGACGGAAAATCTGCAGCTGTTCCCGCCGCGGCCGTCGTTCTACATCAGCATCAACGTCGCGGCCGAACATTTTAAAACGCTCAACATCATCGACGATATCCGCCAGATTTGGCTGCCGGCGCACCCGATGCCGTCACTGATGCTGGAGCTGACCGAACGCACCGCGCTGTCGGCCATCCAGCATGACCAGATCCGGACGCTGAAAGACATGGGTATCATGCTGGCCATCGACGATTTCGGCACCGGCCACAGTTCGCTGAGCTACCTGAAAAACCTCAGCCCGGACGTGTTGAAGATCGACCGCGGGTTTACCGCAGCCATCGGCACCGACGCGGTAAACGCCACGGTGACCGACACCATCATTACGCTGGCGCAGCGGCTGAAGCTGAAGTTGGTGGCTGAAGGGGTAGAAACGGCGGAACAGGCTGACTACCTGCGCTCACGCGAGGTCAATGCCCTGCAGGGGTATTATTTCGCCAAACCGATGCCGATCCACGTTTTCCCGTTGTGGTTGCAGCAGTACGAATCACGCGTCAGGCATGCACAAGAGGATCCGCCGGAGGCCTGAGCCTCCGGCGAACGGGTTACGACTGCGTCGGCTCGTCAACGACGACGCGGGTGACACGCACCAGTTCGATGCGGTATTCGGAGACGTCGACGATATCGAAACGCAGGTGGTTCAGCTCGATAGTATCCCCCACCACCGGCATCTGGCCGTAGTGGGCCAACAGCAGCCCCGCCAGGGTGGCGTAGTCCGCGGTTGGGCTCACCAGGTCATCGCAGGCCAGCGCCTGTTCCAGCGAGTGCAGGTCGGTCCCGCCCTTCACCAGCCAGCCGTCGCCTTCCGCCACGATGTCCGGGGTTTCATCTTCGTCCGGGAATTCACCGGCAATCGCTTCCAGCACGTCCAGCGGCGTCACCAGCCCCTGCACGACGCCGAACTCGTTGGTGACCACCACCAGACGCCCTTTGGCGCGACGCAGCACCGCCAACAGCTTGATGACGTCCATGGTTTCCGGCACCACGATCGGCGGCGTGCGGGCGGCGAACTCGGCGATATCTTCACCCTGCTCCAGCGCCACCAGCAGATCCTTGGCGCGCACCACGCCGACAATCTCATCCACCGAATCGCGGCACACCGGGAACAGACTGTGCGGCGTGTCCAGCAACTGTTCGCGCACCTCTTCGCGAGAGCGCTCGCAATCGACCCAGGAAATCTCGGTGCGCGGCGTCATCACGCTGCGCAATGAGCGCGAGGCCAGCGTCAGCACGCCGCTGATCATATAACGCTCTTCCTCCGCAAAGGTTTCATCCCGCGGCAAGGCGACCGCATCGTCCGTCTGCTGCGCGCGCTGCTGCCCCATCAGGCGCATGATCGCTTCCGCGGTGCGCTCGCGCATCGGGCGACGCGCCTGATGCTTGATGAAGTTGCGACGCGCGATCTGGTTGAACAATTCAATCAGGATCGAGAAGCCGATCGCGGCGTACAGATAGCCTTTAGGAATATGCAAGCCGAAGCCTTCGGCGATCAGGCTCAGGCCGATCATCAGCAGGAAGCTCAGGCACAGCACCACAATGGTCGGATGCGCGTTAACGAAGTTAGTCAACGGTTTGGACGCCAACAGCATCACCGCCATCGCGATCACCACCGCCGCCATCATCACCGGCAGATCGTTCACCATGCCCACGGCGGTAATCACCGCATCGAGCGAGAACACCGCGTCGAGGATGACGATCTGCACCACCACCGCCCAGAACTTGGCGTAACCGCGGTTGGCGCCGTCCTGGTGCGTCTGCCCTTCCAGCCGTTCATGCAGCTCCATGGTGGCTTTGAACAACAGGAACACCCCGCCGAACAGCAGGATAAGATCGCGGCCCGAGAAGCTGAAATCGCCGACGCTGAACAGCGGCGTGGTCAGCGTCACCATCCAGGAGATCACCGACAACAGGCCCAAACGCATCAGCAGTGCCAGCGACAGGCCGATGATGCGCGCTTTATCACGCTGCTTCGGCGGCAGCTTGTCGGCCAAAATGGCAATGAACACCAGGTTGTCGATGCCCAGCACGATTTCCAGCACTACCAGCGTAAGCAACCCCGCCCAAATAGAGGGGTCCATTAAAAATTCCATATCAGACTCCAGAGAAAAGTGGGAATGAGCGCAGGAGGCTCAGACGTGACGATGCCGCCGCTGCATGGGCGCAGTCGACAATAGCAAGGTGACGGGATGGGATTACCGGGTGGTGGCCGAGCGGCCGAACAGCATATGTAACGCCAGCAGGTGGCGGGTGAAACCTGGAAAAACAGTAACTTCGGTGACAGTCCATAGGGAGGGCTGAGGCCCTTCACTCCTTAGTGATGAAAGAGGAAATTACTGTATCAGGATTTTTCTGGCGGACAAAGCGGCTTTTTCAACGGCGGTTTAAGGTTGCGCCCTGTCATCTCGCCCACGACCGTTAAGATTTATCCGAGCATTCAATAGCGGAGCAGCGTCACAAAAAATATTTTTTCACTCACTAAAATAAATGACGCGTTCGTGAAGTATCGCGCACAGGCATTTGAAACTGCGTGAGAAATGTTAGGCGTGCGTTTCTTTTTTTCTACCATAATGTATCTGAACCGCGGAAGTGACTGCCAAGACGGCACGGAAGAACGATACACACCGTGCCTGGAGTTCAACGAGGAGGTAGCGAGTGGCAATAGCTATTATCATCGGCACACACGGGGCTGCAGCGGAACAACTGCTGAAAACGGCGGAGATGCTATTGGGCGAGCAGGACAACGTCGCCTTTATAGACTTCGTTCCCGGTGAGAATGCCGAAACGTTAATCGTCAAGTACAACGAAAAAATCAGTGGATTGGATACCAGCGGCGGCGTGCTGTTCCTGGTGGATACCTGGGGCGGCAGCCCGTTCAACGCCGCCAGCCGCATTGCGGTCGATAAAGACAACTATGAGGTCGTCACCGGGGTCAACATTCCGATGCTGGTGGAAACCTTCATGGCGCGGGACGATAACCCCGCTTTCGATGAACTGGTGGCGCTGGCGTTGGAAACCGGCCGTGAAGGCGTGAAAGCGCTGAAAAAACCGCAAGAAGAACCCGCAAAACCCGCAGCACCCGCCCCGAAAGCCGCTGCTCCTCAGGCGCCGTTGGGGCCGAACGATCACATGAAAATCGGCCTGGCGCGTATCGACGATCGCTTAATCCACGGCCAGGTCGCCACCCGCTGGACCAAAGAGACCAACGTCAGCCGCATCATCGTCGTCAGCGATGAGGTCGCCGCCGACCATGTGCGCAAGACCTTGTTGACCCAGGTTGCCCCGCCGGGCGTCACCGCTCACGTGGTGGACGTGGCGAAGGCCATCCGCGTCTGGAACAACCCGAAATACGCCAACGATCGCGTGATGCTGTTATTCACCAACCCGACCGACGTTTGGCGTCTGGTGGAAGGCGGCGTGGAGATTAAATCCGTCAATATCGGCGGCATGGCGTTCCGTCAGGGAAAAACCCAGGTGAACAACGCCGTTTCCGTCGATGAAAAAGATATCGAAGCGTTTAAGAAGCTGAACGACCGCGGTATCGAGCTGGAGGTGCGTAAGGTCTCGTCCGACAGCCGGCTAAAAATGATGGACCTGATTAACAAACTCAATTAGTGGCGCCAGCCGCTGATTATTTTACTCAGAGCTTTTTTGGTCATAGGAGAAGTGCAATGGAGATCACCACTCTTCAGATTGTGCTGATATTTATCGTTGCCTGTATCGCCGGGATGGGTTCCGTCCTCGACGAGTTCCAGTTCCACCGCCCGCTGGTCGCCTGTACCCTTATCGGCTTCATCCTCGGCGACATGAAAACCGGCATCATCATCGGCGGTACGCTGGAAATGATCGCCCTCGGCTGGATGAACATCGGTGCGGCGGTCGCGCCGGATGCTGCCCTGGCGTCCATCATCTCGACCATTTTGGTCATCGCCGGTGGGCAGAGCGTCGGCGCCGGTATCGCGCTGGCCATTCCGCTGGCGGCGGCCGGCCAGGTGCTGACCATCATCGTGCGCACCCTCACCGTGGCCTTCCAGCACGCGGCGGACAGCGCGGCGGAGCGCGGCAGCCTGCGCGCCATCACCTGGATCCATATCGGCGCCCTGCTGCTGCAGGCGATGCGTATCGCCATCCCTGCGGTCATCGTCGCCATTTCGGTCGGCACCGCCGGGGTACACGCCCTGCTCAACTCGATCCCGGAAGTGGTCACCAGCGGCCTGAACATCGCCGGCGGCATGATCGTCGTGGTCGGTTACGCAATGGTGATTAACATGATGCGCGCCGGCTACCTGATGCCGTTCTTCTATCTCGGTTTCGTTACCGCCGCCTTCACCAACTTCAACCTGGTGGCGCTCGGCGTCATCGGCGTGGTGATGGCCGTGCTGTATATCCAGCTCAGCCCGAAATACAACAAATCTCAGGTTGTCCAGGCCGGCCCGGCTAACGCGAACGATCTCGATAACGAACTCGACTAGGAATAGGTGAGAGAAATGGTTGATACAACTGCTCAAAAGAAACTCACGCCGGCCGACATTCGCGGCGTATTCCTGCGCTCTAACCTGTTCCAGGGGTCATGGAACTTCGAACGCATGCAGGCGCTGGGTTTTTGCTTCTCGATGGTGCCGGTGATCCGTCGCCTGTATCCGGAAAACAATGACGATCGCAAACAGGCGATCAAACGCCATCTCGAGTTCTTCAACACGCACCCTTACGTGGCGGCGCCGGTACTCGGCGTGACCATGGCGATGGAAGAGCAACGCGCCAACGGCGCACCGATCGACGACGGCGCGATCAACGGCATCAAGGTCGGTTTGATGGGGCCGCTGGCAGGCGTCGGTGACCCGATCTTCTGGGGCACCGTGCGGCCGGTGTTCGCCGCGCTCGGCGCCGGCATCGCCATGAGCGGCAGCCTGCTCGGACCGATCCTGTTCTTCGTGCTGTTCAACCTGGTGCGCCTACTGACCCGCTACTACGGCGTGGCCTACGGTTACCGTAAAGGGGTGGATATCGTCAACGACATGGGCGGCGGCTTCCTGCAAAAACTGACGGAAGGAGCGTCCATTCTCGGCCTGTTTGTGATGGGGGCGCTGGTCAACAAGTGGACGCACGTGAATATCCCGCTGGTGGTGTCCAAGATAACCGACCAGACCGGGCATACCAACGTCACCACGGTGCAGACTATCCTCGACCAGCTGATGCCGGGCCTGGTGCCGCTGCTGTTGACCTTCGCCTGCATGTGGCTGCTGCGCAAGAAAGTCAACGCGCTGTGGATCATCATCGGCTTCTTCGTCATCGGTATCTTTGGCTATTGGATTGGCCTGCTGGGCCTGTAATCGTTCGGAACGGCCGGGGGGCAACCCCCGGTTTTTTTATGTGTGGAGCAAGAGATGTCACTGACCGACGGCGTACTGATGCTGTTCATCGCCCTGCTGTTGCTGTATTCGCTGTACGACGAATTCGGCATGGATCTGCTGAAAGGCAAAACGCGGCTCAAAGTGCCGCTTAAACGCCGAAACCGGCTCGACAGCCTGATTTTCGTCGGCCTGATCGCCATTCTGATTTACCGCAACGTCACCACCAACGGCGCGGCATTAACCACTTACCTGCTTATTTCTTTGGCGCTGCTCGCCATCTATATCGCTTATATTCGCTCGCCCAAGATGGTGTTTAAAGCGCACGGTTTTTTCTTCGCCAATGTGTTTGTCGAATATAACCGCATTAAAGCCATGAATTTATCGGAGGATGGCATTCTGGCCATCGACCTGGAACAGCGCCGGCTGTTGGTTCAGGTAACTCACCTGGACGACCTGGAGAGGATTTATCACTTTTTCGTTGATAATCAATGAATAAAAAATAAACCCATTCCGTTATCGCTCAAACCCCGCGCTGCTTATGGACAATTAATCGGCAGCGCCAATTCCTTTCTGACTATTATTTCCGCAACATTGTTACCCCCGGCTACATTATATTCCCGCATGAACTCAGATTAATGAAAACAAGTCTCAATTAAGAACCGATATTGGCAAAAAATAAGGTTGTCGATGGCTGAAATAATATGGTATGGTTGCGCCGTCATTGGGGAGTAGCCGGTTTCTGGAGAATAAATACCAGGAACGCCCGTATCAACATACTCGTTTCGCCGTATGAAACGTGGTGCGGGCAGCCAGGTAAGGTTGGCGAGACCATAGACACGTAACTCCGTCGTTTGGTTGGGGGTGGGTTACGTGTATATGGAGCCACCCGGCCGAGGCTATTTCACATGAACCTTTCAGCAACGCTTATTCTCGCTTTCGGCATGTCCATGGATGCTTTCGCCGCTTCGATCGGCAAAGGCGCCAGCCTGCATCAACCCCGTTTTCGCGAAGCGATCCGCACCGGCCTGATCTTCGGCGTGGTGGAAGCGATCACCCCGCTCATCGGGTGGGCCATCGGCCTGTTCGCCAGCCAATACATCATGGAATGGGACCACTGGGTCGCCTTCTCGCTGCTGTTCATTCTCGGCATGCGCATGATCGTCGAAGGGGTGCGCAACAGGCCCGACGAAGAAGAGAAGGTCAAACGCCATGGTTTCTGGTTATTGGTCGCCACCGCCATCGCCACCAGCCTCGACGCCATGGCGATCGGCGTCGGCCTGGCCTTCCTGCAGGTGAATATCGTGCACACCGCGATGGCCATCGGCTGCGCCACCATGATCATGGCGACGCTGGGCATGATGATCGGCCGCTTTATCGGCCCGCTGCTCGGCAAACGCGCCGAGATCCTCGGCGGCGTGGTGCTGATAGGTATCGGCGTCAACATCCTGCTGGAACACCTCGGCTACCTGGCCTGAGGCGACCGAACTGCAAAAAAACCTGCCGCGGCAGGTTTTTTTGTTTCTGGACGCCGCGCTTTTTAAGCGCGACGTCGGTACAGCGCCAGGACGAAATCCGTCTCGCACACAAACTCCCCGCCCTCGACCAACCGCTGTTGCACCTCCGGCGTGGCGCGCCAGGCGAACGGCGTCATCTGCAGCAGGTTGGCGGCCTGCGCGCCCGGCAAGGTCATCGTATAGGCCAGCGCCTCTTTGCGCTCGCAGTCGAACCCATCGAACTGTTCGTCCTGTTCGGCATGCAGCTGCACCTGCTGGTACACCCGCTCTTTCAGCTGGTACAGATGACGCGGGCCCGGCGAAACCGTCACCACCACGCCGCCCGGCTTCACCACCCGCGCCAGCTCCTGCGCCTTGCAAGGGGCGTAGATGCGCAAGACCGCATCCAGCGCCCCGTCGGCGAACGGCAAACGGTGGCTGGAGGCGACGCAGAACGAGACCGCCGGATAACGTTTGGCGGCATAGCGGATCGCCACCTTCGCGACGTCCAGCCCGTAGACCGCCATATTGCGCCCCTGGGCCAGCCGTGAGGCCACGGCGGCGGTGTAATACCCTTCCCCACAGCCTATGTCCAATAACGCGCCAGCATCGGCCGCCAGCGCCACATCCAGCCACTCGGCCACCTGCGCTTGCAGCGGCTGATAATACCCACCGTCGAGAAACGCGCGCCGCGCCTGCATCATTTCCGCGCTGTCTCCCGGCTGTTTCGATCGCTTGTGCTGTACCGGCAGCAGATTGACGTAGCCCTCTTTGGCCTGATCGAACTGATGATTGCTGTCGCAACGCCATTGTTGAGATGAAAAATGCAGCGGCTGATGACACAGGGGACATTGATAAGACATGAATGGGCTTCCAGAGAGACAGGGCGCGGCTAGTCTAAAGAAGGTGCCGGTTTGATGCAAGGCGCATCCCCGCTCGCTTTCATCGCCAACAACACCTGGCCAAGCGGGGAAAAAGCTGGCTACACTGAGAGTCTGTTTTCTCACGCAGGTGAAAATAATTTATGAGCGATCGTTCCGCGCTGCTCGATGCGGTGCCCCACATTCAGCACGGCTTCGGCAGTAAACTCGCGCTGCTGCCAGGGCATCTGCTGCCCTACAGCGCCACATTGCCGGAAAAGAAGCAGGTGCATGGCACCCGCATCGTCGATGTGCTGCAACCGGCTCAGGCGTGCGGTGAAGCCGATGGCTTCTACACGCGCCAGCCCGGCATTCTGCTCAGCGTGCTGACGGCGGATTGCCTGCCGGTGCTGTTCAGCCGTCGTGACGGCGGCGCCATCGCGGCGGTACACGCCGGCTGGCGCGGGTTGCTGGACGGTATTCTGGAACAGATGGCGGCCCGCATTCGCCAGGACGGCGACACCGCCGATTGGGTGGCCTCCATCGGCCCCGCCGCCGGCCCGTGCTGTTACGAAGTTGACGAAGCGCTGGTGGAAAACTTTAAACAGCTTCTGCCGCTGCCCGCTACGCTGATCAGCCCGCACTATCGGCATCTGGATCTGGCCGCGATCGCCGAATACAAGCTGACGACGCTCGGCTTCGCCGCCGTTGACCGCTCAGGCAGTTGCACTATCTGCACGCCGGACGTCGATCCGCAGCGGCCGCAGCGCTTCAAATACACCAGCTATCGCCGCAACAGCCATCGGCGCGCACAGGATCCGACGCATCCGGGCATTAAAGGCCGCAACCAGTACGCCGGCATCGTCATCGTCGCCGAATGACGGAAACGAAAAAGCCCGCGCGAAGGCGGGCTTTTTGTACAGCTGACGCTGATTAGATAGCAGTAACGTTTACTGCAGATGGGCCTTTCTGGCCATCTTGGATTTCGAACTCAACGTTCTGGCCTTCAGCCAGGGTTTTGAAGCCGTTACCCTGGATTGCAGAGAAGTGTACGAACACGTCTTTGCTGCCGTCAGCCGGGGTGATGAAACCGAAACCTTTAGACTCGTTGAACCACTTAACTTGACCTTTGATCTTTGCCATCTTGAGTATTTCCTTTGGATTGTTTAAACCGCCCGTAGGCGTTACATAGACAAACTAGAGTCGTTACTGCTTGAGGCACTAAGATAAGGATCGGCAGAGAAGCGGTATTCAACGCTAACGTCTTTACTCAGAACTTCTTTACTGAAAATGCCACACATATACAGAACTGTACCTCGTTTTACCCAGATGCGTTATCACATACTCTGTATGCGATGGCAAGCCATTTTTAATCACTGAACGACATGTCGCACATATTTGAAACGGTCGAGAGCCACATTTGCTTAAATAGGCCAAAAGATGTTGAAGCATCGGCTATTTTCTGCTTGCCGAAATCACTGCGCCAGACCCCGCATTCTGCTGGCATTTTAACAAAACTTTCATCGTATTGACGCCTATCTGTCTCGTCATTTCCGCTTTTTTGCCGCTTATAGCGTTAAAAAATTTGAATCTTTATGGAATTTGATATGCAACATTTGAATATCGATGAACGGGGGCCAATTTATTCATCGCTCCTCCGACCATTTACCGCCGGAAAGCCCATTCATCATCGGCTTTCAGCCCTGCCGCCAAACGGCGCGGGCGAGCACGGCGCACGGGCCAGCGGTGACGCATCCGCTCTGCACAACGGATGCATAAACATGCAAAGCGCCGGCACCTCTCCCGCTTGCCGGTGGGTTCATCATAAATAATCCGAATATCATTAACCTCAATAGCCGGAATAGTCTTATCAATAACGAAAGTTCAACGTTGAATTAAATCCTGAAAACAAGGGGGTTATTTGAATCACCACCCGCGCTTATCAATTCGGCTAATTACAGCCGCGCTTTCAAACCGTTGGTTTTATTCATCCCGCAGCGCCGCCGGATGATGAGGTAACGCAGACGGTGAGTCCTGCAACGCGATGCGCTCGCCAATCTTCAGCGGATGGAATTGATGCTGCTCCAGCCCCGCCTCACTCAACGCCAGGTTCAACTGCTGCGGCGGCTCGTCCAGCGATTCATCCGCCAATTCGAACACCCCCCAATGAATGGGAATGGCGCGCGGCTGATTCAGTTGACGGTACAGCGTCACCGACTGCTGCGGATCCATATGCTGCTCCTGCATAAACCAGCGCGGCGCATAGGCGCCGATGGGCAGCGCCGCCACGTCGAACGGCCCCAGCCGTTGACCGATCTCCGCCAGCCGTTCCGAATAGCCGCTGTCGCCGGAAAAATAAAACCGCAGCGCCGGATGGTGGATCACCCAGCCGCACCACAGCGAGCGATTGCGATCCCACAGCGTGCGCATGCTCCAGTGCCGCGCCGGCGTGGCGTAGACCGTCAGCTCGCCCAACGGCAGACTCTGCCACCAGTCCAGCTCATGCACCTTCAGCCGATAACGGCGGAACCAGCGCTTCAAGCCGAGCGGCACGATGAACTCGGCCTGAGGGAAACGCCGCGCCAATTGCCGCACCGTGCGCCTGTCAAGGTGGTCATAATGGTTATGCGAGATCAGCACCGCATCCACCGCCGGCAGTTGCTCCACCGTCAGCGGCGGCGGCGTTCTGCGCTTCGGGCCGTAAAAGCTCAGCGGCGATGCGCGTTCGGACAACGCCGGATCGATCAGAATATAGCGCCCGCTCAACCGCAGCAGCATCGAGGCATGCCCCAACCACCAGACGCTGTCGCCACTGCCGCTGAGATCGGCCGGCTGCCACCAGCGTTCGGTAAATTGCGCGTAGCCCTGCTGCGGCGGCTTGGGCAACCCCTGGCGCTTGCGCTCATCTTGCCAACGTTGAAGATCCCCCTCCTGACGCCGCGAAGGTTCCGGGTTGCGAAATCCCTCCGGCGTGTGATGCGCCTTGGCCGCGTCGTAATAACGGTTGATTCTTTTCATCCAGCGTCTTCTCCCGACCCTCAGCGCCCTGCACGGGCATGACTTTCAGTGTAACAAACCCGATGAAGCTCGCACTTCGTCAGCCGTGCGCTGCATTGAGGGAGCTTTTGCCGTATGCTGTTGTCTCACTTCGGTGAGACAGCCAGGGCCGCCAAGAGCCCGTTAAGACTCTCTTAAGAACTTTGTGATTGACTTGTAGGGCATACAGAAAAGGAGAAGTTATGAGTCGTTCGACATCCCGCAAATCAGGCGCAGGCCTGGGGCGCCGTATTCGCAGCGCGCTGCTGGCGCAGAAGCAATACTGGAAAATGTATTTCGCCATGAAGCTGCGCCGCGTGCGCGTGCCTGCACCGCTGGTGCTGCTTGGCGGTTCGCTGCTCGGGTTCTTCATGCTGACCCTGCTGATGCTCAGCGTGGTGACCATCGACGTCATCAGCACCCTGCTGCTGCTGTGCCGGAAACTGCTGGGACGGGGTGACGGTGAGGGGCGCGCCTTTATGCCGCGCAGCTGACGAGAAGAGCGCGGAGGCGCAATACGCCTCCGCGCGCAGATTAACGCTTGGCGCCTTTGCGGCGCGTCAGCATGAACCCGCCCCACAGCACTGCAACCCACACCGGCATCAGCAACACCGAAATGCGGATCCCTTCGCTGAAATACATAATCACCAAAATCAGGCCGAGGAACGCCAGGCACAGATAGTTGCCGAACGGATACCACAGCGCCTTAAAGCTTGGAATGACGCCCTGACGGTTCTTCGCCGCACGGAATTTCAGGTGCGCCAGGCAGATCATCACCCAGTTGATCACCAGGGTGGACACTACCAGCGCCATCAGCAGCTCAAACGCTTTGCCAGGCATCAGATAGTTGATCAGCACGCCGATCGAGGTAATCAGCGCCGACAGTGCGATGGACAGCACCGGCACGCCGCGCTTGTTGACGCGCGTCAGCGCTTTCGGCGCATTGCCCTGGCTGGCCAGCCCGAACAACATGCGGCTGTTGGCGTAAACGCCGCTGTTGTAGACCGACAATGCGGCGGTCAGCACCACCACGTTGAGCACCGTCGCCACCAGATTGCTGTTCAGCGCATGGAAGATCAGCACGAACGGGCTGCCGCCCTCTACCACTTGCCCCCACGGATAAAGCGAGAGCAGTACGGTCAGCGAACCGATATAGAAAATCAGAATACGGTACACCACCTGATTGGTCGCTTTAGGAATGCTGCGACGCGGATCGGCGGCTTCCGCCGCGGTGATGCCCACCATCTCCAGCCCGCCGAACGAGAACATGATCACCGCCATCGCCATCACCAGCCCCGAGAAGCCGTGCGGCATAAAGCCGCCCTGCTGCCACAGGTTGGTGATGCTGGCCTGTGGCCCGCCGTTGCCGCTGGCCAACAGCCAGGCGCCAAACACGATCATGCCGACAATCGCCACCACCTTGATGATGGCGAACCAAAACTCGGTTTCGCCGTACAGGCGCACGTTCACCAGGTTGATCAGATTGATCAACACAAAGAACAGCGCGGCGGACGCCCAGGTGGGGATCTCTGGCCACCAGTACTGAATGTAGATGCCGACGGCGGTCAATTCCGCCATGCCGACCAGAATGAACATCGCCCAGTAGTTCCAGCCGGAAAGGAAGCCGGCGAAATCACCCCAATATTTATAGGCAAAGTGACTGAAAGATCCGGCGACCGGCTCCTCCACCACCATTTCGCCCAGCTGGCGCATGATCAAAAACGCGATAAAACCGCCGATGGCGTAGCCCAACAGCACGGCGGGGCCGGCCATTTTAATGGTTTGCGCAATGCCGAGAAATAAACCGGTGCCGATGGCGCCCCCGAGGGCAATAAGCTGTATGTGTCTGTTTTTTAATCCGCGTTTTAGCGGGGTATCCTGATGCTGACCGCCCATCTTATCCTCATATGGCGTACCTCCTTGCCGTTATCGGCCAAGATTTCACCAATCAATAAATGTATCTGCGGGCGGCTTTTTAACACTTAACCCCGTGAGCATCAAGGAATAGCGCCCCGAGACGGCAGAACGGAGCGCGATTTTTTACTGCGCGGGAGCGGGTAACGGCGGCGTTTAGCCAGGCATACCGCACAGTTTGGTCAGATTGCGCGCGCCGATCATCAGCGTGGCGACATAAGATTGGCGACGCGTAACCACTTCCACCGCCACGCGATCGTTTTGATATTTTATCAGATAGGTCGAGGGCCAGCCCTGACGGCGCTGGCCGAAGCTTTCGGCATGACGATCGATCGCCGCATGGGCAATCACCAGATGAGACAAGTTTTTATCACCTTTGATAATGCGCTTCATAAACAGCCTCCGCCAACGACAGCTCTGTTATTAGAAAAAGGAGAAACTCTTACCAATCACCGGTATTTTTGCGAATCAGTTAGCCTGTCGGCTCATCAGAAAACAGATCATCGCCGCGCGCAGCGGGCTGGCGCTGTCGGCCTGCCATTCACCGCCCTGGGTGCTCATGCGCGCCTGCCACTGTGGGCTGTCGCTGTGGTTGTCGGGGTTCAGACTGATTTTGTTGGCGCAAATGATCGGCCAGGCGTCGGAGGGATTCTTGCAGTAATCTTTACCTTTCACACCGCCGTAGGGATACCACTTGTCCGGGTTCTCCCCGGTCAGCAGCGCAATGCTGCGGTTCACTTCGGCATCGCTTTCTTCGTACCATTTAATCATCGGCTTTATCCATCTTTTGTAAGGTTCGCGCTACATTACGATGTCTGTAAGACAGTTTTATGACAGCGCCGCCGGTTTTCACATTATCTGCACTAATGTTTCGCCCCCTTTAACTTTTCTCCCCTTCTGCGTACACTTTTCGTCTGTTTTGCGCCCAGGAAACGCACGCATGTTGACCGGCCTCAACCACCTGACGCTCGCCGTCAGCGATCTCGATCGCAGCTTCGATTTTTACCGTCACCTGTTGGGGTTCACCCCTCACGCCCGCTGGCAAGGCGGCGCCTATCTGTCGTTGGGGGCGTTGTGGCTGTGCCTGTCGTTGGATGAGGCCCGCACGCCACCACGGGCGCGTGATTACACCCATTACGCCTTCAGCGTCGCGCCGGAACACATTGAACGGGTCAGCGAGCGGCTGCGCCAGAGCGGCGCAGAAGAGTGGAAAAGCAATCGCAGCGAGGGCGAGTCGCTCTATTTTCTCGATCCTGATGGACATCAGTTGGAGATCCATGCCGGCGATCTGGCCAGCCGCCTGGCGGCATGCCGGGAAAAACCGTATCAGGGCATGGTGTTTTACTGAAGCGCCCCGGCGGCGCAGCGCCGGCCGGGGCATAGTGTTCAACGTTCGGGGATAAAACCTTTGAAATCCAGCGCGGGGCTGAGATCGTCGTCATCAGCCTCGCCGCCGTCGGCGCGAGCGCTGTGCGCCAAACGCTTCAACAGCGCCGTTTGTTGACGTTGCTGCTCGGCAATTTCCTGCAGCAGGCGAATCTGCTCGTTGGCGCGCACGCTGGCGCGGTTCACCAGGAACCAAACCCAGAGCCCCACCAGCAACGCCACGGCGGCGAGTGCCAACGACAACAGGCCGTTCTGGCCAAAACCTAAATCGTACATGGACAACCCTATCTACTGCGAAATTCAGGCCGCCATCTTAACACTCGCGGCGGCCGGGCGAACATCCCTGCCAAAAATTGCTTACCAGGGTACGAAGCGCGTCACCGAACAGATGCCCAGCGCAAAATTTCCACCATCGTCGCAATAACTGTCCAGCGCCAACAGGTAGAAAAACAGGCAGGCAGCGACGGCCGTCATTATCACGAGGATTTTTTTTCGCAACAAATTTAGCAGCCTCATTGTTATCAGGATGGTCTATCGCGCATGTTATCACAGCAAAGTTAAACGAAGTTTAACTTGTCGTTTAGATTTCTGGCTATCGCCCGGTTTTCAGACTGTTACCCTTGCCCTCGCGCTGGCGCCGTGGCTAGATGAACCCTCAGGGATAACGAGGAAACGCAATGAGCAGACTGATTAAGTGGGTACTGGTATTGGCGGTCATTTACGGCGGCTTTTTGATCTCGGGCTACGGCGTGCTGATCGGCAGCAATAAGAACGTCGGCGGATTGGGATTGCAGTGCAAATACCTGACGGCGCGCAACGTGGCGATCGCCCAGTACGTCAATGGCGACAACGGTTTCATCGGCGTGGCCGACTGCCCGCTGTTCAAGAAAATCGAAACGGTGGTGGATTAACCGCCACCGCCCGACGCCGTCGCTCTGCGGCGGCTCCGCCTCAATTGCGGGTAAACTTCAACTCGATCAGCGCAATCGCCTTGTCAATCGCTCTGCGGGTCACCGGATCGGCGCCGGCGGGATGCGTGGAGAAATCGATGCTTTTGAGCTGGCCCGCCATCTTGTCGCGCACTTCGGTCGGCGCAATCACGTCGATAACGTCCAGAATCTGTTTAATGACCAGTTGGCAAGCGACCAGATCGGAAGCCAATTCCTGCTCGTTGCTCAGCATGTCAGACATAATAACTTTCCCTCTTGATTCAAACGCCGCACAGAATAGCATGCCGCCTGCGCCATTGCCCGCCCTCCCCGCCTTTTTCCCCGTTCTGCGCACCGCCGGGCAAAAGCCCGCGGCAGATTAGCCTATACTTGCAGCATGACGGTGATAAAAACATCCGTAACCTAAGCCACAACCAACAGGAGATAGTTATGGCGAATCACAATGTGAAATCCTGGGCAACAGTGCGTGAAACTTCGGTGGAAATTGCCGAAGCTATTTTTGAACTGGCAGGCAACGATGAAGTGTTGGCGCAGAAGATCTGGGAAGAAGGCAGCGATGAAGCGCTGGAAAAGGCTTTTGCCAAAACCACCGCCGACCAGCTTTATTGGGGAGAGGAAACCGTCGAGCGTAAAAACGTTTAAGCCGCCAGGCAACAAAAAGCCCGGGTTTCTGGCCCAGGCTTTCCCGATTAGCGCTCACCCCGCTCTGCGGCGTGCATCTCTGCTTGCTCTCACGGTTCTTCACCTCCCACACCTTCCGCATTTTTCATGCTCATCACCGGCGTCGCCATAAAAGCGCCGACGCCCACGATTACAACCAGAGTAATAATCACTGTCATTAACATGCGATCACCCCATCAACGTTGAGTTGTTACGGCTGACTCTGTTTTGGCGGTTCTTGCTGCGGTCTTCTCCGCGTCACCCACCGCGGCGGCGACAGTCTCAGATTAGCCGTTTTTCCTTTCAGCTGACAAGCGGCGGTTCAACGGTTTTTCCGAATCATGCCCCGTTATCGGCGGCGTTTTTTGTCCGCGGCGGCAAGTTGTGTATACTTCACCGCTATGTAGATCTCACACTGACGCACTGATGATACAAGAACACCATCTCTCATTGGTCTGCGCCCTCAGCAAATGGGTCGAAACTCACCTCGGACGAGTGATCCATCTCGAAGAGCTGGCCGAGTACTCCGGCTACTCGCTGTGGCATATGCAGAAGCTGTTCAAAGAAGCGACAGGGATTTCGCTGGGCAAATACATTCGTGAACGCCGTCTGGCCGGCGCGGTCTATCAACTGCGCAGCAGTGAAGCGTCGATTTTCGATATCGCCCTGGACTTTGGCTTCGGCTCACAGTCCCACTTCACCTACATGTTCAGAAAGCGTTTTAATATCACGCCTTACGATTTCCGCCAGGATCTGAGCGTCGATCTGCACATCGATCCGCCGCTGCACGTCATTCACCAAAAATCCGCCTGATTTTCGCCCGCCGTCAACCGGCGGGTTAACGCGCGCCCCAGACCGCCAGCAGCGCGATCGCGGCCGGCAACGCCTGCACCCACAGGATCTTGCGGCTGGCGGTCAGCCCGCCGAACACGCCGGCCGCCAGCACGCAGCCGAGAAAGAACAGCTGCAGCGCCACATCTTCACGCCAATAGCCCCATACCAGGCCCAGCGCCAGAAAACCGTTGTACAGCCCCTGGTTGGCGGCCAAGACCCGCGTGGCTGCGGCGAACTCTGCCGTCGTCCCGAATGCTCGCCTGCCGATCGGCGCGCGCCACAGGAACATTTCCAATACCAGGATATAAAGGTGGAGCGCCGCGATAAGCAGCAGAACAATGTCGGCAAAGAGCTTCATGATTATCCAAATAGCGAAATGGGAATGCCGTCAAGTATAAGTGATGGATGAATATCGCTCAGCATCCAAGATAAAAAAACCCGCCGAAGCGGGTTTATGCAGGAGTCATTTTTTGAGGTTAGTGTAATACGGCAACCAACAATGCCGCGACAGAGACCCAAAACAGCGCCGTGGCAACCACGACATGGGACAGTCTTGCACGATAAAGAACTTGGCTCATAATGACCTCACTGACATCAGACTAACGGGAGACAACCTGACTTCCTGAGGATTATCCTAATCTTCTTCTATTTATCATTATATGCGTCAGATCACTATTTCGTTGAGAAACTTTATATTGTCGTGAAGCTGGAGCCGCGATCACATTTATTGCGCGTTATTAGAGCGAAATAAGTCGAATAATCTCGGTGATTATATCCTAACGCTATCAAACTTCGCTCCACGGCAGGCGTGGCGCGGCCATGCGCTCACCGGAATAACCGCTGACCGCCGGAAAACGATCCGTTTCCTGCTCCCACTCGCGCTGAGCCTGAATAATTTCCGCTTTGGTATGGCCAACGAAGTTCCACCAGATAAGGATCTCTTCATTTAACGGCGCTCCACCGATTAATAATCCCCGGCTGCCCTTCTCTGCATTTAACTCAATAGAGTTATTACCCATGCCTAAATAGGCGAATGCGTCAGGTGAAAATGTTTCACCATTAAGTTCAAATGCACCAATTAGGGGCAAAAAGCCGATTTCATAATCATCGCGCAGCGGCAATTGCGCCGTCGCCGCCTCTTGCCATTCCATATCAATGGCGATTAATGGCGAAAGAGTAAACACCGGTGAACGATAAGCGCCAAATTCCCCGACCAGCAAACGGTGATTCACGCCGTTATTCCGCCACTGCGGCAAATCGGGATAATGATCGAATCGCGGTGCCATGTCGGCATATTCGGCCGGCAACGCAATCCACAATTGTGCGGCGTGCAGCCGTCGGTCCTCGCCCACCGACTGTTCCGTATGCGCGATGCCGTGCCCTGCGGTCATCAGGTTGACCTGCCCCGGCCGGATCAACTGTTCGCTGCCGAGGCTATCGCGGTGCAGCACCTCACCCTCGATCATCCAGGTAAAGGTTTGCAGACCGGTGTGCGGATGCGGCCCTACATCCATGCCGGGCGCGGTGCCGTTGAATACCGTCGGGCCGGCGTGATCGAGAAAACACCAGGCGCCGACGGTGCGCCGCTCCCGGGTTGGCAACGCGCGGTTGATAGGAATACCGCCCACTTCGGCATTGCGCACGGCAATGCGTTGGATCTGGCGCGCGCCGTCAACGACAGGGCACTCGCGTGAGGGTGAAAAATGCGCAGGACGTGACTGACTCATCGCAAAGACCTCCTGAATGGCGCCGATTCGCCAAGGATAATCGCCCCAGCTTAGCACAGGACAACGCCCCCTGGAGAGCGACGACGCTAAGCCGCGCTCACGCGGATTAAGGTGTTTTGATGTAGCAGCTTTTAATATCGATATCGTCGTGGGCATGCCTGAGATCGGAGAAATAAGTCACTCCGAAGAGAATCGACACGACCAGCAGTACAGAAACCAGCAGGCCGATAATCGCCAACAGTTTGGTTTCATCGTGGAGATTGGGCTCCATTTTCTCTCCCCTAGTTAATGACGTCAGGTCAGCCACAGCGTGACCGCCAACGTAAAAATGATCAGTGAGCAGGACGCAATCGCCAAAACGACGATCGCAAATTGCGCATCACCCAAGGTTTCTCTGTAGTTTTTATCCGTCAAGGCGTTACGCTGCTGTTTCACTAAATCGGCTTTCACTCGTTCAACTGCTGCATTGCTGTTTGATGGGGCAAGACACCCCCTCAGAATGGAGGAGCGAAATCCCCCTTCGGCTGCTCAGTCCGCAACCGGGCCATGACGCTACCAACTTTCCCCCCCAGGGTCAACACCGCCGCCGCGGGCCGGCGAGCGCAGGCACACGGTATGTGTAACTTTTATTTAGGGGGAAGGGAAATAAGAGATGCTTATAGCGAAGGCAAAAAAAGCCCGGCACATCGCCGGGCCAGGGGAGACAGAGGCGTTATTGCGGGATACGCAGCACCTGTCCCGGATAGATCTTGTCCGGGCTCGACAGCATCGGCTTGTTGGCTTCGAAAATTTTGTTGTAGAGATTGGCGTTACCGTACATCTCTTTGGAGATTGCGCTCAGCGTATCGCCCTTCTTCACGGTATAGAAGCGGCTCTCGGCGTCGGATTGCGCTACCGCCACCTTGTCTTCCACACCGCTGATGCCCGCTACGTTGCCGATCGCCACCAGAATCTTCTCTTTCAGCTCCTGGCTGACGGCATCGCCGGTCACCACCGCTTTCCCATCGACCACCTGCACATCGACTTTGTCGGTGCCCGGCAGGCCGCTCTTATCGAGATGCTCCTTGAGTTTGGCGCTTTGATCTTCGGCGGAGGCATTGCCGGTGACTGTGTCCCACAGTTTTTCGCCCGCTTCTTTGACAAAGTTAAACAAGCCCATATTCACTCCTTTTGATGGTTGCACTGATGCGTTGATGTAAGGCTTGTTAAGCTTAGCATCGTCAAAAGGATCTGCCATCCGCTCTCGCCCCCAGAAACGGCTGGAGAATTCCGAAAGTGCCGTCTGCGGCGCCTCGTTGGCGTTTAATCGCGCAATGATGCTGAAAAATCGCGCTTTTTTACCTACACTGTTGCAGACAAGGCGGCTCGACGAAGGAGGCTGCAAGATGTACGCATTGGTGATGTTTGTCTGTTATCTGGATGGCGGCTGCAGTGAAATGGTGGTGGACATATTGCGCGACGAACCGCAATGCCTGGTGGCGATGAAGGAACAGAACCTGCGTCACGCCGGCTGTTATCCCATGGAAGAATTTATTGACGGCTTCTGGTTGCCGGCCAGCGAATACTCGGATTTTTGATCCCCCCGCCTGATGCTGAGGAATTTCTGATTTCATCGGAAACGGCGTTTTCCTCCGAGGCATAAGGCCGCTGTTTTGTTAAATTGCGGCTCCCGAAGAAGAAAGACAGAGAAAGGTCATGTCAGCATCGGCTCATTCCAACGAGCAATATGAAATTCTGCTGCGCAACGTTAGCCTGGCGTTAGGCGACGCAGTATTGCAGTTAATCAAAAACCATAAAAAGGTATCCGGCGGCAATATTCTTTCGCAGCTGGTGACAGAGATAGAGCGAGAGCAGGATCAGCAGCGGTTTGCCGCGCTGCGTTCAGCCATCGAGCTGGTGGGGTTGGCGCCAAAAGGCTGAGCGCGCGATACAAACGAAGGCAGGGCTTGCGCCCTGCCTGATTACCGATCCCGACACAGGATGAGGGTAATGGAATTGCAGCTTAGAAGCGGTAGGTCAGGTTGACGGCAACGATGTCGTCGGTGTTCAGCTTCAGTTTGTTGTCGTCGTTCAACTGGTTGATCTTGTAGTCGACGTAGGTGTACATGTTCTTGTTGAAGTAGTAAGTCGCGCCCACTTCCACGTATTTCACCAGATCGACGTCGCCAATCCCTTCAATATCCTTGCCTTTCGACTGCACGTAGGCCAGAGACGGACGCAGACCGTTTTCGAACTGGTACTGGGCCACAACTTCGAAGTTCTGCGTTTTGTTGGCGAAGCCGGAAGTGCCATTGACGCTGATCGGCGTCATGTTGCGGGTATCGGCATACATGGCCGCCAGATAGACCTGGTTGGCGTCATATTTGATTGCGGTGGTCCAGGCGGTGGCCTTGTCGCCTTTACCGTACTGCAACGCTTTCTGATCGCCGGTGCGGCTGGAGTCGGAGAACGCCGCCGCAACGCCGATGCCGCTGCCGCCGATGTCCTGATAGTCCAGAGACATGCCGTAACCGTCGCCGTTTTGCTTGGTTACGCTGCGCTTGTCTTCGTTGTTTTTGCCCTGATACTGCAACGCCAGGTTCAGGCCTTCCACCAAACCGAAGAAGTCACGGTTGCGGTAGGTCGCCAGGCCGTTGGAGCGCGCGGTCATGAAGTTGTCGGTGTAGCTGTAGGAGTCGCCGCCGAATTCCGGCAGCATGTCGGTATAAGCTTCGGCGTCGTACACCACGCCGTAGTTACGGCCGTAGTCGAACGAGCCATAGTTGGCGAACTTCAGGCCGGCGAAGCCCAGACGGGTTTTGGTGCCGGTGGTGCCCTGCGCTTCATCGTGGTTGGCCTGAACGTTGTATTCCCACTGGCCGTAACCGGTCAACTGATCGTTGATCTGGGTTTCGCCTTTAAAGCCCAGACGAACATACGTTTTATCTCCGTCTTCACTTTTATCTTTACTGAAAACGTGTTTGGCCGAAACGCGGCCGTACAGGTCGAGTTTATTGCCATCTTTATTGTAGATTTCAGCCGCGTTGGCGAAGGAGGTGACCGCCCCGAGGGCGACAGCTAAGGCTAATACACTGCGTTTCATCATTTATTTTCCTAGATATTATAATTAGAACCCTGCCCGTCACGCCCAATTTATAATTTGGGCTGTGATTTTATCTTTTGGTATTTTATGAGCTCCCCTAATGCTGGGGTGATGTGACATTAGCATCATGAATCAAAACTTAAAATCAAAAAGTTCATGAAACAACGAGGAGAAAGCATGTTTATTTGTAACCATATATTTCAAAAAAGAGAACGGATAACCCATTGAATATAAGAAATTTTTATCACATAACTTATAACCAAAACGGTGCAACGCACCAATTTAGTGCATTTTGGTTTCGTTTTGCGTGCTTTCTGCACGATTCAAAAGTAACAACAAGATTAGCATGGTTATTAAAAACGTTACTTATTTCACATTTTTATCTTAACAAAGTCACCAGGCAATTAAGGCTTTCCGATAACGGCTGAATACGGCCTTTATTCATTCACGTAAAGAAATCCCTATGGGACGAATAAAATTCGATGTATGGCCATTTAAATAGCGGGAAATAGCAGATTAAAATAATGAAAGGAATAAACGGCAGCGCGCTGACGGCGCCGCCGAGGATAAATCAATACAACGTAGAACGGGAAACTTCGCTTAACAGCATGCCAGCGCGCAGGCCCAGCGCCACAGTGGGGTTAGGAAACAGTATCCACGCACCCTCTTGGCCAACGCGATACTCCTCCTGCGGCTGCTCGCACAGCAACATCCCCGGTTTCAACTCGGTGAAGTTGGCGGTGTCATCATCCAGATGCAGCTTGAAATCCTCGCTGTGTTTGATCAACGAGTGCATCACACGGAATACCCGGATCGCCTCGCCCGCGCGCTGCGGCAACGGCCCCTCGCTGACCGCCGCCCGCAGAGCGCGATCGATGGCGGCGAACTGCTGCAGATCGTTGCTGCCGAACGGCCGCGCCTTGCCCAGCTCGAGCGTACAGCTCGCCGCATTGAGATGCTCGCTGGAATAGTGGCTAAAAGTCCCGCCCGGCGCGCTGTGTACCACCAGCGCATCCAGATCGGCGGCATCCAGCAGCTTTAGCATCGGTTCACTGTACGGATGCTTCTGGAAGGGCAAAATGCCAAAGCGCGGCAAATGCGACTCGCGAATGGCGGTGTGCAGATCGTAATGGAAACGCGCCGCCTGTTCGCCATCAAAAAAGGCGGCGAGCGTGCGCTCCAACTGCTGGGCGCGCGCGGTTTCCCCGCTGGCGGCGAAGTTGCGGTAGCGGCCGCCGAACATACGGTTCATGTCGCTGTGCAGATAGCGCTTGCCCGCCCGCATCGCCGCCGGGTTGCCCAGTACCACCAACAGCCGCACCGCCAGCGGCAAGCGGCCGCTCAACAGATCGGCGATTAACTGATTGAGCAGTTCAATCGGCGCGGTTTCGTTGCCGTGTACGCCCGCCGACACCACCAACGCCTGGCGATAACGCTGCCGCGGCGTGAGCTCCAACACCCCTTCCCCCAGCCAACGCCAGCGCAGCTGCGGCGTTTCGCCCTGCCATTCGGCGGGTTCTTTCCCCTCCAGCGTCAGGGGCAGTAGATCGATCATGCAGCCTCCCTTAACGTTGGAACGGATAGATGGACCCGAGACCGAGGATCGACGTCAGCGAATCCAACGCCTCGCGCCCTTCGCGCAGCAGCAGTGGATCGGCCAGGTCATCCTGCGTCAGGCGATCGCGGTAATGGCGATCCACCCACTCGTTCAACGTCGCGAACAGCCGATCGTTCATCATGACGCGCGGGTTCACCGCCCGCAGCTCTTGATCGTTGAGCGCCACCCGCAACCTCAGGCAGGCCGGGCCGCCGCCGTTGCGCATGCTTTCGCGCAGATCGAACACGCGGATTTCATCGATCGGGCCGCCGCTGCCGACCATCTCGTTCAGATAACGCCACACGCCGGCATGCTGGCGCGACTCTTCCGGCACCACGATCATCATCTTGCCGTTCGGCTTGGTGAGAATTTGGCTGTTGAACAGATAAGTCGCCACCGCGTCCGCCACCGAGACGCGCTCCGTCGGCACTTCGATCGCCACCAGCTCGCTGTCCAGCGTCGCCATCTTGCGGCGCACTTCATCCAGCGCCTGTTGCTGGCGGTAAAACGCCTGCTGGTGGTGGAACAGCACGTTCTGGTTGCTGACCGCAATCACGTCGTTATGGAACACGCCCTGGTCGATCACCGCCGGGTTTTGCTGCACGAAGACCGTATGCTGCTCGTCCAATTGGTGCAGGCGAGCGATCGCCTCACCGGCTTCGCGCGTCTGGCGCGCAGGATAACGCGCCGGCGCCGTTTCGCCGCCAAACTCCTGGCGACCGTAAACGAACACCTGCACGCTGCGCCTGGCATAATCGCCGCCCAGCCGGTTATGGTTGGCCGCCCCTTCGTCCCCGAACAACGCCACCTGCGGCAGCGCTTCATGGTGGGCGAAATGCCGGTCGTCGTTAAACATCGCCCGCAAAACGTCGGTGGTCGTTTCCGCTTCAATGGCGCGGTGGAATTTATTGTTCAGGTTGGCGGCGGTGAAATGCACCTTGCCGTCTGCGCTGTCCGCCGAGGGGGACACCGTGGCCGCATTGGCGGTCCACATGCAGGACGCCGAGCTGAGCGCTGACAGCAATCGCGGCGATTGACGCATCGCCTGCGCCAGCACCGCCTCATCGCTGCCGCTGAAGCCCAGGCGACGCAGCATCGGCAAATGTGGCCGCTCCTGCGGCGGCAAGACCCCTTGCTGAAAACCGAGATCGGCCAGCGCCTTCATTTTCAGCAGACCTTGCTTCGCCGCCAGCTTCGGGTTCGATACGCTGTTTTGATGCTGCGTAGAGGCCTCGTTACCGAACGACAGCCCGGCATAGTGGTGCGTCGGCCCCACCAAACCGTCGAAATTGACTTCATATCCTGACATGGCTATCCCCTGGGGATGGCCTGCGGCGACGCCATAACGCCGCCGCAGACGATTAACGGAACGACAAGCCCGGCGAGAGCGTCGCCGGCAGCGACAGGCTTTCGCTTTCCAGCGACGCCATCGGCCAGGCGCAATAGTCCGCCGCATAGAAGGCGCTTGGGCGATGGTTGCCGGAAGCCCCCACGCCGCCGAACGGCGCCGCGCTGGACGCTCCGGTCAACGGCTTGTTCCAGTTGACGATGCCGGCGCGTGCTTCCAACAGCAGCCTCTCGAACAGCTCACGCTGCGGCGAGACCAATCCCACCGACAGGCCGTAGCGCGTCTGGTTGGCGAGCCGCAGGGCCTCGTCGAAATCGCGGTAACGCACGATCGTGGTCAACGGCCCGAAATACTCTTCGTCCGGCACGCCGGCCACGCCGGTCAGCTCGATGATGCCCGGGCTGAGCAGCGAACTGCCCGGCTCCAGCAGACGCATGGCCAGCAGCGATTTTCCGCCCAGCGCCAGCAAGCGCTGCTGCGCTTTCAGCATGTTTTCCGCCGCGGCCGCCGACACTACGCCGCCCATGAACGGCTGCGGTTCGGCATCCCAACGGCCGACGCGCAGCTCGCCCGCCACCTGAACCAAACGCGCGATAAAGGCGTCGCCTTCCGCCCCCTGCTTCACCAAAATGCGGCGTGAACAGGTGCAGCGTTGGCCGGCGGAGATAAACGCCGACTGGATAGCCAGGTTGACCGCCGCGTCGCGATCCTCGAAACCATCGACGATCAGCGCGTTGTTGCCGCCCATCTCCAGCGCCAGGATCTTCTCCGGCTGCCCCGCCAATTGGCGATGCAGGTGGTAACCGGTGCCGGCGCTGCCGGTGAACAACAGGCCGTCGATATCCGCACTGGCGGCCAGCGCCTCGCCGGTTTCCCGGCCGCCCTGCACCAGATTGATCACCCCGTCCGGCAGACCGGCCTTCAGCCACAGCTTCAGGGTCTCCTCGGCGGTCAGCGGCGTCAGTTCGCTCGGCTTGAACACCACGCAGTTTCCGGCCAGCAGCGCCGGCACGATATGGCCGTTCGGCAGATGGCCGGGGAAGTTGTAAGGCCCGAACACCGCCAGCACGCCGTGCGGGCGATGGCGCAGCACCGAAGCGCCGTCGGCCATCGCCGTCTGGCTAAAACCGGTGCGCGCCTGATAGGCCTGCAGTGAAATGCCCACCTTGCCGATCATCGCCTGAATTTCGGTCAGGGTTTCCCAGCGCGGTTTGCCGGTCTCGCGGCTGATGGTTTCCGCCAGCGACTGTTTATGTTCTTCCAGCAAAGCGGCGAAGCGTTTCACCAGCTGTTCGCGCTGCTCGAACGGCGTACGCGCCCAGCCGGGGAATGCGGCGCGCGCGGCTTCGCAGGCGGCGGCGACGTCATCAGCGTCGGCGGCGTTGGCGCGCCACAGCGGCTGATTGCCGACCGGATCGGCCTTGCCGAACTCCGCGCCGCGGCCCTGCCGCCAGACGCCGTTAATCAACAGTGCAGGATGGGACATCATGCTTTCTCCTGTGCAATAAGGGGGAGTACCCGCACCGGGCTGCCCTGCTCGACGCCCAGCGCCGCCGCGGTGGCGGCGTTGATATGCAGGCGATCGTCATACAGATCGGCATTGACCAGCAGTGCGCGATAATTCTGATAGTTGTCGTTGGCGACCAGATGGACCGGCGCATCGGCGCGCATCGGCGTGTCATCCAGCACCACTTTGACCAGGCGGCTCTGCTTCACCGCACGGATGTGGTCGATTTCGGCTTCCAGCGTCGGGCCACCGTCGAAGATATCGACGTAGCCCTGATAGCTCAGGCCTTCCGCCTCCAGCAGGCGGCGCGCCGGCAGGGTTTGCGGGTGCACTTCACCGATCACCTTCTGCGCGTCTTCGGCCAGGAAATCGACATACAGCGGATGTTTCGGCATCAGTTCGGCGATAAACGCCTTTTGTCCGGTGCCGCTCAGGTAGTCCGCCTTGGCGAACTCGATGGAGAAGAAACGGTGGCCGACGCTCTCCCAGAACGGCGAACGGCCGTTTTCATCGGAGAAACCGCGCATCTCGGCGATCAGACGGCGGGAGAAGCGTTCACGGAACGCGGCGATAAACAGGAAACGCACCTTCGACAGCAGCTTGCCGTTCTCGCCGTGACGATAGTCCGGATCGAGGAACAGCGTGCACAGTTCCGAATGCCCGGTATGGTCGTTGCTGAGGAACAGCGTCGGCACCGATTTATAGACGTTCAGCTGTTTGGACGCGTGCACCTGCGTGCCGACGCGGAAGCTGTACCAGGGTTCCGCCAGGCCGACGGCCACTTCGATCGCGCAGACCCCCACCGCCTGCCGGCGCTCGCTGTCTTCCAACACGAACAAATAACACTGGTCACTTTGCGGAAGTTCGCCTTGCCAGGTTTTTAACGCCCGCTCAATGCGTGCCGACAGGGTATCTTCATTTTGCGGCAGCGACGTGAGACCGATACCGGATTTGCCGGCAAGCGTCAGCAAATCCGCCAAATCGCGGCGCTCTATAGGGCGAATAATCATCATAATGCGAACCTCTTCTGAATCAGGCTGCGCCGATGAAGGCGCAGCCCGCTGATTAGCTGCAAATGCGCGCCACGGCGCGCGCGAATCGCGCCAGCCCCTCTTTCACATCCTGCTCAGGGATGATCAGCGACGGCGTGAAACGCACCACGTCCGGGCCGGCGATCAGCGCGATAACGCCTTCTTCGTTGGCCAATTGGGTGATCTGCTTCGCTTTGCCGGCATAGTCTTTCTTCAGTTGGCAGCCGATCAGCAAACCGCCGCCGCGAATCTCGGCGAAGATCGGATACTGACGGTTGATGTCGTTCAACCCGTCGATGAACCACTGGTGGCGCTGCTTGACGCCTTCCAGCACTTCCGGGGTATTGATGATGGAGAACACTTCCCCCGCCACCGCCGTCGCCAGCGGGTTGCCACCGTAGGTGGTGCCGTGAGTGCCGACGCCCAGCGTTTTCGCCAGCGCATCGGTGGTCAGCATCGCGCCGATCGGGAAGCCGCCGCCCAGCGCTTTCGCGGTGGTCAGCACGTCCGGCACCACGCCGTACTGCATATAGGCATACAGGTGGCCGGTGCGGCCGACGCCGGTCTGCACTTCGTCGAAGATCAGCAGCGCGTTATGGCGATCGCACAGTTCACGCAGCCCCTGCAGGAAACTGGCTTCCGCCGGCAGCACACCGCCTTCGCCCTGGATAGGCTCGACGATCACCGCGCAGGTGCGATCGTTGATAAGCTCGGCCGCCGCGGCCAGATCGTTATACGGCGTATGGGTGATGCCGCCCGGCAGCGGCGCAAAGTCCTGCGAATATTTTGGCTGGCCGCCGGCGGACACGGTAAACAGCGTACGGCCGTGGAACGCGTTGTTGAACGCCACAATCTGATCTTTACCGGCGCCGTGCTGGTCGTGCGCATGTTTGCGCGCCAGTTTCAGCGCCGCTTCGTTGGCTTCTGCGCCCGAGTTACAGAAAAACACCTTGTCGGCGAACGTGGCGTCGATCAGTTTTTTGGCCAGGCGCAGCACCGGTTCGTTGGTATAGCCATTGCCCAGATGCCACAGTTTGCCCGCCTGCTCCACCAGCGCCGCCTTGACCGCCGGGTGCGCATGGCCCAACGCGTTAACCGCGATGCCGCCGGCAAAATCGATGTAAGACTTACCCTGTTGATCCCACACCTGCGATCCTTCCCCCCGCACCAGAATAAAATCGGCAGGGGCATAAACCGGGACCATCCAGTCATCGAAAGACTGGCGGGTAACTGCGATTGGCTGTTCCATAGTGACCTCATAATCTCAGCAAAGGCTGAATTTTGACTGTAAGGACCGCGCAAGCCCGGCTAGGCCGCCACAATGCAAAAAAACCGCTGTTCAAAACCGACTTTCCCGGCGGAGAAAATGCTGTCTCTCACCGCTGATTTAGAAACAAATCTGTTACATAAAATCGGTTTTTCACTATTTATGGCGCTTATCCGGTCCCTGAGCGGGGAGTAAATGTTAACGAGCAGTTAAAATACATGTCGTTTGATAAAGAGTGTAGAGCAGCTATCGTGCCAAAACGGGATTTTTGCCGGATTTTGCTATTTTTTACGTTAAAACAACGGCTTATAATGCATATTTATTCATTTTATATGCATTTGCAATGCATAAATTAAAAAATAAGGCCTAAAATCATCATTGCTCGCGAAATCCTATTCAATTGCGAAAAACTTCAGGATTTCTGATCACGCTCGCAAAAATAATTTCATCCGATTTGCTCGCCATCACACTTTTTGCCCCAATGCGGTGCAGCGCTGCGCCAGGATCGGGCAATGCGGCGACGAAGCGCCGATTCCATCGGCAGCGCCCCGGAAAACAAACCGCGCCGATCGCCGCCGGCCGCGGCTCCCGCTTTATGCGCCAACGACTACACTGTGATCCTGACCGCCCCTTCTCTTCTACGCACAAGGAGCCACCATGCCCAAGAAAACCGTCGATCTCAGCCAGCCGCACGCCCAACACGACATCCGCGCGTTTCTCGAGACGCTGAATGCCGCCGGCGGTAAACCCATGGAGCAGATGAAGCCCAAAGAGGCGCGCAGAGTTTTGGAAGCGGCGCAGCGCAGCGTAGACGTGCCGCTGCGCGAGGTGGAGATCAGCGAGAAAACCATTCACGTAGAAGGCCAGGATATTCTGCTGCAGCTGGTGCGACCGGCCAGGGTTAAGGAGACATTGCCGGTATTCATGTTCTTTCACGGCGGCGGCTGGGTGCTGGGCGATTTTCCCACCCATGAACGGCTGGTGCGCGATCTGGTTTACAGCTCCGGCGCGGCGGCGGTGTTCGTCAACTACCCCCGCTCACCGGAAGCGCACTATCCGCAGGCGATCAATCTGGCTTACGCCGCCACGGAATGGGTGGCCGAATATGGCGAAAAAATCAACGTCGACGGTTCACGGCTGGCGGTGGTCGGCAACAGCGTCGGCGGCAATATGGCGGCGGTGGTCAGCCTGATGGCCAAAGAGAAAGGCCTACCGGCATTGCGTTGCCAGATCCTGCTGTGGCCCGTTACGCACGCCCATTTTGATACCGATTCCTATCATCAATTCGCCGAAGGCCATTTCCTGACCCGCAATATGATGAAGTGGTTTTGGGACAGCTATGCGCCCGATAAGGCGCAGCGCAAAGACATCTACGCCTCGCCGCTCAACGCTACGCCGGAACAGCTGCGGGGCTTGCCGCCGGCGCTGGTGCAGACCGCCGAGCTGGACGTGCTGCGCGATGAGGGCGAAGCTTACGCGCGCCTGCTCGACGCCGCCGGCGTCGAGGTCACCTCTACCCGCTACAACGGGCTAATCCACGACTACGGCCTGTTGAACCCGCTCGCCCACGTCCCGGCGGTGCATTCGGCGATCCACCAGGCCGGGCGCGCGTTGAAACACTACCTGTCCTGACGCTAACCGACCAGGTGGCAAGCCACCTGATGACCGGGCGCCACGCTGCGCAGCTGCGGCGCCTGTTCGCGGCACTGCGCCGTGGCCAGCGGGCAGCGGGGATGGAAACGGCAGCCGCGCGGCGGGTTAGCGGGGCTCGGCGGCTCGCCGCCGGCCACCCACGACGGCGCGCGTTGCGCATCCAGCGTCGGCACCGCCGCCAACAAGGCCTGCGTGTAGGGATGCAGCGGTTGGCGGAACAGCGCATCGCGATCGGCGCTCTCAACGATCTGCCCCAAATACATCACCGCCACATCCTGGCACAGATGCTCCACCACGCCGAGATCGTGCGAGATAAACAGCAGCGTCACCCCCTGCCGCTCCTGTAAATCGGAAAACAGATTGATGATCTGCGCCTGAATCGACACGTCGAGCGCCGATATCGGCTCATCGGCGACGATAAATTCCGGTTGCAGGATCAACGCGCGCGCAATGCCGATACGCTGCCGCTGGCCGCCGGAAAACTCATGCGGAAACCGCCCGTAATGCTGTGAGGACAACCCGCAGATCGCCAGGGTATCGAGCACCCGTTCGCGCAGTTCCGCCTTGCTCGCCAGGCCGTGTTGCAACAGCGCTTCCCCAATGGCGTCGCCCACGCGCAGACGCGGATTCAGCGAGCTGTAAGGATCCTGAAACACCAGCTGCATTTTCGGCCGCAGGGCGCGCAACGCGTCCTTGCTCAGGCCGTCCAACGCCTGACCTTTGAACAGCACCTCGCCGGCGGTTTTGTCGTGCAGGCCGAGCAGCGTGCGGCCAACGGTGGTTTTGCCGCTGCCGGACTCGCCCACCAGCCCGAAAATGCGGCCCTTGCGAATGCTGAAGCTGACATCATCCACCGCCTTCAGTTGGCCGGTGGTACGCCCGAACAGCCCGTCGCGCAGCGGGAAATATTTCTTTAACCCCTTCACCTCCACCAAAGGTTCAGTCGACATACGGATGCCCTCCGGCATTGAGAAAACAGGCGGACTGACGCTGACGGGAGCCGTACAGCGGCGGAATGCCGTCGCGGCAGCGCGCGGTAGCCTGCGCGCAGCGCTCGGCGAAAGCGCAATGCTCCGGCAGCCGCGCCAGATCCGGCACCTGACCGGGAATGGAGTACAAGCGGCGTCGCCGCTGCCCCGGCACCGGCCGCGAGGCGATCAGCCCCTGCGTATAGGGATGCCTCGGCTCGTCCAGCACTTCCCGGGTTGTTCCCTGCTCGACGACGCGCCCGGCGTACATCACCGCCAGCCGATCGGCCATCTGGGCGATCACCCCGAGATCGTGGGTGATCAAGATCATCGCCATGTTGTGTCGCCGGCTCTGCTCGCGCAGCAACGCCAGGATCTGCGCCTGCACCGTGACGTCGAGCGCCGTAGTCGGTTCGTCGGCGATCAGCAGCGCCGGCCGGCATCCGATCGCCATGGCGATCATCACGCGCTGCAGCATACCGCCGGAAAGCTGATGCGGGTAGCAGCGCATCAGCGCCTCCGCGCGCGCCAACCCCACTTCCGTCAAGCTTTGAATTGCCTGACGCCAGGCCGCTTTCGGCGACAGAAGCAAGTGCCTGATCAGCGGCTCCACCAGCTGTTCGCCGAGGGTCAACACCGGATTCAGCGCGCTCATCGGCTCTTGAAAGATCATCGCCAGCCGGTTGCCGCGCAGATCCGCCATCTTGGGTGCCCGCAGCGACAGCAGGTTTTGCCCTTCAAAGCGAATCTCACCGCCGTCTACCTGCGCCAGCGGCTGCGGCAACAGCCCCATCAGCGCCATGGCGGTCACGCTTTTGCCGCAGCCCGATTCGCCGACGATCCCCAGCGTTTGCCCGGCCTGCAGTTCAAGGCTGACCTGCTGCACCGCCCGCACCGGCCCCTGCTCGCCATGAAACGACACCGACAGTCGGTCGAACGCCACCAGCGGTTGACTCATCGTTTTACCCCGCTCATTTTCGGATCGAGCGCGTCCCGCAGGCCGTCGCCCAAGATATTGATCGCCACCACGGTGACGAAGATCGCCAGCCCCGGCGGCATCCACAGCCAGGGACGGCGCTGAAAGTCGATCAGGCTATTGGCGGCGTCCATCATGTTGCCCCACGACGGCGTCGGCGGCACCACGCCCAGCCCAAGGTAGCTCAACGCCGACTCGCTGAGGATGGCGTTGGCCACCGCCATGGTGGCGACCACCACCAAAATCGGCACGGTATTAGGCAACAGATGGCCGAAGAGGCGCCGCCGAATGGAGAGCCCCAGCACTTCGGTGGCCAGCATGAAATCCCGCTCGCGCAGCGACAGGATCTGGCCGCGCACCAGCCGCGCCAGCGACGGCCAGCCCAGCAGGCTCAGCATGATCATCACCATGTAGATACGGTAGTCCGGCGACACGTCGAGTTCGGTCAGCATCGCCCCCATGATGATCAGCAGCGGCAGGCCGGGAATGGTCATCAGCAGATCGGCGAAGCGCATGATCAGCCGATCCGCCACGCCCCCCAGATAACCGGCGAACGCCCCCAGCACGTAGCCCAGCGTCACCGACAGCAGCATCGACACCAGGCCGATGGTCAGCGATATTCGCCCCGCCAGCAGCAGCCGGGTGCAAATATCGCGGCCGAGAAAGTCGGTGCCCAACCAATGCGCGCCGCTCGGCGCCTGATTGATGTTCAGCACATCGCCGGCGTCGTCAGGCCACGGCGACAGCGACGGCCCAATCAGGCACAGCAGCGCCAACAGCACCAGCAGCGCCAGCGAGATCATCGCCGGCCGGTGGCGGCGCAGACGGCGCCAAGCCTGCGCGGCGGGCGGCGGAGACAGCTGCGCCAGCGCCGGCAGCTGCGCCTGTCGCCAGCGGCGACGGCGGCCGAAAAACAGCGTAACCCACATCGTATTACCTCAAGCGAATGCGTGGATCGGCATAGGCGTACAGAATGTCCGCCAGCAGATTGCCGAGAATGGTCAGCGCCGCCAGAAACAGCGTGAACCCCATCAATACCGGATAATCGCGCGCCGCCAGCGAATCGATATGGATATGCCCGGCACCCGGCCAGTTGAAGATTTTTTCGGTGATCAGCGCGCCGGAGAACAATCCCGGCAGCTCGAACCCCAGCAGGGTGATGATCGGCAACAGCGCATTGCGCAGCGCGTGTTTGAAGATCACCGTTTTTTCCCTGAGCCCTTTGGCGCGCGCGGTGCGGATATAGTCCATGCGGATCACCTCCAGCATGCTGGCGCGAAAATAGCGCGTCAGGCTGCCGGCCTGCAGCATCACCAGTGCCAGCACCGGCAGCAGCAGGTGCGCCGCCACCTCCAGCGCCCAGGCCAACCCGCTCGCCTCACTGCCGGTGCGCAGCATGCCGCCCGCCGGCAACCAGTGCAGATCGACGGCGAACCATTTGATCAGCAACAGGCAAAGGAAAAACGTGGGAAACGACATGGCGGCGAACACCGCCACGGTGATCAGATGATCGAACAGCGAATAGGGTTTCATCGCCGAGATCACCCCCACCGCCAGCGCGATGCCCCAATACAGCACCATCGCCACCGCCGCCAGCAGGAACGAGTTCCAGATGTATTGGTTCAGCAGCGTGCTGACCGGGATCTGATACTGCAGCGAGAAGCCGAGATCGCCCTGCAACAGCCGGCCAAGCCAATGCAGGTAACGGCTGAACAAGGGCTGATCCAACCCATACAGCGCCCGCAGCTCGGCGGCGCGTTGTGCGGTCAGGTTGATATTGCCGTCGATAAAGTCGCCGGGCGCCAGGGCGAAGATGCAAAAAATCAGCAATGAAGCCAGCAACAGCATCGGGATCGTCTGCAACAAACGGCGCAGGATAAAATTTCTCATCGCGAATTCCATCGCCGCCGCCCGGAATGGTGCGGCGGCATCGGGGCGTTACGGCGCCGGTTTGACGTTCGGCAGGCTGCCGACCAGTCCGTTGTAGATATCCGGTTTAAAGCCGGTGACGCGCGCGCTGCTGGCGCTCAAGATTTCGCGGTTGCCGAGCAGGATCACCGGCGGATCGTCCGCCAGCACCTGATACAGCTGATGGTACAGCGGCTTACGCTGCGCGATATCCAGCGTGGCATTGGCTTTGGCGATTAGCGCATCCACCTGCGGGTTGTGATAGCCGGTCTCGCTCTCGCGGCTGATGAAGTCGCGTACGCCGTCGTGCGGATCGTTCAGCGTGCTGGTGCTGAGAGACGCCAGGTCGTAATTGCCCGCCTTGCGCTGCGCCAGCAGCGCGTTGAAATCCAATACCTGCGGTTTCAGCACCACGCCGAGCCGGCGGTAGTTATCCTTGGCGATCGGCACCAGCGCGTCGTTGATCAGTTTTTTGGTCACCAGCAGCGTCAGCTCCAGCTTTTTACCGTCTTTCTGCCGGATGCCGTCAGCGCCCACCTGCCAGCCCGCCTCGTCCAACAGCTTTTTGGCCTTATCGAGATCGTAAGCGTAAGGATTGATGCCGTTGGCGTCGTAAGCCCAGGAGATCGGCGAAATCGGCTGGTTGGCGACCTTGCCGTACCCCTGGTACACCACGGCGATCAGTTTTTGTCGATCGAGGCCGTAGATCAGCGCCTGACGCACCCGCTTGTCCTGCAGCGCCGGGCGTCTGAGGTTGAAATCAACCCGGCTGTAATCACTCGAGCTGTAAAGGTTGATATTGGCGAAGCCGAGCAGCTTGAGCTGTTCGATATCGTCCGGCTTGGCGGTAAAGGCGTCGTAGTCGGTCTCACCGGTCTGGAACAGCTGGAAGTTGGTGGCCGGGTTGGTGACGCGATAGATAAAGCGCGCCATCGGCGGCGGGCCGAGGTAGAAGTTCGGGTTGGCGTGGAAGCGGATTTCCTGCCCCGGCACGTACTTGTCGTAAATGTAGGGGCCGTTGCCGAGCGGCTTGCCGTTCAAGGCGCGCACGCCGTCGAGCTTGCCGCGCTGATAGTCTTTGCCGTAGTAAGCCCGCGACAATACCGGCCCGCCAATCAGTTGCAACGTAGTCGCGCCCGGTTGGGTGGTGACGATCTGAATGGTGCGATCGTCGATCACCTTCAGCCCGCTGATGCCGGCCGCGGTGCCGTTTTTATACTCGGCGCCGCCCTGAATGTGCGCCGGCGTGATATCGGTATCGCCGTCATAGGCCGGGTCGTGCAGCAGCGTCAGGGTAAAGGCGATATCGTCGGCCTTCAGCGGCGAGCCGTCGCTGTAGACCAGATTCGGCCGCAGCTTGATGGTGTAGGTCAGATTATCGGGGCTGACCTGCCAGGACTCCGCCAGGCGCCCTTCCGGTTTGCCCTGGCTGTCCAGGCCGATCAGCCGGCTGAAGATCACGTCGGTCACGTTCTCGTCCCAGCCGTTGGTGAACAGATATGGGTTGAAAATTCCCTGCGGCTCCGAGATGCCCGCCACGACGGTATCTTTGCGCAGTTTGGCGGCGGCCGGCACACGAGCGGCGTCGCTGGCCGGCGTAATGCCTTCGGCCAGCGTTTCCGCCTGCGCGGCGGCGCTCAATCCCAGCGCGCAGACCAACGCCAGCGGCGTCAGCCGATAGCGCAACAGTTTGTTTAGCTTATTTTTTATTCCACTCACCCACTGCCCCTCGTCTACCCGTTGATAAAAATGTGACAAAATTTATCGCAGAGTAATGGGCGGCTGGAGGGCTGTCTAACAACGAAACCGGCATTCCATTGCCGAAAAAAGCATTATGAATTTTTCTGGGGCGAAGCGTTGAACAAAGTGCGGTTCAGCCTGCCGATGTCAGCCCCCGGATAAGTTTGGCTAAGGTTTTTATCGCCTCTTCAAAGCGGTCATTCCATTCAAACGAGGCGTTGAGACGGAAGCAGTGGTTGAAATGGTCGCCGGTGGTGAACATGCGCCCCGGCGCGATGCTGATGCCCCGTGCGAGTGCGCGCCGGTACAGCTCCATCGACGACAGCGCCGGATCGAGTTCCAGCCACAGGAAATACCCACCGTCAGGCTGACTGACTTTCACCGTCGGCGGGAAATGGTGGGCGATCGCCTGACGCATTGCGCTTTGGCGCTGGGCCAGCAGGCGGCGCAGGCGCCGCAGATGGGTGTCGTAGCCGCCGTGCAACAGATAATCCGCCAGCGCCATCTGGGTCGGCACGCTGGTGGAAACGGTGCTCATCAGCTGCAAACGCTGGATCTGTTGCGCATAACGCCCCGCCGCCACCCAGCCGACGCGAAAGCCCGGCGCCAGACATTTGGAAAATGACGAGCAGTGCAGGATCTGGCCGCCGCTGTCGAGCGCCTTCGCCGGCAGCGGCCGTTCGGCGCTGAAGTACAGCTCGCCGTAGACGTCGTCTTCGATCAGCGAGATCTGCCGTTCGCGCAGCAGCGCCACCAGACGCTGCTTGTTGGCCTCCGGCAGGGTGGCGCCCTGCGGGTTCTGGAAGTGGGTCATCAGCCAGCAGGCTTTGATCGGATACTGCTCCACCGCCTGCTGCAACGCGTCCAGATCGATGCCGTCCTGCGGATGCGTGGCGATCGCCACCGCCTTCAGCCGCAGCCGTTCCAGCGCCTGCAGCGCGCCGTAAAACGCCGGCGACTCGATCGCCACATAGTCGCCCGGTTGGGTCACCGCCTGCAGGCTGAGGCTGAGCGACTCCATCGCCCCGGCGGTGATGACGATCTCGTCCGGCGCGACCTGCATGCCGCTCAGCGCATAACGTTGGGCAATGTGCCGCCGCAGCGCGTCGTTGCCCGGCGGCAGGTTGACCAGCGAACTGTGCGGCGTGAACTTGCGCGCTACGCTGCTCAGCGCCCGCGCCAGCTTCGGCTGGGCGAACAGCGTGGCGTCGGGAAATGCCGAACCGAAAGGCACGATGTCCGGATCCTTGCAGGCCTGCAGCACGTCGAAAATAAAGGCGTTGATGTCCACCTGCTCGCTCAGCAGCAGTTTCTCGCCGCGCGAAGGCTGCGGCAGCGGCTGCGGACGCGCCGCCACATAGTAGCCCGACTGCGGCCGGGCGACGATCCACCCCTGGCTCTCCAGCAGTTGATAAGACTGCACCACCGTCATCAGGCTCAATCCGGCGCGTTTGCCGCTCTCGCGCAGCGAAGGCAGCTTGTCGCCCGCCCGCCACACCCGGTTCTGGATCTGTTCTCTAATCTGCTGCGCAAGCTGCTCGTATCGGGTCATAACCATTAACTGTTATATGAAAAAGTAAAATAACTGTCACTATTATAGGTACTGTACTCCGTGCTTAACTTAACGCCAAGTATTTCACATAAAAATGACAGCTATACTCAAGAGGTTAATTTATGTTCAACCCTAGGAGGCGCCATGCTGGGTCTTGATGCACTGGAACTCGCCAGAATACAGTTCGCCTTCACCGTGTCTTTCCATATCATTTTCCCCGCCATCACCATCGGTTTAGCCAGCTACCTGGCGGTGCTGGAAGGATTATGGTTGAAAACGCACAATGAAGCCTATCGTGAGCTTTATCATTTCTGGTCAAAGATTTTCGCCGTTAACTTCGGCATGGGCGTGGTATCCGGGCTGGTGATGGCTTACCAGTTCGGCACCAACTGGAGCTTCTTCTCCGAGTTCGCCGGCAGCATTACCGGGCCGCTGCTGACTTATGAAGTGCTGACCGCCTTCTTCCTCGAAGCCGGTTTCCTCGGCGTGATGCTGTTCGGCTGGAACCGCGTCGGCCCAGGGCTGCACTTCTTCGCCACCTGCATGGTGGCGCTCGGCACGCTGATCTCCACCTTCTGGATCCTGGCCTCCAACAGCTGGATGCAGACGCCGCAGGGGCATGAAATCATCAATGGCCAGGTGGTGCCGGTCGACTGGCTGAAGGTGATCTTCAACCCGTCCTTCCCGTACCGCCTGTTGCACATGTCCACCGCCGCCTTCCTCTCCTCGGCGTTCTTCGTCGGCGCGTCCGCCGCCTGGCACTTGCTGCGCGGCCGCGATACGCCGGCGATGCGCAAGATGCTGTCGATGGCGATGTGGATGGCGCTGATCGTCGCGCCGGTGCAGGCGCTGATCGGCGATGCGCACGGCCTGAATACGCTAAAACATCAGCCGGCGAAGATCGCCGCCATCGAAGGCCACTGGGAAAACCCGCCGGGCGAAGCCACGCCGCTGATCCTGGTCGGTTGGCCGGACATGCAGCGTGAAGAGACCCGCTTCAAGCTGGAGGTGCCCTACCTCGGCAGCCTGATCCTGACGCACAGCCTGACCGAGCAGGTGCCGGCGCTCAAATCGTTCCCGCCGGAAGATCGCCCCAACTCCACCGTGGTGTTCTGGTCGTTCCGCATCATGGTCGGGCTGGGCATGCTGATGATCCTGGCCGGGGTCTGGAGCCTGTGGCTGCGCTGGCGCGGCGGGCTCTATCAGTCGCGTCCGTTCCTGTACTTCATCCTGTGGATGGGTCCTTCCGGGCTGCTGGCGCTGCTGGCGGGCTGGTTCACCACCGAGATCGGCCGCCAGCCGTGGGTGGTGTACGGCCTGCTGCGCACCAAGGATGCGGTATCCGCGCATGGCGATCTGCACATGAGCATCAGCCTGCTGGCGTTTATCATCGTCTACTGCTCGGTGTTCGGCGTGGGCTACTCCTACATGATGCGCCTGATCCGCAAAGGGCCGCAGCCGCATGAACACCAAGAAGACAATACCGAGGGCCGCCCGGCGCGTCCGCTGTCCGCGGTCAACGACACTCTGGACGACAGGAGCTGAACATGGGCATCGATCTTCCGCTGATTTGGTTTGTCATCATCGTGTTCAGCACCATGATGTACGTGGTGATGGACGGTTTCGATTTGGGCATCGGCATCCTGTTTCCGTGGGTGAAAGCAAGCGACGACCGCGATCTGATGATGAACACCGTCGCCCCGGTGTGGGACGGCAATGAAACCTGGCTGGTGCTGGGCGGCGCGGCGCTGTTTGGCGCCTTCCCGCTGGCCTACTCGGTGATCCTCGACGCGCTGGCGATCCCGCTGACGTTGATGCTGATCGGGCTGATTTTCCGCGGCGTGGCCTTCGAGTTTCGCTTCAAGGCCACGCCGGAGAAGCGCCATATCTGGGACAAGGCGTTCATCTGGGGCTCTCTCTTCGCCACCTTCAGCCAGGGTGTGGTGGTGGGCGCCGTGATCAACGGCTTCCCGGTCGAAGGCCGCACCTACGCCGGCGGCGCACTGGACTGGCTGACGCCGTTCGCGCTGTTCTGCGGGCTGGGGCTGGTGGTGACCTACGCCCTGCTCGGCTGTACCTGGCTGGTGATGAAAACCGCCGGTGACCTGCAGGCGCGCATGTATCACCTGGCGACGCCGCTGCTGGCCATCCTGCTGCTGGTGCTGGCTGCGGTCAGCATCTGGACGCCGATCGCGCACCCCGAAATCGCCGCGCGCTGGTTTACGCTGCCGAACCTGTTCTGGCTGCTGCCGGTGCCGGTGCTGGTGCTGCTCAGCGCCTGGGGGATCCGGCGCGGAGTGAAACGCGGCGCGCACTACTCGCCGTTCATGCTGACGCTGCTGCTGGTGTTCCTCGGCCTGAGCGGGCTCGGCATCAGTATCTGGCCGCACCTGATCCCGCCGGCCATCAGCCTGTGGGACGCCGCCGCGCCGCCGCAGAGCCTCGGCTTTATGCTGGTCGGCGCGCTGTTCATCATCCCAATCATTCTGGTCTACACCTTCTGGAGCTACTACGTGTTCCGCGGCAAGATCAGCCATGAACACGGCTATCACTGAGGAAGGAGGACGCTATGCAAGATAAAACGGCAGCCGCCGCTCCGGCGCCCTGGTGGAAACGCATCGGTTGGCTGGTGATCATCTGGAGCGCCAGCGTGCTGGGGCTGTTCGTGGTTGCCTCGCTGTTCCGCCTGCTGATGACCGCGGCGGGCATGAAGTCACATTGACGTGACGCCTTATCTGGACGCGCTGTTGGGAAAGTAAAAAGAGACCACCAGCGTGACCAGCGGCAAGGCGCCGATCTTCACCAGCTCGAACACTTGACCGAGCGCTTCGTTTTTGTCCCAATACGCGTGGGCGGCGAATACGCCCACGCTGACCGCGAATATCCCGCACAGTACCTGGCGCGCCAGGCGCAACCGCTCCATTTCGTCGAAGACCAACGACGGATCCAAATACAACCTTTCAGCATCGAGCTGCGGGCGCTCATTTTGCGGCTTCATGGAAAGATCCCCACCACCACGGCGACCGCCTCCAGCCCCTCGTCGCTTTCACGCACGATACCGAGGCGGGAACCATCCTGTTTCATCCACTCACGGTCGGCAATCGTCATTAAAGCAAACACCAGGCGTATGACGTCGGTTTTGGCCATCCCGTGACGCCGGGCGATATCGTTCAGACTGTCGTCGATTTCATTGGATAACCGAATAGGTAAACTCCGCATGCTCCACCTCCTGTGGTCGTTGATTCACCGAGGGAAAGTCTACTGGAACGCCAAATGTCGTTCAATTAGTGAACTGCGTAACGCCTCGCACAATTCGCATGCAACGCTAGTGCGGCTTGCGGCCCATCGCGCTGAGGAAGCGTTGCTGCAGACGCAACAGCTCCTCCAGCTCCAGCAGGCGATAGTCGATGCCGAAACGCGGCGCCACCTCGCCGATAATGCGGCTCAACGCCGGGTAATGGCGGTGGCTCCAGTGCGGAAACAGATGATGCGTCAAATGCAGATTCGCCCCGCCCAGCCAATAACCCAGCCAGCGCGGCCGAGTCTGCCAGTCGAACGTGGTGGCGAACACGTGGTGATACCAACCGTGCGGCATCGCGCCCTGCGCCGGTGCCTGATAAAAGTTGGCCTTGGCCCAGTGGGTGCCGATGATCAACATCACGAACAGCAATGAAGAAAGCATCTGGCTCAGTAAATAGACCAGCAGAATTTGCCCGATGCCGATCGCCGGCGGCAACAGCCAACATGGGATCGCCAGCGCCAGCAGCAGGTGCGCCGCCTTCCCCGCCAGAAACCCGATCCAGCCGCGTACGCCCTGCTGCGCCATGCGCGCCGCCACGCGGGTGCGGCCCGCCCTGTCCAACCAATCGAACAGCCAGATGTAGTACGGAAAAGTCAGCGCCGCCACCAACGGCCAATAGTAACGCTGCGCGCGCATAAAGGGTCGCCAGCGCTGGAACGGCGTTTGCCGCAGCACGCCGTTGGCGTCGATATCGGGATCGTAATGTTCGATGTTGTTATGGGCATGGTGGAACAACACATGCCGCACGCGCCAGCAGTCGGGATCCAGCCCCAGCGGCACGCTCACCAGTGCGTTCAGCCAGCGGTTGGCCCAGGGGCGGCGGAAAAAGGCGTTGTGCGAGGCATCGTGCACCACGTTCACCGTCAGGAACATGCCGATAAAGATAAAACCGAAGTAGCAGGCGAAAAACGCCCAGCCGTTATGCTGCTGCAGGCTCAGCCCGTAACACAGGCCGCACAGCGCCAGCAGCAGCGCGACCTTCGCCAGCATGCCGCCGTCGGCGAAACGGTGATCGCCGTGGGTCGCCAGATAATGCTGGGCGGCCTGCATCAGCGCGCGGTGCAACCCGTTGTCGTCGCGCCGATAGGCTAACGGACGCAGCGGTTTCATGGCTGTCCCATCCGGCGCAAGAAGCGCTGTTGTTGCGCCAGCAGTTCGCGATAGCCGATGCAGCGGTACGCCATGCCGTGCCGCTGCGCCACTTCCGCCACCGCGGCGGCCAGCGCTGGGTAATGCCGGTGATTCCAGCCGGGGAACAGGTGATGCGTCAGGTGATAGTTCAGCCCGCCGGTCAGATGCTCCAGCCAGTGCGGTTCGGGCTGCCAGTCGCAGGCGGTGGCGAAGTTGTGCCGATACCAGCCGTGCGGCATGCTGTCGCCCGTCGGCGCCGGGTAAAACTCGGCCTGCGCCCAATGGGTGCCCAACAGCAAGAACACCACCAGCAGCGAGGCGCACATCTGGCTGAGCGCGTAAGCCAGCAACACCCAGCCCCAGCCGATGCCGTGCAAGTGGCCCACGACCAGCGGCACCACCAGCACCAGCGCCAGATGCGCGAGCTTGCACAGCACGAACAGCGCCCAACCGCCGCGCCCCGCCAGCACGCGTTTTTCCCGCAGCGGCGTTTTATCGAGCCGATCGGACCAATCGAAAATCCAGGCGATATAGGGCAGCGAGAGCGCGGCGATCAGCGGCCAGTACAGATGCTGATAGCGCATATGGGGCCGCCAGCGCTGAAACGGCGTCTGGCGGAAAAAGCCGTTCTCTTCGGTATCCAGATCGTAGTGTTCGACGTTGGCGTAAACGTGGTGGTAATCCACATGCCGCGTGCGCCAGTAGTCCGGATCGACGCCCAGCGGCAGCGTCACCAACCGCCCCACCAGCCGATTGGCCCAGGGCGCACGCAGGAAAGCGTTATGCGAAGCATCGTGGTTGACGTTGACATTGAGCAGCATGCCCATGGTCACGAACAGGAAATAGCAGAGGAAAAACGCCCAGGGCTGATGCTGCAGCAGGCTCAGCGCGTAAAACCCGACGCACAACGCCAGCAACAGCGCGGCCTTGGCCAATCGCGCGGCATCGGCATAGCGATGATCGCCCGCCAGACAGGCGTGGGCCGCGCGCTTAAGATCGCGGTGGAAGGCCTGTTCGCCATCGGCGGGAAAACGCAGCGGCGGCAATGATTCAGCCATGCGGTTCCTCCACGGCGGCCGGTGCGGCTACTCTTCCCCAGCCCAACGCGACGCACAGGGCATGCAACGCCACGGCGGCCATGGCGATATGCCAATAGCGCTGCGGCCAACCGAGATAGCCGATAAACAGCAGCGGCATGCCCAGCGCGATCAGCAGCCAGACGGCACTCGCCCACCGCCGCCCTTCCGTCATGCCGCCCAGCGCCACCGATCCCAACGCCAGCAGCGCCAACAGCGCCATTTGCGGCCAGCTGATGTCGCTATAGCCGTAACCGTATTGATAGACGTAACCGACCACCAGCGAGAACAACAGCATGGCGCCGCTGAAGACGCTGAGCGCCGAACGGCGCTCGCGTGGCCGGCCCGGCGCCGGGCGCCATGCCAGGCGCAAATAGCGCAGGAACGGCAGATTGCTCGCCCAGAACGGGTTGGCGGACGGCCTGTCGCCGCCGACGCCATAGCTGAACGGCGTGCTCGGCAATGCCGGGCAAAAGGTGCCGAACAGCTTGTCCCAGAAGATAAAGCTGCCGCCGAAGTTCTTATTGGAATACGCCATGTCCTTGACGTGATGCACCCGATGATGCGCCGGCGTGACCAGGATTTTTTCCAGCACGCCGAGCTTCGGCGTCAGCGCATTGTGGTTAAACAGCTGAATGCTGTAATGAAAAATAGAGACCACAACGAACACCGACAGCGGTACCCCCGCCAGCGCCAGCAGCAAAAAGAACGGGATCGACGTCAGCGACGAATACCAGGAGTTGCGCACCCCCAGCGACAGATTAAAGTGCTCGCCCTGATGGTGCACCACGTGCACCGCCCACAGCAGGCGGAAACGATGGTGCAGACGGTGCAGCCAGTAGAAACCGAAGTCCCACGCCAGCAGGGCGAACAGCCACATCAGCAGCGGCGGCCAGGCATCCAGCAACCCCAGGCTGAAATGCGCGGCCACGTAGCCGTAGCAGGTGATCTCCAACCCGCGGAACAACCACAGCATGATATGGCCGGAATTCAGGTTGAACACCAGATCGTGCCAGTTGACCGGCTCGCGACGCCCCCACTGCAGCGCCACCGCCTCGGCCACCACGATGAACAGCATGAACACTATCGGCAATGCCAGATCGCTCATCCCATTTCTCCTTTAACGACGCGCCGGCGCAGGGTTTTCATGCGCAGGGCCAGCCAGCCGGCGAACAGCGCCAGCAGCGCGCCGCCGGCCAAATCGATAAACAAATGCCGACGCAGTTGCAGAATCGAGAACGCGATCGCCACGCCCCACAGCATCCACAGCGCCGTGCGCACTTTGCATTCGCCGTCGCTCAGCGCCCACACCGCCAGCACCGTCAGCGCCATATGCAACGAAGGCAGGCAGTTTTGCGGTGAGTCCACCCGGGTTAACGCCGCCAGCAGTTGCGCGCTGATCCCGACGCCATCGTTCTGCGGATAGGCCATGGTGGTCGGCCACAGCAGATAAACCGCCCCGGCGCCCAGCGCGGTAAGCTGCATCGCCAGCGTCAGCCATTTGATGCGCGGCAGCGGCGCCAGCAGATAGCCCGCCGGGACGATGAGGAAGAACGACAGATAGAGCCAGATGGCCGTGGGGCTGAACGGGATCGCCCGATCAAGCGCCGACGGCGGCAACAGGGTACCCGCCCCCTGCAGGCGATCGGTCAGGCTATACACCACGCCGACCGTGCCCCACCCCAGCAGCATGTGCCATAGCCTGAACAGTGCGCTTTTCATGACTCCTCCGCCCGGCGCACGATGCGCCGCCGCTTGCGATCGAACTGCGGCAGCACCGCTTGCGCCGTCAACCGCCATTCGAGGCGATCGGTGGCGATGCCCTGACGAGCGAACAGCGCCATCAGCTGCGCCTGACAGTGCGCCAACGCCGCCGGGCTGCAATCGGCAATCAGCTCCAACCGCCGTTCGCCATGCTGGATCAGGCGGTAATCGCTGGTCAGCGGCAACGCATTGGCGATCGTTCGGCTGCAGGCATCGGCGAACACCGCCTGCGGTTGCCGCTGCGCATCGGGCAGCATCAGCTGATCGTCGCGCCGCCCCTCGATACGGGCGATCGCCCGCGTCGGTTGCCCGCATGGGCAGGGTTCCTTGCGCAGCACCAATACATCGTCCAGCCGATAGCGCACGATCGGCTGCGTACTGCGGGTGAAGTCGGTGATCAGCGGCGTGAAGCGCAGTTCGTCGATCCACTGCGGCTCGATATGCAAAAACTCCTCGTTCAGGTGCAAGGTGCCGTGCGCGCAGGTGGCGGCGAGGAACCCCTCGGTAGCCTGATACACTTCGCCGACCGCCGGAAACACCTGCAGCAGCAGGCGGCGATCCTGTTCTTCAAGCACCTCGGCGACCGAGATCACTTTTTTGACCGGCAGCGTCACCTGCCCGGCCAGCACCGCCAACGCCAATGCGCGCAGCACCTGCGCCGGGGCCACGATGATGCTGGGCGCCTGCCGTTCCAATGCCGGCAAGTGGCCGCTGAACGGCGCGAGCAAATCGTAAAACGCCAGGCTCAGCCAACGGTTGTTCACGCTGTGATAGAGATTATTATCCGCGCGCAGAAACAGCGCGACGCGCTCGCCCGCCGACAGCCCGTCCGGCAGCATTTTCGCCAGCATGCCGCCGGCCCACACCTGCTGTTCGCGCGGGCTGACGACAAACACGCCGCGCTGCCCGGAAGTGCCGGACGACAATCCGACGCTGTAGCGCCCGATCTTCGGCGTGAAATCGCGATCCGCCTCGCTGCGCTGCGCGCAGGCCAGCACCGCATCGCGCCGCAGCCCGGCGGTGTTCATGCGGTCGAACTGCGCCATCATCAGCGCCTTGTCCATCTGCGGCCATTCGGCGAACGGCCGGCGGCTGAAGCCTTGAAAATAGGGACTCTTGCTCAGCACCCGGCGGGCAAAACCCTCAAGCTGTCGGGCCTGATGCGCCTCCAGCGCCGCACGATCGCCAAAGCGCAGGCGCCGGGCGCGGAAATAGTGCCAAAGGGTCATGAAGGGGATCACAGGTCCCCCTCATGGCACAGCAAAATGTTGACCTGGCCGCCCGCCCACAGCTGGTTGAGCCGCTCCAGGGTGCGGGTGTAAGCCGTCGCGTCGTCCATCACCAGATTGGCCAGGCGCGAAGGCCCGCGCAGCGTCTGATAACTCTGCGGCGACCAGGCGGCGTCGCTGGCCAGCAGCGTCCAGCCTGCGTCGGTGAGGATAAAGGCACCTATATGGCCGGCCGCATGCCCCGGCAACGGCACCAGCACGATCTGCCCTTCACTGCCCGGCAGCGCGTAACCGCGATCGAACGGCGCCAACAGCGCGGGCAACGCCACCGCAGGAAAAGACTCCATAAACTGCAGACGGCTCTCGAAATCCGCCGGGATCAGGCCGGGAATAAAGGCGCGCTTCAGCGCCGCGAAACCGCGCAGCCCACGGGTTTGCTGCCAGCCCTCGCCGGAGCAAATAAAGTCGAGTTGGCTGAAATCCTGCAGCCCGGCGATGTGATCGGCGTGAAAATGCGAGACGATCAGCGCCTGAATATCCCCCTCGGCGTAACCGGCTTCGCGCAGTTGATGCGCCAACGACTCGGTCGGATCGAAATAGACCGGCGTCATGCGGCGGTAAAGGCTGAACAGCCCCGACTGCGTGTGCTGCTGAAAATAACGCGCGTAGCCGGTATCCCACAGCCAGCGGCGCTCCCCCACCTCCAGCAGATAGGCGCGCGCCGGGAATTTGCACACCCGGAATCCGGCGCCGCGCAGCGCCATGCAGCCGATATGCGTACAATAGCCCACTTCAAAAACGGTGACCTTAGCCATGCTGCCCGCCTCCTTGCCGCCGCAGCCACTCGCCGGTCAGACGAATGCCCTCTTCCATCGAATAACGCGGCCGGTAACCCAACTCTTCGATCGCACGGGTCTGGCTCAGCGTCATGTCAAAATGCACCGCCGCCACGCTGTAGCGCGTCAACAGCGGTTCCTTGCCGCTCAGCGCCGCCCACAGCTCCATGCCGCCGGCCAGCGTATGCAGCAGCGGATAGGACACGGCCTGCAGCCGATAACTCAGCCCCAGTTCCTGACGTAGCAACGCATCCAGCATCTCCGCCAGCCGCTGCGGTTGGTGGTTGGTGATGTTGTACACGGCACCGGACGGCAATCCGCGTTGCCGGCTGGCCAGATCCATCGCATGCACCACGTTGGGGGCGAAGGTCAGATCCAGCAGCGCCTGTCCGCCGCCGGGCAAACGCAATACCCCGCGGTCGTGTTCGAGCTGCTGTAATAGCCGCGGCACGATCACCCGATCGTGCGGGCCAAACAGGCCGCGCGGCCGCAGCATAATGTAGGTGGTTTGCGGATAGATCTTCGCCTGCGCCAACAGGCGCTGCTCGGCCGCATACTTGCTGGCGGCATAGTGATTGGCGAAGCGCCGGGCGCGGTAACCCTCGTCAAGATCGTAATGCGGCTGAAAATCGAAGTAGATTGCCGGTGTGGAGATATGCACGAAGCGCCGCACGCCGCAGCGCCCGGCCGCCTCCGCCAGCTTCTCCGTCGCCGCGGCGTTGATGCGGTGAAACTCCGCTTTGCCGCCCCAGGGCGAAGACTTGGCCGCACAGTGCCAGACCCATTCGCAGCCGGTCACCAGCTCCCGACACTGCTGCGGCGTGGCCTGCGCCAGATCGAGCGCGCAAAACTCGGCGCCCAGCTGACGCAACGCTTCGCCGGCCCGTTCATCGCGGCCGGTGGCGCGCACCTGATGTCCGGCCTCCAGCAACCACTGCGCCGCGTTGCGTCCCAGCCCGCTGGTCGCCCCGGTGACCAGCACCCTCATGGCAGCAACACCATGCCGGCCAGCGCCAGCCCGGCGGCGGTGCCGATCAGCATCACCGGCTGACCGGGGTTGAAGCGCCCGGTGGTCACGGCGGCATGCAGCGCCGTCGGGATAGACGCCGCCACCTGATTACCATGATGGCGGTAGATATCGACCAGCGCCTCGCTGGAGACGTGCAGCCGTTTGCGCATATGTTCGAGCGACAGATGGCTGGCCTGATGCGGCACCACGGTGGCGATCTGCGCCAGAGTCAGGCCGCTGGCGCTCAACAGCCGATCGAGGTAACCCTCAATCAACGCCGACGCCTGGCGGAACAGCGGCTTGCCCTGCATATGAAACAGGAAGTCTTGCTCACACATGCCGGCGCGCGGGTTGCGACGCGTGCCGCCGGCGCGGATCTCGCACAGTTCGCTGCCGGCGGGGTAGGTTTCCACCAGGCTGGCGAGGATGCCGCTGGCGCCGTCGCCGCGCTCCACGATGGCGCAGGCCGCGCCGTCGCCGAAGATCAGCGACGACTCTTCGTGCTGCCAGTCGATGCCGCGTGAAGCGAGATCCGCCGAGACGATGGCGATGCGTCGATACGTTCCGGCGTTCAGCAGCCCCGCCGCCACCTGTAGCGCAGAGATAAAGCTGACGCAGCTGCTGTTGATGTCGAAGCCCGGCGTGCCCGGCGCCAGTCCCGCCACCTTGAGAATGTGCGCGGCGGTGCACGGCAGCGCCTGCACCGAAATCGCCGAGGCGGAGATCAGCAGATCGATCGAGTCTGCCGGAATGGCGCGGCGAGCCAGCGCATCTTGCAGCGCGGCGGCGGCGAGTTCGGCCTGGCTGGCATCGTCGGCGGCGTGATAGCGGTAAACGATGCCCGAGCGTTTTTCAACGTAGCCGGCCGGTTTCCCCAGCCGAGCGTCGAGCGCAGAGGACGCCACGCGGTTAGGCGGCAACGCGGCCCCGGTGGCGATGATTTTCAGAGGCAGCAGCTCGGGTGAGCGTAATTGTGTGGTCATTATTGTTATTGATTAACCTGACTATCCATAAAGCGATTCCCCCGTACGGCGCGAAGGCCACACGGATCATCCCCGGTTTTTATGTCCCAAAATGCCTTTCATCAAGGCGGTATCTCTTGTTATCGGCTACCACAGGCCGACGTCCGTCGGCGGAAGCATAAACGTAACATAACTGAGATAGTGAGTTTACGACAAGGCGACGAGAATGGGCAGACGGCGGGGGAATTATCGGAATAGCGCCGCCGCTGGCGATCGGCGGCGGCGGGGTCAGGCTCAGCGGCGGTTGCGCACCAGCTGGTAACGGCGGGTCAGGTACTCTACCGGCGCACTCCAGATATGCACCAGGCGGCAGAACGGGAACAGCACGAACAGCGTCATGCCCAGCACCATATGCAGCTTGAAGATCAGCGCCACGCCTTCCAGGTGCGCAGAAGCGCCGGCGTGGAAGGTCACGACCGCCTGCGCCCAGGCCACCAGCTTCATCATTTCGCTGCCGTCCATATGCTGGGCGGAGAACGGAATGGTCAGCAACCCCAGGCACACCTGCACCACCAGCAATGTCAGGATCAGGATGTCGGCGACGCTGCTGGTGGCGCGCACCCGCGGGTTGGTCAACCGGCGCTTCAGCAGCAGCGCGCCGCCGATCAGCGTCATCAGGCCGCAGGCGCCGCCGGCGATCATCGCCAGCTTCTGCTTCACGTCGATCGGCAGGAAGGCCTCATACATCCAGTGCGGCGTCAGCATGCCGAGGAAGTGGCCCGCGAAGATGCCGATAATGCCGATGTGGAACAGGTTGGACGCCAGCCGCATGCCCTTTTTATCCAGCATCTGGCTGGAGCCGGCGCGCCAGCTGTACTGCCCGTAGTCGTAGCGCAGCCAGCTGCCGATCAGGAACACCGCGCCGGCCAGATAAGGATAGATGTCGAAGAAGAACTGATTCAAAAATTGCATGATTAGCGTCCTTTGGTTCCGGTTAACGCATCCGTCAGGTCCAGATACTGTGGCGCCACCGCGCCAGCGAAGCGCCGCTGGTGCGCCGTCTGCTGGGCGGAGGCACAGCCCTGCTCGCCGAGAAACTTGACCTGCTCCTCTTCCCACACCGCATCCAGCGCCTGCGGCGTATCGTCGCGCGCCTCTTGCGCCACCTGCGTCTTCAGCGCCTGCGCCTGCGCATCGCTGCCGGACAGCGCCAACAGCAGATCGAACAGCACCGCATACGGGCTTTCGCGCTGCTGCAAGCGCGCGCCCAACAGCGCCAGGATCGGCGCAATGTCCTGCAGCCCTTCCCGCGCCTGCGCCGCGCTGCGGCTGGCCAGATACTCCAGATACAGCGGCAGGAAATCCGGCAGCTCGCGGCTGGCGATCTCCAGCCCGGCGGCGCGGTACTGCGCCATCAGGTCAACCATCGCCTGGCCGCGATCGCGCGACTCGCCGTGCACATGCTCAAACAGCAACAGCGAGGTGGCGCGGCCGCGATCGAACAGCTCGCAATAGTCGGCCTGCGCGTCCAGCAACGGGCGCGCGCACAGGCGGCGGATAAACAGAATCAGCAACGCGCTGTGGTGCAGATCCAGCTCGCTGGCCGGTTCCAGCGCTTCAATCAGCGCCTGCTGATGGTCAAACAGCGCCTGCTCCGGGTAATCCAGCAGGCGGGCGATCACTTTCAGACTGATCATGAGGCATCCTCCGGCCGCGCGGTTTTCGCGGTCACGTCAATGGCGTCGATACGGCGGCTGTTGAACAGATTGAACTTGCCGTCGCTGCCGTGGCAGCCGTCGCCGAAGCTGAAACCGCAGCCTTTGCTTTCCGGGAAGGCTTCGCGCGCCAGTTCGCGGTGGCTCGACGGCACCACAAAGCGATCTTCATAGTTGGCGATCGCCAGGTAGCGATACATCTCCTGCGCCTGCGCTTCGCTCAGACCGACCTGCTCCAGCGCGCTGGTGTCCACCACGCCGTCGACGGTTTCCGCCCGTTTGTAGTGGCGCATCGCCAGCATGCGTTTCAGCGCCAGCAGCACCGGCTCGGTATCGCCGGCGGTCAGCAGGTTCGCCAGATACTGCACCGGAATGCGCAGGCTCTCGACGTCCGGCAATACGCCGCTGTGCGCCAGCTCGCCGGCGTCGGCGGCCGACTGAATCGGCGACAACGGCGGCACGTACCACACCATCGGCAGCGTGCGGTATTCCGGGTGCAGCGGCAGCGCCAGTTTCCAGTCCATCGCCATTTTGTACACCGGCGACTGCTGAGCGGCTTCAATGACGCCCTGCGGCACGCCGTCCGCCAGCGCCTGAGCAATCACCTTCGGGTCATGCGGATCGAGGAAAATATCGAGCTGGCTCTGGTACAGATCCTTGTCGTTTTCCACCGCCGCCGCCTGCTCGATGCGATCGGCGTCGTACAACAGCACGCCGAGATAGCGGATGCGGCCGACGCAGGTTTCCGAACAGACGGTCGGCTGCCCGGCTTCGATGCGCGGGTAGCAGAAGATGCACTTCTCGGACTTGCCGCTCTTCCAGTTGAAGTAGATTTTCTTGTACGGGCAGCCGGTCAGACACATGCGCCAACCGCGACACTTGTCCTGATCGATCAGCACGATGCCGTCTTCGCCGCGCTTGTAGATCGCCCCGCTCGGGCAGGTGGCGACGCAGGCCGGATTGAGGCAGTGCTCGCACAGGCGCGGCAAATACATCATGAAGGTGTTTTCGAACTGGCCGTACATCGCCTTCTGCAGGTTATCGAAGTTCTTGTCCTGCGAGCGCTTTTCAAATTCCCCGCCGAGGATCTCTTCCCAGTTCGGGCCGCTTTCGATCTTGTTCATGCGCTGGCCGGTGATCACCGAGCGCGGGCGCGCCACCGGCTGGTGTTTGCCCTGTTTGGCGGTGTGCAGATGCTGGTAGTCGTAATCGAACGGCTCGTAGTAGTCGTCCAGCGCCGGCACGTCCGGGTTGGCGAAGATTTTCGCCAGCACGCCGACGCGGCTGCCCATGCGCGGCTCCAGCTTACCGTTGATTTTACGGATCCAACCGCCCTTCCACTTCTCCTGATCTTCCCAGGCGTGCGGATAGCCGACGCCGGGTTTGCTTTCCACGTTGTTGAACCAGGCGTATTCCATGCCTTCGCGGCTGGTCCAGACGTTCTTGCAGGTGACCGAACAGGTGTGGCAACCGATGCACTTGTCCAGATTCAGCACCATGCCGACTTGCGAACGAATTTTCATTTGTTGTTCTCCTGCTGACTGCCCTGCGCGTAGTCGTTGCCTTCATCGTCCAACCAATCAATACGGTTCATCTTGCGCACCACCACGAACTCGTCGCGGTTGGAGCCGACGGTGCCGTAGTAGTTGAAGCCGTAGGCCAGCTGCGCATAGCCGCCGATCATGTGGGTCGGCTTCGGACAGGCGCGGGTCACCGAGTTGTGGATGCCGCCGCGTTGGCTGGTGATCTCCGAGCCAGGCAGATTCACGATGCGCTCCTGCGCGTGGTACATCATGGTCATCCCCGCCGGGATACGCTGGCTGACCACCGCGCGCGCCGTCAGCGCGCCGTTGGCGTTGAAGGCCTCGATCCAGTCGTTGTCCGCGATGCCCAGATCTTTGGCGTCGTCTTCGCTCAGCCAGACGATCGGGCCGCCGCGCGACAGCGTCAGCATCAGCAGGTTGTCGCTGTAGGTGGAGTGGATGCCCCACTTCTGGTGCGGCGTCAGGAAGTTCAGCGCCTTCTCCTTGTTGCCGTTCGGTTTGCTGTTGAGCAGCGGCTGCGCGGCGCGGGTGTCGATCGGCGGCCTGTACGCCAGCAGGCTTTCGCCGAAGGCGCGCATCCACTCGTGATCCTGATACAGCTGCTGACGGCCGCTGAGGGTGCGCCACGGGATCAGCTCGTGCACGTTGGTGTAGCAGGCGTTATAGGAGACATGTTCGTCTTCCAGGCCGGACCAGGTTGGGCTGGAGATGATTTTGCGCGGCTGCGCCTGAATGTCGCGGAAACGAATTTTCTCGTCTTCCTTGTTCAGCGCCAGATGCCGATGATCGCGGCCGGTGACGTTGCTCAGCGCTTCCCAGGCTTTCACCGCCACCTGGCCGTTGGTTTCCGGCGCCAGCGACAGGATCACTTCCGCCGCGTCTATCGCGCTCTCGATCTTCGGCCGCCCCGCCGCCGGGCCGTCGGCCTTGACGTAGTTAAGCTGCTTGAGGAAATCGACCTCGGTCTGGGTGTTCCAGCTGATGCCTTTGCCGCCGTTGCCCAGTTTGTCCATCAACGGCCCCAGGGAGGTAAAGCGCTCGTAGGTGGCCGGATAATCGCGCTCCACCGCGATGATGTGCGGCGCGGTTTTGCCGGGGATCAGTTCGCACTCGCCTTTCTTCCAGTCCTGCACGCCGTAAGGCTGCGCCAGCTCGGCGGCGGAGTCGTGCTGAATAGGCAAGGTCACCACGTCGGTTTCCTGGCCCAGATGGCCGACGCACACCTCGGAGAAGGCTTTGGCGATGCCCTTGTAGATTTCCCAGTCGCTCTTCGAATCCCAGGCCGGATCGACCGCCGCCGACAGCGGATGAATGAACGGGTGCATGTCGGAGGTGTTCATGTCGTCTTTTTCGTACCAGGTGGCGGTCGGCAGCACCACGTCGGAATACAGGCAGGTGCTCGACATGCGGAAATCGAGCGTCACCACCAGATCCAGTTTGCCTTCGCCGCCCTGTTCGCGCCATTCCACTTCCTGCGGCTTCACGCCGCCCTGCTGGCCGAGATCTTTCCCCTGGATACCGTTCTCGGTGCCCAACAGGTATTTGAGCATGTATTCATGGCCCTTGCCGGAAGAGCCCAGCAGGTTGGAGCGCCAGACGAACAGGTTACGCGGGAAATTCTGCGGATTGTCCGGCTGCTCGGCGGCAAAGCCCAGCGCGCCGCTCTTCAGGCTGTCAACGGTGAACTCGACCGGCGACTGGCCGGCGGCACGGGCCTGCTCCGCCAGGCGCAGCGGGTTAGCGCCCAGCTGCGGCGCCGACGGCAGCCAGCCCATGCGCTCCGCGCGCACGTTGAAGTCGATCAGGCTGCCGCCGAAGCGCGATTTGTCCGCCAGCGGCGACAGCAGCTCATCGGTGCTGACGGTTTCATAGCGCCATTGGCTGGAATGGTTGTAGAAGAACGAGGTGCTGTTCATGTGGCGCGGCGGCCGTTGCCAGTCAAGGCCGAACGCCAGCGGCAGCCAGCCGGTTTGCGGCCGCAGTTTTTCCTGGCCGACGTAGTGCGCCCAGCCGCCGCCGCTCTGGCCGACGCAACCGCAGAAGATCAGCATATTGATCAGGCCGCGGTAGGTCATGTCCATGTGATACCAGTGGTTGACGCCGGCGCCGACGATGATCATCGAACGGCCGTGGGTCTTCTCGGCGTTTTCCGCGAACTCGCGGGCAATGCGGATGATGTTGTGGCGCGACACGCCGGTGATCTGCTCGGCCCAGGCCGGGCTGTAAGCCTTGACCTCGTCATAGTCGGCGGCGCAGTTGGCGTCGCCCAGCCCGCGCTCGAGGCCGTAGTTGGCAAGCAGCAGGTCATACACGCTGGTCACCAATGCTTCGCTGCCGTCCGCCAGCCGCAGGCGTTTCACCGGCAGCTTGTGCAGCAGGATCTCGTCCAGCGCCACGCTGTTGAAATGTTCGCTGTCGGCGCCGCCGAAGTACGGGAAGCCCACCTCGGCAACGTCGTCATGCATGCCCAGCAGACTGAGCTGCAGCTCGACTTCCTGTTGCGACTTGCCTTCGCGCTGCTCCAGGTTCCACTTGCCCTTCTCGCCCCAGCGGAAACCGATGGAGCCCTGCGGCGCCACCAGATCGCCGCTGCGGCCGTCGATAGCAACGGTTTTCCACTCGGGATTGTTTTCCTGGCCCAATCCGTCCACCAGATCGGCGGCGCGCAGCAGGCGACCGGCGGCGTAATGGCCGCCTTCACGCGGTTCCAGCAGCACCAGCATCGGCATGTCGGTATAGCGGCGCACGTAGTCGCGGAAGTAGCCGACTTCGCGATCGAGATGGAACTCTTTCAGCATCACGTGGCCCATCGCCAGCGCCATCGCGCTGTCGGTGCCCTGCTTCGGATTCAGCCAGTGGTCGCACAGCTTGGCGACTTCGGCGTAGTCCGGCGTCACCGCCACGGTTTTGGTGCCCTTGTAGCGCACTTCGGTAAAGAAGTGGGCGTCCGGGGTGCGCGTCTGCGGCACATTGGAGCCCCAGGCGATGATGTAGGAGGAGTTGTACCAGTCGGCGGACTCCGGCACGTCGGTCTGCTCGCCCCAGGTCATCGGCGAAGCCGGCGGCAAATCGCAATACCAGTCGTAGAAGCTCAGGCAGGCGCCGCCGATCAGCGACAGGTAGCGGGCACCGGCGGCGTAGGACACCATCGACATCGCCGGGATCGGCGAGAAGCCGATAATGCGGTCAGGGCCGAAGGTTTTGGCGGTATAGACGTTGGCGGCGGCGATCAGTTCATTGACCTCTTGCCAGCTGGAGCGGACGAAACCGCCGCGGCCGCGCGCCACCTTGTAGCTTTTGGCTTTTTCCGCATCGCCGACGATCGATCCCCAGGCCTCGACCGGATCGCTGTGCTGCGTTTTCGCCTCGCGCCACAGTTTGAGCAGCCGCTTGCGCATCAGCGGGTATTTCAGCCGGTTGGCGCTGTACAGGTACCAGGAGTAGCTGGCGCCGCGCGGGCAGCCGCGCGGTTCATGGTTGGGCAGATCGGGGCGGGTGCGCGGATAGTCGGTTTGCTGGGTTTCCCAGGTCACCAGACCATTCTTCACGTAGATCTTCCAACTGCAGGAACCGGTGCAGTTCACGCCGTGGGTGGAACGCACCACTTTGTCATGCTGCCAACGGCTGCGGTAGCCGTCTTCCCAGTCGCGGTTGGTGTTCAAGGTCTGGCCGTGATCGCCAGAAAAAGGCTCCGCCAACTGCTTGAAATAGCGGAAACGGTCTAAAAATTTGCTCATCCGGAATGCTCCTGAAGGCTCTTGTCGTTATAAGAAGACATGCTCAATCTGCCGCCAGCCTACTGACGGCCAACCGACGGCAAATTGATTGCGATCAAGAGAAAGCGGGCGGCGACGCGCGCGCCGGGCGGGAAATACCACCAAAGTATAGGAGTGAGAAATAGGATTAATTGATTGAATTAAAACGAATAAATCAGAATTTCAAGATAAAGGCGAACGGGCGGGAGGCAAGACGGGGTATTTGGGGGTAGGACGCGGGGGAAAACCCCGCGTCAGGTTTCAGAAAGGGACGCCGCGGAAGAAGACGTTGCGCAGAATATTCTTCATGTAAACGCCGGCCATCACCCCGCTGTTGACGTAGATGATGCCCTTCATGCCGTGCAGCACGCCGCCGAGACGGCTTCGGCTGTCGGTGATGATGCGCGACGTGATGCAGGTGTGGCGCAGCCGCATCACCTTGCGCGCCCGCGGCGAAATCTGCGGCATCAACCGGCGCTCGAACTGCATTTTGTTGTGATAGCCGATGATGCCTTTCGGGCTGGAGGTAATACGCTCACCGTCGTGATCGTTATGCACCGCCAGGCGCTCGTGCAACGTACCGATGCGCATGCCCGCCGCCAGCAGGCGATAAATGAAGATATGATCCTGATAACGCGGGGTATTGAAGAACCCACGCACCGCGATCGCCGCCTCGCGGCGCAGCATGATCATCGGCGTGTAAGCGACGCCGGCCAGCATGAAGTCCTCCAGGCCGTCGCAGCGGGCGCGGTAATAGCGCTCGGCGCTGATTTGGCCGTCCTGCAGAATATCCATATCGCACAGGCTGACGGGGTAATCGCCGCGCTGCATAAAGGCCAGCTGACGAGCGATCTTCTCCGGGTGGTAATAATCGTCGTCGTCCAGAAAAGTGAGGTATTCCCCGGTGGCGCGCAGGATGCCGCTGTTGCGCGCGCGCGCCCCACCGCCGTTGCGCGCGCGCGGGCAATAGACGATCTGCCCGGCGGCAATATAGCCGGCCAGCCGTTCGCGGGTGGCCTGGCGCTGCGGATGGTCCGGCGGATTATCGTCCACCACCACGATCTCCACCGGCTGATGGGTTTGCGCCAGGACGCTGTCGATGGCGCGCGCCAGCAGTTCGCTGCGGCCATAGGTCGGAATAATGACGCTGACTTTGATACTCATAATGGGTTTCCACGCGGGTTTATCGTCGTTCGGGCACGGTCAGATTCACCCGAAACGGTTGTAGAGACTGGCCATCAGGTAGTAGACCAGCGGACTGCGGTAGAACAGGCGGTTCTTGCGGCTGAGCATTTGCCGCTCCTCCGCCCGCAGCCGGGCATAACGCCGTTTCAGCTCGGCGGTTTCCCGCAGCGCGTCGCGCAGGCCGAAGAAATCCAGCCCGACCAGCAGGCGCGCCTTCAGCGTGGTGACGAACAGCACCGAGTGGAATCCCTTCCCCCCCTCGCGGCGACGCCCGCTGTCAGCGCGCTCGATGGCGTAATCGAGATCGTCCAAATCCCGCCGCTTCGGCGCGCGCGTGATGCCGTTGGGGTTAGCGCGGTATCCTACCAACGGCGTATCGCACACCACGATGCGGTTCGCTTTCAGATAAAGCTGCGGGATCAGCTGGATATCCTCGAAGTTGCGCCCCGCCGGAAACGCGGCGTCGTTGAACAGCGAACGGTGATAAATCCGCGCCCAGGCGTACCACAGGCTGCGGTTAAAACTGTCCGCCAGCAGCGCCATATGCGGCTCGCGCTCCTGTGGCGCGGCGTTGCCGGGCACGATCGCCATCAGGCTATCCGGTTCTATCTTGCCGTTTTTCAGCCGCGAGAAGCGCTGGGCGTTGAACGCCACGATCTCCACCTGCGGGTTATCCGCCAGCAGGCGCCCCAAAATGCTGAAATAGCCCGGCAACAGCACGTCGTCGGAGTCCAGAAAACCGAGATATTCGCCTTCGGCATGGGCGATCCCGGCGTTGCGCGCGGCGCTCAACCCCTGGTTATCCTGGCGCAGGATGCTAACCTGCGTTTTCAACGCCGGATAACGGCACAGCACCTCTTGCGCGACGGCGATGGAGCCGTCCGGGCTGCCGTCATCGACGAGGATCACTTCCGCCCAGTCGGGCAATTGACTCAGCACCGACTCCAGGCACGCTTCGATGTAGGCTTCCACCTTATACACCGGGACGATCAGGCTTAGCGTGATAGTCATGAACGGGTATCCTTATTGATTAGTGTCTCGTTGCACCCACAGCGCGCTGCTGCCCACCGCGGGCAATTTGGCGTCGATCTGCGGCTGCCCCTGCCAGCGCCAGCCGGGCGGCAGGTCAAAACGGGCGGCCATCGGCCGATAGTACGGGTTGGCGATCAGCACCAGGCCGCGCTCGCCGTCGATAAACAGCCGCGCCGGTACGGCGGTGTTGTTGCCGGACAACGTCGCGCTTTCGCCCGAGAGCAGGTACGGCGTGAAGCTGTCGATCTGTTGCGCCACGCGGGCAACCCCTTGCCAGATACCGTCGAATTCCTGTTGGTTGAAATCGCCGCTGCGGCGCTTGTAGAACAGGTCGGTATAGGAGTAGAACAGCAGCCCTTTGACGCCGCCGATCAGCCCCAGCCAGGCCTGGTTGCGGATCTCCGCTTCGCTCGGCTGGCGCGGTTTGCGGTGCGGCTCATAGGCGGCGTGATCCATGATCTGCATCACCAGCCAGGCGCCCTTCGCCTGACGCGCCACCTGCACCGTCAGGCGCGAGTATTCCAGCGTGCGCGTCATATCGGCATCGCGTCCGACCGGATACGGATCGCTGGCCAACACGTCGGAACTGTTGAAATAGGCGTTGAGCGCGCCGGTCTGATTCAGCGCCTGAAAGGTCAGATGGTCAGGGTCTTGTTGCTTCACCTGCAGATGCATCTGCTCTATCTGCGGCGCGTACTTCGGCGCCAGCTCATCGTTGATGTACCAGGCGAGCAGGTTCGGCTGAGTTTTAAACTTCTCCACATAAGACGCCGTCAGCTGCGGGTAGCTCAGGCGCGTTTTCGGCGCAGAGTCGAGGCCGGGGTAGAAATCCTTCAGCGAGAAAATCACCTGCAGCCCGTACTGCTGCGTTTTGCGGAAATAGGCGTACGGGTCGCGCCCTGTGCCGTAGTTGTAATTCAGCACGGTGTTGAAACCGGCGTCGCGGATGCGCGCCAGATGTTCATCGGTCGCCATGTTGCCGTACATGTAGATGCCCAGCGGAAAGAAGCGCTTGCCCTGCCGCAGCGTATAGCCCTGCTCGTCCAGCGCCACTTTCGGCGGCGCCTCGCCGATGCTGACCGGCATTTCGCTGCTCCGGCTGTGCTTCGACGCCACGTCCGTCACCTGCTGCTGCAGGCGGTACTCGCCGGCGGCCAGGTTGGCCGGCAGCGAGAACTCTACGCGCTGACGCTCGGCGACATGGTAGCGGCGGCTCTCCTGCCGCACGGCGGTGCGTTGGCTATCGAGCAGCGTACTTTCCACCTGCACTTCCTGAGGCTGCTGCACTTCGATCAGGCTGGAGGCCGATTGCCCACCGGCGCGCATCTGATACAACGCCGGCGCCGTCGGCTGGCTGCAGACGTAAGCATCGTCGAACCAGGCGTTGCCGGCAGTGCCCTTGCGCATATACAGCCCCAGTACGGTGGTGGTGGCCTCTGCCGGCACGGTGAAGCTGCCCTCCACCGGCTGCCAACCGCTGCTGCCCAGCAGGCCTTGCGGGTAGCTGCCGGCCAGGTGGCGCCCCTTGGCGTCATAGCTTTCGACGTACACCCCGGCGCCCGGTTGATCGCCTTTGCCGCGCAGGTTATCGCCGCGCACCCACACGCCGAACGCGATCGTCTGCCCTGCTTTCACCTGCAGCGTTTGCAGCATCTGGTGATACTCCGCCGGGTCAGGATTGCTGTAGTACAGGCTGGCGCGGCCGCTGCGGCCGCCGGAGACCACCTTGGCCGGCGGCAGCGACCAGCCCGTCTGTCCCTGCTCAAAGCCGGGGTTGGTCAGCAGATTGGTCTCGCAGCCCGCCGCCCCGGCCTGAGCCGCCAGCCCGCATCCGATCAGCACGCAGGCTGCGTTCAAGATTTTGCTGGTCATTGTCTTTTCATCACCGCGCTGTACAGGTAGGAGAAGAACAGGTAGCAGGATTTTTGATAAGAGAGCCCCAGATGACGACGGTAGATCTGCCACTGCCAGTCCGCCGCGCGGATCTTGTTGCCGGACAGCGAATTGGCGGACAGCCGGTAAAACGCCAGCGGCTCCGGAATGCAGTACGCCAGGCGATTGCGCGCGCGCTCCAGAATAGACAGCCACATCACGTAGTCTTCATGCCCGACCTTGCGCTGGTAGACCTTGCCGACCCGACGCTGGTTGTACATGCCGGTCAGGTTGCCGATCCAGTTGCTTTTCAACATGTCGCGGTAGGCGATGATCTCCCCGGCGCCGCGGTAATTTTTCACCTGCGCCAGGTCATTCTCAAAGGTGTAATAGTGCGAGCAGACCACGTCGTAACGCTGGGTTTTAAGGATGCCGACCTGGCGGGCCAGCTTATTCGGGTGCCAAACATCGTCGCTGTCGCAAAACGCGATGTAGTCGCCGCGCGCCGCCTCAATGGCGATGTTGCGCGTTTCGGCCACCCCCTGATTGACGTTATTGCGGATGTAGGTCAGCCGATCGTGAATGAACGGCTTGACCACCTCGGCGGTGTTGTCGGTGGAGGCGTCGTCAATCACATACAGGTGGTAGTCCTGATAAGTTTGATTCAATACGCCAAGGATCGACTCGCGGATAAAACCGGCGGCGTTATAAGCCGGCATAATGACGGACACTTTTTCCATGATGATTACCTCAGACGATAAGCTCTTGCCACTGGGGGTAAATACGTTCAGGCACAAACCGCTGCGCCTTTTCCAACGCACGGTGGGAGAAGCGGCGACGCAGTTCGCCGTCGCCGATCAGCGCCAGGACGCGCTGACTGAAGGTGTCGACGTCGCCGTCCGCCACCAGATAACCGTTTTCGCGATCGTCGATCAGCTCCGCCGGGCCGGTCAGACAGTCGAAAGCCACCAGCGGCAGGCCGAAGCTCATGGCTTCGATCAGCACCATCGGCAGGCCTTCGTAGCGAGAGGTCATCAGCAACAGGCTCGCCTGCCGGTAATGCCCGGCGATATCGGCGGTGGCCGGCAGCAGCTGCACCCGATCGTCGAGCCCGTAATCGGCGATCTGCCGTTGCAATGCCGCCCGATCCGGGCCATCGCCGACGATGTGCAGCCGCCACTCCGGCGCCTGCTGCGCCACCTGTCGCCAGGCGGCGATCAGCCGGTCGAAGCCTTTCTGGTGGCACAGTCGGCCGACCGCCAGCGCCACCGGCCGTTGCTGTTCCGGATGCGGCGCCCGCAGCGGAAACGGCGACACGTTCTCAATCACCCGACATTTGCGGGCGGGCACCCAGCGGCCGATATTCGCCAGATCTTTTTGCGTCAGCAGCACGGTGCGATCGCCCAGCCGGTAGATCAGCACCTTCAGCCACTTCATCGGCCACGGATACTGGTGGAAACTGACATGTTCACTCAGCACCAACCGGCTGCCGGGACATAACAGCCGCAGGTAAGGCACCATGATCACCGAGAGTTTCCCCATCGAGACGGTGATGATGGCGTCATAGCGGCCGCGGCGTAAGGACAGCGCCAGGCGCCACGGCCAGAGCAGCGTCTTGCCGCGCATGAAGCGCAGCGTCACCGCCGTCTCCAGCGGATAGAACGCCCGATCCCCGCAGATGGATATCAGTTCGACCTGGTGGCCGAAGCGGGTGGTCAGCGCATTGGCCAGGCTGCTGGCCACCCGTTCGGTGCCGCCTTTGCCGCCGATGTCTTCGATTACAATTGCGATTTTCCGCGGTTGCATGTCACCTCCGTAATCCCTCGCGGGCCGTGCGCAGCAGCCTCCCCCCCAATGGAAACAGTCCCAGCCTGGCCAGACAGTCGCCATACAGCTTGATCGCCTTGAATTTGCCGCTCAGGGTGTGGCGCTCCATGCGCGATGAGTAGTAGTTGAAAGCCTGCAGATCTTCGCTGTACAGCGAAGCCAGCAGGTGTTTACTGGCAAAGCCGCTGATATAGCGGCCGCTGGCCTGCAGATAGGTGTCGATAAAGCGTTCGCTGGCGTCGATGTTCAATCGGCAGCGGTTCAGATCCTCATCGCCGCAGCGGATGAACACCCCACCGCCCTGATCGTGAACCACCCGTGCGCCCAGGTTGGTGGCGTTGACCAAAAACCCCCAGTCCTGGTAACGGGCCAGAAACTCCGGAAATAAAAAACGCCGGTCTTGTTTCTTGCGTACGCTGATGGTCGAGGTGCGAATATCTCCCATCTCGATAAATAAGAAATCTTCCCCGGCCACGCCCTCTTGATAATTAAACACGTAGCTGCGCACGTTCTTGTCGTTGACCGTGGTGTAATTGCCGAACACGATATCGATCCGCGTGTCCTCATGCCGTCTCAAGCGCCGGATGATATAATTGGTGCCAAACATATCTTCCGGTTCCAGAAAAAAAACCACCTCAGAACGCGCCAGGCGAAAACCGATATTGCAGGCGATGGCGATATTGCCGCGCACCCGGCTTTCATGCAGCCGGGCGCGATGATTCGCCGCCAACAGTCCGTGTATCTTTTCCGACTCACCGGCTTCCGATGAATAATCGACCACGATGATTTCATAATCAAAACCGGCGCAATAATGGGTCATGCGCGCCAGCGTGGCGGCGAGATGATTTGAATTATTAAAAGCGGGAATAACAATTGATAAGTCCATTTAATACCTCAAAAGCTATTATCAACTGGCGAGTACAGCCTGATGCCAGAGAAAAAGTTTGTTATCGCAGCATATCCCTGCCCGGTTATCCCCCCGCCTCGGGTCGAGTACGCGCAGCCAACGGCCTGTTTCAGCTACGTATGAAAATACCCTCCCCATTCTTGTTCAATTGTTTCTGGCATCAGCCGTTGTAATCCGGCCCCCGGGGTGAAAGTCAGCTCGCCAAAATAAATGCGATCCTGCACCTGATAAAAATCGACGCGTACGTACGAGAATTGTTCCGCCACCTGGCGCGCCAGCCGCAGCATCTCCTTGAGCCCGCTGGGGCGCGGCATCGGCACGTCGCTGTTCGGCACGCCCATGCGGATCTCGGTGCGGTTCCAGTCCGCATCAAAGAAATCGCGGCGATGATCGATAAAGCGCTGATAATCGATCTGAATAAAGAAGCGCACCTCACCGTCAAGATTAAAACAGTGGATCTTGATGTCGTTCGGTATTTGCCCTTCGTCGATCAGCATTCTTTCCACCATGATGCAAGGTGGAATATCTTTATAATGCCGCTCGCGATAAACCTGATAAAAACTTTGCCGCAGCCAACTGTTGGTCAACACCCGCAGTTCGTTATAACCGGTTTGGCTTTTATCAAATACCAACTTGTTATACCCACTGCCATGGTTGGCTTTAATCACAAACGACTCGGGCAACTGCTGATACATCTCTTCCGTAAACTCTTTGCCGTGCGCGTAAAGATCGATCAAATACTCTTTACCCCATAGCTGTTCGATATACTCTCTCACCCGATATTTATCGGATAGCTGCGTATATATCGCCAGTGGATAAACTTTCCTACGCATCAGTTTTTCGCTGTACCCAACCGGATGAGCCAGATGCGGCACCTTGCGGAAAAACATTGCGTATTTTAACTGATGATATATTGCATCGGGCATACGTCGGTATAACCCTTTCACCAGATTATTTAACATATATTTCTCGTACCTTCCCTATTAATTGCGGAAAACACCGATAGCAAGTCACCTGCAAACGCGTAATTTTTCCTCCTCTGAAAAAACTGTTGAGCACAAAGAATGAAATAAACTCCGTGATCAGCGTCGATATCGCCGCGCCCATGATCCCGTAACGCGGGATCAGGATGAAATTCATCACCACGTTGGCCAACGCCGCCAGCGGCATTTTGATGGCGATGAACCGATAGCCGCTGAACAGCACGATGGCGCGGTAAGACACCGTTCCCATCACCGAGAACAGCGATGTCACCGAGCACAGCGCCAAAATGGTCGCCGTTTGCCGGTAACTTTCGCCGAACATCAGCGCGACTATCTGCTGCGGAAACAGCGACAGTACCGCGATCACTGGCATCGAAAGCACCAGCACCATCAGATACAGCTGGCGAATGCGCGCCTCTTGTTCCTGCTCCGAACCGGCATTCGCCACGCCTGGCATCATCGACATGATCAGCGCGATGGGCACGAATACCCACCCCTGGCTCAGCGTGATGGCGGCGCTGTAAAGCCCGACGCTGTGTTCTCCCAAATAGTTGCCCAGCATGATCTGATCGATGCGCGTATAAATGACGATCGACAGGCTGGAGATCGCCAGCGGCAAGCCGACGCTGAACAGGTAGCGGCCGTAGCGCCGTTTGTGTCTGCCGCTGATCGCCGGCATCTGCGCCTGCTCGCGACGGAACAGCACCCAGCGCACCGCATAAGGCAGCAGGCTGCTCAGCACATAGGGCAGCGCAAACCACACCAGCGGCAATTGCGCGTACACCAGGCCGAGCCGCATCACGATCGACAGCAACAGCGCGACGTTGTTGATCAACGTGTTCAACTTCGACTTCAGCAGCGCGTCGTAATAGATTTTGTAGACGTCCTGCACGGAGAAATACGCGCTGATCAACATCAGCAGCATCATGATTTGGTTGGTGCGATCCTGCGTCAACAGCGTCCAGGCCATCAGCGGCAGCGCGATCAGCGCAAACAGCTGGCGGCGGATGCGCATCGAAGCCAGCATCAGCCGCATGCCGCTCCGGCGCCGTTTGGCGACGCGGTTGAACAGCACCGCGTCCGCCCCCAGCTGCACCAGCGGCACGGCGATGGCGATCACCGACAGCAAGTAGTTAATCAAACCGTATTGCGCCGGCCCGAGATAGCGCGCGACGTACACCGAAACGAAAATCCCCGACAGACTCAGCGATACCCGCTCCAGCATTAACCACAAAGAGTTCATCAGCATCGCTTTCATGCGCTTACGGCACCTTTTCTTCCTGATGGCTCGGATAGGCGAAGGCGTAGTAACCCGCATCAGCGGCGGATTTTTTCACCATGCCGTTGAGAATCACGCCTTTGATCGCCACCCCATTCTGTTCGAAACGGCGCATGCTGGTTTCGATCTGCTTGACGGTGTTCACTTCAAAACGCACCACCAGCAGCGAGGTGCCGGCGTGATGACCGACGATCGCCGCATCCGTCACCGCCAGAATCGGCGGCGTATCGATCAGCACCAGATCGTAGTTTTGCCCGGCCCAGCGCAGGAAGTCGGCGAAGCGGCGATGCATCAGCAGTTCGGACGGATTCGGCGGCACCTGGCCGCGCGGCACGAAGTCCAGGTTGGCGATGGCGGTTTTTCGCACCGCCTGTTCCGCCATCACGTCGCCCACCAGCATGTCGGACAAACCGCGATGTCCATCCTCGGCCAGCCAGCGATGCAGAAAGCCTTTGCGCATATCCGCGTCGATCAGCAACACCCGCTGCCCGGCCTGCGCCACTACCACCGCCAGGTTGGTACTGGTGAAGCTCTTGCCGCTTTCCGGGCTGGCGCCGGAGACCATCAGAATATTGTTTTTGGCTTCCAGCATGGCGAAATGCAGGCTGGTGCGCAGGCTGCGGATTGCCTCCACCGACAGATCCGTCGGCTCGGCCACCGCCAGGATCGGCAGGCGCCGGCCGCCGGATTTGGGCAACAGATGACGCTGCTCGCGGTTGCGCTTCACCTGCCACGGCGACAGCGGCACGGTGGCGTAGACGTTGATGCCCCGCTTCTCCAGCGTATCGATATCATTGATGCCGCGGTGGAAGGCCGCACGCAACAGCACCACCGCGGCGGCGCCCCCGGCGCCCAGCAGCAGCGCCAACAGCACGATCAGCATCTTTTGCGGCTGGATCGGCCGAATGGCGGTTTCCGCTTCATCGATGATGCGCACGTTGCCTACCGTACCGGCCTTGCTAATGCTCAGCTCCTGCTGCTTGTTCATCAGCTGCATGTAAACCTGCTGATCCACCTGCACATCTCGGGTGAGACGCAGGATCTCCTGCTGCATTTTCGGCAGCGTCTGCACCTGTTTGCCCAGCCGCGCCTTTTCCGCTTCCAGCGTGGCGCGCTTTTCCAGCAGCGCCCGGTAAGCCGGGTGCGCACGGGTATAGAGTTTGGAGATCTCCGCTTCCTTGAAGGTCAGTTCATTGAGCTGCGCTTCGAGCTGCACCTGCGTGTCCAACACCGATTTGGCTTCCAGCGACAGATCCACCGAGTCGTTTTGCTGACGGAACTGATTGAGCTGGGTTTCGGCGTTGTTAAGCGAGGTTTGCGTTTGCGGCAGTTGCTCTTGCAGGAACGCCAGCATTCGCTGCGCCTCTTCCGTTTTGCGATCCACGTTCTGCTGCAGGTAGTTGTCGGTGATGTTCTTTAGCACCGCCTCGGCGCGCAGCGGATCTTCGCTCGGCAGCGTAAAGGTCATGATGCCGCTGTCTTTACCGCCCGGCACCACGTCAAGGTTTTTGCGCAGATCGTCTACCGCTTTTTGACGCGCGACTTTGACCACCGTGAAGCTGGCGCCCGGCGCCGCGTCCAGCGCCGAGACGGCCATGTTCCATCCGCCCTGCGCCACCGGCTGCCCGACCGCGCCGCTGAACAATTTGGCGCCGTCATGGCTCAGCTCGTAATGCTGCCCATCGCGCACCGTCAGCGTCAGCGCTTCGCCCTCCATTTCCGGCGGCGTCGTCAACGTGGTGATGTCCAGCACCGGCGCCTTTTCGCCGCTCAGTCGGGCAAAACCTTTACCGAATACCGGGAAATAGTCCGGCTCGACGCGCACCGTCAGACCAAGGGCATCCACCGTTTTACCGAGCACGTAGCGCGACTTGGCCAGCGTCACTTCATCCTGCGTCGCCGAATTCTGCCCCATAGAGCTGTCCAGCGTTTCGCGCAGCAGCGAGTCGCCGGACAGCTGTTTCTCCACCTGCACCACCGCCGTGGCCTGATACACCGGGGTCGCCAACAGGGCATAGGCGACACCCAGCGCGCCGGCCACGCCGGTCACGACGGCGATCCGCCAGCGGTTATCCCAAAGCGGCCCTACCAGACGCTCCCACTCCAGCTTTTCATCTTGTTCGGCCACCATCACGGACAGCGCATTGTTCTTCATCTTCTGTTCCTTATTCATCCTGCGGATTTACCAGTTGCGCACGCGCAAGGTAGCCTCGCTGAGATCGTTAAAGCTGCTGATGGTCGGCACCAGCTGGCTGATCAAACGGTTCCAGCGCGCGACCGGCGCCGCAGTGACGTACACGACGTCGTAAGGTTGCAGCTGAAATTCAGCGCCCATCGCCAGCGCGCTGGCGTCGGAAAGATCGAACTGATACAGCGTCGCCAGCCGCTGCGGCGTTTTGCCGCCGCTCGGCCGGATCACGAATACCCCGGTCGCATCCGCGACCGTCTGGCTGATCCCTTCGGAAGAGCCGAGGGCCTCGGTCAACGTCATGCCGCTGCGATCCATCTTCAGCGTCGCTTGCTTGCCCACTTCGCCCATCACGAACACTTTCAGTTCGTCATTGCGCGGGACGTAAAGGATGTCACCCGGCTGCAGCAACGCGTTCTGACTGATGTCGCCGCGCTGCATCAGCGCCTGCAGCGAGATAGCCCGATCCTTGCCCTGATGGGTCAACACCACGTTGCGCCAGTCGGCGTTCTCCGTCAGGCCGCCGGCGGCGTTGATCGCATCCAGAATGGTCAGCGGCACGTTGGTGATCGCCTGCTGGCCGGAGGTTTTCACCTCACCGGTCACATAAGCCTTCTGCGAACGGAAAGCGGCGATGCTGACATCCACCTGCGGACTTTCCACATACTGCGCCAGACGGCCGGCGATCAGGCTGCGCACTTCGGTGACGGTTTTGCCCACCACCGCCACTCGCCCGATATAGGGATAAAAAATCGTGCCATCGGCATGGACCCAGTTACCGGTGTCGCTGGCGCTGCGGTACTGCCCGGCCGGCGTAGTCAGCTCAGGGTGATCCCAGACGGTGACGTTCAACACGTCGCCGACGCCGATACGGTATTGATAGTTCTGCAGCCGCTGATCCAGCGCCGGGTTCGGCCGGGCGACCGGTTCTACGCGCCGCATTTTCTGCAGCAACATCGGCGACATGCGGTAGACCTGTACCTGATTATTCAAATCGAAACCGTCGTCTTGCTGCACGACGACGGCTTTTCCGCTGGTAGGTAAATGTGAGCCGGGAATCACCGTACACCCGCTCAACAGCACGGAGGTAAAGGCCAACGGCATCAAAAGAGGCAAATGAAAATTCATGGAAGTACCGTGATAAACGGGCTGCCGCCGCAGCCCGTAAGGGGATTAACGGCCGACGGTCGGATTATCGCTGAACACCGTCGCCTGACGGGGCTCGCGCAACAGGGCAAAATAGCCGCAAAAACAGAGCAGAAACGCCACCAGCATCAAACTCTCTTGCAGTTTCAGCACTTCGCTGCAGATGCCGATGCAGGCCAGCGTCACCGCCAGCATGGTGCTCATCGCCAGCGCCTGGCGCGCATTCAGTCCGCGACGCATCAGAATATGGTGCAAATGATCGCGCCCCGCTTTGAATGGGCTTTGGCGGCGCAGCAGGCGGCGCACCATCACCGTCATCATGTCCATCAGAGGAATGGCGATCAGCCACAGCGCGGTAACCGGGCGCATCACCGCCTGCGGTCCCTGGGTCGCCAGCAACACCAGCCACAGCACGCTGAAGCCGATCACCATGCTGCCGGCGTCCCCCATAAAGATCTTGCTGCGCGCACCGAACAGACTCAGGTTGAACAGCAGATAAGCCGCCAGAGCGGCGATCATGCCCAGACACCACAGCGCCAGGTCTTCCCGGCCGCCCAGCCCGAACACGATGGCCAGCGCGACGAAGGTGACGCAGGACAAAGCGCCCAACTGCCCGTCGATGCCATCCACCATGTTGTAGGCATTGATCGCTCCCCATACCGCCAGCGGCGTGAGCAGCAACGCACCATAGCCGAGCATCACTTCCTGATGCCCCCAGACATAACCCAGCGAGGAGAGTTGCATCCCTGCCGCCAGCATCATCGCCAGCGCGATCCCTCCCTGCACCATGACGCGCGGCGCCACGGGCAGATCAAAGCGGTCATCCAGCACGCCCAACACCACCAGCGCCGTTATGCACAGCAGGTAGATCGTGCTTTCGGGCAGCCAGGCGGGTTGCCACAGCGTCATCAGCATCAGCGTCAGGTACACGGCGATGCCGCCGACCAGCGGAATATGCCCCAGATGTTGCTTGCGCGCATTGGGCTTATCCACTAACCCCACCACCAAGGCGGCGCGGCGGGCAATAAGCACCCACGCCACCGCCAGCACAAATATCACGCTCAGTTGATATAACATCGTTCCTCCAGCGAATAAGCACGCTACCGCCCTTGAGTTACAGCTCCCAATGCGCTATTAACAAAAACAAAATTGATCCGGCCAGGATATAAGTCAGCATGCACTAATCCTGAAAATGCAGATTTATCCGCTTGTCAGCGAAAATATCGAAATAACGTCAGCGTGCGATTAAGTTATCTATCAGAAAACTCATGTTTAATGGTTCTTTCGATTGCCAAATCAAGTTCGACCGGCGCCACGAAATTATTCTGCACATTGCTTTTAAATTGCGTTCTGGCGCAGAATTTCTGCACTCTGACGCGACTGATTGGGAATTTCTTGCGACTTATTTTACTCACGACATCCAATGCGGTTGCACCGCATATTCCCAAGGCGTAAGGAATGCGAATCGTCTTATTTTCTCTGCCCAATGAAGAGGAAATAACGTCGACCAGCTGATTCATCGTAAAGTCCGGTTTATCGACATAGTTGCTGACCTGATAACTGGACTGCTGATCCAACGCATGCTCCAGCCGTGCAGCAATATTCTCGACGTAAGCCATCGACTTCATATTATTGCCGCTGCCAATCATCACGAAACGGCCGCTGGCGATCTGGCGGAACAGGTTATACACGTTGCCGCGGTTGCCTTCGCCGAACACCACCGTCGGACGGATGATGGTCAATTTATTTGCGGCGTCTGCCTTGCGCCAGGCCTCATAAACATATTCCGCCTCGAGCTTGGACTTGCCGTAATGGTTGAAAGGTTCGAAACGCCCTTCTTCGCCGGTTTCCTGCTTGACGAACCCGTAAACGGCGACCGAGGAGGTGAAAATGATTTGGCGGATATTCAATGCAGAGGCGGTCATGCAGACATGACGTGCGCCTTCGACATTGACCTGATAATAGAGCGAAATGGGATCGACATTGTCCTGATGCTCCGCCGCCAGATTAATGATGGCGTCACAACCCGCCAGCGGTCCTTGCAACGTCTGGGGTTGAGTCACATCGCCATACTGATAAAGGGATGGAAAATGTGCACTGGGTTGCTTATCGACGATGACCAATGTCAGATCATCGCGCTTACTGAGACGTTTCGCCAGGCGTGTTCCGATAAAACCGGAACCCCCGATAATAGCTACTTTACGCTTATCCATAATTTGTCACTCAGCAGGTTCTCATTATTCCCGTCACCCGATTGGGACAGGCGCTAATACGCGTTAGGTAATGAGTTCCAGACTGGACAAATCGAACCTGGCTTTCAAATAACAAATAATGAAATAAAAGATTTCATCAAATGTAAAATTATCGCTATAGATAAAACCTCATTCAGCGCTAATTTTTAACATCGTAAGCAACTTGATATTGCAAGGTTTTATTCGGCAATATGAGATTAATCCGACCTTTACCGGTGGAGGAAGAGGTCTCATATTTTACCGGCAATTTCAGCTGGCCTTGCTTAGGATCGACACATTCGATGGTGGCCTGATCCATGTTCTCTCCCTGGTACAGACAGAACAAAGTTTGCGGGCTGTTGGTATGGGGATTATTCAGCGTCAGCGTCAACACCACGCGCGTGTTGTTCTGAATATCATTGATCACCGGCGGACGGGTTTGGTTGCCCAGGACATATGAAAAATGTGAAATAACCAGTAACGAGGCGAACACCGTCAGGTATTTCACCACGCGACTGGCAGGCACGCTGAAAAAGCGGCGCACGGATACCGACTTCTTTTCATGTGCCGGATCTTGAGAGGAATCCATCGCCGCAACAGGCGCAGAAACGAGGGTCGATTTGCGCGGCTTAACTATTTTCTCGTCGTTGGCTACAGGCGATTCATTTTCACTTTCAGAAAGTTCCGCTTGAATATCAACGTCAATATCATTGTTTCCGTTTAATATATCATCATCGGCGTAGTCTTCATCTTCAGATATAAAGTGAAAAGCCGCTTGATTTTCCACCTTGTAACCCAAGCGTGGAATGGTTCTGATAAGCGTGTGTTCCGAATCGCTAATTTTCTGACGAATGGATTTAATTGTTTGATTTATCGTCGAATCTGAACAATAGGTTCCTTTCCAGATATTTTCTATAATTTCCGTTCGGGTAACCAGCTCGGGGGATCTGGCGACAAGCAGCGAAAGAATTTGATACTCCTTCCAACGCAGACGGAATTTCTCCCCGGCAGGAGTCAGAACATCGAGATTCCTAATCTTTATTCTTTTATCAAGATTCACTTTTAATTTCCTTAGCGTGCCTGTCCTGCACACTTTGTATAGAAATATCAAAAAATGTTCAAGAAATTAAATGTAAACTCAACAGGTTGCATTCATCGGATATTGGCTTTTATAAAAATTTTCTGATTTCATTTTTTACATTAAGCCTTATTCAGGATGTTCCGTTTATCCAAACGACTCTATTTCCCTGTTGGCAACATGGATTTCTTTCCTGGCTACCGTAAAATTCAAACTAGCACCTCTTTGATTTAGAAAGAAAAAACTAACGGCGCTGCTTGATTGTTAATCGAATGAAATTGTGAAATTTCATTCCGCGCCCTGAATTCATTCTGTTTTTCCACCTAATCTGAACGTCAGATAGACTACAAAAAGACGGAAAAAACAGAATGAGAGTTATCTGATTTAACTCCGGCTTTCATTCCATCCAACGGGCGCAGCATCTAAGACAAAACCCTATTGCTGATTTTATAATACGCACATCAATTAGGTATTCTCCTAAGCAATTTCATTTAAACGCTGGAAAAAGCATTAATTGTTTAATAGTAAGAACACGCTCAACAAAACGAAAAAACCGCGTGAATAATATAAACCTTTTGTGAGAAAGGATTCATACATTGAGAGATATAACTATAAAAAAAGAAAAAAACGGCAAGCGGGGGTGAGAATTTTACCTAAAGGCAGAAAATTTCACTGAGGAGGAGAAGAGAGAACTTTCGGTATGAACGAAATATCCCTCCCCTGTCGGGAGGGATAGAGAAAGTCGTTTGACACTCAGGCTTTTTTCTTGCGGCCATACACCGCCCAGGTGATCACGACGCACAAAATGTAAAACACCAGGAACACTTTCATCGCGCCCGCAGGTGAACCGGTCAGCGCCAGTGAGGTGCCAAAAGCCTGCGGAATGAAGAAGCCGCCGGCGGCGCCAATCGCCGAGATAAAGCCTAACGCGGCGGCGGAATCGGTTACCGCCTCACGCTGCGCGCTTTCATCGCTGCCGCCGGCCGCTTTAACGCGATCGACGGTAATTTTGCGGAAAATAACGGCGATCATTTGGAAAGTCGATCCGCTACCCAGCCCCGCAGTGAGGAACAGCACCATAAAGATACCGTAGAAGGCGATGAACGACCCGCCCTCGCCCGCACTCGGCAAGGTCAGGAACAACAGCGCGGCAAAAACGGCCATGACCACAAAGTTGATCAACGTTACCCGCACACCGCCGAAACGGTCAGACAACGCGCCGCCGACCGGCCGCGCCAGCGCCCCCAGGAACGGCCCGAAAAACGCGTAATGCAGGATCACCACGTCGGGGAATTGCGTCTTCGACAGCATGGCGAAGCCGGCGGAGAAACCGATGAAAGAGCCAAAGGTCGCGAGATACAGCAGGCTCAGCATCCACAGATGCCCACGCTTGAGCACCGGCAGTTGCTGACGCAGCGATGCCTTGGCCGCCGCCAGATCGTTCATGCCGAACCAGGCCGCCAACGTGCCGACCAGCAGGAATGGCACCCAGATCCAGGCGGCGTTTTCCAGCCACAGCTGGCCCCCCTCCACCTGGTTTTGCGCCGTGCCGCCAAACAGGCCGAACAGGCTGAAGGAAATCGCCAGCGGCGCGACCAGCTGCATGACGCTGACGCCCAGATTGCCCAACCCGCCGTTGAGCCCCAACGCCCCGCCCTGACGCGCTTTCGGGAAGAAGAAGCTGATGTTGGCCATACTGGAGGCAAAGTTGGCGCCGGCGAAACCGCACAGCAGGGAAATAATGACGAACACGCTGTACGGCGTACTGCTGTCCTGCACCGCAAACCCGAGCCACAGGCAGGGCACCAGCAGGAAACAGGTGCTGATGGCGGTCCAGCGACGGCCGCCAAACAGCGGGATCACGAAGGAATACGGTACGCGCAAAATGGCGCCCGAGACCGACGGCAGCGCCGTCAGAAGAAACAGCTGGTCGGTGGTAAAATTGAAGCCGACCTTGTTCAGGTTAACCGCAACGGCGCTGAACAGCATCCAGACGCAAAAGGCCAGCAGCAGACAGGGAATGGAAATCCACAGGTTGCGGGTGGCGATGCGCTGGCCACGCTGCTGCCAAAAAGCGCTGTCTTCAGGGCGCCAGTCCTGAATCAGCGTACCGGTTTTCTTTGATGAAGGCGTTGCAAGTTGCGACATAAAAACCTCAGACACGGGGGATCATTCCGCACACCCTAGGGGGCGGCCCCGACGGCAAAGTTGATGTATATCAACCCGCATGCAAGTAGTTGGCGGCGGAAATGGCGCCCTCATCCCCTTAGGGGTACGCCCTAACCAAAAATTAAATCTATTTAAATCAACAAACTAATCACTATCACTTTTGTTTTCTTGCCGTCTCAACGCCCCCCTGGAAACTAATGGGTACTTCATTCGAGGTATGGGGTTATGCGCAGGGATAATCAAAAATACGGCTGAATCGTGACTTGTTTAGCCCCATCGCCGCCTTCGCCCCTGAGCTTCAGCGGCGCCAAACGCCAGGAATCCGCACTTATGAAACGCCTGTTGGCCCCGCTTTCGATCGTGAATCAGGTCGCCCTGCTGATGTTGCTGTCGGGCATGCTGGGCGTGGCCGGCATGGGGATTTCCGCCTGGATGTCGCAAAGCATTCAGGGCAACGCGCACGCCATCAACAAGGCCGGCTCGCTGCGCATGCAAAGCTACCGGCTGCTGGCGCAGGTGCCGCTGGATGAACGGCACGAAGCGCTGATCCGGGAACTGGAGCGCGACGAAAACAGCCCCGACCTGCAGCGTTCGGTGGAGCAGGAAGGGTTGACGCAGCCTTTCAACGCCCTGCGCGACTATTGGCAACAGACGCTGCAACCTCGCCTGCGCAGCGCGCAGCAGCCGGCCGACGCCTCGCCCCAGGTCGCGCACTTCGTGCGGTTGTTGGATAAGCTGGTGTCGGATATCGACAGGCAAACCGAACGCCGCCTGCTGATGGTGACGCTGGTGCAGGCCGGTTTTATCGCGCTGACGCTGCTGCTGTTGATCGGCACCACCTACTACCTGCGGCGCCGGTTGCTGCATCCCTGGCGGCAACTGGTGGAGATGGCCTTGGCGGTAGGCCGCGGCGATTTTAGCCGCCGCTTTGCGCAGCGCGGCCATCAGGATGAAATGGCGTCGCTCGGCGGCGCGTTGAACACCATGTCCGACGAGCTGTCGGCCACCTACAGCGGGCTGGAGCAGCGCGTGGCCGAGAAGACCGCCGACCTGCAGCAGAAAAATCAGGTGCTGAGCTTCCTCTATCGCGCCAGCCGCCAGCTGCACGCCAACGAGCCGCTGTGCAGTCGCCTGACGCCGCTGCTCAACCAATTGCAAACCCTGACGCCGCTGCGCGCCATTCAGGTACGGCTGTATGAAAACGACAGCCGGGAACCGCTGCTGCAGCTGAGCGGCAACCAACCGCTAAGGCCGGAGCATTGCCATAACCCGGTGTGCAGCGCCTGCCTGAACGACAGTGACCGCCAGCATCCCAACAATCCGTCGCTGAGCTGGAGCCTGAGCGACAAGCTCGGCGACTACGGCGTGATCGTAGCGCAACATGCGCCGCAGCAACCGCTGAACGATGAACATCGCCAACTGATCAATACCCTGGTGGAACAGCTGACCAGCGTGCTGGCCATCGAACGTCAGGTCGACCACCAGCAGCAGCTGATGCTGATGGAGGAGCGGGCGGCGATCGCCCGCGAGCTGCACGACTCCATCGCCCAATCGCTCTCGTGCCTGAAAATGCAGATCGCCTGTCTGCAGATGCAGGGGGAAACGCTCTCTTCCGCCAGCCAGGCGCTGGTGCAACAGATGCGTGAAGAGCTGAACGGCGCTTATCGCCAACTGCGCGAACTGCTGACCACCTTCCGGCTGCAGTTGACCGAACCGGGTCTGCTGGCGGCGCTGCAATCGACGGTGGCGGAGTTCAACCCCAAACTGGGCCTGACCATCAGCCTCGATTATCAGCTGGGGCCGCGCACGGTGCCGGCCTATCAGGCCATACACCTGCTGCAGATCGCCCGCGAGGCGCTCAGCAACATCCTTAAGCATGCCGCTGCCAGCGAGGTAAGCATTCAGGTCATCAATAAACGCGGCGAAGTGACCCTGAGCGTATGCGACAACGGACGCGGCCTGCCGGCCGAGACCTCTCGCCCCGACCATTACGGCTTGATCATCATGCGCGATCGCGCCAAGAGCCTGCACGGCCGCTGCGACATTTTACCGCGCAGCGGCGGCGGCACCGAGGTGCGGGTCAGCTTCACGCCGGATAACCACGCCATCGACTAACGGAGACATCATGACGACAGAAACCGCCGCCACCATCTTACTGATTGACGACCACCCCATGCTGCGCAACGGCGTAAAACAGCTGATCGGCATGGACGCTCGCCTGCAGGTCATCGCCGAGGCCAGCAACGGTGAACAAGGGGTCGCGCTGGCGGAGCAGCACGATCCGGATCTGATCCTGCTCGACCTGAACATGCCCGGCATCAACGGGCTGGAAACGCTGGATCGCCTGCGCCAGACCGACCTGTCGGGGCGCATCGTGGTATTCAGCGTATCCAACCATGAAGACGACGTCGTCAGCGCGCTCAAGCGCGGCGCCGACGGCTATCTGCTGAAAGACATGGAGCCGGAGGATCTGCTGAAGGCGCTGCATCAGGCGGCGGCCGGACAGATGGTGCTCAGCGAAACGCTGACGCCGATCCTCGCCGCCAGCCTGCGGGAAAACCGCCCAAGCGCCGAGCGCGATATTCAGCAACTGACGCCGCGCGAACGGGATATCCTGAAGCTGATCGCCCAGGGGCTGCCGAACAAGCTTATCGCCCGCCGCCTGACCATCACTGAAAGCACCGTCAAGGTACACGTCAAACACCTGCTGAAAAAGATGAAGCTTAAATCCCGCGTCGAGGCCGCCGTGTGGGTGCTGCAGGGTAAAAACGGTTAATCGTCGCCGTACAGCGGCCCGGTTTGCGCCGGGATCGGCGGCGGCGTCAGGGTTTGGATCGGCAGCTGATCCGCTTCATCACCGGCGGTCGCCGTCAGCGGCGGCGCCACTTTCAGTTCTATCCAGTTGGACGTCACGCGCTGCTGTTTGTCGTCCTCCAGCGTGACCGACAGCCGATAGCTGTTGGCGGCGCCCGGGGTGTCATCCCACGGCGGCACGATCGCCGTCCAGCCCTGCGGGTCGTTGGCATTGTGCGGCGGCGTCAGGCTCAGCGCCTGCGTATCCCCCTGCCAGCTGACGTGAGAAATCCCGCGCAACGCCTTGATTTCCAACACCAGCGGCACGGTTTCCCCCGCCTGCAGGCTCCACGGCGGTGTGGCCAGGAACACCTGCAGCGTCTTGCGCTGGCGGAACTCCAGCACCGGCACGTTTTTACGTTCGACAGGATCGTAGCGGCTGCCGCGCAGCGACTTGGCCTGCGCCACATACTCCGGCGAAATCTGCTTGACCAGCGGCACCCCGAGCCGGTAGCTCAGCGCCAATTCCACCTGATCCTGGCTCTGCCCGCCCGCACCAATCTTATGCAACGCCTTCATCGTCACCAGCGGCACCGGGGTATAGTTGAGCCCCAGCTGCATCGCGCGCGGATCGTTCTGTTTTTTGCCGCTGCCGAACAGATCGACATTCTCGCCCAGGTACTGTTCATAGCTGAGCGAACCGCCGATTTGGCGATAGAACGGCAAATAGCCCTGCGTCGTGATGTCGTAACCGCGCGCCGGACGGCTGAAAAATACCCCATCGCCGGGCTGTTGCGACAGCGCCGACAGCGGATAGTAATAGTTGGTGGAGAAACGCAGGTAGTCCCCCCAGGCTTCCGCCCCCACGCTGCCGCGATTGCGTTGCCGGGCGAAATCGCTGTCGAGCGCCGTGTTGTAACCCAGCAGCCAGTCACCGGCGATCCAGCGTTGCCCCAGTGCGACATTGCCGAGCGCCCCAGCGCTTTGCTGCAGCCAGCCGATTTGGCTGTAGGTCAACAACCCGTCGACATCGTACAACGGACTGAAGAGCTGGCCGTTGCTGCCGGTAAAATCGCCCTCACCGTTCATCTTCAGCGACAGCCGGGCGGTTCCCAACGGAGACAACAGTTCTTGCGCCTGTTGCTGCAGCGCGTCGGTCGCCTGGCCCAGCAAATAATCTTCAGCGCGGCTGCGCATCTGCTGACGTGAAACGTTGTTCAGATCTTTTTCGCCGAGCTGTTTGGCCATCTCGGCCCACTGCTTCTCGCGTGCGGCGTCGTCGGGCGCACCGCCCAGTTCGGGCAAGTTCGCCGCCGGATCTGCGCCGGCCTGTTCGGAAGAGATAACGCTGTCCGGCGCCGGTGGGGATTCGGCACACGCGGGCGCCGCGCCGGCCAGCCACACCAGCGGCCCGGCCAGCCACGCCGTCTGGCGTCGGCGCCAGGATCGTTTTTTAGTCTTGATGAGTACTGCCTGAATGACGTCTTTCATGACACCGTTGGCTTCCCTCCTTCCTGGAGCACGCCAACCCACTGCTTTGCCGCCGCCATTCCCGCGACAGCGCTGAAAAACCTCACGCCCCCAGCCCGGCGGGGGCGCCTATATCCTCATAGCCTAACGGCTTGACGAGCAGAAACAATAGGATAAACCCCAATCACGCCTGAGTGACGCCGTCACCGAATGCCGTTTACTGCCCCATTCCGGTCGCCCGCTGAATTCACGCCATTTTAGCGCCGATTTTGCCGATAAAAAGCGCAGCGGCCACTGCTGCGCGCCACCGCGCAGGGCATTGTATACCCCTGCAATACGCAGCTTGGCGATGCGAACGCCTGCGCATTCCTCACAACCAACTGCGTTTTCTCCTGATGAAATCAGCATTTTGCCGTTATTTTAGCCGTCTGTTTTACGCCTGACGGAGTCTGGATGTTGCTTTCTTTACTGTGGCACGCGCTGTTTTTCACCGCGCTGCTGTCGGCGGGCCTGATTGCCTTCGCGCTCATCACGTGGCTGGAACGCGTGGAGGGCGTCAACGGCCGCCCGCAGAGGTTGCGCCTTCAGGGGCCCCTGCTGACGGCCCTGGGGCTGGCGTTGGCGACGCTGCCCCTGAGCCTGGCGGCAGCGCCTCGATGGGGGTTAGCGCCGGCCACAGCGATCCTGATCGCCCTGGCCTGGCTGGACTGGCGCCACCGGTGGCTGCCGGATCGACTGACTCAGCCGCTGCTGTGGGGCGGGCTGCTGTGCAATCTTGACGCTCGCTGGGCGCCGCTAGAAGACGCCGTGCTGGGTGCCATCGCCGGTTACGGCGCGTTATGGCTGCTCAATGCGCTCTACCGGCTGACGCGGCGGCGTAACGGCATCGGCCAGGGCGATTTCAAACTGCTGGCGGCGCTGGGCGCCTGGCTCGGCTGGACGATGTTGCCGCTGCTGGTCTTTCTGGCGGCGGCGTTCGGATTGGGCGTCGCGTTGGCGCGTGGCCTGCACAACCGCCGTGCCTGGCGAACGCCGCAACCGTTCGGTATCGGGTTAGCGGCGGCCGGCTGGCTATGCCTGCTGACCGGTCCCGGTTCACCTGGCCCGCAGTGGAATTTCATTTATTTCACAGCATCAACCCCATATGAAATCGAGGCAGAACGCGGTTCTGCGCGTTTCGCACCGTTTTTACCCAGCCTCGCCGACGGCCATTTTTCCGCTGCCGGCCAGGGATGATAACCCGGTGAAATTTTGCCTATTTCACCAAAACTCACTGTGTCCCTTTAGACCCCGGTGTTATGTTCCCCAGCTGGATCACGCCATGGAGCATCCCATGCAAAACCCGGTCAGGCCACTCGCCGCCCTTCCCGACAGCGAACAGGCGCATTCTTCCGTGCAATGGCTGCTGCTGGGCGCCGTCGCCATCACAGGCGTTTGGTTCGCCCCCTATTTATCGTTGGTGATTTGCAGCGGCTTGATCGCCGCCTTTATGCTGCTGCGCCAGCAACCCGATCGCGTGCTGAGTCTCACCGCCTTCCTGCTGCTGACCGTGATATCCGCGGTGCCGCTGGCGACGAAGAACCTCGAGCCGGTGATGAACGACAAGGTGAACTACTACCTTGAGATGCAGCAGTACAGCGGCTACGGCCTGATGGACTGGCTGGCGCAGTTTTCCGGCACCGACTTTGTCTCGCACCTGTTGTTTAAACTGACTGCCACCTGGTTTGGCGTCGGTAATGGCGCATTCGCCGCCTTCTTCCTTATCAGCTTTTCGCTGCTGGCGCTGGGCGTTTACCGCCTGTCGCGCACTTACTTTGCCGTGATCCTGTTTTTGTTCTGCTGCCAGTACAATTTCCAGGGGCTGTACGGCAACCTGTTGCGGCAGGGGCTGGCGCTCTCTTTCCTGGTGCTGGCCGTGTCGGAACAGCACCGCGGCCGCATGCTGCTCTGGATCGTGATGGCGTCCTTCAGCCATTTTTCCGCTTTCCTGTTTCTGCCCTATCTGCTGCTGCCCGCGCGCTGGCGCACCGTGGGCACCCTGCCGGTGCTGGCGCTGTTCGCCGCCTGTTACCTCGGCGGCGCGGTGCTGATGCCTAAACTGATCGCCGTCGTCGGCAACGACTTTGTGGCCTCGCGCGCCGAAGCCTACGTCAGCGGCGACTTCGGTAATAACCCGGTGCGCAAAATCCAAATCACGCTGCTGTACGTCGGCGTGGTGGAGGCGCTGTATCAATTCGCCCGCTACAAGTTCCGCACGCCATCGCCTCAGTTTGTACAAGCCGCCTATGCCGTGCGCCTGATGTTCCTTTATAACTGCGCGGTGTTCTTCGCCACCATCAGCTTTGAAGAGGTGGCCAACCGCTATTCATTCAACATGATGATCTTCGTGCTGATCTTTATGGTGATGGTATGCGGCAATCTGAAAGACGCGGTAAGCCGAGTGCTGCTAACGTTGCTATGCTTCTCGCTGGGCATCGCGTCCTATCTGTATATCAACCAGGTCGGCGTGCAGCAGTTTTGGTACGGCGATCTGCAGGCGCTGGTGACCGACAGCCTGCCGACAATCCTCAATAAGCTGAATCTCGCCGGCACGCCGTGGTGAGCTCGCCGCGTTAACACCGGCCAGGCCCCCTTCTCCTCTCGGCGGCGAGGGGGCATTTTTCGTTCACGGCTGCGTTTTATTCACCCGATCCAGATACAGCATGCTGTTGGCGATATCCACCCGGGCATCTTCAACATTGTCCCGTAATGCCACCAGCGTTTGCCCCTGCAGCGCCAGCACATAAGGCGAACTGGCCTGCAGTTCCCGTTGCAGCGCGGCGTAACGTGCGCTGCGCGCTGCGCTGTCGCCTTCCGCAGCCGCCGCACGCGTTTCCGCGCTGATGGCGGGAATGCTCCACTGGGTGCGCCAGGCCAGGGTCTTCGGCCCGCCCGGCACATTATAGGCAAAGGCGCTGGCGTTGGTGTTCGGATCCAGATAGTCGGCGCCCCAATAGGTGAAGATCGCCTGGAAATCGCGGCCGCGCATCTTGCCCCACAGGTCGCTCTCCACCACCGGATGAATGTCCAGCCGCAGCCCAGCCTGCGCAAAGCTGGCCTGCAGCGCCTGCGCGATGTCGGTATACGGCGGCTGGTTGATGACGATCAGGCTGATGCTTGTGCCCTCAGCGATGCCGGCATCGCGCAGGATCTGTTTGGCCTTGTCCACATCGAGCTTAAACGGCCGCTCGTTGAGCGCACCGTCCAATCCCTGCGGCAAGAAGGCCTGATGCACGCGATATTGCCCTTTCAGCAACCGTTCGGCGATGCTCTGATAATCCACCAGCCAGCGCGCCGCCTGCCACAGCGCCGGATTGCCCAGCGCCGGGTTGTCTTTGCTGCCGGTATTGAAACCGAGGTAATACACCTTGGGCGCATCGGCTTGCTCAATGTGCACGCCCGGCGCCTTGCGCAGCGAGTCGAACTGGTCGGCGCCCAGATCGTAGGCCACGTCGGCATCCCCCTTCAGCAACAGTAAACGGCGGGTGCCGGCGTCGCTGACGTTCTTGAATAACACCGTTTTCAACCGGGCCGGCGACGGCGCGTAGTCGTTGCGGCCAAACAGCAGCGCCTCATGCGGCACATAGTTATTCACCCGATACGGGCCGCCGCCGGCCGAATGGTTGCGCAGCCAGGCGTTCCCGAAGTCCCCCTGCTGCGCGTGTTCGCTCAACAGCTTCTCATCCACGATCGAGGCCACGTTCGCCGTCAGCAGCCGCAGCGCCAGCTCGCTACCGATGTTGGCCGACCAACTGAGCTGCACCTGGTTATCCCCGATCTTCTTCAGCTGCTGCTCGACGTTATCCGGCGTCCAGCCAAACTCAGCGAGAATAAAGGACGGCGCCTTGTTCAGCTTCACCGCACGCACCAGTGAGTAAATCACGTCCTCGGGACGCAGCGGATTGCCGGAAGCGAAACGTTGCTGCGGCTTCAGGGTAAAGATCAGGCTGCGCCCATCGGCGCCCGCTTGCCAACGGGCGGCGGCGTCCGGCGCCAACTTTTGCGGCGCACCGCGATCCGGCGCCACCAGGCGCTGATAGAGATTGACCAGATTGGCCGAGCTGACGGTTTCAAAGCTCTCCGCCGGATCGAGGCTGATGATGCCCTCCAGCGAACTGACCACCACCAGGGTATCCGGCGGGGTGGCGGCCTGCGCGCCGAAAGCGGTCGCCAGCGCGCCATACAATAAGGTTGGGATTAACCGTTTCATCGATACACTCTCCACAATCACGCGGTTGCGTTGTTTTGCGAGTGTAGGGGGTAAGAATTAACAGAAGAACGACGATAAATTGCTTTATTTATTACCAAGATGGATATGCCCGCCGCGTTAGCGGGCACAGGTTTAAATGATGATACGGCCGTGCGCCATCGCTACCGCGCGATCGCACATGTGATCGATGACGTTCGCATCGTGGCTGACCAGCACCAGGGTCAGATCGCCCGCCTGCTTCAGCTCGTTGAGCAGGTTGAGGATCTCCGCCTGTACCGACATATCCAACGCCGAGGTCGGCTCATCCAGCAGCAGCAGCTTCGGCCGCAACAGCAAGGCGCGCACGATCGCCACGCGCTGCCGTTGGCCGCCCGACAGCTGGTGCGGATAGCGATCCAGCAGGCGCGGATCCAATCCTACCTGGCGAAAGCCCGCGCTGATTTTGCGTTCGATGTCGCTTTCCTGCAGCAGGTTGAGCGGTTCCGACAACGTGCGCAACAGCCGGTGCTTGGGGTGAAGCGAAGCATAAGGATCCTGAAACACCATCTGCACTTCACGCCGCAGTTCGCCGGTAAACGCCTGCCCCGGCTGCAGCCGCCGCCCGAGCAGTTCAAAACCGCCGCGCCAGCTGTCGTTCAGCCCGGCCAATACCCACAGCAGCGAGGACTTGCCGCAGCCGGAAGGCCCCACCAGGCCGAAGCACTCGCCCGGTTCGATACGCAGGTTAACGTCGTGCACCACGGTGCGCTGTTCATAGCCCTGGCGATGGCTGACGCTGAGGTTCTCCAGTGCAATCACGCTCATTTCAATGTCTCCAGCAACGCGCGATCCAGCACCGGCAGCGGCTTGCCGCGCGTCTCGCGGCTCGGCCGACACGCCCACAGCGTGCGGGTATAGGGGTGCGTGGCCTGCGCCAGCTCTGCTGCCGGCAGCTGATCCAACAGCTCGCCTTTGTACATCACCAGTACCCGCTCGCAGTGGTGCGCCACCTGCTGCAGATCGTGGCTGATCAGGATCAGCCCCATATTGCGTTGCGCCACCAGATTTTCTATCAGCTGCAGCACCTGATCGCGCATCTGGTGATCCAGCGCCGAGGTGGGTTCATCGGCAATCAGCAGCTGCGGATCGTTGATCAGGGCGATGGCCAGCATCACCCGCTGCCCCATCCCGCCGGAGAGCTGATGCGGATAGCGGCGACACAGCGCCACCGGATCGGGCAAGCCCACCGCCGCCAGCATCTCCAGCACTTTCTCACGCCGCTCGGCGCGGCTCAGCTTGGCATGCAACACCAGCGGCTCCTCCACCTGACGGCCTATCGGCTGATTGGGATTCAACGCATGCTTGGGATCTTGCATCACCATCGCCACCCGGTCGCCGCGCAGGCGGCTCCACTGGCGCTCGCTCAGGCGCGTCAAGTCTTCGTCGCCCAGCGTCAGGCGCTGCGCCCGCAGCTGCAACGGCAGCGGCAATAGCCCCATCAACGCACGCGCGGTCAACGATTTGCCGGAGCCGGACTCACCGACCAGCGCCAACCGCTCCCGCCCCATGCAGAACGAAATATTCTTCACCAGCGCCGCCGGCTGCGGCCCCGGCAAGCCGATCGCCAAACGTTCAACGGTCAATAAGGTGTTATCAGTGCCCATGACGAGGATCCATTTTATCGCGCAGGCCATCGCCCAGCAGGTTAAAAGCCAGGCTGGCGAACAGGATCGCCCCGCCCGGTGCGGCGGCGACCCACCATTGATCGAAAATCACTTTACTGCCTTCGGCCACCATCGAGCCCCATTCGGCGGTCGGCGGCGCGACGCCCATGCCGAGAAACCCGAGGCCGGCGGCGGACAGGATGATGCCACCCAGGCTCAGCGCCGCGCGCACCACCGCGCTTGGCAGGCATAAAGGTAAAATGTGGCCGACCATCAGCCGCAGCCCGTTGATGCCCTGCATGCGCGCCGCCGCCAGATAATCGCTGCGGCGCAGCGCCAGCGTTTCGGCCCGCGCCTGGCGGGCAAAGGCCGGCCAGCTGGTCAGTGCCAGCGCCAGCGCGCCGTTCATCAGCCCCGGCCCCATCACCGCCACGAACGCCAGCGCGATCACCAGGCTCGGCAACGACAGGAAAATATCGGTCAGACGCATCAAAATGCGTTCTGCCCAGCCGCCGAGATAACCGGCGCAAATGCCCACCAGCAGACCGATAGGAATGGTCAGCACCAGAATCAGCGACACCAGAATCAGCGTCGGCCGCGCGCCGTAAATCACGCGGGAGAGCAAGTCGCGGCCGAAACCGTCGGTGCCCAACCAATGCGTGGCGGAAGGCGGCAGCAGCCGCAGCTCGATATGCTGCAAATTGGGATCGAAAGGCGCCAGCCACGGGGCCAGCAGTGCGGTGACGATCAGGATCGCCACCAGCGCCGCGCCGAGCGTCAGCGTGGTCAGCCGCTGACCGGTGCGATAGCCGACGGCCGGCTCGCTTTGCGGTTCGTGTTCAGAGAGATATTGGCTCATCGGGTTCGCGGATCCACTAGATAGGTCAAGGCATCGGCCAGGGTATTCAACAGCACGAAACAGGTGCCGATCAGCAGCGTGGCGCCGAGGATCGCCGGGGTGTCGGCGGCAAACAGCGCCGAGGTCAGATAGCGCCCGACGCCGGGCCAGGCGAACACCGTTTCGGTCAATACCGCGCCCTCCAGCAGGCTGGCATAGGAGAGAGACAGTACGGTGATCAGCGTCCCCAGCACGTTGGGAAACACGTGGCGCAGCAGAATCCGCAGGCGGCCGGCGCCTTTGGAGCGCGCCAGCGTCACGTATTCCTTGTTGCACTCTTCCAGCATCGCCGCGCGCAGCAGCCGGGTGATGCCCGCCATCGACAGCAGCGCCAGCGCCACGACCGGCAGCCACAGGTGGCTGATGGCGTTGTTGAACATCTCGCGATCGCCGGACAGCCAGCTGTCAATCAACACGAAACCCGTACGCGGCTCCATGCTGTACAAGTAAATGTCATCCAGGCGCCCCGGCCCCGCCGACCAGTGCAGCGTGGCGTAGAACAGCAGCAGCCCCAGCAGGCTCAACCAGAAAATCGGCACCGAATAACCCACCAGCGACAGCAACCGCGCCGCATTATCCAGCCAGCTCCCCGGTTTGAGCACCGCCAGGAACGCCAGCGTAATGCCGCCTAACGCGCCGAGAATAATGGCGCAGGTGGCCAGTTCCACCGTCGCCGGGAAGGTACGCAACAGATCGCTCAGCACCGGCTGGGCGGTAATGCGCGAAATGCCCAGATCGCCGTGCGCCAGGTGCACCAGATAGCGCCAAAATTGCACCGGCAGCGGCTGATCCAGCCCCAGGTCATGACGCACCTGCGCATAGGTGGCTTCGCTGGCGTGATCGCCCGCCACCTGCAGCGCCGGATCGATCGGCGCCAGGTGCGACAGCATAAAGGTGAACAGCAGCAGGCCGAGCAGCGTTAACGCCAGCGACAGCACGCCGCCGAGCAGCCGCCCGCCCCAGCGCCAATACCGCCGGGCTAGCCCGGCGGAGGCGGAGAGTTCAGCGGCCATTACTTGCTGACCTTGCTGTAGAACACCATGTCAGGGTTGATGCCCTGCACATAGCCCTTGAGGTTGTCACGCACCGCGATCAGGCTGCGCGCCTGCAGGCCGATGACAAACGGCGAGCTTTGCTGCACCTGTTTTTGCAGTTGCTGATAGTCGGCCACCCGTTTGGCGGTGTCGTTTTCCGCTGTGGCGGCCAGCGTCAACTTGCTCAGCGCCGGGATCTGCCAGTTGGCTCGCCAGGCCAGCGTCTTGCTGCCGTCCTCCGGGTTGTAGGCAAAGGCGGCCGCGTTGGTGTTGGGATCGAAGTAATCCGGCCCCCAGGAGGTCAGCGTCGCATCGTAGTTAAGCGCTTTCACCTTGGTGGAGACCTGCGAGCTGATGCCCGGCACCAGTTCGACCTTCACGCCGCCCTGAGCAAAACTGGCCTGCAGCGCCTGGGCGATATCCAGGTACGGCGGCTGGTTGTTGACGTCCAGACGGAAACTGACGTTGCTCAGCCCCGCCTTGGCCAGTATTTCTTTGGCTTTCTGCGGATTGAAGCTGTATGGCTGCTCCTTGAGCGCCCCCAGATAACCGTCCGGCAGGAATGCCTGATGGCTCTGGAACTGCCCTTTCAGCAGATCGTCGGCGATGCCTTGGTAATCGAACAGCCAGCGCGCCGCCTCCCAAAACGCCGGGTTGCCGAGCGCCGGCGACGCCTTGGCGTTGAACTGCAGGAAATAAAGCGAGGCGTAAGGAATGGCCAACGGTTTGACGCCCGCCTTGCCCTTCAGGGCCGCCATCTGGTCCGCCCCCAGGTTGCGGGCGATATCGGCATCGCCCTGCTCGATCAGCAAACGGCGCGCGGCCGGATCGGGCACGTTTTTGATCAGGATGGTTTTCAACGTCGGCGCCCCTTCCGGCGAGCCGGGGTTCGCGTCCAACACCACCACTTCGTGCGGCACGTAGGTGCGGATTTTGTAAGGGCCGCTGCCGGCGGAGTGGCTGTTCAGCCATTGGTGCCCCAGATCGTCGCCCTGCTGGTGCGCCAGCGCCTCTTTGGCGTCGACGATCGAGGATACCGGTGCCGACAGCAGGCTGAGCACGAAGGCCGGGCTGACGTTTTCATCCCAGCTGATTTTTACCGTATGGTCATCCACCTTGGTCAGGTGTTGATCCACGTTCTTCGCGTTCCAGCCCAGCTGCGTCAGGATAAACGACGGTTCGAGATTGAGTTTCACCACCCGTGAAAGCGAAAAGATCACGTCCTCCGGCCGCAGCGGGTTGCCGCTGGCGAATTTGGCGTCCGGGCGCAGGCTGAAGGTCAGGCTGCGGTTATCGGCGCCGGCCTGCCAACGGCTGGCCAGGGTCGGTTTGAGATCGACGGGATTGTGCGGATCGGACTGGATCAGACGTTGATACAGGCTGTTGAACGACTGCACCGTGGTTAACTCAAATCCCTGAGCCGGGTCAAAGCTGACCACGTCATCGATAGACTGCGCGATCACCAACGTGTTGGCCGGCGTCGCCGCCTGTACGTCAACGCTGGCCGCCACGGCCAAAAACAGCAAAGAAGGAACGAGCGCTTTCATCTGAAACTCTCCAAGCGGATGGAATTTATAATAATTTCGCGAGTGTATGCGAGCGCGATCGGCAGCTGAAGGTACTTAAATCACTATAGATATTCTTTTTATGTATATAGATGGGGTTTTGATTATTAGAGCGAGGATTGCGCGGCCGATCGCACTCTCTCGGCACCTCACAGCAATTGCCCATTGTCTTTGCGGCGCGATTCGCAGCGATGAAAGTCGAGGTTTGAGTCTGTTTCATCGGGTGATTAACGTGAGCTCGGTCACCCAAAGGACGGGCAAATGGAAAACCATCCATCAGAAAATGGCTTCTCACTCCGACATGAGAGAGCGATAGAGCAAACATTGGCAGATATGAACAGCGTGCTGCTTGAGTCGGATCTCTTTATGACTCGTCTGACGGTACAAGACCGGCGCTGGCAAAAAGGCAGAAAAAACGGCCATACGTTAAATTGGCGCTCTCTCTTTAAATATCATGCTCAAATGCCCATAAGTTTCGCTTTTGTCTACCGGCGAATAACCAGCCCGCTGAGCCGTGCAGGCTTTTGTCTGTGCCGTTATCTCCAGGCGGAGAACGTTATCGAACTTGTCGCGCTGGAGAATTTCTCCTTGCGCGAAACGCAACATCCACTGAAAGGCAATATGCTGCGCAACTGCTTGCAGGCTCTGTATCTGTATGGCCTGAACCTGCAAGAGCAGGGGCTGACGCCGGCGTCTCCGCCGGACATGCTGATCAGCCACGCCATTAATCACCGCGTGTTGGCGCTGTATACCCGTCAGGCAGCCTTTGAAGTGATACCCGGTACCATGACATGTAAAACCAGCTTCAACGCACTAAAAAAGTACATACAATCGCTGGAAAAATACGCTGCCAAATGTGATAAGGTGCGTACAAATAACGAGCAAAAAGGAAGCGAAAATGAAAAATAAGGATCTGACCGACCCGACGCTCTCCATTCAAGAGCAAAAACGCATCGCCATAGAGATTTTACGTCAGTACCATCGCTGGGAGATGGCCAACCCTCGTCCACCCGAAGAACTACCGGAATGGGAAGCCATCGGCCCGTTCAGAAAAAGTAAACGTCATCTGATCGAACGTACCGACGACTGATCCCGCATTAGCTCAAAAACAATCCGAGCCGGCAGAGCAATGACGCGCTGTTAAATCTGGTAATCAATCACCGCGTCCAGCTGCGACGAGAAGACCTTGTCTTTTATTTCGGTCAGCGACAGCGTCGGGTTGCACAGTTGGATAAAGCGCCAAGCATAGTTGCGCTGCAGCTGGCTGCGTTTCAGGCCCAGCCATACCGTATTAGGTTCAAACAAATGCTCGGCGTTGAGACTGACCAACCCGCGATCGCGCTCTTTTTCATACGACATGTCCGCCAGCACGCCCACGCCTAACCCCAGCTCGACGTAGGTTTTAATCACGTCGGAGTCCTGCGCGCTGAGCGCGATGTCCGGCGTCAGGCCCGCCGCTTTGAACGCCGCATCCAGCTTCGCGCGCCCGGTAATGCCCTGGCGGTAAGTGATCAGCGGCAAGGTGCTGAGCATCTCCAGCGTCACCTGCGGCTGACGCGTCAACTCGTGCCCTTCCGGCACCAGGATGGTGTGATGCCAGCGGTAGTAAGGGAACGCCGCCAGCGATTCGTCACTCATCAGCCGTTCGCTGGCGATGCCGATATCGGCTTCTCCGGCGGCCAACATCGAGACGATCTCCTCAGGGCTGCCCTGATTGAGCACCACCCGCACCCGCGGATAAAGCGCGCGAAACTCTTTGATCACTCCCGGCAGACTGTAACGCGCCTGAGTGTGCGTCGTTGCGATATGCAGCTGCCCCGAGTCGTTGCTGCTGAAAACGTCCGCCAGGCGACGGATGTTGTTGGCGTCGTTGAGAATGCGCTCCGCCACCACCAGCAGCTCTTTGCCGGGTTCGGTCATGCCCAGCAGCCGTTTGCCGCGGCGAATGAATATTTCGATGCCCAGCTCTTCTTCCAGCTCGCGAATATGCCGACTGACGCCGGACTGCGAGGTAAATAACGTATTGGCGACCTCAGTCAGGTTGTAGTTGCAGCGCGCCGATTCACGAATAATTTTTAATTGTTGAAAGTTCATCCCCGTCTCCCTGTTTCTTCCAGTAGCGTTAGCCATATTGATACGGAGTCCGACGAGTCTGAACAAATAAGAAATAACCTTTACTTATGCAATTTAATACTAAGTCGATCATTCTGCTTCGCAGGTGGGGTGGGAAACTGACAAAAAACGGCTAATGACTTTAAAAATAACGGGATAGATAACCACAATAAAAACATGCCTTCAATCGCTGTGGAAATTAAAGTTATTAAATATAGGCATTAGATATAAAAAAGGGCTCAGCATGCTGAGCCCCTCACCGTTCGCATTCCCGCAGCAGCCTCAGGCGGTGGCCTCACTGCCGATGCCGCCGGTGCGGTTCTGCTGCAGCCATTGCTGTACGCAGCGCACCAGATCGCCGATGCAATCATCCTGCATGCCGTGATGTTTCAACTCGTTATCCAGCGCAAACAGATATTGCGCGTTGGTGCCCAGCGGGCCGCTGGCGCTGGCGATCAATGGCGCGATCACCTGGTAGCTGGTGTCTTCTTCAAACAGCGGATGCTGCGGGTTCATCACGAACACCAACGCAGTAACCTTCTCACCGCCATCCAACTGCAGCTCGCACCAGGTGGGCACGTAACAATCGGTCACCATTTCGCGCTTCCAAAGCAGCTCCAACTCTTCACGCAGCTTGCTTTCCGGCAAACGAAACGCCAGCCCCGTGGTGTGGCCGCCGGCTTTCAACGCCAGCATGCGCCCCGGCTGATGCAGCGTGCCGCGCCCGGCGGTCAAGCGCATGCAGAACGCCCGGTGCCAGCCCTGCAGCGTGGCCGGCCGCACTTCTTCCGATTCGAAAACCGGGTTCCACATCAGCGAACCGTAACCGAATATCCATACGGGGCTGTGATCCGGCCGGCGCGATAAGGTGCAATCCAACGAGGCTGCACGCTGTTCAGGCGTCAGCAACAACGACTCCTCAATAGCGCCGAATGCAGTTTTGCAATCCGCTTTTTGCAGAAAATCTCGCGTTAACACTTATATTACCTCCCGGGAATACGATTTCTCGCCTTCCCTCGCCACTGCTGAACCTTTGATGTTTTATTTTCGGCTGCGGATTTTTATTAATTCAATCACCGCGCCTTATAAGAATGACCTTATTCTTTTCCTGACGTGCAATCAAGTTACAAAGCGGCGTTAAAGTGAAAAAGTATTTGTACTGAGCAGCAATAATATTAATTGCCGGGCTCCACATAATGTCTGCGCGATTTTACTGCGTGATAATTCGTTACTTTTTATGCCAGCGTTCGTCGTCGCCCTTGCGATAGCTTTGCTTGACCGCCGCCCAGGCCACCTTATGCGCCGTCTCTTCCCGGCTGTCATCACCGCGCCGCTCATCGGGATCCCGGTATTGTTGCCAGGCGCTGTTGAACGCTTCTTTATAGATCGCCTGTGCATGTTCCGGCAACACATGCTTAACGTTGTCCGGCAAGTCGTTCGTGCTGTGGTAGGGCATATGGCCTCCCCTTTCAGGATGAGTGAACCTTAAGCCTAGCCCACATGCGGTTTCGTCTCAATTAGCAAACAATTCTCATTATCAAACGACATGTTATACTCACCGCCAAACGAACTATAAGGAGAATCCCGTGACTACCGAAGCCCCTCGCTCACGCGCCCCCTACCTGATCGCCGTCAGCCGCGTACAGGACATTACGCCGCACCTGCGCCGCATTACCTTTACCGCTCCCGATCTGCGTTACTACCCGGCCAATGCCGCCGCTGCACACATCAAAGTCTTTTTGCCGCTCGCCGGCCAGACGCAGCCGGACCTGCCGACGCTGACCGAAAACGGCCCGCGTTGGGCTGCAGACGCCGTGCGCCCGATCGTGCGTACCTATTCCATCCGCGCCGTGCGCCCGGAACTGGCGGAAGTGGACATCGAGTTCGCCATTCATGACCATCAGGGCCCGGCGGTGGACTTTGCACGCCAGGCGAAAGCCGGCGATAAAATCGGCATCAGCAACCCGGGCGGCCCCAAACCGATGCTGCCGGCCGCCGACTTCTACTGCCTGGCGGGCGATCCTTCCTCACTGCCTGCGCTGGCCGCACTGCTGGAAAACCTGCCGCCACACAGTGCCGGACGCGCTTTCGTCCGCGTCGACAGCAACGCTGACGTCATTGACCTGAAGAAACCCGCCGGCGTTGAGGTCAATTGGGTCGTCGGCGGCACGGAGAAGACCGACGAGTTAGTCGCTCGGTTCCGCGCGCAGTCCCTGCCGCAGGGCGAAAGCCACTTCTGGCTCGCCGGTGAAGATCGCCTGGTGGTAGAGCTGCGCCGCTACCTACGTCGCGAACGTCAATGCGATCGTAATCGTCTTTATGCCGTACCTTACTGGCGTGAGGGGCTAAATGAAGAGGGTTACCACAATAAACGGCATGAAATCATGGATAACATTGACGACTGACGGTCTCATTTTCCTTGATTAACCACGAGCTAAACAAGTAAACACGACTTTTCTCAAATCTAACGCTAAAAATTGGCATTATTGCGTAAAAGTAAGTAAATAAAACCGCACCCCGTGCGGTTTTTTTGCTACCCTGATCACATAAGCAAGCAATTGCTTTCTCAGATAAAACAACATCACACCGGCGCCGCGGGTGTATCCTAATATAAAATACCTACTGGAAACGCAACGTTGCCGTATCACGGCGACCGGCGCTGACGGGCTACGCTGTTTGAGAAGGAGTGCCACCCTCATGAAGTCGCAACACGATCCTGGCCGATCCACCAAATCTCGCCACACCGAATACTCGCTGATCTTCCCTATCGCCGCGCTGGTGGTGTTAAATCTTTGGGGCAGCACCGATAACTTTCCGCTGATCGTCGGCATCAATATTCTCGCGCTGGTGGGGATCCTCAGCAGCGCCTTCAGCGTGGTGCGCCACGCCGACGTGCTGGCTCACCGATTGGGCGAACCCTACGGCTCGCTGATCCTCAGTTTGTCCGTCGTGATCCTCGAAGTCAGCCTGATTTCCGCGCTGATGGCCACCGGCGACGCCGCGCCGGCGCTGATGCGCGACACGCTGTACTCCATCATCATGATCGTTTCCGCCGGCCTGGTCGGCTTTGCGCTGCTGCTCGGCGGGCGCAAGTTCGCCACCCAGTACGTCAACCTGGGCGGCATCAAACAGTATCTGATGGCGATTTTCCCGCTGGCGGTGATCGTGCTGGTGTTCCCGAGCGCGCTGCCAGGCGGCAACTTCAGCACCGGGCAAGCGCTGCTGGTGGCGTTGATCTCCGCCGCCATGTATGGCGTGTTCCTGGTGATCCAGACCAAAACCCACCAGAGCCTGTTCGTGTACGAGCATGAAGACGACGATGGCGATCCGCACCACGGCAAGCCCTCTTCGCACAGCAGCGCCTGGCACGCCGCCTGGCTCATCGTGCACCTGATCGCGGTTATCGCCGTCACCAAGTTCAACGCCAATCCGCTGGAAGGCCTGCTGACCAAGATGAATGCACCCGCGCAGTTCACCGGTTTCCTGGTGGCGCTGTTGATCCTGTCGCCGGAAGGGTTGGGCGCGCTACGCGCCGTGTTGAACAATCAGGTGCAACGCGCCATGAACCTGTTCTTCGGTTCGGTGCTGGCGACCATCTCCCTGACGGTGCCGGCGGTGACCATCATCGCTACTCTGACCGGGCAGACGCTGATCTTCGGCCTGCAAACGCCGCATATCGTGGTGATGTTGACGGTGTTGCTGCTGTGCCAGCTGTCGTTCTCGACCGGCCGCACCAACGTGCTGAACGGCACCGCCCACCTGGCACTGTTCGCCGCCTACATGATGACTATCTTCGCCTGATCAAAAAGGGGCGCACTCTGTGCGCCCCTGCCTTCGTTATACCGAGAAGAATATCGCCGCGGCGATCCCCCCGAACAAAATCCACTTGATGATGTAATAACCGGTGCGGTTCCAGGCCTTCAGGCGTTTCCCCACCCGGCGTATCGCATAGATGTATTTGAACATCTTGTTGACGCCGCCGGTGCGATCGCCCTCTTCATTCGGCGCGGTGGCGGCGCTCATCAGGTTGCGCCCCAGCCAGTGATTCACCGCCTGTGCCCAGCGGTAGCGCATCGGCCGTTCGATGTCGCAGAACAGGATCAGACGATTCTGCCCGCTCTGATTTTCCGCGTAGTGCAGATAGGTTTCATCGAACATCACCCCTTCACCGTCGCGCCAGCTGTAGCGCTCACCGTCCACCTCAATGAAGCAGCGGTCATCGTTGGGGGTAATCAACCCCAGGTGATAACGCAGCGAACCGGCGTAAGGGTCGCGGTGACGCGGCAAACGGCTGCCGTCCGGCAGTTCGGCGAACATCGCCGCCTTGACCGAAGGCAGGCTGCGCAGCAGTTCCGTGGTCTGCGGGCACAGGGTCATGGCGGAAGGATGGCTGTCTTCATACCATTTCAGATAAAAGCGTTTCCAACCGGTCTTGAAGAACGAGTTGAAACCGGCATCGTTGAATTGATCGGACGCTTTGATCTGCTGGATCTCCATCAGCTTCTGTCCTTCGTCGCGGATGGTTTCCCAGTTCTCCCGCAGTACCGCCAGCTCAGGGAACTGCTCCGGCTTCAGGTACGGCGTAGTCGGCACACGAGAAAACAGATACATGAAGACGTTCAGCGGTGCGGTAAAGGTGGAATGGTCAGACAGCTGACGCCACACGTTGTAGCGCACCCGTCCGCGGTAATGCACATAGACGACGCATAAAATAAGCAAAAGCAGAATGATGTATTTCATGTTTGAATCGCAGCAAGGAACCCACACTCAATGCGCCGCGCGGCGCACACCCCAGAAAATGTCCTTTTGGCGGCGCACGCAAACTGCGCGCCAATCTGGAACCCATTAATCATTAACGCTAACTCAACGAAAATCTATACAGAAAACCACAATAATTTACACAAAGGTTAAACGAGAGGGGAAATGGGGGGCAAGAAAAAGGCCGCCGAAGCGGCCTTTCCATTAGCGGATAGGTTAACTGTAAGCGTTGAGCGTGCGCTGGCACAAAGCGGAGCGTACGCAGTCCTGTTTTTCAAAGCGGATGACGCCGATCATCTCGTCCTCTTCGAAGCGCTCCAGGGCATCGCTGAGGCCGGATTTTACGCCGCGCGGCAGGTCGCACTGGGTCACGTCGCCGTTAACGATAACCGTCACGTTTTCTCCCAGGCGGGTCAGGAACATTTTCATCTGGCTGGCGGTCACGTTCTGGGCTTCATCCAGGATAACGACCGCATTTTCGAAGGTGCGTCCGCGCATATAAGCGAACGGCGCAATCTCTACCTTGCCGATTTCCGGCCGCAGGCAGTACTGCATAAAGGAAGAGCCCAAACGGCGCACCAGAATGTCATACACCGGGCGGAAATAAGGGGCGAACTTCTCGGAGATATCCCCCGGCAAGAAACCGAGGTCTTCATCCGCCTGCAAAACAGGACGGGTAACGATAATCCGATCCACCTCTTTATGGATCAGCGCCTCCGCCGCCTTGGCGGCGCTGATAAATGTTTTGCCGCAGCCGGCTTCGCCGGTGGCGAAGATCAGCTGCTTATTCTCTATGGCTGATAAGTAATGACCCTGAGCTTCGGTTCTAGCCTCGATGGGTGAGCTATCGCGCTTGTCTCGCGCCATGCCGATAGACTCGACTCCCCCCATTTGCACCAGCGAGGTCACAGACTCTTCTTCCAGCTGGCGATGACTACGAGCGTCACGACGAATAACGCGTTTCGCTTCACGACGTGCTTTGATCACTGCTTTCTGTCTACCCATAGTGGCACCTTACAGTTTGTTTCACCTACCGCAACGGCCAGGCCGCGCGATTATGTTTCACACACGTATTAGGTTTTGGCCTCCTCCGAGCCAATAAGAGCCAAGGGACAATGTGAATTGACGGCAACGTTTAAGCGCCGTTGCTTCACGGGACAACGCGGACTGCATCAATAAACGTGGAGTAAAAAGTGGTGAGATTCGGTAGCGATAAGAGTGCGGAGTTGCCGGTAAAAGAGAGTCGGAGAGAGAACCCTCGTTACAACGAGAAATCAGGGGAGATGTGTTATTTTTTCTTTCCAGCCCAACCAAGGACTTTACCATTAGCGATCCCCGCAGTGATATTTACAGCTTCAAGCTGTGCACCGTGTGAAAACTACCGCCAGATGATTACAGTATAATGACATTCAATCCTGTCGCGTTACTAAAATGTAAAAAAATTTTATATGTTTTGTTTTTAGTTATCGCTAAAACACTATATCACGTGCGACACGTCATTCCATAAAAAATTTTAACATATAAATTTCAATGAATTACAATTAAAAACCGCGAATGACACTTTGGTTTCCTGATTAAATTTTGCACAACCCGAAATCGCGGGCGGTACGCACTTTTTAATCCATAGGCCAGGTGTCGAATTGACTTTTGACGCTCAATCTTCCGTACGGCAGGCAAAACAAAGTAAAACGAGGCAGGCGAACCCGCCTCGTCATTTCGGGTTCAGGCCTTGAGCAAGCCGCTGGCCAAATAATCGCCGCGTTCTTTCACGCCCGGCAGCACGAAGAAATACCCACCGCCAATCGGCTTGATGTATTCCTCCAGCGCTTCGCCGTTCAGCCTTTTTTGCACCGTCAGGAAGCCTTTCTCCAGATCGGCCTGATAGCAGACGAACAGCAGCCCCATTTCCAGCTGGCCGGCATTGGAGACGCCAAGCGAATAGCTGTAGCCGCGTCGCAGCATCAGATTGCTTTGGCTTTCCGGCGTGCGTGGGTTAGCCAAGCGAATGTGCGCGTCCATCGGGATCACCTTGCCGTCGGGATCGTTCGCGTAATTCGGCTCGTCATGTTCATGCTTCATGCCCAGCGGCGCCCCGCTGTGCTTCTCGCGGCCGAAAATGGTTTCCTGCTCCTGCAGCGGCGTGCGATCCCAAAACTCGACGCGGAAACGAATAATGCGCGCGGCCTGATAGCTGCCGCCCGCCGTCCACGCCGGCTCGCCGACGTTGTCACCGACCCATACCACCTTATCCATCAGCGGCTTGTCGTCGGTTTTCGGGTTAGCGGTGCCGTCTTTGAAGCCCAACAGGTTAATCGGCGTCTCTTTGCCTTTGCTGCGCGCCGCATGCGCGGAGATAAACCCTTCCCGTTTCCAGCGCACGCTGAGCAGATCCGGCGAATGCTTGATGACGTCGCGCAGTGCGTGAATCACCGTTTCATTGGTGTTGGCGCAGATCTGCAGCAGCAGATCACCATGGCACAGCCCGGCGTCCAACGCATCGTTGGGGAAGCGTGTCATCTTCTGCAACCGCAGCGGCTTGTGCGCCTGCAGGCCAAAGCGCTCGTCGAACAGCGAGGCACCGACCGAGACGGTGACGGTCAGATTGTCCGGGTAAATCTCCGGCCCCATGATGCCGGAATCGAGCGGCGGTAGCTTGGCATCCACCTCCGGCGCCTTGCCGCCATGGGTCAGGAAAGCGATGCGATCGGTCAGCAGCCTAAACAGACGCTCCAGATCCGCTTTGCTGGTCGCCAGCACGTCGAACGCCACCAGCATCATCGCCGCCTGTTGCGGGGTCAGCACCCCAGCCTGATGGCGGCCATAAAACGGCTGTTTCTGCCAGCGCTCATCCTGCGGCATCGCCAACGGCTCCGCCGCGTTACCCGCCGCCTGCGCCAGGCGGCTGCCGCCCAGTGCCAGCGCGCCCAGCCCCAACCCTTGCAGCAAACGGCGCCGCGAAGGCGATGCCGCCCCCTGCGATTGCGGATGCGGCCCGTTATTCGGGCCTGCCTTGTTGCTCATAACCGTATGCCTCAGTCCAGACCCAATACGCCACGCAGTTGGGAAAGATCTTCCGCCAGCGTGGTGATCGGCCCTTTCAACGCATTGCGATCGGCATCGGTCAGCTTCTCATAGGACTCATAACCCTCTTTGGTTTGGTACTTCGCCAAAATGGTGTCCACGGTTTTGAAGTTGGCGTCAATTTTGTCCAACAGCGGTTTATTGGCCTTAACCAGCAGCGGGCGCAGCAGATTGACTATCTTTTGCGCGCCGTCGACGTTGGCCTGGAAGTCCCACAAATCGGTGCGGCTGTAACGGTCTTCTTCACCGCTGATCTTGCTGGCCGCCACCTCTTCGATCAGCCCAGCTGCGCCACCCACCACCTTGCTCGGCGGGAAGGTCAGTTCACTCACGCGCTTTTGCAGCTCTACGGTATCGTGGTACAGGCGATCGGCGTAGGCACCCATGTCTTTGGTGGAATTGTCGGCAAACAGCGCCTTCTCCAGACGGTGGAAGCCGGTGAAGTTCGGATCCGCCGATTTCTTCTCGTAGTCGTCTTCGCGGGCGTCGATGCTGCCGTCCAGATCGGAGAACAGCTCGGCGATCGGCTCGATGCGCTCATAGTGCTGGCGGGTCGGCGCATACAGCTTGCGCGCTTGTTCCACGTTGCCGGCCTTCACCGCGTCGGTGAACAGCTTGGTCTGTTTCACCAACCCATCGACCTCTTTGGTGACGTAGACCTTGTATTCGGCGATCGGGCCGACCAGGTCCAGCGCGTTCGGCTTGCCGTCGGTGGCGCCGCCGGCCGCTGCGGTGACAGTCAGTTTGCCTTTCGGATTGCTCAGCAGCCCGCAGGTCATGTCATATTCGCCCGCTTCCAGCGTGGCGGTCATTTTCTGGGTAAAGCCCGGCGCGATGTTCTCGCGCTCTTCCACCACCATCACCCCTTTCAGGATTTCCCATTCGACGTTTTTCTGGCTGGTGTTGTGCACCACAAACTGCGTTTTGCCGGCCGGCACCGTCAGCTGCATCGGTTCGCACTGCTTGTCGTTGACCGTGACCTTGACCTGCGGCACCTCCGCCGCCAAGGCGTCGATGCTCAGCGCAAACGCCGGGATAGCCAGTAATGCTGCGTGCAACGCCTTGCGGCGAAATAACGGAGTAGACATACGAGATTCCCTATTAAACATTAATGATTGATTTTACGTTGCGCCGGGGCCGCTGCCGGCGCCGCGCGCTGCGGCAGAAAGAAGAAAATCAGCGCCGGGATCAAATACAGGAAGTAGACCGCCACTTCGCTGACCGTCGGCGCTTCCTGATAACCGAGAATGCCTTCCAGCAGGGTGCCGAACAGCGAATGGGTCGACAGGGTGCTGCTGAAATCGAAGGTGATGTCCTGAAAGTGGTTCCACAGACCGGCTTCGTGGAAGGCGCGGATCGCCCCGGCGGCCAGCCCGGCGGCGACGAACAGAATGAACAGGCTGGTCCATTTGAAGAATTTGGCCAGATGCAGCTTCACCCCGCCCCAGTAAATCATCATGCCCAGCACAATGGCGGCGACCAGGCCAAGCACCGCGCCGATCGGCGCTGCGGCGCCCACGTCTTGCTGAAACGCCGCCAGCAGGAAGAACACCGACTCCAGCCCTTCGCGCGCCACGGCGAAGAACACCATCGCCACCAGCGCCCAACCCTGTCCTTTACCGGCGCTGAGCGCCTGATCGATCGCCCCTTCCAGATGCACCTTGACCGACCTGGAGACTTTGCGCATCCAGAACACCATATAGGTGAGGATCAGCACCGCCACCCCCGCCACGATGCCTTCGAACAGCTCCTGCTGTTTCTGCGGGAACTCGCCGGTGGTCTCATTGATGAAGATGCCGAGCGCCAGACACAGCGCCGCCGCGACAATCACGCCGATCCACACCGCGCCCAACCATTGGCTGCGCTGCGTGCGCTTCAGGTAGCTGGCGATCAGGCTGACGATCAGCGCAGCCTCCAGCCCCTCACGGAACATGATAAGAAAGGGAACGAACATGAATAATCACCCCTGAAAAGACCGCGGCGACAGAGAAAACCGGCTCACAATGAGCCGCGGCGAGTATGTAAAGAAACGTAAAATACAACGAGAGTGATTATCATTCTGCCAAGAAGAAATACAAGAGGCACAAGCGTGATTTTTTCTAATCAAATGTCGCCAGGTGTTACAGCTGAATGACAGTGACGAACAGGCAAAAAGAAGGGGCGCTCTGAGCGCCCCTTGCTGACTGACAGTGAACGGCGTTATACCGTTTTGTACTCGGCTTCCGCCTGATCGAAACGTTCGGTCATGGTGGAAGACGGCTGGCGGCCCATCAGGCTCACCACCACAATGGCCAGGCAGCCCAGGATGAAGCCCGGGATGATTTCGTACAGGCCCAGCCATGCGTACTGTTTCCAGACGATAACCGTCACCGCGCCGACCAACATGCCGGCCAGCGCGCCGTTGCGGGTCATGCGCGACCACATCACCGAGATCAGCACAACCGGACCGAAGGCGGCGCCGAAACCGGCCCAGGCGTAGCTCACCAGGCCCAGCACGCGGTTCTCCGGGTTGGCCGCCAGCGCGATGGCGACCAACGCCACCACCAGCACCATGACGCGGCCGACCCACACCAGTTCACGCTGGCTGGCGCCTTTGCGCAGGAACGCTTTATACAGATCTTCGGTGATTGCGCTGGAACAGACCAGCAGCTGGCAGCTCAGGGTACTCATAACCGCCGCCAAAATCGCCGACAGCAGCACGCCCGCCACCCATGGGTTGAACAGCAGCATCGCCAGCTCGATGAACACGCGCTCGCCGTTCTGCGACACGTTGCCGGCCTGATCAGGGTTGTTGGCAAAGTAAGCGATGCCGAAGAAACCGACGGCGATGGTGCCGGCCAGGCACAGGATCATCCAGGTCATGCTGATGCGGCGCGCGCTGCGGATGGTGCGGTGAGAATCCGCCGCCATGAAACGCGCCAGGATGTGCGGCTGGCCAAAGTAGCCCAGGCCCCACCCCAGCAGCGACAGGATGGCGACGAAGTTCAGCCCCTTCAGCATATCGAGGTTGGCCGGGTTCTGCGCCTGGATCACCAGCATCGAGGTATCGATGCCGCCGACGGCGAAGATCACGATCACCGGGGTCAGGATCAGCGCGAAAATCATCAGGCTGGCCTGCACGGTGTCGGTCCAGCTCACCGCCAGGAAACCGCCGATGAAGGTGTACAGGATGGTCGCCGCGGCGCCGGCCCACAGGGCGGTTTCGTAGCTCATGCCGAAGGTGCTTTCGAACAGACGCGCGCCGGCCACGATGCCGGAGGCGCAGTAAATGGTGAAGAACACCAGGATGACGATGGCCGAGATCACCCGCAGCAGCTTGCTGTTGTCTTCAAAACGGCTGGTGAAATAATCCGGCAGCGTCAGGGCATTGTTGTTGGCTTCGGTATGCACGCGCAGCCTTCCTGCCACCAGCTTCCAGTTCAGGTAAGCGCCGACGGTCAGGCCGATGGCGATCCAGCTTTCGGAGATGCCGGAGAGGAAGATGGCGCCCGGCAGGCCCATCAACAGCCAGCCGCTCATGTCGGAAGCGCCGGCGGACAGCGCGGTCACCACGCTGCCCAGACTGCGGCCGCCGAGAATATAGTCATCAAAGTTATTGGTTGCCCGGTAGGCAAGCAGGCCGATCAGCACCATCCCGAAAATGTATACCAGGAAGGTCACCAGCATAGGTGTGCTCATTGTCATTTAATTCTCCACTTTCATTATTATTCGCGTTTCGCTCCGGCCAAGCCGGCGCCGGTAAACCCACGCGCAATGCATTTCACTGGCCGCCGCGCCGGAACGTGGCGCAGCCTGCGAGCAAGTGCAGGTAAAATAGTTTCTGCCCGTAATTGTTGACCGTCGGTTATCCTAGATGAGCCTTTCATCAACCAACAAGATATTTAACAACAAAGTTACACAAAGTTTACCCTGCGTCACATTTACCGGGTTCAAAGGTTGCACTCACGACAAGCAAAATGAGTTGCACCCTGTCATTACCCTTATATACCGCAAGGTAAAGCGTCTGCGGCATCATTAACCCCGCCGCGTTCGCTCAATAACGCAACATTCGTGCCAACTGCCCGTGTTAAAAAATCGATGAAACTCACACTTCGCTCATCCGCCTGATTTAACAAGGTTGCACAAAGTTGCAACATGCAGGATATTGTCTGCATTCTTAACACCACACATCTCACGAACCTATCCCAACAGGCTTTCCGGCCTGCTGTTTGTCTAGCCTGATGGGATAGGTTCTAAACACAGGAGTTGGACAGGCATGGGCACTACCACAATGGGCGTGAAACTCGACGAGGCAACACGCGACCGGATCAAGAGCGCCGCGCAGCGCATCGATCGCACGCCGCACTGGCTCATCAAGCAGGCCATCTTTAATTACCTCGAGCGTCTCGAGAGCGGTACCGATATTCCTGAAATTCCAGCGCTGGCCGCAGCGGGCCAGCCTGAAGCGGACGACATTATGCCGCAAGCGCAGGAAGAGTCACACCAGCCATTCCTCGATTTCGCCGAACAAATTCTGCCGCAGTCGGTGACCCGCGCCGCCATCACCGCCGCGTATCGCCGCCCGGAGACCGAAGCGGTGCCGATGTTGCTCGAACAGGCGCGATTACCCGCCGATCTTGCACAGGCTACTCACAAAATGGCCTATGGCATTGCCGAGAAGTTGCGTAACCAAAAAAGTGCAAACGGCCGCGCCGGCATGGTGCAAGGCCTGCTGCAAGAGTTCTCCCTCTCCTCGCAGGAAGGCGTGGCGCTGATGTGCCTGGCGGAAGCGCTGCTGCGCATTCCGGACAAACCGACCCGCGATGCCCTGATCCGCGACAAGATCAGCAACGGCAACTGGCACTCGCACCTGGGGCGCAGCCCGTCGCTGTTCGTCAACGCCGCCACCTGGGGCCTGCTGTTTACCGGCAAGCTGGTGTCGACCCATAACGAAGCCAATCTGTCCCGCTCGCTGAACCGCATTATCAGCAAGAGTGGCGAGCCGCTGATCCGCAAAGGCGTGGACATGGCGATGCGCCTGATGGGCGAACAGTTCGTGACCGGCGAAACCATCGCCGAAGCGCTGGCCAACGCGCGCAAGCTGGAAGAAAAAGGCTTCCGCTACTCCTACGACATGCTGGGGGAAGCCGCCCTGACCGAAGCCGACGCCCAGGCCTACCTGGTTTCCTATCAGCAGGCGATCCACGCCATCGGCAAAGCCTCCAACGGCCGCGGCATCTATGAAGGCCCCGGCATCTCCATCAAGCTATCCGCCCTGCACCCGCGCTACAGCCGCGCGCAGTACGAACGCGTGATGGAAGAGCTTTACCCGCGCCTGCTGTCGCTGACCCTGCAGGCACGCCAGTACGATATCGGCATCAATATCGACGCCGAAGAGGCCGACCGTCTGGAGATCTCGCTCGATCTGCTCGAGAAGCTGTGCTTCGAACCGCAGTTGGCCGGCTGGAACGGTATCGGCTTCGTGATTCAGGCCTACCAGAAACGTTGTCCGTTCGCCATCGACGCAGTGATCGACATGGCGCAACGCAGCCGCCGTCGCCTGATGATACGTCTGGTGAAAGGCGCCTACTGGGACAGCGAAATCAAACGCGCCCAGATGGACGGCCTGGAAGGCTACCCGGTATACACCCGCAAGGTGTACACCGACGTTTCCTATCTGGCCTGCGCCCGCAAGCTGCTGTCGGTGCCGAACCTGATCTATCCGCAGTTCGCGACCCACAACGCCCATACGCTGAGCGCCATTTATCACCTGGCCGGCAACAACTACTACCCTGGTCAGTATGAGTTCCAGTGCCTGCACGGCATGGGTGAACCGCTGTACGAACAGGTGGTGGGCAAAGTGGCCGACGGCAAACTGAACCGCCCTTGCCGCATCTACGCGCCGGTCGGCACCCATGAAACGCTGCTGGCTTACCTGGTGCGCCGCCTGTTGGAAAACGGCGCCAATACCTCGTTCGTCAACCGCATCGCCGACGCCACCCTGCCACTCGACGAGCTGGTGGCCGATCCGGTCAGCGCCGTGGAAGCGCTGGCGGCCAGCGAAGGTCAAATTGGCCTGCCGCATCCGCGCATCCCGCTGCCGCGCGAGCTGTACGGCGAGAAGCGCACCAACTCCAGCGGTCTGGATCTGTCCAACGAACAGCGTCTGGCTTCGCTGTCCAGCGCCCTGCTCACCAGCGCCAGCCATCCATGGCGCGCGGAACCGATCATCGACGCCGAGTTGGATCAGGGCGTCGAACAGCCGGTGATTAACCCGGCCGAGCCGGGCGATGTGGTCGGCTACGTGCGTGAAGCCACCGAAGGCGAAGTCAGCCGCGCGCTCGACGCCGCCGCGGCCGCCGGCCCAATCTGGTTCGCGACACCGCCGACGGAGCGCGCCGCGATCCTCGAACGCGCCGCCGAGCTGATGGAAAGCCAGCTGCAAAGCCTGCTGGGCATTCTGGTGCGCGAAGCGGGTAAAACCTTCAACAACGCCATCGCCGAAGTGCGTGAAGCGGTCGATTTCCTGCACTACTACGCCGGCCAGGTGCGCGACGATTTCGCCAACGACAGCCACCGCCCGCTGGGCCCGGTGGTCTGCATCAGCCCGTGGAACTTCCCGCTGGCGATCTTCACCGGCCAAATCGCCGCCGCGCTGGCGGCGGGCAACAGCGTGCTGGCCAAACCGGCCGAGCAAACGCCGCTGGTGGCCGCGCAGGCGGTGCGTATCCTGCTGGAAGCCGGCATTCCGCAAGGCGTGCTGCAGCTGCTGCCGGGCCAGGGTGAAACCGTCGGCTCAACGCTGGTTAACGACGCCCGCGTCCGCGGCGTGATGTTTACCGGCTCCACCGACGTCGCCGGCATTCTGCAGCGCAGCATCGCCGGCCGTCTGGATCCGCAAGGCCGCCCGACGCCACTGATCGCCGAAACCGGCGGCCTGAACGCCATGATCGTCGACTCCTCCGCCCTGACCGAACAGGTGGTGACCGACGTGGTGGCCTCCGCCTTCGACAGCGCCGGCCAGCGTTGCTCCGCGCTGCGTATCCTGTGCATTCAGGAAGACGTGGCCGAGCACACGCTGCAAATGCTGCGCGGCGCGATGGCCGAATGCCGCATGGGCAACCCGGAACGCCTGTCTACCGACGTGGGCCCGGTGATCGACGCCGAAGCCAAAACCGGCATCGAACGCCACATCCAGGCGATGCGCGCAAAAGGCCGCAAGGTGTACCAGGCCGCCAAAGGCAGCGCGCAGGATGAAAAAGAGTGGGCGCGCGGCACCTTCATCAAGCCGACGCTGATCGAGCTCGACAGCTTCGACGAGCTGCAGAAAGAGATCTTCGGCCCGGTGCTGCACGTGGTGCGCTTCCAGCGCAACAATCTGGACGCGCTGGTCGATCAGATCAACGCCGCCGGTTATGGCCTGACGCTGGGCATTCACACCCGTATCGATGAAACCATCGCCCGGGTGACCGAACGCGCCAAGGTCGGCAACCTGTACGTCAACCGCAACATGGTCGGCGCAGTGGTCGGCGTACAGCCGTTCGGCGGCGAAGGCCTGTCGGGCACCGGCCCGAAAGCCGGCGGCCCGCTGTACCTGTACCGTCTGCTGGCCAACCGTCCGGACGACGCGCTGCAACGTACGCTGCACCGTCAGGACGAAGAGCGCCCGATGGAAGCCACCGCGCGGCCGCAGCTGCTGGGCGCGCTGCAATCGCTGGAGAAGTGGGCGGTCACCAGCCAACAAGGCGAACTGGCGGCATTGGCGCAACGCTATGCGGAACTGGGCCAGGGCGGCACCGTACGTCCGCTGCCGGGCCCGACCGGCGAGCGCAATACCTATGCCCTGCTGCCGCGTGAACGCGTGCTGTGCCTGGCGGATAACGAAACCGACGCGCTGATCCAACTGGCCGCCGTGCTGGCGGTTGGCAGCTGCGCGCTGTGGCCGGAAGCGGAACTGCAACGTAATCTGTTCCGCCGCTTGCCGAACGATGTGCAGGCGCGCATCGCCTTCAGCAAAGACTGGCAGCAGGACAAGGTCGAGTTCGACGCCGCCATCTACCACGGCGATGCCGACCAGCTGCGCACCCTGTGCGAGCAGATCGCCCAGCGCGGCGGCGCCATCGTCTCGGTACAGGGCTTCGCCCACGGTGAAACCAACATCTTGTTGGAACGCCTGCTGATCGAACGTTCCCTGAGCGTCAACACCGCCGCCGCCGGCGGTAACGCCAGCCTGATGACCATCGGTTAACGCATCCTCAAGGCTGCACGCGTTGCAGCCTGATGGGCTTACCGCTACGCAAACCCTGCACGAGTGCAGGGTTTTTTATTGTCCGCAGCCCGCTCAACCGGTAGCGTCTTGTTATCCTTGCATAAGGATGTGTCGCCTCATGGACGATAACAACACAGACGGATTACTCTGCTTGAAGGCCGCATCAAAGCGCTACGAGACGCATTGACTCTCGGGTTCGGCACTATCCGGGATACGGCAGCCGCAGCGGATTTCTCGCCGCCGCAGCGCGAAACGAATGGTTGAAAGCGGAGTGAATGCGGTCGGGGGAAACGCCCCCGCCGCCTTATTGATTCCGGAACTTGTCGAGGAATTGCTGGGTACGCTGATGCTGCGGATTGGCGAACAGCGCTTTGGCCGGGCCCTGTTCGACGATGCGGCCGTGATCCATAAAGATAACTCGATCGGCCACGTCGCGAGCGAAGCTCATCTCATGGGTGACGATCACCATGGTGCGTTTCTCTTCCGCCAGTGAGCGCATGGTATTGAGCACTTCCCCCACCAGCTCGGGATCGAGCGCCGACGTAGGCTCGTCGAACAAAATCACCTCCGGCTGCATCGCCAGCGCGCGCGCGATAGCCACCCGCTGCTGCTGCCCGCCGGACAGCCGACGCGGATAAGCCGCCTCTTTGCCGCTCAGGCCCACTTTGGCCAGCAACGCGCGAGCGCGCTGTTCGGCGCTGGCTTTCGCCTCGCCTTTAACGATAACCGGCCCTTCAATGATGTTTTCCAGCACCGAACGGTGTGGGAACAGGTTGAAATTCTGGAACACGAAGCCGACCTGCTGACGCAGCGCGCGCACCTGATTCTTCTGTTTGCTCAGCGGCTTGCTGCCGTCGATCAGGATATCGCCGACGCGGATGGTGCCGGAATCCGGCTCCTCCAGCAGGTTGATGCAGCGCAACAAGGTGGTTTTCCCCGAACCGCTCGGCCCGATGATCGCCACCACTTCGCCGGCGTCCACCGCCAGATCGATTCCATGCAGCACCGTCTGACCCTTGAACTGCTTGGTCAATTGTTTAACTTCAATGGCACTCATGCGCTACTCCTGATCCTGGCGATTAACGTGGGCTTCCAGACGGTTTTGCAGTGCGGAAAGCAGGGTCGCCATCACCCAGTAAATCAGCGATGCCGCCAGGTACATGGTGAACACTTCCAGCGTGCGCGAGGTGATCAGCTGCGCCTGGCGGAACAATTCCGGCACCTGAATGGTGGCGGCCAGCGAAGTGTCTTTCACCAGGCCGATAAAACTGTTGCCCAGCGGCGGCAAGGCGGTGCGCGCCGCCTGCGGCAAGATCACCCGGCGCAGGGTTTGCCAACGGGTCATGCCGATGCTGGCGGCGGCTTCCCACTGACCTTTATCGATCGACGAAATCGCCGCGCGCAGCGTTTCTGAGGTGTAAGCGGCGGTATTGAGCGACAGGCCAATCAGCGCCGCCGGGAAAGGATCGAATTCAACGCCGAACTGCGGCAGACCGTAATAGATCATAAACAGCTGGGCGATCAGCGGCGTGCCGCGGAACAGCGATACGTAAATGCGCGACAGCCACGACAGCGGCCAAAGCGGCGAAAGACGCATCAGCGCCAGCAGAAAACCCAGCAACAGGCCGAACGCCATACCGCCCAGGCTGAGCTGGAGCGTCAATATTGCGCCCTTCAATAAAAATGGCGCTGAATCCAGCGCCAGTTGAATACTTTCGTGCATTATTTAGTTACGTCCGCGCCAAACCATTTCTCGGAGATCTTCGCCAGCGTGCCGTCTTTTTGCATCTCGGCGATCGCCTGGTCAATCGCGGCCAGCAGCTCTGGGTTATTCTTGCGCAGCGCCACGCCGGACTCCTGGCGGGAGAATGCCGGGCCGGCCACCGCCAGCGTATCGCCGGTTTTCTTCACCAGATCCAGCGCCGCCAGGCGGTCCACCAGAATGGCGTTGATACGGCCGACGCGCAGATCCTGATACTTGGTCGGATCATCGTCGTAAGTGCGCACGTCTACACCCTGCACGTTCGCACGCAGCCATTGCTCATAGTTGGTGCCCAGGCCAACGCCGACCTTCTTGCCCTTCAGGTCTTCCGGCTTGGTGATCGTGCCTTCGTTGCCCTTTTTCACCAGCGCCTGAATGCCGGAAACGGTATAAGGGGTGGAGAAGTCATATTTCTTCTTGCGCTCATCGGAGATTGTCACCTGGTTGATCACCACGTCGATGCGTTTTGACTCCAGCGACGCCAGCATGCCGTCCCACTTGGTCGGGTTCAGCTTGGCTTTCACGCCCAGATGTTGCGCCAACGCGTTGGCGAAATCCACTTCGAAACCGGTCAATTTGCCGTCTTCACCCTGGAAGCTGAACGGCGGATAGGTGCCTTCCAGCCCAACGATCAGCGTGCCGCGCTGTTTCACCTGCTGCAGCAGGTTATCGGCGGCGTAGGTTTGCGTCGTCACACCGGCGGCCAACGCAATACCCACCACGCCCAACAACCATTGACGACGAACTTTCGCAAACATCATAAACACCCCTGTATGTTATTTATCTTTTTTGATATCAGCACTTTAACAGTGCGACCGCCCGCATAAAGGAATATAACTTTATAAATATAGTTCAAAATGGAATAACAAGCGGCATTTACACCTGCGGATGGTAGGCGAACAGCGCCGGCGCACCGCCGGTGTGAACGAACAGGATGGGCCCTTCGTCGCGGAAACGCCGCTGGGCGATGCCGTCGATCAAACCGGCCATCGCTTTGCCGGTATATACCGGATCCAGCAATACCCCCTCTTGCTGCGCCAGCAGCTGCACCGCCGCCATGCCTTCTTCATTCGGCATGCCGTACTGCGGTGCGAAGTAATCGTCCCACAGCGCGATCGGCGCCAGTTCGTCGATATTCAGCGAACAGGCCAGGGCTTTCTGGATTTGTTCCACCTTCGGCAACTGATCGATCACGGTGCGTGAGACCGTCACGCCGATCAACTCGGTGTCGGGCAGCAGCTGTTGCAGCCCCACCGCCAGCCCGGCGTGGGTGCCTGCGCTGCCGGATGCCACCACCACCGAACTGAACGCCACGTTGCTACGTTGGCTCTGTTCGGCGATTTCCAATGCGCACTGTACGTATCCCAGCGCGCCCAGCGCATTGGAGCCGCCCACCGGCACCACGTAAGGCCGGAAGCCCTGCGCCTCAAGGCGCGTCGCCAGCTCCGCCAGCTGCTGCTGCGGATCGTGCAGCGCTTCGCACATCACCACTTCGGCGTTGAACAAGCCGAGCAACAGGCGGTTGCCGTTGGTCAGGTAGTTTTCCGCGCGGGTATCGATAGGGTTTTCCAGCAGCGCGACACAGTGCAGGCCCAGTTTCGCCGCCACCGCCGCCGTCTGGCGCACGTGGTTGGATTGAATGGCGCCGGCGGTAACCAGCGTATCGGCGCCTTGCCTCAGCGCATCGGCAGCCAGAAACTCAAGCTTTCTCAGCTTGTTGCCGCCCATGGCCATAGGGGTGACATCGTCACGTTTAAGGTAGATTTCACGGCCGAGATAATCGGAGAGACGGGACAGTTTTTCCAGCGGCGTGGCGACGCCAACCAGATCCAGACGCGGAAATTGCGCCAGTTGTTGTTGCAGGTTCACTACTTCCCCCCAGGGAATCGAGTATCAACATCTGATAACCGATAGATTTAGCAGATGTGAACTGAATAATCATCCTTTATCACGGGGGGATCCGCAGACCCCGGCCCAGCGGCCGGGGAAAATCTCAGTAGCTGCGCTGCCAGGCGAGATACTGATCGTATTTGCGCAGCGCAATGCGGTAGTTGTTGTGCGCCGCGGTAGGCAGATCGTCGATAATGCGCTGATGGCTGGCGCAGTTGGCGAACTTGTCCGCCGGGTAATTACGCGCCACCAGCATTTCGTCCAGCCGGCGCAGCCGCACCACATACTCGCGAATGGTGCTGTGGCTCATCTCGGTCTGTTCGAACAGATACTGCTTGAACGCCATGATGTCGAAATAGCTCGGGTGGCTGTTGCAGGAAATCTCGCTGCAAAAGCGGCACAGCGCGGTCAGCTCATGCTGCACGTTTTGCCAGACCGCATCGTCGATCGGCTGATCCATGCGCGCGATGGCTTCTTTATTAATTATCTTGCCGCGAAACACCAGCGCCATGCGGTCCAACAATTTACCGCACTGGGAGCAATGGGTCTGGCTGTGCTTGTAATCTTTCAGGTAACGGCTAAGCGGCCGTTTCTTCAACAGTATTCCTGGCATAAGGGGCAGTCCGATTGTCGCATGAGTCTTCGAGTTGAGGGGCGGCGAGCCGCCGTCAGGTATCGTTCGCCAGCCGCGCGCGCAGCCGTTTGATCGCCTGACTGTGCAGTTGACTGACGCGGGATTCCCCGACGTCCAGCACGGCGCCGATCTCCTTGAGGTTCAACTCTTCCTGGTAATACAGCGTCAGCACCATTTTTTCGCGCTCCGGCAACGCCTCGATGGCGTCGATCACTCGCTGGCGCAGGCTGCCTTCCAACAGGTGATGCAGCGGGTTGGCCTCTTCATGCCCTTCCAGCATCGGTTCCGCGTTCTCGCCATGCTCCTCGCGCCATTCGTCGTAGGAGAAAAGCTGGCTGTTATTGGTGTCCAACAGAATTTGACGGTACTCATCCAGCGAGATATTCAGCGTCTGCGCCACTTCCGTCTCGCTCGCCGGCCGGCCATAACGCTGTTCCAGTTGCCGCATCACCTGCGCGACCTCGCGTGCATGGCGCCGCACGCTGCGCGGCACCCAGTCACGGCTGCGCAGCTCGTCGAGCATAGCGCCGCGAATGCGCTGCACCGCATAGGTGGTAAAGGCGGTTCCCTGTAGGGCGTCATAACGCTCAACGGCGTTCAATAACCCGATTCCCCCAGCCTGCAGCAAATCGTCGAGCTCCACGCTGGCGGGCAACCTGACCTGCAGGCGCAGCGCCTCGTGGCGCACTAACGGGACGTAGCGCAGCCAGAGAGAATTTTTGTCCATCACGCCTTCGGCGGTATACAGATCGCTCACTATGTCTTAAACCTGCGGATAAGAGAGTCAGCGCTATTATGCTTAGGGGGCGAAATGCCAATCGGCTGAACAGTCGCACAAAACAGGCTTTATTTGCGCCATGTAATAACCGCGCGGTGCGCGAGCATAAAAAAACCCCGCCGAAGCGGGGTTTCTTTGCGACAGTTAATCGGGAGAGACGATTAACGCAGCAGGGACAGAACGTTCTGAGTAGACTGGTTAGCCTGTGCCAGAACAGAGGTGCCAGCCTGTTGCAGGATGTTGGCACGGCTCATGTTGGACACTTCGGTCGCGTAGTCAGCATCCTGAATACGGGACTGAGAAGCGGCCAGGTTGTTCACGGTGCTGTTCAGGTTGTTGATAACAGAATCGAAACGGTTCTGTACCGCACCCAGAGAAGAACGCAGGCCGTCAACCTGTGCCAGCGCTTTGTCCAGGGTATCCAGTGGGTTTTTGATGGTAACGTCAGCGCCTTCGGTCACTTTACCGTCATCGGCGATTTTTGCTTCTTTGTAGGTTTTAGCGCCGTCAGCAGCGGTAGTCTGCACGTAGTTTACTGCTTTACCGTCTTTATCTTTACCGGTAACCAGCTCTTTGCCTGCAGCCAGAGTGGATTTAGCTGGGTCATAAGTCACGTCCGCGCCGCTGTCAGCTTTAATTACGGTGCCGTTAGCGACTGCTGCGCCAACAGATGGACCTTTGTCGGTCACGTTGAAGGTGTCCAGACCCAGTTGCTTAGCGTCGATTTTTTTCAGGTCGATATCGATAGTTTCACCGTCGTTAGCGCCAACCTGGATGGTCAGTTTCTGATCGCTGCTCAGCACTTTCACGCCGTTGAAGTCAGTCTGCTCGGAGATACGGTTGATTTCAGACAGACGCTGAGTGATTTCGTCCTGGATGGATTTCAGGTCGCTGGTGGAGTTGGAACCGTTCTGCGCCTGTACGGTCAGACGACGGATGTTCTGCAGGTTGTCGTTAACTTCGTTCAGTGCGCCTTCAGTGGTCTGCGCCAGAGAGATACCGTCGTTGGCGTTACGAGAAGCCTGAGTCAGGCCTTTGATGTTAGCGGTGAAACGGTTGGAGATAGCCTGACCCGCAGCATCGTCTTTCGCGCTGTTGATACGCAGACCGGAAGACAGACGCTCAATCGCAGTGCCCAGAGAAGACTGAGATTTGTTCAGGTTGTTCTGCGCCATCAGAGACAGGCTGTTAGTGTTGATTACTTGTGCCATTGTTTGCTTTCCTTACGAGTCAGTTGCGTTCTTCGCAACACGGTTAAAAGGTTCGGGCTTGTTTGCCCACGGCGTCAACCACCGTCCCCTCAGGTATCGGCCCTCCCCTAACAACCTTTAGCAATTTTTTAAAATTTTTTGCGCCCGTTGCAATGGCGGAAATAACGCGCTTTTTCCCTCCTCTATTGCGCCATCGTTTTTTTGTTTTTTTCGGTAAACTTTTTCACCACTGGGCCGATAACGCGTAAAGCGAATAAAGTCATAATCAAGGAGAATTACTCATGGCAACGATCAGTTCATTAGGTCTCGGCTCAGGACTCGACCTCAATGGCTTGCTGGATAAGCTGACCAAAGCGGAACAACAGCGTCTGACCCCTTACACCACCAAGCAATCCAGCTACAACGCCCAGCTGACCGGTTACGGTACGCTGAAGGGCGCGCTGGAAAAATTCGACAATCTCAGCAAAGAGATGGCGAAAGAGGACTTCTTCAAGGCCACCACCGCCACCGAACACGACGCCTTCAAGATCACCACCAACGCCAAGGCGGTGCCGGGCAACTACGTGGTGGAAGTGAACAAACTGGCGCAGGCGCAAACCCTGACCACGCAGGCGAAAGTCAGCGACCAGGGCGCTAAGTTAGGCGCTGAAGGCGTGTCAGACCGCTCCCTGACCATCACCGCCGGCAACCCGCCGAAAGCCACCAAAATCCCGCTGAGCGACGATCAAACCTCGCTGGTTGAGCTGCGCGACGCCATCAACGGCGCCAAAGCCGGCGTCACCGCCAGCATCATGCGCGTCGGCGACAACGACTACCAGCTGGCGATCAGCTCTTCCACCACCGGCGAAAACAACAAGATCTCCCTCCAGGTCGACAATGACGACCAACTGGGGGATATCCTGAACTACAACGCCACCCGCGGCACCACCACCGCCATGAAGCAGACGGTCGCGCCGCAGGATGCGGAGCTGATGGTGAACGGCACGGCCATCAAACGCAGCACCAACTCGATCAGCGATGCTCTGCAGGGCGTCACCATCGATCTGAAAACCAAAACCAAAACCGATGAACCGCAACACCTGGTGATCAGCACCAACACCGCCGGCACCACCGACAAGATCAAAGAGTGGGTCGACAGCTATAACTCGCTGCTGGACACCTTCAACGCATTGTCCAAGTTCACCCCGGTGAAAACCGGCGAAGCGCCAAACCCAACCAACGGCCCGCTGCTGGGCGACAACACCCTGCGCGGCATTCAGTCGTCGATCAAAAGCGCGCTGAGCGCCGCCCAGGACAATCCGGAATTAAAAGGTCTGGGCAACCTCGGCATCTCTACCAACACCAAAACCGGCAAGCTGGAAATCGACAGCGCCAAGCTGAAGAAAGCGATGGATGAAAAGCCGGATCAGGTCAGCAACTTCTTCGTCGGTAACGGCAAAGACACCGGCATGGCCACCGAGATCCACAACGAGATCCAGAGCTACATCAAATCCGGCGGCATCATCGAGAACTCGACCAAAAGCATCAACACTAACCTCGATCGCCTGAACAGCCAGATCACCACGGTCACGGCCAGCATTCAAAACACCATCGATCGTTATAAACAACAGTTCGTTCAGCTGGATACCATGATGTCGAAAATGAACGGCACCAGTAACTATTTGGCTCAACAGTTCAAATAACCCTTTAACAAGGCAAAGAAAACAGCATGTATAACCGTAGCGGCACTCAGGCCTATGCACAGGTCAGTCTGGAAAGCGGCGCCATGAGCGCCAGCCCGCACCAGTTAATCGTGATGTTGTTCGACGGGGCGCTCAGCGCCCTGCTTCGCGCACGCATCCTGATGAACCAGGGCGATATCGCCGGCAAGGGCATGGCGCTGTCCAAAGCCATCAACATCATCGACAACGGCCTGAAAAGCGGCCTCGATCCTCAGCAGGGCGGCGAGATCGCCGAAAATCTGGCGGCGTTATACGACTATATGAAGCGTCGCCTGATGCAGGCCAATCTGCACAACGACGAAGCGGCGATTGCCGAGGTGGTCAAACTGCTGGAAAACATCGCCGACGCCTGGCGCCAGATCGGCCCTAACTACCAACCTTCGCAGGACGCCGTGTAATGGAACGTCAACAGCAGCTGTTAGCCGCTTATCAACAAATTTACACCCTGAGCAGCCAGATGATCGCGCTGGCGCAAACCGGGCGCTGGGAAGAGCTCGTCGAGCTTGAATTCGCCTACGTGACGGCGGTGGAAAAAACCGCCGCCTTTACCGGGCAAGCCGGCCCGTCCATGGCGTTGCAGGAGATGTTGCGCAATAAGCTGCAACAGATCCTCGACAACGAAACCGAGCTCAAACGTCTGTTGCAGCAACGGATGGATGAGCTGAAAACGCTTATTGAACAGTCAACGCGCCAAAACGTGGTCAACAACACCTACGGCCAGTTTCATGACCGCGCGCTGCTGCTGGGAGAGCCACAGGTCCGATAAGATCGACAATACTGACGAAAATGGATTAAATAGCACTATGCGCTATTACCCTCGGGTTACGTTAGGATATTAATCTATGGCATTTGAATTATTCAGTTTATGGGTAATTGGTAAAATGCGCGCTTCGAGCCTGGCTCTCACTTTAATGGATAAACATCATCCCGACACGGACGTTTTCTGTTCATCAGGAAATTGATTTTTGATAGATAAAACTCGCCGCTGTGTTTCACGGCCCATGGAAAAATGTTGCTCCAGCGCGGATCAAAGCGTAAAGATATTCCCAGATAATGGCTGCGAAATGAATATCGATGGAACGTACAATTAATCTCTGTCCTGGAATTGGCGCCTCAGCGCACATCATTCAGTATACTGAATTATTATTCCCTTCAGTCTATTTTGAGCAACCACATCTGTATCTGATACAACAAGGCCATAAGCGCGTACGCTGGCAACAACACGAAGTGGTCGCTCATCCCGGCGAGCTGTTGATTATCGACGGCGGGCAAACGGTGGACATTATTAACGGCCCGTCCGAAGACGGCGTATTCAGTTGCCAACTGCTGACCTGCGATCCCCTGTTGCTCACCGTCCAACCTCCGGCCGAGGAAACGCCGGCGGCGATGCCGTTCGATGCCGTCCTGGCGCTGCGCAACCTGCCCTGCGCCCTAAAGCACAGTTTTGAAACCACCGGCCTGGCGCTGACGCTGCGGCAACGCTTTCCCACCATCATCGTGCGGCACAAAATGCTGGAAATTCTGCTGTGGCTGGCCCAATTCGGCATTCGCTTTATTCACAACGAAGCCAAGGATCTGACGCAACGCGTGCGTCGCTGCCTGGCGACCGATCCGCACAGCATTTGGACGGCGGCCAAAGTCGCGGAGAGCCTGTCGATGAGTGAAGTGATGTTGCGCCGCAAGCTGTCGATGGAAAACACCGCGTTGCGCAACCTGATGATCGACGTCCGGATGAGCAGCGCGCTGGCCCTGCTGCAATCGACCGACTGGCCGATTTCCGCCATCGCGCAGCATGTGGGTTATGAAAGCGCGTCGCGTTTCGCCGAACGTTTTCGCAAACGCTTCGGTTTTGCGCCTACCGCCATTCGCGGCCACCAAAGGATTATGGAACCCGGCTCTCAGGGCGTTGAGACGATGGTCGCCGGAGAAACATAAATAGACGCGCAACAAAATGGCTTTATTTAACACAAGTCCCTAACGGTTGTAACAACGCTGAGATACGCTAAGCCACGTCCATCCGCCGAAAGCGAATTAAACGATGCGCAATGAAAAGCGATTATTTTCTCTGGCAATAATGTTGTTGGGGCTGTGGCTGCTAGCCTTACTGTATGAAGAAGACATGATGCGTTTACTGGCCGCACAATAAAACGGCCAGGTTTTTTATCGCCTGGTCAGACTTCAATCCAGTTTGACCAACACGCCAATTAACGTGGCTAAAACCACCAGCATTAAAATACTGATCAGACGCCATCTGGATTCGCTTTTACTGCTCATTGACCTGCCTCGAATAATAACCCTACTAATAAGGCCATAATAAACGCTCACCGGCACATTCAATAAGCCTGACAGCACAATGTTCGCCCCTCTATTCGGAACATTGCTCCCATTTCCTGTCGGTTGCGACGCGGCGATTACCGCTGCGATAACGGCGGTGGCACAAGCGCCAATTTTGCGGGCAGCTCAGCCACCAGTTTGTCCACCGCCAGCCGCACCTTGAGCGGCTGGTAAGGCATATAGGGCCACACCACGTTGACCGGGAAACTGAGGTTGGACTCACCGCGCATGATCTCCACCAACGTTCCCGCCATCAGCCGCTCGCGCACCAGCCACTCCGGCAGCCAGGCAATGCCGGCGCCGGCGGATATCGCATCGACGATCCCCTGCATATCATCCATCATCATCTTGGTCGGGGGGCTGAACGATTGCAGCTCACCGTTTTCGCCACGCAGCTGCCACGGCAGCACGGCGCCGGCGTGCAGATACCCCACCGCCTGATGCCGGCTTAACGCTTCCGCCGTGCTCGGCTCGCCGCAGCGCCGCACGTAGTCGGGCGACGCGCACAGGAGCATGCCATGTTCGCCCAAACGTCGGGCAACCAAACTGCCGCTGTCCGCCAGTTCGCCGATGCGCACCGCCAGATCGAATCCCTCGTCGACGAGATCGATCCTGCGGTCGCTGAATGAGATTTCCAGCGTCAATAACGGATGCTCATTCGCCAGCGCCGTCAACAAGGGCGCAATGCACAGGTGGCCGAACAGCACCGGCACCGAGACTCTGAGCCGGCCGCTGACCTGCATCTTGCCGCTGTCGAGCTGGTTTTCCGCCGCCTGAACGTTCGCCAATGCCTGTCGACAGTGTTCATAGTACAGCGCGCCTTCGTCCGTCAGGCTCAGGCTGCGCGTGGTGCGCATAAACAGCATCACGCCCAGCCGCGCCTCCAGACGCGACACGATTTTGCTGACCGCAGAACGCGTCAGATGCAGTTTCTCTGCGGCGGCGGCGAAACTGCCGCCTTCCGCTACGGCAACAAAGGCCGGCAGCGCACTCAGATCGCTTTTCATCTTAATGTTGCCAATATGGAATCAATTAGGTGAAAACCTATCACCACTGGTGAACCTTAAGCAATGATAACCTGCAGTCATTCCGGAGTCCCCGGTGAAAACCACAGATTACCGTCAGAGGACAACAGCATGAAAAAAATACTGGCACTCAAATCCAGCATTATGGGAAATGACTCGCAGACCAATAACCTGATTGACCGCTATCTGGCGGCGCGCAAAGCGAAAGGATACGACGATCGGATCGTCGAACACGATCTGACGGCGCTGGATCTGCCGGTGTTGGACGGCGAGCTGTTCAGCGCGCTGCGCGGCGCGGAAAATGTCAGCCCGCGCGCCAAAGCCACGATAGCGCTCTCCGATCAACTGATTGCCGAACTGAAAGAGAGCGACCTGTTACTGATCGGGGCGCCGATGTACAACCTCAACGTTCCGACTCAGCTGAAAAACTGGTTCGATCTGGTGGCCCGCGCCCGGATGACCTTCAACTATACCGCCACCTACCCGGTGGGGCTGGTGGAAGGCGTCGATGCGGTGGTCTTCAGTTCACGCGGCGGCATGCACGCCGGGCATCCGACCGACGCCGTAACGCCCTACCTGCGCTCGGTGCTGGGGCTGATGGGGATCGGCGACGTGCAATTCATCTATGCCGAAGGGCTGGACATGAAACCGCACGGCCGCGACCAGGGGTTGGCGAATGCTCACGAGCGGATTGCAGAATTGGCTGGCTGAGGTAAACGTACAACGGCATTGATTTGTTATAACATAACAAATATGATAACCGCGTCGGCGCCACTTCGAGCGGGCGTCGAGGCTCCTACATTACACAAATGTTTTATCGCACCTTCAGCCAGCTATTTCGATAGCTGGCTTTTTTTGTCCATCGACTGGCGTCACGGCTTCAGTATTGCCGGGCGGCGCGTTTCATTTCACGCTCACCGGGCGACTGTGTCTTCACCGACAGCGGCGCGACAAACGCCTTCCACTCTTTGCCGGCATCCTGATGAGGCGCCGTTTTTTGCGCCGATGAATAGTCATCATTCTGGCCGGCGCATCCAGACAACGCCATCATGGCCAGAGCAAGGCACAGCGATTTACACATTATCCTATCCCTCCTATAACCTTCGCCATAGGCTAACAGCGCCGAGCGAAATTTCACTGAAAAATGGACGGTACGTTCATCACACCGGCATATTCATGATGTCCTGGTAGGCCGCCACCAGCTTGTTGCGCACCTGGACGCCCAGTTGCAAAGACACCGACGATTTCTGCAGATCGACCATCACATCGTTCAGGCTGATGCCCGGCACGCCCAGCTCAAAGTCCTGCGCCTGTTTGCGCGCCGTCTGCTGGGTATCGCTGATCTTGCCGAGCGCCGCAGTCAGTTCGCTGGCGAAGCTGACGCCCTGCGGCGCCACATTTTGCCCCATCTTGCCGGCCTGAACCGCCATGGTCTGCATCTGCTGCAGAACCCCTTCAATGCCCTGAATCGCCATCTGGTCCTCAATCCTCTCGTCTCGCCGGGTGACGTTTTCACCCTGTACTTCTCCAATGATGCACACCCTAGCACAGCGTTTTCGGACCTAAAGCGGTTAATTAACTGCAAAAAACCCGGCTTATCGGGCAATCGGAATTGTCTGATAAGGCGAATAATGGCCTGCCCAGAAATGGGAGCGCCGCTATTTAGAAGATATGTGTATCAGGGAGTCTGTTTTGTCACACAACGCAAACCATACCGTTCATCAGCCTGGCAGGGAGCTGCTCAGCGGCCCGTACGGGATCGTGAGCGCCATTGAAGGACGAGACCTAAAATGAGTGCTTCGATAACCGCCGGCGAAAGCCGCGACAACGGCCTGCAGGCCATCTGGAACCGTCTGCGCGCCAACCCGAAAATTCCGTTGCTGGTCGCCGCTTCCGCCGCGATCGCGATCGTCGTCGCACTGCTGTTGTGGGTGAAAAGCCCCGACTACCGCGTGCTGTACAGCAATCTGAACGACCGCGACGGTGGCGCCATCGTCACCCAGCTGACGCAGATGAATATCCCTTATCGCTTCGCCGAGAATGGCGCAGCGCTGCTGATCCCGGCGGAAAAGGTGCATGAAACCCGTTTGCGCCTCGCGCAGCAGGGGCTGCCGAAAGGCGGCGCCGTCGGCTTCGAACTGCTGGATCAGGAAAAATTCGGCATCAGCCAGTTCAGCGAGCAGATTAACTATCAGCGCGCCCTCGAGGGCGAGCTGTCGCGCACTATCGAATCGCTGGGACCGGTGCAAAACGCCCGCGTTCACCTGGCGCTGCCTAAACCTTCACTGTTCGTGCGCGAACAAAAATCCCCTTCCGCCTCGGTAACGCTGACCCTGCAACCCGGCCGTGCGCTGGACGACGGCCAGATCAACGCCATCGTTTATATGGTGTCGAGCAGCGTCGCCGGTCTGCCGCCGGGCAACGTGACCGTGGTCGATCAGGCTGGCCGCCTGCTGACCCAGTCCGACGGCACCGGGCGCGATCTCAACGCTTCGCAGCTGAAATACGCCAACGAAGTCGAAAACGGCTTCCAGCGCCGCATCGAAGCGATCCTCGCCCCGGTGGTCGGCAGCGCCAACGTGCGTGCGCAGGTCACGGCGCAGATCGACTTCGCCACGCGCGAACAAACCGATGAACAGTACCAACCTAACCAGCAGCCGGATAAAGCCGCCATCCGCTCACAGCAAACCAGCCTGAGCGAGCAGATCGGCGGGCCGCAGGTCGGCGGCGTGCCGGGCGCGCTGTCCAACCAACCGAGCGCTCCGCCTACGGCGCCGATTGAAACCGCCAAGCCGGCGGCGGGCAATAACGCCAACGCCACCGCGCAAAACGCCGCGACCACCCGCAGCGCGGCGGCCAGCGGCGTGCCGCAAAATACCCGTCGCGACGCGACCACCAACTACGAGCTCGATCGCACCATCCGTCATACCCAGCAAAAAGCCGGCACCGTGCAGCGTCTGTCGGTCGCCGTGGTGGTCAACTACCTCGGCGCGGATAAAGACGGCAAACCGCAGCCGATGAGCAAAGAACAGCTGGCGCAGATCGAAGCGCTGGTGCGTGAAGCGATGGGCTACTCCAGCAGCCGTGGCGATACCCTGAACGTGGTCAACACGCCGTTTACCGACGCTCAGGTGACCGGCGGTGAACTGCCGTTCTGGCAAAGTCAGTCGTTCATCGATCGTCTGATCGACGCCGGCCGTTATCTGCTGGTGCTGCTGGTTGCCTGGCTGCTGTGGCGCAAACTGGTGCGGCCGCAGCTGCAACAGCGCCAGGCGGCGCAACAGGCCGCCCTCGCCGCCGCCAACGCGCCTGCCGCCAAAGCGGTCGACAGCAGCAAACCGAGCAACGAGGAGCTGGCGCAGCGTCGTAAATCGCAGCAGCGCGTCAGCGCAGAAGTCCAGAGCCAGCGGATCCGCGATCTGGCTGACAAAGACCCGCGCGTGGTCGCTCTGGTAATCCGCCAATGGATGAGTAACGAGATATGAGCCTGACCGGAACCGACAAAAGCGCCATCTTGCTGATGACGCTGGGTGAAGATCGCGCGGCGGAGGTGTTCAAACACCTCTCCTCGCGCGAAGTACAGCTGCTGAGCGGCACCATGGCAGGCATGAGCCAGGTGTCGCACAAACAGCTCGGCGAAATACTGACCGAGTTTGAAGACGACGCCGAGCAATACGCGGCGCTGAGCGTGAACGCCAGCGACTATCTGCGTTCGGTGCTGGTCAAGGCGCTGGGCGAAGAGCGCGCCGCCAGCCTGTTGGAAGACATTCTCGAATCGCGCGAGACCACCACCGGCATGGAAACGCTCAACTTTATGGAGCCGCAGAGCGCCGCCGACCTGATCCGCGACGAACACCCGCAGATCATCGCCACCATTCTGGTGCACCTCAAACGCGGCCAGGCAGCGGATATTCTGGCCCTGTTCGACGAACGCCTGCGCAACGACGTGATGCTGCGTATCGCCACCTTCGGCGGCGTGCAGCCGGCGGCGTTGGCGGAACTGACCGAGGTGCTGAACAACCTGCTCGACGGCCAGAACCTCAAACGCAGCAAAATGGGCGGGGTGCGCACCGCCGCCGAGATCATCAACCTGATGAAAACCCAGCAGGAAGAAGCGGTCATCGATGCGATGCGCGAATACGACGGCGAGCTGGCGCAGAAGATCATCGACGAGATGTTCCTGTTCGAAAACCTGGTGGAAGTCGACGATCGCAGCATCCAGCGCCTGCTGCAGGAAGTGGAAGGCGAGTCGCTGCTGATCGCGCTGAAAGGCGCCGAACAGCCGCTGCGCGAGAAGTTCCTCAAGAACATGTCGCAACGTGCCGCCGACATCCTGCGCGACGATCTGGCCAACCGTGGCCCGGTGCGCATGTCGCAGGTGGAGAACGAGCAGAAAGCCATCCTGTTGGTGGTGAGACGCCTGGCGGAAACCGGCGAAATGATCATCGGCGGCGGCGAGGACACCTATGTCTGATCGCATTAACACCCTGCCCTGGCAGCCCTGGTCGCTCAACGATTTGGGCGAACAGAAACCGGCGTTCGAACTGCCGCCGCTGGCGGATCTCGAACACAGCGATCCGTCGCCGGACGCGCAGGCCGAATTGCAACAGCAGTTGGCGACGCTGCGGCTGCAGGCCGAGCAACAGGGCCAGCAGCTGGGCTATGCCGACGGCCAGCAAAAAGGCTATGAGGCCGGTTTTCAGTCCGGTCTGGAAGAAGGCCGTCAACAAGGGCTGCTGGAAGCGCAGCAGCAGCAACAGCCGCTGACCGCCCACTGGCAGCAGTTGGTCACCGAATTCCAGCACACGTTGGACGCGCTCGACAGCGTGATCGCTTCGCGGCTGATGCAGCTGGCGTTGACCGCCGCCAAACAGGTGCTGGGCCAGCCGCCGGTGTGCGACGGCACCGCCCTGCTCGCGCAGATCCAACAGCTGATTCAGCAGGAGCCGATGTTCAACGGCAAGCCGCAGCTGCGGGTCCACCCGGACGACTACCAACGCGTCGAGCAGCAGCTGGGGGTCACCCTCAGTCTGCACGGCTGGCGCCTGCTGGCGGACGGCGAACTGCACCCGGGCGGCTGCAAGGTCAGCGCCGAAGAAGGCGATCTCGACGCCAGCCTGGCGACGCGCTGGCATGAACTGTGTCGCCTGGCGGCACCGGGAGAAGTCTGATGACCGCGCGTCTCGGCCGCTGGCTGAGCTCTCTGGATACGCTGGAAAAGCGCATCGCCCGCGCGCCGACGGTACGCCGCTACGGCCGCCTGACCCGTGCCACCGGGCTGGTGCTGGAAGCCACCGGGCTGCAGTTGCCGCTCGGCGCGACCTGCCTCATCGAACGGCACGACGCCGGTGAGGTGCAGGAAGTGGAAAGCGAAGTGGTCGGTTTCAACGGCCAGCGGCTGTTCCTGATGCCGTTGGAAGAAGTGGAAGGCATCGTGCCGGGCGCGCGGGTTTACGCCCGCATTGCGCCGGAAGGCCAAAGCGCCGGCAAACAGCTGCCGCTCGGCCCGGCGCTGCTGGGGCGCGTGCTGGACGGCAGCGCCAAACCGCTCGACGGCCTGCCCTCCCCGGAAACCGGTTACCGCGCGCCGCTGATCACCGCGCCGTTCAACCCCTTGCAGCGCACGCCGATCGAGCAGGTGCTGGACGTGGGAGTGCGCACCATCAACGGTCTGCTGACCGTCGGTCGCGGCCAGCGCATGGGCCTGTTCGCCGGTTCCGGCGTCGGCAAGAGCGTGCTGCTCGGCATGATGGCCCGTTACACCCAGGCGGATGTGATCGTCGTTGGCCTGATCGGCGAACGTGGTCGCGAGGTCAAAGACTTTATCGAGAACATTCTCGGCGCCGAAGGCCGGGCGCGCTCGGTGGTGATCGCCGCGCCGGCGGACGTATCGCCGCTGCTGCGCATGCAGGGGGCGGCCTACGCCACCCGCATCGCCGAAGATTTCCGCGATCGCGGGCAGCACGTGTTGCTGATCATGGATTCCCTCACCCGCTACGCCATGGCGCAGCGTGAGATAGCCCTGGCCATCGGCGAACCGCCGGCGACCAAAGGTTATCCGCCTTCGGTCTTCGCCAAACTGCCTGCGCTGGTGGAACGCGCGGGCAACGGCATCAGCGGCGGCGGTTCCATCACCGCCTTCTACACCGTGTTGACCGAGGGGGACGATCAGCAAGACCCGATCGCCGACTCGGCGCGCGCCATCCTCGATGGCCACGTGGTGCTGTCCCGACGCCTGGCGGAGGCCGGCCACTACCCGGCTATCGACATCGAAGCGTCAATCAGCCGCGCCATGACGTCGCTGATCGACGAAGAGCATTATCGCCGGGTTCGCACCTTCAAACAGATGCTGGCCAGCTATCAGCGCAACCGCGATCTGATCAGCGTCGGCGCCTACGCGGCCGGCAGCGATCCGTTGCTGGACAAAGCGATGACGCTGTACCCGCAGATGGAGGCGTACCTGCAACAGGGCATCTTTGAACGCAGCGGCTATGATGAAGCCTGTCAACAGCTGCAGCAGTTGATTGTTTAACGTCACAGAGGCGCAGAGCGATGAAATCACAGTCACCCCTGATTACCCTGCGCGATCTGGCGCAGGACGCGGTGGAACAAGCCGCGCAACAGCTGGGCCAGGTTCGGCAGGCGCAGCAGGCGGCGGAGCAACAGCTGTCGATGCTGCTCAACTATCAGGACGAATACCGCCAGAAGCTGAATCATACGCTCTGCGACGGCATGGACAGCTCACGCTGGCAAAATTACCAGCAGTTTATCGGCACGCTGGAACAGGCCATCGACCAGCACCGCCAGCAGCTGCTGCAGTGGGGGCAGAAAGTGGATCATGCGGTGAAGCAATGGCAAGACAAACAACAGCGGCTGAACGCCTTCGAGACCCTGCATACCCGCGCCTTAAATGCGGAGCAGCAGCAGGAGAATAAACGGGATCAAAAACTGATGGATGAGTTCGCTCAACGCAGTGCACAAAGGAATATCAACCCATGAATCTGAACGCCCTGCCCGGCCTGACCTTACCCGGCGATGCCGGCGGCCTGGCCGAACTGACGTCGGCGCTGGATGAGAGCCAACTGTCGACGGCATTCGCTCAGCTGCTCGGCGCGCGTTTCGCGCCCGCAGCCGATGGCAAACAGCCGCCGGTCGCACTGAGCGCGGACGATGAACGCGCCCCGGCCCTGAGCCGCAACCAGCTCAATCAACTGCTGGCCGCCTTCGGCGAGCGCGGCGGCCTGCTGCAGAACCCGGCAATCTCAGCCGATGCGCTTTCATCTGAACGCCCCGAGGCCGACGCGCCCGTCCCCGTCGCCGGCGATAAACCGGCGCAGCCGCCGATCGCCGCGGCCAAAGAGCTGGATGCCGCGACGCTGCAGGCGCTGTACGCCATGCTGCCGGCCGCGATCGTCGCCCAGACTCTACCGGCCGACGGCCAGCGGCCGCTGCCGGTGGAAAACGCTGACGATGCGACTGCGCTGCAGCACGGCAACGGCCTGCTGAACATCGCGGCAGCCGGCGATAAAACCGCCGCGCGCTCGTCGGCGTCAGCCGCCACGACGGTGACCAACGCTAAAACCCCGGCTCCGGACGGCGATACCGCCACGGCGGCGCTCCCGCAGCCGACCGGCGGCGAGCGCGCCAGTGCCGCTCAACCGCTGCCGGCGAGCGATACGCAGCAACCGACGACGCTCAATCACGCCGTCGCCCTGGCCGCCGCCAGCCCAACGCAAACGGCCGCCCCGGCCGGCGCGCTGGTGACAGCGCCGCCCGCGCCGCAGCTCAACGCGCAGCTGGGCAGCCCGGAATGGCAGCAGGCGTTGAACCAACAGGTGCTGATGTTCCACCGCAACGGCCAGCAAAGCGCCGAGCTGCGCCTGCACCCGCAGGAGCTGGGCGCTTTGCAGATCACGTTGAAACTGGACGATCAGCAGGCGCAATTGCACATTGCCTCCGCCCACGGTCAGGTGCGCGCGGCGGTGGAAGCGGCGATGCCGCAGCTGCGTCACGCGCTGGCCGAGAGCGGCATCAACCTGGGGCAGAGCAGCGTGGGGGGCGAGTCCACCCCGCAATGGCAACAGGCGCAGCAGCAGGCTTCCAATGGCCAGGGGCGTTCCAGCTATGCTGAACATCATGGCGGCGAGGCTGCGGCCGCCGACGGCGTCAGCGCGCCGGTGGCGTTGCAGCGCATGGCCAGCGCGGTCAACGGCGTCGATATTTTCGCCTGAGCCGCTGCAAACGCCCAAGCTGGCACCCATTTGCGCGTTTATTCAGGCTATTGCACGCCGTAATAGACGCGATAATACCTTTACATGTCATGCGTGCGGCTTTGCCGCGCGCTATGCCCGCCGCCTCGCAGGCCTCGGGTGGAACAACAGGAATTAGATTTGGCTATGTCTCAGAACTCCCTTCCGGCAGCACCGAAACGCCCCCTTCTGGTCATCCTGCTGGTATTGATCAGCATCGTCGCCTGTGGCGCCGCGGGTTACAGCTGGTGGCTGCTGCAACAGCATAAAAACGGTGCCGAACCGGCCGCCGTCAAAGAACAACCGCCGGCGGCGCCGGTGTTCATGCCGCTCGACACCTTTACCGTCAATCTGGTGACGCCGGACAACAATCCGGATCGCGTGCTGTACATCGGCCTCACGCTGCGTCTGCCGGACGAAAGTACCCGCCGTCAGCTGAACGATTTTCTGCCGGAAGTGCGCAGCCGTCTGCTGATGCTGCTTTCCCGCCAGGAAGCGAGCCAGCTGGCCAATGAACAAGGGAAGCAACAGTTGGTGGCGCAGATTAAGGATGTGCTCAGCCCGCCGCTGGTTAAGGGACAACCGAAGCAGGTGGTCAGCGACGTGCTGTTCACCGCCTTCATACTGCGGTAATCACTATGGGCGATAGCATTCTTTCACAGGCAGAGATCGACGCCTTGCTCAACGGCGACAGCGCGGGTGACGAACCCGAAGCGGTGGTCGGCAAAGAGAGCGAGGTCAAGCCTTACGATCCGAACACCCAGCGCCGCGTGGTGCGCGAGCGTCTGCACGCGCTGGAAATCATCAACGAACGTTTTGCCCGGCAGTTCCGCATGGGGTTGTTCAACCTGCTGCGCCGCAGCCCGGACATTACCGTCGGCCCGATCAAAATCCAGCCGTATCACGAGTTCGCCCGCAACCTGCCGGTGCCGACCAACCTGAACCTGGTGCATCTGAACCCGCTGCGCGGCACCGCCCTATTCGTGTTCGCGCCGAGCCTGGTGTTCATCGCCGTCGACAACCTGTTCGGCGGCGACGGCCGCTTCCCGACCAAGGTCGAAGGCCGCGAGTTCACTCCGACCGAACAGCGGGTGATCAAGCGCATGCTGCGCCTGGCGCTGGACGCCTACGGCGACGCCTGGAGCGCCATCTACAAGATCGACGTGGAGTACGTGCGCGCAGAAATGCAGGTGAAGTTCACCAACATCACCACCTCGCCGAACGACATCGTGGTCACCACGCCGTTCCAGGTGGAGATCGGCGCGCTGACCGGCGAGTTCAACATCTGCATTCCATTCGCGATGATCGAACCGCTGCGCGAGCTGTTGACCAACCCGCCGCTGGAAAATTCGCGGCAGGAAGACAGCCACTGGCGCGAAACGCTGGTGAAGCAGGTGCAGCACTCCGAACTGGAGCTGATCGCCAACTTCGTCGATATCCCGATGCGACTGTCGAAAGTCCTGAAGCTGCAACCGGGCGATGTATTACCGATAGACAAGCCGGAACGCCTGATCGCCCATGTGGACGGCGTACCGGTTCTGACCAGCCAATACGGCACGTTAAACGGGCAATACGCCCTGCGTGTTGAACATTTGATTAACCCTATTTTGAATGCTCTGAGTGAGGAACAGCCCAATGAGTGATCCTAAGCAACCGTCTGGCGAAGGAAAGGAATCCGTAGACGATCTGTGGGCTGATGCGTTTAACGAGCAGCAGTCTTCAGAGAAATCCGGCGCGAGCACCGAAGGGGTGTTCAAGTCGCTGGAAGCTCAGGATGCGCTCGGCAGCCTGCAGGATATCGACCTGATCCTGGATATTCCGGTCAAGCTGACCGTGGAACTGGGGCGCACCAAGATGACCATCAAAGAGCTGCTGCGCCTGTCGCAAGGCTCGGTGGTGGCGCTGGACGGCCTGGCCGGCGAACCGCTGGATATCCTGATCAACGGTTACCTGATCGCGCAAGGTGAAGTGGTGGTGGTGGCCGACAAGTTCGGCGTGCGCATCACCGACATCATCACCCCATCCGAACGCATGCGTCGACTGAGCCGCTGATGACCGCCGCGGCGCCCGTTACCGTCCAAAGCACCCAACCGCCCGCCGCGCCGGCCCTGCCGGCCGGTTCGGTGTTGATGCAGGTCAGCAGCGCGCTCGGCGGCATTCTGCTGCTGATCCTGCTGGCCGGTTGGCTGTTCCGTCGGCTGGGTTTCGCCCCGCAGGCGCGCAACAACAAACTGCTTAACCTGCGCGCCAGTTGCCAGGTCGGACAGCGCGAGCGCGTGGTGGTGGTGGAAGTCGACGACACCCTGCTGGTATTGGGCGTCACCGCCCAGCAGATCACCCCGCTGCACACCCTGCCCGCTCCGCCGAAAGACGCAGGCGAAGCCGACGCGGCGACGCCGGCGGACTTCCGCCAACTGATGCAAAAAGTTCTGAAACGCCCGGAAAAATCGGCATGACCTCGACTCTTCATACCCTCGTCCGCCGCCCGGCGGTTTGGCTCCCTGCCGCCCTGCTGTTCATCAGCCCGGCGGCTTTCGCGCAACTGCCGGGGCTGATCAGCCAGCCGCTGGCCAACGGCGGCCAGAGCTGGTCGCTGCCGGTGCAGACGCTGGTGCTGTTGACCTCGCTGACCTTCCTGCCGGCCATGCTGCTGATGATGACCAGCTTCACCCGCATCATCATCGTGCTCGGCCTGCTGCGCAACGCGCTGGGCACGCCGTCGGCGCCGCCGAACCAGGTGATGCTGGGGCTGGCGCTGTTCCTGACCTTCTTCATCATGTCGCCGGTGTTCGACAAGGTTTATCAGGATGCCTATCTGCCGTTCAGCCAGGACAAAATCGGGCTGGAAGTCGCGCTGGATAAAGGCGCGCAGCCGCTGCGCGAATTCATGCTGCGGCAAACGCGCGAAACCGATCTCGCGCTGTACGCCAGACTGGCCAATCAGCCGCCGCTGGCCGGCCCGGAAGCGGTGCCGATGCGCATCCTGCTGCCCGCCTACGTCACCAGCGAACTGAAAACCGCCTTCCAGATCGGCTTTACGGTGTTCATTCCGTTCCTGATTATCGACCTGGTGGTCGCCAGCGTGCTGATGGCGCTGGGGATGATGATGGTGCCGCCCGCCACCATCTCGCTGCCGTTCAAGCTGATGCTGTTCGTGCTGGTCGATGGCTGGCAGCTGCTGCTCGGCTCGCTGGCGCAGAGCTTCTATTCGTAACCCCTGACCGGAGAAAGCGAGATGACACCTGAATCGGTTATGGCGCTCGGCACCGAAGCGATGAAAGTCGCGCTGGCGCTGGCCGCCCCGCTGCTGCTGGCGGCGCTGATCAGCGGCCTGGTCGTCAGCCTGCTGCAGGCCGCCACCCAGATCAACGAAATGACGCTGTCGTTCATCCCTAAAATTCTGGCGGTGGTGGCCACCATCATCATCGCCGGTCCCTGGATGTTGAATCTGTTGCTGGACTATATGCGCACCCTGTTCAGCAACCTGCCTACCCTGATCGGCTGACCGTGCTCACCTTCGACAGCGCCCAGCTCACCGTCTGGCTCAGCCACTACTTTTGGCCGCTGCTGCGCATTCTGGCGCTGATCAGCACCGCGCCGATATTCAGCGAAAAGCAAATCAGCAAAAAGGTCAAAATCGGCCTTGGCGGGCTGATCGTCATCCTGATTGCGCCGACGCTGCCCGCCAGCAATATCCCCATCTTCTCCGCCGCCGGCCTGTGGCTGGCGATTCAGCAGATTCTGATCGGCGTGGCGCTGGGGTTAACCATGCAGTTCGCCTTCGCGGCGGTGCGCCTGGCGGGGGAAGTGATCGGCATGCAGATGGGACTGTCGTTCGCCACCTTCTTCGATCCCAGCGGCGGCCCGAACATGCCAGTGCTGGCGCGCCTGCTCAACCTGCTGGCGATGTTGCTGTTCCTCAGCTTTGACGGCCATCTGTGGCTGATTTCGCTGCTGGCGGACAGCTTCCACACCCTGCCGATCCAAACGCAGCCGCTGAACGGCAACGGCTTCCTGGTGTTGACTCAGGTCGGCTCGCTGATCTTCATCAATGGCATGATGCTGGCGCTGCCGCTGATCTGCCTGCTGTTAACGCTCAACATGGCGCTCGGCCTGCTCAACCGCATGACGCCGCAGCTGTCGGTCTTCGTGATCGGTTTCCCGGTCACCATGACCTTCGGCATCATGACGCTGGGCATGATGATGCCGATGTTGGCGCCGTTCTGTGAGCACCTGTTCGGTGAAATCTTCGATCGACTGGCGGCGGTGATCGGCGGCATGACCTTCTGAGCCCCTGCGGCCCCTTCCTTTCCCCCTCTTCCGCCTGAGACAAAATGGCAATAAAACCGTTTTCTTGGGACAAAAGCCTGAGAAACGTCTTTTATCCGGATTAAGGTTCAAATGTCTCCGGCGGCTTGAATAAATAAAACCCCGACCTAAAATAGACCCGGTAGAAAAAATATCGCCCGCACCCCGTCAGTCACCCGCGGCGATAATATAAACTTATTGATTAGAGAAAAATAAAATAACGCAGCCACGCAGAGTCAAATGCGCGGCAGATAACTTACACCCTGAATAAATGCGTCCGGCAGCCTGCCGGCTGCAGGGCGCAGCATCGACCTTTGCTAACTACAGGAGCGACATCATGATTAAAGCAAAAAGCAACCGCAAGGCACGCCGATTATTCGGTTTGACCCACTGGAAAAGCAACAAGTTTAGAGTTTCCTTCACCGAGACCAGCGATGGCGGAAAATGGAAAGTGGTGAAGAAAAAGAAATAATCGCGCAGGACCTGTAGCAAAAATTCCGGGTTGCCCCCTATCCGGCTTCTGCAACGTCATTCGACGCGGCGCCGCATCGGCAGCCCGGGACCCACACTCATCACTCGCCGGCAAACCGTGCCGGTGTACTTTATTCTTAGGAAGGAAATAACGCGCCACATCACCCTGACTGCCGCGTTAAATTTAAAAACAATGTATTAATGATTTAATTTACTCACACCCCTTATTTATTCACTGACAAGAAAAATCGATTTCTCACCTTACTCCCCCAGCGTTATATTGGAAGAAACCTTGCAGACAGCACGCTGCAAGCCTCGCTCAAATATAATCGGTGTAAATATGAAGATAAAATTCCAGCTGAGTGATTTATTCATCAGCGGCATCGCCCTTTTGATCATGAGCACTATTTTAAATACGCTGGGCTTTTCCTGGGGATTATTTGTTCTTCCGCCTGGCGTCGATAGTTTCGTCATCATCCCGTTTACTTTATTTGGCTCATGGAAGTTGGCCGAGTGCCTCTATACGCCAATACGGTGGCTGTTCAATGAGAGCCGCAAGCCTCAAATCGAAAACAACAGCCCTAAAAATAACGCCAAGTCGCGTTAACAGGAGATCGACCTATGTTGAGAGAACTGGCCAGAGCAGAAATGCAACGGATGAGCGGCGCCGGCCTCAGCCTTCGTCAACATAGGCAGTCAATGCACTAAAGGGTCCGGCAACGATCGCGGCGTGCCTTTCCGCTAAGGCTTAAGGTGAATGGGGAACACGCAGACAAAAAAAGGCGCGTCACTCAGTCAGTAGTGGGAGAACGAGCGACGCGCCAAACGAGTGCGCCCGGTTTCAAGAAGCCTCCCTCCCCGCGGGGCGGAGAAGGCGTTTTCTAAGCGCACTAAAGGGAAACCCGTCGCGGTCAGGCAACGGGGTATTGCTCTTAACGATTCATCTGGAACAGCGACATGCCCTGCATATCGCTGAAGGTTTTATACGACGCCTGCAGCGCCGCCTGCTGCATGAAGTAGGACGAGATAGACTCGGCCAGATCGGCATCCGTCAGCGCGCTCATCTGGATCTGATTGGTCATGTCACGCTCTTTACCGATGCTGTCCAACTGATCCATCTCCTGCAGCTGGCTGCCCAGCTCGGCGCGCACACTCAGCACGTTGTTGTAGGAGTTGTCCAGACCGCGGTTGGCTTTCGCCAGCGCATCGTTCACCTGCTGCTTGGTGGCCTCGTCGGCGCCCTGCAGCGGGGTTTTCAGCGCGTTCAGCGCAATATCGATGCTCTCGAATATGTTGCTGACCGGCGCGCTGCCGTCCGGCTCGGGCTTCGGATTGCTGGTCAACGACATGAACACCGCGTTGCCGGTATGGCCGATGGTCATGGTGCGGTTAGCGTCCACTTTCTGCTCAACCGTCTTGTCGCCGCCCTGGTAACTGACGGTGCCGCCATTGTCGACGAACGGCGCCTTGTCGTTCACATACCCGCCGAACATATAGCGGCCGTTGCCGTCGGTGCTGTTGGCCTGGTTCAGCAGCTGATCTTTCAACCCCTGCAGCTGGGTGGCCAGCGACTGGCGATCGTTATCGCTTTCGGTGCCGCCGGCGTTGACGATCAACGCCTTCATGTCCGCGATGGTGGAGGTCGCGCCGGCCAATACCGTTTCTTCCATCGACACGTTCTGACGGGCGAAGGTGCGCGCCAGCGTGTATTGACTGTTTTCCGCCTGCGACTGCGACAGCATCACCGCGCGCGACGCCGCCAAGGGATCGTCGGACGGGTTGATCACTCGCTTGCCGGAGGAAAGCTGCTCGGCGGCCTTCATGAACAGCGACTGGTTGCCCGTGATGCCGTTCATGTTTTGTTGGTACATCATGCCGGTACTCATGCGCATGCTGTGGGTTCCTTACTCTGAGCGACCGGTGCCGTTATCGGCGCCGATTAACAATGAAATCAACGAATGTTCAGCAGCGCGTCGAACAGCGAGCTGGCGGTCTGAATCACCTGCGCGTTGGCCATGTAGTACTGCTGGAAACGCAGCAGTTCACCGTACTCTTCGTCAAGGTTGACGCCGGACATCGACTGCTGTTGCGCGCCCAGTTGGGTGACGATTTTGGCCTGCGACGTGGCGATGGCCTTGGCGGCGGCGGTCTGGTTGCCGACGCCGCTGACGATGCCGGCGTAAGCGCCGCTCAGGGTCGCTTTGCCGTCCACCAGGTTTTTGGTTTGCAGATCCAGCAGTTTCTTGGCGTTCTCGTTATCGCCGCGGCCGCTGTCGTCTTTACCGGCGGCGGCGATCTTGGACGAATCGGTGATGGCCACTTTCAGGTTGCCCGCCACGTCGCTGACCGGTTTCACGGTGAAGCTGTCTTTGGCCTGCGCATTGCCGTCAATGCTCACTTCCAACCCGTCGAAGTTCAGCGTCGGTTTACCGTCGGCGCTGGTGCCCGGCGTCGCGTTGACTTTCACGTTGTCCGGCAGACGGCTGACCTGCCAGTTGCTGCCGTCGAACTCGACGCGATAATCGTTGGCCTTCACCTTGCCGGTATCGGTGTAAGAGACCGACAGCGACGCGTCGCCGGTGTTGCGGGTGTTATCCACCACCCGGCCGCCGCTGAAGCTGAAGAAGTCGCCGCCCGCGTCACCGTTCAGATCGAAGCCGGCGCGATGCTGTTGGTTAAAGCTGTCCGCCATCGCCAGCGCCAACTGGCCCAGCTGATTGCGCACGCCGTCCAGCGTTTCGCTGCGGAATTTCAGCACGCCGCTCAGCGTGCCGCTGGTGATCTGGCCTTCCGGCACTTCGCTGGCGCCGTTGCCGCGGTTATAGCCGATGGTCAGACGGGAAGGATCGCTGCTGGAAGGCACGGCTTCCACCTGATACGTATTGCTGCCTTGCACCAGGGTCAACCCGTTGGCGAAGGAAACGGTATAGGCGTCGCCGTCCTGTTGCGTGACCTGTACGCCCACCAGCTGGTTCAATTCGGTGACCAGCTGATCGCGCTGATCCAGCAACGCATTCGGTTCGCCGCCGGCGCTGCCGCGCAAACGGGTGATCTCGTCGTTCAGCTTGGCGATCTGTTGGCCGTAGCTGTTGATCTGCTGCGCCGTATCGCTGATCTGCTGATTGACGCCGTTGTCCATGTCGCGCAGGAATTTGTCGGTGTTGTTGAACTGGTTCACCAGGCCGTTGGCCTTGCCCAGCACCGTCTGGCGCGCGGCGTCGTCACCGGCGTTGCTCACCAGGTTCTGCAGGTTGGTGAAGAAATCCTGCATGTTGGTCGACAGCGGGTTGGTCTTGCTCGCCAACAGGTTGTCGATCTGCGAAATCTTCTCGTAATAGGCGTTTTGCGCCCCGAACGCGCTTTGCGCGCCGCGCAGCTGGTTGGTGATGAACTGGTTGTATTCGCGGTTGACGCTGGTGACGGTCACGCCGTTGCCGATAAAGCCGCTCATGGTGGCCATGCCGCCGTTCTGCGCCAGGATCGCGGTCTGACGGTTGTAGCCCGCCACGTTGTAGTTGGAGATGTTGTTGCTGACGGTACTGAGCGCCACCTGAGCCGCATTCAGCCCGCTCATCGCGGTATTGATTAAGCTATTGGACATCGGAATTCCTTATGCTGCGGCGCCGGTGGCCCACAGGGTTCTTAATTGAGCTGCTGAGCCTGTTCGCTCAGCCTGTTTCGGTTATCGGCAAAAATGAGAAGAACTTGAGGAAAAAAAGCGGTAACGCGGTCAGCATCCAGCGAGCCTTCATTACCGCCTATCCCCTAAATAATTGGCGCCGCAGCGGCGTCAAGAATGACGGGGATTTAGAACAAATCTTTCAGATCGTGGGTGTAAGCTTTCACCGCCTGCTCCCCCGCGCTCTTCATCTGCTGAATCACGCTGACCAACTTGCTGGCGTACTGGGGATCGGTGGCGTACCCGGCGCGCTGCAGCGCATGCGCCGCCTGCTCCGGGCTGCGCGCGGCGGCCACGTCGGCGTAGCGCGGGTTGTTGGTCAGCAGTTTGACGTAATCGGCGATCGCTTCGACGTACGAGCCGTAGACGCGGAACTTCGCCTTCACCTTCTTCGCCGCGCCCTGTTCGAACTCGGTGGTGGTGATCTCCGTCACCGGCCCGCTCCAGCTGCCGCCGGCCTTGATGCCGAACAGGTTGTAGCTCGGCGTGCCGTCTGAGGTTGGGATCTCGCGCTGCCCCCAGCCGGATTCCAGCGCCGCCTGCGCGACGATCAGCTGATGCGGAATGCCGCTCTGCTGGCTGGCGACCTTCGCCGGTATCGACAGACGAGCGACGAAGTTGCCGTTGTTGAGCGACAGCGGCGCGGCGGCCGGCGGGGCTTTCGGCATCGCCCGGCGCACCATCTGCTCCAGCGCCTGGTTCGGCAGCGTTTGCAGCACCTCGTTGTCCAGCGCCATCGGCGACAAGCCCGCGGTTTCGCTCGGCACCGTATTGGCGTTGCTCATCTGCTTGACCATCATGTCGGCCAGCCCCAGCCCTTTTTGCGACATCTGCTGGGCGATTTGCTGATCGTACATCGAGGTATAGAGCCGCGTTTGATCGCTGCTCAACACCCCGTCCTGCGGCAAGGCGGAACGCATGCTTTTCAGCATCATCTGCACGAACATGCCTTCCACCTGCTGCGCCACCTGCTTGAGGTTGCCCTGCGGGTCGGCCGCCGCGTCGCGCTTCAGGCCGTTCAGCGCCTGGGCGTCATAGGCCGCGCCCGACATCGCCATCAGATCGCCCGCCATCAGATGATTTCCAGCTTGGCGCGCAGGCAGCCGGCGCTCTGCATCGCCTGCAGGATCGACATCAGATCGATCGGCGTGGCGCCCAGCGCGTTCAACGCGCGAATGACGTTGTTCAGGTTGGCGCTGGCGTTCACCTTCTGCAGCGACCCGCCCTGCTGTTGCACCGAGATCTGGGTGTTTGGCGTCACCACCGTCTGGCCGCCGCCGAACGGCGTCGTCGGTTGGCTGACGGTGTTCTGCCGATCGACCACCACCGACAGGTTGCCCTGGGCGACGGCGCAGGAATCGAGGATCACATCGCGGTTCATCACCACCGACCCGGTGCGCGAGTTGATGATCACCTTGGCGTCCATCGCGCCGACGTTGACGGTGATGTTCTGAATCTCCGCCAGGAAACGCACCTGAGAGCTGTTGCCCTGCGGCACCAGCACCTGAATGGTGCGGGCGTCGAGCGGCGTCGCGGTGCCGCCGCCGCGTTGGCGGTTGATGGCGTCGCTGATCTGCTGCGCCAGCGTGAAGTCTTCGTCGTTCAGCTGCAGGTTGAGTACGCCGCCGCTGCCGAAGGTGGTCGGCAGCTCGCGCTCGATGGTGGCGCCGTTGCTGATGCGCCCCCCCGCCAACTGGTTGACCTGCACGCTGCTGCCGCCGGCCGCCGCGCCCGCGCCGCCGACCAGCACGTTGCCCTGCGCCAGCGCATAGACCTGGTTATCCACGCCTTTCAGCGGCGTCATCAGCAAGGTGCCGCCGCGCAGGCTCTTGGCGTTGCCCATTGATGAGACCACCACGTCGATGTTCTGCCCGGCGCGCGAGAACGGCGGCAGTTTGGCGGTCACCATCACCGCCGCCACGTTTTTCAGCTGCATGTTGGTGCCCGGCGGCACGGTGATGCCCAGCTGCGACAGCATATTGCTCAGGCTTTGGGTGGTGAACGGCGTCTGCATGGTCTGGTCGCCGGAGCCATCCAGCCCTACCACCAGGCCGTAGCCGATCAGGGCGTTGTCTCGCACGCCCTGCACCGTCACCAGATCGCGGATGCGCTCCGCCGCCGCCGGCAAGCACACCAGCCCGACGCACAGCGCGATAAACCATTTTTTCAGCATCAGTCAATCCTTAGAACGGTGAAACATTTAAGAAGAAGCGCTGCAGCCAGCCCATGGTCTGCGCCTCGTTGATATAGCCATTGCCGACGTATTCGATCCGCGCGTCCGCCACCTGCGTTGAGGTGACCGAGTTGTTGCCGCTGATGGTGCGCGGGTTGACGACGCCGGAGAAACGAATGAATTCGGTGCCCTGGTTGATGGCGATCTGCTTTTCCCCCACCACGTGCAGGTTGCCGTTGGCCAGCACCTGGTTGACCGTCACCGTAATGGTGCCGTTGAAGGTGTTGTTGGCGTTGGCGCCGCCCTTGCCGCCGAAGGTGCTGTCGCCGGAAATGTCCATATCGGCGCGCGCATTGCCCAACAGGCCGTCAAGGTAACGCGGCGAGGTGGCGACGCCGAACTTGCTGGCGCCGTTGCGGCTGGCATTGGCGGAGGAGCTCTTGCTGGCGCTGACGTTTTCCTGCAGCACGATGGTCAGGGTGTCGCCGACGTTGCGCGGACGGCGGTCTTCGAACAGCGGCTGATAGCCGTAGTTCATCGGCTGCACCGTCTGGAAGATCGAGCCGTTCGGCATCGGCGCGCTGGCCGGCGCGGGCTGCGCCGTGGTCGCACCGTCCACCAGCGGTTTATGCGGAATATAAGCGCAGCCGCTCAGCGTCAGCATCACCATTCCCGCCAGCCAGCGTTGTCCCTGCCGCGGCAGGATTGCCATCGAATATGTGGTTACCACGGGTATCGCCTTTGTTTCACGAAAGAGAATGACGGGCGCGGCAAGCCGGGCCCGTCAATGACAGATTACAGTTGCGTCAGCTTTTGCAGCATCTGATCGGAAGTCGATACCGCTTTGCTGTTGATCTCGTAAGCGCGCTGAGTCTGGATCATGTTGACCAGCTCTTCCGCCACGTTAACGTTGGAGGTCTCCACGTAGCCCTGATACAGCAGACCGGCGCCGTTCAGCCCCGGCGTGCTCTCGTTCGGCGCGCCCGAGCTTTCGGTTTCCTGATACAGGTTCTCGCCCACGCTCTCCAGACCGCTGTCGTTGACAAAGGTCGTCAGCGTCAGTTGCCCCACCTGCTGGGCGGCGGTTTGCCCTTGCTGGGTGACGCTGACGATGCCGTCGCGGCCGACGGTAATGGACAGCGCGTTAGCCGGGATGGTGATCGCCGGCTGCACCTGGAAACCGCTGGAGGTGACCAGCTGGCCGTTCTGATCGATCTGGAACGAGCCGTCGCGCGTGTAGGCTTGGGTGCCGTCCGGCAGCATCACCTGGAAGAACCCCTGTCCCTTGATGGCGACGTCTTTGCTGTTGTTGGTCTGCGACAGGTTGCCCTGGCTGTGCAGACGTTCGGTCGCCACCGGACGCACGCCGGTGCCGATCTGCAGACCGGAAGGCAGCGTGGTTTGCTCGGAGGACTGCGCCCCCGGCTGACGCATGGTCTGGTACAGGAGATCTTCAAATACCGCACGCTGGCGTTTGAAGCCGTTGGTGCTGACGTTCGCCAGGTTGTTGGCGATCACGTCCATGTTGGTCTGCTGCGCGTCCAGACCGGTTTTGGCAATCCATAAGGATGGAATCATCGGTTATTTCCTTGCTGCTTAGCTCACTGAGAGCAGTGAGTTGGCACGCTGTTCGTTTTCATCCACGCTGTGGATGACCTTCATTTGCATTTCAAAACGGCGGGCGTTGGCGATCATGTCGACCATGGTCTCCATCGGCTTGACGTTGCTGCCTTCCAGCACCCCGGGCATTACCCGCACCTGTGGATCGTTTTGCAACTGATTGCCGCGCAGCTGTTGGGTTTCCGGCGTCAGGCGGAACAGCCCGTCGTCACCGCGCATCACTTCGCGCGCGTCGGCTTTCACCAGCTTCAGGCGGCCGATCTGCGCGATGGTGTTCGGCGGATCGCCGGCATTCAGCGCCGAAATGGTGCCGTCGGCGGCGATGGTGATCTCCGCCGACGGCGGCACCTCGATCGGCCCCCCGTCGCCCATCACCGGCAGCCCCTGCACCGTCAACTGCCCGGTGGAGGAGATCTGGATGTTGCCGTTGCGGGTATAGGCTTCACCACCGCCCGGCAGGCTCACCGCCAGGAAACCGTCCTGCTGCAGCGCCACGTCCAGCGGGCGCGCCGTATAGTTCAGCGCCCCCTGGCTCATGTCAGCGCCCGGCGTCGAGGCAGTCACCAACGTGCGCGTCGCCAGGCTCGGGCCGTCAACCGGCACCGCGCGCAGCGCGGCGAGCTGGGCGCGAAAGCCCGGCGTCGACGCGTTGGCCAGGTTGTTGGCGGTAATGGACTGCTGCTCCAGCGTTTGGCGCGCCGCGCCCATCGCGGTATAAATCGCGTGATCCATAACTCGACCCTATTAGCGCAGGCTAACCAACGTCTGCAGAATGGAGTCCTGCGTCTTGATGGTCTGGGCGTTGGACTGGTAGTTACGCTGTGCGACGATCATGTTCACCAGCTCCTGGCTCAGATCGACGTTGGAAGATTCCAGCGCGCCGCTGGTCAGCTTGCCGAAGCCGCCGCCGCCCGACAGACCGACGCGCGGCTGGCCGGACGCGCCGGTTTCCTGCCAAACGTTATCACCCTGCGACGCCAGCCCTTCCGGGTTGGAGAAGTTGGCCATGACGATCTGGCCCAGCACCTGGGTCTGCTGGTTGGAGTAGATCCCAACGACGGTGCCGTCGTTGTTGATTTGGAAGTTGGTGTATTCACCGGCGGCATAGCCGTCCTGCGCCACCTTGCTCACCGAGTCGCTGCCCACGTTCTGCTGCATGCTGCCGGCGAAGCTCAGGGTGAAGTTTTGCGCCGGCGCGCCGTCTTTGGCGGTCATCGGGATCACCATGCTGAACTCGCCCGGCGCGCCGTTGGTGCTGGTGGTTTTCACCAGGTTGCCGCTGGTGCTGAACTCCATGGTGCCGGCGTCAACCGGCGCGGCGCTGCCGTCCTGGGTGTAGACCTGCCACTTGTTGTCTTCGGTCTTCACAAAGTAAGCATTGATGTTGTGCGCGTTACCCAGCGAGTCGTAGGCGGTGATGGTGTTGACGTAGTTGTAGCTGTCCTGCTTGGTCGGATCGAACGTCTTGTTCTCCGGCACTTTATGGGTGGACTTCAGGTTAGTCACCATCTCGCCGGAGGTGGACGCCTTGGCGTTCATCATGCCTTCAGGAATGCTCAGCGGCACCGGGTTGGCGCCCTGCTGGATGGTCGGCGGGGAACCGGCCGCCGGATAGCCGGTCAGCTGCAGGCCCTGCATGTTGGTCAGGTTGCGGTTCTCGTCCAGTTTGAACTGGCCGTTGCGGGTATAGAATATGCCGCCATCTTTATCCTGCATGCGGAAGAAACCGTTGCCGTTGATGGCGATATCCAGCGCGCGGCTGGTGCCGGTGGTGGTGCCGCCCTTGAAGTTCTGGGTGATGCCGGACACCTTAACGCCCAGACCGACCTGTGAACCGGCGAACATGTCGGCAAAGGAGACGCTGCCGGATTTGAAGCCCGCGGTCGCGGAGTTGGCGATGTTGTTACCGATCACGTCCAGGTTGGTTGCTGCCGCGTTCAAGCCGCTGACTGCCTGAGAAAAAGCCATGTTATTCTCCGAATAGTGGTCAGGCTATCGTCCGATTGAGCCTGATGCTTAGGGTTATAAGATCTGTCGCACGTCTTCCAGGGTGGCGTTGCCCGCCAGACCGAGATCCAGCTTGGCGCCGTTGCCATCGCGGATCACGCCGTTCACCAGGCCGAAGTGCAGGCTGCGCGCCACCAACTGCTCGCCGTTGCCTTTGGCGTTAATCGCCACTTTGTAGGCGCCGTCGGGGGCGGTGGAGCCGTCATCCAGCGAACCGTCCCAGGTGAAGGCATGTACGCCGGCGGTCAGACCGCCGATTTCGATGGTGCGCACCACCTGCCCACTGGCGTTGGTGATGGTGGCGGTCACCTGATCGGCGGCGCGCTCCAGTTCCACGCCGAACGGCGTGGTGCTGACTTTGCCGTCTTTGCTGCCGACCAGAATGTTGCTGCCCGGCACCATCACGCCGTGGCCGATCAGCGCGGTGGCCTGCAGCGACTGATTGCTGTTGATCTGGCCGGAGATCGACCCCAGCGTGGTGTTGAGTTTTTCGATGCCCTGAACGGTGTTGATCTGCGCCAGCTGCGAGGTCAGTTCGTTGTTCTGCATCGGATTGGTCGGATCCTGGTTTTTCAACTGCGCCACCAGCAGCGTCAGGAAGCTGTTGTGCAGATCCTGGCTGTTGGTATTTTTGCTGTTGTTACCGATGACGGTGTTGTCCAACGACTCGTTCGTGGTTGCGGCGATAGCCATGGGAACCTCCGGTTACTGACCCAGCGTCAGGGTTTTCATCATCATCGACTTGGTGGTATTGAGCACCTCGACGTTGGCCTGATAGCTGCGGGAAGCGGAGATGGTGTTGACCATTTCCCCCACTACGTCGACGTTCGGCATGCGCACATACCCCTTGGCGTCCGCCAGCGGGTTGCCCGGCTGATACACCAGGCGCTCGGGCGCCGGATCGTCCACCACCTGGGCGACGCGCACACCGCCGGTCGGCTGTCCCGGCGCCGCCGCGACCTGGAATACCACCTGCTTGGCGCGGTAAGGTTCACCGTCCGGGCCGGTCACGCTGTCGGCGTTGGCCATGTTGCTGGCGCTGACGTTCATGCGCTGAGACTGCGCCGATAACGCCGAGCCGGAGATATCAAAAATATTCAGTAAAGACATGCGCCTTATCCTTGTTGCAGTACGGACATCATCCCTTTGATCTGACCGTTGAGCAGCGTCAGGTCGGTCTGATATTTCAGGCTGTTATCGGCAAAGTTGGTGCGTTCGCGATCCATGTCCACCGTGTTGCCGTCCATCGACGGCTGATCCGGCACCCGGAACAGCAGATCGAGCTGCGGCGGCTGCAGGGTCTGCGCCGGGATATGGCGCGCCGCCGTCAGGTTGAGCGCCATGCCGTTACCGCTGACGCGCCCCTGCTCCATCACTTTGTTCAATTGGCTGGCGAAATCGATATCCCGCGCCTGATAACCCGGTGTGTCTGCGTTGGCGATGTTGGCGGCCAGAATTTCCTGCCGCTGGGCGCGCAAGTTCAGCGCCTCTTGGCCAAAGCGCAGAGCCGCGTCCAGTTTGTCGAGCATGCTCCCTCCGCGAGGTTAGAATTTGGAGTCGACAGCATAAACGCCCTCCGCGCTACCCTATCGCGGGAATAAACGCAAAATGGGGCGCTATTTATCTGCTTAGCCTGCGCGCGCTGCGGGTACACTTACGCGTATCCCGATGAAGCTTGAGAAGATGACGATGAAAGGTAAAATGCTGCTGCTTATCGGCCTGCTGTGCAGTCTGAACGCGCGCGCCGGCGATCTGGTGACGCAAATCGAAAGCTTCATCCAAGGCAAGTTCAGCGGCGAACCGGTACAGGTAAAAGTGCGGGTGCGCACGCCGCCGAACCAATGGCCCGCTTGCGAACTGCCGCAGCTGTCGCTGCCGCCCAACGCGCGGATCGGCGGCAACGTCAGCATTTCGGCGCGCTGTGGCCAGGAGCGGCGCTTTATCCAGACGCAGGTGCAGGTGTTCGGCCGCTATCTCGTTTCGGCGCGCGGCATCAACGCCGGCAGCCGGTTGACGGCGGCGGACCTGACGTTGAAAGAAGGTCGGCTCGATACCCTGCCGCCGCGCGCGCTGACCGAAGCGGGCAAAGCGTTAGGCGCCGTCAGCCTGCGCAACATCAGCCCCGGCCAGCCGCTGACCCTCGCCATGCTGCGCCGGGCTTGGATTATCAAGGCCGGGCAATCGGTGCAGGTCAATGCACAGGGCGAAGGATTCAGCATCAGCGGCGCGGGTAAGGCGATGAACAACGCCGCCGCCGAAGACAGCGTGCGCGTGCGCATGGCGTCCGGGCAAATCGTCAGCGGCGTGGTCGGAAACGACGGCGCGATTCGCATTACGTTATAAAAAAGTAAAGGTTCCGCAAACCTTGCCGATAAGACAAATCAAGCAGCATTTTATTGGCCACCAGGGCCGCAACACTTTCATTGCAGCGTCGTCGCCGAGAGCGGTCACGGCGTAAACGGAGATGGACCATGAGTATCGATCGCACCCAGCGGTTACAGCCGGTTTCCACTGTGCAACCGCGTGAAACCCCGGCAGACAACCCGCTCCAGCCGCGTAAGGCCGCCGTGGCCGAAACCGCCGTCAGCGGCACGCAGGTCAAACTGAGCGAGGCGCAGGCGCGCCTGATGCAGCCAGGCACCCAGGATATCGATATGGGCCGGGTCGAGGCCATCAAACAGGCGATCCGCAACGGTGAACTGAAGATGGACGCCGGCAAAATCGCCGACGCACTGCTGCAAGACGCGCAGAGCGATGTTCAATGGATCGCCGGACGCGACTGACAACGCGGCGGCGGGTAGCGGTAAAGGATAAGTCATCACTATGGAAAAGCTGGCACAACTGCTGGACAAACTGTTGGAAACGCTGCAGACGCTCAATGGCGTGCTGGAAGAAGAGCACGATCTGTTATGCTCCGGCCAGCTGCCGGGCGTGGCCTTGCAGCGCGTAACCGATGCCAAAAGCCAACTGCTGGCGACGGTCGCCTACCTCGAGCAACAGCGCCTGGGGCAGGAAAAAAACTGCGGGCAACGCGCGCCCTATGCCAGCCACACCCCTCTGGCCGATCGTTGGCAGCGCGTTCAATTGCTAAGCCAAACGCTGCGCGAAAAGAACCAGCACAACGGCCTGCTGCTCAATCAGCAGATCGACCATAACGCTCAGGCGCTGGCCATCCTCAGCAAAAACAACAAATCGCTGTATGGCCCGGACGGCCAGTCGCACGCCGGCAGCCTGCTCGGCAGAAAAATCGGCGTTTGACCTGACTCATTTCGCCCGGTGAGCCTATCACCGGGCATGCGTTAACCGGCTTCTGCGCATCCCGTCGCATTTTATCCCTATCACACTTTGAATTCACTTAAGGCTTTGCGCCAGGCTGCGCATGGCGTGAATTTGGCTGTTTCTTTCCCTTTGGCCGCTTGTCACCCTGTGGTTATTTTTAAATCACTTGAAATATACCCTTAGAGGGTATAGATTCGCAGGGAGAGCGAATGGCCGACATTTATCTCACCAAAACCTTTCAAGGTTTTGCCGCACGCGAGCGCATTAGCGACGCCACGATAGTGAAAGCTGCGCGAGAGATGCAACATCAGCTGTACGACGCCAATCTTGGCGGTTGCGTATACAAAAAGCGCATCGCTCGGGCTGGTGCGGGCAAACGTGGCGGCTATCGGGTACTGATCGTTTTTCGCGATGAAGACCGCCTGTTTTTTATGCGCGGCTTTGCCAAAAGTGAGAGAGAAAACATCAGTACGGATGAGTTACGGGGATTGAAACATCTGGCTGCGCTGTATCTGGATTATTCGCCATTCAGACTCTACCAGCTGGTCAACAACAGGGAGTTACGGAGGCTAAGCGATGAGTAAAATTCTTGCCGAGATCCACCAGGAAGTTCAGGGCCTGCATCACGCCGGTTTCGTCGATGACGTGACCATGCGCACCTTCGACATGCTGTGCCTGCGGCCGGTGAAGCAGTTCGGGCCGGCCGAGATCCGCGCGCTGCGCGAACGGGAAAACGTCAGTCAGCCGGTGTTTGCGCTGTATCTCAACGTCAGCAAAAAGGCGGTGCAGAAATGGGAGCGCGGCGAAGCACAACCGAACTCCGCCGCGATGAAACTGCTGACGCTGGTGGAACGCAACGGCCTGCAAATTCTGGCCTGATCTTACTGATAATTGACGATCACCTGATTGCCAATCACCCGCAGCGGCGGATTCAGCCCGCCTTGCGACTGCACGTAATAGACAAAGCGCAATTCCGCATTGGCCGGCTCGCCCTGCAGACCGATGCTGCTGCCGCTGCCGCCGCCGAGCGGAATGCAGCGGTTTACCGTGCAGAGCTGGGCCTGCAGCCCCACGGGCTCCGGCCCCAGCAAACGGTAGCGCCAGCTGACGCTGGTGATGCGCGCATTGGCATCCGGCAGCGCGTTCGGCGGCCGCAAACCGGCGGATTCATCGCGCATCCCGCCCTGTTCCAGCGTGACCCCCGCCCCTTCAGCCACCCAGGAGCCGGACACCGCGCCGGCGGCTAGCGGCGCCAGCAAACACAACAAGGACAGACAGCGTTTCATCAGGCGGCTCCAATGGTCGAGGTCATGCGAATCTGGCGATCGTCGTTGATCTCCAGGTTGGACAGCACCACGAGCTGCGGCAGGCTGCGACGCAGGAAGCGCGCCAGTAAAGGACGCAGCGCATGGTTAACCAACAGCACCGGTGGCGCGCTGAGCATCTCTTGCCGTTGCAGCGCCTGACGCGCCTGCTCCAGCAGACGGTCAGCCAGCCCCGGCTCCAGACCGCCGCCGCCCTGCAACGCCTGCAGCAACAGGCGCTCCAGCTGGGTATCTAGCCCGATAACCTGAATCTCGCCGTTGCCCGGGAACCACTGCTGCGTGATCGCCCGGCCCAGCGCCACCCGCACCACGGTGGTCAATTCATAAGGATCGCTCTGCGCCGGGGCATGCTCCGCCAGCGTTTCGACGATGGTGCGCATATCGCGAATGGACACGCGCTCGGCCAGCAGATTTTGCAGCACCTTGTGCAACGTCGTCAGTGACACCACGCCCGGCACGAAGTCTTCGGTCAGCTTCGGCATCTCCTGCGACACGCGATCCAACAGCTGTTGGGTCTCCTGGCGGCCGAACAGCTCGCTGGCGAACTGGCCTATCAGGTGATTGAGGTGCGTCGCCACCACGGTGCTGGCTTCCACCACGGTAAAGCCCTGGATTTGCGCCTGCTCGCGCAAGGCGCTGTCGATCCACACCGCTTCCAGCCCGAAGGCGGGATCGACGGTTTTGTCTCCCGCCAGCTCGCCCACGGCATTGCCGGGGTTGATCGCCAGCCAGCGGCCCGGCTGCGCTTCACCGCTGCCGATCTCGACGCCTTTCATCAGGATGCGGTAGCTGGCAGGCGGCAGTTCCAGGTTGTCGCGAATGTGCACCACCGGCGGCAGATAACCCATGTCCTGGGCGAATTTCTTGCGGATGCCGCGAATACGCCCAAGCAGCTCGCCGTTCTGTTGAAAGTCAACCATCGGAATCAACCGGTAGCCCACTTCCATGCCCAGCGGATCTTCCAACTGCACGTCGGCCCAGCTGGCTTCGGCGGCCTGCGGATTCTCCGGCATCACCGGCGCCTCTACCGTCTTCGGCGCCTGTTGTTCACGGCCGCGCAGCCACCAGGCCAGGCCCAGCAAAGCGGCGGTAAACAGCAGGAACACCAGGTTCGGCATGCCCGGCACCAGGCCCAACAGTCCCAGCACCCCGGCGCTCAGCAACATCACGCGCGGATTGTTGAACAGCTGGCCCACCATCTGCTCGCCGACGTCCTGATCGGTCGCGACGCGGGTGACGATAACGCCGGCGGCGGTGGAGATCACCAACGCCGGGATCTGCGCCACCAGGCCGTCACCGATGGTCAGCAGCGTATAGCTTTCCGCCGCCGCCCCCAGCTCCATGCCGTGTTGCACCACGCCGACCAACAGGCCGCCGACTACGTTCAGCACCATGATCATCAGGCCGGCGATGGCGTCGCCGCGCACGAATTTACTGGCGCCGTCCATCGAGCCGTAGAAATCGGCCTCCTGGGTCACTTCGGCGCGGCGTTTCTTCGCCTCGTCTTCGCCAATCAATCCGGCGTTCAAATCGGCGTCAATCGCCATCTGTTTGCCCGGCATGCCGTCCAGCACGAAGCGCGCGCCCACTTCGGCGATACGCCCCGCACCTTTGGTGATGACCATAAAGTTGATCAGCACCAGGATGATGAACACCACGATGCCGATGGCGAAGTTGCCCCCCACCAGGAAGTGGCCGAAGGCTTCCACCACGCGCCCGGCGGCGGCGGAACCGGTGTGGCCTTCCAGCAAGATGATGCGCGTCGAGGCGACGTTGAGCGACAAACGCAGCAATGTGGAAAACAGCAGGATGGTCGGGAAAGCGGCGAACTCGAGCGTGCGCTGGGTGAACATCGCCACCAGCAACACCATGATCGACAGCGCGATGTTGAAGGTAAACAGCAGGTCGAGGATAAACGCCGGCAGCGGCAACACCATCATCGACAAAATCAGCAGGATCAGCACCGGGCCGGCCAGCACCTGCCACTGCGTATCTTTAAAATTGCCCGGCAAACGAAGCAGGGAGGCCAAATTAGCCATCAGAGTCACTCTCTCTCGCAAAATCCAGTGCTTCCGGCACCGGTAAACGTTCAGGTTTTTTCGGGATCAGGCCGCCCTCGCGCCGCCAGCGGCGCAGTTGGTACACCCAGGCCAGCACTTCGGCGACCGCGGCATACAGGGTGGCCGGAATATGTTGTCCGATCTCGCTGTGCCGATACAGCGCGCGCGCCAGCGGCGGCGCCTCCAGCATCGGGATGCGGTGTTCCGCACCGAGTTCGCGAATGCGCAAGGCGATTTCGCCGGCCCCTTTGGCTAGCACTTTCGGCGCGCTCATTTTTTTGTCGTTGTACTGCAACGCGACGGCGTAGTGCGTCGGGTTGGTGACGATCACGTCCGCCTTGGGCACATCGGCCATCATGCGGCGCCGGGCGATCGCCCGCTGCTGCTGACGAATGCGCCCCTTGACGTGCGGGTCCCCTTCCTGGTCTTTGAACTCGTCGCGAATATCCTGCTTGGTCATCTTCAGCTTCTTGAAGTGACTCCACAGCTGATAAAACACGTCGAACGCCACCATCGGCGTCAATCCCAGCACCACCAGAAAGCCGCAGAACAGAATCATCTGCAGCGCGTTGCCCAGCGCATCGAGCGGCTGCTGAGTCATCAGATGCAGCATCGCCGCCCAGTTGTGCCACAGATAGAGGCCGGTCACCCAACCGACCAGCGTCGCTTTCAGGATCCCTTTCAGCAGCTCGGCCAGCACCTGGGTAGAAAAGATGCGCTTCAACCCGGATAGCGGGTTCAGCCGCTTCAAATCGAACTTGATCGACTTGCCGCTGAACAAAATGCCCCCCAGCAACATCGGCGCGGCGAGCGCCACCAGCACCAGCCCCGCCATGATCGGCAGCAGCGCCAGCACCGCCTGGCGCAGCAACATGCCCAATTGGCGCAGCATCTGTTTATCGTTGCTGACCATGCCGTGATCGAAGTTCAGACCTTGCGTGAGCATCGCCGCCAGCTGTTGCGCCATGTTGCTGCCGGACATCAGGATAATCGCGAGGCCCGAGAGCAGCATCAGTACCGAGGTCAGCTCGCGCGAGCGCGGGATCTGGCCGTCTTCACGCGCCTTCTCCAGCCTGTGGGGCGTGGGGGCCTCGCTTTTTTCCAGATCGCTGTCTTCAGCCACGAAACGCCGTTCCTGTGTCGGGAGGGTAAAGAATGGCGGTCAGCATGCCAAAAAAATGGCGATGTCATTGGGGGAACAACGGGGAAAAAGGCGGGTTATTTAGGGGATGAGACCATCAGGGAGACGTTACAACCAATTTTCCAGCCGCAACCCCTCAACGCGCTCAAATTCGCGTCGATTATTGGTCACCAGGATCAATCCTTCGCTGCGCGCATGCCCGGCGATATGCAGATCGTTTACGCCAATAGGCGTTCCCTGGCGTTCCAGCGCAGCCCGAATGTTGCCGTAGTGCGAAGCCGCTTTGGCGCCGTAATCGAGAATGTCCAATCGGGAGACAAAATCCTCAACCACTCTGGCGTTCACCGCCGGACGCGAGCTTTTCTCCACTCCGTGAACCAATTCGCCATAGGTGACCGACGAAATGACCATTTTGCCCGCATAGCGATTGAACGCCTCCAGCACTTCCAGAGGCCGGCGCTTGATGACATAGATAACAATATTGGTGTCCAGCATATGGCTGAACATCAAAACGCTTCCCGCTCACGCTGGTGTTGCCCGGCACGTTCATTGAGGAAGTCATCGCTCACCTCATTTTCCGCGCAGAAGAAACTGTCCCAGGTATTCTCCACCGGCGCAAGAATACGCTCTTTGCCCACCACGCGGACGGTCACTTTAGAAACGGTATCGGGGAAACGCACCTCTGCAGGCAAGCGCACGGCCTGCGTCCGATTATTGGTAAAGACAGAACCTAACGTCATGGCGACCTCCTTTAACTGGAGTACAAATTATAATCGCCACAGTGTATATAGCAACGCTATATACTCAAATCTTTGCGCGACGCTGCGCAACTTTCGGGGCGCGCCGTCGCGCGCCCCGAAAGGCCTCAGAAACCGAGGCTGTCGAGCAGATCGTCGACCTGCGCCTGATTGGCGATCACGCCGACGCCGTTCTGGTCGAGCTGCGGGCCGTTCAGCAGGCTGTCGTTCGGCCGTTTTTCCTTCACCGGCTGCTCCGGCATGTTTTCCATCAGTACCATCAGCAGCTGCTTTTCGATCTCCTGCACCACGTCCATCATGCGCTTGATTACCTGACCGGTCAGATCCTGGAAATCTTGCGCCATCATGATCTCCAGCAGCTGGGCGTTGGTGAAGGCCGTATGGCCCGGCACCTGATCCAGATACTGGCGCGTGTCGTTGACCAGAGAACGCGCGTCGTCCAGTTCGATGGGATTGGCGAACCACTCGTCCCAGCGCCCTTTCAACGCGTTAGCGCCGGATTCCAGCTCCGCCTGGCGCGGTTGCGCCGCCTCTACGCAGTTCAACGCCCGTTCCGCCGCCTGCGCCGTCATGGTTACGACATAGTCAAGACGGTCGCGCGCATCCGGGATCGCCTCTGCCGCCTGGGCGATCGCCTGATCGAGCCCCAGTTCGCGCATGCTGTCGCGCAGCATTCGGGTCAGTTGGCCGATGCGGGAGATGATCTCTCCCGCGGTCGCTGCATCGCTGGCAGGCATTGGAATGTCTCTCATCGCCCTCTCCTTACATGCCCAATTTTTCAAAAATCTTGTTGAGCTTTTCTTCCAGCGTCGCCGCCGTAAATGGTTTCACTACATAACCGCTGGCGCCGGCCTGCGCCGCCGCGATGATATTTTCTTTCTTGGCTTCCGCCGTCACCATCAGTACCGGCATCGCGGCCAGCGCGCTGTCGGCGCGGATGGTTTGCAACAGCTCAAGCCCGTCCATGTTCGGCATGTTCCAGTCGGACACCACGAAGTCGAAACCGCCGGCGCGCAGCTTGTTCAGCGCATCCGCACCGTCTTCAGCTTCTTCGACGTTGTTGAAGCCCAGCTCTTTCAGCAAATTTCTGACGATGCGACGCATGGTGGAGAAGTCGTCCACAACCAGAAATCTGAGGTTCTTGTCTGCCATTGTTACTCCTGAAATAGTTAACCGTTTAATGATGCAAAACCGCAGGCCGCCGCGCGGCGGCCGTGGGTCATATCGCCGCCGGGTAACCCCGGCGGACTAAAATCAAATACGCAATGCCTGGCCGCCGGCAATCTGCGCCAGCATCCGTTGGCTCATTCTGTCCAGCTCGACCACTTCGCTGACGCCGCCGCTGGCGATCGCCTCGCGCGGCATGCCGAATACCACACAGCTCGCCTCGTTCTGCGCCAGGGTATAAGCCCCGGCGCGATGCATCTCCAGCATCCCCGCCGCACCGTCGTTGCCCATGCCGGTGAGGATCACCCCCACCGCATTGCGGCCGGCGTATTGCGCCACCGAGCGGAACAGCACGTCGACCGACGGGCGATGGCGATTGACCGCCGGGCCGTCATGCAGCTTCACCTGATAGTTGGCGCCGCTGCGCGCCAGCTCCAGATGGCGGTCCCCCGGTGCGATATAGGCGTGGCCCGGCAGCACGCGCTCGCCGTCCTCCGCTTCTTTCACCGTGATCTGACACAGTTTGTTCAGCCGTTCGGCGAACGAACGGGTAAATCCCGGCGGCATGTGTTGGGTGATCAGCAGCGCCGGACTGGTGGCCGGCAGCGGCTGCAACACCTGGCGGATCGCTTCGGTGCCGCCGGTGGAGGCGCCGATGGCGATCAGTTTTTCACTGCTCAACAGCGGCGCATGGCTGAGGATCGCCGGCGCAGGGCTGCTGGATCGCTGCGGCAGGCGCGCTCTGGCGGCGGTGCGGATCTTCTCGGCAATCAGTTCGCTGTAGGCCAACATGCCCTCGCGAATGCCGAGCTGCGGTTTGGTGACGAAATCCACCGCGCCCAGCTCCAGCGCACGCAGCGTGATCTCCGAGCCTTTACCGGTCAGCGAAGAGACCATCACTACCGGCATCGGCCGCAGGCGCATCAACTTCTCGAGGAAATCCAGCCCGTCCATGCGCGGCATCTCGACGTCCAGTGTCAGCACCTGAGGATTAAATTTTTTGATCAGATCGCGCGCCACCAGCGGATCCGGCGCGGTCGCCACCATTTCCATGTCGGGGTGGCCGTTCACGATTTCCGTCATCAGCTGGCGCATCAGTGCCGAATCATCTACGCATAACACTCTGATTTTACTCATTACCTCTCCTTGGTCAGCCCATACACGGTCTGCCCACGCAAGTAGAAATCCCGGCTGATCTGGCTGAAATTCTCGGAGTGGCCGGCGAACATCAGCCCCCCCGGCTTAAGCAAGGGAACGAAGCGGCGCAGGATGCGCTCCTGCGTCGCCTTATCGAAATAGATCATGACGTTGCGGCAAAAAATGGCGTCAAATTGCCCCGGTAGCGCCCATTCCGGCGCCAGCAGGTTCAACGGCTGGAAGTTCACCCGCGCCGCCAGTTCCGGCCGCACGCGCACCAGCCCCTGATGCGGCCCGGTGCCGCGCAGAAAATAGCGCTGCATTTGGGTCGGCGTCAGGGTGCGCAGATCTTCCTGGCGGTAAACGCCCGCTTCCGCTTTTTCCAGCACCTGCGTGTCGATGTCGCTGGCCCAGACCTGGCAACTGCCGGCCCGCTGCCCCAGGGCATCGCTCAGCGTGATGGCGATCGAATATGGCTCTTCGCCGGTCGAGGCCGCGGTGCTCCAGACGCTGTAGCCGTTCGGCCGCGAGCGCGCATGCTCCGCTAGGATCGGGAAGTGATGCGCCTCGCGGAAAAATGCCGTCAGGTTGGTGGTCAATGCGTTGATGAACGCCTGCCACTCCGCGCTGTTCGGATCGCTTTCCAGCAGCGCCAGGTAGGCGCCGAAATCGTGCAATCCCAGCAGCCGCAACCGGCGCACCAGGCGGTTGTAAACCATCTCGCGCTTATGCTCCGCCAGCACGATGCCGGCGCGTTGATATATCAACTGGCTGATACGGCGAAAATGCACGTCCGACAGCGGCAGGCGCTGCACCATTTGCGTCAACATCGACGCAGTATCCCGGTTAGAAGTTGACGGCGCCTGTTTCATGCCGCCTCACCGGAGAAAAACGTGCTGTTTATGCGGGTTAACAATCTTGGGCTTCCTTTACCACGGGTGAAACTGCATTGTTGCTGTTACCTGGCGCGACAAAGTTATCGTCCGCCAGACGGAATACCGCGACCGCGTCGGCCAGGGTAATGGCCTGCTCTTCCAGCGCGGTGGCGGCAGAGGCGGACTCTTCCACCAGCGCGGCGTTCTGCTGGGTAACCTGGTCCATCTGGGTCACCGCCTGCGTCACCTGCTCGATGCCACGGCTCTGTTCATCCGAAGCCGACGCGATCTCGCCCATGATGTCAGTCACGCGAGTCACCGAACGCACAATGTCCTGCATGGTGGCGCCGGAATTCTCCACCAGCACCGAGCCGTGTTTGACGCGGCTGACCGATTCGTCGATCAGCACCTTGATCTCTTTCGCCGCCTGCGCGCTGCGGCTCGCCAGGTTGCGCACTTCACCGGCGACCACCGCGAAACCGCGCCCTTGTTCGCCGGCGCGCGCCGCTTCCACCGCCGCATTGAGCGCCAGAATGTTGGTCTGGAAGGCGATGCCGTCGATCACGCTGGTGATGGCGCCGATTTTCTGTGAACTGTTGGCGATATCGTGCATGGTGGTCACCACGTCGCCGGCCAGTTCGCCGCCCTTGGCCGCGGTGGCCGAAGCGTCGCGCGCCAGTTGCGACGCCTGTCGCGCATTGTCGGCGTTCTGCTTCACCGTCGCGGTCAGCTGTTCCATGCTGGCGGCGGTTTCTTCCAGCGACGCGGCCTGCTGCTCGGTGCGGGAAGAGAGATCGTTGTTGCCTTCGGCGATCTCCTGCAGGCCGATCAGAATCGACTCCGCCCCGTCGCGCACCGCACCGACGGTGCCGATCAGCGACTGCTGCGTGCGTTGCAGGCTGGCGAACAGCATGCTGATTTCATTGCGGCCGTACACCTGAATCGGCGTCGCCAGATCGCCGGCGGCGATGCGTTCGAAGTGGCCGCGGATTTGGTTCAGCGGCTGTATCAGCATGGTGCGCAACCACCACATGGCGCTGCCGGTCACCACGATCAGCATCAATACCGCCCCCGCCAGCATCAGACCCGCCAGCGTGAAGGAAAACTGATTGGCGTCTCTGGCCTCGCTGATGTCACCATTGACCAACTGCAGGTACTGCACGAAGTCGGCCTCGAACAGATCCTGGGTTTTCTGCGTCGGCTGATCCATAAACGCCTGCAGCTCGCCCTTTTCCAGGAAACCGATCAGCTCGCGCAGCGCGCCGCGCAGCCGCTCGTAGCTGGCCTTGGTAGTGGCCGTCTGCTGGTTCTGCTGTTCACTGCTGCGTTCAACCGCCATAAACTGATTGAAATAGAGATCGGCCTTCTGTAGCGAACTGCGGGCGTTGCTCATCAGCTCGTTCACCTGCTCCTGCGGCAGCTTCAGCGCCGCGCGGGTGCCGGCGCGGTTCAGCGTATTGCGCGCCTGCAACAGCGACACCCAGCTCAAGCTGAGCGAATCGCGCTGCTGGCTGCCGAGGGTGATGATGTCGAGGTTGTGGTTATCGGAGCGAAACGCGGAATACGACAGGCCGCTGCTGGCCAACTGCAGAACGCAGAAGGTCATCAACAACAGGAATAAGCTGGTAGAGATACGGATTCGGTTAAACACTTGAACCTCCTTGCAGCCGGCCGGCGACCGGCCTACGTAGGGAAAAGGGCCTCTGCGAGAGAGGCCCGATACCGGTCAGAACGTTTCCCAGTTATCCTGCAGATCGCTGGCGTTCATTTTCTTATGATTGATTACCGGTGTTACCTGCGCCTTGCTGGTGACAGGCGCTTTAAACTCTTCCTGGCCTTCCGACCTCAGGCGGAATACCGCCACCGACTGGGTCAGCATGCTGGCCTGTTCTTCCAGCGCCGCCGCCGCCGAGGCGGACTCTTCCACCAACGAGGCGTTCTGCTGGGTGACGCGGTCCATTTCCGCCACCGCCTGGCCAACCTGATCGATGCCGCGGCTCTGCTCGTCCGACGCCGAGGCGATTTCGCCCATGATGTCGGTCACGCGGGTAACGGCGTTGACGATGTCGCCCATGGTTTCGCCGGCGCTCTCGACCAAGACGGAACCCATATCGACGCGGCTGACCGAGTCTTCAATCAGGCCTTTGATCTCTTTCGCCGCCTGCGCGCTGCGCTGCGCTAGGTTGCGCACTTCACCGGCCACCACCGCAAAGCCGCGGCCCTGTTCGCCGGCGCGCGCCGCTTCCACCGCGGCGTTCAACGCCAGGATGTTGGTCTGGAAAGCGATGCCGTCGATCACGCCGGTAATATCGGCAATCTTCTGTGAGCTGCCGGCGATGTCGTGCATGGTCTGCACCACGTTAGCCACGACCTTGCCGCCTTTCTGCGCGGTTTCTGAGGCGCTCAGCGCCAGCTGAGATGCCTGACGGGCGTTTTCGGCGTTCTGTTTCACCGTCGCGGTCAACTGCTCCATGCTGGCGGCGGTCTCTTCCAGCGAAGCGGCCTGCTGCTCGGTGCGGGAGGAGAGATCGTTGTTGCCTGCGGCGATTTCAGACGCGCCGCTGTAGATGGCGTCTGCGCCCTGACGCACGCCGCTGACGGTTTCGATCAGCTCGCTTTGCATGTGTTTCAGGCTGGCCGCCAGCACGCCCATTTCGTTGCGGCTGGTGACGACGATCTGTTGAGTCAGGTCGCCGGCGGCGATCTGTTTGATGTGATCAATCATGCGATTCAGCGGGCGCACCAGGATGTGATGGATACCGGTCCAGGCCAGTACGATCACTGCCAGCACCACCACCAGCACCACGATCAGCGTCCAAATGGCCGAGTTGTAGGAGCTGTTGCTGCCGTCGACCGCGATTTGGTACAGCTTGCCGTTTTGCTCCAGGTAAGTGTTGTAGCTCTGCTCAAAGTTGTCCTGGTAGCTCTGCGTAGGCTGATCGAAGAAGGCGTTGATCTTGCCTTCGCCCAGCAGTTGGATCAGTTCGGAAAGCGCACCGTACAGAATGTCGTATTGCTGCTTAACGCGCTCTGCCGACTGAGGATCCTGGCGCGGATCCTGAGGGATTTTCTCGTACGCGGCGTAGTGTCTTTCCGCCTCGGCCAGCTCTTCTTTCGCCTTGGCCAGCAGTTCATCAATGGTGGCGCCGCTGCCGATCTTATTGGTATCCATCATGTAACGAATACCGGCGCGGTTCAGCGAGTTGCGCGCCTGCAGCAGGTCAACGCGGCTTTCACTCAGCTGCAACTGCTGCTGACGGATAGTTTGCAGGACGGTAAAGTTTTCCTTATCGCTTTTCAGCGAGGAGAAAAAGAGTCCGCCCGAAATCAACTGCAAGGCGCCAAACAGCACCAACACCAGCAACAGGCTGGTGACCACCTTCATACGATTTAACATGATTTCCCTTGTTGAAGCCCGCGCAGACAGGCTTTGATGACGTTGAATGTGTGAGTTATCGGCGCAGCGCGGCAAAACTTTATGCGGGAAAGTAACTATTTTTAGTGGGGGTTCAGGACACGGCCTACGACGTTGCGGCAAGTCATGGAAAGTGAAGGTTATAGGGGGCAGCACCCTGCCCCCTTCGGTCTTGAATTAGACGCTTTTCGCCACGCTGTCGACCAGCGACATCTCTTCACTGCTCAGCAGCTTTTCGATATCCACCAGGATCAGCATGCGCTCGCCCAGCGAACCGAGGCCGGTGAGGTATTCAGTCGCCAGCGTCACCGCAAACTCCGGCGCCGGGCGGATCTGATCGGCGGTCAGCGACAGCACGTCGGAAACGCCGTCGACCACGATGCCCACCACGCGCTGGCCAAAGTTCAGCACGATCACCACGGTGTTCTCATCGTAAGAAACGCTCTGCTGCGAGAACTTCACCCGCAGATCGATGATCGGCACGATCACGCCGCGCAAGTTAGTGACGCCCTTGATGAACGCCGGGGTGTTGGCGATGCGGGTCACCTGATCGTAGCCGCGAATTTCCTGCACCTTGAGGATATCGATGCCGTACTCCTCGTTGCCCAGGGTAAAAATCAGAAACTCTTGCCCTACCGTTTCGCCAGCCAATTTGCTGACGGCTGCCAATCCTGCCATATCATTCACCTTTTAAATCAATAAACTCATTATTATGCGGCGGCGTCCGTCAGACGCTTTTCACGGTTCAAGGTTTGCAACGCCGAGACATCGACGATCAAGGCCACGCTGCCGTCGCCCAAAATGGTCGCGGCGGAAATGCCCGGCACTTTGCGGTAGTTGCTTTCCAGATTCTTCACCACCACCTGATGCTGGCCAATCAGCTGATCCACCAGCAACGCATAGCGGCGGCCGGCGCTTTGCAAGATCACCACAATGCCCTGAGTGGCGTCGGTTTTGGCGCCTTCCACTTCAAATACCCGATACAGTTCCACCAGCGGCAGGTACTCGCCGCGCACCTGCAGCACGCGCTCGCCGCCGGCCAACGGATGCAAATCCTCCGCCTGCGGCTGCAGCGATTCCATCACCGCGTTCAACGGCAGAATAAAGACTTCGTCGTTCACCTTGACCGACATGCCGTCGAGGATCGCCAGCGTCAACGGCAGCAGAATGCGGATGGTGGTGCCTTTACCGGCCTGCGAACGGATCTCGACGTGGCCGCCCATCTCCTGAATATTCCGTTTCACCACGTCCATGCCGACGCCGCGGCCGGAAACGTCTGTCACCTGCTCGGCGGTGGAGAAGCCCGGCGCGAAGATCAGCATGCCGACCTCTTCGTCGCTCATGCTGTCGCTCACCGCCAACCCTTGCGAAGCGGCCTTGGCGAGAATTTTTTCGCGGTTCAGCCCGGCGCCGTCGTCGATGACCTCAATGCAGATGTTGCCGCCCTGATGTTCGGCCGACAGCACCAGATTGCCCACCGCCGACTTGCCGGCGGCGATGCGGGTGGCCGGCTCTTCGATGCCGTGATCGAGGCTGTTGCGCACCAGGTGCGTCAACGGGTCGATAATGCGTTCGATCAGGCTCTTGTCCAGTTCGGTCGAGCTGCCCTGCAGCGTCAGCTCCACCTGTTTGTTCAGCTTGCCGGCCAGATCGCGCACCAGACGCGGGTAGCGGCTGAAGACGTATTCCATCGGCATCATGCGGATCGACATCACCGACTCCTGGAGATCGCGTGCGTTACGCTCCAGCTGGCTCATGCTGTTCAGCAGATCGCCGTGGTTCACCGGATCCAGCGTGCCGGAGCGTTGCGCCAGCATCGACTGGGTGATCACCAGCTCGCCCACCAGGTTGATCAGCTGATCCACCTTTTCCACCGCTACGCGAATGCTGGTGGATTCGCTCGCCTTGGCGCGCGCTTTCGGCGCTTCCGCCGCTGCGGCCGCCGGTTTGGCGGCAGGCGGCGCAGCGCTGGCGATCGGCGCTGGCGCCGGTTCCGGCGCAGCGACCGTCTCCGGCAAGTTCGCCTCCGCGACGGCCGGCGCGCTTTGCGTCGGCGTCGAGAAGCTGATTTGTTCCGATTCCAGCACAAAGCACAGCACGGCGCTGATGTCGTCTTCGCTGGCGGAGGTGAGCAACGTCACGTCCAGGCTGTGTTCCGTCTGATGCGGGTCTTTAACTTCGCCGAGGTTGCCCAGCTCTTCCAACATCAACGGGATTTCACTGGCTTTCAGCCCGTTCAGGCTGATGCGCATGCCGCCTTCGATCGCCGCCGGCGCGGCCGATGGCTGAGCGACCGGCTGCTGAACGGCGGGTTGAGCCGCAGGCGCCTCCTGCTGCTGTTGCGCTTCCAACGCCAGCTGACGCAGCGCCTGGCAAATGTATTCAAAGCTTTCAGCGTCAGGCTGTTGCGAGGTTTTATAGGCGTCCAGTTGCTCCTGCATAATGTCTTTGGTTTCCAGAAACAGGTTGATAATCTCGGTGCTCAGGCTCATTTCCTGGCGTCTTGCACCGTCCAGCAGGTTCTCCAGCAGGTGGGTGGTTTCCTGCAGCACCGAAAAACCAAAGGTCGCCGCGCCGCCCTTGATCGAATGCGCCGCGCGGAAGATGGCGTTCAACGGCTCGATATCGGGGGCCAACGGATCCAGCTCCAGCAGGTGTTGCTCCATGTCGGCCAGCAACTCGTCCGCCTCATCAAAGAAGGTCTGATAAAAATCGCTAATGTCCATGCTCACGGGGTCACCTCTGGCTGTGAGTCGCGGTTAGTCGGTGCGGGTGCGGCCGCCGGTGGTTCCGACGCCTGGTCGGCCGGGGCTATCGCCGGGGACGCCTGCGGTGGAGCGTTCGGCGTTGGCGCCGCGGGTTCCGGGGCTGTCGTCGAAGATTCCGGCGTTTGGCTGGCCGGCGCGGTCGCCGACGGCGCCAGCTGCTTCAGGCTGTCCGGCTGGGCAATATCCAGCGCGTTGCTTTCGGCATTTTCGTGCTCGATGCCCTCTTGCGTTTGCTTGTTCAACACCAGTACGGTGATGCGGCGGTTAATCGCATCATCGGCGCCATGCTGTTTCAGGCTCATGGTGGCCGCCATGCCTACCACCCGCAGCACTTTGCCTTCCGCCAGGCCGCCGGCGATCAGCTCGCGTCGCGACGCGTTGGCGCGATCGGCCGACAGTTCCCAGTTGCTGTAGCCGCGTTCGCCGGTGGCGTAAGGGATGTCATCGGTGTGGCCGGACAGGCTGATTTTGTTCGGCAAGTCGTTAAGGATCGGCGCTATCGCCCGCAGAATATCGCGCATGTAGCTCTCGACCTGCGCGCTGCCGGTTTTGAACATCGGCCGGTTCTGGCTATCGATAATCTGGATGCGCAGCCCTTCGTCCATCATGTTGATCAACAGATGCGGACGCAGCGCCTTCAGGCGCGGATCGGACTCAATCAACTCATCCAGCTTTTCGCGCAGCTTGTTCAGGCGCAGCTCTTCGGCGCGCGAGTCCGGCGAATCGACCTGTTTTTTCACCAGGCCATGCTGTTGCGTTGGATCCTCGCCGCCGCCAGGAATGGGGCTGCTTTCGGAACTGCTCTTGTCGCCGCTGGTCAGGGCAACCTTGAGCGGCGTGCGGAAGTATTCGGCGATTTGCGTCAGCTCCTGCGGGCTGGCGATCGCCAGCAGCCACATCACCAGGAAGAACGCCATCATCGCCGTCATAAAGTCGGCATAAGCGATCTTCCAGGAGCCGCCGTGATGGGCGGCATGATGCGACTTGCGCTTTCTGACCAAAACGACCGGATGATTCTGTTTCATGCTTCTTCTTCTTCCGTCGCCTGCTGCGCCGGCGCTTTCACGCGGCGCACGTGTTCTTCCAGCTCAACGAAAGAAGGACGTTCGGTGGTATACAGCGTTTTACGGCCGAACTCGACCGCGATCTGCGGCGCGTAACCGTTCAGGCTCGACAACAGCGTGACTTTGATGCACTGCATCATCTTGACGTTTTCGGCACTCTTCTGACGCAGCAACGTCGCCAGCGGCGAGATGAAGCCGTAGGCCAGCAAAATGCCGAGGAAAGTACCGACCATGGCGTTAGCGATCAACGCGCCCAGTTCAGCGGCCGGACGGTCAGCCGAAGCCAGGGCGTGCACCACCCCCATCACCGCCGCGACGATGCCGAACGCCGGCAAGGAGTCGCCCACCATCGCCAGACTGCCGGCGGGCACTTCGCTTTCCTGCTCGTAGGTTTCGATCTCTTCGTCCATCAGCGCTTCGATCTCGAACGCATTCATATTGCCGCTCACCATCAGCCGTAAATAGTCGGTAATGAACTCCACCAGGGTGTTATCGGCAAGGATGCGCGGATAATTAGAGAAAATTTCACTTTCTTGCGGATTATCGATATCGAACTCGAGCGACAGCATGCCCTGCTGACGCGATTTGGCCAGCAGACGGAACAGCAACGCCATCAGATCCATATACAGATCTTTGTTGTATTTGGAGCGCCGCATCAGGCGTGGCAGGGCGCGCAGCGTCGCTTTGATCGCCTTGCCGTTGTTGCCGACGATGAAAGCGCCGACCCCCGCCCCGCCGATAATCAGAAACTCCGCCGGCTGATAGAGCGCACCGAGATGACCGCCCACGATCAGGTAGCCGCCAAACACCGCACCCAATACCACGAGATAACCCAAAATAACTAGCACACGCATTCCTTAAATTAACAATGTGGATGGAAGGTGGGGCAAACGCGCCCTGGCGCGACAGACCAGGCTGCATGTCTGGGGGCGGCATGCCGCCCCTGCGTATCACACGTCGGTATTCATTGCCGAGAGCCGGCAACGTGGCGGCTCAAATGGCGCGTTTGACCTGCTCGTCCAGCAGTTGAGGAATAATATCGGCCAGTTGCGGCGAAAGTTTACGTCTTTTTACAGCGCGGGATGGGGGTTGGCATAAACTGCAGATGAAACCGTTCAGCGGCTGGTGCGCGTGGGTGATAAATGCGCCGCCGCAGCAGCTGCAGGCGGAGAGCTGCAACATGCCGCTGTCGACGAAGCGCACCAGCGTCCAGGCGCGGGTCAACGCCAGCAACGGCGCCTCGCCGGCCTGCTGCGGGCACTGCTCCAGGTAGAGGCGATAGGCTTTGATCACCGCTTCCACCCCGCTGCACTGTCCGCTTTTCATCAGAAACAGGTAGGCGTTATAAAACATCGAGGAATGAATATTCTGTTCCCAGGTCATAAACCAGTCGGTTGAGAACGGCAACATTCCTTTTGGCGGCGGGCTGCCGCGCAACTCCTTGTAAAGTTTAATCAAGCGCCCGCGGCTGAGCTGGGTTTCACTCTCCAGCATCTGCAAACGGGCCCCCAGCGAAATCAGCTCCATGGCGAGCTGAATGTCCTTGGCTTCTTGAACAATGCTTTTCTCAACCATCATCAGGCTCTTTTCTTCGTCGGGCTAGCGTCTTTACTCGATAGCTCTTGCAGTAAATGGCTTGATAGCAAAATGCCGGTATGGATTTGTTGCAGATCGTCGACGCGCGACTCTTTTGTCAGGCGTTCGATGGTCTGGCTTTCGTTAAAGCGGAAGTGGCAAACCAGCTGGTTGGTCTCGGCCAGTTTGACCATTTGCGGCAAAGTCAGCTGCGCCAACGCATCGGCCATGGTCTCATCAATACCAAGGCGGAACATCGCGGACGCTTTTTCATCGTTGATCAAACGCTGTGCTAAAAGTAAATATGACAAATTGATGTCATAAATATGCTTAAGTAATTCAGACGTACCCATATTCCCCATCCCGACAGACTATGTTTAAAAACATACGCTGGGTGATAAATTTTATCGCCCGTGACCTGGGTTGTTTCCCAAAGTTGGCAAATTAATCTCTCAAAAACGACTGCTATAATTTTCGCCAATCGCTAAATTCGACCACTGTTCAGTATTTGCTACGAGCGTAAACCAACGTGTATGGATGTACAGCATTCTGCTTCGATAGTGTTTAGTCACCATGAAACTATTTTTACAAATTTAATAAGATTATTCCTAAAGCAGCGCAACTCTACCCCCGAACCATTAGCACACACAATGTAAGTGAGAGGCAATTTTAAATACAATGTGACATAGATCACAAAAATAAAAAATAATTAAGCCAAATACCCCTAAATTCGCACATTTTATGACCCGCATTTTGCTCACAAAATCGCCTTAGGTAAAAAAACGTCTTAAAAACAATGTTTATCAGCCAAAAAATTATCTTTTTTAGATCAATTCGAACAAAACCATCACCAAACCAAAATAACAGAACAAAAATCTGCATATAGGCAACAATCTCAGTATAAATAACCATTTGAGCCGCTAAAAAATATCCGAGGTGAAAAATAACCTATGTAAACTATAAGGTTATTAGCTATCGGATTTGACTTAAACCCTCCGCAGAGGGTTGTTCTAATTTTCAACATCAGGTGATTATGGCTTATCAATGATTCGCTGGCGTAGTGAACAAGCCAATAGACGTAACGATATGTTTCCGTATTAGCGCGGCGCAAGAATGGTTTTTTAACGTTAAATTTCCCCAAAACGACATATCGGCAGCACATCCTAAAGCTTTAGCATTTTTTTATTTCTTTTTTGCCGGCGCATTAATTACCACGCCGTTCCAGACGTTATTAAAATTCCCGCGCCCCATCGTTTCATTGCAATAAAATAAAACGCAGTTTTGTTTTACTTGCCATAATCGCGCAGGCCAAACAGGCGCAGTTTCAATGCCGACAGCGGCAACATACATCGCTTCGTGCTGCGACCGCCCTCCGGGCAGGTGAAAAAAACGCCGCCAAAGGGGAGCGAGCGCGGCTTCGCGCGCTTGCACGCAGCGGAAACGTCGACGCTTAAGCTTCTCGTTCGTGACGCATCGCCCTGAGACTTTCCCTATTTCTTCATTTATCAGCAGGATGAGATTGCTGATGCCGCACTTGCATATTATGATTTATCCCAGCGCCGCCACGGGCGGCGTCACATTATTACCCAGTGCAATTTATTCACTTGAAATGATTTTTGTCAGGTCGTACATCGCTGCCTCGACGGCGTCGCCGTGAGCCACTATGTGTTATTCACCCGGCTTTAACTATTAACAGGCTATATTTTAATCATGACCGATACGCTCGAATATCTGCTGACATTCCGTAAATGCTCCTCTTTGGACAGCCTGGAGAAGGTGTACGACAAACTGAACTATTCCATTGAAAACGATACAGAAATGAGCAATATGTACCGCGCTGCCGACCACCGTCGCGCCGAGCTGGTTGCCGGTAAATTGTTCGATCTGGGCAAGGTGCCGAAAACGCTGTGGGCGCAGGTGCTTTAATTCAGTGAAATTACGTGCGGCAACGGTTTTATCTTTTATTGCTATATAACCGGAGCAAACTCAGCTTTTATTGCCGCGCGTGATACGAAACACATTTATTCCCCCCGCCAGGTTCTACCCTTTATCCGAGCGCAGCATTTCATCAAAGGCCCCGACGCGGCAGCCTGAAACACGACGGATGCAACAAGGAGTGGAATATGGGATATCAAAACGTTCTGGTTACCGTCGCCGTTGCGCCTGACAGCCATCGCCTGGTGGCAAAGGCCGTCTCTATCGTCCGCCCCTACGGCGGCAACATCACCCTGTTAAGCACTCTCGCCAATCCGGAAATGTACAATAATTTCGCCGGGCCGATGCTGGCCGATTTGCGCACGCTGATGGAAGAGGAAACCCGGCTGTTTATGGAGGAACTGCGCCAACGCGCCGGCTATCCGATCGCCGATACCCTTATCGTGCATGGCGAGCTTGGCGACAGCCTGGAATTCGCCAGCCGCCGTCAGCCGTTCGACCTGCTGCTCTGCGGCAATCACCGCGACAGCATGATGAACAAAGTCTCCTGTTCCGCCGCCCGCTTCATCAACATCAGCCATATCGACGTGCTGATCGTTCCGCTCTGAGGCTAAGCACATTCGGTAACGTTGCCTTGGCGCCCCTGGACTAGGCTTAACGAACCTTGTTTGTCGCAACACAAAGGAGCTTTCGATGTCCCCTTCTCAACAGAACCGCCGCTTTCTGCTGGCCTCGCGTCCGCACGGCGAACCGACGGCGGCGAATTTCCGCCTCGACACGGTCGACGTGCCACAACCCGAGGCCGGCCAGCTGCTGCTGCGCACCGTATATCTGTCGTTGGATCCTTATATGCGCGGACGCATGAGCGATGCTCCCTCCTACGCGCCGCCGGTGGAGATCGGTCAGGTCATGGTAGGCGGAACGGTATCTCGCGTGGCGGCCTCACAGCATCCCGATTTCAACGTCGGCGATTGGGTATTGGGCTATGACGGTTGGCAGGATTACGCGCTGTCCGACGGCAGCGGCCTGCGCAATCTCGGCCCACACTTGCCGCACCCTTCCCGCCTGCTCGGCGTGCTGGGCATGCCCGGTTTTACCGCTTACATGGGGTTGCTCGATATCGGCCAACCGCAGGCGGGTGAAACGCTGGTGGTCGCCGCCGCCAGCGGCGCGGTCGGTTCAGTGGTCGGCCAAATCGGCAAACTGAAAGGCTGCCGCGTCGTCGGCGTTGCCGGCGGTGCGGACAAATGCCGCTATGTGGTGGAAGAGTTGGGTTTCGATGCCTGTATCGATCACCGCGCCCCCGACTTTGCCGAACAGCTGGCCGCCGCCTGCCCGCAGGGCATCGACATCTATTATGAGAACGTCGGCGGCGCCGTATTTGACGCCGTGTTGCCGCTGTTGAACGCCAAAGCGCGCATTCCGGTCTGCGGCATCATCGCCCATTACAATGCCACCGGGTTACCCGCCGGGCCGGATCGCTTACCGTTGCTGGAAGGGCTGATCTTGCGTAAACGCATCCGCATGCAGGGCTTTATCATCTTCGACGATTACGGTTCACGCTTTGATGAATTCCTGCAACAGATGAGCAGCTGGGTCGAGCAAGGAAAGATCAAGTTCCGCGAGGACATCGTCGATGGGCTGGAGCAGGCGCCGCAGGCCTTTATCGGCCTGCTGCAGGGCAAAAACTTCGGCAAACTGGTGATCCGCGTCGCTGACGAATAACGCGCATCAGGGCGTGGCGCGCCACGCCCTGCTTATCAATGCACGGCGCCGTCGCCGAATCGCACATCTTCCTCTACCGTGAGCGTCACCTGCACGAGAGTGCGCACCGCTTCCACCATCGTCGCCAGCGCCATACTCGGCTTGCCCGGATGCGCTGCCGCCAGTTCATGGCTGTACGGAATGTGCACGAATCCGCCCCTGGCCCGCGAATGCCGCGTCTCCAGATAGTGACGCAGACCATAAAAAATATGGTTGCAGTTATAGGTGCCCGCCGTGTAAGAAACGCCCGCCGGGATCCCCTGCCGGCGCAGTTGCTGCACCGCGGCCTTGACGGGCAGCGTACTGAAATAGCCCACCGGCCCGCCGGCAACCACCGGCACGTCAATCGGCTGTTTACCGGCATTGTCGGGAATGCGGGCATCGATCAAATTGATGGCTACCCGTTCCAGGGATATTTCGGCCCGGCCGCCGGCCAGCCCCAGACAGATCACCGCCAGCGGCTGCAATGCCTCAATCGCCGCGATCAACTGCTGGTTGGCCACGCCCAATACGCACGGCAACTCGAGCACCGCGATCTCCGCGCCGGCGATACGCTCTCCGGCCAATGCCTGCGCGACCTGCCAGGAAGGGTTCACCGCGTCACCGTCGAACGGCTCAATGCCGGTGATTAACACTTTGTTCATCATTTCCCCTGATTGAAGGCTAAATTCGTGTGCTACCAGCCTAGGGAACGCTGTAAGATTCTGGAAATGGATTATCTGTATATAGAGTATTCATAAAATGAATTTAGCCAACGTCGATCTCAATTTACTGGTGGTGTTTGAAGCGCTGTATCAGACGCGTAACGTCACCGCCGCAGGCCAGCGTCTTAACCGCGCGCAACCTTCCGTCAGCAATGCATTGGCGCGACTGCGCATTCTGCTCAACGATCCGCTGTTTGTCCGCAGCGGCGGCGGCATGGCGCCCACGCCGCGCGCCCACCAGCTTATGCCGCAGATACAGCGGGTGCTTGAGCAAATCCATCTGGCGTTAGCCCCGCCGACCCGTTTCGATCCGGCCACCGCCGGGCAACGGCGTTTTACGCTGGCCGCCGGCGACTATGCCGATATCTTGCTGCTGCCCGCCATCATCAGCCGTTTGCGCCAGGCGGCACCCGGCATCGATATTCGCGTTTCGCGTCTGGATCGCCGCAATATTTACCGTCAGTTGGATAGCGGGGAGGTGGATGTCGCGCTGGGAGGGCATCTTTCCGGGGCGGAAAGCCACTATGTGCGCACGTTGTTTGAAGAGCATCTGGTCTGTATCGCCAGCCGTTCACACCCGCAATTGGCGGATGGCCGCTGGGATCTGGCCCGCTACCTCAGCCTGCCGCACGGGCTGTACGCGCCGGCTGACGACGGCTCCGCCAGAGGCTTGGTCGACCGCCGCCTGGCGGAAATCGGCGGCCAGCGGCGCGTCGCCGTGACCTTTTCACACATTGTCGCCCTGCCGGCGGTGGTCGCCGACAGCGATCTGATCGCCACCCTGGCCGCCAGCGTGGCCCGGCGTTTTTCCGATCCGCAACGCGTACGCATTCTCCCGCTGCCTGAGGAGTTGGCCATCGCGCCTTTCCCCATTGAGCTGATCGCCGGCCGACAGGCGCAACGCGACCCGGCCTTAACCTGGCTCTGTGACCTGATAAGCCGACTTTCCCTCGATCCCCTTCCGCGCTAACCGCATCAATTGCTGCTTTATCAACCATTCAGACTCACCGTCGGAGGCCCGCACCGCGGGCTTTTCACGCCCGCCAAATAGGAATCATCCGAATTAACATTCGTTAAATTTATATATTTGATCATCTTTAACTAACGAATGGTAAGGATAAAAAATACTCAGTGACTTTTTTCACGGAAAAAAAGAGTTGTTTTATAAACACGTTGACTTAAGTGTTACAGATTTATTATTTGGTATTACCATTTTCCCAATAATTTGGGATAAAAAAAGATCTGCTCGTATCTATATGTTTTAGATAATAAAAAAGCAGATCGTGAGCGAGTTAACGAATTGAGCATTGATCCACAAGGCTATTTTGCAAATGCAGAGCTCTATTGTAGACTGCACAAATCGTGCCTTTGTGTAAACTTTGTTAAATCTTTCGTCAGCCCCTGTCTCAATTCGTGACAGATACGCCATCGGGATCGCGCGTCAAATCTCGTGCGGTAGCTATGCCTAAACCGGGGATATAGTATGGATCGCCTTATCATTGCGCACACGCCTTTGCCCGCCCATCAGCTGTTGTTCAGAAGCCTTTCCGGTGAGGAAAGACTGGCCGGGCTGTTCGAGTTCGACGTCGAGCTGCTCAGCCCTGACAATCGCCTCGATCTGAAATCGCTGCTGGGACAAAAAATCACGCTGGAGCTGCGGGGCAACCCGATGGCCCCGCGTTATCTCAACGGCAATATCACGCGTATGACCCTCTCCGGACGAGAAGCCGGCGGCAACCGCTACTATATCTACCGCGCCGTGCTGCGCCCCACGCTGTGGTACCTGACGCAAAACCGCGATTTTCGCATCTATCAGGAAAAGACCGTTCCCGACATCCTGACCCAGGTGCTGGGGCAGTATCAGGTGAAGATCGATAACCGTCTGAGTTACGACTACCGCATCTGGGGGTACTGCGTGCAGTACCAGGAGAGCGATTTCGATTTCATCAGTCGTCTGATGGAACATGAGGGCATCTATTACTATTTCACGCACCAGCAGGACGGCCATACGCTGGTGCTGGCCGACGCGCCGGCGGCGCATCAGGAACTCGCCGGCTATGCCAGCATCCCCTATCAGCTCGCGGAAGGCGGCCTGGTGGAAAACAAGGACAGCATCAACAGCTGGAGCGTCTCGGACGCCATCACGCCCAGCCTGTATAGCCTGGATGACTACGATTTTCGTAAACCGCGCGCACGGTTGCTGGAGGCCCGGCAGAATCCTGCCTCGTTCGCACAGGACAAAGCCGAAGTGTTCGACTGGCCCGGGCGTTATACCGATCACGCCCACGGCCAGTTTTACGTCAAGGTGCGCCAACAGGAGTTCGAAGCGCAGCATGAGCAGATGAGCGGCGAAGGCAGTTCGCAGGGCATTGCGCCCGGCTACCGTTTTCAGCTGATCCAGGCGCCGCGCATGGAAGACAACCGCGCCTATCTGGTGGTCAGCGCGCGTTACTTCATGCAGGAAAACAGCTACGCCAGCAACGATAACGACGTTGGCGAGCAACATACCGAATTTCAGGTGGTGCCGGCGGACATCAACTGGCGCCCGGCGCGCACCACACCCTGGCCGAAAACCCATGGCCCGCAGACCGCCGAAGTGGTTGGCCCGGAAGGCGAAAGCATCTGGACCGATAAATATGGCCGGGTGAAACTCAAGTTCCGTTGGGATCGCCACGGCAGCGGCAATGAAACCAGCTCCTGCTGGGTGCGCGTCTCCAGCGCCTGGGCCGGCTGGAAATACGGCGGGATCCAAATCCCGCGCGTGGGTGAGGAGGTGGTGGTCGACTTTATCAACGGCGATCCGGATCGCCCCATCATCACCGGCCGCGTTTACAACGAAGACAGCATGCCGCCTTGGGATCTGCCCGGCGACGCCACCAAAATGGGCTTTATGAGCCGCAGCAAAGGCGGCGGCGTCGACAACGCCAGCTTCCTGTTCCTGGAAGACTCGCCCGGCAACGAATCTTTCGACATGCACGCCGAACGCAACATGAACATGACGGTGGAAAACGACAAGAACGTCAATATTGACGGCAGTCGCACCACCACCATCGGTCGCCAGCAGAACGATACCGTCACCGGCGACGCCACGTTCCTGTACAAAGCGAAACGCACCACCACCGTCGATGGGCTGGAAACCGCCAACCTGAACGCTCACCAGACGGTGAACATCAAAGGCGGCCGCGCCCTGACGATTATCGACGGCGGCGATAAGATCGACATCACCGGCAATCAGTCCTTCAAGCTTGACGGCGCGCAGACGCAAAACATTACGCAAACCCAGCATGTCACGGTGAAGGGCGACCAGACCCTCGACATTACCGAGGGGCAACAGACCAACACCATCAACAAGGGGCAGACGGTCAACATCACCTCCGGCGGGCAGCACACCACCATCACCGCCGGCGGGCAAACCACTACCGTCACCGCAGGCGGTCAGACGCTGACGGTGGAGGCCGGCGGCCAGACCACCGACATCACGGGGAATGTCAAAGAAACCTACAAAAACGATCAGCAAACGACCATTAGCGGTTCGCTGACCATCACGGCAAAAACCATCAGCATTACCAGCGAGGACGGCGTGTCTATTTCGGCGCCCACCTGGAAAGATAACTGCCACGGCTATAAGTGGACCGCGATAGGCGCCAACCTTGCCTTAACGGGGCTGAGCGTCAAGCACACGATGTTCGATGTTTCCCATAACCCGCTTTCGATCAGCAAAACCAATTTCAAGCTAAGCAACGATCCCATGACGTTCACGCAGCTTGGGGCCTTAATAACCAACGGTTCTTTGCGATTGAGCAGCAAGGCGCTGGCGATCTTTTTATAAGTAGGGATGCCCATGTCCAAAGCCAAAAATATCTTCACCGTAATCGGTTTGATTTTATTGGCCCCTATTCTCAGCCTGGTGGGTTTTTTCAAATTCATCACGGTCGATATCTGGGGCTATTTCAAACACATCGGTTCTTCTCTCAGCGTGATGGAGAACGGAGTTTCCGCCTCCGGGCAAATCGTCAGCATCCGCCAGACCAACCTGTGGGACGGGAATCGGCCGGTCTGCGAAGTGGAAGTCAAGTACATCGCCCAAGACGGAAAAAACCATACGGCCGTAGCGAAAGGCCCGATCAGCGTCGTTGATCTGCCGCGTTATCAGCCGGGTCATTTCACCGCGATAAAGTACGATCCCAAGAACCCCAAAAAAGCGGTGATCGAAGAGTTATCCCGACTTTGAGCGAAAAGAACCTTTTCAATCAACGCGATCCGATTTCAACGTTGTGAAAACGACTTGTCGTCCATCAGTTCGCTAAATCACCTTGCATAAGGAAGTGTCACGATGGGCGCGTTTATTGCCTTTTCGACGCAGGACAGCCTCTGGGGACAAATCCTGTTTACCTTCTTAGGCATCCTGGTTGGCGGCGTATTGATCGCCGCTATTTGCAAGACCGTCTTACCCGCGGGCAGAACGGCGGCATTGTCCGTCCGGTTGCTGATCTTTGTCGCACTGATGCTAGCAATCTTGAAGTACAACCAGCAGGTGATGTCTGCGGTGAACGCGCCCGCGGAGCTGATCGGGTTCCTGATTTTGCCCGGTTTTTTGATGGGTTATCTGGGTGCGGCGGCCCCCGGCAGACTGGCGCTGGCGATAGAACTGTGCTGTTTTGCCCCGCTCGCCGCGCTGCTGATTCTGGGCACCGCCGGCGTCGGCTTTTTTGCCCCCTATCATCTGGAGAGTGCAGGCCAATTTACCGCCAAGGCGATCGCCGCGGCATTGTCCGTCGCCGTCGTACTGCTGGCTCGTAAAATAAGCGGGAAGGACAACGCACTGTCCTCTTGATAATCCCTTTGACGCGAGGAAACGCTCCCCGCATTCGCGATCGGCTCTGGACGCCGCATCGTTTTCTTCATCTGTTGTGACATAGCCTGATATCTATTAAACCGAAAAACGGATTGTTTTTGAGCAAGCAGCCTGGCTGCCGGCTGATATCCACAGGAAGCTTTACACACACAATGAAAGTCGTAAAACCTCTGCGCCTCAGCGCGCTTCATCGCCCCTTCTCTTGGCAAGGGCAAAATCATCTGGGCGTTTCCATTTTGGCCTTGGCCGACATGGGGGCTTCCCCGCGCCTGCGCCCCGAACCGGAGCTGTGGCAATTGGCCGCCGACGAACTTACGCTGAGCGGCGGCGTGCTCGATTTGGCTATTCCGAAAGCCTGTGCGGAGTTTCTCGCCACCGGCAACGCCTACACCCACCATCAACAAGACAAAACCGCCTGCGCCGTGAAGATCCAGCTTGATTCGCTGGAGAAAACGCTGGTGGTTTTCGGCGATCGTCATTGGATCAACGATCGCCCCTCCTCTCCTCTCCCTTTTGCAGAAATGCGTCTGGACTGGCGCCGGGCTTACGGCGGGGCTCAGTTCGCCGATAATCCGCACGGCATCGGCGCCACTCCAGAAACATTTCCGCAGGGCCGCATTCATCGCCTACCCAATGTTGAACCGCTGCAGGAGCGCCTCGCGTCTCCTCGGCAAAGCGCGCAGCCGGCAAGCTTTGACGCGTTGGATATCACCTGGCCGCGCCGCTTCTCACGTATCGGTAAAAACTACGACGCCGACTGGTTGAAACACGGTTTTCCCGGCTTTGCCAACGATATCGACTGGCGCCTGTTCAACATGGCGGAAAGCGATCAGCAGTTTCCCCAACGCGACAGCTTGCCGCTTCAGGCCGCCTACCGGATATGGAACATGCACCCTTCAGAGCCGGTTCAGCAAGGCCGTTTGCCGCCGTGGCGCGCACGCTGCTTCATTAACCGGCTGCGCGGCGGCGAAGCGCATTTCGGGGAAGTCGCGATGCGCCACACCACCGTGTGGTTCTTTCCTCATCGCGAACAAATGCTGTTGATCTACCAGGGCAGCCTTCCCATCAATGAAGACGATGCCGCAGACGTCATGCAGCTCATGCCGGCGCTGGAAATTGAGGGTAAAAGCCGCACCGTCGCGCATTATCGGCAGGTGCTCGATCGGCGGCTTGATAAAGAGCATGGCGCTCTACACGCTTTTCGTGAAAAAGATTTGCTGCCGGAGTGCTGTATTGGCCCCTGGCTCGATACGGAAACGCCAACGCAGCAAAGCCCGATGGTGGAAAACATCGCCGCCTACGAGCATCACCAACGCGAACAACACCGCCAACGTCTGCAGCGCGAAGGCCGAGACATCGACGACATGTTTGCCGCGCCGCCAGCTGAACCGATGCCCTCTTTGGATCAGCTGGCCGAGTTTGTCGACGGCATGGAACAGCGCGCTGAAGCGCATTATCGTGAAATCCGCGATGACGCGCAGGCAAACGGCATTGATATTGACGGCCCTGGCCCCGCCGACCTTTCCGGCGCGGAAAGCTACCAACAGCAGCGCGACCAGCTGTTTCAACAGGCGCGTCAACGCCCCGACGCGTTTAGCGACAAGCAGTTGGGGGAAAGCGAGCGCGCGCTGCACCAAATGTATTTAATGTCGGCACAGGCGCAAAGCCCGGCGCTGCGCTTAAGCGGCGATCTGGCACAGATCATTCGCCAACGCGTCACCGCGGCCATGCAGCGCGATAAAGATCTCAGCGGCCTGGACCTCACCGGCGCCGATCTGTCCGGCATGGACCTCAGCCATGCCACCTTGCGCGGCACGTTGCTGGAAAACGCCAATCTGCGCCAAGCCCGGTTGGTGGGCTGTGACCTTCGCGAGGCGATGTTGGCGCGCACCGATCTCTGCGGTGCCGTCTTGCAGCAGGCGGATCTGAGCCACGCCTCTTTGGCCCTGGCGAAATGCGAAGCGACGGATTTCGGCGGCGCGCAGCTGCATGAAACCAATATTCAACAAACGTTGTTTCAACGCTGCGACTTCACGATGGCGTCTTTACGCGATTTGCTGGGGTACGAAACCTTGCTCGGACAGTGTGATTTCAGCCGCGCCACGTTGGCCAACATTACGCTGATGGAGCTGCAGCTGGAGCAACTGACATTCAGTCACGCCCGGCTCGACAAAGTCAGCTTCATCAAATGCCGGCTGCTGGCGGTGAAATTCGAGCAGGCACGGCTGGAAAGCTGCGCCTGGGTTGATACCGAAACGCAAAACCTTAGCTTCCGCGCCGCGCGCCTGACGGCCTGTGCCTTTGCGGCAAAGACGCTGTTGCCCCAGGTGGATTTCAGCGACGCGACGCTGAACCAGTGCAATTTGCGTCAGATGCCGTTGCAGCGGGCGAGTTTCAGCCGCGCGCGCCTCAACAATTGCGATCTGTCGGAAACGCGGCTGAACGAGGCCGACTTCAATCAGGCCAACGGCAGCGGCAGCCTGTTCATTCGCAGCGATCTGACGCGCGCCAACCTGCGCGACGCCAACTTTATTGCGGCGATCCTGCAAAAGTGCGTGCTGTCAGGCGCCGACCTGCAGGGCGCCAATCTGTTCCGGGCCGATCTGTCGCAGTCGAAAGTGGACAAGGCGACCCGGCTCGACGATGCCTATACCGCCAGAGTGAAAACATTGCCTCGCCACAACGGGAAAGAAGTATGACCTCAACGCCAGAGCAGATACGCCAGCGTGTAAAACGCGGCGAACCGATTTCCGGTGAGGATTTGCACGGCCTGTCATTCGCGGGTATGGATTTGGCCGGCGCGATGTTCAACGCGCTGAACCTGAACGGCGTGGACTTCTCCGATTGCGATCTGCGCGACAGCGTATTCAGCGATTGCCGGCTCGAGCACGCTCTGTTTACTCAGGCTAACCTCAAGCAAACGGCCTTCAATCAGTGCGCCATGTCGGCCAGCCGCTTCAGCGAGAGTCATATCGAGCTGACGATGTTCAACGATTGCCGGCTTGAACAGGGTGATTTCAGCCGTCTGCCGCTCACCCAAAGCCACTGGATGTCATGCCAATTGGCCGGTGCGAACTTTTCCGCCACTCAGCACGATCGCACCACGTTTTACGAAAGCCCGCTCGACGGCGCCACGTTGGAGCATGCGCGACTTTCTCTTGTCACGTTTTTTCGCTTAACCCTCTGTAACACAGAATTTGCAGGGGCAGATTTCGACCGCGTCACGTTTTTCGAATGCGACCACCGCGGCAAAAGTTACGCCGGGCAGCGCCTGATCGCCTGCCAGTTTACCGATAACCAATTGGACGACGTCGACTTCAGCCAGGCGACGCTGCGCCAAAGCAATTTCAAGGGCGCTTCGCTGCGGCGCGCCAACCTGACGGGCGTGCAGGCGCAGCAGTCGCTGTGGATGGAGGCCAACCTGACTCAGGCGCAGTGCCGCGGCGGGCAGTTCGATCAGGCGATTTTCAGCGAAGCGACGCTGGACGCCGCCAACTTCAACCAGGCGCGTCTGTATCAGGGCGTGTTCCAGCACAGCCGCGCAGCGCGCTGTGATTTCAGCGACAGCGACCTGACCTACGCCGATTTTTGTTATGCCGACATCGGCGCCGCCGATTTCCGGCATGCGCGCTTCATGCGCACCCGCATGCACCGCGCCCACCAGCAGCAAACGCGCTGGGGCGACCGCAGCGGCATTCTCGAGCGCGACGAAGAGCTGTACGCCGCCGAAATCTGGAGCGCACAGCGCCAGAGCCGCATTTGAACGTATTGACCACTTCACGAGGGGATCACCATGAGCGTTGTCAACACTACTCGCGCCGTCAACATCGCGCCGCCCCAGCAGGCCGCCGGCCAGGTCGTCAACCTGTTGCCGGACGGCAGCCTGGTGGTGGAATGTGAAGGCCGCGGCTGGCATTGCCGCCGTGCGGCCAGCTGCCTGCTGACGCCGGCCCTCGGCGATAGCGTACTGGTCGCCGGTTGCGGCCACCAGCTGTGGGCGATCGCCGTCCTCGAGCGCGTGGAACCGCAAAATGCGGCGCGGCTGAGCGTCGAAGGCGATCTGCACATTGAAACGCTGCACGGCTCGCTGTCGCTGCACGGCGCGCAGGCGCTGAACCTGAGCGGCGACGCCATGACCCTGCAAGCGAACAGCGGCGACTGCCACGTCGACAAGATGAAATACAGCGGCGAAGAACTCTCGGCTTTCGTCAGCATCAGCCGTCTGGTCGGCAAACGCTGCGAGTCACTGTGGCATTCGGTCAGCCAGATCAGCCACTCGCTGTTTCGCAAAGTGCGCCAGACCGAGCACGTGCGCGCCGGTCAGCTGGATTATCAGGCGGAAGATTACGCCCGTATTCATGCTCGCAACACGCTGATTACCTCGAAAGACATCACCAAGCTGGATTCGGAACAGATCCACGTCGGATAACCTTGCGGAGGCCTTTTATGTTTGCCAACAGCCAAATGATCGGCGTAGACCTGGCGTTTCCCGACGTCTGTCTGACGCCAAGCCCGGCGCCGGTGCCCATTCCCTACCCGGATATCGCCCTGGCGCCGACCGCCATCCCGAACGCGTTCAACATTCTGTTCGTCGGCACCCCGGCGCACAACATGGCGACGGTGACGCCCCTGACCAACGGCGACAACCCCGGCGTGGCCACCGGCGTCGCTTCCGGCACGGTGATGGGGCCGTCCCGCCACCTGACCGGCGCCTTTACCGTGCTGCTCAAAGGCACCCCGGCCACCCGGCTGACCAGCCTCAGCCTGCAGAACTCCACCAACGCGCTCGGCATGCGCATCGTGCCGAGCCAATTAAAAGTGTTGCTGCTTGCGCCCTGATGACGGCGCCTTATTACACAGCCATTCAATCAAGAAAAAGAGGACATTGTGAAAACACGGATTACCCTGACGCTGTTGACCGCCCTGACGCTTGCCGGTTGCTCCACCCCACCGCCACCGCCGCCGGCGCTCAATAACGACGCCATCGTCAGCAGTGAAGTCAACGGCGTCACGCTAAAACACCGCGCCGCGGTGAGCGCGCCGAAACAGTTCAAACCGATCGGTGAGGAGTACCGCAGCCTGTACGCCGCCAGCATCATGAGCAGCCCGAATTATACCGGCACCGCCGTCGGCAGCCTGGACAACGCCGCCGCGTTCTACGCGCTGGGCGAAGTGGAAAACAACTGGCTGGCGATCTCCGCCATCCGCGGCGGCGATCTGGTGGGGTATATCCAGGCCAACGCCGGCGTGCCGGAAGCACGCTACAAAGCGACGCTGCGCAAAGATCTGCCGCGCCGCGCGCGCGCCGCCAAGCAGGACTGCGTTAAAGTCGGCGGCGACAGCAAGGCGTGCAAAAACGCCGGCTCAGCCACCTGGATCCTCCAGTAGTCAGCACGCCTGCGGGCGACGAGATTCCCATGACGACGACCCCTATCGCTTCCCGCTGGTGCGGGATGCTGTTTCTGCTGCTGGGCGCGCTGGCGCTCGGCGGCTGCATGTCTTCCGCGAAAAGCGTGCCGGCGCGTTACAGCCTGGTCTTCGACGCTGACCGCCAGGTCAACGCCGCCGCCGGCGCTCAACCGGCGCCGATCAAAATTCGCGTGCTGCTGCTGCGCTCGGATGCGGAATTCATGGAAGCCGACTTTTTCAGTCTGCAAAACGACGCCAAAAGCGTGCTCGGCAACAGCCTGCTGGACAGCGATCAGTTCTTCCTGACGCCGGGCCAGACCGGCAAAAAGCTCGGTGGGCAAAGCACATTGGACGCACGTTATATCGGCGTGATCGCCGAATATCAAAATCTGGACGGCAAGACCTGGCGCATTTCACTGCCGCTGCCGGAACCCACCGAAACCAATTTCTACAAGGTATGGCAATTCTCGCCGGATGAGCTGGAAGCGCATATCGTCGCGGGCGTGAGTGGCCTGCGCCCCGTAAAAAAGGTCGACTGACCTACCGCTGCGCTGAAGCGAAGTAACTATAGGTGTGATGATGAAAGATGCTCATAAGGTTGTCTGGACTGAGGGAATGTTTTTGCGCCCTCACCATTTCCAGCAGGCGGAAAACTATCTCGAAGGCTATATGCGCAACTGGGGCCAGGCCCACAGCGGCTGTTTCTGGGGATTTCTCACCCTGGATCTGGACCAAACGCTGCTGCGCCAGGGCAAGATCGCGCTCAACGCCGCCAGCGGCATCATGCCCGACGGCACGCCGTTTCGCTTCTCCGGCGCCCAGCAGGCGCCCGCGCCGCTGGCCATCGCCGACAACAAGACCGGTGAAAACGTGGTGCTGGCTCTGCCGACCTATCGCGCGGGGCGTGAAGACGTGATCTTTCAGGAAAGCCCGGAAGCGCTGGCGCGCTATCTGGCTTACGAGACCGAAGTCGACGATCTCAACGCCGTCTCGGTGGGCAGCGCGGCGCTGCAATTCGGTCGCCTGCGCCTGCGGCTGATGCTGGAGAGCGAGCTGAACGCCGAATGGACGGCGCTCGGCGTGACCCGCGTGCTGGAAAAGCGCGGCGACAACAGCCTGCGTCTCGATACGGCGCAAATCCCGCCGATGCTGAACTGTCAGGGCAACCCGGTACTGAAGACCTTCATCAACGATCTGCAGGGTCTGCTGCAACAGCGCAGCCAGCAGATGAGTCAACGCCTGCTGCAACCGGGCCGCGGCGGCAGTTCCGAAATGGTCGATTTCATGCTGCTGCAGCTGATCAACCGCCATCTCGGTCAGGTGAGCCATGCCTACCACCTCGACCATCTGCACCCGGAGCGCCTGTTCGCCGATTGGCTGCAGTTCGCCACCGAACTCGCCAGCTTCTCGGCGCAGCGCACCCCGGAAGGCCGCCTGCCGGTGTATGACCACGACAACCTGGCGCTGTGCTTCGGCAAGCTGATGCTGTTGCTGCGGCAAGGGCTGTCGGTGGTGCTGGAGGACAACGCCATTCAGCTGACGCTGGTCGAGCGCTCCCACGGCCTGAACGTCGCCACCGTGCAAGACGCCAAAATGATGCGCGACTTCGGCTTCGTCTTGGCAGTGCGCGCCGACGTGGCCGCCGAGGTATTGCTGACCCACTTCCCGGCGCAGATGAAGATCGCCCCGGTCACGCGCATCCGCGATCTGGTGCAGCTGCAGCTGCCAGGCATCGGTCTGCGCACCATGCCCGTTGCGCCGCGTCAGATCCCTTATCACGCCGGCTACACCTATTTCGAGCTGGAAAAAGGCGGCGACCTGTGGAAACAGATGGAAAAATCCAGCGCCTTCGCCCTGCACCTGGCCGGCGAATTCCCGGGGCTGGACATGGAATTTTGGGCGATTCGCAGCCATACGGACCGGTAACCTATGACTCAGGAAAATAGCATGGCGCCGGCGGCCAACCCGCTGGTGGACGCCGCCAACCCGCTGCTGAACGCCATTTCGCAGATCCGCCAATCGGCCACGCACGCCAACCCGGCGCAGCTGCGCCAACAGCTGATCGACGAAATGCGCCGCTTCGAGATCCGCGGCCAACGCGCCAACCTGCCGTACGAAGTGATCATCGGCGCGCGTTATTGTCTGTGCACCGCGCTGGATGAAGCGGCGGCGCTGACCCCGTGGGGCAGCAACAGCGTGTGGTCCGGCAGCGGGCTGCTGGTGACCTTCCATAACGAAACCTGGGGCGGCGAGAAGTTCTTCCAGCTGCTGGCCAAGCTGTCGCAGAGCCCGCGCGAGCACATCAATCTGCTGGAGCTGATCAATTATTGCCTGCTGCTGGGCTTTGAAGGCCGCTACCGGGTGATGGAAAACGGCCGCTCGCAGTTGGAAACCATGAAGCAGCGCCTGCTGCAGCTGATTCGGTCGGTGCGCGGCGGCTACGCCCCGCCCCTGTCGCCTCATGCGTTGGATCTGCCGGTACAACAGAAACTGTGGCGTCCACTGGTTCCGCTGTGGGCCTGCGTGGCGCTGACCGGCTTCCTGGCTTCGCTGCTGTTTATCGCCCTCAACTGGCGGCTGGGTGACAACACCAGCCCGGTGCTGGCGGCGATTTACCAAACCAATCTGCCGCAGGTGGCGATCGGTAACCCTGCGCCGGCCGCGCCGCCGACGCTAAGCCTGAAAAGCTTCCTGCGCAAGGAGATCGCCGAAGGGTTGGTGGTGGTGCGCGACGAAGCGCAGCAAAGCGTGGTGATCCTCAAAGGCGACGGGTTGTTCGACTCCGCCGCCACAACGGTGCGCGCCAACTATATCCCGGTCATCGACCGCATCGCCGCCGCCATGAACGGCGTCAGCGGCAAAATCCTGGTCACCGGCTACAGCGACAACCTGCCGATCCGCAGCGCCCGCTTCGCCTCCAACTGGGAGCTGTCGCTGGCGCGCGCCGAAGCGGTCAGCGCCCGCTTGCAAAAACACCTCGCCAACCCGCAGCGGGTCAAGGCCGAGGGCCGCGGCGAGAGCAACCCCGTCGCGCCGAACGATAACAAAGTGAACCGCGCGTTGAACCGCCGGGTAGAAATTACGCTGTTGGTCGCCCCGGAAAACACCCAGGCGGAAATCAACGGCTTGCCGCAAGGAACCGGAAAGTAATGCTCAGTACGTTATTCTCCATCATCACCAGCCGCCTGCTGTGGGGCTTTGTCGGCATCACCGCGCTGGCGTTCATCATCTGGACGATCGGCCCGCTGGTCGCCATCGGTGACTATCGCCCGCTGGAGCCGGAACTCAACCGCCAGATCGCCATCGGCGCTATCTACCTGATTTGGTTCCTGTGCCGCCTGATCCCGCGCCTCTACAGCGCCTGGTTCAACAGCCGCCTGCTGAGCAACCTGCGCACCGCCGAAGCCGTGCCGGCGGAAGACGGCAAGCCCGAGATCAAACCAGACGATCCGCTGGCCCAGCGTTTCGACGAAGCGGCGCAGCTGTTAAAAAAGGCGCGCTTCGCCCCGGGCCAGGGCGATGGCAAACATCGCTGGATGACCCGCTTCAGCCGCCAATATCTGTATCAGCTGCCGTGGTATGTGATCATCGGCGCGCCCGGCGCCGGTAAAACCACCGCGCTGGTCAACTCCGGCCTGCATTTTCCGCTGGCGGATCGCTTCGGCAAGTCCGCGCTGCGCGGCGTGGGCGGCACCCGCAACTGCGACTGGTGGTTTACCAACGACGCGGTGCTGCTCGACACCGCCGGCCGCTACACCACCCAGGAAAGCCAGCGTGAAGAAGACGCCGGCGAATGGCAAAGCTTCGTCGCGCTGCTGAAAAAATATCGCACCCGCCAGCCGATCAACGGCGTGATGGTCACCATCAGCGTCGCCGATCTGCTGAGCGACAGTGCGGAAGCGCGCGCCGCGCAGGCCAGCGCGCTGCGCAAACGCCTGATAGAACTGCACGAACAGCTGGGCATTCACTTCCCGGTCTATGTGCTGGTGACCAAAACCGACCTGCTCAACGGCTTTATGGCCTATTTCGGCAGCTTCGACAAAGCCCAGCGCGACCAGATCTGGGGATTCACCTTCCCTTACGAGCGCTCGCGGCAGCCGGACTTCAACCTGAACGCCGCCTTCGAACAACAATACGCCCTGCTGCAACAACGGCTGGATGCGGCGCTGCCGGATACGCTGCTGATGGAACACGACGCGCGCCAACGCGCCGAAAGCTACCTGTTCCCGCAGGAATTCGCCGCGCTGCGCCCGCTGCTCGGCCATTATCTGGAACAGGTGTTCGCCACCTCCAGTTTTGAAACCCGCTTTACCCCGCGCGGCATCTACTTCACCAGCGGCACTCAGGAAGGTCTGCCGTTTGACCGGGTGATGGGCGAACTGAACCGCTATCTGCAGCTGCCGACGGCCAGCTCAGGGGCGCAGGCCAACGCGGCCTGGGACAGCGTGGGCCAGGAAACGCCGATCCCGGCAGCCAAAGGCCAGAGCTTCTTCCTGAAAGAGACGCTGGAATCGGTGATCTTCCAGGAGTCCGGGCTGGCGGGCAGCAACCGCTGGTGGGAATACCGCAACCGCGCCCTGCACTGGGCAGGGTACATCGCGCTGGCGGTGATCCTGGCGGTGCTGGCGATGTTGTGGTTCACCAGCTACGGCAACAACAAGGCCTATCTGGCGGAAGTGGCCGCCAAGGTGCCCGGCGTCGAGCGCCAGGGGCAAAGCCTGACCCAGTTGGGCAACGGCGATATGTTCTCGCTGCTGCCGTTCCTCAACAGCCTGCTGCATCTGCCGGACAGCCAGAACTTTTCGCTGGACGATCCGCCGTTCACCTATCGCATGGGATTGTTCCGCGGCGATCAGGTCGGCGACGCCGGCAATGCCCTGTACCAAAAAGCGCTGAAAGAACTGCTGCTGCCGCAGGTGGCACAACAGATCGCCGCCACGCTGCGCAACGATAACCACGGCGACGCGGACTTCAGCTATGAAGCGCTGAAGGCCTACCAGATGCTGTATCTGCCGAAGCAGTACGACGGCAAATTCCTGCGCGCCTGGGTGATGCTCAACCTGCAGCGCAACCTGCCGCAGGGCAGCACCCAAAAACAGCTGCAGCAGATCGAATGGCACCTGAGCCAACTGCTGGATACGCAGATCCAGGCCTCGCCTTACGCCAAAGACGAGCCGTTGGTGGCGCAGGCGCAGGCCGCGCTCAATCGGGCGCCGCTGTCGCAGCGCGTCTATGGCCGCCTTAAGCGCCTGCTGCTGAAACAGACCGACATCAAGCCGGTCAGCCTAGTCGATTTGGCCGGTCCGCAGACCGAACTGGCGTTCAGCCGCAAAAGCGGCAAACCGGTGACCGACGGCGTGCCGGGCCTGTTCACCTCGCAGGGGTATTGGAAAGCGTTCAACGACAACATCGATCCGGTGACCGATACCCTGCGCCAGGAAGACGTCTGGGTGTTGAACAGCCAGACGCCGGAGCAGAAAAGCGCCGATCTGACCAAGACCATCCGCCAGCTGTACATGCAGGACTTTATCAGCGCCTGGGATGAGCTGCTGGGCGATATCCAACTGGCCAACATCGGCAACCTGACCCAGCGCATCAGCAGCGCGCGCCTGCTGTCCGGCAATCCGTCGCCGATGCGCAATCTGCTGGTTAACGTCAGCAAAAACGTCACCCTGCGCGACGAGAAAAGCGACGCCGATTCCCGCTCGCTGCTGGCCAAAACCGAAGACAAGCTGAATCAAAACGCCAACCGCACGCTGGAAGCGCTGTTCACCAACCGGCCAGCCAACGCCGACGGCGACGTGTCGGCCCAGCCGGAACAGCTGGTGATGGCGCACTTCGCGCCGCTGCTTGAACTGGCGCAAAGCCAGGGCGAAGGCAATAAGGCGATCCCTTTCGACAGCGTGCTGAAACAGGTCGATGAGCTGTACAGCTACCTGACGGCGGTGCAAGGCGCAGCCAACAGCGGCATGTCGGCGCCGCCGAGCGACATCATCCCGCGCCTGCAGGCCGAATCCGGCCGCTTGCCGGTGCCGTTCAAACAGATGCTGCTGTCGCTGGCGATCGGCGCCAGCAGCGACACCCAGCGCAAAGAGATGGAGAACGTGAAAAAGCGCATCAGCTTCGAGGTCGGCAGCTTCTGCCGCCAGGCGATCGCCGGGCGTTATCCGTTGGTGGCCCGGGCGCGCCAGGAAGTGACGCCGGACGATTTGGCGCGCATGTTCGCGCCGAACAGCGGGCTGATGGACAGCTTCTTCCGCGACAACCTGCAGGGCAAGGTCGATACCACCCGCGCCAACTGGCGTTTCACGCCCGGCGTGGACGGCAAGACGCTGCCCGGCGGTGAAGGCATCCTGCGGTCGTTCCAGCAGGCGCAGCGCATTCGCGACGCCTTTTTCGCCAACGGCACGGCGACGCCCTCTTACCGCGTGACCGTGCGGCCGGTGCGGATGGATAACGACATCCTCAACCTGACGCTGGATATCGACGGGCAGCTGTTCAAATACAGCCACGGCCCGCAGGTGCCGCTGGTGGTCAGCTGGCCGGGCACCCGCAATACCAACCAGGTGCATCTGCAGCTGGCGCTGGCCAACGGCACCACCGCCAGTTTGGTGACCAGCGGGCCGTGGGCGTTGAACCGCCTGGTGGATATGGCGCAGTCTTCGGGCACCGGCGGCCTCGGCCGTCAGGCGACGTTCAATCTCGACGGCCACCGCGTCACGCTGGAGTTCACGCCCAACAGCATTCGCAATCCGTTCCAACTGCCGGCCTTCTCGTGCCCGTAGCCCCGAAAGGACATGACCATGAGCACTGATTCAAGCGCCCCGACGAGCATCGGCTGGTACGGCAAACTTCCTTCCGCCGGTGACTTCCTGCAACGCCGTTTGCCTGACCCGGTGGTCAACAACTGGGCCCACTGGTTCCATAACGGGCTGGTGAATTTGCAGCGCGACGCGCAGGGGCCAAACGATCACCCGTTCAGCAACGCGCCGGTGTGGAACTTCGTGATCCCCGCCACGCTCGGCAGCCAGTACGTGCAGATGGGCTGCCTGTTGCCGGCGCGCGACCGCGTCGGGCGGCGTTACCCCATCTGCGCGCTGCGCCTGTTCAGCCAACAGGATTGGCGCCCGCAACAGCTGAACATGGCGGCGAGCTGGTACCAACAGCTCGGCCATACCCTGCTGAACGGCGTGCGCAACGGCTTCTCCGCCGAACAGATCGACCGCACGCTGCAGGCGATCCCGGCGCTGCCCAGCCCGCCGGCGGAAGCGGACTCCGAGATATTGTCGATTATCGGTTTCCAGCATCCGGGCGTACCTGGCCTCGGCTGGCAGCAGGCCGCCGACTGTTTCGATCCGGCGCAGTACACCAGCTTTTGGTGGACCAATCAGGCCGATGGGCACCCGCTCTATACCCACGTGCACAGCGGCAACCTCACCGTGCAGCTGTTTTCATTGCTGTTCGAACCCAACGGCTGGGCGCGCCCCGGCCGCGGCGGCCAGTACCCGCAAATGTTTGATTAACATCGCTCGTTGAAGGAAATCTTATGGCTATCGACACCGATACCCTGCTGGCCCCGGTTGACGCGGATACGCCCTGCGGCGACAACCTGGAATACGACGCCGACTTTCTGGCCATGGCGCGCGCCGCCACCGGCAAAGCCGAACAGCAATTCGGCAGCACCATCATTCCGGAAGAAGCGCCGGATTGGGTGCAGGTCGAGCGTCTCGCAAGCTCGTTGCTGGCGCGCACCAAAGACCTGCGCGTCATGCTCTATCTCACCCGCGCCTGGACCCAGCTGCGCGGATTGCCGGGCTATGCCGACGGGCTGACGCTGATCCACCAGGCGATACTCCGCTACTGGGACGCCCTGCAGCCGCCGCTTGAGTTCGACGGCGAGGCCGACCCGCTGTTTCGCATCAACGCGCTGGCCGACCTTGGCGACAAGGCCGCGCTGGCCGCCAGCGTGCGCGCCGCGCCGCTGCTGAAAAGCGCCGCCGGTGAAATCTCGCTGCGCGATGCCGGCGCCCTGCTCGACGGCAGCAAGCAAGAGTGCCCCAACTTTCCCGGCGGCCGCGCACGGCTGCAGGATGAGCTGGCGCAACAGGATCGCCCCGAAGGCGCGCTGGTGATGCACATCGCCAACACCCTGGCCGCCATACGCAGCGAAGTCACCCGCCATCTGGGTGAAAGCGCGCTGCCGGAAATGAGCGCGCTGACCAAGGTCTTTTCGCTGGTGGCGCTTGCCGGCCAGAGCGAGGCCCCGGCCGCCACCGAAGCGGACGCCACACAGGAAACCGCCGCTGAGCAACCACCGGCAGCCGTGCAGAGCGCCTCTGCCCCACTCAACTGGCGCAGCGCGCAGATCCAGTCGCGCGACGACGCCCAGCTGATGCTGGACAAGGTGAAAAACTATTTTCGTCTTCATGAGCCAAGCCACCCGGCGCCACTGATGATCGATCGAGTACAGCGACTGATTACGCTGGACTTTATGCAAATCGTCCGCGATTTGGCGCCCGATGGGCTTAACCAACTGGAGACCATTCTCGGTCGCCCCGACAACGAGGAGAACAGCTAGCCGCCGACTTTTGTTCTCTTGACGACACCCGATACCGTCTGCCCCTGCGCAGACCCGAATCAGAACCTGACTCTCCCAGCCGGACGAGGCGCGTTCCCAATCGCCATTAGATGGAGTAAATCATGTCAAACTCGAAATCCCGCAGCGGGCAGAAATTCATCGCCCGCAACCGCGCGCCGCGCGTACAGATTGAATACGATGTCGAAATTTATGGCGCAGAGCGCAAAATCCAGCTGCCGTTCGTGATGGGCGTGATGGCGGATCTGGTGGGGAAAACGGTCGATCCGCAAGCCAGCGTGGAGGAGCGCAAGTTCATGGAAATCGACGTCGACAACTTCGACGAGCGCATGAAATCGCTGAAACCGCGCGTCGCTTATCAGGTTGACAATACCCTGACCGGCGAAGGCAAGCTGAACATCGATCTGACCTTCGAAAGCATGGAAGACTTCTCCCCCGCCGCTATCGCCCGCAAGGTCGACGCGCTGGACAATCTGCTGGACGCCCGCACCCAGCTTTCCAACCTGCTGTCCTACATGGACGGTAAAAACGGCGCCGAGGAGCTGATCTCCAAGATCCTGCAAAACCCCGCGCTGCTGAAATCCCTGACCGACGCGCCGAAGCCGGCGGTTAACGATGACAACAACGAGCGTGAGGATTAATCGATGAGCAACTCGCCTCAGCAACAGAATGCGTTGCAAACCACCGAGACTTTTTCCAGCGATGAGTTCAGCGCGCTGTTGAACAAAGAGTTCCGGCCGAAGACCGATCAGGCCAAAGAAGCGGTCGAGAACGCGGTGAAAACTCTGGCGCAGCAGGCGCTGGAAAATACCGTCACCGTCTCTTCCGACGCCTACCGCACCATCCAGGCGCTGATCGCGGAAATCGACGAAAAGCTGTCGCAGCAGATCAACCAGATCATTCACCACGACGATTTCCAGAAGCTGGAAGGCGCGTGGCACGGCCTGCACTACCTGGTCAACAACTCTGAAACCGACGAGATGCTGAAGATCCGTTTCATGAGCATTTCCAAGCAGGAGCTGGGCCGCACGCTGAAGCGTTATAAAGGCGTGGGCTGGGATCAGAGCCCGATCTTCAAGAAAATCTACGAAGAAGAGTATGGCCAGTTCGGCGGCGAGCCGTTCGGCTGCCTGGTGGGCGACTACTACTTCGATCACAGCCCGCAGGACGTGGAGCTGCTGGGCGAAATGGCCAAGATCGGCGCCGCCTCGCACTGCCCGTTCATCGCCGGCACCGCGCCAAGCGTGATGCAGATGGAGTCCTGGCAGGAGCTCTCCAACCCGCGCGATCTGACCAAGATTTTCCAGAACACCGAATACGCCGCCTGGCGCAGCCTGCGCGAATCGGAAGATGCGCGCTACCTGGGCCTGGTGATGCCGCGCTTCCTGGCGCGCCTGCCGTATGGCATCCGCACCAATCCGGTGGACGAGTTTGACTTCGAAGAAGATACCGACGGCGCGACCCACGGCAACTACACCTGGACCAACGCCGCCTACGCCATGGCCGCCAACATCAACCGTTCGTTCAAAGAGTTCGGTTGGTGCACCGCCATTCGCGGGGTGGAATCCGGCGGCGCGGTGGAGAACCTGCCGTGCCATACCTTCCCGAGCGACGACGGCGGCGTGGACATGAAATGCCCGACCGAGATCGCCATCAGCGATCGTCGCGAAGCCGAGCTGGCCAAAAACGGCTTTATGCCGCTGGTGCACCGCAAAAACTCCGACTTCGCCGCCTTTATCGGCGCGCAGTCGCTGCAGAAGCCGGCGGAATACTACGACGCCGACGCCTCCGCCAACGCCCAGCTTTCCGCGCGCCTGCCATACCTGTTCGCCTGCTGCCGCTTCGCGCACTATCTGAAGTGCATCGTGCGCGACAAAATTGGCTCCTTCCGCGAGCGCGACGATATGGAGCGCTGGCTGAATGACTGGATCATGAACTACGTGGACGGCGATCCGGCCAACTCCTCGCAGGAAACCAAGTCGCGCAAACCGCTGGCCGCGGCGGAAGTGCAGGTGGAAGAGATTGAAGACAACCCGGGTTACTACAGCGCCAAGTTCTTCCTGCGCCCGCACTACCAGCTGGAAGGCCTGACCGTCTCCCTGCGCCTGGTGTCGAAGCTGCCTTCGCTGAAACAAAACGACGCGTCCTGATGGACTGAAGTCAGGCCGCGATCGCGCGGCCTGGCTGATGTATTAACCTCATCGTCAGCCTATCGCAGAAAACCCGGATCGCATGTGGAACCAAGATAACGCGAAATAATTAAGCATTGAGCCATTAGCACTTAATAGTGGCTCGGTAACCCGTACCGATAGTTTTCGGTATTTAAGAAGGTGCATGGCACAAGGATATAAATTGGTAATGCATTACCACACTTGCAATTCCTGCTGCTATTACCTGAGTTTTTCAACGTAACGTTAATACTACTGTTAACCCTTAATAAAGAGTGAAGAAACTATGGCTATTGATATGTTCCTGAAAGTTGAAGGTGCCAGCGGCGAATCCAAAGATTCGAATCACAAAGGCTGGACCGACATTACTTCTTTCTCCTGGGGCGCCTCTCAACCAGGCAATATGGGCGTTGGCGGCGGCGGTGGCGCCGGCAAAGTGTGCTTCAACGATCTGCACGTCAACGCGCTGATCGACAAGTCAACCCCGGCCTTGCTGAAACACTGCTCAAGCGGCAAACACCTGACCAAGATTGAGCTGTCGGTTTGCAAGGCGGGCGGCACCCAGGTTGAATACGCAAAAATCACCCTGGAAGACGTGCTGGTCACCGCCGTGCAGTACACCGGTGCAGGCGGCGAAGACACCGTGGGCGTCACCTACTCCTTCCAGGCGGCGAAAGTGAAACAGCAGTACTGGGAGCAGAGCGATAAAGGCGGCAAAGGCGCCGAAAGCAGCGCAGGTTGGAACATCAAGGAAAACCGCGAAGCTTAATTTGTCTGCCCCCGGCTACGGCCGGGGGTTCATAACATGGATACAATGGAGAGTCAGGATGAAAAAACCTCTATTTGGACCCGCATGGATTCGTTTTTCTGAAGTCAATATCAATGTAAAAAAAGTGGGTGCATTGATTGGTGGAAAAGTAGAAAGCAATATTGAAAACGGTATTTTTGAAAATGCTTGTCCTATACGAATGAGTTATGTACTCAACTATACAGGCATACCAATTCCCTCTAACTCCGGTTATGCGACTGTGTCTGGTAAAGATAAAAAATGGTATCTTTATCGTGTTAACGATATGATTCTCTTTTTAGAAAAGAACTTCGGCAAGCCTGATATCACGGTGAAATCCCCTACCCCAGCTAAATTCTCAGGTAAAAAAGGGATAATGGTTATACAAGGAAATGGCTGGCGAAATGCCAGAGGACATGTCACATTATGGAACGGTGACATTTGCTCTGACTCTTGTCATTTCATGGGGGATCCTGAGAATGGATCTTTTGTTCCTGAAGTCGCATCACTTTGGATATTAAAATGAAGACTACCCACATCGCCCTTGCTCTTCTTCTCGTTTCTCCTATGTTGCTGGCGGAAGATATAAAAATAGAAAACTTACCTCAAAGCGAAATTTATGAAAATTGGCTGATTAGCCGCTGTATTGGGAAATCTACTGACTCAGAAAAAACCAAGCAAGATGCCTTCCGTTCCGCTTCCGCCTATTTAGAATTCAGTAAACTCCCCATGGATGCATTCGAACAAGGCGAAAAACTGGCTGAACAGTACGCAAATAAAAATAGTCAAGGCTCAGTTAAAGGAAGTTATCATACTTTAGATTGTCTTTCGCTGCAGAGTTCCAGTGAGGCTAAAACCATCTTCGAACGTTACTCTAATTAATAATTAATATTGTAAGTTGCAATTTTATAAAACCATCAACTTAAGAAAATTAGAGTTTTATTAATTATTTTCACTGGGTATTCGCCATCAAGCATTGAGATACTCATGCGCTGGTTATGTATTACTCTGCACAAACCATACGGATTTTGGAGTGTTGAGATGAAAAAAATCCTTATCTCCTTTTTTTGTCTATATGCCACTTGTGCTATAGCGCAGAAAAATCAAGAAGAGTCGATTGAAAATTGGCCGCCGCAAGCGGCATACAGAAGCTATTTGCAAAACTACAAGGATATTGCTCTAACCTACTGCATTTCCGTCGCTTATAAGACATCACCAGAGGCTAGCAAAGATGCAATTGCCTCATCGAATGGTATCGATGCTTGGTCATACTATGCAATTCGTGATGAAGAATCCCCTATCATCAAGCTGACAAAGCAGTATTTGCAAAAGAATTACAATGCTAAGGATGGGAAAAGCCGCTTAGACTTGATGAAGTGCATGGATATGTACCATAGTGAAGAGCTTGATAAACTTGCGAAAGATTATGTACAGCGCCCTAATGATAATTGGGTGAAAGACAATCCGGACAGAGTAAATGAAAATCCTCCTCGGAAATAATCAGTGAAAAAAATCTCACTGACTGTGGCCATCGCCGCAACGTTGAACGTCAATGCAGCGACAGAAATTGACTATTCCCCTGCCGAGTACCTCAAAAACTACGCGCTTAGCGTTTGTATCGCCGAGGGGTACTCAGCCAAAGAAGTCAAAAACGATGCCGCCGCCGCCGCTCGGGGTTACATGGAGTTCGGCGATTATTCTCTGGAGGCGCATACCGCCGTCAGGGCGCTGGCAAAAGAATTTCTGGCAAAGCCCTATGACAGCATGTCTGGGGAGCCGATGACGATGGCCAAGTACATCGATCTTGTACATAGCCAAGCGTTACAAGCCATCATCAAGAAGTACCAAGGGAAAGACGACAACTGATAATAAATACGCATCCTTACATATAATAAATGTTAGTTTAGAAAAATAGGAAAGGAATCCTGATGCAATACAAAACAAAAGCAGATCTGGATAGATCTGTCGATGAACTCAAAAAACTATCAAGAACGTTTTCACGACAGTATCTATACACCAACGAATCAAGAGCTAATTTCTCACTGGAAATAGACCAACTTATTCAGTTTGCACAAAGGGATATCAGTATACACTGCACATCCTACTCTGGAGCAATCAGTATAATTGAAGAGGAAATCAACAACCTCAAACAACAAGAATTCAACATTAATACAGGTAAAGCCAAGCTCTTTGTCGCAATAAAAAAAGAAAAAAGAGAAAGATTTTCAAACCTGGTGATGAAACAAGTTGGTTTTGTCAGCGGCGGCTCTCAGATATTTGCCGGAATCGGAACCTGTGCACTTTCTGCAGGCATGGCCTGCGGGGGCGTTGGCGTACCGTTAATGGCTCAAGGAGCAAATAATGTTTACGAAAGTGGCTATTATTTACTTTTCAGAAAAGATAAGATTGGCAGTATAAGAGAGGCATACCACTACGCGGCTAACTATCTAGGTTATAATAAAAATGAAGCTGACATCGTTTATAGTTCCGTTGACATCTCACTATCCGGGTACGGTATATTTAGCAAGTCATTAAGACCTGACTCTTGGCGGTTGTTTAAACACATAAATAGCGATTATATTATTGGATGGAAAAAGCTTGGCACGTTTCCATTAGGCGCAGAGGTTTTTTCCAATGCCATAACTGGCTATGGGATTTACAAATTAATCGATGAGGAAACAAAACAGTGATCGATGACGTCACGCTTTCCACCTACTCTTACTCATTTGTGTTTTTATACTTTTTCCTGTCAGTCTTAGTATTTGTCGGGCTTTATCACCTAAAACAAAAAACCAACAATAAAAAATCCTATTCCCTTTTTGTAATGGCTACCATAGTAAATTTATTTGCAAGCATCATCCAAGGTTTAGTATTTAACTATGGTTCTGAGATACTAGATCCAATTCTCAATATAAAATTTCAAGACTATGATGAGGTGTGGTACGCCAGTATTATATTCGCCCTTACTTACCTGTCTCAATTACCAACTAACCTCTATTACAAAAGAAAGACTAAGAATAATGCAAATAATAGCAAAGACATCACCTGACATATACAGCCTCACGTTATTACATTGAAGTTTTCGATCATATAATGCGTTAACCCCAAAAATTAGTCACTCACATTCAAAGATCTCTCTTAGGAAAGAAATTAAGTCAAACTCATCCAGTTATCTAGTTCCACTGTCTGGCCATAAGATCTAATCAGCAGGAATGCCTTATGCGATTTTCCATTGTAAAAAATAAAAGCGGCCAGGTTCCGCCGCAAAGCAGTTGCGATTTTCTGCCGCCGGGCGGCACCATCGGCCGCAGCGTGGACAACAACCTGGTGCTGCCGGACGAAGAGCGCGCCATTTCCCGCCTGCAGGCTATCGTGCACATTTCCTCTGACGGCGAATGCCGCATCACCAATCGCGGCAACGTCACCCGCGTGCTGCTTAACGATATTCCGCTGGAACGAGGCCGCCAGGTTGAACTGCAGGATGGCGACGTGCTCGGCATCGACGATTACCAGATTGAAGTCAGCGCGCTGCAACAGCACGCCGCGCCGCAGGCTCAACCGGTGGCCAAGGCCGTTGCCGCTGCTGCGGCCCCTGCAGCCGCCGCCAAAGAAAAATCCGCCGCGCCGATCCCCAACGAAATCTGGGACAGCCTGGTGGAAGAATTTACGCCGAACGCGCCGGCCGCCGTCACACCGCCGCCGATCGCCAATCCGGACAATCATCCGCTGCTGGATACCCCCGCTCGCGAGCTGAACCCGGCCGATCCGCTGGCGCAGCTGGCGGGCGATGTCGATCTGCGCCAATTGCAGCAACAGCAAACCGATCCGGCCGCCTTATTCAACACCGACTCCACTTTTGAGCGTGAGCATATCCTGGCCGATACCACCCCCAGCGCGCTGCTGGCGGAGCAGGCTGCGCCGCCGCGCCCGGCCCCCGCCGTCCAGAATGCGCAGCAACCGGAACAAGAGCTGGATCCGCTGGCGCTGTTCGGCGGCTCATCCGCGCCCGCTTCGCCAGAGACGCTGAACAGCAACGATCCGCTGGGGCTGTTGATGGGCGGCGCCGTGCCGCTGGCTCAGCCGGAAGAATCGCCACAACCGCCGTCCCCACCACCGGCGCCGATCGCCGCGCAACCGCAAGCGCCGCGCCCTCAACCGACGCCGCCGCCCGAGCAGAGACCCGAGCCGCAACCCCAACCCGCGCCGCAGTTCAGCCAGCAGGAACCGCCTGCGCAACCTCCGCGTCCGCGCCAGGGCAACCGCCTGGGCATCGATCCGGTCGCCTACCAGTCTGCCCAGCGGCAGCACGCCGCCGCGCCGAATGGCGACACCTTGGAGGGGCCGCTGCTGACGGCGCTGTTGCAAGGCATCGGTCTCGACGATCTGCAGCCGCAGCCGCATTTCGACGAACAACAGATCCGCCAGGCCGGCCGCCTGCTGAGCCTGTTCTCGCAGGGCACCGTCGCCCTGCTTTCATCCCGCTCGATCCTCAAGCGCGGCGTGAAGGCGGAGATGACCATGATCCTCGACGAGGCCAACAACCCGTTCAAGCTGCTGCCTTCGGGCAAAACGGTGCTGATGCAGATGTTCGGCAGCCAGATGCCGGGCTTTATGCCGCCGGAGCAGGCGGTGCGCGACGCGCTGATAGACCTACAGGCGCACCAGCTGGGGATGATCGCCGGCATTCGCGCCATCATCGCCGCCATGCTGCAGTCCTTCAACCCGGAGCGCCTCGAAGAGGAAGCGCGCAAGGAAGGCGTGGCGCCGCGTCTGTCGCTGCCCGCCAACCGCAAGGCCGCGCTGTGGGACTACTTTGTGAAGAACTATCAGCAAACCTCCGGCGAGATCGAGGACGATTTCCACACCCTGTTCGGCGAAGCCTTCCTGCACGCCTATGACGTTGAAGTGAATCAATACAAAGACTCACAGACCAAACCGGACGCGTAATGAATATCACCATAGCCTCTACCTCCAACCAGGGCGGCCGCGCCTCTAACCAGGATCAGACCGGCGAGGTGCTCGGCAACCGCGCCGCCTGCTTCGTGGTGTGCGACGGCATCGCCGGTTTTCCGGGCGGCGATATCGCCGCCAAACTGGCGCGCGACACCATTTTGCAAAACTTCGACGGCGAAAAGCACCTGAACGCCCAGAGCATTCGTCAGCACATTACGCGCGCCAATGCCGCCATCCACCAGCAACAGCGGCAGTCGGACGAATACAGCAAGATGGGCACCACGCTGGTCAGTCTGTTTATCGATCGCGATTACCAGCTGGCCTACTGGGCGCACGCCGGCGACAGCCGCCTGTACCTGTTCCGCCGCGGCTACCTGCATGCCGTCACCACCGACCACAGCCTGATCCAACAGATGCAGGACGCCGGTTATCAGACCAACGGCATCAACAGCAACCTGCTGTATTTCGCGCTGGGGCTCAACGAAGAGCGCGACGCCACCTACAGCGACGTGCTGCAGCTGGAAGACGGCGACGTTTTCCTGCTGTGCACCGACGGCTTCTGGCACAGCTTCAGCCAGGCCGAACTGGAACAGTCGCTGCACATGGTCAACTCCCCCAGCGAGTGGATCGCCCTGATGCAGCAGGCATGGAAGAAAAACAATAACAGCGATAACTACAGCGCTATCGCCGTCTGGATTGGCTCACCGCAGGAAACCACCCTGCTGCATTCGCTGGCGGATGCGGAACGGTTTCTCATCCGCGACTGAGTCGGCGCACATTCACAGCAAGGTTCACTATGAAATACTGGATGCCGGGGCTCGTCGCCCTGATGGCGGTACCGACCGCGCAGGCGATGAACTATCGCCTGGTTTACTCCCCCAGCCAGAAGCTGGAAGTGTTTATCGATGACGTCAAGAACAGTAATCCGGAAAGCTGGTGCAGCAAAAGCATCCCGCTGCGCATCGTCTCGGCGCAAGGCAAAGATCCGGCCGTGTTGAACGACTTCCTGCCCCGCGTCGGCAATCTGCTGGAAAAGCAGTGTCCGAAAGCCGGTCATCTGCCCTGGACGCTGACCGACAAGCGCGGTGAGAAACTGGCGACCGGCGAAGCCGCCAAAGCGCGCGGCTGGAAACCGGTGGTCAAACAAGAGACCGCCGAGCAGCCGCAAACCCCGCCGCCGCCGACCATTCCTGCGGCGGTGGCCGTCACCTCTGCGCAGGCGGACACCGCGCCGCCACAGCGTTTCAGCCTGCCGCAGGGCTGCCACTTCCGCACCTTCTGGGGTGACGACGCCACCGGCGGCGCGCTGTTCATTCCCGCCGGCGACGCGCTGCGCTGCGGCGAGGACGGCTGGCTGCAAGGCAGCGGCGCGGTCACGCTGCAACACGGCGGGCAAACCCTCTCGCCGACGCTGTGGTTCCTGCAAGGTTACCCGCTGGCGAAGATCAACGGCGGCGATCGTGCGCTGACCGTCGTCAGCGCCAACGCCCAACGGCTCATTTTGGGCGGCAACCCGCAGGCGCCGGGCAGCTTCCTGCTGCTGACCTTCGAACCGCAGTTGCACGCCTGGGCGTTCAACGGTGAAGCGATCGTTGAAATGCCGCGTGTCGACGCCGCCGACGAGACCAAGATCAAACAGCGCGTGCAGCAGGCGCAAACCGCCTGGCAGCCGCTGCTGAGCGCCTCCGCCCCGCTGACCTTCAAGCTGGTGGAACAGTTGGCCGCAGACCGGGTCGATCCCGCCAGCGGCAGCTACCTGTCGGTCAACGGCGCCACTCACTGATTATAAGGAAAGCCTGTGAAATCATTAGCAAGCATGCTGCAAGGCCAGTCGATCGCCGCGGCCATCACCGCCGTCGAAAACGATATCAAGGCGAAACCGGCGGATGCCGACCTGCGCGCCGCGCTGGTGCAACTGCTGTGTCTGAGCGGCAACTGGACGCGCGCCAACGCGCAGTTGAAATCCTGGCAGGCGCTGAAACCGATCGCCCAACCAACCACCTTGCTGCTGATGCAGTCGGTCAACGCCGAGTTGCAACGCCAGGCGGTATTTGCCGGCACGGCCGCGCCGACGCTGCTGCGGCAGGCGCATCCCTGGCTGAAACTGATGGTGCAGGCGCTGCATCAGGATGCGCAAGGGGCAGCCGAGCAGGCCCAGACGCTGCGCGATGAGGCGCTGGAGGCCGCCCCGGCCGGCGCCGGGCGGTTAATGCTGGCCGAAGGCGACCAAGAGCGGCAACTGAGTTTCGACTGGCTGACCGACGGTGACGGCCGCCTCGGGCCGGTGTGCGAGCTGGCGCTCAACGGCGTTTACTACTGGGTGCCGTTTGCCGACATCGCCGCGATCCAGTTCCAGGCGCCGCAGAGCGCCATCGATCTGGTGTGGAGCCATGCGCTGGTGCGCCTGACCGATGGCCGCGAACAGGTATGCCAACTGCCCGCCCGTTACCCGCTGCCCGAAGACAGCGACGACGCGCTGCTGCTCGGCAAACGCACCGAATGGCAACCGCTGGGCGACGGCGCCCACTATGCGGGGCTGGGCCTGAAGACCTGGCTCAGCGAAAGCGACGAATTCCCGCTGCACAGCCTGCGGCAGTTGAGCTTCGACGCGAGCGCCTGACCATGAACGACAAGCGCCCACCCCACTATGACGGCGGCGATCTGCGCCGCCAGGGCTATCGCTATCGTCAGGACAGCGATAGCCTGACTTCACGCGACAAAATGCAGCCGGTGCTGCTCGATATGCTGACCGACGACGAACCGCAGAAAAAGCAGGAGGCGCAGGTGCGCAACCTGGTGTCGCACAGCGAGCTGCGCCGCCGGGTATTGCGCGATTTGCAGTGGCTGTTCAACTGCGTCAACAGCGAATCCAATCTGGATCTCGGCGATTTTCCGCAGGTGCGGCGTTCCACCCTGAATTACGGCATCGCCTCGCTGGCGGGCAAGCGCATGTCGGACATCGAATGGCTCGACATTCAGCGCGCGCTGACCGATTCCATCCTCCATTTCGAGCCGCGCATTCTGCCCGACGGGCTGCAGGTGCGCTGCATTTCGGACACCGGCTCGCTGGAGCTGCACAACGTGCTGTCGATCGAAATCAAGGGCCGCCTGTGGTGCGTGCCCTATCCGCTGGAGTTTCTGTTCCGTACCGACGTGGATCTGGAAAACGGCCACTTCGATCTGAAAGACATAGGGTAAGGCGATGGACAGTAAACTGTTAGATTATTACAACCGCGAGCTGGCCTATCTGCGTGAGATGGGCGCCGAGTTCGCCGAACAGTACCCGAAGGTCGCGGGCCGTCTCGGCATGCGCGGCATCGACGTGGCGGACCCTTATATCGAGCGTCTGATGGAGGGCTTCGCCTTCCTCACCTCGCGCGTGCAGCTGAAAATGGACGCCGAGTTCCCGCGCTTTTCTCAGCGCTTGCTGGAGATCATCTACCCCAACTACCTGTCGCCGACGCCGTCGATGGCGATCGCCGAGCTGCAGCCGGATAGCAGTAAAGGCGATATCAGCAACGGCTTCGTGGTGCCGCGCGGCACCATGATGGACAGCCAGACGCTGAAGAAAAGCGGCATCACCTGCAGTTACACCACGGCGCATGACGTCACGCTGCAGCCGGTGCGCATCGCCGGCGTCGAGCTGGGCGGCATTCCGGCCGATATTCCGCTGGCCTCGCTGGGGCTGCAGCACAGCGGCTGCGTCAGCGCGCTGCGCATTCGGCTCGAGTGCTACGAAAGCGTGACGCTCAACAACCTGCAGCTGGACCAATTGATGTTTTACCTGGCCGGGCCGGACATGCAGGCGCAGCAGCTGCTGGAGTTGCTGATGCAGCACAGCGTCGGGCTTGTCTGCCAAACGGTGGAAGCGCAGCCGCAGCGGCGGGCGCTGGCGTTGGACGGGCTGCGACAGGAAGGCTTCGCCGCCGATCAGGCGCTGCTGCCCAACGACCTGCGCAACTTCGAAGGCTACCGGCTGCTGCAAGAATATTTCGCCTTCCCGGCGCGCTTCCAGTTCTTCAGCGTCAACGGCCTGCGCCCGCTGCTGCAAAGCGTGCGCGAAGGGAAAAAGGCGCTGCGCCAGTTCGAAATCGTGGTGCTGCTCGATAGGCACGATGCCGCGCTGGAACGAGTGGTCGACGTTGCCCATTTGGCGCTGCACTGCACGCCGGTGATCAACCTGTTCCCGAAAGTGGCCGAACGCATCGCGATCAACGAAAAGAACCACGAATACCATCTGGTGGTCGATAATATCCGGCCGCTGGATTACGAAGTGTTTTCGGTGCAGCGGCTCGGCGGCAGCGCCAGCGAAAAACGCTACGAGCAAGAGTTTCGGCCGTTTTACAGCACCCTGAGCGCGGACGACGGCAACTATGGCGCCTACTTCTCGCTGCGGCGCGAACAGCGCACCCTGTCGGAACACGCCCGCCGCTACGGCACCCGCACCGGCTATGCCGGTTCGGAAGTGTTCGTATCGCTGGTGGACGAACGGCAGTCGCCGTGGCACAGCGATCTGAAATACCTCACCGCCGACGTGCTGTGCACCAGCCGCGACCTGCCGTTGATGCTGTTGCAGCAGGATCAGGGCAATTTTGTGATGCCCGATTCAATCCCGATCAAGCAGGTCTCGCTGCGCAAAGGCCCTACGCCGCCGCGTCCGGCGCTGGCCGAAGGCATGATCACCTGGCGGTTGATCAGTCAGCTGCAGCTGAATTACCTGAGCATGATGGACGGCGATCCGGAACAGGGCGCCGCCAGCCTACGCCAGCTGCTGGGGCTGTACGGCAACCTGAGCGAGCCGGCGATCGCCAAACAGATCCAGGGCGTGCGCCACTGCAACCTGCGGCCGGTCTATCGGCGAGTGCCTGAACCCGGCCCCATCGTGTTCGCGCGCGGCATCGCCATCGATGTGACGGTCGATGAGCAGGCGTTCTCCGGCAACAGCCCTTACCTGCTCGGCAGCGTGCTGGAGCGCCTGTTCTCGCGCCTGGTGGCGATGAACACCTTCACCGAGATGACGCTCTCCAGCCAGCAGCGCGGCGAGATCGCCCACTGGCAGGCGCGCATGGGCAAAAGGACGCTGATATGAACGCGGAGATGATCGCCACCGAACTGGCGCCGCCGCAGATCAACGCGCTGTATCGCCTGCCGGACGACTTCTGGCCGCGGCTGCGCAGCGCGCCTTACAAGCACGATCTGTTTCAACTGCTGCGGCGCATCGACGCCCAGGGCGGCCAGCCCTACCTGCTGGGGCGCGCGCCGCTGCCGCGCCACGAGATGCTGCGCCTGGGCCAGGAACCTTCGCTGTCGTTCGCGCCGTCCACGCTGGCGCAGGTGACGCCGCGCGCCAACGGCCCGCTGCACGACGTTTCGATCTTCAGTTTCGGCCTGTTCGGCCCCAACGGGCCGCTGCCGCGGCACCTGACCGAATACGTGCGCGAACGGGTGTATCACCATCAGGACACCACCCTGCTGGCGTTCACCAATCTGTTCCATCACCGGCTGACGCTGCTGTTTTACCGCGCCTGGGCCGACGCGCAACCGACGGTATCGCTGGATCGCCCGGACAACCGGCGCTTCGACGAGTACCTGTCGAGCCTGATCGGCCTCGGCCAGCCGGCGCAACAGGAACGCGACAGCATCAACGCCCACGCCAAGCATTTTATGGCCGGTCATCTGATTCGCCACAGCCGCGATCCGGAAGGCCTGAGCAAAATTTTGCAGCAGTATTTCAAGGTGCCGGTGCGCATCGTCGAAAACGTGCCGCACTGGCTGCGGGTAGAACCGCGCGAGCAGGCGCGGCTCAAGGCCGGGCGCGGTGCGCCGCGGCTCGGCGAGTCGGCCTTTCTCGGCATCGCGGTGCGCGATATTCAGCACAAATTCCGCATCGAGCTGGGGCCGATGCCGCAGCGGGACTATGACCGTTTCTTGCCGGGCGCAGACCTGTGCCGGCAACTGCGCGACTGGGTGCGCCAATACCTGGGCATCGAGTTCGTCTGGGAAGTGCGCCTGATCCTGGCGAAGGAACAGGCGCACGGCATCCAGCTCGGCGGCGCGCAGCGATTGGGCCTGAGCAGTTGGCTGGCCGACCATCGGCGACAGCGCGATCTCGACGATCTGATCTTCAGCCCTGAACCGCTGGAAAACCCGTTCTGACCCTATTTCGGCCGGCGCCCGGCGGCGCCAGGCCACCCTGAGACCTGAGGAAAACCATGTCTGAAATCAGCCGCTCGGTATTATTTGGCAAACTGGATAGCCTGTTATTCACCTCTCTGGAAAGTGCGACGGCGTTTTGCAAGCTGCGCGGTAACCCCTACGTCGAACTGGCGCACTGGCTGCATCAGCTGATGCAATCGCCGGACGGCGATCTGCAGCAGATCGTCCGCCACTTCGCGCTGGACGAGGCGCAACTGGCGCGCGACATCGTCGAGGCGCTCGATCGCCTGCCGCGCGGCGCCAGCGCCATCTCCGATCTGTCCGAGCACATCGACAGCGCGGTAGAACGCGCCTGGGTCTATGGCTCATTGAAATTCGGCGCGGCGCGCATCCGCGGCGGCCACCTGCTGCTCGGCATTCTGAAAACCTACAGCCTGCGCCATCTGCTGAAGGCCATTTCCCCGCAGTTCGAGCGCATCAACGCCGATCTGTTGATGGAGCAGTTCGCCGTCATTACCACTCACTCGGCGGAAAACGCCCAGGACGCAGCGGTGCAAAGCGGCGCAGAGCCCCTGCCCGGCGCGGCGCGCAGCGGTGAAAGCGTGCTGGCGCAGTATGCCCAGGATCTGACCGCCAGAGCGCGCGACGGCGAGATCGACCCGGTGGCCGGCCGCGATGAAGAGATCCGGCAAATCATCGATATCCTGATGCGCCGTCGCCAGAACAACCCGCTGCTGACCGGCGAGGCCGGCGTCGGCAAAACCGCGGTGGTGGAGGGCCTGGCGCTGCGCATCGTGGCCGGCGACGTGCCGCCGCAGCTGCGCGACGTGAAGCTGTGCCTGCTGGACATCGGCATGCTGCAGGCCGGCGCCGGCGTTAAGGGCGAGTTTGAAAAACGGCTGCAGGCGGTGATCGACGAAGTGCAGTCCAGCCCGACGCCAATCATCCTGTTTATCGACGAAATTCACACCCTGATCGGCGCCGGCGGCGCCCAGGGCACCGGCGACGCCGCCAACCTGCTGAAACCGGCATTGGCGCGCGGCCAACTGCGCACCATCGGCGCCACCACCTGGGCGGAATACAAGAAATACATCGAGAAGGATCCCGCGCTCACCCGCCGTTTCCAGGTGGTGCAGGTGCACGAACCGAGCGAAGACAAAGCGCTGCTGATGCTGCGCAGCACCGTCAGCCCGCTAGAGCAACACCACCGCGTGCTGCTGCTGGATGAAGCGGTGGACGCCGCGGTGCGGCTGTCCCATCGCTATATTCCGGCCCGCCAGTTGCCGGACAAGGCGGTGGCGCTGCTGGATACCGCCTGCGCGCGCGTGGCGGTCAGCCAACATGCCGAGCCCGCCCAGGTCGAAGACTGCCGCCACCGCATCGATGCGCTGCAGATAGAGTTGGATATCGCCTGCCGCGAGGCCAAGGTCGGCATCGGCGATCCCCTGCGCCCGCAGGAGATTGAGGTCCAATTGACCGCGCTGCGCCAGGAACTCGAGCAGTTGACCGAACGTTGGCAGCAGGAGCTGGCGCTGATCCAGCAGATCATCACACTGCGCGCCCAACTGCACGCCCAAGAAGAGGCGAGCACCGACGAAGAGACGCAAACGCGCCCTGATGCCGACGCGCTGCGCGCCCAACTGGGCGAACTGCAGCAGCAGCTGAGCGCGCTGCAGGGCGAAGCGCCGCTGATCTTCGCCGCCGTCGACGCCAACATCGTGGCGGCGGTGGTGGCCGACTGGACCGGCATCCCGCTGGGCCGCATGGTGAAAAACGAGATTGAAGCGGTGCTGCAGCTCTCCGACACCCTGAACCAGCGCGTCATCGGCCAACGCCATGCGCTGGATCTGATCGCCCGCCGGGTGCGCACCTCACGGGCGCGGCTGGACGATCCGAACAAACCGGTCGGGGTATTCCTGCTGGCCGGGCCCTCCGGCGTCGGCAAAACCGAAACCGCACTGGCGCTGGCGGAAACCCTGTACGGCGGCGAGCAGAACGTCATCACCATCAACATGAGCGAATTCCAGGAGTCGCACACCGTTTCGACGCTGAAAGGCGCGCCACCCGGCTATGTCGGCTACGGCGAGGGCGGCGTGTTGACCGAGGCGGTGCGCCGCCGTCCTTACAGCGTGGTGCTGTTGGACGAGATCGAAAAGGCGCACCCGGACGTCCATGAAATCTTCTTCCAGGTGTTCGACAAGGGCTGGATGGAGGACGGCGAAGGCCGTCATATCGATTTCCGCAACACCATCATCATCCTGACCTCCAACGTCGGCACCGATCTGATCGCCGGGTTGTGCAGCGATCCGGAGCTGCTGCCGGAGCCGGAGGCGCTGAGCGGCGCGCTGCGCCAACCGCTGCTGTCGGTGTTCCCGGCCGCCTTGCTCGGTCGCCTGCTGGTGGTGCCGTATTACCCGCTGACCGACGCCACGCTGGGCAACATCGTGCGCCTGCAATTGGGCCGCATTCAGCGTCGCCTGGCGGAGAATCACGACATCGTCTGCACCTTCGACGACGCGGTCATCGAGCAGATCGTCAGCCGCTGCACCGAGGTGGAGTCCGGCGGCCGCATGGTCGACGCCATCCTGACCAACACCCTGCTGCCGCAGATCAGTCACACCCTGCTGACCGGCAGCGCCAACGACCAGCGCTATCGCCAGCTGCATATCGCGCTGCAGAACAACGAATTCATTTGTCAATTTCAGGCATAACGCCGCGGCCGCCGAGACGGCGGCCCTTTGAACACAGAGAGTCATCACTATGTCGGGAACCGGGATAACCAAACCGAATTCGAACAGCCTGCCGAGCGGCTATCGATTCAATGAATTCGAGATCCAGGAAGCGATCGGCGAAGGCGGCTTCGGCATCGTCTACCGCGCCTACGATCACCAACTGGAACGCACCATCGCCATCAAGGAGTACATGCCAACCTCGCTGGCGAAACGCAACGACGATCTCAGCATCGGGCTGCGCGGCGAACGCTTCGGCAAAACTTTCCAGGCCGGGCTGAACAGCTTTATTCAGGAGGCGCGTCTGCTGGCGCGCTTCTCGCATCCCGGTCTGCTGCACGTGTTGCGCTTCTGGGAGGAGAACGGCACCGCCTATATGGGCACCCAGTTTTACAGCGGCACCACGCTGAAAAACCTGCAGGCGCAGCAGCCGGAGAAAATCGACGAGGCGTGGATCCGTCGGCTGCTGCCGCCGCTGTTCAGCGCCATCAACACCATCCATCAGGAAGGCTATCTGCACCGCGACATTTCGCTGGATAACATCCAGATCCAGGAGAGCCAGCTGCCGGTGCTGCTGGACTTCGGGTCGGCGCGCAAAGAGATCGGCAACCTGTCGGACGAAACGGAGATCATGCTCAAACCGGGCTTCGCGCCGATCGAGCAGTACACCGAGAACAGCGACGGCGAACAAGGGCCGTGGACCGATATCTACGCGCTCGGCGCCGTGCTGCACACGCTGATCGTCGGTTCGCCGCCACCGGTCAGCGTGGTGCGCAGCATCGAAGACAGCTACCAGCCGCTGACCGAGCGCCGCCCCGCCGGCTACTCGCCGGAGCTGCTGCGCACCGTCGATCGCGCGCTGGCGCTGAAGCCGGAAGACCGCCCGCAGACCATCGACGAAATGGCAGAGCTGTTGCACCTGCCGATCGCCGATGAAAACGAAATCATCAGCACCCCGGCCGCCGCGCCGGAGAACTTGCTGGTCGCCGCCAACCCGGCCGCCGCTGCGGCCGCAGCCGGCACCGTTACCGCGCGCGGCACCCAATTCTCACGCCCGATGATGGCCGGCGCCGGGGTCGCCGCGCTGCTGGTGATCGGCGCGATCGCCTGGCTGAGCGGCGGCAAGGACGATGCCCAGGCCGTCGCTCAAAACAGCGAAGCGTCACCGGCGCAGAAAACCCTGACGCAGCAGCCGAGCGCACCGCAAACCGCGCAGCCTGCGGCGGCGGAACCTGAAAAAGCGGCGCCGCCGGCGCAACCGGTGGCGTTGGTGTACTTTAAACTGCAACCGGGTGAGCAGGTCAGCCTCGACGGCAAGCCGCAGCAGGTGACGCCGGGCGAAAACGGCTTCGCCAGCCTGAACCTGGCGCCGGGCCGCTATCAGCTGGAGATCCGTCACAACGATCGGCTCCGCCGCCAGCAGCTCAGCATCGACACCGCCGGCACCTGGCTGGTCAACCCGGCCACTGCCAGCTAATCCCGTTCTGAAACTCCGCCTCGGCGGGGTTTCCCCTATTTCATGAGACTGACGAGCAACTGCCCCCTCATTGGCCGCGCGGCAAGGCCGCTGCAACGCCGGAGTATGCAGGGCATGACGTCAATCACAGAGGACGTTCTCATGTTGGATCGCATTATTGCGCACACGCCGCTGGGCCAGCAGCAACTGCTGTTTCGCTCGCTGGACGGTATCGAAGCGCTTTCCACTCCTTTCGACTTCTCTATTGAATTGCTGAGCACCGACGCGCGCCTCGATCGCAAAGCGCTGCTCGGCCAACCGCTGACGCTGGAAATTCCGACCCAGGGCTTTCTCAGCGCCCCGCGTTACCTGAACGGCAAGATCACCGCCATCGCCGTCAGCAGCGAAGAGATCGGCGGCACGCGCTACGCGGTGTACAACCTGCACGTGCAGCCGGATCTGTGGCCGATGACCAAAGACCGCAATTTCCGCATCTTCCAGGAACAGACGGTGCCGCAGATCGTCAAGACCCTGCTGGCGGAGCACAACGTGCAGCTGGAAGATCAGCTGACCGGCGACTATCGCCTGTGGGGCTACTGCGTGCAGTACAACGAAAGCAGCTTCAACTTCATCAGCCGCCTGATGGAGCAGGAGGGCATCTATTACTATTTCAAACACGAAATGGGCAAACATACGCTGGTGCTCGGGGACGCCCCCCACCATCACCAGCCCTATCCCGGCTATGAGATGATCCCCTACCACCTGACGCCGTCGGGCGGCAGCACCAGCGAGGAAGGCATCAGCCAGTGGACGTTGTCCGATCGCGTCACGCCGGGCATCTACAGCCTGGACGACTACGATTTCCGCAAACCGAACGCCTGGCTGTTCCAGGCGCGGCAAAACCCGGTCTCGCCGACGCCGGGGCAAATCGACGTTTACGACTGGCCAGGCCGCTATACCGAGCATCAGCAGGGGGAGTTCTACGCCCGCGTGCGCCAGGAAGCCTGGCAGGCCGAACATCAGCAGATCCGAGGCACCGCCACCGCCATGGGCATCGCTCCCGGCAGTACCTTCACGCTGTATAACGCCCCGCATGCCGACGACAATCGCGAATATCTGACGCTGCAGGCCAGCTACCATCTGAAAGAGAATCGCTACGCCAGCGGCGACGATCAGAGCAGCGAACACCGCATCGACTTCATCGTCCTGCCGGCGGACGTGCCCTGGCACCCGCCGCAGCAGGCCACCTGGCCGAAAACCCACGGTCCGCAGACCGCCCGGGTGGTCGGCCCGGCTGGCGAATCGATTTGGACCGACAAATATGGCCGCATCAAGGTGAAGTTCCACTGGGATCGCTTCGGGCCGAAAGACGACGGCAGCTCCTGCTGGGTGCGCGTCTCCAGCGCCTGGGCCGGCCAAGGCTACGGCGGCGTGCAGATCCCGCGCGTGAACGACGAAGTGGTGGTGGACTTTATCAACGGCGATCCGGATCGGCCGATCGTCACCGGGCGCGTCTATAACGAAGCCAGCATGCCGCCGTGGGCGCTGCCGGCCGCCGCCACCCAAATGGGCTTTATGAGCCGCACCAAGGACGGCACCGCCGACAACGCCAACGCCCTGCGTTTCGAAGACAAGGCAGGCGCCGAACAGGTGTGGATCCAGGCGGAGCGCAACATGGACACCCAGGTGAAAAATGATGAAAGCCACACCATCGCTAACGACCACACGCATCTGGTGGGCGGTAACCAGATCAAACGGGTGGTGCTCAATCAGGCGACCGGCGTCAAAGGCGAATCCTCCGCGCTGACCGGCAAAACGCGCAGCGACGCCGTGGTCAATGCCTTTACCCTCGGCTCCGGCGAATCGCTGCGGCTCGAGTGCGGCGAAAGCGTGATCGAACTGCTGGCGGACGGCCAAATCAACATCACCGGCACCAGTTTCAATATCACGGTGAAAGAGGATGGCGCGATCAACACCGGCGGCCAGCTGGATCTCAACCAGCCTGGCGGCGCCGCGCGCACCGCTGCACCGGGTGGCGGCCATCAGGCGGCAATCCAGAGCGCCGTCGATCAGCTGTTCCCTAACGCGGAGGCGAGTGGTACGCCGGGAAAGCCGGTTAACGGCGCCCCTCGGGCGGCGGCAGCGGCGCCGGCATCTATCACGCAAAATGCTCAATCGACAACAAAACCCGGCAGAATTGATAATCGGGTTGTTGAATCGGTCATGGCCTCTGAAGGGAGTGCTGGAGAACAAGGTGGGCGCCGTGAGTTATACGGATTCAGAAAAGGAAATGGCAATGCCTATGACAAAATCCTTGCTGCTCGTAACCAATACGGCCAAGGCAGCGCTGAAGAGTTTGAGGAAGTATCCAAAGCAATGAGCGCATCAGCGAAGTCTGCAGGTGCACTGAACTTTTCTGATCCAGGAAAACAAGGGGCAATAACTTCATTGGCACATATGCGTGGCTCATCTGGCGCACAAGCGATCCTGAACTCCATGGAGTCCGGACGAATAGTTAAGGCTGATACCTTAACGCCAGAGGCAATAGCCAAAATTGAAAGTATGTCGGCGGAAAGCTTTCAGGATAATTTACTTAAAGCTCGGGTAGAATACGATAGAGCAATATATGGAGATACCATCACGACGCAGGGTGGTAAACAGTACAACTGGTGGGCACGTTATGGTAATGGCCTTCAAAAGCGGTATGCCCGGGAAGCAGAAGAATTTTTAAAATTATCAAACGAGTGATTTATGTTCAAAAAAATCTTATTACCTACATTGTTTGCTGCTTCTTTGCTTTGCTCCATTGAATCCACATTAGCGATAGATTTGTTACAATATAACAAAATCAACACAGTAAGCGGGCTGGTCAACGATAAAGCGGTCACTGACAATCTTAAAAGCATACTGGGTCAAGACTATGAAAAGTACATCAATAATTTTGATGTATTCGGTGAGCCCCACGCAACTCCAGGCGGTGGGTTATTTGTTGAGGGCTGGCTAAAGGATCTTTACCTGGAAAATGCCTCTGCTTTGGTCATCAATCCCGATGGGAAAATTTATGCCGCCTGGGTTGTACCTGATTCTGATATCATAAATTACAAATCATCTGATAAAGATGCTCCCATTAATAATGACATCCAGCATTGGGCTGAACGCTTCAAAAACATGCAATTTGTCACAGTCAACAAAACTAAAAAAGCGAGGGCGGAAAAAGAATATTTTGATACGCAGTCATTCTCTATCAAACTCACGACTATTTGTTCCAGTAAAGACGACTGTAATGATGCAACTTATGATGGAAAGCGTAAAAAAGATGGCGCTGCTTTAACCTTACAAGGAAAAGTGACACGAGCTGATTGCAATACAACCCCATGCCCAATACTTAGTTATGAATTTAAAAACGCATCGACAATTTACATGCTCAGTAAAATTGATAACACTCTGACAGTCATAAAGGACGGTAAGATATTAATGAATCAAAAAGGAAAGTGGGTGAAATAACCACACGATAAGATTGGAGTTGACCTATACCCCCCATCCCGTTACAGGGGTTCCCCCTATAACACAGGACAACTTACACTTTCCCCCTATTTCCAGCGTCCCCGAACCGAAGTGACAATCACAGGCTGAATCGAGATCCCCTGTCGATTCAGCCTTCTTTATCATTTCCCCTTCACCACTTCTTCACCGTCTGGTAAATCTCGAGGTCGAAATAGCCGTCGGCCTCGCAGTCGTTGAGATAGTGTTCATAGCTCACCCCCTCAACCGGCTGATAGCCGCTGGCCGGCAGCAGCTTCTGGTAAAACTCGCCCCATATCCGTTCAAAATCGCCATCGCTGATGCGTACGCGGTAGACCGCGTACTGCCCGGCGGGCAGCGTCTGCACGGTCACACCCTCGCTGCCCGTCGGCAGCGCGAAATCGTCCGCCACGCTCATCACCACGTCGGCGCGCAGCTTTTCCGGCGCCACTTCCGCCGGATCGTCCCAGTACAACACCAGCCATTTGCCGAACGGCACGTCGTGACGCTGCCGCCATGCCAGCAGTTGCTGCGAGCCCTGCGGGATGGTCTGCGGATACGGCCCCACCACTCTTACTCCCACCACCTTCTCCGCCGCCTTATCGATAATCCTCACGCTCATCGCCCTTCCCCCTCATATTGTCTCAGGCACCGATTTCGGTACGCACGTCCAGCAGTTCGGGGAAAAAGGTCAGGTCCAACGCCTTTTTCAGGAAACTGACGCCGCTGGAACCGCCGGTGCCCGACTTAAAGCCGATGATCCGCTCCACCGTTTTCATATGGCGGAAGCGCCACAGATGGAAACTCTCTTCGATATCCACCAGCTTCTCCGCCATTTCATACGCTTCCCAATAGGTCTGCGGGTTGTCGTAGATCACTTTGAACGCCGGCAGCAGATCCGGGTTGCGCTGATAGGGTTGCGTCCAGTCGCGCTTGAGGCACTCCGGCGGGATCGGCAAACCGTGGCGCGCCAGGTACAGCAAGTATTCGTCGTACAGGCTCGGCGCTTCGAGGATCGCCTTCAGCGCCGCGTGTTTTTCCGCATCGCTGCTGAACACCGCCAGCATGGCGGCATTCTTGTTGCCGAGCAGAAACTCGATCGACCGGTACTGATGCGACTGGAAACCCGAGGAACTGCCCAACACATCGCGAAACTCGACGTATTCCGACGGCGTCAGCGTTTCCAGCACCGCCCACTGTTCGAACAGCAACCGCTGGATCTGTTTGACGCGCGCGAGGATTTTGAAACAGTGGCTGAGTTTGTCCTGCTGCACCAGCCGCAGCGCCGCCTGCAGCTCGTGCAGCATCAGTTTCATCCACAGTTCGGAGGTTTGGTGCTGTATCACGAACAGCATTTCGTCATGATGCGGCGGATTGGAGAGCGGGTGCTGGCAGTCCAGCAGTTGGTCCAGGCACAGGTAGTCGCCATAGCTCATGCGTTTGGAAAAATCGGTGACAATCGCGCTTTCTAATTCCCGTTTGTTCATCTGTGATCTCCGTTGCGCCCAGCGCCCCATCGGCCTGGAACGTGCCGCAAAGAGAAAACAATAGTACAGAACCCGCCGCCCCGAAGGGCGATAAACGAGAGATGCTTCGCAGTTCTCACTCATCCGCGTCACCCCATGGCCGCCGCCCTTAGCTGTTTAGTAAACAACCGGCCCTGCGCCTGACGACTCTCACAAATGCGCGATCCCGTGCGGGTTTCGCCCCGGTTGCGGCTTGCCTGCGCCCGCCTTCCCTTATAGATTGCAGGCTAACGGCAGGCAGCAAGGGATCGGCAAATGGCAAATATACGAGATGTCGCGCGGTTGGCCGGCGTGTCCATCAGCAGCGTGTCGAACCTGCTGAATAATCGCAGCCACCAGATGAGTGCACAGACCCGTCAGCGCATCGAACAGGCGATGGACACCCTGGGCTATCGTCCGGCGCGCACCGCTGTGAACCTCGCGCCACAGGCGAAGATCATCGGCCTGCTGCTGCCGTCGATCGTTAACCCGAGTTTTTCGGCGCTGGCGCACGCCGTCGACAGCGCGGCGCGCGCTCACCGCTACCGCGTCTTGCTCGGCAACGCCTACCGGCAGGAGCAGGAGGAAGCCGCGTTTATCGACGATATGTTTCTGCATGGCGTGCGCGGCATCATCGTGGCGGCGAGCGACATCCGCCAGACCCATTTTGTCCGGGCGGCCGAGCGGGGCATGAAGATCGTCAGCTATGACAGCCCGTTCGCCGAGCCGATGGCCGCCGACAGCCGGTTGTTCGACAGCGTGTCGATGGACAATCTCGCCGCCGGGCGTCTGGCCGCGCAGCACCTGCTCGAACGCGGCTGCCGACATATCGTGTTCGCCACCGAAGCGGCGCTGACCGTGGGGCGCAGCCACAAGATCGACGGTTTTCTGAGTGCGCTGGGGCACAACTTGAGCGAACGCCAACGGGTGATCGAAGGCAAAGCCACCAGCGCCTACGGCGACACGGAGATGTTCGAACTGGGGCTGACGCTGGCATCCCGCATCCTCGCGCTGACGCCGCGCCCGGACGGCATCGTGGCGATTAACGATGCGCTGGGCATCGGGCTGATGGTGGGGCTGCGCGCCGCCAGCGTCCAGGTGCCAGCAGAGATTTCGGTGGTCGGCATCGACAATATCGCGCTTGCCGGCCTGGCCGAACCGGGGTTGACGTCGATCGGCCCGCCGCTGGCCGAGATGGCGCAGCTGATGGTCGAACGCCTGATCGGCCGCATCAACCATGATTCGCAACCGCCCGGCGAGTTTCTCTTCCCGCCGACGGTCATCAGCCGGCGTTCCGTCAAAACCGCCGGTTAATACGGTAAAAACGGCTTACCCAGACGATGCGCAGCCGGCATCGTCCGGCTCGCCGCAGCCAAAATCAGAAAAAACAGCGTCGTCGCAATAAATAAACGGCGCGACGCTTTATGCACGCAACGTCGTTATTCAGCACGCCGCTCATGACTTTGGGCCGGGCCGCTATTATTCCGATTAACCACATGGGGAAAAACCATGATGAAAAAAACAATGCCAAAGGATATTGAACGCAGCGCCATCAGGAAATTGACGCTGCATATTGTCCCCCTCATGATCTTGTTGTATTTCCTGGCCTTTCTCGACCGCAACAATATGGCCTACGCCGCCAAAGCGTTGGAAGATAATCTGGGATTGACCGCCTCGGCTTTCGGCTTCGCTTCCGGAATTTTCTTTATCGGCTATTTCCTGTTTGAAATACCCAGCAACGCCGGCACCATTAAATTCGGCCCGCGCATCTGGTTCGCCAGAATATTAATTTCCTGGGGCATCTTCGCGACCCTGCTCGGTTTTGTGCGCACGCCGCTGGAGCTGTATATTTGCCGTTTTATGCTGGGCGTGTGCGAAGCCGGTTTCTTTCCCTCGGTGGTGTATTACTTCACGGTCTTCTTCCCGGAAAAATACCGCACCAAAATTCTCGGCATGTTCATCATCGTCCAGCCGCTGTCCAACGCGGTCGGCTCGCCGATTTCCGGCTTTATTCTCAATATTCAGCATGACTGGTTCGGCTTCGCCCCCTGGCAGCTGCTGTTCATCCTCGAAGGGCTGCCGCCGATCGTCATCGGCCTGCTGATCCCCTTCCTGATCAAGAACTCGCCCAAGGACGTCGGTTATCTGAACGTGGAGGAAAAAGCCTGGCTGATGAGCAACGCCGGCCGCTCCAAATCCGGCTCAAAAATCACGCTGGGCGACTTCCTCAAGGGCATTAAAAACAGAAAGTACCTGCTCTACGCGCTGCTCAACTTCGGCATGGTATGCGGCATTTACGGCTTCGGCACCTGGCTGCCGTCGATCATCAGCGCCATTTCCGGCAGCGATATCTTTCGCGTCAGCCTGCTGGCGCTCATTCCCTACGGCCTGGCCGCGCTGCTGGTCTATCCGTGGAGCCTGTGGGCCAGCAAAACCAAAAAGCTCGGCGTGTTCGCCGGCCTCAGCATGGTGATCGCCGCCATCGGCCTGATGGGCGCGGTGACGTTTTTTAAATACGACCCGTTCGTCGCGCTGTCGTTCCTGTGCATCGCCGCCATCGGCATCTACACCGCCGTGCCGCCGTTCTTATCCATGCCCGCCAATATCTCCACCGGCGCGGCCGCGGCCGCCGGGCTGGCTGTGGTGAGCTGCATCGGCAATATCGGCGGTTTCGTCGCCCCCTATGCGGTGGGCGTGCTGAACGATCTGACCGGCAGCAGCGCGCCGGGGCTGTTTTTCCTGGCCTCGTGCCTGCTGGCGACCGGTTTGATCTGCATTTTCTACTGCGCCAAACAGCGTGAAGGCGTCATCAATTCTTAACGAACCAATAAGGAGTCAATCATGGGCGATCTTGCGGGCAAAAAGGTCTTTATCACCGGGGCGGAACAGGGCATCGGCCGCGCCACCGCAGAGCGGCTGATCAAGGCCGGGTGCGACATCTATTTTCACTACCACAGCGACGAAAGCGGCCCCAAAGCGCTGGTGGCGCTGGCCCATTCACTCGGACAAAAGGCCGCCTACGGCTACGCCGATCTCATCGACACCGACGAAACGCTGCGCTGCGTCTCGGCCGGCGCCGCGTTTCTCGGCGGCATCGATATTCTGATCAATAACGTCGGCGGCATCGTCGGGCGCAAATGGCTGGGCGAGATCGATCGCGCCTTCTGGCAAACCGTGATCGACGTAAACATGACCACCATGCTGAACGTAACCCAGAGCGCGCTGCCGCACCTGAAGGCGGCGCCGAACGGCGCCAGCATCATCAACCTGGCCTCGCTGGCCGGCCGCGCCGGCGGGCACGCCGGCTCGCTGGTCTATTCCTCCACCAAGGGGGCGGTGCTCACCTGGACGCGCTCGCTGGCGGCGGAGCTGGGCGAGCACGGCATCCGGGTGAACGCGGTGGCGCCCGGCCTGATCCTCGGCACCCGCTTTCATAATCGCCACACCACCCAGGCATCGGCGGAGGAAACCGTTCGCGCCATCCCGCTGGGCCGCGCAGGCACGCCGGACGACGTGGCCCGCGCCATCGCCTTCCTGGCGGCGGAATACGACGGCTTCATCTCCGGCGCCACTCTCGACATCAACGGCGGCATCTTCCGCATGTAGTTCAGCTGCGGGCGGCACGGCCGCCCCCCTATTCAGGAATCGCTTTATGATCAAATCCGCCATCACTCACCCGCCGCTGCTCGCCGCGCTGGCGCAATGCGGGCATAAAACCCAGGTGCTGATCGCCGACGGCAATTACGCCTGCGTGACGCACGCGCCGAAAGACGCCACCGTGGTCTATCTGAATCTGGCGCCCGGCACGCTCGCCGCCCCGCCAATCCTGGAAAAACTGCTGGCCTGCATCAACGTGGAAAGCGCGGCGCTGATGGCCTGCCCGCCGGACTTCACCAACACTGTCGAAGCCGAATACCGGCAACTGCTGCCAGAACATTGCCCGCTCGAGCACCTGCCGCGCGAGGCGTTTTACGCCGCGGTCAAATCGGATCGGACGCTGCTGGTGATCGCCTCCGGTGAACGGCGCCGCTTCGCCAATCTGCTGCTGACGGTAGCGCCGGTGGTGTGAAAGAGGTAGAGGGTGTGAGGGGTAAAATGAGGGGGCTAGCCCCCTCATGCCGTTACAGGTCAGCGACCCACTTCTCCAGCTCCCCCGCACGTTCCGCATCGATATAGCTGGTGGCCCAACCAAACAGGTAAGCGAAGGCGAAAATGCCCACCGTCGACGACACCAGCGTCGGCGCGAAAAACGCGGCGATAGCGGAAAGCGTATACCCTGCGCCGATCGACAACCCGAGCGCTTCGAGCTGGTTGCGGAACGCTTTCCAGTTGCCGGTTGAGAAACCTTCAATCGCGGCGTTTACCAGATCCGCGCCCTTGATCGCCCAGTCCACCCCGGTGAAGACCTTGCCCAATACCCGCGCATTGCGGGCATACTGTTCCGCATCGATCATTTTCAGCCAGGCGACAATCGCCGCTTTGTCCTGCGCCTTGAGCTTTTTGTTCAGGCCCTTCGTCAATTGCTCGTAGGTTTTCTCCGCATCTTGCACGTTGCGGATATATTTTCCTTGAATTCCCGCCTCCAAATCCTTGGCGAGTTTGGCGTATTTCGCGCCGATCTTTTCCGCGATATCTTTATTGATACCTGCGGCCAGGCTGACGCCATCCTTGATGGCTTTTAATTCCGCATTTTGATATTCGACGAATTCCTTAACGACCGTTTTTACCGAGCCAGGCGATTTTACCGGCTTGCCGTTGGCATATTTCACCTCCATGGCATTCAGGTTATCCCCTCTCACCACGGCGATAAACGCGGGCCGGTTCTTATTGGCCTTATAGTAGAGGCTGTAGGTCGCCACTCCGTCTTGCTTTTCCACCTTCAAATGATGAAAACCGTAGTAACTCCCGGTCGTGCGGGTCGTCGAGAATTCGCCGGTTTTGCCGTTGCCATGCCAGCCGCTGACGGGCCGGTCGCGATGCGAGTCTGTCACGAAATTGCCTAACGAAGAGGCGCCGATCTGCCCGGCATTCAGGCCATTGTTGCCGCCTTTGCCTGGGGGTGAGGGCTTGCGCGCATGGCCGGTTTCGATATCCCCGATCGCCACTGTCACCCCCTTGGCGTTGACCCCCATCACCAGCCCCCCCAGGCCAATGTGCTTCGCCTGATCGGCCGTCAAACCGGTGGCGGAAAGGCTCAGCGTGCCGGATGGGCTGACGCTTTCAATATGCAATTTCGCATCCGGGTTAATTCTGCGCGCCGCCTTAATCACCGCCTCCAGCTTCATGCGCAGCGCCGGATCGTTTTGGATCGCCGCTATCTGTTGCTGTTCCGGGCTGTTGCCAACGCCGGCGCCGCCGCGATCGCGATCGCCGGAATGGCCTTTATCGCCGCCCCCCGGCTCAGGGCCCGTACCGCGTTCAGAACTCCAGTTAGTTCCATCTCCTTTACCACCATAATTAAATCCAGGCATATGCTTTCATCCTTATTTCGTTTTATTTTTAAGATGCCGATATTCTCGTTTAACGCGGATTGACACGCGCATTATCCCTATCGGCAAACCGTTTTTAGCTGCCCGTCATTTATAAAAAACCGCAGAAATAAGGACAACGGATGGCGGCTGTCTGGTCGGTGAAACAATCAACGAGCCAACGCATGCGCGCCTTTTGCAATACAGGCGTTAGAGACTGAAATATCCAAGGAACCTATGTGATCAGATGGCGCAAAACGGTGAATGGCGAATAAAGAGAGGTCATAAGCGCCCTGCCGCCAGGCAGCCAGCGACGCATCCGGATTCTGAACTCGGGGGGGTGGACGCGGTGAAGATCGTTGGCGCACAGATCATGCCATGCTTACCCTGCCTTATTATCGCCTATTCCCTTAGGTCTCGACGGATTGGGCCGCACAGCAGCCCGTGGGGCATCACGCGGCTCCCGCTCCCCTAGCCGCACCAGCGGGATATCCGCCAGCCGGGTGGTGTAAGCCGGCGACAACATTTCGCGCTTCATTTGCCACGGTTTGACGATCCCCTGCCCGGCGAACCATACGCGCCCGCGCCCTTCCTGATTCAGGCGATCGAGGGTCGCCATCAGGCGCTCGCTGTTGCGGCGCGGCGGGCAGTCGTCGAACAGGTCGATCTGCGCCATGGCGGCGGCGCTGAAATCCCCCAGCATCACGCCGCCCTTCAGATAACGCCGCCCCTCCTGCCAAATGCTCTCCAGTGCGCGCACCGCCATGGCGATGATGTCGCGGCTGTCGTTGCTCGGCGTTTGCAGCCGGGCGGTACCCATATTGCTGTAATAGCCTTCGCCCGCCGAATGCGGGCTGGTTTTGATAAACACCGACACGTTGCGGCAATAGCGCTTTTCCTGTCGCAGCTTTTCGGCGGCGCGTTCGGCATAGCTGCAGATCGCCTCGCGCATGTGCGGGTAGTGCGTCAACCGCTGGCCGAACGAGCGGGAACAGATGATCTGCTCTTTCGCCGCCGCCTCATCCTCCCATTGCAGGCATGACTCGCCGCGCAGCTCACGTATCGTGCGCTCCAGCACCACGCTGAAGGTTTTACGCGCCAGTCGGGTATCGCAGTCCGCCAGCTGCAGCGCGGTGTGAATGCCCATCGCCTGCAGCTGGCGCGTCAGGCGGCGGCCCACGCCCCACACTTCTTCCACCGGGAGCAACGCCAGCAGTTTGCGCTGGCGCGCCGGATCGGATAAATCCACCACGCCGCCGGTGCCGCGCCATTTCTTGGCCGCGAAGTTGGCCAGCTTGGCCAGCGTTTTGCTCGGCGCAATGCCGACCCCGACGGTCAAATGCAGCTCGCGCCGGATGCGATCGCGCACCCGCTGGCCGAACGGTTCCAGCGCCTCGCAGCGCGCCACGCCGTCCAGCCGCAGAAAGGCTTCGTCCAGTGAATAGACCTCCACCGCCGGCGCCATCTCCTCCAGCGTGTCCATCACCCGGCGGGACATATCGGCGTACAGCGCGTAGTTGGAGGAGAACACCGCGACGTTGCGACGGCGCATCTCCTCTTTGATCTTGAAATAAGGCGCGCCCATCGGCACGCCCAGCGCCTTCGCCTCGGCGCTGCGGGCGATCACGCAGCCGTCGTTGTTGGACAACACAATCACCGGCCGCCCCCGCAGGTCGGGCCGGAAGATGGTCTCGCAGGAAGCGTAGAAGCTGTTGACGTCTACCAGGGCGAACATGGTTACAGCGCCGCGTAGACGATAAAGGTCACCACGCCGAAGATCTCCAGCTGCGCTTCGTCGTCGAACACGATGGGCGCGTAGGCGGGATTCATCGGCAACAGCCGCACGTCGGGGTGGCGCTGCAGCTTTTTGACGGTGAATTCACCGTCCACCGCAGCGATCACGATATTGCCGTGCTCCGGCGTCAGGGCGCTGTCGACAATTAACAGATCGCCATCCTGAATATTGCCGTCGATCATCGACTCGCCGCTGGCGCGCACGAAGTAGGTGGCGTTGGGGTGCCGCACCAGCAGTTTGCCGATATCCAGCCGGCTCTCGACATAGTCCTGCGCCGGGGAGGGAAAACCGCAGGCCACGCGATCGGCAAACAGCGGTAACGTCAGGGGCTCACCTGGTGAAAAAGCATACAACCTTAAAGTACTCAGCATAATCATAACCAAACTGTATATTTATACAGTAAAGCATAAACAAAACGCGAACGCGTGCAACCCCCTACCCCCCGACGGATCGCGCTTTGCCGCGTAATATAATAATTTTCTGAGCGATTTTTTTTTACGCCTGCTAACGGTTTCACGCTGCCTTGCGCACACGTTATCCACCAAAACTGTGGATAATGCGACACTCAGACCGTTGGCGTATCGATGGGCAGGATGAGTGAGGGATTGTCATTGCGAACGGCGCCGACGGCGGGCGACATCGGTTGCCAGACGAAATCCTCTGCCTGCAGGCTGTACACGTCAGCCTGCATTTGACCATAGGGCGGGACTAAGCGGGTGTCGAGCCAGTCGCGCGCGGCCGTCGGTCTCTGCTGCGTACAGCGCCGCAAAGAACAGCGGCAGGCCTTGCCTCAGCAAGAGCCCACGGGAGGAACGGCGGACGGCCTTACAAAATGACGCCAATAAAGTTGCGACTGGCAATGGCATCAATGGGACGGCCAGAGACGAAAGTCAGTACGTTATGCCAGGAGCTTGGGATAACCCGACAAACGCTGTACCGCCACATTTCCCCTGATGGTCCACTGCGAGCTGACGGTATAAAGCTGCTCAACCGGGGATAATTTTAGCGGACGGAAAAATCTGGGGTTCCGGCGTAGCCCCCCGAATAAGGAATAATCCTTAATTCATTTCAGGATTATTAATTCCATCTAAAACCTCTCGGCAATATTCTTTTTTATAGGCTTCATCATTACTTAATGACTTAACCAAAAAATCAGCATTTTTCCAACCATTATCCCAATGCGTATCGAATCCTGACTGTTCATACTTTAATGTTCTAGTTAATGAGTCTTTTATTTGTTTTTTATATTTATCAATTTTCTCATTGGTTGCCCCACAAACATCATGTGCAACACGAGCATTTGAGCCAGAAAAACCTATTGCTGAAATTGCCATCGCTTCATTTGATTTGTCGAAATCATTCGCATATGCCACAGCATTAGATAAAGCGAATATGACAAGAGCAGATATGGTTTTTTTGTATGAAATCATCTTTCACCTCTCACTCATTGATTGTTCATGGGGTCAGTTTGGATATCGAAAATTATTGTACATTAAGGCTGCTTTTTAATCAGTCTCAACTTCTTTATAGAAGGCCTGCGCACGAAATAAGTGGCATTAGGATGCCGCACCAACAACTTGCCGATATCCAGCCGACTCTCGACATAGTCCTGCGCCGGGGAGGGAAAACCGCAGGCCACGCGATCGGCAAACAGCGGTAACGTCAGGGGCTCGCCTGGTGAAAAAGCATACAACCTTAAAGTACTCAGCATAATCATAAGCAAACTGTATATTTATACAGTAAAGCATAAACAAAACGCGAACGCGTGCAACCCCCTATTCCCCGACGGATCGCGCTTTGCCGCGTAATATAATAATTTTCTGAGCGATTTTTTTTTACGCCTGCTAACGGTTTCACGCTGCCTTGCACACACGTTATCCACTAAAACTGTGGATAACCTGCAGGGCGTGATTCCCTACGCGAGCGGGATCAGAATCCTGTATAATCCCCACACCTGCTCAATAAGCATTCATCCCCGTCGGCGCCTCGTCACCGACGGTCACGAGAACGTTATGAACAAGCACCTACTCCTCGCAGAAACCGACGACATCGAACAGGCCTGCCTGTCTCGCCATGCGGTCTGGCAGCGCACCGATCTGGCTCAGGCGCAGCCGGATTGGCTGGCGGAAGAAGTGCCGGTCGCCCTGGTGTACAACGGCATTTCCCACGTGGTGATGATGGCGACGCCAAAAGATCTGGCGGCCTTCGCCATCGGTTTTTCGCTGTCCGAAGGCATCATCGCCTCCCCCGACGATATCTACGACATCCGTCAACAACCGGCCTGCAACGGCATTGAAGTGCATGTAGAGCTCTCGAGCCGCCGCTTTATGCAGCTGAAAGAGAAGCGCCGCAGCCTGGCCGGCCGCACCGGCTGCGGCGTCTGCGGGGTCGAGCAGCTGCAGGAGGTTGCTCAACCCATCGCGCCGCTGCCCTTCACCCAACGTTTCGATTTGGCCCAGCTCGACCGGGCGTTGGCTCAACTGCAGGAAGTGCAAACGGTGGGAAAACTGACCGGCTGCACCCATGCGGCGGCCTGGATCCAACCGGACGGCGCGCTCAGCGGCGGATGTGAAGACGTTGGCCGCCATGTGGCGCTCGACAAACTGCTGGGTTACCGCAGCCAACAGGCCTGGTCGCAAGGGGCGGCGCTGGTCTCGAGCCGCGCCAGCTATGAAATGGTGCAAAAGTCCGCCATGTGCGGCGTCGAGATCCTGTTCGCCGTCTCCGCCGCCACCCGTCTGGCGGTGGAAGTGGCCGAGCGCAGCAACCTGACGCTGGTGGGCTTCAGCAAACCGGGGCGCGCCACCGTCTATACGCACCCGCAACGGCTCTGGCAATCGACAACGGTGGCATAGCGCCGCCGGATAAGAATCGACTATTCTCAATAGCAGGACACCTGGAAGCACCCACGTTATGATAATTCGCCCGCACCAGAACTGGTTTTTTCGCCTGTTCGCCTGGCACGGTTCCGTGCTGTCAAAAATTACCTTTCGCCTGTCGCTGAACGTGCTGATGTCGATAGTGGCGGTGATCAGCTACCAATGGTACGAACAGCTCGGCGTGCATTTGACCATCGCGCCGTTCAGCCTGCTGGGCATCGCCATCGCCATTTTTCTCGGCTTTCGCAATAACGCCGGCTACAGCCGCTTTGTCGAAGCGCGCAACCTGTGGGGCTCGCTGCTGATTACCGAACGCACCCTGCTGCGCCAGATAAAAAGCCTGCTGCCGGACGAACCGGCGGTGCAGCAAAAGGTCGCCAAGCTGCTGATCGCCTTTAGCTGGAGCCTGAAGCATCAGCTGCGCGGCACCGACCCCACCGCCGATCTGTACCACAATCTCACCGGCAACGAGCTGGCAGAGGTGATCGCCAGCCCGATGCCGACCAACCGCATCCTGCTGATGCTGGGCCAGGAAATCGGCAAATTGCGCCGTCAGGGCCTGCTGAGCGACATCACCTTCGGGCTGATCGACGATAAGCTGAGCGAACTGTCTCACACCCTCGGCGGCTGCGAACGGCTCGCCAGCACCCCGGTGCCGTTCGCCTATACCCTGATCCTGCAGCGCACCGTTTACCTGTTCTGCAGCCTGTTGCCTTTTGCCCTGGTGACCGATCTGCATTACATGACACCGTTTGTTTCGGTGTTCATTTCCTATACCTTCTTATCCTGGGACTCACTGGCCGAAGAGCTGGAGGATCCGTTCGGCGTGTCGGCCAACCATCTGCCGTTAAACGCCATTTGCAACACCATCGAGCGCAACCTGCTGGAAATGAACGACCAAAGCCCGCTGCCACCGCCGATGAAACCCGACGAGCACTTTAATTTGATCTGATCTATTTCACCCGAACACACTGGAGCCGAATGCAATGAATGCAAATAACACCCCGCCGCAAGCCGTATTCACGCCGGTGACGCGCCATGCCATTTTCATCGTCGCCACCCTGTCGCCCGTTCCCGCCCATCTGGCGGCGGTGCGCGCCTGGTGCGGCGATATCGCCGCCGTGGTGCGTTCGGTCGGCAAACGCGCGCCGGCGGGCAATCTCACCTGCGTCTGCGGCTTCGGCTCCGAGGCCTGGGATACGCTGTTCGGCGCGCCGCGCCCTCGCCAGCTGCATCCGTTCAGCCCGATCGGCAGCGGGGAGCGCGTTGCGGTCGCCACGCCCGGCGATATCCTGCTGCATATCCGCGCCGATGAAATGGATCTGTGTTTTGAACTGGCCTCTCAGTTGACCGCCAAGCTCGGCGACGCCGTGACGGTGATCGAGGAGGTGCACGGCTTCCGTTATTTCGATCAGCGCGCCATGATCGGCTTCGTCGACGGTACGGAGAACCCGGAGGGGCACGAAGCCTTCGACTACACGGTGATCGGCGACGAAGACGCGGCGTTCAGCGGCGGCAGCTATGTGCTGGTGCAGAAATACCTGCACGACATGCAGGGCTGGAATTCGCTCAGCGTGGAAACGCAGGAGAAGATCATCGGCCGCCATAAACAGTCCAACATCGAGCTGGATGAAGCGGTCAAACCGTCGTCGTCGCACAGTTCGTTGACCACCATCACCGACGAACAAGGCAACGAGGTGAAAATTCTGCGCGACAACATGCCGTTCGGCCGCCCCGGCCTGCGCGAGTTCGGCACCTACTTTATCGGCTATGCGCGCTCCCCGCAGCCGATCGAGCAGATGCTGGAAAACATGTTTATCGGCCGCCCGGCCGGCAACTACGATCGGCTGCTCGATTTTAGCCACGCGGTGACCGGCACCCTGTTCTTCGTGCCTTCCGCCCCGCTGCTGGAAGCGCTGGCCGATCGCAGCGGCGCCGAACTGCACTGATTGGATGAAATGCGGGGCCGCAGCGATTAGCCGTTGGTTATCCTGTGGCCCTGCGCATCAATCACCGGCTCCCCGTCCTCTTTGCTGAAGGCGCCGCGCTGCGGATCCGGCAGAATCTCCAACACCGCCTCCGACGGACGGCACAAACGCGTGCCGAGCGGGGTCACCACAATGGGGCGGTTGATCAGGATCGGCTGTTGCAGCATGAAGTCGATCAGTTGATCATCGCGCCAGCCGGCTTCGTCCAGTTTCAGCTCGGCGTAAGGCTCGACGTTTTTGCGCAGCAATGCGCGCGGCGTCATGCCCATTTCGGCCAGCAACGCAATCAATCGTTCGCGGCTTGGCGGCGTTTCCAGATACAAAATCACCTCCGGCTCAACGCCGCTGTTGCGGATCAACGCCAACGTATTGCGCGACGTGCCGCAGGCCGGGTTATGGTAAATCTTGATGTCGCTCATGACGGTTTCTCCGGTCAGGACAAAACGGACAGCCGCAATGCCAGCGCGGCCAGGGTGACAAACAAAATCGGCAACGTCATCACCAGCCCCACGCGGAAATAATAGCCCCAGGTAATGACGATGTTCTTTTGTGCCAACACATGCAGCCACAGTAACGTCGCCAGGCTGCCAATCGGGGTAATTTTGGGGCCGAGATCGCTGCCGATAACGTTAGCGTAAATCATCGCCTGTTTGATGACGCCTTCCGCACTGCTGCCGTCAATAGACAACGCCCCCACCAATACCGTCGGCATGTTATTCATGATGGAAGAGAGAAATGCGCTCAGGAAACCGGTGCCGAACGTCGCCGCCCACAGCCCCTGCCGTGCCAACGCGTCCAGCACACCGGAAAGCCAATCGGTCAAACCGGCGTTGCGCAGCCCGTAGATCACCAGATACATGCCCAATGAGAAAATGACGATCTGCCAGGGCGCCCCGCGCAACACTTTACCGGTATCGATCGCTCGCCCGCGTTTCGCCACCGCCAGCAAAACCAGGGCGCCGCAAGCGGCGACCAAACTGACGGGCACGCCGAGCGGCTCCAGGGCGAAAAAACCCATCAACAGCAGCGCCAATACGGCCCAGCCGGTCCGAAACGTCGCGCGATCGCGAATCGCTTCCCGCGGCACCGGTAAACGCGTCAATGCATAGCGCTGCGGAATATCCTTGCGGAAGAACAGATGCAACATCACCAGCGTCGCCGCGACGGCGGCAAGGTTGACCGGCACCATCACCGCCGCATACTCGGTAAAGCCCAGACGGAAGAAATCCGCTGAAACGATATTTACCAGGTTGGACACCACCAGCGGCAGACTGGCAGTATCGGCGATAAAGCCCGCCGCCATGACGAACGCCAGCACGGCAGCAGGACGAAAACCGAGCGCCGACAGCATGGCGATCACGATCGGCGTCAGAATCAACGCAGCGCCGTCGTTCGCGAACAGCGCCGCCACTACGGCTCCCAGCAGCAACATGTAGGTAAACAACCATCGACCTTTGCCGTTGCCCCAACGTGCGACATGCAAGGCGGTCCAGGTGAAGAAGCCGCTTTCATCCAACAGCAGGCTAATGATAATGACGGCGATGAAGGTCGCGGTCGCATTCCAGACTATCTGCCACACCACGGGAATATCACCGACATGCACCACGCCGCTCACTAATGCCAATCCCGCCCCGATCGACGCACTCCAACCGATGCCCAGCCCTTTCGGTTGCCAAATCACCAAAATCAACGTCAGAATAAAGATTGTCCCTGCCACTATCATCGCCGCCTCGCTGCTTCTTCAGGTTTACATATATGTATTTTCGAATGTGTTTGGGCAAATTTTTTTATCGTTACGGGCAACCTTTCGCCGCACGTTGCGCCAATTCCGTCATCTGTTCTGATCGGCACTGATAAGCCTGCTCAATAATAGCCGCCGCCCAGGCCGGCATATGCGGCGACAGGCGATAATGTATCCACTTGCCATCGCGCCGATCGAGCAACAGCCCGCTTTCACGCAGCATCGCCAGATGTCTTGATATTTTGGGCTGCGGCAGCGCCAGTGCGCCCGACAGCTCACATACGCACAGCTCGCCGGCGTGGCGCAGCACCAGCACCAGCGTCAGACGCGTCTCGTCCGACAAGTTTTTAAACAGCTTCAGCGGCGTCAATGACGTCATGTCGCACTCCCGTTAACCTTTATCTGCTCCACAAATCGGTCGTGAAAATACCATCTTCATATTCGAAAAATCAAATATAAAACGCAAGGCGTTATCCCCTGCCCAACAACTTATACTTATCTTACGCTGTTTTTATGGGAAGGAGGCGCCATGCCGCTCACATTCAAACCGTCGGAAAGACTCTCCATCGGCACCGAAATAGAGCTGCAGCTGGTCGATGACGAGCACTACGATCTTACGGATCGGGCTGATCGGGTGGTCAGCGCGGTCGGCGACCGCCGACGCGTCAAACATGAGCTCACCAAGTCGATGGTGGAACTGAACAGCTCGGTGCACCGCGATCTCGATGCGCTGCACGCCGAGCTGCGCGCCCTGACCGATACCGTCCGGCGCAGCGCACGGCGCAGCGCACGGCGCCTGGGCTGTGACGTCTGCGGCGGCGGCCGCCACCTGAGCAACGACTGGCGCAAGCAGGTCATCAGCGACAACGCGCGCTACAGGCAGCTGGCCAGCCGCTTTGGCTATCTCTCCAAGCTGGCCTGCGTATTCGGCCAACACATCCACCTCGGCGTCAACGACGGAGACGAGGCGATGTACCTGTGCCATGCGCTGACGCCCTATTTTCCGCAGCTGATCGCGCTCAGCGCTTCGTCACCGCTGTACCAGGGCGTCGATACGCGCTTTGCCAGCTCCCGTTTCAGCGCACAGAATTCTTTCCCCAATTACGGCTGCCTGGAACACATCTACAGCTGGCGCGAATTCAACGCCTACTATGACCGGCTGCATGCCGCCGGCGTCATCGACAGCGTCAAGGATATTTACTGGGATGCGCGGCCGAAACCGGAGCTGGGCACGGTAGAGATTCGCATCTGCGATACGCCGCTGCGCCTCGCGCACGCCACGCTGCTGGTCGGCTACTGCCGTCTGCTGGCCGATTTTCTGTTGCAACACCGCACGCCGATCGCGCCGGAGTACGATGCCTTCACCAACTACAACAAGATCAACGCCTATCGCAGCGGTTTCGCCGCCGAATACGTCGATCCCGTCACGCTGCGCCGCTGCAGCCTGACCGCACATATCCTGCACACCCTCGACACGCTGAGCGGCTTCGCCGAGCGGCAGGTGGATCGGGCCGTGCTGCAGGCGGTCGAGCGCCATGTACGCCGGGGCATCAGCGATTCGGAGCATATCCGCCAGATGTTGCACAACGGCCTGCCGCAAAACCAGGTCATCAAACGCCTGTGCGATGAGCTGTTGCAACCGGCAAGTTAAGTTTCGGCTATCGATTCCATACGCCAAAGCGGCTGTTCATTATGTGCTCTTTCGCTACAATCGTGAGCACTGACATTCACCGTATCGAGGACGCTATGTACAATTTCTCCCGCTATCAGGCAAAAGAACTGGCGCTGGCTTACATGAGCGGCAAAAAGCACGATCTGTCGCCGCAAGAGTTTTTGCAGCAGCTGAAAAGCAGCGAAAGATCGTTTGAGCACCTGCTGAAACACGGCAGTGAAATGCCGCGTGACGTGCTGGTCAAAAGCTTCTGAACGGCCGGTCGCCGGCCTCTTTCCGTCTACGCCGCCGGTGGCGGGCCTGACAGGTCCGCGCATTCCCGGCCGTCTCTTCCTTTCTCTTCGCCCCCGACGTTTCACCTCCACCGACCAACACCCGGAAAATTCGCCTTTAGAGACGAATTATTGACATATTCGTATTCAGGTGCGAATTTATAGTCATCCCCCATCCACAACGGATCACGCCATGCCGACGCCAATCAGCGTAATCAGCGGCGATCTGGTCGATTCTCGCCGGTCAGACACCGTCAACTACCTCAACGGGCTGCACAGCCTGCTCGAGCGGCTGCAGCACGACGGGCGGCTGCGCCAGGTGGAAATCTTTCGCGGCGATGCCTTCCAGGCGCAGGCCGCGCCGGAGGACGGGCTGTTGCTGGCGGTGTATATTCGCACTGCGCTGCGGGCGATGGGCGCCGCGCACTGGGATGCGCGCATCGCCGTCGGGCTGGGTAGCCAACGGCCGGACGCCGCCGGTTACGGCAGTGCCTTTATCAACTCCGGCAGCGCGCTGGACGCCATGACGAAAAATTGCCGCCTGGCTCTGAAAACCGACAACGATCGGACAAACGCCATTGTCAGCGATCTGCTGCCGATGTTAGATCATGTCATTGGCCGCCTGTCGCAGACCGAAGCGCGCATCGTCCAGGCGAGAATGTTCGCCGACAGCGGCGCGGCGGTAGCCGAGCAGCTGCAAAAAGCCGCTTCCACGGTCTCCGCCACGCTCAAACGCGCGGCCTATGAGGAGATCATGCGGTTTATTCACGCCATTAACAGGATCGTCTGACTATGGATCTGACCTATGCGCCTTTACTGGCCTGGCTGTTGATCGTCCATCTGCTGGCGGATTTTCCGCTGCAGCCGCTGAGTTGGGTGGAAGATAAAATCCAACATCGCGCACGTTCGCGTTTTCTGCTTTTGCACGCGTTGCTGCACGGGGTGCTGGCCGCCTGGGTGGTGGCCGGTTTCGGCCTGCTGCATGGCGGACTGTCTTCACTGCAGGTACTGGTCAGCCTGCTGGTTATCGCCGTCAGCCACTACCTGATCGATTTGCTGAAAGTCACCGCCATGATCCGCCTGAGCCCGGCCCGCAGCTTTCTGCTCGATCAGGGATTTCATCTGGCGGTGATCGCCTTGCTGTGGCTGGGGCTGACGCCGAATGCCGGTGAACTGCTCGCGGCGTTGGGACGGCAACTGGGGAGTTGGCAAACCGGCCTGGTGCTGGTGGCCTACAGCCTGATTTATCTGCCGATGAGCCTGCTGATTGGGCAACTGCTGGCGCGCTGGACGCCGCAAATGCCGCCTTCGGCCAAGGCCGACAACGATTCGCTGCTGCGCGCGGGCAAACAGATTGGCTATCTGGAAAGAACGCTGATCCTGACCTTTGTGCTGCTGGGGCAAATTCCGGCGATCGGTTTTTTGCTGGCGGCCAAATCTATCTTCCGTTTCGGCGATCTGCGCCAAAGTGACGATAAGATGCGTACCGAGTATGTGCTGCTCGGCACGCTGTTTTCCTTCACGCTGACCATCATGCTCGGCCTGCTGGTCAACAAACTGCTGTAGCGGTGCGGGGGCGACGAATTTCGCCCCCGAAGTGAACGCCGAGGCGGCTTAGAGCCACTCGCCGAAGCGGCGGATATAGAAACGCTTCATCAACTGTGCGACCACGCAGTAGCTGACCAGCGTTGCGGCCAACCACGGGAAGTATTCCCACGGCAGCGGCTGCAGGCCAACCAGGGCGCCGAGCGGCGAGAACGGAATGTAGATGCCGAGCGCCATCACCAACCCGGTGGTCAGCAAGACCGGCAACGCCGCCGTGCTCTGAATGAACGGGATCTTCTGGGTGCGCAGCATATGCACCACCAGCGTTTGCGACAGCAGCCCCTCAATGAACCAGCCGGACTGGAACAGCGCCTGGTGTTCCACGCTGTTGGCGGCGAACACGTACCACATCAGCGCATACGTCGTGATATCGAAGATTGACGAGGTCGGCCCAATCCACAGCATAAAGCGCCCGATGTTTTTGGAGTCCCACTTGCGCGGTTTGCGCAGAAACTCTTTGTCCATCTTGTCCCACGGCAGAGACAGCTGAGAAATGTCGTACATCAGGTTCTGAATCAACAGGTGGATCGCCAGCATCGGCAGGAACGGGATGAAGGCGCTGGCCACCAGCACCGAGAACACGTTGCCGAAGTTGGAGCTGGCGGTCATGTTCAGGTACTTGATGATATTGCCGAAGGTCTCGCGCCCTTTGATCACCCCCTCTTCCAGCACCATCAGGTTCTTTTCCAACAGGATGATGTCCGCCGACTCCTTGGCGATATCGGTACCGGTGTCGACCGAGATGCCGACGTCGGCGTCGCGCAGCGCAGGCGCATCGTTGATGCCGTCGCCGAGGAAGCCGACGGTATGGCCGTTGGCCTGCAGCATTTTCAGCACCCGCGATTTTTGCAGCGGCGTCAGCTTGGTGAAGACCGTGCGCTGTTCCACTTCGCGCGCCAGTTCTTCGTCATCCATCTGTTCAATCCGCAGCCCGGAGAGCGGCTCGCCCGGCTCCAGCCCGACGTCCCGGCAAATTTTGCAGGTGATCACCGGGTTGTCGCCGGTCAGCACCTTCACCGTCACGCCATTTTCCTGCAGCGCGGCGATCGCCTGCTGAGCGCTCTCCTTCGGCGGATCGAGGAAGGTCAGCAGCCCTTGCACCACCATATCGCGTTCGTCGGCCACGCTCAGCGGTTCGGCCGGACGCTGCGCATCCAGCTCGCGCGTCGCCAGCACCAGCACGCGGAAACCGTCTTCGTTATATTCTCGGGCCAGCGCCTGCAACGCCGCACGGCGCGCGTCGTCCAGCACCAGCGTCTGATCGCCTTCGCGCACGTGGGTGGCGATCTCCAGCATCTCCTCCACCGCGCCCTTACAGATCAGCTGCTGGCGGCCATTCTCATCCGCCACCACGATCGACAAACGGCGGCGCACGAAATCGAACGGCAGCTCATCCACCTTGCTGAAACGCCCCAGGGCTTCAATCCCCGGTTTGCCGCGGCCAAAGCGGATCACCGCCTGATCCATCAGGTTCTTCATGCCGCTCTGATGGAAGCTGTTCAACCAGGCCAGGTGCAGCACCTCGTTATCTCTGGCGCCGTTGACGTCGATGTGGTGCTCGAGAATGATGCGGTCCTGGGTCAGCGTGCCGGTCTTGTCGGTGCAAAGCACGTCCATGGCGCCGAAGTTCTGAATGGCGTTCAGACGCTTCACCACCACCTTGCGACGCGACATGGCGATCGCCCCTTTCGCCAGGTTGGAGCTGACGATCATCGGCAGCATTTCCGGCGTCAGGCCGACCGCCACCGCCAGCGCGAACAGCGCCGCTTCGCTCCAGTCGCCTTTGGTGAAGCCGTTGATCAGCAACACCACCGGCACCATCACCAGCATGAAGCGAATCAACAGCCAGCTGACGCTGTTCACCCCGCGATCGAACGCAGTCTGCGCCCGTGTCCCGACGATCGACTTGGCGAGCGAGCCGAAGTAGGTGCGCCCGCCGGTCGCCACCACCACCGCCGTAGCGGTACCGCTGGCGACGTTGGTGCCCATCAGGCAGATGTTGGACAGCTCAAGCAGCGCGTTCTCGCTGGACACTTCCCCTTCGCTCGACTTCTGCGCCACGTTGCCCATCGCATCGTATTTCTCGATAGGGATCGCCTCGCCGGTCAAAATCGCCTGGCTGATGAACAGATCGCGCGAGGCGATAAGACGCACGTCGGCCGGCACCATGTCACCGGCGGAGAGCTGGATGATATCCCCCGGCACCAGTTCGCGGATCGGCACTTCCAGCGTCAGCGGATGCGCGCTGTAGCTGCTGCGGCGCAGCACCGTGGCGGTAGTGCGCACCATCGATTTCAGCGCTTCCGCCGCTTTGTTGGTGCGGTATTCCTGCCAGAAACGCAGCAGCCCGCTCAGCGTGACCATGGTCAGGATGATAATGACGCCGGTGAGTTCAGTTTCTTCACCGCTCTGGAGCGGCAGCCAATAATCGGTAAAGAAACTGATCGCAGCCAGCACCATCAGCACGAAGATAAACGGGTTGTTGAAGGCCTTGATCAGCTGGATCAGGGCATGCGGCGCCTTGTCATGGGCGACCTGGTTGGCGCCGAACTGCTCCAGCCGCTCATCGGCGTCGTCCTGGGTCAAGCCGTTGCGGTTGCACTTCAGGTTCGCCAGCGTTTGAGCGATGCTGTTGGTGGCCTCTTGCGCAATGGCGTAGGTCACCGCGTCTTTATCACGGCGACGCGTTCTTTCATTAATCTGAGTCATAACGCTATTCTCTTATTTTAGTTCTGCGCACAGCGAAGCCCCGCCCGATAAACAGGTGACTATGCGCAGCTTGGAATTTTTTATTAGCGTGACTAAATGGCGGAATTACCCTGTCAGCCACGCTGGAATCATTTTCCTTCCGGGGTCATCGTCCATAACGCCTCCTTAATGCTCAGCGTTATTCAAGGCGTGCATGAATAAACCTGAACATATAATCAAGTTAATCAATATTTATATCATTAATCAGACCGGTAATTCGGACGCGACGCGCCAGCGAACAGCACTCACGCTTTTTTCCAGACTGACGCGGCAGACAATACCTTCGATTTCTTTTTGCGCGGCCGGCGTAGCGGTAATTTCCGCGCACACTTCCAATTGCCCCGGGCTGGAAATATCGGCGCTGCGCAAGGATTGCAGCCGCAAGGCGACGCCGTTCAGCGCCTGCAGGATCAGGGTGCGCACCAGAATTTCGTCCTGTTCGCCGCAGGTCACCTGAATGCGATAGCACAGTTCCAGATCGGTCGCCTGCTGTTGCGGCTGCAGATTGATGCGCTGCGCGGCTTCGCGCAGCAGGATATTGGCGCACAGGATCACCAGCGTAGCGACCACCGCATCCCAATGCTGGCCCAGGCCGCACAGTACGCCGATCCCCGCCGAACACCACAGCGTGGCGGCGGTGTTGAGGCCACGAATATTAAGCCCTTCACGCATGATCACGCCGGCGCCGAGGAAGCCGATACCGGATACGATCTGCGCCGCCACGCGGCCGGCGCTGGCCGGAACGGTGGACATGGAGCTGAGAATAAAGACCTCCGCGCCGGTCGCCACCAGCGCATTGGTGCGCAGGCCGGCCATGCGTTGGCGCCACTGGCGTTCGGCGCCAATGACCGCGCCCAGGCACATCGCCAGCAATAAATTCAAAACGAAAGGAGTCATAGCCATGACTGTCCCCTTAATTAACCGCAGGAGATAAAATCATGTGCTGTTTAGCACACGCGAAATCGCGCTGAAAATAAATCAGCGAATCAGCGTGTCGCGCCTGGAGGGAAAAGGCTGTGGCTGCAGAATACCATAATAACGTCCAACTCAATTCACCTGAAACCGTCAAGCATCAGGAAACGTTTCTTATTCGGGTATGCACAGCTCAGAAATAACTGGAGAGGGGTGCTGCCCGCCGATAACGGCAAGCAACAAATCAGAAGAGAATTGGTCAGCTTGCCTTATTTGTTTGATTACAACTACAACTGTCCAATTGGGTTTCTCCACTGAAATTTTGGCTGAGTATAGTGACGTCGGGTAATGAAGTAAAGGCTAATTTATTAAACGAAAAATAAACTGGAATACGGCGTTTATATTTCGATGTCACAAATAGAAGATGGCGACATTGGGCGACAGTGCGCTTATCGGTAAACTGCCCTCTTTCATCTTCCAAGGACGCCCCGATGAAACAACGGCTTTCCGCGCTCGCGCTGGCGCTGCTCATCAGTTTTCCCGCCGATGCCTTACTGCTGCAGCAAGGCGACGTGCAATTTGAACTCGACCCTGCCACGCTGCATATCGCCGCAGGCCCGGTGCCGATCAATCTGGCGCAGCCTGCGCAGCAGGTAACGGATCTTACCGCAACGCCACGACGCGCCAGCTGGCGATGGCCGCAACGCGCAATCAACGTCAGCGCCCGTCTGGAAGGCGGCGATCTGCGCCTGAGCTTCAGCAGCGATCGGCCGCAAACCCTGAACTGGTATCGTATGCCACAGGGGGAAACGTTGCTGTTGCCGATCGGCGAAGGCAGCCGCATCCCGCTGGACAACGCGGTCTGGCGTCATTACCTGACGACGGAAATGACGCCGCTGGATACCAACTGGGATCTGAAACTGCCGCTGTGGAGCCTGCAACACCAGGGTAAGGTCTACAGCTGGCTGATGTTGACGCCGTTCAGTAACCAGATAGCCTTCGCCGCCGCGCAGGAAAAGCTGGCGATGCGCGCCAGCCACCAATTCAATCGCTTCAATCAACAACAGGCATTCGAGGTGCTGCTGCACGTCGGCAACGCCCCGCTGTCCGGCGCCCGCCGTTACCGCGACTATCTGCAACAAAACGGCCGGTTCAGCAGCCTGCGCGAGAAGATCAAGCAGGCGCCCGAAGGCGAAAAACTGATCGGCGCTACCCATATCTATCTGTGGGGCGACCAATTGCTGGCGGCGGAAGATGTCAAGGATTGGCCGGGATTACTGCACTACCTCGCCTCTCCCGCCGCCGAAGCGCTGCGGCAGAAGATGGACGCCGAGAGCAGAAGCTTGCTGCTGCGGCTGGCGGGAAAAACGCCGGAGGGCTGGCAACAACAACCCCTGATGGACGGCATCAACCGGGCGTTGACGGCGCAGTTCGCGCTAGGCGCAACGCCGGATGACGCCGACTTTCTGCAGGCGCAGCAGCGCCAGGCCGCCGCAGTGCGGGCGCTGGCGCAACGGGAGCTGGGACGCTGGTTAACCCCAGCGGACGGTTGGGGGCAAGGGTTGGCCAAACCGGTGATCGACGCGCTGCGCCAGGCCGGTTTGCCGCGCCTGTGGTTGGGCACCGATAACTGGACCGCCGCCTTCCTGCACCCGCAAGCGGTAGCCGCCGCCAAAGCGGCCGGTTATCTGATCGCCAGCTACGACTCCTACGATACCGCCATCGCGCGCGGCGTCAACGACAGCTGGCTCACCGCGCAGTTGCCGACGACGCTGCGGGAATCCTGCGCCATCGTGCGCGCAGACGGCAGCAGGAAACCCGGCTTCGGTAAACAGGGTTATTACCTCAATCCAGGCTGTGTCCTGCCCTATTCTCAACAGCGCATGCGCGAACTGGTGCAATTGGCCGGATTGAATAGCCTGTTTCTCGATGTGGACGGCACCGGCATGGTGTCCGACGACTATCAGCCCGACCACCCAACCGGCGCGGCGCAGATGGCCGAAGCCCGCAACGCCCGGCTCGCCTGGTTCAGCGCCACCCTTAAGTTGCCGCTGGGCTCAGAGGATGGCAACGCAGTGACCGCGCGCAGCCTGATGTTCGCCCACGGCATGGAAACCTGGGGATTCGGCTGGGGAGATAAACAGATGAATCAGGATAAATCCTCGCCCTATTATCTCGGCGCTTGGTGGCCCAACGCCCAACCGGCGTTTTTCTTCCGCCCCGCCAAAGTGAAACAGCCCTACCGTACCGTCGAATTCGATCCGCGTTACCGCCTGCCGCTGTACCAGGCCGTTTTCCACGATGCTATCGTCAGCAGTCACCACTGGAATTACGACAATCTGAAGTTCAGCGACGTTCAGACCACCCGCAGCCTGCTCAGCCAGCTGTACAACACCGCGCCGATGTTCCACCTGAGCCGCGCCACTCTGGCGGCGCGCTTACCGGCGATAAAACGCGCCGACGCCGCCTTCCGGCCGCTGCATCAGGCCTTGTGGGACAAAGCGTTAACCGACTTCCGCTGGCTCGATCGGGACGGCTGGGTGCAACAGACGACGTTCAGCGACGGATCGACCCTGACCGCCAATTTCAGCGCGCAGCCTTTCGGCGGCGTGGCGCCCCACAGCGTGCGCGCCAAACTGGCCGACGGTCGCACTCTCGATATCGCACCTTAGCAAGGCCGCCGGCAGTGGGCTACGCTAGGCTATATTTTCGTTTACCCACAAGGAGCGGCCGATGACTCCCCTGATCCACACTCTGCTCGACGAGATTTGGCAAAGCCTCGGGCAATGCCCCGCCCCCGCCGATCGCCTCACCGTAAGCGGCACCGGCGCATTGCCTTCGGCTTTTCCCGTGACCGAATTAGCCACCGCCGCCTGGAGCGCCGCAGGTTTAGCCTGCGCCGAGCTGCTGCGGCGCGAGGGCGCCGCCGCGCAGCAGGTTTGGGTCGATCAACGCCTGGCCTCGCTTTGGTTCGGCTGGACGCTGCGCCCGCTGGGTTGGACGCTGCCCGCAGCCTGGGACGCGCTGGCCGGCGATTACGCCACGGCGGACGGCTGGATACGCCTGCATACCAATGCGCCGCACCATCGGCGAGCGGTGGAACAGGTTCTGGGCCCGGCATCGAAGAAAGGCGCGCTGGCGGAACGTGTGCTGGCCTGGAAAAAAAGCGAGCTGGAGGAAGCGGTGATCGCGGCCGGCGGCTGCGCAGCCCAAATGCGTTCGGCGGCCGCGTGGCGGCAACATATTCAGGGTAAAAGCGTGGCGCTCGAACCGCTGATCCACACCGCATTGCAGCCGGAAGCGCCATCGCCCGGCTGGACGCTGCCCGTCGCCCGGCCGCTGCACGGCGTGCGGGTGCTGGACCTGACGCGCATTCTCGCCGGGCCGATCGCCACCCGTTTTCTCGCCGGCTTGGGCGCCGACGTGCTGCGTATCGATCCTTACGGGTGGGATGAGCCCGGGGTCGAACACGAAGTGATGTTGGGCAAGCGCAGCGCGCGCCTCAATCTGACCAATGCGCGCGATCGCCATACGTTTGAGCACCTGCTGAGAAACGCCGACGTGATCGTGCACGGCTACCGCGCCGGCGCGCTGGAGAAACTGGGCTATGGCGCGGAGGAAAGGCACGCGCTGGCGCCGGGCCTGATCGACGTCTGCCTGAATGCCTACGGCTGGAGCGGGCCGTGGCGCACCCGGCGCGGTTTCGACAGTCTGGTGCAGATGAGCTGCGGGCTGGCGGAGGCGGGCATGGTTTGGCGCAGCGCCAGTTTGCCGGTGCCGCTGCCGGTACAGGCGCTGGATCATGCCACCGGCTATTTGATGGCGGCGGCGGTGTTGACCGGTATGACGCAGCGTCTGAGCCGCGGCACCGGCTATCGCGCGCGCTTGTCGCTGGCGCGGACGGCGCAGCTGCTGCTGGCGCATCCCTACCCGACGCATTATCGGCCGGAACCGCTGACACCGGCCGGAAGCGCCGACGAGAACCCTGAAACGGAACTGACTTACTGGGGGGCCGCGCAACGCCTGCGCGCGCCGTTGAGTCTGCAGGGCACGGCGCTGCAATGGGCGCTGCCGGCGACCACGCTCGGCACCTCGCAACCGGAATGGCTACGCCGCTAAATCGCCGCCAACTGCTGCTGAAGCCACTGCAGCAAGCGGGTGACCGCCGGCGTCAACCCGGCGGTCTGCGGCCATGCCAGATAAACGTCGTCATCGCTCAGGCGACAGGGCGCGGCCAAGGCCACCAGCCTCCCCGCGTCGAGGGCATCCTGCACCAGCAGCTTTTTCGCCAACGCGATGCCAAACCCTTGCTCCGCTGCGCGAATCAATAATCCGGCATCGTTGAACAACGCCTGTTGCCGCCCGCATAACGGGCGCCCCTGCGCGTTGAACCAGTCGCGCCAGGGGCTGACGTCGTGCTCGAGCAACGGAATATCGCCACCGTTCTCGAAAGCCGCCCCCCATTCTCGCGCCATATCCGGCGAAGCGACAGGCAACACGTCCCCCGAGGCGATGCGCTGCGCCTGCAGCCCCGCCCATTGACCGCTGCCGATGCGGATCGCCGCATCGAACCCCCGCTGCGACAGATCCTGCAGCGCCAACGACGCATCGATATCCAGCGCAATATCGGCGCAGGCCTCATGAAAAGCCGACAGACGCGGCAGCAGCCAGTAATGGGCAAAAGACGGCAACACGCTGATGCGCAGCGTCTGGCTTGCCGCCGCTCGCCGGGCGCGGGCGACGCCCTGCTGCAGCGCCTGCAGCGCCGGCTCTACCGCCGCCAGCAACTCTCGCCCGGCGGCATTCAGGCGCACGCCGCGCCCGCGCCGTTCAAACAGCGGATAGCCGACCGCCTGCTCCAGCAGTTGAATTTGCTGGCTGACCGCGCCGTGCGTCAAATGCACCTGTTGCGCCGCAGCGCGCAAATTTTCCAACCTGGCGGCGATCGCAAAGGTCGGCAAGACATGCAAGGGAATGCGTTCACTCATCATTGGTTAACCAGGCTATCCAAAAAGGTTATTTTTCATCGATTTTGACCGGCAGGCAAATGTTCTATGTTTACCCCATCATCCCTGACGCTTTCGGAGCCGCCATGCACCCACGTTTACAACAGGACCTCGCACAGTTTCCGCAGATCCTCGATCGCACCCGCCAACTGGCGGAAGATTTCCTGGCTGGGCTGCAGCAACGCTCGGTCTGCCCACCGCTCGAGCATCAGCAGCTGCAACCGGGCGACGATCGGCTCGACGAAAACGGCGAAGGCGCCCTGGCGGCGCTGGAGCGCTTTTGGCAACGTTATCAGGCCGGCATTTCCGCCAGCGCCGGCCCGCGTTATTTCGGCTTCGTCACCGGCGGCGGCACCCCGGCGGCGGTCGCAGCGGACTGGCTGGTTAGCGTGACAGACCAAAATAGCCTGCTCAGCCATGATACCATCGCAGCCACGATCGAGCTGGCGGCCGTGACGCAGTTGAAATCCCTGTTGGGCCTGCCGGAAACGTTCAGCGGCAGCCTGGTCAGCGGCGCGACCATGGCCAATTTCACCGGGCTGGCCATTGGTCGCCAATGGCTGGGGCAACAGCGCGGCGTGGATATCGCCCAACAAGGCCTGGCGGCGCTGGGCCCGATCCGGATTCTGGGAGCCAATCCGCATTCCAGCAGCGTGAAGGCGCTCAGCATGCTCGGTATCGGCCGCGAGGCGTTGACGATCGTCGCCAGCCTGCCGGAGTCTGAAGCCATGGATATGGCGGCGCTGGAGCGGCAGCTCGCCGCCGGCGCTGGCCAGCCAACGTTGGTACTGGCCAGTGCCGGCACGGTCAATACCGTCGCTTTCGACGACCTGCCGCAACTGCTGGCGCTGCGAGAGCGTTATCCATTTTGGCTGCATGTCGATGCGGCATTCGGCGGCGTGGCGGCCTGCTCGCCGCTCTACGCCCCAAGGCTCGAGGGCTGGCAGCATGCCGATTCCATCACCGTCGATGCGCACAAATGGCTGAACGTGCCTTATGACAGCGCGATCCAATTTACCCGCCATCTGGATCTGCAGATGCAGGTATTTCAGAACCATTCGGCCTACCTGGAAGCACCGACGCTGCGACCAGACAACTATCTGCATCTGACGCCGGAAAATTCGCGCCGCTTCCGCGCCCTGCCGCTTTGGCTGACGCTGGAAGCCTATGGCCGCAGCGGCATACGAGATATCGTCGAGCGCAATGTCGAACTGGCGCAGGCGCTGGGAGCGGCGTTAGCGGCCGAGGACGGTTTCCATCTGTTGGCGCCCGTGAATCTGAACGTGGTGTGCTTTGCCCTCAGTCATCCACAGGGCGACAGCGAAGCGGCGCGCGATCGCTTTCTCGAACGCCTTAGCCGGCATGGGGTGGTGCGTTGCACCCCTACGCGTTATAACGGCCAGCCGGGGATCCGCGCCGCGCTGGTCAACTGGATGACGGAGGAACAGGACATTCACCTGACGCTGGACTCGCTGCGCCATTGCCTGGCGGAGACGGCCTAAACGCCTGGCGCGTCACCCGGGCTGAAAGGCCTGCAAACGCCGTTCTTGCCGCCCGTCGTCGCCGATGTTATCCGGCGACAGCCAGGCGGCAAACGCCGAGCGCAGCGCCGGCCATTCTCCATCGATGATCGACAGCCAGTCGGTGTCGCGCGTGCGTCCTTTGACGACGACCGCCTGACGGAAGGTGCCCTCATAGCGAAAACCAAAACGCTCGGCGGCCTGACGCGAAGGCAGATTGAGGCTATCGCATTTCCATTCGCAGCGCCGGTAACCCAGATCGTCAAACAAATGGCGCAGCATCAGGAAAATGGCCTCGCTGCCGAGCGCACTGCGCTTCATCAGCGGGGACCAGTTGATGGTGCCCAGTTCAGCCGCACCGTTGGCGGGATCGATGCGCAAAAAAGCGCAGGTTCCTACCGCGCGCCCGTTCGCCTGATCGATCACCACCATCGTGCGCCTGTCGGCGCTGGACGCCAGGGCCTGCAGGTAATGCTGAAAATCCTCGCGCGTCTGCGGCCGCGCCCAAAACAGATAGGTCCAGTCGCGGTCGTCCTCGGCGGTTTGATAAGCCTGATAAAGCTCGTCGCCCCAGCGTTCGAGGTTCAGCGGTTCCAGGCGGCAAAACCGCCCTGACAGTAACGCTTGCCCGGGCATGCCTGCCGGCTGCCAATGAGGGAGGGCATCGCCTATCGGCTGCCCATATTGATTTTGTCTCACCGCGACATCCTGTTTTTGAAAGGTGCAAAAGCAAATTAAAACCGGCGCGGGTCAGAAACAACTGCGACCTGCCGCCGCCCCTGCCGACCGGCTGGCAAGACGATAGTTTAGAAAAATCACTCAATCACCGATAAACATTCACACAAATGATTTCATGCGAAATAAATATCCACATAACCTATTGTAAAATGGTGATTTATAGCAACAATTAAGCTACACATTCCAGCAATAATGTTAACTTTTGTTTGTTGTTATGATAAAAACAGAAGCGCTTATCATTATCGAAAGGTACCAAGACAATCATAAGGTAATGATTTTTATGATTAAAAACAAAAGAACCCAGGAGTGAGTACTTTTTGAGCACTTAAAAGGCACGCTAAAAGACTTCAAAAAAACGACACATGAATTTTTTTTAAGACTTTTCCTAGCAAACTAAAATTTTGTTTCGTGACATGATGAACAGATTATCAGCAGACAATGCCGGCAGGCGCGGGCGCCAAGCGCGAATCAGGCCCATCATGCCGACGCCGGGCGGGTAGCGGATCGCTCTGACTTAAGCCAAACTTATAGATTCATGCGATTAATAAGTTTAGTATGAAAATATCATTGAGTGCCGTCGTGTTTATTGATAGAACACTCGCTACACTGAATTATTGTTCCATTTTGCCTTTCGGCTTTTTAGGCTTTTTCTCATATTACCGCAGTAAAACGGATTTAAGTGGGGGTGCGATATGCCAACGATTATCATGGATTCATGTAGCTATACCAGATTGGGGTTAACCGACTATCTGACTTCGCATGGCGTGAAGAAGCGCCATATTAATGCCATCGAGGACATTGACAGCCTGCATGAAAAATGCAGTAAGTTGAATCCTAGCCTGGTGTTTATTAACGAGGACTGCTTCATCCATGAAGCAAACGCCACGGAGCGAATAAAACGGGTGATTTCACTGCACCCGGATACGTTATTCTTCATCTTCATGGCTATTACCAATGTACATTTCGACGATTATTTATATGTTCGCAAGAACGTCATCATATCGTCAAAATCCATCAAACCAGAGACTATGAATCAGCTACTTAGTCATTATCTCGAGAAAAAATCCCTACGGGTGGAGAAATCTTCTCTGGATCAAACGCCGGTGACGCTGAGCCAAACTGAATCGAACATGTTACGCATGTGGATGTCCGGGCAAGGCACCATCCAGATATCAGACCAGATGCAAATAAAGGCCAAAACGGTCTCTTCCCACAAGGGAAACATCAAGCGGAAAATAAAAACGCACAACAAGCAGATCATTTACCACGTTGTCCGTTTGACCGACACATTGACTAGTGGAATATTCGTCAATAGCCGCTGAACCGTAGAGAACGCCCCCACTTTGTTTACCCATCGTTAAATATCCGGTGATAACGTAATCCGGTTCTCAAACGCTGGGATAACCAAAAGAATACCTGCTGCGTTATCCCCCGCTAGCGCAACGGGTATTTTTATGTCGTCGATAAAAAAATTCTTACCGCATTGAAATAATCTCAAAATAGACAGTTTCGTTAGCAAATTAATGAGATTGTTCGAAGTTACTGCCCGGGCGCGCGGCAAGGCTCCACAAAAGTGCCGTCACGGCTGTCGATTTCATTAAAAAACCACACGCCCGCCGGGTAGTCCTCAAGAGACACCAGATACATGGTACCTTCGTTGAAGACCTCTACGGCCAGAATGACGCCTTCGCGCCGTGGGCCGCCATCTGTTTTTACCGTCACTCGATCGTTAACCTGCATACCCTTCCCCATTCTTTGCGATTGGCATCAGTGTATTACAAAACCCCGGGTGAAGGACACCGCCCCAGCCCTGCCGGTCTCTGCTATCAGCGTAGCAGCCGCCTGGATTTTCACTTTCTTAACGGTTTGACCGCAGAATCTTAAGCCGGCCTCGCGTAACCTGTCTTCAGGCGTTTCCCCCCCAGAGAAGCGCTTGCAAATGAAGAAGTAACAAGGAACTTTTGCCCGCAGACTTGCGGGCTTTTTTTTATGCGCCGTCAAATTGCAGGCATAAAAAAACCCGCCTCGGCGGGTTTTATTCAATCAGCGGTAGACGCCAATTAGATAGCGGTAACGTTAGCCGCAGATGGACCTTTCGCGCCGTTCTCGATAGAGAACTGTACGTTCTGGCCTTCAGCCAGGGTCTTGAAGCCTTGATCCTGGATAGCAGAGAAGTGTACGAATACGTCTTTGCTGCCGTCTGCTGGGGTGATGAAACCAAAACCTTTAGCTTCGTTGAACCACTTCACTTGACCTTTGATCATGTTGGACATGTCTAATTTCCTTCAATAATAATGTTAGCCGCCATGGGCGAGATAGCCGGTCATCAGTTACTTATGGAGGCACTGGAAAGGAAATTCGTCAGAGAAGGGCTATCCGGGATAACGCTTTAAATTTGAACTACTTTACTCAAAATGTCGTGCATAAATAGGTCTGTACCACAGGCCGACATCATTAACTCACGAGCGAGCGGCAATAGCAACCTTTTTCGCCGTGCAGGGGCGTTAATCTCGGCTAAACGCACAGGATTTGACCCCGTCTGCCTACGGGATCGCCAGCTGAATCCCCATTACGCCGCAGGCAAATGATAGTAATTCTCGTTTTACTGTTTTATAGTTGCCCGGCGTAATCATCCAGGGAGATCCACCATGCCGAGATGGCTCACATTACCGGCCGCCAGCGCCGCCGCCCTGCTGGCCTTTGCCGCTTACAGCGCCCCGCTTGGCGCGCTGGAGCTGAATTATCAAGCCCCCGATCCCAGCGTCGCCCCCGCGCCCAAGCCGCCGGCGTCGCCTGGGCCCGCGTCCAAGGCCGAGAAACCACCGATCACTTGGGCAGAGGCGCGAGATAAAAACGGTTTTCGCGTCGACATCGAGTGCGATCATCCGGGCTGCAGCAAGCCACGCACCAAACCTTATCCCGCGTATGACGGCCCGGTGAAGAAAACCGATCGCCGCCGCCAATCCGATCCTTATTCCACCAACCAGGATCCCGATTACAACATTCAGTTAGGCTATGAGTGGTAATGACGCTTTCGGAGTAATGCCTATACCTCCCGCAATCACGGCCGCTTAGAATGGCGTCAGTTCACCACTCCTCCTGGTGTTGAACATGACAAGCTGTGTTGCAAATCTTTATGCGCCTCCCTATAGGCGCTTTTTTTTTGCCCTTCTCGCATCACGCCCTTCCGATTACAGATTGGTCTCATTGCCCTGCAAAGTGATGAATGTCACAAATACGCCTCCTTGCCATTCTTATTCGGAGGTGATGTTCATGGCCACAGGATCTCTTGCCCTCCTGGCCGTCTTGGCCGGCATTGCGGGCTATGCGCTCTATAAACACTTCAAATCTCAGAAGAAAAGCGCATTCGTCCGCCCGCACGATCGGTAACCGACAACGCATTTTCACCGCAAAGGCGCGGCACGCCGCACGCCGCGCCTGCGGTTACCGTCATCCTTTCATCACAAAACTGTCACAATATGGCCATATGATGATTAGCGATTATCCGTTCTGGCTTAACACCAAGGATTTCGCTCATGACCATAATTAAAGCTGCAAACCACCAGGAAGCAGAAAAGCTCATCCGCGCCGGCACAGCCAAGAAAATCGAACTGGCTTACGACATCGGCAGCGACGATTTCTTCCAGCTTGCCAGCCTGTGGTGCGATAAAGGCGCCAAGATCTCCAAAGGAAAAGAACACTTTATCGTTTCATTGAAAGGGTTCCGCATCCCCCCTAACGATTGATGCCCAGCCGCCCATCGCGGCGGCGTCTCCTCCTCTTCCTCGCAAAACCGCTCTATTCGACCACGCGCACCTCATTCGATTTCGCTAAGCTAACAGCAGACTTTATTGTGGACGCGCCACCTGATAACCGCGTCCGCCACGATGAGGAGAGTAACCATGTCAACGAATGCACCGCTGCCCGACACGATGAAAGCGATTGAGATCAGCCAACCCGGCGCCCCCGAGGTTCTGGTCGTCGCCGAACGTCCGGTGCCGGTTCCGCAAGCGGGCCAACTTCTGGTGAAAATCGCCGCCGCCGGCGTTAACCGCCCCGACGTGCTGCAACGTCAGGGGAACTATGCGCCACCGCCCGGCGCCTCGGATATTCCCGGCCTCGAAATTGCCGGCGAAGTGGTGGCCATCGGTGAAGGCGTGACCCGCTTCGCGATCGGCGATCGGGTTTGCGCCCTCATCGCCGGCGGTGGCTATGCGCAATACTGCGCCGTGCATGAAAGCAATGCGCTGCCGGTTCCGGCGGGCCTGAGCCTGACCGAGGCCGCCGCGCTGCCGGAAACCTTCTTTACCGTCTGGGTCAACGTGTTCCAGCGCGGTCACCTCAAAGCCGGCGAGACCGTGTTGATCCACGGCGGTACCTCGGGTATCGGCACGGTCGCCACCATGCTGGCGAAAGCCTTCTGCGCCCAGGTGATCACCACCGTCGGTTCAGAAGAGAAGCGTCAGGCGAGCCTGGCGCTGGGCGCCGAAGTGGCGATTAATTACCGCAACGAAGACTTTGTCGCCCGCACCAAAGACGCCACAAACGGCAAAGGCGCCGACGTGATCGTCGATCTGATCGCCGGCGACTATGTGGCCAAGAACTATCAGGCCGCAGCGATGGAAGGCCGTATCGTGCAAATCGGCACGCAAAACGGCGTGGTAAAAGAGCTCAACCTGATGCCGCTGCTCTTGAAACGCTTGACCCATACCGGTTCGACGCTGCGTTCGCGCAGCGTCGCGGACAAAGCGCAGATTGCCGCCGAGTTGCACGAGAAAGTTTGGCCACTGCTGGAGCGCGGCGTGCTGAAACCGCAAATCTTTAAAACCTTCCCGCTTGAGCAGGCGGCCGCCGCGCATGCGCTGATGGAATCCAGCGAGCACATCGGCAAAATCATGCTGACGTTCTGAGGCCTTTCCCCGCAGCGGGGCTGCGGGGAAATTTATGCCGCATTCAGGGAATGATGCGGCGACGGCGGAATGCATCGAACAGCGAGAAAAACATGGCTTCGGTTTCGACAAACTGATGGAAACCGAAACGCCGCGCCTTGCTGCCGTCCGCGAACATGTCGTAGTCCCAGGAAAAGACGAAATCGGCGAAACGCCAGCCGGCCACCGCCCGATAATCGGGCTCGGTCAAAGAGTGCCGTTGCGCCAGCTCGCGCCACAGCGGCGCTTTGTCCGCCATCATGTTTTCCAGCGTCATCGGCAACGGCGGCGCACATTCCAGCCCGAAGTACGCGGCGATTTTCGGCCACATTTCGCTCCAGCGAAACAGATCGCCGTTGTTGATGTTAAACGCCTGATTGGCTGCCGCAGGTTCGGTCGCCGCCCAGAGCGTGGCGCGCGCCAGCAGTCCGGCGTCGGTCATTTCCAAAAGGCTGTGGTAAGCGCCCGGCTTCCCGGGAAAGCGCAGCGGCAGCCCGAGCGCTTTACTGATCGAGGCGTAAACCGCGATGCTTAACGCCAGATTCATCGGGTTGCCGAGCGAGAAGCCCCCCACGACGCTCGGGCGAATGGCGCTCCAACGCCAGCGCTTGCCTGTTTGGCGCTGCTCCAGATACTGCTGCTGCGCCACGTTAAACTCCGGCGGCATATGCCCGGCATCGCTTTCACGCGCCGGCGTTTTAAACGGCCCCAAATGCGCGCCATAAACTTTATAGCCCTGCATCAGGCTGATATGTTCCAACGCCGGCGCAATCGGCTCCAGCCCTTCGACAACGTGTTGCAACATTTGCAGGTTCGGCGCCACCAGCCCCGCCCAATCCGGAGCATCCTGATAGGCGGCATAGAAAACGTGGCTAATCGCGCTCAGCGGCCGCAGCGCGTCCCGCGTCGTCGCCGCATCCAGCAGGTCAACCTGCAGGTGGCGCACCCCTGACGCCGGTTCGCCGCCCCGGCGCGAGACGCCCACCACTTGCCAACCTTGGTCAATCAGCTCCTCAATCAATCGGCGCCCAATCACGCCATTGGCACCGATCACTAGCGCCTGTCGCTTTGCGTTCATTTTGTCACCCCTCGGATTATCGATACCCTGAGTGTTATTGATTAGCGATACTTGCGGTAGATGAGGGTTTCCACTAACACTAATAAGAAATATCTATAGGCAAAATCGACATGGATAAGCTGAACGCAATGAAAACCTTTATGCGGGTGGCGGAGCTGGGCAGCCTGTCGGCCGCCGCGCGCGATCTGCGTTTGACGCAGCCGGCGGTCAGTCAGCAAATCGCCGGTCTGGAACAGCATTTGGGGGCGCAGCTGCTGTTTCGCAGCACGCGGGCGGTCACCCTGACGGAGGCCGGCAATGATTACTATCAGCGCCTCAAACCGATTATGGCGGCGGTCGACGAAGCGGAAGAGGCGTTGCACGGCCAGCACCACCAGCTGCAGGGCAATTTGCGCCTGCATGCGCCGACCGGATTCGGGCAACGGCATATCACCCCTTTGGCCATCGCGTTCCAAAAGCGTCACCCGGATCTCACCATCGAGCTGCTGCTGGACGATCGCCGCGCCGACGTCATCGGCGAAGGTATCGACGTGGCGCTGCGCTTCGGTGAATTGCACGCGCCCGGCATGGTGGCGAAACGGTTGGGTGAGCTGCAACGCCTGCTGGTCGCGTCGCCGGCCTATCTGACCAGGCATGGCGCCCCTCGTTCGCCGGCGGATCTGGTGAAACATGCGCACATTCGCTACAGCGGCCTAAACGATGGCGATACGCTCACCCTGCTCGGCCCCCACGGCGCCGAGATGGTCGCGCTGCGGCCCACGTTTCGCGCCAATAATACCTTATCGCTGCTGGCGGCCATCGAGGCCGGAGCCGGCATCGGTGGCGCGCAGCGGCCGTTGATCGGCGAACAGCTGGCGACGGGGGCGCTGGTTCCCGTCTTGCCGGAATACCGCTACCCGCCCATGGCGCTGCATGCGGTCTATCCCGCTTTACGTTTTATTCCGCAGAAAGTGCGCGCCTGGGTGGCGCATTTGCAACAGGCGTTGACGGCGATCGAGGGAATTAGCGGAGTGAATGCCCCCGGCCAGACGCCGGGAGCATAATCATTATTTGAACAGTTTGCCGACCATGTCGCCCAGTTCATTGCTGTCTTGCTGCACTTCACCGTTTGGCGAAGCGGCATCCGCTACCGTCGGCAAGAACTGTGCAATGGTGCTGGACGCCTGGGCCGGATCGACGCCCAGCTTTTCAGCCAGTTGATTGATCGCATCGCTGCCCAACGCCTGCTGCACGTGATCGCCGGTAATCGGCTGGTTTTCGCCATTGCCGAGCCAGGAACCGACGATGTCGCCGAACTGCCCCTGGCGGAACTTGTCCAAAATAGCCTGCAGGCCGCCTTGTTGCTCGACCCACTGCATAATGGCGATGTAGTCGATGCCTTTGCCGTTGGCGCCGCCGCCCAGAATGTTACCCAATACGCTATCGAACAGACCCATGATATTCCCCTTTCAGCCGCTGCGGCCCGCGCCGCACAGCCGGATTGATTTCACGAAAAAGGGCCGCCGCGGCGACCCTGTTGAGCAACGGCTGCTTAGCCTTTGATCTTCCTGTAGACAAAAAGCACCACCAGGGCACCGATGACCGCCACCACGAAGCTGCCCAGGTTAAAACCATCAACGCGCCCCATACCGAAGAAGGTGCTGATATAGCCGCCGACCACGGCGCCCACGACCCCCAGTACCACGGTCATAATAAATCCGCCGCCGTCTTTGCCCGGCATAATCCATTTAGCCAGGATACCGGCGATTAAACCAAAAATGATCCAGGAAATGATGCCCATCTTTACTCTCCCTCTTACCTTTTGCCTAACAGAAACCCTATTACCAGGCCCACGACGGCGCCGGCGCCTACCCCTGCCCAAGGGTTATCCTTGATGCAGGCACATGATTGCTCGAGCGCTGCCTTTACGCCGCTGCGCACTTCGCAGGCGGTGGTTTTAACGTAGTCGCTCGGTTGCTCAACACCGCTTAGATCGTCATTTTCATATGACATGTCAAATCCTTACAGACCCGCCCTCTGAGAACTTCGTCACCTGTTTCACGTCCGGCGCCGCCCGTTCCGCGATCTTGCTCGGGACACTCTGCCCACAGCCGTTCAAGACGCAGCGTGCGGCGACAAACGCACAACATCACACTATGACTATAGTAAAAAATCAGCGGTTTACCCATTTCCGTCCGTCTGAATTTCACCGCTTCAAAAGCGATCGCATTTCATCCCATTGTCATCTGGGCAGACTAAACTTTAAACACAGCCTCCTGGAGGAAACGCCGATGTTCAATGCCCCTTTTGTCCTGATTCTCGCGCTGCTATATGCGCTGGCTGCCGTTTGGGACGGTTCCGCCGCGTTGCTGTTTCACTAAGGTTACATAGCAGTTGTCACTTTTGCGATGCGCTGAATTGTGTCCTTATTTTTCAATATCGCCAGCCGGTTGAAATAGCGGTGAATATCCGCCCTTCCCTCGGTAAAAATCTCATTTCGTTCCGTTTTCCGTCTGCGCTTAAATAAAGCGTAAAAAAAAGCATGAATGGAAAACCCGGCCTCACAAAAAATGCTCTATCATTTCGCACATAACAATTTGGGTTAAGGTCCCATTGCGAAACTAAAGGAAGAACAGAAAAAATGATTTCAAACCAACGCTTTGAGCGCGAATTCTTGCGCCCTCGTTATTGGTTGCTGTGGATAGGGCTAGGAATACTCTATCTATTGGTGTTATTGCCCTACCCGCTCATTTATCGGCTTGGACACGGCCTTGGCAGAATCGCCATGCCCCTGATGAAACGCCGGGTAAAAATAGCGCGCCGTAATTTACAACTCTGTTTCCCTGAGATGCCCGCCGCCGAACGAGAGGCGCTGATTGTCAAAAATTTTGAGTCCGTCGGCATGGGCCTGTTCGAAGTCGGCATGGCCTGGTTCTGGCCTGACTGGCGCATCGCCCGTTGGTTTAAGGTGAGCGGCATGGAAAACATGCAGTTGGCGCGTCAGGACGGGAAAGGCGTGCTGCTGATCGGCCTGCATTTCCTCACTCTGGAGCTGGGCGCGCGCATCTTCGGCATGCAAAACCCCGGCATCGGCGTACACCGCCCGCACAATAACAAGCTGATGGAATGGGTGCAGACCTGGGGCCGGCTGCGCTCGAATAAATTCATGATCGATCGTAAAGATATCAAAGGCATGATCCGCAACCTGAAGCAGGGTGAAATCCTGTGGTACGCGCCGGACCACGATTACGGCCCGCAAAGCAGCGTGTTCGCGCCGTTCTTCGCCGTGGAAAACGCCGCCACGACGACCGGCACCTATATCCTGGCGCGCATGGGGCGGCCGTCGATCGTGCCATTCGTGCCGCGCCGCCTGCCGAATGCCCGCGGCTACGAGCTGATCGTGCAGCCGCCGCTGACGGACTTCCCGCTGGACGATGAAACGCGCGCGGCGGCCATGATGAACCGCGTGGTGGAAGAACAGGTGCTGCTGGCGTCCGATCAATACATGTGGCTACACCGCCGCTTTAAAACCCGCCCACCCGGCGAACCTTCGCTGTATTAATCGCCTTCGCGCCTTCGCCCGCCCTGCCGGCGGCGAAGGCGCTCACCTCGCACGAGCATTCTACGTCAGGGGGACTACACTAATAAGTCACCGACGGCAATTATTGCCGCCAGCAATCATTTCTTCCCGCCCGAGGGCCGGTCGTTGCCTGTCGGGCCACAACCGAGGTCAATGTCATGCTGGTACAACCCTATTTGTTCTTCAGCGGTAACTGTGAGCAAGCGATTAACTTCTATGTACAGCAGTTGAATGCCAAAATTGAAATGGTCATGCGCTTCAAAGACATGCCCGAAGAAGCCCGCCAAGGCGGGCCGCAGGACGTCAATCCTGAAGCGATCATGCATGCGCGTCTGCTGATTGGCGACGGCGTGCTGATGGCCTCCGACGGCTGTCCGCAGGATGACAGCGGCGGCGCTTCCCACAAAGGCTTCTCGCTGTCGCTGAACCCCAGCGACGCGGAACAAGGACGCAAACTGTTCGATAATCTGGCGCAGGGCGGCCAGGTGACGATGCCTTATCAAGCCACCTTCTGGGCCAAAGGCTTCGGCATGCTGACCGACAAATTCGGCGTCAACTGGATGATCAACGTCGAATAACCCCGCATGGCGCCGCTAGCTGTAGCGGTGCCAGTCATGCGCCGCTTTGGCGAACAGCGCGAACAACACCGTCAACAGCGCCAGCCCCAACCGCCAGTAAGGCGACCGGCGCCGCCGCCAGGCGAAGAACATCATCACCGCCAGCGCCCCCAGCGTGAGGGGGTAATACACCGCCAGCGTCAGTAAAGCGATAATGATGTAATCCGACATGGCTCCGTTACTCCTTCGCGCTCACGCCGCCGCAAAGGCGGGGTGCGATGCGCCTTTCTCCCTCTCACCACGTTAAGGGCTAGAGGTCTGGCGCATTTATGCATAAAATATAAGATTGCTCTTAACTCAAATTGAATAGTAATCAAACCACAAGGGTGACATGACTCAGCAGCAACCCATACAGGATGCCGTGCCGCCGCGCAGCGTTAAAAGCTCCCCATTATTATTTCAGGCCGGCGTGTTTGTCATCATCGTTGCCGCCACGCTGATCCTCTTTAACAGCTGGCAAATCTGGAACGCGCACCAGCGCGATCTGCGCAGCGCCGAGCATGAATCCGCCAACCTCGCCCGTTCGCTGGCGCAGCATGCCGACGATACCTTCATGCAGGTAGACGGCAATCTGCTCGATCTGACCGAACGTCTCCAGAATGACGGACTGGGGCCCTCGCAATTGACCCGGCTGCAACGGGTGATGCAAACGCAAGTCGGCAACCTGCCGCAGCTGCATGGGATGTTTATCTACGATGCGAGCGGCCGCTGGCTGGCGACGTCCTCGGGCAAATTCATCAAGAACGCCAACAACGCCGATCGCGATTACTTCAAATATCACCAAAACCGCGATGGCGGCGGTCTGTACATCGGCGAGGTGATCCGCAGCCGCACCACCGGCGATCTGATCATCCCCGTTTCGCGGCGCTTCAACAACCCGGACGGCAGCTTTGGCGGCGTGGTGCTGGCGACGCTGTACGTCGATTATTTTCGCCAGTTTTACGACAGTTTCGCCCTCAACACCGACGCCTCGCTAAATCTGCTGCTGGCGGACGGCACCATCCTCTACCGCCGCCCTTACTCGGCGGCCTCGATCGGTAAAAATATCGCCAAAGGCGTGTTGTTCAGCGAAATATTGCCGCATTCGGAATTCGGCAACGCCACCATCACCTCGCTGTACGACAAAGTGGAGCGCATCTACGGCTATTCGCGGGTCAACCGCTTTCCGCTGGTGATCGCCGCCGGGCTGTCGAAACGCGACGCGCTGGCGGACTGGCGCACCGACGCCGGCCTGTTCGCCGCCGGCGGCCTCTCTCTGCTGATGATCCTGCTGGCGATGGGCGCGGTGCTGCTGCGGCAAATCAAACACAGCATGCAAACCGAAGCCGAGCTGATGCGCACCCGCGATCAGCTGACCAGCATCAACCAAATGCTGGAAGAACTGGCGCTGCTGGACAGCCTGACCGGCCTGGCCAACCGCCGCCAGTTTGATATCGCGCTGAAGAACGAGCTGGCGCGCGCCTCGCGCAACTACCGCAGCGTAGCGCTGCTGATGCTGGATATCGACTACTTCAAGCAGTACAACGACAGCTACGGCCACGTCGCCGGCGACCAGTGCCTGCAGCAGATCGGCCAGACGCTGAAAGGGTTGGCGTGCCGCAGCAACGATATTCTGGCGCGCTACGGCGGCGAAGAGATGGGGATTATCCTGCCGGATACCGACGTGCAGGGCGCGCTGATTTTCGCCGAACGCGTCATCCAGGCGGTGCGCGATCTGAAGATCCCGCATCAGGGCAACCCGCACGGCATCGTCACCATCAGCATCGGCATCTGCGCCAAAGTGCCGCATATGTATAACGATACGCCGATCAGCTTTATCAATGAGGCGGACAGCGCGCTGTATCAGGCCAAGAAAAAAGGCAAAAACTGCATTTACGGCGCTTAATCACTCATCGGGCCACCAAAATTGGGCGGCCCGATTTATTCCCACGACAAAAATGAAATAATTTCCCGCCGAAACATTATTTCCCCAATTTGCCCCGCTCTCGGAATGAAATAACGCCAATAAATAAGCAGCATATTTATTTCCATTACAATTCAATAAGATAAAAAATGCGCTATTCAGCGGACAATTCGTGCCATTTTTGATTATTCGTGCCTACGCCGAGCCTCGTTTAGCCTCCGTTTACTTTTCATTGGCATTGCCGGTGATACCCTTATCAGGACTATTCTATATATCAGGAAGCCATCGCACGCTTCGGCGCACTGCGCCCTGCTGATACATCCATAATAGAACCCATAAATTTCACGTTGCATTTGGGCGACCGACGCAAAGACTTTTGGCGTCGCTCCAGCCAGCCACGGCGCAAGCCAGTGCAGCCAACCACGCGGCAACCTGAAAGGCGGGAATAAAGCGATATAGATTTGCGAGGAGATCTCATGCCTACTGGCGATATTATGCGTGAACAGGCCGTCCTGACGCTGCCGTTGCGACAATGGGCGGCAGCGGAAGCATCCAGCGCGGTCAGCGAGCTGGAACAGGGCAAGGTGCTGTTTCTGCCCGAACTGGCCTTCACCCTGTCTGAGCAGGAAATGCCGCTGCTGGATCCGGCGCTGGTCGATCCGAAGCGCAAAAACATCAGCTATCAACCGCTGTCCGGCAAGCTGACCGGCGTCGCCGTCGCGGAGCGCCGGCAGCAGGTTCAGCAACTGCTGGAACGTTATTACCAATCTTGCCGCCAGCTGATCGCCGGGCTGTTGCCCGAGTATCAGGAGGCGCTGCACCATCCGACCGGCAGCCTGCGTTTGCATCCGGTTTCGGCCTGGCGCGCAAGCAGCTCCTGGCGCAAAGACGACAGCCGGCTGCACGTCGACGCTTTCCCGTCGCGCCCGAACTACGGCGAACGCATTCTGCGCATTTTCACCAACATCAATCCGCACGGTGAACATCGCCAATGGCGCGTCGGCGAACCGTTCCCTGAGCTGGCGCAACGCTTCATGCCGCGTCTGGCGCGCTACTCCGCCTTCAGCAGCTGGCTGCAGCACCGGGTACGCATCACCAAAACCCGCCGCAGCCATTATGACCACCTGATGCTGCAGTTGCATGACGCCATGAAGGCCGACGGCGATTATCAACAACAGGGGCCGCAGCTGGCGCTGGCGTTTCCGCCGGGCAGCAGCTGGATTTGCTTCTCGGATCAAACGCCGCACGCCGCGATGGGCGGCCAGTTTATGCTGGAACAGACCTTCTTGCTGCCGGTGAACAAGATGCAGGATCCGCAGCGCTCGCCGCTGAAAGTGCTGGAACAGCTGCGCGGTCAGCCGCTGATCTGAATAGATTGCCGCCGCCGGCAGCTCCGGCGGCGGCAAGCGCGCATCACGCCTCGAAGTCCCCCTGTTGGCGCGCCACCAACGTCAGGATGCTGTACAGCGCCACCGGCTGCTGTTCCTGATTCAATACTTGCACATCCCACACCACCACGCCGTGCGGCCGATCTTCGGCGGTTTTCTGCGGCTTGCGGATCTTCTTCTTGCAGGTCAACCGCACCTGAATGGTGTCGCCGATCTTCACCGGTTCGATAAAGCGCAGATTCTCCATGCCGTAGTTGGCGATCACCGGCCCGACGGCGGCATCGACAAACAGCCCGGCCGCGGCGGACACCACAAAGTAACCGTGCGCCACCCGCTCGCCGAACAGCGAATCGGCGGCGCCGATCTTGTCCATGTGCGCGTAGAAATGATCGCCGCTCAGGCAGGCGAAGTTGACGATATCCGCTTCGGTCACGGTACGGCGCGCGGTCAACAGGCTGTCGCCCAGCTGCAGCTGCTCGAAGTATTTCCGGAACGGATGTACCGGGTGCTCGGCGACCGGCGCGCCGCGCACCCATTCGCCGCCGATGGCCGCCAGCATCGCCGGGCTGCCCTGGATCGCCGTGCGCTGCATGTAGTGCTTCACCGCACGCAATCCGCCCAGCTCTTCCCCGCCGCCCGCGCGCCCCGGGCCGCCGTGCACCAACATCGGCAGCGGCGAACCGTGGCCGGTAGATTCTGCCGCCGCCTGCTCATCCAGAATCAACATGCGGCCGTGGGCGCAGGCAGCCGCGCGAATGAAGCGCTTGGCCAGCTCCGGGTCGGCGGTCACCAGCGATCCCGCCAGGCTGCCCTGCCCCAGCAACGCCAGCGCGATCGCCTGCTCGGTATCCGCATACGGCATCAGCGTCGCCACAGGGCCGAAGGCCTCAGTGCCGTGCACCGCCTGATGGGTGAACGGATCGGCGCAATACAGCAAGGTCGGCGGATAAAACGCCCCGCCGCGCGCGCCGTCGCCCAGGATTTCCAGCGTATCCAGCGCCGCGCCGCACAGCGGCTCGCAGCCGTTGCGCAGCAGGAACTCCACCTTGCTTTGCACATCATCACGCTGCTCGTGGCTGACCAACGCCCCCATGCGCACCTGCTCCAGCTGCGGGTCGCCCACCGTCACCCCAGCCAGGCGCTGCAACAAGGCCTGACGCACCGCAATCACCTGCGCCGCCGGCACGATGATGCGGCGGATCGCCGTGCATTTCTGCCCCGCCTTGGCGGTCATTTCACGGCACACCTCTTTGATAAACAGCGCAAACTCCGGCATCTCCGGCGTTACGTCTTCCGCCAGCACGCAGCAGTTGAGCGAATCCGCCTCCATGGTGAAGGCGATCGATTTCTCCAACAGCCGCGGGTGCGCGCGCAGCCGCTGCCCGGTCTGCGCCGAACCGGTGAACGTCACTGCATCCTGATAATCCAGGTGCGCAAACATGTCGCCGACGCCACCGCATACCAACTGCAGCGCCCCTTCCGGCACCAGCCCGCTGTCGACGATCAGCCTGACCATCGCCTGCGTCAGCTGCGCGGTGGCGGTGGCCGGCTTGATGATAGCCGGCATGCCCGCCAGCCAGGTCGGCGCCAGTTTTTCCAGCATGCCCCAGCAAGGGAAGTTGAAGGCGTTAATATGCAGCGCCACGCCCGGGCGCGAGGTCAATACGTGGCGAGCGGCGAACTGCGCCTGTTTCGACAACGGGATCAGCTCATCCTCCGGCCACAGGGTATCATCCGGCAGATCGCGGCCGGCCATGCCGGCATAGGCGAACAGCGTGGCGATGCCGCCTTCGATATCGACCCAGCCGTCGCTGCGCGTCGCCCCGGTTTGATAGGAAATCTGATACAGCGCCTCTTTGTGCGCCAGCAGGTGTTTCGCCACCGCTTTGAGCATCTGGGCGCGCTGCTGGAACGTCATTTGCGCCAGCGCCGGGCCGCCGTGGCGGCGGGCATAGCTCAGGCTCGCCGCTAACGGCAGGCCGTAGGAGCAGACCTGGTACAGCGCCTCGCCGGTCACGGCGTGGCGGATCTCGCGGCCCTCTCCCTGCCCATACACCCAGGCGCCAGAAAGATAACTGTGTAACTGCTGCATGTGCCCTCCAAAATTCATAAATTTTCACCATACAGCTTAATTACGTATCATATAAATGCCAGTTTACGCCAAGCCAAATTTTAACAAAAAGAGAACAAAACGCACCGCCAAGCCACTCATCTTGCCATTAATGCGGAGTTGAACGCTTTAATTATTAAATTAAATCAATAAATTAACTGCAAACCCTGTGATTGAGCTCGCAAAACCACATAAATCTCGTTTGATCTTTTTGTTATCAGTTTGTAGCCTTATGGTTAGTTAAAGTGATTCACATTTTTATATTCAATGTGAAAAATACGAATCACCAAGAGGCAAGCATGACAACTGAAGCACAGTATCAGCAGCATTTCGACGCCAAGATCGCGGCGGATATCGCTATCGAAGCCAAAGACTGGATGCCGGACGCTTACCGTCAGAACCTGATTCGGCAGATCGGCCAACACGCCCATTCGGAAGTCATCGGCATGCTGCCGGAAGCCAACTGGTTGACGCGCGCCCCCACGCTGCGCCGCAAGGCGGTGCTGCTGGCCAAAGTGCAGGATGAGGCCGGCCACGGCCTGTACCTCTACAGCGCCGCCGAAACCCTCGGCTGTTCGCGCCAGGACATCTACCAAAAGATGCTCGACGGCAAAATGAAGTACTCCTCAATCTTCAATTACCCCACGCTCAACTGGGCGGATATCGGCGTGATCGGCTGGCTGGTCGACGGCGCCGCCATCGTCAACCAGGTGGCGCTGTGCCGCGCGTCCTACGGCCCCTACGCGCGGGCGATGGTGAAGATCTGCAAAGAGGAAAGCTTCCACCAGCGCCAGGGCTACGAGGCGGTGATGGCGATGGCCCACGGCAGCGATGCGCAGCGCGCGATGTTGCAGGACGCCATCGATCGCTTCTGGTGGCCGGTGCTGATGATGTTCGGCCCGAGCGACGCCGACTCCCCTCACAGCGCCCAGAGCATGGCGTGGAAAATCAAACGCCACAGCAACGATGAACTGCGGCAAAAGTTCGTCGACAACACCGTGCCGCAGCTTGAGGCGCTGGGCATGACGGCGCCGGATCCGAGTCTTACCTGGGACGAGGCCGCCGGCCACTATCGCTTCGGCGAGATCGACTGGAGCGAACTGCATGAAGTGATCAAAGGACGCGGCCAATGCAACCACGAACGCCTGCAGGCCAAACGCCGCGCCTGGGAAGACGGCGCCTGGGTGCGCGACGGCGCCATGGCCCACGCCGCGAAAAACGCCGCTTCCGCCGCATAGCCAACATAAGGAACCGAGATCATGAGCCACGTTGAATGGCCGCTGTATGAAGTGTTTATCCGCAGCAAACAAGGGTTGGCGCATCGCCACGTCGGCAGCCTGCACGCCGCCGACGACCAAATGGCGCTGGAAAACGCCCGCGACGCCTATACGCGCCGCAACGAAGGCTGCTCGATTTGGGTGGTGCAATCCCGCCATCTGATCGCCTCGCAGCCGGAAGATCGCGGCGCGTTCTTCGATCCGTCCGAAGACAAGATCTACCGTCATCCGACGTTTTACACCATCCCCGACGGCATCAAGAACATGTAGAGGCGACCATGACGGTTAACGATCCGCGCATCAGCTATTTGCTTCGCCAGGGCGACACGCCTTTGATCCTCGCCCAGCGCCTGTGCGCCTGGTGCGGCCACGCGCCCGAGCTGGAAATCGATCTGGCGTTGGCCAACATCGGACTCGATCTGCTCGGCCAGGCGCGCCACTTCCTGGGCTACGCCGCCGAACTGGCCGGCCCGTCCTGCAGCGAAGACAGCCTGGCCTTTGGCCGCGACGAGCGCCAGTTCCATAACCTGCTGCTGGCGGAACAGCCGAACGGCGGTTTCAACGACACGCTGGTGCGCCAGTTTCTGCTCGATGCCTACCACGTGCAGTTGCACCAGGCGCTAAGCCGCAGCCGCAATGCGCAGATCGCCGCCATCGCCGCCAAATCGTTGAAGGAGGCCGATTACCACCTGCGATTCAGCCGCGGCTGGATGATCCGCCTCGGTGACGGCAACGATATCAGCCACCGCAAGATCCAGCAGTCACTGGATAACCTGTGGCGTTTCACCGCCGAACTGTTCCATGCCGACGCGCTGGAGCTGACGTTGGCAGAACAAGGCATCGCCGTCGATCCGCGTGAGCTGCAGGCCCCCTGGCAGACGCTGGTGGAAGAAACGCTGCGCCAGGCGACGTTGACGCTGCCTGCCGAGCAGGCGTTCCGTCACGGCGGCAAGCAAGGTCAGCACAGCGAACACCTCGGCCCGCTGCTGGCGGAGATGCAGTTCCTGCAGCGCGCCTATCCAAACAGTCAGTGGTAGGAGGCCGCGATGAACGTCACTCGTTTGCAACCCGCCGAAATCCCGCAGATTTGGCACTGCCTGCAGCAGATCAGCGATCCCGAGCTGCCGGTGCTGTCGATCACCGATTTGGGCATGGTGCGCGACGTGGTGCGCGACGGCAGCGGCTGGCGCGTGACCTTCACCCCAACCTATTCCGGCTGCCCGGCCACCGAATTTTTGCTCAACGCCATCGAGCAGCGGCTGACGGCCGCCGGCTTCAGCCCGGTGCGGGTGGACATTCGCCTCAGCCCAGCCTGGACCACCGACTGGATGAACGCCGACGCCCGCGAGCGGCTGCGGCAATACGGCGTAGCGCCACCGCAGGGCCACACCTGCGATCGGCCGCACGCCCACGGCCCGGTCGCCTGCCCGCGCTGCGGCAGCACCCACAGCGAGAAGATCAGCGAGTTCGGCTCCACCGCCTGTAAAGCGCTGTACCGCTGCTGCGACTGCCGGGAACCGTTCGACTACTTCAAATGCATATAGGAGCGCTGACACCATGACGGTCTTTCATCGCCTGAACGTCGCCGCCATCGAGCGCGAAACACCGGACGCCGTAGCCATCACCCTGCGGGTGCCCGAAGAGCTGCAAAACCAATACCGCTACACCCCCGGCCAGCACCTGACGCTCAAAGCGCGGGTCAACGGCGAAGAGCTGCGGCGTTGCTACTCCATCTGCAGTTCACCGCAGGAAGGCCTGCTGCAGATCGGCGTAAAAGCGATTGATCAGGGCCGTTTCTCCGGCTTCGTCAACCGCATGCTGAAAGTCGGCGATGCGCTGGAAGTGATGGTGCCGCAGGGGCGCTTCGGCTATCAGCCGCAGGCGGAGCGCCACGGCAACTACCTGGCGATCGCCGCCGGCTCCGGCATCACGCCGATGCTGTCGATCATCAAGGCGACGCTGCAGCTCGAACCGGGCAGCAGTTTTACCCTGATCTACGGCAACCGCAACAGCCGTTCGATGATGTTCAAAGAAGCGCTGTCGGATCTGAAAAACCGCTACCCGCAGCGTTTTCAGCCGCTGTACCTGTTCAGCCAGGAGAGCCTCGACAGCCCGCTGCTCAGCGGCCGCATCGATCGTGAACGCCTGACGGCGATCGGCGGCGCGCTGCTGGATTTCCGCGACTATGACCACGCCTTCATCTGCGGGCCGGAATCGATGATGGACGACGCGCAGACCGTGCTGGAACAGGCCGGCGTCCCGGCCAACCGCATCCACAGCGAACGCTTCAACACCAGCGGCCTGGTCGCCCGCCCGCGCCACAGCGGCGATCGCAACGCCGCCAGGGTGACAATCCTGCTCGACGGCCGCCAATTGGATATCGAGCTCGGCGAACAGGACGACAGCATTCTCGACGCGGCGCTGCGCCAGGGCGCCGACCTGCCCTACGCCTGCAAAGGCGGCGTGTGCGCCACCTGCAAATGCCGGCTGAAGGCCGGCCAGGTGGAGATGGGCGTCAACTACAGCCTGGAGCCGGACCAGTTGGCGGCGGGCTATGTATTGAGCTGCCAGTCGTGGCCGAAAGGCGACGGCGTGGTATTGGACTTCGACGTCTAGGAGCCGCGATGGATACCCCCTTTATTTTGCGCCAGCAGCAGCACCGCGTGGTCACGCTGACGCTGCACCGCCCGGAGGCGCGCAACGCCCTGAGCACCCCTTGCCTGGAACAGCTGGTGTTTCTGCTGGAGCAGGCCGATGCCGACAGCGGCGTGGGCGCCGTGGTGATCGCCGGCGCGGCGCGTTTCTTTGCCGCCGGGGCCGATCTGCACGAGCTGCAACGGCAGGATCTGCCGGCCGCGCTGGCGGACAGCCGTCCGCAGCTGTGGCAGCGGCTGGCGCAGTTCAGCAAGCCGCTGCTGGCGGCTGTGAACGGCTATGCCCTGGGCGCCGGCTGCGAGTTGGCGCTGGCCTGCGACATCGTTATCGGCGGCGAAAGCGCCCGCTTCGGCCTGCCGGAGATCACCCTCGGCCTGATGCCGGGGGCCGGAGGCACCCAGCGCCTGATCCGCTGCGTCGGCAAGTCTCGCGCCAGCCAGATGGTGCTGACCGGCGAAGCCATCGACGCCCGCACCGCGCTGCAGGCTGGCCTTATCAGCGAAGTGTGCGTCGATGCCCTGACGCTGGAGCGCACGCAGCAGATTGCCGATCGCATCAGCCGTCAGGCGCCGCTGGCGCTGCGCGCCGCCAAGCAGGCGCTGAAACAGGCCGAGGAAACCGGCCTTAGCCAGGGGCTGGCGATGGAGCGTCAGCAGTTCGTCACCCTGGCCGCCACCGACGATCGCCGCGAAGGCATCGCCGCCTTTTTCGAAAAACGTACGCCAAACTATCAGGGGCGCTGATTTATGGATAACGCATTGATTCTCAGTCATCTCGACGCCGGCGTGTTGACGCTGACCCTCAACCGTCCGGATCGGCTCAACAGCTTTAACGACGAGATGCATCGCCAGCTGAGCGAGGCGCTGACGCAAGCCGAGCGCGACGACAGCGTGCGCTGCCTGCTGATCGCCGGCGCCGGCCGCGGTTTCTGCGCCGGGCAGGATCTCAACGATCGCAACGTCAGCGCCGATCAACAGGCGCCGGACCTCGGCCTGTCGGTCGAACGTTTCTACAACCCCCTGATCCGTCGCCTGACCGCCCTGCCCAAACCGGTGGTGTGCGCGGTCAACGGCGTGGCGGCCGGCGCCGGCGCCGCGTTGGCCCTGGCGTGCGACATCGTCATCGCCGCCGACAACGCCGGCTTTATTCAGTCGTTCTGCCGCCTGGGGCTGGTGCCGGATTCCGGCGGCAGCTGGTTCCTGCCGCGGCTGGCCGGCCACGCCCGCGCGATGGGCATGGCCATGCTGGGCGATAAAATCAGCGCCCAACAGGCGCTGGAGTGGGGCATGATCTGGCAGGTGGTGCCGGCGGATGAATTGGCCGACCGCACGCAAACGCTGGCGCGCCATCTGGCCACCCAGCCGACTTACGGTCTGGGGCTAATCAAGAAAGCCATCTACAGTTCGGCCACCAACAGCCTCGATCAACAACTCGATCTGGAGCGCGATCTGCAGCGATTGGGCGGCCGCAGCGACGACTACCGCGAAGGCGTCAGCGCGTTCTTCGCCAAACGCACGCCAAACTTCAGCGGGAAATAGCCATGAACGCGTCCCTTCTTAACGGCCAGGTAGCGGTGATCGGCGCCGGCACCATGGGCATCGGCATTGCGCAGGTGGCCGCCGCCGCCGGTCACCCGGTGCGGCTGTTCGATATCGCCCCCGCCGCCGCCCAGCGCGCGATCGACGAACTCGCTCGCCGCCTGCGCCAGCGGGTCGACGGCGGCAAGGCCGACGCCAACGCCACCGAGGCGCTGCTGGCGCGTCTCGAACGCGCCGATTCGCTCGAGCAACTGGCCGACAGCGCGCTGGTGATTGAAGCGGTGGCGGAAAATCTGGCGATCAAGCAGAGCCTGTTCCGCGATCTGGAAGCGGTCTGCTCGCCCACGGCGCTGTTCGCCAGCAATACTTCCTCGCTGTCGATCACCGCCATCGCCGGCGCCTTGCAACACCCGCAGCGCATGGCCGGGCTGCACTTCTTCAACCCGGCGCCGCTGATGAAGCTGGTGGAGATCGTCAGCGGTCTGGAGACCGGGGCCGAGACCCTCGCCGCGCTGCAAGCCCTGGCGCAGCGCTGGGGTAAGCAGAGCGTCGTGTGTCGTTCGACGCCGGGATTCATCGTCAACCGCGTGGCGCGGCCGTTCTACGCCGAAACCCTGCGCGCGCTGGAAGAACGGGTGGCCGACGCCGCCACCCTGGATGCGGTAATGCGCGACGCCGGCGGTTTCGCCATGGGCCCGCTGCAGTTGACCGATCTGATCGGCCAGGACGTCAATTACGCCGTGACCGACTCGGTGTATCAGGCCTTCTACCAGGATCCGCGCTTCACCCCCTCGCTGGTGCAGCAGGAGCTGGTGGCCGCCGGGCGCCTCGGCCGCAAATCCGGCCGCGGCTTCTACCGCTACGACGCACAACGCCCCACCGCAGAGATGATCGCCTTTGCGCCACCGGCGCAGGCCGCGCTGCCGCAGCGCGTTACGCTGCACGGCGACTGGTCTTCGCTGGCCGATTTGGCGCAGCTGTTAAGCGAAAATGCGGGGGCGATCAAACAACCTGGCCAGACCAGCCCGCACGTCACGATCGACGACGTTACACTGATGTTAACCAATGGTAAAACCGCCGGCCAACTGGCCGACGAACGTGGAACGCCCGTGGTGCTGTTCGATCTCTGTGCCGACTATGCGCATGCCTCCGCCATCGCCATCAGCTGCGCGGCGCAAAACGGCGCGCAACACAATGCCAAAGCGATCCGTCTGCTGCAGTCCCTCGGCAAACGCGTCATCCCGTTGCCGGATTACCCCGGCCTGCTGACGATGCGCACCCTGGCCATGCTGGCCAACGAAGCGCTCGACGTGGTGAACAAAGGCGTCGCCAGCGCCGAGGATACCGATCTGGCGATGCTGCGCGGCGTCAACTATCCGCGCGGCCCGCTCGCCTGGGGCGCCACGCTCGGCTGGCGCCATATTCTGGCGACGCTGGAAAACCTGCAACGCTATTACGGCGAGGCCCGCTATCGCCCGATGCCGCTGCTGCGCCGCTACGCTTCCCCCGCCGCTTTCCCAGGAGACGAACAATGAACGCCAATACGCCGCGCGCGCTGGCTCAGCGCTGCGCCGAACAGATGTTCCAGCAAGATACCTGCGCTCAGGCGATGGGGATGCACATCGATGCCGTCGACGTCGGGTACGCGCAGGTCAGCATGACCGTCGGCCCGCAGATGCTCAATGGCCACCAGACTTGCCATGGCGGCCAGCTGTTCAGCCTGGCGGATACCGCCTTCGCCTACGCCTGCAACAGCCAGGGGCTGGCGGCGGTGGCTTCCGGCTGCAGCATCGACTTCATCCGCCCGGCGCTGGCCGGCGATCGCCTCACCGCCAGCGCGCAGATGCGCCATCAGGGCAAAGCCACCGGGCTGTATGACGTCGAAATCGTCAATCAACAGGGCAAAACCGTCGCCTGGTTTCGCGGCCGCGCGCACCGCCTCGGCCACAGCATTTTAGGAGATCGGGCATGAATCAGGCATTTATCTGCGACGGCGTGCGCACCCCGATCGGCCGCTATGGCGGCGCGCTGGCCCAGGTGAGGGCCGACGATCTCGCCGCCCTGCCGCTGCGCGTGCTGCTGGAGCGCCATCCCCAGGTGGACTGGGCACAGCTGGACGACGTGATCCTCGGCTGCGCCAACCAGGCCGGGGAAGACAACCGCAACCTGGCGCGCATGGCGCTGCTGCTGGCCGGGCTGCCGGTCGGCGTTTCCGGCACCACGGTGAACCGCCTGTGCGGTTCGGGCCTGGACGCGCTGGCGATGGCGGCGCGCAGCATCAAAGCCGGCGACGCCGGGCTGATGCTGGCCGGCGGCGCGGAATCGATGACCCGAGCGCCGCTGGTGATGGGCAAGGCCGACAGCGCCTTCAGCCGCCAGGCGCAGCTGTACGACACCACCCTCGGCTGGCGCTTCGTCAACCCGCGCATGCAGGCCGAGTTCGGCACCGATTCGATGCCGGAGACCGCCGAAAACGTCGCGGCGCAGTTCAACATCAGCCGCGCCGATCAGGACGCCTTTGCGCTGCGCAGCCAGCAGCGCGCCGCCCGGGCGCAAACGCTGGGATACCTGGCGCAGGAGATAGCGCCGGTCAGCCTCACCGGTAAAAAAGGCGCAGTCACCCTGTTTAGCCTGGATGAACACCCGCGCGCCGACACCACCTTCGATCAGCTGCAGGCGCTGAAAACCCCGTTCCGTCAGCCCGGCAGCGTCACCGCCGGCAACGCCTCGGGGCTGAACGACGGCGCGGCCGCGCTGATCGTCGCCTCCGAAGCGATGGCGGCGCGCCAGGGCCTGACGCCGCGCGCGCGCATCCTTGCCACCGCCACCTGCGGCGTGGAGCCGCGGCTGATGGGCATCGGCCCGCTGCCAGCCACCCGCAAGGTGCTGGAGATCGCCGGGCTGAGCCTGGCGCAGATGGACGTCATCGAACTGAACGAAGCGTTCGCCGCCCAGGCGTTGGCGGTAATGCGCCAGCTTGGCCTGCCGGACGATGCCCCGCAGGTCAACCCTAACGGCGGCGCGATCGCTCTGGGGCATCCGTTGGGCATGAGCGGCGCGCGCCTGGCGCTGGCCGCCCTGTTTGAACTGGAACGGCGAGCCGGCCGCTACGCTCTGTGCACCATGTGCATCGGCGTGGGCCAAGGCATCGCCATGATCATTGAGCGTGTCTGACCCCTGAGGCTAACCATGACAATAAATCCACAGCCCCTCGAAACGATCGAATTCGCCTCGCGCGATGAGATTGAAGCGTTGCAGTTGGCGCGTTTGAAGTGGACGCTGCACCACGCCTACGACAATGTGCCGATGTACAAGCGCAAGTTCGATCAGGCGGGCGTACACCCCGACGATCTTAAGCAGCTGAGCGATCTGGCGCGCTTCCCCTACACCACCAAGCAGGATCTGCGCGACAACTACCCGTTCGACACCTTCGCGGTGCCGATGGAACAGGTGGTGCGCATCCACGCCTCCTCGGGCACCACCGGCCGCCCGACGGTGGTGGGCTACACCCAGCGCGACATCGATAACTGGGCCGATATCGTCGCCCGCTGCCTGCGCGCCGGCGGCGCCACCGCCAAAGACAAGGTGCACGTCGCCTACGGTTACGGCCTGTTCACCGGCGGCCTGGGGGCGCACTACGGCGCGGAGCGACTCGGCGCGACGGTGATCCCGATGTCCGGCGGGCAGACGGAACGCCAGGCGCAGCTGATCCTCGATTTCAAACCCGACATCATCATGGTGACGCCGTCCTATTGCCTGACGCTGATCGACGAACTGGAGCGCAAAATGGGCGGCGACGCGCGCGGCTGCTCGCTGCGGCTCGGCGTGTTCGGCGCCGAACCCTGGACCGAAGCCCTGCGCCACGAAATCGAAACCCGCATGGGCATCAAGGCGCTGGATATTTACGGCCTGTCGGAGGTGATGGGGCCGGGCGTGGCGATGGAATGTCTGGAAAGCGGCGGCGGCCCCACCATTTGGGAAGACCACTTCCTGCCGGAGATCATCTGCCCGGAGACCGGCGTCGCTCTGCCGGACGGCGAGCACGGCGAACTGGTGTTCACCACCCTGACCAAAGAGGCGCTGCCGGTGATCCGCTACCGCACGCGCGATCTTACCCGGCTGCTGCCGGGCGACGCGCGCCAGATGCGCCGCATGGGCAAGATCACCGGCCGCTCCGACGACATGCTGATCATCCGCGGCGTCAACGTCTTCCCGTCGCAGGTGGAAGAACAGATCATGCAGTTCGAGCAGCTGTCGCCGCACTATCAATTGCAGGTCAGCCGCAGCGGGCATCTGGACACGCTGGCGGTGCGCGTCGAGCTGAAAGAATCGGCGCTTAGCCTCAGCCATCAGCAGCGTTGCGATATCTGCCACCAGCTGCGCCACCACATCAAATCGATCGTGGGCGTCAGCACCGACGTCAGCATCGCCAACTGCGGCGATATTCCGCGCTCGGAAGGCAAAGCGCAGCGCGTGGTCGATCTGCGGCCGCGCTGAGGCGCACGGCGTCACGGATGACGCCGCCCTAAATTATGGTAATGTTGTGGCTCATCGAAGGCTAACCCATGGAAAAATATGGAACATAAACTGGATGAGTTCATTCGCCATGCCGTCGACGCCCAGCCGATCAGCGGCACGTCGCTGATCATTTCGCTGTACGGCGACGCGCTCAGCCACCGCGGCGGCGAAGTGTGGCTCGGCAGCCTGAGCGCGCTGCTGGAGGCCTTCGGTTTCGGCGATCGTTTCGTGCGCACCTCGGTGTTCCGCCTGCAGAAAGAGGGGTGGCTGGCGGTGGAGAGAATCGGCCGCCGCAGCTTCTACCGCGTGACCGAGCAGGGAATGCGCCAGTTCCGCCACGCCGAATCGAAGATCTATCTGCGCGAGCAGCCCGCCTGGGACGGCAAATGGGAGCTGTTGCTGCTGGAATGCGCCGAAAAAAACGCGCGCGCGCGGCTGAAAAAAGAGCTGGGCTGGCTCGGGTTCGGGCAGATCGCCAACAACCTGATGGCCGCCCCCACCCATGCGCAAACCGACGTGACGGCGCTGCTCGGCGAATTGAACGCCAGCGAGCAGGTGATCTACTTCCGCGCCGATTACCCCTACAACCGCTCCGAGCAAACGCTGCAGAAACTGGTGGCCGACTGCTGGTCATTGAGCGAGGTGGCGGCCGGTTATCATGAGTTTATCGTCTCTTTCCGGCCGCTGATGGCGCTGCTGCGCGAAGTCGACCCGGCGGCGCTGACGCCGCTGCGCTGTTTCCAGATTAAGCTATTATTGATTCACTTCTTCCGTCGCGTGGTGTTGAAAGATCCGCTGCTGCCGGATGCGCTGTTGCCCGCCCAGTGGGAGGGCCAGATCGCCCGCAATCTGTGCATCAATCTCTATCAGCAGGTCGATCGCGCCGCGACGGACTACGTCAGCGCGCTGGCGGAGACCACCATCGGCGCCCTGCCCGCACCGGCCGCCGGTTACTATCGGCGCTTCGGCGGCCTGCCGCGCGACCCTACATGTTAAGGAACTCACGCTATGCCTGTGTATCAGATTGACGGCCTGACGCCGGTCGTTGACCCCAGCAGTTATGTGCACCCAACGGCGGTGCTGATCGGCGATGTGATCGTCGGCAAACACGTGTATATCGGCCCGAACGCCAGCCTGCGCGGCGATTTTGGCCGTCTGGTGATCTGCGACGGCGCCAACATTCAGGACAACTGCGTGATGCACGGCTTCCCGCAGCAGGACACGGTGGTGGAAGAAGACGGCCATATCGGCCACGGCGCCATCCTGCACGGCTGCCGCATTCGCCGCAACGCGATGGTGGGCATGAACGCGGTGGTGATGGACGGTGCGGAGATCGGCGAGAACACCATCGTCGGCGCGATGGCGTTCGTCAAAGCCGCGGCGACGATCGAAGCCAACAAGCTGGTGGTCGGCAGCCCGGCGCGCGTGCTGCGCGATCTGACCGAACAGGAGCTGGCCTGGAAGATCGCCGGCACCCGCGAGTATCAGGATTTGGTGCAACGCTGCAAATCCTCGCTGCACGAAGTGGCGCCGCTGACCGAAATCGAACCGGGCCGCCGGCGCCTGAGCTTCGGCGACCACCTGATCCCGAAAAGCCAGCTTTAGTCTCAGGGGCTGAAGGCGCGCCTCAGTCCCCTCTCATTACTCCACTTCCGGCGCCTTGAGTGGCGACGGCGCAACCGCGCGGCGGCTCTGGAAGTGATAAGCCACCACCAGCAGCAAAGTGAACGGAATACCGAACCACAGCGTCATGCGGAAGAATTCGGTAAACGCCGTCGAGATCATCAACGCCGTCATCAGCCCGGCGCCGAGCAAGGTGGTATAGGGAAAGCCCCACATGCGAAATTTCAGGTGGGTCTGCCGATGCCGGCGGCGGAAGAACAGGTGGGTGACGAAAATCATCAGCCAGGTAAAGCAGGCGCCATACACCGAGATAGACATCATGGCGGCGAACGAGGTTTCCGGCGCCACCAGGCTCAGCACGATAGACACCACGATACCGATGCACGACATCGCCAGCGCATTGACCGGAATGCCGCGCCGGCTGACGCGCCCTAAGGCCGCCGGCGCCTGCCCGGCGCGCGACAGCGAGAACATCATGCGAGTGGTGATATACAGCTGGCTGTTCATTGCCGACAGCGCCGCCACCAGCACGATAAAGTTGAAAATACCGGCGGCGGCGGGCAGATGGATCACGTTCATCGCCATCAGGAACGGGCTTTCGCCGGTGCCGGACTGGCGCCAGGGCACGATGGCCAGCATCAGGGCGATCGACAGCATGTAGAAGATGAACAGCCGCACGATGGTGCCCTTGAACGCCGCCTTCACCGCAATCACCGGATTCTTCGCCTCGCCGGCGGCCACCGCGATCATTTCAATGCTCAGGTAGCTGAAGATGGACACGATCACCGCGAACCACATGCCCTTGACGCCAAACGGCATGAAGCCGCCGGCGGTCAGGTTGCGCAGGCCGTAAGCCGGGTTGCCCGAGAACGCCAGCATGCCGATGCCAATCAGAATAAACGCCACGATCGCCGTCACTTTGACGGTGGACAGCGCGTATTCCACCTGGCCGAACGATTTCACGCCGATCACGTTAACGACGATCACCGCCGCCGAGAACAGCAGCACCCACGGCCAGGTCGGCGTCGCCGGGAACCAGAACTGCATGTACATGCCGATGGCGGTGACTTCGGTGCCCACCGCCAGCACCACACAGGACCAGTAAGAATAACGCACCAGAAAACCGAACAGCGGGCCGAGATAGAATTCGGCGTAGTCGCCGAACGAGCCGGGCGTCGGGTGTTCGGAGGTCATTTCCGCCAGGCTGCCCATCAGCAGCAGCGCAATGACGCCGCCGATCAGGTAGCTCAGCAATACCGACGGCCCCGCCATCTGAATGGCGTAGGCGCTGCCGAGAAACAGCCCGGTGCCGATGGCGCCGCCGATCGCCAGCATCGACATCTGCCCGGCGGTAAGATGCTTGTTCAACCCGCCCTGGCGGCGGGCGATATGCTCAAAATCATTCATCTGTGGCATGGCTGGGTTCCCGAGCGGAGTTAGGCGGTGCGGGTGACGTCGAGGATCGCGGCGGTCACATAGTCGATGTTGCCGGGGTTAAGCCCCGGCAGACACATGCGGCCGGGCGAGACCAGATAGATGGCATAGCGTTGCCGCAGGGTCTGCAGCTGCGCTTCGTTCAGGCCGGTATAGCTGAACATGCCGCGCTGATCGCGAATGCGCCGGTGATCCAGCGAAGAGCCCCCCTGCGCCAGTCCAGCGGCCAGCTGTTCACGCATTTGCTTGATGCGCGAGCGCATTTCCGCCAGCTCATTGCGCCAAAGCTCGCCGAGTTCGGCGTCGCCGAGCAGGGTTTCCACGATCTGGCTGCCGTGCGTCGGCGGGCAGGAGTAGCTGCGGCGGATCAGCGTTTTTAACGCCCCTTTGACGTTGGCGGCATTTTCCGCGTCGGCGCAGCGCACCGACAGCGCGCCCAGACGCTGGCCGTACAGCGCGACGTTTTTGGAAAACGAATTGCAGACCAAAAACGGCAGATCGGTTTTCAGCGCTTCGCGCAATGCAAAGCAGTCCTCCTCCAGCCCGTCGCCGAAGCCCTGATAGGCGATGTCGAACAGCGGCAGCAGGTTGCGTCGCTGCAGCACGGCGAGCGTGGCGCGCCATTGCTCCGGCGTCAGATCGGTGCCGGTCGGGTTGTGGCAACAAGGGTGCAGCAAGACCACGCTGCCCGGCGGCAGGCTGTCCAGCGCGTCAAGCATGGCGGCGAAACGCAGGCCGCCCGCCGCTTCGTCAAAATAGGGATAGGTTTTCACCCGCAGCCCCGCCCCTTCGAAAATCGCCCAATGATTGGCCCAGGTAGGATCGGACACCCAGATTTCGCCGCGCGTCAGAAAGTGACGCAGAAAATCCGCCGCCAGCTTCAACGCGCCGGAACCGCCGACGGTCTGCACCGTGGCGATGTCTGCCGCCTGCCGCTCACCGAACAGCAGCGTCTGCACCTGACGAGCGAACTGCGGCGCCCCCTCGATCGGCGGATAGCCATGTGGGCGACGCAGCGCCAACAATCGCTGTTCGGCCGCCTCAACCGCGCGCATCAGCGGAATATTCCCCTGCCGATCGTAATACAGCCCAATGCCTAAATTCACTTTTTTCGGATTGGGATCCTGCAAATAGGCTTCCATCAGCGACATAATAGGATCGGCGGCGGAAGGTGCAATCTGTTTAAACATGACGCATCCTTAACTCGTTATTGAATTAATATAAAGACAGGCTTAAGGAGAAATTAAATCAGGCGATGGCGCTGACGGTAATTTCTATTTTCATTCCGGGCACCACCAATTTCTCGACGATGACCGTGGAGCGATTGGGATAAGGATAATTAAAGTATTTCCGGTAAATATCATCGAGCCATTTAACATCGTTAACGTCGGTAAGATACACGATCACCTGCAGCACCTTATCGCTGTGGCTGCCCGCCGCCTTCAGCGTCTGCGCCAGGTTATCGAAGGTCAGCGCAATCTGTCGCTCCGGCGCGCCGGTGTCGATGCTGCCGTCCGCCCGCACCGGGCCATGGGCGGTAAACAGCATGCCGCCGCCCCGGGTGGCCCAGGAAAAAGGCTGGCCGATATCCGGCAGCCCGGTCTCTACAATCTCGCGCATGTCAGTGGTTCCCGTGGTGGTCAAGTTGGCGAAGCAGCGCGCCATCGGCGACGAACAACGCATCCAGGATGGTGAAATGGTTGGCGCCTGGCACCGCGACCAGTTCAGCCGGCAGCCCGCGTTGGCGCAGCGCCGCATGATAGTGTTGCGACTGACCTCTCAGTTCCGGCAGCTCCAATGCGCCGTAATACAGCGTAAGCGGCTTGCCGCGCGTCGGCAGGCGGCGCGCCGGGCTGAGCATTTCAATTTGCCGCGTGGTCAACTGCAGCGCCCGATTGACATAGCTTTGTTGCAGCGGCGCCAGCTCGAACAGGCCGCTGATGGGAAAGACGGCATCCACCAACGCATGCTGCTGCCAGAGCGCCGCCAACTGCCCGCCGGCGGAATGGCCGCACAGATAAACCGGATGGGCGTAGTGCGGCGGCAGACGGCCCTGAATGGCATCCAGCGCCATTCCGACCTGTCGGCATATTTCGTCGAGATCCACCGCCGGCGCGAGCGCATATTCCACCAACACCACGTCAAAACCCAACGCCAGCGGCCCGGCGGCGATAAAGGCAAAATCCGCCTTATCGCAGAATTGCCAATAGCCGCCGTGAATAAAAATTAACGTCCCCTGATGCGGCTTTGCAGAATAGAGCCAATCAAATGTTTCGCGTTCGCCGTTGCCATAAGCAATATTACTCTCATGGCGCGTCTGTTTATAAACAGCCGCGCTGCGGGTTTGAAATGAAGTCAAAATAGCCGCTTCATTATCCACCGTGGCGCCGTTGTCATAACTCCCCGCAAGTGGTTTCATATATTAAACTTCGTTTATTATTTAAGATGTGAATTAACTATTAGCACCGACAAAATTATTGTCAAGACGGGCGCATCAGCAATGCGCGCCCGGTAAAATAAAACCTGATGAATAATGAAAAAGTTTAACCCATGAAACTTTTTGCGCTTATTTCCCCCGCCCGTCCGGCTGAATTTGCGGCAAGGCGCTGAGCCGTTCAAATGCATAATCCCAAAAGGCGCGCACCTTCAGCGGCATGTGCTGCGCCTGCTGCGCCACCAGCTGTACCGGCATCGGCAACGGCTCATGATCCGTCAGCAGCCGCACCAGCGTACCGGCGGCCAAATCGTCCGCCACCTGATACGAGAGCAACCGGGCGACGCCCTTGCCGGCGCGCACCGCCAGCAGTTGCGCTTCCACGTCGTTGAGCAACAGCCGGGGAGCCAATCGCACGCGCTCGCCGTTTTCCTGCGGGCCGAAGCGCCATTCGCGCAGCGACGGCCGCTGGGTGCCGACGATGGTGGCGTGCTCCGCCAGCTGCGCCGGCGATCGCGGTTCACCGCAGCGCGCCAGGTAATCCGGGCTGGCGACCGTCACCCGGCTGACCTGCCCCAGGCGCCGCGCCACGCGGGAAGAGTCCTGCAGATGACCGATGCGCACCGCGATATCCAACCCTTCGTCAATCAGATCGAGATTGCGATCGTTCAATACCATTTCGATCTGCATCTGCGGGTAATCATCGAGAAATGCCATCACCACCGGCGCCACGTACCGGCGGCCGAACTGCACCGGCGAGGTAACGCGCAGCAAGCCGCTCAGCTGCGCCTCGGCGGTATCCTGCACCACCGCCTGATAATCCTGCAGCAGCTGTTGCGCGCGCTCCAACAGCCGTGCGCCCGCTTCGGTAGGCGCCAGCCGCCGGGTCGTGCGCTCCACCAATCGGGTGCCGAAACGCTGTTCCAGCGCGGCGATGGCCCGGGTGATCGCCGGCGCCGAACGCCGCAGTTTGCGCCCGGCCGCCGCCAGGCTGCCTTGCTGCACCACCGCCACGAAAATCGCCAACTCGTCTAACCGATCCATAGATTCTTCCGAAAAGTGAAATTATCAATTTCCACATTGCCGGATTTCGCTCGTTCAACGCAAGAGTATGCTGACAAAAAGCACTGAGGAGAAACGCCATGTCCACCATCACACTCTACGGCACCCCGCTTTCCGGCCATGTTCATCGCGTGGCGTTGCTGCTGCGCATGCTGGCGCTGCCCTATGCATGGGTCGAAGCCTCGGCGGACGTACGGCAGAGCGCAGCCTTCCGCCGGCTCAACCCGTTCGGCCAGATCCCGGTCTTGCAGGATGGCGATCTGACGCTGGCCGACAGCAACGCCATTCTGGTCTATCTGGTGAAGCGCTATGCGCCGGACAGCCACTGGCTGCCGGAACAGCCGGCCGCGGCGGCGCGAGTGCAGGCCTGGCTTTCCAAAGCCGCCGGTGAAGTCCGCTACGGCCCGGCGGCCTGCCGACTGATCGCCCAATTCGCGGTGCCGGAGGACTATCAGGCGGCACGGGCGGTCAGCGATCGTTTCCTGCCGCAGATGGAACAGCACCTGAGCGAGCGGGACTACCTGGCCACCGAACACCCCACCATCGCCGATCTGGCCTGCCACAGCTACGTGGCGGTCGCGGCCGAAGGCGGCATTTCGCTGTCGCCTTACCCGGCGATACGTCGCTGGGCGGCGCGCATCGCTGCACTGCCCGGCTTCTTTACCATGCCGGCCCTGCCGGAACCGGCGGGGAGCTGACGCCATGATCCCGCAACTGTTCCATCCCGATGAGCTGCGCGCACAGACGCTGGCCGGGTTTGGCGGCGTAGGCGGCGGCATCTACCCTGCGATGCCGGATCAGCACCGCGCGTTTTTCGCCGCGCTGCCCTACCTGTTCGTCGCCACGCTGGATGAACAAGGCTGGCCCATCGCCACCCTGTTCACCGGCCCGCCCGGATTTTTACGCACGCCGGACGACACGCACCTGCGTATCAGCGCATCGCGTCGCAGCGACGATCCCGCACAGGCGCTGTTGCTGCCCGGAAAGCCGGTCGGCGCGCTCGGGCTGGATTTCAGCAACCGGCGGCGCAACCGCGCCAACGGCACCGTCGGCCGCACTGACAAAAACCGGGTGGAGATCGTCGTTCAGCAAAGCTTCGGCAACTGCCCGCAGTACATTCAACGCCGCGAACTCTACCCGGTGGACAGCCGGCCGCAGCCGGTTGAGCATTTGGTCGTGCTGGATGCGGCGGCGCAGGCGCTGATCCGCGCCGCGGACACCTGCTTCGTCGCCAGCTGCGCGCATCTGGCGCTGGCGCAGGGCGGCGTCGATATTTCCCATCGCGGCGGCCGCCCCGGCTTTATCCATCTGGAAGACGACACGCTGTGGATGCCGGACTTTCGCGGCAATCGCTACATGAACACGTTGGGCAATCTGCTCGCCGAACCGCGGGCGGCCCTGCTGTTCATCGATTTTGAACGCGGTGACGTGCTGCATCTGCAGGGGGAAACGCAAATCCTCTGGCAGGCTGACGGCCATCCCGGCGTCGAAGGGGCGGAACGCTATTGGCGGTTTGACGTGCGCCGCGCCTGGCGTTTTGCGGCGGCGTTGCCGTGGCGAGGGCGCAATCTGGAGTATTCGCCGGCGACGCTGGCGACCGGGGTGTGGCGCCGCTGAGCTGAAATGAAAAGCCCCGCGGCGGCGGGGCTGGATCGGAAATTACAGGCTGTGTTCGGCCGCCGATGCGGCCTGATAAAGCTGACGAAAATAATTCAACCGCGCAAAGAACAGGCGGCTTTGCTGCTCCGACATATTGCCGGCCACCTGCCCGGCGTCAATCTGCCGCCCTTGCCATTCCATCAGGGCGATGCTCGACGCCAAAAAATCCATTTCGCTGCCGTAGGCCGCGAGATGTCTGTCCACTGATTTCATCATTCGCACACTCCTTTTAATCACATCGAAAAGGGTCATATGCCTGCTCTTTCAGTATCGACCCGACGGCGGATATTTTTTGTACAGAAGATGCGCAGTGAGAAAACGGCCATCTTGTCGTCGCGTCGGCAAACGGCGGCGGCAAAGTTTGCTAGGGTAAAGGGTAGCCGTATGGAATAGACCACTCCGTTGAACTCAGCAAAGGAAGAGACTCATGAGCATCAGTATCCGCGCCACCCTCAAGGATCCCACGCTGTTCCGCGAGGCCAACTACATCGACGGGCAATGGTTGCCGGCCCAGGAAGGCCGTTCGATCGCCATTCATAATCCCGCCAACGGCGAGCTGGTCGGCCACGTGCCGGCCTTCGGCGCCGAAGAAACCGCTCGCGCCATCGCCGCCGCAAAGAAAGCGCTGCCCGCCTGGCGCGCGCTGACCGCCAAAGAGCGCGCCGGCAAACTGCGGCGGCTGTTTGAGCTGATGATGGAAAATCAGGAAGATCTGGCGCGCATCATGACGGCGGAACAGGGCAAACCGCTGGCCGAAAGCCGCGGTGAAATCGCCTATGCCGCCTCCTTTATCGAATGGTTCGCCGAGGAAGGCAAGCGGGTGTATGGCGACACCATTCCACAGCCGCAGACCGGTCGCCGCATCATCGTGCAGAAAGAGCCGATCGGCGTGTTCGCCGCCATCACCCCATGGAACTTCCCGGCGGCGATGATCACCCGTAAAGCCGGCCCCGGCTGGGCCGCCGGCTGCACCGGGGTGATCCGTCCCGCCAGTCAGACGCCGTTCTCGGCGCTGGCGATCGCCGTGCTGGCGGAGCGCGCCGGGTTGCCCGCCGGGGTGTGCAACGTGATAACAGGCCCCAGCAAAGGCATCGGCGGCGAACTCACCGCCAACCCGGACGTGCGTAAACTCTCCTTCACCGGCAGCACCGAAGTGGGGGCGCAGCTGCTGGCCCAGTGTGCGCCCACCATCAAGAAAACCAGCATGGAGCTGGGCGGCAACGCGCCGTTTATCGTGTTTGACGACGCCGATCTGGACGCCGCCGTGGCCGGCGCGGTCGCTTCGAAATACCGCAACGCCGGCCAGACCTGCGTCTGCACCAACCGTTTTCTGGTGCAAGACGGCGTATACGATGCCTTCGCCGCCAAACTGAAAGCCGCCGTCGCCAAGCTGAAAGTCGGCAACGGCCTGGATGACGGCGTCACCATCGGCCCGTTGATTAACCCGGACGCGGTGGAGAAAGTGCGCGAGCATATCGCCGACGCGGTCGAGCACGGCGCCTCGGTGCTGCTGGGCGGCAAGCCCGACGCGCTGGGCGGCAATTTCTTCAGCCCGACCATCCTGACCGACGTGCCGCGCACGGCGAAAATCTTCCGCGAGGAGACGTTCGGCCCGGTGGCGCCCCTGATCCGCTTCAGCCAGGAAGCCGACGCCGTCGAACTGGCCAACGACACGCCGTTCGGCCTGGCCGCTTACTTCTACAGCCGCGACATCGGCCGGGTGATGCGCGTGGCCGAAGCGCTGGAGTACGGCATTGTCGGCATCAACGAAGGGCTGATCTCCACCGAGGTGGCGCCGTTCGGCGGCATGAAACACTCCGGTTTGGGCCGTGAAGGCTCAAAATACGGCATCGAAGACTATCTCGAGATCAAATACCTGTGCCTCGGCGGGCTGGGCGCTTGATGCGGTCGCTATTCATATCGGCTGCCGCTGACGCGCGCAGAGGAAAGCGACCGCGTTAGTCCTCGCCTTCCTCGGCCCCTGCGCCGCAATTCGTGGCTTGCCGGCTCCGCCTGCCTGTACGGAGCCGGTGAGCCAATCAGGCGTCCTGATTGAGTGCGTTGCCGATCGCCTCCTCACACTGCAAGATATTATGGTGGTGACATGCCAGCGGGATAATCTTGAGCTGCGCGCAAACCGCGCCCAGCCCATTATCTTCCAGCGCCAGCAGCGGCGCCGTTATCGCCTCCGGTAACTGCGGATTACCCTCCGTCGCCTTAAACAGCGTCACTTTCGTGGTCTGCAATCGGCGGCTCAGCCTTCCCTCTGACAGCCGCCGCTCCGCTTGCCCGGCGCCCATGGCGCGTGTCGCCGCCTCCCCCTCGATGCCCAGCGCAGGCAGCAGTCGCTCCAGCGGCAGCTCCGCCGTGGTCTGCCGATAGAAGCTGTCCAGCAGATACAGCTGCACGTTACGGCAACCGCGCGCCTCCAGGCGAGCGGCGATCTCCAGTGCGATGATGCCCCCCAGCGACCAACCGAGAATGCGCACCGGCCCGGCGTCTTGCAGCAGGCCGGCGGCAATCATGTCGTTCAGATACCGTTCGGCCAGCTCGCCGAGCGAGTCGATGGTCGGTTGATGGTAAAGATTGTGGTTATCGACGCCATAGCAATTGAGTCGCCCTTGCAACGGCTGAGCGAAAGCATGAAACGCCTCCGCGCCTACCAGCGCCGGGTGGATCATCCACACCGCGGGCACGCCGTCTGTCCGGCGGTTAAGCGGCATGACCAAACGGCGCTCGTTGGCGGCCAGCAGATTTTTCAGGGTGCGGCTTTGCAACAGCTGCACCACCGGCACCGGCGCGCCCATCAGCGCCCCCATGCCGACGCACAGGGAGATCGCCTTGATCGAGGTGCCGCCCAGCAGGAAGAAATCGTCCGTCATGCCGACCTGCTCGCACTGCAGCGCCTCCTGCCACAATCCACACAACTGCTGCTCCAGCGCGTTCGCGGGAGCGACATAGGCCTGCGGCGCATTCGCCGTCGGCGCCGGCAACGCCTTGCGATCCAGCTTGCCGCTGGAGTTGTACGGCAACGCTTCCAGCCGCACCAGCGCCGCAGGCAGCATGTATAGCGGCAATTGCCCGCTCATAAAGGCCAGCAGCGCCGACTCCTCCAACGGCGCCTCACTGACGTAATACAGCGCCAGAAGCTGCCGATGCGCCTCTGACAGCACCACGGCGCAGCAGGATTTGATCGCGCCGAACGCCAGCGCACATTGCTCGACCTCCCCCAGCTCGACGCGGTAGCCATTGATTTTCACCTGAAAATCCATACGGCCGAGAAACTCCAGATTGCCGTCCGGCAAATAGCGCCCGGCATCGCCGGTGCGATAAAGCCGCTCCCCCAATTCCGGATGGTAGATGAATTTTTCCTCGGTCAGCGACGGATTGCGGTAATAGCCGCGCGCTACGCCGGCCCCACCGATGTACTGCTCCCCCGGTAAGCAGGGCGGCAACACGCGCAGATGGCGATCCAGCACATAGAAACGCTGATGAGCCATCGCCCGGCCATAAGGCACGCTGGGCGCCAGGATCGGCGTTTGCGGAATATCGTACAAAATCGACCAAATGGAGCTTTCGGTCGCGCCCCCGGCGCTGACTACCCGGCACCCTGGCTGCCATTGGCGAATGCGCGCCGGCAGTGAACGCGAGATCACCTCGCCCACCAGCACCACGTTGCGCAGATGCGGCCACTGCGCCTGCGACGCGGCGGACTCCAGCTGCTCCACCAGCAGCGCCATCACCGAAGGCGCGGAATTCCAGAAGGTCACCCCCTGAGTCATCAACAACCGATGCCACGCCTCCGGCTGATAGCGTTCGGTTTCGGACGGCATCACGATGGCGCCGCCCACCGACAGCAGGCCGAAAATATCGAACACTGAAATGTCGAAGCTCAGCGCGCTGAGCGCCAACCCGCGATCGTCCGCGCCGAGTTCCAGCTGGTGCAAGGTATCGATGATGCTGTTCACCGCGCCGCGATGTTCTATCGCCACCCCTTTCGGCGTGCCGGTAGAACCGGAAGTGAAGATCACATAGGCCAGCGCGGAAGGCGCCGGCAAGACCGGCTCACCCGGCGCCGCCGGCGGTAACGCGTTGACCGCACCTTGCGGATCGATCGTCAACAGTCTGGCGTCACCGTGGGCCGCCCACGCCCGGCTGCTGAGGATAATCCGGGTCTGCGACTGCGCGACGATATCCAGACGGCGGCGTTCCGGCCAGGCGCCGTCCAGCGGCAAATAGGCCTTGCCGGCCATCAGGATCGCCAGCACCGCAATGATTTGCGCCCGCCCTTTGTCCACCATCACCGCGATGGTGTCGGCGCGCATATCCGCATGCTCGCGCAGCTGCAACGACAGCGCCAACGCACGCCGATACAGCTCACCGTAGTTCAGCTCACCCCATTCATCGACGATCGCTACCCGCTGCGGATGGCGCTCGGCCTGACGGATAAAATCATGATGGATGGCGCGTTCGAAATCGTAGGCCGGCGGACAGGATTGACGGAAGGCGCGCTGCCGCGCCGTTTCACTCGCCGATACCAGCGCCAACTGACTGACGCGCTGCTCGCCGTGATTGACGATCTGCGTGAGGATCGTCAGATAATACTCACCCAACAGCGCCAGCGTGGCCGGTGCAAACAGGGCGGTGGCATAGTTGAAGATCGCCCTGCCGCCTTGCGGCGCCGACTGGATGCTCAGCGTCAAATCGAATTTGGCCGCCTGATAGTGGGTCAACAGATCCTGCGGCACCAGCCAGGCCGGCGCTTCACCCGCCTCTTCCAGCGCGAACAGCGTCTGAAACAGCGGATGGCGCGACAGATCGCGCGGCACCTGCAGCAGTTCAATCAACTGATCCAACGGTAAATTCTGATGCCGCTGCGCCTGCAGCACGCCGTCAAAGACCCGATGCACATAATCGTTCAGCGACGCCGCATCGTCTATTTGCGAGCGCAACGGCAGCGTATTGACGAAGAATCCGATCGCCGAGCGGGTCTCAACCACCGGCCGGTTAGCGACCGGCGTGCCGACCAGAATGTCTTGCTGGCCGCTGAAGTAACCGAGCAGCAGCTTAAAGGCCGCAAGATACAGCGCAAACGGCGTGACACCTTGCCGCCGGGCGAACTGCGTCGCCTGCATCGTCAGGACCTCCGGCAGCGCGATGACGTGATTGGCGCCGCGATGATCGAAGCGCGCCGGCCGCACGAAATCGAGCGGCATCTCCAGCGCCTGCCACCCATCCAGCGCTTGTCGCCAATACGCTTTCGCCTCATCCGCCAGCGCGGAGTCCAACCAGCGCTGCTGCCAGACGGCATAGTCGCCATACTGCAGCGGCAACGCCGCCAGCTCAGCCTCCCGCCCTTGCCGCTGCGCCTGATACAGCGCATCCAACTCCTGCAGCAGCACCGGCTGCGACCAGCCGTCAAACGCCAGGTGGTGCACCAGGATCAGGCTGTAAGTCACCCGCCCGCCATCAGGCTGCGCCACCTGGTAAACGCTCGCCCTGATCGGCAACTCCGCCTCCAGGGCAAACGGCCGATCGATATCCTGCCGCAGTCTGTCCGGCCAGCTCGCCGCCTCCAGCTCCACGCGCTCCAGCGAAAGCGTTTGTTCACAGGCACGGGCGACGGCGAGTTGGGACGGCTTCTGGGCAATCAGGCTGTGCAACACCTGATGCCGGGCGACGATCGCCTGCAGACTGCGCTCGTAAGCCGTCAGACAGACCTCCTCGCCGAGACGGAACAGCATCGGCACATGATAAAGATTGCCGCCGCCGTTCAGGTTCTCGATAAACCACAGCTGCAGCTGTGAAGCGGAGAGCGGATACTCGCGTTGCCGCAGCGGCGGGATCGACATCGGCGCGGCGCCCTGCCCCTGCCGCAACAACGCACGGCACAATGAACGGATCGTCGGGAACCGGCCCAGCTCGCTCAACGTCACCTCGATCCCCAACCGTTGACCGATCTGGTAACAGGCCTGGATCGCCAGAAGGGAATTGCCGCCCAGCGAGAAGAAATTGTCCTCCACGCCGATATCCTGCCGCTGCAACAGATCGCGCCACACTGCCAGGCAAGCGTTCTCCCGCTCGTTCTGCGCCGCGACGAACTCGCGCGCTGCTCTTTTCGGCGCCGGCAACGCCTGTCGGGCTATCTTGCCGTTTTCGGTCAGCGGCAGCTGTGCCAGCTGCATCAGCGCCTGCGGCACCATGTAAGGAGGCAGTTGGCTGCTCAAATGCTGCGCCAAATCCTGCGGGGCGATCGCCTCATCGGCAACGAAGTAAGCGGCCAGACAGGGCTGAGGGTCGGTGATGAGCACGCAACAACAGGCGGTCACCCCCGGATAACCGAGCGCGGCATGCTCTATTTCACCCAGCTCGATGCGGTAGCCGTTCAGCTTGACCTGCTGATCGAGACGCCCCAGGAACTCCACATTGCCGTCCTCAAGCCACCGACCCGCGTCGCCGGTGCGATACACCCGCTCCTGCAGCTCCTCATGCCAGAAGAAACTCTCGGCGGTGCGTTGCGGATCGCCGTAATACCCGCGCGCCAACCCTTCACCGGCCAGATAGATCTCCCCGCGCACGCCCGGCGCCGCGAGCCGTCGTTCGGCATCCAGAATGTAGCAGCGCTGGTGCGGCAACGGTTTGCCGTAAGGAATGCTGACCGAGCGAATTTTCTCGCCTCGCGGCACCTCATACAGCATGGTGAAGATCGCCGCCTCCGTCGCGCCGCCGGCGCTGCAGAAGCGGACGTGCGGCGCCCAGGCCAGGCAGCGTTCCGGCAGCGAGGTGGCGATCCAGTCGCCCCCCACCATCACCGCCCGCAGCGCCGGCGCAGGCCCGGCCGCCAGCCCCGCGCCGTTTACATAGTCCAACAACAGCTCCATCAGGGCCGGTGCGCTCAACCATTGCGTCACTCGATGTGTCATCATCAGCTGATACCAGGCTTGCGGATTGACCCGATCTCGCTCGGCCGGCATCACAACCGCGCCGCCCGCGCTCAACGGGCTGAAAATATCGAAGATCGCCAGATCGAAGCTCAACGCGCTGAGCGCCAGGCTGCGATCCCGCTCGTTGAACCCGAAATACTGCCGAACGCCTTCCAGCATGTTCACCGCGCTGCGATGTTCGATCGCCACGCCCTTGGGCGTGCCGGTCGAACCCGAAGTGAAAATGATATAGGCCAGGCTGTCAGCACCGGCCTCCACCGCCGGCAGACGCCTCTCCGGCAGCGGCAACTGCGCCGCCAGCCCGCCGGCATTCAGTTCGACCAGGTTGATCTCGTCGCAGGCCCAGGGCGCATCGCTGAGCAACGTATTGATGCCGGCCTGCGCCATCACCTTCAGCCGCCGCTGCGGCGGCCATGTCGCCTCCATCGGCAAAAACGCCTTGCCGCACATCAGCGCCGCCAACAGGGCGATCGGCTGCCGGCGCCCCTTGTCGGCGACGACGGCGATGGCGTCGCCGGTCATCTTGCCCTGCACACGCAGTTGAGTGGCCAGCGTTAACGCCGCCTCGTGCAGTTCGCCGTACGTCATTTCCCCCTGCGCGTCGATCACCGCGACGGCCCGCGGATTGCGCTGCGCATGCCGCACGAAATCCTGTTGCAGGCAGCGTTCAAACGCATAGCTAAAGGCCGGCGCCGCAGGCAGCGCCGGGCTCTGCGGCTGCAGACGAATATTTTCCAGCGGCCAGTCATCGTGGCGCGCCATCTGTTGCAATAGGGCGAGATAGTAGCCGGCCAACCGATCCATCGACGCTTTGCTGAACAGCGCCGACGCGAAGTTGAAGCGCGCGCGCATCTGCTCCCCCTGCGGCGTCAGCGTGAGCGTCAGATCGAACTTGGCGGTGCGCTCATCAGCGCTCAGATCGACCACCGACAGCCAGTCCGGACGCGCCGGTGCGCCGCTCTCGCCCTCCAGCGCGAACATGACCTGGAACAGCGGATGCCGCGAAAAGTCGCGCGGCAGCGCCAGAGCGTCCACCAGCGCCTCCAGCGACAGCGTCTGATGCTGCTGCGCCCGCAGCGTCGTGGCCGCGACCTCTCGCACAAACTCGGCGACGCCCTGACGCGGGTCGATCTGCCGGCGTAAAGGCAGCGTATTGACAAAGAATCCGATCAGATTCTCCAGCTCAGGGCGATTGCGGTTCGCCAGCGGCGTGCCCACCATCACATCGTTCTGGCCGCTGTAGCGGGCAAGCAACAGCATGAACCCCGCCAGCATCACGGCATGCAGCGTAACGCCCTCCCGGCGCGCCAACGCCTCCAGCGCCTTCACCAGCGCCGCCGGCAGCGACACTTCGCTGTTGTCGCCGCGTACGTCGAAGACCGCCGGCCGCAAAAAATCCACCGGCAGCGAGAGCGGCTGCCAGCCCGCCAGCTCTCGCCGCCAAAAGGCCAATTCGTCGGCCCGGCGCTGCACATTTTCCGGCGCGTGTTGCCAGCAGGCATAGTCGAGGTATTGCAACGCGGGCTCCCGCGGCGCAGGCGGCGCGCCCCGATAGCGCGCGTCCAGCTCCTGCAGCAGCACCTCAAGCGACCAACCGTCAAAGACGATGTGATGGAACACCAACAGACAAACGGCCGTTTCCCCGCCCGCCGCATCGCGGTAACGGTAGCGCGTGGCGCGCAGCGGCAGCTCGCGCGTCAAATCCATCGGCCGGCTGCAGGCCTGCGCCAGCGCCATGTCAAACTCAGCGCCGCTCACCGTCAGCAAAGGCACCGGCAGCACGGCGTCGCTGACCCACTGGCTGGCTTCGCCCCGCTCATTCTGGCGAATCAGGCTACGCAGGATCTGGTGGCGCTCGACGATCGCCTGCAGACAGTCCGCAAAACGTTGGTCATCGATGTCCGGCGCCAGCCGCAGCAGCACCGGCGACAGATAGTGCGTGGCGTCCGCCGACAGTTGCTGAACAAACCACAATCGCGACTGCTGAAGCGACAGCGGCCCCTCCCGCAGCCCGCTGGCGAGGATGGGCGGCTCATCCGACGGCGCCTGCCGTTGAGCGGCGATATGCTCGCTCAGCGCGGCCACCGTCGGATGCTGATTCAACGTCAGCACCGAGATCTTCGCCCCCGGCAGTTTATTCACTTCGTGACACAGCCTGATGGCCATAATGGAGTTGCCACCGAGGCGGAAGAAGTTGTCGTCCATGCCGACATGGCCGCCCAGCAGCCGATTGAACAGCGCAAAAAGCTGAGTCTCCAGCGGCGTTCCCGGTTGGCGAAACGCCGTTTGCCGCTCGATCGGCAGCGGTTCCGGCAATGCCCGGTAATCGACCTTGCGGCTCACCGTCAGCGGCAGCGCCGACAGCGCCGACAGCGCCGACGGCAACATATAATGCGGCAGCTGCGCCGCCAGGCGTTGCAAGATGTCGCCGGCCTGCGGCGTCGCGCCGGGCTTCGGCACATACCAGGCCGCCAGTTGGTCCGTCGTGCCGGGGCGCAGGGTCACCACCGCCTCGGCCACCTCGGGCAGCGCGCGCAGCTGCATTTCGATCTCGCCCAACTCGATGCGATAGCCGTTGATCTTGATCTGCTGGTCGTGTCGTCCAAGATAGTCCAGGCTGCCGTCGGCCAAGCGCCGTACCCGGTCGCCGGTGCGATACAGGCGCCGGTAAGGCTCACGCAGTTCAAAAGGATTGGCGACGAATGCGGCTGCCGTCAGCGCCGGCAGCTTCAGGTATCCGCGCGCCAGGCCGACGCCGGCCAGACACAGCTCGCCCTCCGCCCCCAGCGGCATTAGATTGTCATGCTCGTCAACCACATAACAACGCATATTGGCGATGGCGTGGCCGATATTGCGCGCGCCGTTGCGGCGATAAATATTCAGACTGGCGCTGACCGAAGCCTCGGTCGGGCCGTACAGATTGGCAACCTGCATGCCGCAGGCCAGGTAATGGTCGAGCGCCTCCTGCGCGGTCGCCTCGCCGCCGGTCGCGAGATAGCGCACCGAAGCCGGCAAGTCAGGCAAGGTGCCAAGCAGCGCCGGCGGCAGGAAACAGGCTTCGATGCCCCAGGCCGCCATTTGCCCGCACAACAGCGCCGGATCGCGCCGCTGCGCCTCGCCCGCGATAAACAGCCGGTGGCCGTTGCTCAGGGCCATGAACACTTCAAACACGTGCGCGTCAAAGGCCAGCGACGCGAACTGCAGGCAGTTGAGCGCGCCCGATTCATTGCGCAGCAAACGCTGCGTATGGCCCCGCACCATGTTGGCAGCGCCCCGGTGTTCGCACAGCGTGCCTTTCGGCCGCCCGCTGGTGCCGGAGGTGTAAATCACGTAGGCCAATTGCCGGGCTTCGACATTCGGCAGGCTCGCGGCATCCGCATCGGTAAGCGATTCCTCCGCCGCCAGGCAAACGCCGTCCGGCGCCAGTCGCTGCGCCGCCCCTTGCAATGCGCTTTCCGTCAGGACGATGGGGCTGTTCACCTCTTGCAGAATATATTCCAGGCGCTGCGCCGGCGCCGCGGGATCCAGCGGCACATAGGCGCCGCCCGCCTTCATGATGGCCAGCATCGCCACCACCGCTTCCGCGCTGCGCTGCAGATACAGCGGGATCAGCGTCTCTGACGGCATGGCGGCGCCGCGCAACCGGCGATATTCTTCCCTCAGCCGTATCGCCAGGCGATCGCTGCGCTGCGCCAGTTGGCGGTAGCTGAGCGAACCGTTGGCATCGGTTACGGCGATGCGCTCCGGATGACGGCGCGCCTGGCGAGCCACGCCGTCGAGCAGTGTCGCCCCTGGATCGGCCGTGTCCGGCTCGCTATCCCAGGCGTCGCAGCAGCGTAAAACCTGCTGCGCCGTGAGCTGCGGCCACGCGGCTATCGGCGCGTCCGGTTCGGTTAGCGCACGCTGCAATAGCCCGAGATACTGCTCCGCCATCTCCGCCATTTGCGTGGCATCGAACAGATCGGGCCGATAACGCAGGCGAAACTCAAAGGCCTGCTCGGTCGGCTGATACTCCAGCAGCAGTTCCGAACCGGCCAGATCGACGTTGTAACGGTGATTGACGCCGATGCGGCAACCGTCAAGCGCCAGCGGCGCATCTTTCAGGTAAGCCTGAGTGAAATTGACGTTCAGCTCGCGCACCGGGCTGAGGTTCAGCATGTCATAAACCGGCAATTGGCTGTGCCGCAGCTTGCCCGTCGCCTTGAGCGCTTTGCTGTAGGCCAGCGTCGCGCGGTACAGCTGGTTGAACGTGGCTTCCGGGGCGAGCGTTAAGGGAAACACCGCGGTGTTGACCTGGGCGCCGAAGAACAGCGGCTCGCCGCCGTCCGGCGCGACGGGATAACCGATATGCACCGTGTCCTGCGCGGATTGCCGGGCGATCAGCAACGCCCACAGCGTTTTGAATATCAGGAAGGGGTTGGCATACCTGACGCCGGACTTCAGCGCCTGCCACTCGGCGAACGACAACGTAAAGCGCACTTCGCCGGCGCCGGGGGCTTCGGGGGCTTCGCCGGGGAGATAAGGCAACGCTACGCGCGGGGCGCATTCGGCCAACCGGTCGCCCCAGAATGACGCGGAAGCGAAGTCCTGCTTCAACGCCGCGATATCCGCCTCATAGCGCCGGTACAATCGACAAATGTCCGTTTTATCCGCCTGCGGCGGCGCCACGGCCGCCCCGCGATTGTAATAGGCGGAAACGGCGTTGTAGAACTCCTGGCCGGACAGGCCGTCGATCAGGATATGATGAACGACAATGATCAAATTATAGCGCTGCGGCGCCAGCTCAATCAGGTAGAAGCGGCACAGCGGCCCCTCCCGGAGATCGAACGGCGTATTGATTAATTTGCCGACATCGCAATCGGCATCAAGCGTTTCCAACGTAATTTTCTTCTCCGTCTTTACCCAGCGTAATTGCGGCGAGCTGTCGTCGAGGACATGGTGAAACAGAATATAGTCCCGGCACACCCCGTCGATCGCCGCGCGCAGTCGATCGACGTCCAGCGCCCCCTCAATGGTCTGATCCAGCACCAGGTTGTACTCGCAGGAGTGTGGATTGAGGACGTATTCATTCCAAAACGTGTGGGTATAGGGTGAAGCGATGATCGCGCCCATGAATCAATTCCCTTTTAATATATTCCAATAATATATGAATAGATATTTATGCATGGCATAAATACCGTGATGGTTATGCGATTGAGCTGTTAGGCGAAAACTTAAAAACATAATAGCGAATATTATTTTATTTTTATAAAAAATAAAGCCACAAAAACACAAATAAACTAAAACCAACCAAAACAATGACATAAAAAAATAATTTATCATTTAAAAATGATTATTGGCTTTTCATTCATAAATAAAATAACTATTGCAAACAAATTAAAAACAAAGATAGGAATATATTTAATATAAATAAATCTAATTTAAAGGCATCGCAGGAAAAGCGATAAAAAAGAGAATCTTCTTAAATGAAAACACGCATCTTTCAGTTGCGCTATTCCAAAGCGTACGGTGTCGGAATATCCTATACTCGTTGCAGGATGCAGTTTCCCTCCCATTGAATGCCAGTACAGGGAGTCACAAATGGCTATTTTCGCCCACTTGCGGGCAATTTTTTCAGCATTATTGGCAGAATTATCTGATGAATAAAAAACGTCCCGTCTTGACCCCGGCAACCCTGTTATTGCTGCAGCCGGTCTGCATCGGTTCGGCCCTGGCAGCGGATCAGAAAGACAGCGATACGCTGGTGGTAATGGCGCAACCCATCGGATTGACCGAGCTGGGATCGCCGGTGTCCGTCAGCGTGATCGACGGCCAGGACCTGCGCAACGCCGCACCGCAGATTAACCTGTCGGAAAACCTTGGCAGCGTGCCGGGTCTGCAGCTTCAAAACCGGCAAAACTATGCGCAGGATCTGCAGCTGTCGATACGCGGATTCGGCAGCCGATCGATGTTCGGCGTACGCGGGGTGCGCATGTACGTCGACGGCATTCCCGCCACCATGCCCGACGGCCAGGGACAAACCTCCAACATCGACATCAACTCCGTCGAGCGCATCGAGGTGCTGCGCGGCCCCTATTCCGCGCTGTACGGCAACGCTTCGGGCGGGGTGATCAACGTTGACACCCAGACCGGCGCCCAGCCGCCAACGCTGGAGGCCGGCAGCTATTTCGGCAGCGACAACACCTGGCGCTACGGGGTGAAAGCGACCGGCGCCACCGGCGACGGCACCCAGGCCGGCGACGTCAACTACGCTATCTCCGGCACCCGCTTCACCACTCAGGGCTATCGCGATCACAGCGCCGCGCGGAAAAACCTCGGCAACGGCAAGCTCGGCGTGCGGTTGGACGACGTCAGTACCCTGACGCTGATGTTCAACAGCGTCTCCATTGACGCCGGCGATCCGGGCGGCCTGACCGAAGCGGAATGGAAGGAAAACCCGCGCCAGGCGCCGCGCGCGGATCAATACAACACCCGCAAGTCGCTCGATCAGACCCAGGCCGGCCTGCGCTATCAGCGCCAGATGAGCGAGCGCGACGAACTGACGCTGACCGCCTACCACGGCGAGCGCCACACCACGCAGTACCAATCCATTCCACGCGGGCCGCAGCTCAACCCTACCCACGCCGGCGGGGTGATCGTGCTGGAAAGAAAATATCAGGGCATTGACACTCGCTGGAAGCATGAGGATACTCTCGCCTCGTTACCGGTAACACTGATCGGCGGTCTGGATTATGAAACCATGACCGAACGCCGGCAGGGGTTTGAAAACTTTATTCTGCGAGACGGCACAGTGGACTACGGCGAGAAAGGCGACCAGCGGCGCAACGAGAAAAACCGCATCTGGAACCTGGATCCTTACCTGCAAACCTCTTGGCAACTGACGCCGCACTGGACGCTGGACGCCGGCCTGCGCTACAGCACGGTCAGCTTCGACTCGACCGACTACTACATCACGCCGCGCAACGGCGACGACAGCGGCAGCAAACGCTACCACCAGTGGCTGCCGATGGGCTCGCTCAACTATAAAATCAATCCGGCGTGGAACGTTTATCTCTCAGCCGGCCGCGGCTTTGAAACCCCGACCATCAACGAACTCTCCTACCGCCCCGACGGCCAGGCCGGCCTGAACATCGGTCTGCAGCCGTCCACCAGCGACACCGTCGAACTGGGCAGCAAACTGCGCCTCGGCAACGGCCTGGTAAGCGCCGCCCTGTTCCAGACCGATACCGACAACGAGCTGGTGGTGGCGGAAAGCAGCGGTGGGCGCACCAGCTACGCCAACGCCGGTAAAACCCGGCGGCGCGGCCTGGAACTGGCTCTGGATCAAGAGTTTGCGCTGGACTGGCGCCTGCATATGGCCTGGACGCTACTGGACGCCACCTACCGCAGCGAAATGTGCGGCAAAGCCGTTTGTACCCCGGCCCAAACCATTCCCGCCGGCAATCGCCTGCCGGGCATCGCCCGCAACATGGGCTACGCCTCGCTGGCCTATGCCCCGCCGGAAGGCTGGCACGCCGGCGCGGAGCTGCGCTACATGAGCGACATTCAGGCCAATGACGCCAACAGCGCGCAGGCACCCTCTTACACCGTGGCCGGCGTAAACGCCGGTTATCGCTTTACCTGGAACCGCTGGGCGCTGGACGTGTTCAGCCGGGTGGACAATGTTTTCGATCGCCGATACGTCGGTTCGGTGATCGTCAACGAAGGCAACGGCCGCTACTTCGAGCCGGCGCCGGGGCGCAACTGGGGTGGCGGCGCCACCTTGTCTTATCGCTTTGAATAAGGCAAAGCACCTTAAGGTTAAAAAACGGGATGGGTTTTACGTCACCCTAGCGGCTTCTCGCTGAAATAATAGGGAGAAACCGCGTGTTTTTTCCGATTTGGCTTAATCTCTAAATCGGGGACTTTCATTTTTGGTAAGGGTATTGCTATGCAAAATAAAGCGTCACTATCGCCGCTTATCGTCATAACGGCGCTGTTTGCCGCGCTGAGCGGGCTTTATCTGCTCGGCGGCGGCATCTGGCTGGCCAAGTTGGGCGGTTCGCTGTATTACATCATCGCCGGGCTGGTGCTGCTGGCGACTTCCTGGCTGCTGTTCCGCCGCCGCGCCACCGCGCTGCTGCTGTACGCGGTATTCCTGCTGGGCACCACGATTTGGGCCCTGTGGGAAGTGGGCCCGGACTTCTGGGCGCTGACGCCGCGCCTGGACGTCACCTTCTTCTTCGGCCTGTGGCTGGTGTTGCCGTTTATCTACCGCAAGCTGGTGGCCAACGGCAAATTCGCCTACGGCGCGCTGAGCGCGGCGCTGGCGATCACCGTCATCGCGCTGGCCTATGCCGTGTTCAACGATCCGCAAGAGATTAACGGCACCCTCGACGCCGCCCAGGTACAACCGAAAGACGCCACCGGCGCCGACTGGCCGGCCTATGGCCGCACCCAGGAAGGCACCCGTTACTCGCCGCTGAGCCAGATCAACGACAAAAACGTTGGCCAGCTGCAAGAGGTTTGGCGTTTCCAGACCGGCGATCTGAAGACCGCCAACGATCCGGGTGAGATCACCAACGAAGTCACACCGATCAAGATCCGCGATACCCTTTACATGTGTACGCCGCACCAGAAGCTGTTCGCGCTGGATGCCGCCACCGGTAAAGAAAAATGGAAGTTTGATCCGCAGCTGAAATACAACCCAACCTTCCAGCACATCACCTGTCGCGGCGTGTCTTATCACGAAACCGCCGCAGCCGCAGGCGCCGCCGGCGACGCCGCTCCGGCGATGTGCGCACGCCGCATCATTCTGCCGGTCAACGACGGCCGTCTGTTCGCGCTGGACGCCGAAACCGGCAAACCCTGCCCGGACTTCGCCAACAACGGTGAGCTGAACCTGCAGAGCAATATGCCTTATGCGACGCCGGGCCACTACGAGCCGACCTCGCCGCCGGTGATCACCGATAAAGTGATCGTCGTCGCCGGCGCCGTGACCGACAACTACTCCAACCGCGAGCCTTCCGGCGTGATCCGCGGCTTCGACGTCAACAGCGGCAAGCTGCTGTGGGCCTTCGATCCGGGCGCGAAAGATCCGAACGCCATCCCGGCGGACGAGCACCACTTCGTGCCGAACTCGCCGAACTCCTGGGCGCCTGCCGCCTATGACGCCAAGCTGGATATCGTTTACCTGCCGATGGGCGTTTCCACTCCGGACATCTGGGGCGGCGATCGCACCCCGGAAATGGAACGCTACGCCAGCGGCCTGTTGGCGCTGAACGCCTCCACCGGCAAACTGGCCTGGTTCTATCAGACGGTCCACCATGACCTGTGGGATATGGACGTGCCGGCGCAGCCGACCCTGGCGGACATTACCGACAAGAGCGGTAAAAAAGTGCCGGTTATCTATGTGCCGACCAAAACCGGCAACATCTTCGTGCTGAACCGCACCAACGGCGAACTGGTGGTGCCGGCGCCGGAGAAACCGGTACCGCAGGGCCCGGCCAAGGGCGATCGCCTGTCACCGACCCAGCCGTTCTCCGAGTTGACCTTCCGTCCTGAAAAGAAACTGACCGGCGCCGACATGTGGGGCGCGACCATCTATGATCAGCTGGTCTGCCGCGTGATGTTCCACAGCCTGCGTTATGAAGGCACCTTCACCCCGCCTTCCGAGCAGGGCACGCTGGTGTTCCCGGGTAACCTGGGCATGTTCGAATGGGGCGGCCTGGCCGTCGATACCGATCGCGAAATCGCCATCGCCAACCCGATCGCGCTGCCGTTCGTCTCCAAACTGATCCCGCGCGGCCCAGGCAACCCGATTGAGCCGCCGGAAGGCGACAAAGGCGGCAGCGGCACCGAGTCCGGCGTACAGCCGCAGTATGGCGTGCCGTTCGGCGTCACCCTGAACCCGTTCCTGTCGCCGTTCGGCCTGCCGTGCAAACAGCCGGCCTGGGGTTACATTTCCGCCGTGGATCTGAAAACCAACGACATCGTCTGGAAAAAACGCATCGGCACCGTGCGCGACAGCTCACCGTTGCCGCTGCCGTTCAAAATGGGCATGCCGATGCTGGGCGGCCCGGTGACCACCGCCGGTAACGTGTTCTTCATCGGCGCCACCGCTGACAACTACCTGCGCGCCTTCAGCGTGACCAACGGTGAAAAACTGTGGGAAGCGCGCTTGCCAGCCGGCGGCCAGGCGACGCCGATGACCTATGAGGTCAACGGCAAGCAGTACGTGCTGATCTACGCCGGCGGCCACGGTTCCTTCGGCACCAAGCTGGGCGACTACGTGGTCGCTTACGCCCTGCCCGATCAGAAGTAACCGCCGCCGTTAGTACCCCGCAAAGCACGCCGCAAGGCGTGCTTTTTCTTTTCCCGCCCCGCCGGCTCCCCCCTCGCAATACCCTTAATTTTTTCACTCTCATTATTGATAATGGTTATCATTCGCAATATTATACCTCTGCGGCCCCGGCAGCGGCTGCGATCCTCTCCAGCTTAATGGGCAATACAACGATCGGCCGCCTTCGGGCGGCCCTATTCGGAGGCGCATGGTCGACCATACTCGGAAGCATCGAAAGAAGATTCTGCAAGCGGCGGTGAAAACGCGACGCGCCGGCCTGACGTTCGCGCCGGCGTCACCAGCCACGTCGCCCTTTATCGGCCAGCACCGCCAGACGCAAGCCGTGCTGATACACCTGATCGGCCATGATGACGCCCAGGAGGAACATGAATGAACCTGCAGCCCTTTACCGCCATGCTGATGTTCGCCTATGTGCTGCTGATGGTGCCGCTGCTCTACGTCATCGACAGCCGCCTGAGCGCCAGCAGGCTGGTGCGCAAAGCCACGCAAAACCTCATCATCATCGCCTTGACGCTGTTGTTCTTCAGCGCGATGACGCTGCTGTATTGACCTTGCCGCGGCTGTCGGCGGCGGATCGTCACCCGGCGTCCGGCCGCTTTGCCCGCGGATATTTCCACAGCCAGCGCCCGCTGACCATGCGCCAGTAGAATAAGGCGCCACGCACCGCCCAATCGAGGAACATCCCCAACCAGACGCCCACCACGCCCATGCCCAGTTCGATGCCCAGCGCGTAGCCGGCCACCACGCGGCACCCCCACATGCCGAGCATCGTCACCCACATGGCGAAACGGGCGTCGCGCGCGCCTTTCAACCCGGCGGGCAAGACCCAGGAAGCGGCCCAGATCGGCATAAAGGCGGCGTTGAGCCAGATCAGGGTTTTCACCACCGTTTTCACATCATCCTGCGAGGTGTAAAACGCGGCGAACACCCCGGCCAGCGGCGCGGTGCCCCAGGCGATGGCGGTCAGCCCAAGGGTCGACAGCCAGAAAATATGGCGCAGCTGCCGCTCCGCCTGGCCGATCTCGCCTTTGCCGAGCCGCCGGCCGACGATAATGGTCGAGGCCGATCCCAACGCGTTGCCCGGCAGGTTGATCAACGAAGCGATGGAGAAAGCGATAAAGTTACCGGCGATCACGTTGGTGCCCATGCCGGCGACAAACATCTGCGTCAACAGCTTGCCGCCGTTAAACAGTACCGACTCCACGCTGGCGGGAATGCCGATCCCCAACACTTCCCACAGGATGCTCATCTTGAGCGGCGTGAAATAGCTTTTCAACGTGATGTGCAGCGCCGGATTAAAGCCGATCGCCAGCACGTAGAGGATGGCGATGGCGCCGATATAGCGGGAAATCGTCAGCCCCAGCCCGGCGCCGACGAACCCCAGGCCATGCCAGCCCAGCATGCCGTAAATCAGGATGCTGCTGATGATGATATTGAGGATATTCATGCCGCCATTGATAAGCAGCGGGATCTTGGTGTTGCCCGCGCCGCGCAGGGCGCCGCTGCCGATCAGCGCAATCGCCGCCGCCGGATAGCTCCACACCGTGGTTTGCAGGTAAGAGAGCGCCAGCGCTTTCACCTCCGGTGAGGCCGCGCCGGCGATCACATCAATGATAGGCTCGCCCGCCAGGTGAATGCCCGCCGCCAACAGCAGCGCCACGCCGGTCATCAGCACCAGCGACTGACGCGCCGCCGCCCGCGCCCGCCGGCGATCGCGCTTGCCGAGGCTGAAGGCCACCACAACGGTGGTGCCGAGATCCACCGCGGCGAAAAAGGCGATGATCACCATGTTGAAACTGTCCGCCAGCCCCACCCCGGCCATCGCCTCTTTGCCGAGCCAACTCACCAGAAAGGTGCTCAGCACCCCCATCAACAGAACGCAGGCGTTCTCCAGAAAGATGGGCACCGCCAGTGGCGTGATCTCGCGCCAGAACAGCACGCGGTAGCTTTTCCGTTTGGCGTACCAGCGCGTATTTTCCACGCGCTGACGCAGTGCGGCATACAGGTTCAAGATGGGCTCGATGGGTAAAAGTGAAACATCATTTCAAATGATGATCGATAAATCGTTATCCTGCAAAGAATTTTGGGGCGCCCGTGGCGAGCGCCCAACAGGCGCAGCGTAGCGCTACTCCATGTAGTCTTCCTGATCGGCCTGCGCCGCCGCGATAAAGCGGGCGGTGCTGCGGCTGAGCGCAGCGCATTTTTCCGTCAGCAGCTGATTGCCCTGTTGCAGGGTCAGGTAACGCGCCTGGGTAAGCGCCGGCAACTGCCGATACCCGGCCGCCTGCGTGTCCCAGCCGCGGCGCTGCGCCGCGCGCATTGCGGTGCGCTGCAGCTTCACGTCGTCCGGTATCTCGCTGCGCCCGCAGTCCACGCGCAGGAAGTGTCCGCCGGCCAGCATCGAAGCGATGTGATCCAGCTGCGCCTGCAGCGGCGGCGCCGGTTTATGCGCCGTCTGCTGACAACCGACGAGTAGCAGCAATGCCACCGCGCCGCAAAGAGACGTGCGAAACAGAGTAGACATGGGGGCTCCGGGAAAACCTGTGGGTGATGAGATGATCTTAGGTGAGCGGACGTCGGGCGGCAAGGCGAGCAGCACGCGCGGCCCGCTTAACGTCGGCCGCTGCTGACCTTGGTGGCGCGGGCGGGGTTGCCGGCGACGAATTCCAGCGTGGGGGAATAGTAAAACGGCAGCCAGGCGTTATAACCGCTCTCCCACTCCCATTTGACCGGGCAAGGCCACAGCATGTCTTCATGCAGGATGTAATAGATCCACCGCCCGGGCGGGCGGCGCGGTTTGCGCGTTTTCATAGCGGGTTCAACGGCCTGATGGAATGCGATAGGGTCAACTGCTGCATTTTACCGCGATTTTCACCGTGGGGACAGCCTGCATTGCCGGCTTCGCCCCGGCGCCGGCAAGCGCCCTTTATTCACCGCCGCCTGCCGGCGTGCCGCTCTCGGCCCCCAGCACCACCACCCTGTCGGCCGAGTCGATGGTCGACTTTCTGTGGGCGACGATCACGCGCGTAATATTCAGCGAAGATATCGCCCGGTTGATCGCCGACTCATTCTCAACGTCCAGATGGCTGGTCGCTTCATCCATAAACAGTACGCTCGGGCGGCGATAGAGGGCGCGCGCGATAAACAGACGTTGCTTTTGCCCGCCGGAGATGCCGTTGCCCAACTCGCCGATCAGGGTTTCGTAGCCCATCGGCATCTGCATGATTTCATCGTGGATATTGCTGTGGATCGCGCAGGCCATGATCAGCTCTTTATTGGCATTGACCTCAAACCCGCTGATGTTTTCCGCAATGGACCCGGAGAACAGCCGGTCGTCCTGCAGCACGCAGGCGATCGCGTTACGGTAGTTATTCACCCCGACTTTATGGATATCCATCGCGTCGGCCAAAACCTGGCCGGAAGTGGGGCTGAGCAAACCGCACATCACCTTCAGCAAGGTGGTCTTGCCCGCGCCGGAGGCGCCCACGACGGCCACGCTTTCGCCGGCCGCAATGCGCATGTTCAGATCTTTGAAGATCGGCCGCGACAGCGCGTCATATTGATACGTAAGATTTTTTACCTCAATGGCAATCCCCGTGCCCGAGGGGAAAACCTGTCGCGGCGCGGACTCCGTCTCCGCATCGGTAAAGACGATGTCGGATATCCTCTCATTGTGCAGCGACAGCATGCGCAAGCCGATCGCCAGGTCGATCAGGCTCGAGGCCCGCTGAGAGAACTGGCCGCGATAGGCATTGAATGCCATGAACATGCCGAGCGTCATGGAGTTGTCGATGACCATCATGGCGCCAAGCCACAGGATCGCCACCTGATCGAGCGTCGTGATAAAGGTATTGATCCCACCGAACATCATATTGAATCGGGTGATTTTGATATTGGTATTGGCGGCGTCGACGTTCAGATTGAGCCAATAGCTGGAGCGCGTTTCCTTGATGCCCAGCGCCTTGACGGTCGAGATGCCGTACAGCGTCTCCATGAAATGCGAGTTGGCCTTGGCCGCCTTGACGATCTGCTCCTCCGAGAATTGACGGTAGGTTCTGTAAGTCATCATCCTGATGAGGATGTAGATCAGAGTGAAGCCCGCCACGACCCAGACCAGCCAGCCGCCGTAGACCATCATCATCGCGAACAGCCCGACCGTCATGATGCCGTCGATGATCCCGCTGACGATATTATTGGTAAAGGTGGTTCTGATCGCATCCAGCGAGGAAAAGCGCGATTGAATGTCCCCCAGGTGCCGTTTTTCGAAAAAATCCAGCGGCAGCTTCATCAGGTGTTCAAACAGCGTCGTCTTCCACTGAATATCGGTCAGCGTCCCGAGCACGATGGAGATCCAGGCCCTGGCGATGCTGACCACCGCGCGGAACAAGGTGAAGAAGATCAGCCCCAAACAGATGACCGTCAGCAGGCTGTAGTCATGCGCCTGAATGACATGGTCGGTCACCAGTTGGGTTCCCACCGGCAGCAGCAGGTTGACCGACTCGATGACTATCGATAACGCAAAGATCTTGAGCAGCGTCCCCGGCAGACCCTCGATGTTTTTCATCAAATCCAGCAGGCGCAAACGGGTCTTGAGGGTCTCTTTTTGAAAGGCCCTGTCGGGCCACAGCTCCAACGCGATGCCGGTAAAATGATTCGACATCTCCTGCAGCCCGATCACTCTGCGCCCGAAGGCCGGATCGTGAATGACAAAACCAGCGCGCTGCACCTTAACCAACACCACGAAGTGATTCATATTCCAGTGCAGTATGCAGGGCGTTTTCAGCTGATTGATTTCGTCGATGTCCAAGGACAAGGCGCGCGTCTTCAGCTGGATTTGCGACGCGATTTGAGAGATCGTCCCCAGGGTCGCACCCTGGGTGGAAATGCCGAAACGCTGCCGCAGGCTCAGCATGTCCACATTAAACCCGTAATAGGAGGCGATCATGGCGAGGCACGCCAGGCCGCACTCCGATGACTCCGACTGCAAGATGCTCGGCACCCGCTTGCGCAGTGAGAATGTTAACTTCTCGTTGATCCGTTCAAAGAGATTATTGTCCTTCATCGACTCGCCCCACAACGCTGTTTTTTATGTCATACAAAGGCGCGACCGCCCACTGATAAAGCGGTTTCTTATCCAGGAAGACGATGACCCTGGCCTGCAGCCCGCTGCTGATTTCGAGATATTTGCCTTTATCGCTGAATTGCGTGTCGCTGATGGACGCCAGCACTTTGTAGTAGGCGTTCCTCTCCCTTTTATTTCCGCTGCTGTATTCCGACATTTCCTGCGGGGAGGCGGGGACCGACGAGATGGATTCTATTTTTCCCGGAAACTGACCGAATTTATCCGACGGGAAGGCTTCATAGCGAATGTTGATGCCATCGCCGATTTTCACGTAGGGCAAACTGTTATTCGGCAGCCATAAAACCAGATAATATTTGATGTTATCAATCGGCTTGATTTGCGCCAGACTGCTGCCGCTCTCGACCACCTGCCCGGTGGTCACGCTCAGCGACTCGATTTTCCCCTTGAGCGGCGCTTTGATAATGACTTGGCCGCCGGCATTGGACTCCGCCAGCTGGCGTTGTAAATCACTGCGTTGCGATTCGCTTTGCGATATCTGATTGTCGTAATCGGCGGCGCGAATCAGCAAATCGCTGCGCAACTGCGACAGTTGAATATTTTGCTGGATCTTTTGGCTGTAGAGCGCCTGATACGAGCTTTGCTGTTGTTGAAAGAGCGAGCGCTGATAATTTAACTGATCTTTGGTGATCAGGCCTTTCGTCAAATAGTGCTCGTAATTTTTCAGGCTATCGCGCATTTTATCCATCCCCTCTTTGGCGCTGAGGTTCAGTTTCTCGGTTTCTTTATAGGCGTTTTCATAGCTATTAATCTGTTTGCGCAAATTATCCAGCATGGCGGTTTTATTTTTATTCAGCTTGCTGATTATCGAATCCAGATTGCTAATCTGTTTGCTTATTTCGCTGGCCGCGATATGGCTGACATTGCCGGACGTGGTGCTTCTCGAGACATCAATCACATACAGCGGCTCGTCCTTTTCCACGACGTCACCGGCTTTATGGAATGCCTGGCTCACGTAACCGTATTGGGAGGAAAACACATTGGTGGAATGCGGGATGCTGATCACCTCGCCTTCAACATCGACCCGGCGCGTGTACTCGCAAAAATAGAGCGCGCCCGCCAGGATCAGAATAAAAGTGAAACAGGTGGCGGCAATCACATGGCTCGACGCGCCGGAAATTAACAGCGCCCTGCCGGTCCATCTTTGACGTTGATAATTGACCGCCTCCTGGCGGAAAATATTCCTGCTCTTATTATCACTCATAGGAAGAACCTGCGCTTGCCTGACCGGGAGACAGCCGCAGCGAGAACGCTGCGGCTTTGTACCGCGTATGGATTTAGCTGATGGTGCCGTTAATCAGCCCATCGAGGCCTTTTTTGGAGTATTCCAGCGTGGTGTCCCAGCCAATAACGGCTGCGGCCACGCCGCTGGCTACGCCGCCCAGGATGCCGCCGGCGACCATGCCGACGCCCTGGCCAATCGAGCCGACGCCCAGCAGGCCGCCGCCGTCGCCGCCGTGCTTACCGCCGATGACGGCGCCCGCCATACTGCCCACGGAGGCGCCCAGAGCGATGGATGAAACGGCTTCCGCGGCATTGGAGACGGCGCTGCCAATCAGCCCCGACAGTCCATTGCTCATATCCCAGGAATAAGCGCCTGACACTTCATTCATTTCGATAACAGACAGTTCTTTCATTGGTTAATCTCCATATTTAAACGGACAAACACTGCCATACATGCGTGTTGTCATTGCATTGGCATCGGCCTGCAGCGCCTGATGCCACCAATAATGTCGCGCGAACAGACGACATTATATTTTTAATGGGGGTCTCTTTAATTCTGCGTAATGGTGAATGTCATCACCGCGTCGGCCTGTCCGGGGCTAATGGCTCCCGTTTGCTTATAGCGCGCCATCAAGGGGATCCTGATCTCTTTTTCAGCCGCGGTGTGGTAATTGATCGGTCTGGAAAACGTTAATGGATTACGGTTCTCATCCAACACTTCCACGGCGACGCCCTTCGCCGCATCGGCACCGTCGGCGATATCAATCATTCCCACGCCTGGCGAATTTCCGGCCGCCTCGAACGTGACCTGAACCGGAATATTGTCCTCCTGACATTGCAGAACCACGGAAAAATTGCGTTCGGAAGACGCCGCCGTGCTGCCGACGCCGTTAAACTCGCTGCGTTTAGGGCTGCCCAGATTTACCGTTTGATTTTTATAGTTCAAATCAACCAGGCAACTTTTCTGAATGACCTTCATGCCGGAAATACTGATATCCAAAATGGAGGTCGAATCCAGATAATATCTGGCGATAATTTTCCCGCCCATATCGCCGCCGGTTTTGATCGGGCCGGTTTTAATAAACGTCAGCCGAACATCGTTTCGATTGATCCACGGCGTCAGCAAGTTGGGCGAAATCGCCGTGTTGACGGGCACGTTCTTATTGCTCTGCCATAAGTCTGAAATCGTCACCCCCACGCCCTCAATGCCCGTTTCAAATACGCCGGGCAGCGCGCTCGGCGTCAGCGGCGACATGGAGCGATAGGCGACCGAACCGGAACAAAGAAAAGAAAACGTCGTGCCGTTAATACTGTTCTCGGTTCGAACAGCCAACTGCTCGCCGACTTCAATGCGCGGATCCACGGCCAGCGTCAGCAACCCCATACGGGCGGTTTTCGCGTTGGTGGTACAGGTGCCGGCATAAACCGCCGTCGTGAGCGTCGCCAGCCACACCAGGGCGCCGTAACCGAATATCCTGAGAAAAACGTTCATTTTCACTCTCACTTAAAAGTCATGATGGAGATAGAGCGAGATCTATTGGCAAACGCCGTTTAGGGTTTGGAGACCCGCTGACGGCGGCTCCGCCGGCAACTGATAACGGATGCGGCATTGGTTCTCGCCATTCCTGCCCCACTGCGCGATGAGCAGGCCCTTTTCCGCCATGCCGCTCAGATAGACCACGCCGTCGCCACCGACCAGGAACGGCTGAGTCGCCCCCTCGGCAAGACGCAGGCTGGCGCCCAGCGGCAGGGGCACCCCCTGCGAGTCCGTCACCTTCATCAAAATCCGTCTGCCGACGTTGGCTTTGAAATTCGCCCGGCTCACCGCGCCGCGAGTCGGCGTGACCGACTGGTTTGTCAACTCGAGATCGACATCATCCGGCAAGCTGTCGACATCGAGGCGAATCGAATTGTTGCGATAAGGTGTGGCGTAAGGAACGATCGCGTAGCCGCGCCAGTCGGTTTTCACCCCGACCTGATTGCCGACCGCCACATCGCTCGCGCCGGCCGCCTGTACCAGGGCGACGGTTTCGCCGAACGGTTGACCGAAGGTCACGCCGTCTTCATGGGCGATCACCCCGCCCTTCACCCCGTAGTTGACGCGCTGTTGACTGCGATCGTAGGCGTAGCCCGCCGTGAGTTCGCCGTACGTCGCGCGCCAGTCGGCGTTGGCGTTGCCGCTGTTACCCTGGCCCTGGCTGCCATACCCTTCCTGTACGCTCCAACTGAGGTTGCCGCCGGCCAGCGCCGTGCCGTTGAGGCCCGCCGTATGGCTGGTATTGCCTTTTTTGCTGGTGTTGAGGTTGTAGGTGGCGTAGGTGTTGCTCAGCCATTTCTCTAATGGCACGCTGATGTTGAACGCGAAGATCTGATCGCGATCGTAAATGCGCCCGCGGTTCGAATCGCCGTAAATAGCCTGTGAATTGCGGCTGTAGCTGTAGTTAAAACCGTAGCTGATGCCATTCCAGCTATTGTTGTAACCCGCGCTCAGCGACTGCATATTGCGCTCGGAGCCCCAATAGTCTTCGGAGACCGCGCTGAGTGAAAGTGACCCCGCCCCTTCCCATAAATTCTGGTTCAGCGTGATTTCGCCGCGATTCTTGCGGCGGTCTATCGGGGCGTAACGGTTGCCGCTGCGATAGGTGTCCAGCACTTCCTGCAGCCCATAGTAGCCGCTGGTCGAATAGCGGTAGCCGGCGATGGCGAAGTTCGTCCCCGTCTCGACGATATTTTTGCTGTACCGCACGCGCCATGACTGACCATCGCTTTTCGGTTGATGCTCCTGCTTTGCCCACGCCTGGGTGACGTCGGCCGACAGGGCGCCGAACTCGCCCAGGTTCTTGCCCAGACCCAATGCCAGCGATTGATACGGCCCGGCGAATTGGCCGCCGCCATACAGGGTGAAACCGGCGGGCAAGCCATAAATCAGGCTGGCCTGCGAGAAGATCTTTTTATCCACGCTGTGATCGTACGTGCGATATTGCCCCGAGGTCAGCGCATATTTCAGCCGCCCTTCGCGTTGCAGCACCGGCAGACTGGCGAAGGGAACGGTCAGGTGCTGTTCGCTGCCGTCAGCCTCCTTGATAGTCACCTCCAAATCGCCGCTGCCGCCGGTCGGGTACATGTCCGAAATTTCAAACGCGCCCGGCGCAACGTAACTCTGGTAGATGACATAGCCGTTTTGGCGAATGACCACTTGCGCATTGCTGCGCGCGATGCCGCGCACCACCGGCGCATAACCACGCAGGCTTTCCGGCAACATGTCGTCATCGGAAGCCAGCTGCGCGCCGCGAAACGACACGCTGTCAAACACATCGGACGGGCTGCTGCTTTCGCCGAGCGTCAGCAAGCTTTTCAGGCGGATGATATTGCGCTGGGCGTAGGTATAGACGGAGTCCCAACGATCCTCCGACGCTCGCCCGCCGCCGCCGCTGTTGTAGCTCCAGGTGGTGTAGTTCCGCACTCGCCAGGCGCCCAGGTTGAAGCCCGGCCGCAGGTTGAGGTAATAACTGCTTGCGCTCTGGGTGAATCGATCACGCCCCTTGCTGTTGCTGCCGGTGAAGCCATAGTTCAGCAGCATCGCCGGCAGGCCTTCATCCCATTGTTCCGGCGGAACGTATCCGCGCACCTTATTTTCCAACGCCGCCTGGGGGATACTCAGCATCAGGCGTTGGCGGTTAAATTGAAATTGCGCCGAGGCCTGCGGGATCGCGGCCAAATTCGCGCAGCGATCGGCACCGGCCAAACCGGGAAACAGCTCAACTTTCACCCCAAGCCGTTTCAGATCTTCCCGCGTCAGACAAGGCTGCAGATCGGCCTTCTCGTCGCTGCCGGCCCGCAGAGCGAACGACACCTCGCGCGTTTCCAGCAGCATGTCGTTCACCCAAATATCGACCCGATACGTGCCGGGAACCTGCTGGCCATTTTCAAAAATCGACAGATCGACGTGCTGCTGACCTGAGCGCCCGGTTTCCAGCAACGCCGGATTAAAATAGTCACGAGAGAAGGCGGGATTAACCATGTTGCCGCATACCGCCGTTGTTGCCGTGAATAAGGCTATGCGTTTCAGCCAAGCATCCCGCTTCGCTAATATACGCTTTTGAGTTATCATTCATTAGCTCCATTATTGAAATGTTTTATCCCTCTGCCTGCCTTCCCTTACAGATTAAATACCTGACTGATGTTCTTTCCCTGTGCCGCCATAATCATTAATTAATTTCCAGCTTACCGACGTTGCGCCCGCCACGGGCAATGCAAACATTTCACTGCTCATCGGCGCGATATACGCCACCTCTTTCATTTCTCGCCCCCCGATGCGGACATAATGAAAGTTCATATAATAAGGCGTTGGATTGGTGAGTTTTAATTCTGAACCGACACGCTGCCATTTCAGCTGCTGCGTCACTTCTTCGGGCACCTGGCGGAGCAGCGGCGCTGGCCGATAAATCAATTTAATGCGGGTCTTGACCGCTATTTGCAGCGTATTCGATTTACCCGCCTGGGTTGTTGAAGGAATGGATTTGATATTCATCCAATACAAGCTTTCTTTATCTTTCGGTAAGTCATCGCCCACTTTCACGATGCGCAGCATATTTTCCTGGTTGCCGTCCAGCCGAAATAAAGGCGGCGTAACGATAAATGCGATTTTATCCACCCCGCTTTGTTGATTCTCCAGCCAGGACTGAATCAAATACGGTTCTTTATCCGGATTCTCCACGCTGATTGACGCTTCTTTTTTTTCGCCGTTGAATATCACCCGCGTCCCGCCAATCACCACGCCGGCGTGAACCGTAGACGCAAACAATAAAATAATGAAAGCCGCTAAGGCGCCGTAGCGATTAAAACGCATAATATTATCTCCGAGGCAATACAGCCCGCTGTGAACCAGCGGGCAAGAAAATATTATCAGTTATAATTCAGCGTAAAGGTGGCGACGCTATTGGCTTTACCGGCGGTAACATCTGCCTGCGTGGAAATATAGCGGGCGGTAAAATCGAGGTTATTTTTCACGCCGCTGCCGGAAGCCAACGGATAAGCCGTCGACGCCGTGTAAAGCGGCAGAACACTGTTAGAAATATCAGACAGTTGGATACCGACGCCGGTAGCGACATCCGTTTCCTGGGTCAGCTGCAATACGTTGCTGTCGCCGTTATCGGCCGCGCCGTCAAACTTAACGGTGGCGCTTTTTACCGTATCCGGACAATCGGTGACTTCCAGCGTGAATTTTGTCGCGCTGGACGTTGATCCCTTGCCACCCGCAAATGCCGTTCGGGCCACATCACCCAAAACAACATTTAATGGATTACTCAAGTCATTCGTGACCTTGCACGCAGCATCGACAATATTCCCGGTAAAATTAACCTGACCATCTGCTGCCAGAGCAGGTAAAGCGCTTGAACACGCTGCCGCGACAAATGCCAACATAATCACTTTTTTTTCCATCATGGGTACTTCTCCTTTTGATTAGACAGACTTCAAAATATCCCCACCACGGAGAACCCGGACAGGGAGAATAGGAGCTCCGCTCCTTTCACAGTTAATTATGCTTAGCTTTCCCCCTTTAGCAATACATAAAATCAATGTAAAGATGAGAAAAGATAATTACCCCAAATAGAATTAGCATCATTCTTAATTTTATTTTGAAAAAACCGCCAAATCGGCGTTTCTTGATTCATTCATCTGGCCGCAAGGGAATTTATTCTCGCGCTATTCGAAGGCGCTTTCGCCAGATCCCCCTCATTTCCCCCTCAGCCGGAAAATCGGGCGACATCGCCGTAAAATGAAAGCCGGGCGATAAAACTCGCCCTGAAATAAATGACATTTATATTACGAAAGGCATCACGACGCGGCGACAGCGAGAGGAGTAGAAGAATAGGAAAAGCATAGCGATAACGGTTTATCGAACAGGAGGGAGAATAAGGCATTCGCCGTTCGTGAAACCGGCGCGGTCATGTGACAACGAGAAAATGGCGTTACGCAGAAATATTCTGTCTGGCGCCGTTCACTATTTCGAAAACAAGGCGACAATGCGCTCTGTCGCGCAGAATAACGCATTGCCGCCTTATTGTTTTTCGGCGCCGCTAATTAATCGTCATGGCGATAATCTTCACCCAACCCTCTGCCAGGTAGGGTTTCACACGCCAGACCATCGCCCGCGGGAACGGCGGACGGATAGTTATCGTCAGGCGTGATAAAGACCGGCGTGGTCGCGATAAACCCATCGTTGAACACCGCCTCGATAAAGGTGGCCTCCCAGCCTTGCGCCGGGGCGGCCAGACGAAACTCGCCGCGATCGGCCTCCGCTGCGGCCAACGGCTCTGGGGTAAAGCGTACGCCGCACGAATAACGAAAATCTCGGGCCGTGCGGTTGTGTGCGCTCCAACGCCGCACGGTGGCCGGCGGTTCGGAAAAACGCAGCGTGCGCACCGCAGCATCCGCGGCGCTGCCTTGCACCTCGATCGTCGGCAACGCGATATCGCGCTGGCGGCGCTTGATCATCGCCAGTATGGCGCGTTCGGCGGCCGGCCGGCTTGCCGCGCGATCCCCGTCGGCAATCGCGCGCAGCGAAGCCTCTCCCGGTGAGGCGCTGAAATAGAATCGCGTGCTGTCCGGCGGATAACGTTCGTCGCCGCTGGCGATGATGACATATTTCGCCGCCGCTGGCCGCTCTCCCGCCGTCGGCGGCGGATAAGCGGTGGGATCCGCTATTTGCATCAGTTTGTCGAACGCCGGCGTCTCTATGCGCCGATCGATGCCGAGTTGGTAATAAGGATGAAACGCCAACGGCCAACGGCCGCCATACGTACGATAGGTATGCTTCAAGACCTGCCGCGCCGCGACCCCATCCGGGAACATGGCGACGACGGCATCGATGCGCTCATCCGACAATGACGCCAGCCACGCCGCGGTTGCGCCGCTCGCCGCTCCCGCCACGATGAATTTATCTATCCCCCATCGGCTCAATTCGCGCTGCGCCAGCGTCATGGTTTGCGACAAGGCCGCCGTCATGGGGATCGCCAGCGGCATCATCAAGTATTCATCCGCATCGTCCAGGAACAATCGCCAGCCTCGGGCCTGGCTGTCCTCCCCCGCACGACGCCGCCCCTCATTTTGGTATTCCAGGTACGGATAAGGCAGCCGGTTGACGACAATCACGATGGTGTGACTTTCCGCCGCCAAGGCCGCCGGCGTAGCGACGGAAAACGCCGCATTTTGCTTGCCTGGCCCGCTCGCCCCTGCGGCGGCGCAAGCGCAGTCATCGCTCATCAGCACCAACGCTTTACGGGCAAGCGCCCCGTTGGGGATATAAATATCCACATCGTGCCACCATTGCGTCGGCCGGATGGCGTCTTGCGGCGACCAGGATTGCGACATCAACCGATAATGGCGTATCGACACGTCATGGCCGTTATCCACGCCCTTTAACGAATATGACAGAGGCAATATGGCCAACTGATTGTTATAACAAGGAATAACGGTGTGCAAGGCGGAATGTTCGTCCGCAAAGCAGCGATCTTCCTCTGCCGCCATGGCCTGCCGGCCGCCGATTAAGGCCAGGCAAATCAGCGCGATGTATCCGATGCGTTTTAGCATTTTTTCCTCCCCCCTTTGTCCGTGGCAAATCCCTTGTACGCCGCCTGGCGGCAGGAAACCTTCCGCGCGCCTAGAGCACCTGATGAAAGCGTATCGGATAGCCAAGGCTGTCCTTTTCGAACGCCACGTCTCTGTCGTTCTCGCCCAGCAATAGGCTGTAAACGCCGTTTTCCTCATAACGGCTCATGGCGATATACAGCACGACCTCCCGATGGTCAGCGATCGTAAACTGTTTGCGCCTGGCGTTGATTTCCAAGGTAAACGCCACCACCGGATTGTTGTTCAGAAATACCGAGGTCTGCTGCATGGAGACGATCCTGCCCTGCGCTTTCTCGGTCACCTGAAAGGGCGTGGCGTCATTGGGGGCGCGTATATCCACCTTTTTTTGGATATAGATAAAGTTAAACACCGCCAACGCCACCGCCACGAACAGATTGATGACCATGATCAAGATGATTTTATTCGCCATGAACTCTCCCTTTGCCGTTCTTGCGGCTCCCGACATGAGCGAGGTAAAAGTGCCCTTGCGGGCACTTTTCATTAAGGGCCGGGCTTATGACGATTTACGGCCAAACAGCTGCGAGAAGGCGCTAATCCCGGCATCGATGACGGCGCCAATGCCCTCACCGAGTTTGGCGCCGGCGCCCGCCGCATCCGCGTGGATCCCGAATAGACCGGTACCGGCATCTACGATGGCGCCAATGCCATTGCCCAGGATTTTGCCGGCATCGGAAGCGATGCCTGCGCCGGAAACCGCCATGACTTCTGCTTCAGTCAGTTCTTTCATACTGTCTCCTTTGTATTTATCGACATGTTTAGTAATGAAAAAATGAAACCCTCACTGTTTGTTCACCTCCTTGTTATCTGCCCACGAAAGACCCTGTTGCCAATGCGTTCACCCGCGCGGCGGTGACAATGTCAGAACAGGCCGAACTCACGGCAGAGATAATCGGCGACGCCATTGCGGCTGTTGGGCAGCGCAATCGGGTTAAACGGCAGCGCGCGCTTCAATTCGCCCATGGCATTGCCCATCACCACCCCCGTTCCAGCCCAGCGCAGCATGTCCAAATCGTTCATCGCATCGCCGAAAGAGAGGCAATCGCGCATCGCTATCTGTTTGGCGCTCAGATAGTCGGCCACGCTTCTGGCCTTGGAAATATGCTTATCCATGATGTCTATCGTTTCCGCAGAGGACTTACAGATGGACAGCGTTTTTCCAAAAGCCTGACTGACCTCGTCGTAAAATCGCTCGATCAGCGCCGCTTCACCCTGCAGCAGCACTTTCAGGATCGGTTGCCGTTTCATCGCCTCCGGTTCGACATAGCGGCAAGCGACGCCCGAGGTTTTGATATAGTCGGCAAAATGCGGATTCTCTTCGGCCATCATCCATCCTTCCTGGGTGAACAACGTCACGTGGAGCGGACAGGCGAAGAGGTAATCCATCAACATCATTTGGCTGTCGCGTGGCATGAAATAGCGTTTATCCGCCACCGGCCGCCCCTCGATGTTAACCATCGCGCCATTGCAGGAGACGATCGCCGGCGAGAACCCCAAGCCATCCACAATCCCGCGCGCATCCGCATCGCAACGGCCTGTCGCGATGACGATTTCCAGCCCGCGGGCATGCAGGATATTGAGCGTTTCCACCGTCAGATCAGACAGATTCCCGGCAGGATCCAGCAAGGTTCCGTCAAGATCGCTCACGATCGCCCGGTATTTTATTTTGCCGTCGATAGCAAGCCACATATCACGCCTCCTCCGCCTGGATAATCCCGTCTTCGGCACGGATTTCGCTGTCGGGCGGAAGGTGGGCGATCGCGAGCGCAATGGCCTGAAAACGGCGTCCTACCGCAAAGATGGTCTCCTGAGCTATCTCGTGAGAATCATAAAACAGTGAAATGGCGAGCCGTTCCGCTTCGGGGAACAAGCACAGCACCGTCTGGTGGTTGCTGCCGCTGACGATATCCGTCACCCGGAACGTAAACGGCAAGCGCGGATCCTTCTGCGGTTGCGGCATGTTTTCAAACACAAACAGGCTGCCGAACGGCGAAGTGGGCACCCATTGTTCGTCGTAGCGGTTCAGTTCGGAAAAGGCGTACTTCTGCCTCAGCGTCTGGGAATCCGCGATATCGGCCAGCAACGCATAAATGGGCCGGCGGCGAATCGCCTGCAGGCGCAGCACCGGGCTGGCGACACACAGGCCAAACAGCGTCTGCACCTGCTCAATGTCCGCCGGGCGCTCGCTCATGGTCGTGCCGATCGCGATGTCGTCACAGGCCAGCGCTTCGGCCAGCGCCAGCATCCAGGCCAGCTGCGTCAGTTGATTGACCGTGATCCCCTGGCGCCGGCAAAACGCGGTGAGGCTTGCCACCTGTTCCGCGCTGAATTCCGCGCCATATTGCCGCATGCGTCGCCCCAGCGGCGCGGCATCCGGCGCAGCGCTCAACGGCAAACGTTGGTTGACCGGCGCTCCGCACAAATAGTCCGCCCAGAACGCCTGCGCCTCGGGATCGTCGCCGTGCGCGCGCACATAAGCGGCGAACGGCTCAAATCGGTTAATTTCCAGCGCCGGCGCGCCCCCTTCCAGCAAGGTGAGGTAGTCGTTGAACCAGTGTTCGAACAGAACGCCGAGGGACCAACCGTCGAACAGGATATGGTTAAAGGTCTGCACCAGATAGTGCTCATCGGCGTTCAACTTGATCAGGCGCCAGCGGATCAACGGCGGCGCATCCAGCTCAAACGAGGTTTCTCGTTCCCGGGCCAACAGCGCTTCCATCCTTTCTTCCAGCGAGGAAGGCGGCGCATCGGTCCAATCCTCGATCGCGATCGGCGCCTGCAGCGTCTCGCAGATGAAGACGTTGGGCCGCCCACGGCGGGTTTGATCGCCAAACCCGGCGCGCAGCATTTCAAATCGCTGCAGCGCCAGCGACCAGGCCTGGTTCAACACCTCCGGCTGCAGCGGGCCGGCCACCTCATAAACGGCCTGATCGATCTGATACTCGCGGTTAAGCCGGTTGAAATACATCAGTTCCCGCTGCGTGACAGTAGCCTCGAAAACGGCGGCGATGCGATGACGTTGCTGCCAGCGGTCCAACTCGGCGAGGCTGACGTCGGCATGGGGGAAGTCCCCCGGGCTCGCGAGGCGAACGCCCTGGCTCACCTCGTGGCAACAGTGTTCGACCAGCGCCGACACGCTCTCCTTATAATGCGAACCGATCCGGGCCAGCGTCGCCTGCGGCAATAAGCCCGACATCACGATGCTCAGCCGGTCGCCGTGCACGTAGAGCACCAGATCCAGCACATTGTCGCTCGCCGGCAGCGCGCCGTTTTCCAGATCCGCCGTTTGGTCGATCAAGGCCCACAAGGCGTCGTCAGTCTGTTCGTTAAAGACCCCGAGATAGTTGAATGAAATGGCCGGCAAGCGGTGGCGTCGCAGACAGGCTATCGCTTCGTCGTCCGACGCTGAACCGTATTTCAGCGCCGAATAGCCGATGCCGTGATCCGGCATCTTTCTTAATGCGTCCTTGATGGCGCGCAGCGTCTGTTTTTTGCTCTGATGCGCGGTGATGCGCAAAGGCAGTAAGGCGGTGAACCAGCCGACGGTGTCATCGAGCTGAATTTTATCGTCATTGATATCGCGGCCATGGTGTTCGAGCGTCAGGTAACTGTCCGCACGGCCATGCCAGGCCTGCAGCACCGGCGCCAGCGCCGCCAGCAATACATCACGAATCGAGGTGCCGTAAGCCTGATGACAGGCGTCCATCAACAGCGTCGTCAACGCCGCGTCGCACTCGAAGCGGCAAAACGCCGGACTCTGCGCCCCCTCGCTGAGCGTGGCGTAATCGGGTTGCCCGGCGATCATCGCCAACCAGTAAGCGCATTGGTCATGCCGGCTCGCCGCGTAGTGCCTTAACGTCTCGCCCCACTGCCGGTAGCTGGTGCCTTTCGCCGACAGCGATTCCCCCTGATACAATCGTCGCATGTCTCTGACGATGATGCGCCAGGACACCACGTCGATGATCAGATGATGGAATGCGCAGAACATCAACGCGTAGCCGGGCGCGCTGCTGTCGAAAATGTAGACAAAGCGGCACAGCGGCCCTTCTACCGGATCAAACCCCGATTGCCATTGATGCAGAAGTTCGGCGCGGCTTTGGCGACAAAGCGCCAGGTCATAGTATCCCCATGAAGGGCCGCCGTCGGCCACCGACAGATAGCGCTGCGCGACCAGCGCGCCGGCGGCGTCGGCGCTAAACCGCGCGCGCAGCATGTCATGGCGCGACGCCAGCCCGTTCACCAGGTCGGCTACGCGCTCGGCGGACATCGGCGGCACCCGCACCAAAAAAGTCTGGTTGAAGAAGGCGCGATGTTGCGGCGGCTGCTCGTTATACCAGCGCTGAATCGGCAGCAATTCGAATTCGCCCTGCAGCTCGCCCTGTTCATTGAGCGGCGCAATCGCGTCCCGTTGCTGCAAAATGCGCTTGGCCAGCGCCCGCGCATTCCGGGTTTCGAACACCGCACGCGAGTTGCTGTGATAGCCCGACTTGCTCAATTCGCTGGTGAACACGATGCTTTGGATCGAATCGCCGCCCAGACGAAAGAAGTCGTCATCCACCCCTACCCGTTCAACGCCGAGGATCTCCGCCCACAGGGCGCAAATCAACGCCTCCAGCGCGTTCTGCGGCGCGGCATATCGCTCGCCTTGCGCGAATTGCGGCGCGGGCAGCGCCGTACGATCCAGCTTGCCGTTCACCGTCAGCGGTATCTCGTCGAGCGCGACATAGCTGGACGGCACCATGTAATCCGGCAGGATCCGCTCCAGCCGGGCGCGCAAATCGGCAGGATCCAGCGGCTCGCCCCGCGCCATCAGCACATAAGCGGCAAGGCGCTTGCTATCGCGATGGACGACATCCACCACGACGCATTTCTCGACGCCCTCCAGCGCATTGATCGTATTTTCTATTTCGCTGAGTTCAATTCTGAAACCGCGGATTTTTACCTGGCAATCGTTTCTGCCGAGATACTCCAGATTGCCGTCGCGCAACGCTCGCACCCGATCGCCGCTTTTATACAAGCGTCGCCCGTTCAGCGTAATGAAACGCTCTTGCGTCTGCTGCGGCTGGTTGAGATAGCCGCGCGCCAGCGCGTCTCCGCCGATATACAGCTCGCCGGCCAGCCCTGGCGGCAACGGCTGCAGCCAGCGATCCAGCACATGAAGTTCGCGCCCCGGTATGGCTCGCCCAATCGGGATGCTGCTGCGGGTTTCGTCCGCCGCGATGGCGTACATCGTGGTGAACGTGGTGCATTCCGTCGGGCCATAGCCATTGATGACCTGCTGCGGGCGGTTGGCTTGCCGCACCAGGCGCTGCATCAGCGTAGCGGTCAGCGCCTCCCCGCCCACCAGCAGACAGCGCAGCCCGGCGAACAGGTCGGGGTGACTGAGGTAAAGATGATCGAACAGGCTGCGCGTCGCCCACAGAATCGATACCTGCTGCCGACGCAGCAAGGCTTCCAGCTGCGGCACATCGCCGGCGATATCCTCCGTGTCGCGCACGACGACCAATTTGGCGCCGTTGAGCAATGCGCCCCACACCTCGAACGTCGCCGCATCGAACGCCGGGCTCGAGAGGAAGAGCAACACGTCATCGGGCGTGACAGCGATGCCGGACGCGGTCGCCAACCCGCACATCGCGTGTTGCTCGAGCATCACGCCTTTCGGGGTCCCCGTCGATCCCGAGGTATAGATCACCGCGCCGAGCCGGTCGGCGCCGGTGACGAGCGGCAGATTCTGCCGCTCGTGCGGCAGGCGGTTCAGATCGCCCAGCGTGAGGACGGACACGGCGTGCGGCATCATCGCCGCCAGCGCCTCGGCGGCCGACTGCAGGCTTTCCCCGGCGATGAGCACCGGCACGCGCGTTTCTTCGAGAATATGTCGAATGCGCGCCTGAGGATAATTGCAGGAGAGCGGCACATAGGCCGCACCGGTTTTCAGCACCGCCAGCAGCGCCACCACCATTTCCAGGCTTTTCTCGCTGTACAGCGCAATCAGCGTGTCCGCCTGGGGGGCGCCCCCGGTCAGCGCTTGGCAGCGGAGCGTAATTTCACGCGCCAGGCTATTCGCCATGCCGTTCAGCTCACGGTAGCTGACATGCAGCCCCTCAAACTCCAGCGCAATCTTATCCGGATAACGCAGCGCGATCGCCTCAAACCGGGCGCTGAGGGTTTCTCTCGGCAACGCCGGCGCCGCGTCGTCATCTGGCGGCATGTCGGCGGCCGGATAAAAAGCGAGGTGGCGTAAAGGCGCGTCAGGCGCGCGCATCGCCGCTTGCATCAAGCGCATGTAATGTTCCGCGCAGTCGCGCATGTCTTCTTCGTCAAACATGTCCTGACGAAAACGCAGCCGGAATTGCAAGGCATCGCTGTCGGCCCGATCCTCATATTCCAGGGAAAGCGACGCGCTGGCCATATCGTGGTTGGCTTCAAACAACGGCGAAGTGGCGCAATCGGCCAGCGCCAATGCCGCATCGCGCAGGTTGGTTTGGGCAAAGGAAATCGGCATCGCGCGGATACCCAGCGCCTGCACTACCTGTTGCGTGGGCAGTTGGTTAAACCGTTGGCGCGAGTGCGGCGCCGCGGCGGTAATAAACGCCAGCGCACGTTGATAAACGGCGGCGAAGCCTTCGCCGTCACGCAGCGAGAGGGGCATCACGCTGGTGTTGACATGCCCGCCAAGCGCAAATCTTTGCCCCTTTTTTATCGACACCGGATAGCTGATATAGACCGTTTCCTGATTGCCGCTGCGCGCCATCAAGATGCCCCACAGCACCAGCAACGCCAGAAAGTCATTCATTCGCCGTATTCCCGCGCCCTGTTTCAGCGCTTTCCATTGCGCTTTGGGCACCTGGAAACGCAGCTCGGCCGCCTCATCGTTTCGCACGGCGCCGCTTTTCTCAAAGGGCACGTCTATCGCGCCCAACTTTGCCGCTTCGGCCCGCCAGTGCGCCAGCGCTCCATCGGCGGCCAGTTGTTCCACCTCGCGCTGCAGCTGCCGGTTGATGGCGGCAATCTCGGCCGCCTCGAGTCGGGTCGATAGCCGCTGTTGACCATAGTACTGGCTCACCAATGAGAAAAACTCGTCGGAAGACGCGCCGTCGATCACCAGATGATGGCCCACCAACGCCAGGGTATAGCGCCCCGGCCCCTCGGCGAAAAGCGCCCAACGATAAAGCGGCCCGCGGTAAATGTCGAAGGGCTGGCGAATCACTTGGGTCAGCAACGTGCGGTCCGTGTAATGCTGCAAAGGATGGATTGCGTCATTGCGACGCCAATACAGCTCGCCATTTCGTTCATGAATATGGCTGTTCAGCAGGACATGATCTTGCACCAGCGCATTCAGCGCAGCTTGTAATCTGATGGGATCCAGCGCGCCCTCAATACGCTGCAGCACCAATACGTTGTAATTACAGCCCTCTGGATGGCGGTCATATTCATCGATAAAAACTTTTGAATAGGGTGATACAGGAATCTCTTCCATGACAAACACTCCATTTAGAATACACGTGCCCTGCTTAACGGCGATCCATGCGGCATACCCAAACCTCTTTCGGCATCAGCTCGCTTATCTTTTCTGAGTAATAACCGATCAGCATGTTGATGCGCTTTTCTGCAATGACCTCCGCCGCCTGAGCGCAAATCGACTTGTAAAAACCAATAGGGATCATCACTTTGCAACGGCTATGCAGGTGCCGACAAACGCCGATGGCCCAGGAAAAACACTCCCTGGAAGGATTGGAAATATCCAAAAGTTCGGCACACTCACTGGAACAGCCAATCACAGCGTAGAGATTGCCTTTATTGATATAATGAATTTTATGATACAGAGGATGTTTTTCAATATATTCAAATGCGCGATGATCTTTTTCTCGCCCCAGATTATTGATAAAGCTGGCCTGCCGCGCTTGGCCGCCCTCGGCAAAACGAAAGGCCATAAACTTATCAGGCTTTAAGGTTAATTCGACGAAGGGATAGATTTGCGTATTGGTCGTTAAATACTTTCTAAAAATCTTTTCATAAACCCTGATCTTCCTGTCATCGGAAAAGCAGATATCCGCCGCCACATCCGAACGCCTGGCCTGCAGGAAAAAATCTTTCAAGACGGTGGAAGATTTGACCTGACGGTGGATCCCAAGATCGCCAAGCATATTGACATTAAAAGACAAATCATTGATTTTAAATGGATAAAAACTGGACACAAACATCCCAAGATAACGTTCTTGATCCTTGTAAAATATGCCCGTTTTTTCCATCGGCGCCCCACAATGCGGATCGAGCAAATGCTTCCAGTGCAGGAAACGCTCTCCGCCCAAATCTCTGCCATAAAGCTCCTGCAATAATTTGAAATGATTATGAGAAACCGCTTCTCTCACAAAGACAGCCATGTTTTATCTCCCTATAAAACCGATTCCATGCCGAGCGAAAATCAATAAAAGATGACCGCTCAGCGCCGCTGATAATACGGCGCCGGACCGTTCGCTTCCTTTCCCTGATTAACAAGAGTCGCTGTGCATTTTTAACCAGCGCAAGAATTCAATATTATTATCGATGTTCAGTTTTCTCATGGCCGAACGTTTATGAATACTCACCGTTTTCGGGCTGATGCCGAGCAACATCGCCGTTTGGTTTTGTGAATAGCCCAGATGGATTAAACGGCACACTTTCCCCTCGCTAAAGGTCAACTGGGTACGACAACGCGGGCAATAGCTTGAAACCAAACTATTTTTCTTGCGATAGCAGAACATGACCTTGTCCACGATCGCCGCCACGCTATCTTTGCGCGTAATACTTCCGGCTTCCAAATTGCAATGAATTTTAGGGAATGTCTTTTTATGCTCCAATATTGAAAAATAGAGCGGAATAGAAGAAAAGTTGCCCTGCAAAAGCTGAGTATGACAAAAATTTATGGACACCCGCTTGTCCGGCGCCCTGAATATGATGTTGGCACGTTCTTCTCCCGTGATCTTGGCCTTAATGCCATTCGTGAGAAAACCTTCCTGCAAGGCAAGACTCAACCCCAGCTTGAAGAATTGATTTTTATCCACAATAGCGATATTGACGCGCTCCATTACCAAACCTCCCTTTTGACTACGCTTGCTCACTCTCCTTACTGCAATATCATTGCTGTGATTATTTTTTGTTTTAACGTGCTTTTTAATAAAAAAGCGTTATAGGCGAAGCAAAAAAGACCTTGCCTCGCAAAAGTGCATTTTATATAGGGTTATATAACTCATCTGCCCTGGAGAGCATACAAAAGCAAGACGCGGTAAGCTGCCGCGCTTCGCAAGGGAAATTGTTATCGTAAGATATATTTATAAGGCATCATTGCCATCAGCATCACGGTGCTAAGATTTTTCTCTGATACGTTAATTTTACTCCAAGAGCGCAATATATCCAGATAAATATCGAAAAAACACATAATATAGAACATAACATTGCGCGACATTGATTGTTAAGAGAATCCGTTTATGCATTAGGAATTTACTTATGATAAAGGCAGGATAATGCTTTTTTCGCACGAGGCGGCGGGGTCATCGCAGACCCTATTAAACAGAGTATAACCATATTCATTTTATTGTAAAAAAATTGCATAAAAAAAAGCTACACTTTATGGCAGTAAGTGATTCCCGTTCTTTCATGTAGACGGCAACAAAAAAGAAGAAGGCGAACCCATCGGCCGCCCGCGCAAGAAATGCCTGGTAGGAGTAAAGATTTTTCAGGAGTGATGCGCAGCGCAGAAAGATAACGCGGCATCGTTGACGAACGGGATGAATTATATTTTTTTTATCCTCATCAATTTTTTAACCTCCAGGCAGGAAACCAACCCGAGGTGATCTTTTTTTAGCTGCTTGTCGCTCCCAAGAGGAAGAATGACTTTGAACGTTTGCAACTTACCGTGATTATTATAGATATCAAAGACTATCACCGGCGGGCCATAACCCAGGATCATACAGTCTAAAAACCGCAGAACGGCGCACCCCAAGCGGCTCCTGGCCTCCCGGATGATTTTATCCGCAAGCTCATCATACCGGAAAGGTCTTTCCGGCGTCGTCAATACCTTCATAAGGTCTCCCTTCTGGTATATATCATTCCGATTTAAAATAATAACCTCATAAAACCGCCGCCGTTCAAGGCGAGTAAGATATAAAAACCCAGGCTTCGGCAATATATAATCTAACGATGCAAAATCAATCTAACAAAAAACACAATAGTATAAAAAACAGCGCGAGTTTTATTGAAAAAACGACCTGATTTGCAATAATGAAATTGCCTGAAGTAAAGGGCTAACTGAAAAAGGAGTTTCAATCATGAAAGAACTATCCGCAGTAGAAATTGAACAAGTTAACGGTGCTGGTTTTTTTGGTGACGTAGGCACACTGATTGGCAGTGCGGTAGGTACAGGTATTGATACCATTTCCGCGATTGCCGGTGTTAACCCGGATGCCAAAACCGTTGTCGGCACCATCGGTAAAGGTATTGGTCTGGCCGTCGATGCGCTGATTTCCAGCGGATTGCAGATCATCTCTAAACTGTAATAACAACTCATAATCATCCCTTCCTATTTTTTAATTCGCTTCATTTTAAGCACCTTTGCGGGTGCTTTTTTTACATCAAAGAATCAAAAAATAGATAAGGTCAGAAAAACCAATATCCAAAAAAACAGGCTGGGTATCACCATGATAAAAAAACCCATGCGTTTATTGGCGTTTTTGAGCATCCAGTCATAGATCATCGCAACACTCCTTGTGAATACCAGGAGGCATTTCCGCCTCCCGGTATTTTATCCATCGAGTTTTTGATTACAGTTTCGGCACTTTGGAAAAGAAGTCCGCCATTTCGTGCGGGAACCCTTTCGCAATCGCCGGACGAAGATCGTCCATGGAAACATTAAAATCTTTCGGCTGCTCGCTCGTTTGCATTTTTTGGTGTGCGTTCACATTCGATTGCAGACCATTAAAAATGCCCTTCATATTGCCGAACATATCATCGCAAGATTTTGTCACATTACTCATGACCGACTTGGCCGCATCCGGCCCCGACATTTGAATATTGCTGACGCCTTGCATAAACGGTTGACTCAGCGACGATTGGGAGTTGGTGCCCAAATTGCCGCCGGCCTTCATGGTTTCTAAAATTTTGGCTGGATCTAACATGTTTATCACCTCTTTACGGTTGTGTTTACATCGCTTTCGGGCACGAGAATCCTCGCAACGCCCGTGACCAAAGTGGGAAATCTTTCATCGTCGAGCGCAATTCCAGTTTGAGCACGCCCACCACCGACGACATCGACATCGTCAGCTCTCGCCTGTCGCTGGCGAGCGGCACGGGATTGCTGGCGTCGAACATCCGGAACAAGGCCCAGGGCCCGTCGAAACTGGCGACCTGGATCTGGCCGGTGCCGGTGCGGAAGGTGAGTCGAACATAGCTGCCGCCTTTCGGACCCGGCCAATCGATACGGGTAGGCTGGCTGAAACCATGGCTGTAGTTAATCACCTGCCCGTCGATATCCAGGGTCGCTTCCGTAATGGTCGGCGTCAGGGACAACGGCCTGATGAACATCGAGAAGGACAGCTTGTCGCCGGCGGTGAAGAAGGTATCGCGGATCAGCCGGGCATTTTCAAACGCGCCCAGCGTGCTGGCATTGACGATCCCCTCTGAACCCGGTTTGGCATTCCATTTCTGCGCGTTGACGTCCACATAAGGGGCCAGGTTCTCATCGAAGAACTGCTGCATCGCGCCGCTTTGGCCAAACATGCGCGAGAAGTCCTCGATGCCGACCTCTGCTCTGGCGTTGCGCGAGAACGGATAACGCCCGCTGATGCTGCTCTTGCACAAGCCGGAGGCCAGCGACGAAGCGCCTTTGCTCAGGTTCTTCTGGCTCTGCTGAATCGTCTGGCTGTCCCCGACCTGCAACAGATCCATCATCACGCTGCGCACCGGTTCCGGCTGGCGCGCCGCATCCAACTGCAGACGCTTCAGCGTGCCTCCGGCGGGCACCACCTGGCCGCCGCGCAGCGAGGTGGACAAGGTGGTCAACTGGCTGTACAGCGCTTCGAAACTGCGGCTCAGCGGATCGTTGCTGGCGTTGGTGGTCTGCAACAGCTGATAGCCCAGACGGCGCAGCAGCTCGAAACGATCTTCCACCGCGCGTTCCGGCGTGAGACGAAAACGCGCGCGCTCGCCGGAAATCTCGCCGAGGATGTCGCGCCGCTGCTGCTCGATGCGGTTGCGCTGGCGATCGAACCAGCTTGCCGCATCGCCCTGGTTGGTGCCGGTCATGCTGGTTTCGCGCGCGGCGAAGCGCACCAGATTGGCCAGCGGAGAAGAAGGATCGGACAGTTGACGCGCCAGGATCGCCGCATCCTCAAGCCCGTTGACCGGCCGGGCGCGCACGTCGCGCATGAACGCATCCCATTTGTCGGCATACTCGATGAGGTAAAGCTTCCTCGCCTCGTCGGCCAGCTTCTGCGCCGAGGCCAGCGAGTTCACCGCGTTTTTCCCTTCCCCACTGTCGCGCAGCACCCAGGACTCTTCTTCGATCATGTCCTTGGCGGCGTCATCGAGCTGCGCCAGGAAAACGTCGCGATAGCTGGCGCGGGTATAGAACCCCGGCACGGCGGTATCGGTGACCGTCGCCTGGCTCTTGCGGCGCAGCATCAAGGAGACGTTCGGCCCGGCGGCGTCGGCCAACGAAATATCGTTGATCGCCGCCGGCAGCGGTTTCTCTTCGATGCGGCGCACTACCCGCACCTGCATCGGAATGTTCATCGCTTTCACCCGCGCCAGGCGCAGCAGGTCGCCGTTCATCTTCATGACCGGCGCGTCCGGCAAAGAGAACATCTCTCGCAGATGGTAAGCGAAGATGCCTTTGTTCATATCGGTGTACCCCTGCGGCATAAAGGTTTCCCAGCGCGCCATGAACCAGTCGACCAAGGCTTCGGCGGAGCGGTGCGAGGGTTCCCCCATCATCAGGTACACTTTCAGGGTGCCGTAGACGTCCTTGTTGGACGCCGAGACGTCATTCTTGAGTTCGTCAGCGATATAGTTTTCCACCGCCGGCCAGAAGATCTGCAGCAAATGGCGTTGGTAGGTTTTTTGCGCCGCGCTGTTGATCAGCTTGTGCTCGAAATAGGGATTCGGCACCGGCGACACTTCGCCGCCCAATTGCGCGTTCATGTACCCCAGCTGCTCATAGGCGGAAATGACATCGTCGCTGACGCGGTTGGTCACCGGAATTTCACGCACGATGCGCTTTGTCTCATCGAAGCGCGCCGCAATGTAGGAGATGTAATCGCTCTCCCACAGGTAACGCATCGCCAGCAGGTTAAACGAGACCGCCAACAGAATGAGCACCAGCACATAGCGGCCCAGGGAGCTCATGCGGCTGCCGAGCGGCCTGACGTGCGAAGACTGCTGCATCACCCCGCGTTCTTGCCGGGCGTAATCCAGCTCCGGGTGATAAATGCGCCCGGTCGGGCGAGCTTCATAGATATCTGCCGCTTCCGCGTTGTAGATCGCCCCCTGCGGCGGCAAGGCGATGGTGCTGCCCAGCCACACCTGCTGCAGATGGCAGGCGTAGCCCACCGGCGTTTGCGGGAAGATCTGCTCTAACAGGGAATACAGCGGGTTGCCCAGCGACCCCAGCGATTCGGTGAAGAACAGCAGCTGTTGGCGGTTTTGGCCGTCCGGCGCATCGTGCAACAGTTCGAGCACGTGATGGCTGACGCGCGCCACCATCTCCCGGTAGAGGGTTTCATACTGCTCGAAGGGGGTTTCTCCCTGTTCGGCGCGGTTCAGGCTGAAGCCCATGCCTTTTTGCAACAGATCGTCGCCCAGCATGGACAGGAAGGTCTCGCCGCCGACCAGTTGATCGAGGTGGCTGATGGTGAGATAGACCGGCAGCTCGCTGCGGAACCACGAGGCCATCTCCAGCAGGCGCACGCGCAGCGCGTCGGCGACCGACTTTCTCTCCGTCAGCGAGGCGTGCAGCAACCAACGCGCATCCAGACACAGCATGATGCCGTCGATGCCCGGATGGCGGCGATGGCGGCGGATCAGTTTGAACAGGGTGTCGCGCGCCCTGGCGCCCTCTTCTCCCAGGCCGTTCAACTGCAGCCATTCGCCGGAGGTGTCGACATACACCGAATTCTCCGCCAGCCACCAGTTGCAATCCTGGGTCGGCCCGACGTCCACCGTCTGCTGCAGGCCATAGTGCTCGGCCAGCAAGAAGCGTTCGCCGCTTTCGCCGATCAGCGAGGTTTTGCCGCTGCCCGGCGGCCCGATGACCAGAAACCACGGTTTTTCGCTGACGTAACGGCGCGTCAGGCGGTATTTGAAGCGCTGCCAAGGGGTGCGCTGCTTCGCCGTGCCGACATACTGCAAGGTGCGCAAGGCGTCGTAAAAGCGCGAGGTCACGCGATCTCGCTGGGCGGTCTTGCGTTTGGCCGGGGCCGGCGCTCGCGCGTGGCGGAACACCCAGGATAAGAACGTCGCCACGAACGGCCACAGCGCCCAGCACAGGATCAGCGCGATGATGATGCCCCTGACCCAGACCGACAGCAGCGGCCGATAGGTGCCGATGGCGATCAACGGCCCAATCCACCACACCACCGCACACAGCAGCAAGGCAATCACCAATATGAATGATCTACGTATCATATAATTTCCTTATTATCTCTACGCCGGCGGATGTCTTAGTTATCCTCGGGGACCTCGGCGGCTACCCCTGCCTGATTTAACGTTGCAGACGGTGAAGCCATCTCCCTCTCGCCGATTTTCCAAAGGATGTCCACGCGGCGGTTGCGGCGGCGCCCTTCTTCCGTCGCGTTGTCGTCCAGCGGCTCCTGATCGCCCTTGCCGACCGATGTCACGGTGCGGTTGTATTTACTGTTGGCCAAGGATTCGCGCAGCTTGTCGGCCACCGTCTGCGCGCGCGCCTCGGACAGTTTCAGGTTGGAGTTGTTGGAGGTGTTGCGATACGGTTTGTTGTCGGTATGCCCGATGACCTCCAGATCGCCCGGCCACGGTGCCAGCGCCTCCCCCAAACGCTCGATGTTGCGTTTCTTTTTAAACTCTTCCGACAGCTTCGACTGCCCGGTGGCGAATGCGCCGTCAGAGGTGAAGATCAACAGCCAGCCGCGCGGATCGGCGCGCACCTCCAGCCACCCTTCGCTGAGGATTTGCGGCAGCGGCTGCGGCAGCGTCTCCATGATGTTGATTTTGCGCGGCTGCGGCGGCGTCCAGGCCAAAATGGCGTTGCGCAGCGCGCGGGACTGATCGTGCAGATACCAGGCGGCCGAGGCATACGCCAGCAGCGCGATGGCCAGGCCGTAGCACAGCAGCTTCAGCGGCGTGATGCGGGTCGCCTTGCGCACCACTTTGCTCGGCTCGGCATCGGCCAGCGTCTGCGTCGGGTTCTGGCTGTACAGATAGCCGTCAAGACGGTTGCGCACATCGGCCAACAACACCGCGCCGCGTTCCATCACGTGATATTGCCCTTCGAAGCCCAGCGACAGGATCAGATCGTAAAACGCCAGGATCTCCTTGTTGCGCGGCGAGGCGGCCAGATAGGCCTGCAGGTGCTCGAAGCACTTTTCCCCGCCCCAGGCGTCACGATAAAACTCCACCAGCAGACTGAGATTCAGTTCGCCGGATTCGAGCGTGCTCATGCAGCACTCATCCACGTAGGAGCACAGCAGATAGGCCAGCTTGTCCACATCGCTCGGCGCGATGTGATCCGCCAGCAGCGTCTGCTGAAATTGTTGGATCTCGCGCACGATCTGCGCGCGCACCGCGCCCGGGTTCAGCTGTTTCTGATCGCGCACCCGCTCCACCTGCAGCAGAACCGGGATGGCGGCGGCGATCAACGGGTTGTCCCAATGCCCCATCATCACACCGGGCTTGCTCAGCGCGGCGCGGCCAAACAGCCCGCTCGAGGTCGGCGCCGCCTCGGCCGGGCGCTCGCCCGGCGCGGGCTCGCTGTTTTCCGGCGCAACGCTTTCCGCTTCATAAGGCTTGGGTTCGGGGGGCGTCGCCACCCCGGCGCTTCCCGGCCGCAGCTTGGCGGCCAGCGCCCGCGCGCCGAAGGACAGCGCGGCGATCTCCGCCGTCGTTTTGCCCACCGAGCCGGACGCGGGAAGGCGCGGCGTCGCGTTGTTGCGCGTTACCGCCATCGCCTCGCGTATTTTTCTCTCGAATTCGTTCATCCCACCCTCCCTTGCCTTAATCCCCAGACGTCAAAACGCAGGTCGGGGAAATCACCCACGATGCTGAGCGCCATCGCCGAGCCGGCCATCATTTCCTTATAAATCGGGTCGGCATGATCAACCTCGAAATAGATGCTGTTCGGGTAATACGGTATGTGCCGCGGCGGCGAAGCCATCGGCAACAAGCGAGCGCCCGGTAATTGCAGATCGATCAGCTGAATGATTTTCTCGACCGGCCCCAGTTTGACCTGCGCGGGGAAATACGAGCGCAGATGCTCGATGGACAAACCGCAGCTGACGGCGAACACCAGTTTTTCCAGGCGCAGCTGCGAGTCGTTCGGGCACAGATAAATGCTGTCGCCGCGATCGGTAAACGGCAACGCCACCGCCGGCGCTTCGATCACCAGCGACAGCGCGCGGCGAATCGAGGCGAACAGCTGGAAGTAGCAGTTGTGCGGTTCATCGTGCAGATACACCAAATCGGCCCGATCCCAGAGGCGTTCGCCGCCGGGAATGATGCTGAGCCGCCCCAGCAGGCTCAGCAACGTGTCGAACAGGGTTTCAGGATGCACCTGCGGGCTGGCCAGCAGTTGGCTGATGCGCAAATTGAACTCGCTCAAGGTTTGCAGCAACAGCAGTTCCAGCAGCTCGGAAAGCCCGCCGATCGTCATATGCACGTCCGGGCGGAAAACCGACTCCAGACGCTGGCTGATCAGCCCAAGCAATTCGGTGGTGAAAGCGGGCAGCCAGCCGATGGCGCGGAAATCCAGCATCGGCGGCAAGGCGCGCTCATCCAGCAGCACCCGACGATCGCTGGTGAGCTCGCGCACGAAACCGACCGGCAACACGCTTTCCGCGCTGCTGACCGCGTCCTCCAGGCTTAGCCGCGTCACCAGGCTGCCCAGTTGCATCGTGCACACGCGCGGGGTCCCTTCCAGGCTGACGCCGTGGTTGCGATCCGGCACCTCGGCGTCCATGGTGCGAAAACGGCTGCTTTTTCGCGCATCCTGGATAAGATCGATCTGGGCGTTGCCGGCGATGTCCATCAGCACGGACAGGCACACCACTTTCCCCTGGCAGCCTTCTCCCAGCACCAGCGGCGGCGGCAGCGGAATATCCTCAGGCATGCTGAACGCCGTGCCGTCGGGGAAAACGCCCTTGGCTTTCTTCAGCGCAAACTTGCCCTGTTCCAATAGCCCGTTGTCGATCTCCAGCGTCAGGAACCCCCAGGTGAAGGTTTCGACGCTGCGCAAGCGCGCTTCAATCAAGTGCTCGAAAAAACGTTCCTGCTGCTGGAAATGCTGCGGTTCCATCAACATGCCTTCTACCCAGGCGACGCGTTGTTTAGGTAACATGTCATTCATCCATTTTGTCGTTAGTCACTATGCTGAGTGACGTCATCCCCACCATCACCTTCATTTGCGAATCAGCCTGCGCAGGGGACTTTTGCTCGGCGAGCGGCAACACGCCGCTGATTTGCTGAAACTCCGCCCCGACGACGACCCATCGCTCTTGCCCCGCCGGCACCTCGAAGCGATAACGCAACGTCTCCCTCGGTTGCAAAATGCTCTGGTGCCGGCTCAGCGCCCCTTCCGACGGCGCCGTCTCGCGGCAAGGAGCGCCGTCGCCAATCCCCTCGGGCATCCACCCCGAGCGATTGGTTTCTATCACGCATACCTTGACCGGTTGCGCCTCGCCGGCCGCATTCGGGTTCACGTTGTCGTTGGCGGTCACTTCGACGTCGATAAACCGCAACCGACGCCCCGCGTCCGCTGCCTCGTCGTGAGAAAACCAGCTGCATCCGCCGAGCATCCCCACCGCCAACAATCCCCCTGCCGCGACTCCCCGAAGCGTCTTCACCATGTTGAACTCCTATGCATTAACGAAACATTTGGTCTGGCTCGGCGCGACCTGAGTGGCGACCATGTTGTTATTGTTCGTTGTGCTGGAATCGCCTAGCCGCGTGACCGGCATGCCGCCGGTGAAATACTTGCCCGATCCCTGCACCGGCTGCATCTGGGCCGAATGCGTCCCGGAGGCGGCGCCGATCACCCCGCCCGAATCGACGGTGGCCGCGCGAATGCTGCCGAGATTCTGTTCATTGCCGCCGCAAAGGAAATAGTTAGGCACGTTCGGTATGCCGGTGTTGTTGGGCGCGGTGTTCGGGCCCGGCGCCGGTATCATCGGGTCACAGCCGGCAAAGCTGATCCCGGCCATGTTGTTATTAGCTGCAGTCATGGTGGTTTACCCCATATGTATCTGGCCGCCGTCGATCTTCAGCACCGCCGAAGACTTCAGGGAACCAATTTCACTGTTGATGACGAGGGATTGCCGCGCATCCTGAATGATGTGCTTCGCCAGCACCTCGTCGGTTTCCTCCACCCGCCGGCTCGCGTGCTTGCTGCGCACAAACAGGCGTTGAGAGATTTGGTGCAGCGTTTCGGCCACCCAACGGCTGCTGCGCGTCAGCAGCGTGAAGTGCGGGCTGCGCAGCGTCAGCCGCTTGCCGCCCTGCAGCTCGATCTCCGGCGCCACGATGCGCAAGTTGGCGCAGCGGCTGTCCAGCGTCATGACGGCGTTCGCCTGTTGCCGCGACAAGATCTCGGTGATGACCAACTTATCGCCGTCGGCGATGACGCAAACGCGATCGCCCGCCAGCGGCTGAACCAGACAGCTGGTAGCGACCGCCAGACAATGGGCGCGCATGCCGTCGACATACAGACTGCCGTTAGCGTCGGCCGCCAGCGTCACCACCTTGCGCCCCCCTTGTTCGGGAAGCGGAGCGCTGCGCACCAACTGCAAAGGCGTCACCCTGGCGTTGGCATAGACCTTCTGATGCTCTCTTCTGGATTTATACATATCTGCTTACTCCTGTTGGCCGTTGATACGACGGTTGCCGCGGCCCCGGTTGTTGATGCGCATACCAGGCGTCGATCGCACTCAAGAACGGATCGGCGGTCAGCGGCACGTTTTCGGCGCGATGACGCTGCGCGCCATGCAGGCGAGCACTCTGTTGCTGAGCGGCGGTCAGCGGCTGTTCGATCAGGTTCGCTTCCCGCAGTTCGGCCTGCTCAAGATTGGCTAACGCCAGATCGCACGCCCTGAATTCCGCTTGCGGCAAGATGGCACGCCCCCAGTTGGCGCCGCCCATCGCGCATTCGCTGAACCGGGCCTTCTGCCCCTGCGCCAGGGTCAGCGTCGCGCGTTCGAAATCGCAGCGCAGCGCCTGCGCTTCAGCGAAGATCGCCGAGGTCAGATCGCTGTCGGCGAACGAACACCCCTCCAGCTCGCTGCGGTGAAAACTGGCGCCCTGCAGCTGTAGCTGCGCCAAAGTGCAGCCCGACAGGCGACAGGTGAACCAGATGCGCGCCTGCCCCGCGATCGTCTGCCAGCTGCACGTCTCCAGCCGGCAGCTCCCCATGATGTGGCGCTCGAGGGTCGACGCCTGCCACAGGCACTGCGTAAGTTGGCAGGCGTACCAGTTGGCGTCCTGTATCACGTCCTGGTGAAACATCAGGTTGGTCAGGGTGCTGGACTGCACGGCCAGATGCCCCAGGCTGCTGCGTTCAATTTCCGCGCCGTTGACCTCGCACCGGATCAAACCGCAGTCATCCAGCAGACAATCGCCGACGTAACACCCCTGCAGCGCGGTGTCGTTGCACGCCAAATTGCACAGCAGCCCCTGTTGCAGCGTCAGGTTGTCAAACCGGCATTCGTTGAACGACAGGCTCATCAGGCTGCCGCCGACCACGTTGACCTGCTGCAGGGTGCAGCCCTCAAAGCGCACCGCCCGCAAATCACAGCCTTCAAACGTGACGCGTTCGAAATGACAGTCGATGAAAAAGCAGTCGCTCAGCGTCAACCCTTTCAGCTCGCGATCGTGGAACCGGCGTTTCTTGAAGATCCGCGGCATGGGCGGCGTCTGCGCCACCGCCTGGGCGACCTCCAGTTCGATCGCCTCTCGGTCAGGCAGCGCCTGTTGAATCACGCGGCTTTCAGTTTTCATGCGCATAGTCCCCATGAATGATTCTGCGCGGCACCCAACACGCGCGCTCCAGCAGACAGCCGCTGAACCGCGTGCCGGCGTCCTGCCAGGTCATCGCCAGATGCGCCGCCGCCAGATTGCACTGGTCAAATTCCGCATCGCGCAGATCGGCGTTATAAAACAGGCCTTGCTGAGCGCTGCTGTTTTGCCAACGTGAGTGCGTCAACAGGCTGTCTTTAAACCGCACGCCGGCCAGATCGCAGCCGGCGATCGCGCAGGCCGTCAGATCGGCCTCGTCAAAGTTGCATTCAGTGAAAACGCTGTACAGCAGTTGGCACCTCTCCATGCGCGCCGCTTTCAATCCCACTTTGGTGAAACAGCTATCGCTGAACACGGCGTGGGAAAAGTTCGCCTGCATGCCCGCCGTCAGGCTCTCGACGCGGCAGCGTTCGAACCGCACGCCGCGCCAGTTGCCGCCAAGGAACGAGTTTTTGGTGAGCGTCATCTCCAGCGCAACCGCCTCTTCGGCGAGGCAGCGGTTAAACACGCACGCGTCCAGCTCGCCTTGCAGAAACTGCGCGCGGATCAGCGTCGCGCCATTAAACATGCCGTTGCCGATCGCCGCGTGTTCAAAGCGGCTCGCGGTGAAATCGCCCCGCTCGAAAACGCAGTTATCCAGCTTCACGTGGTCGGCGCGCAGGCCTTGCCCCTGAGGCTCCGCCAGCGTCACCCGCTCGAAGACCGCCTCTTGCCACACGCTTTCCGCCAGCAACGGCTTTTGCAGCGTGCACGAGATCAGGCGGATCTGGCGCAGCGACGCCTGCGTCAAATCGACCGCATCAAAAACGCAGTTTTCGAAGGTGCAGCCGTCGAGGGAAGCCTGCGAGAAATCGCAGCGCTCAAAGCGGCACTGCAGAAAATGCCGGCCCGACAGCGCCTCGCAGCGCAAACCGGTGAAAGTCTTCCCTTCCACGGTCGCGCTATCGGGGAAAAACGCGTCATTGCCATCTTCGGCAGGAAGATCCGGTAAATCGGGCAACGTCACGGAGGCGGGCTCCGCCGCCGCTTGTTGCTGGTGCAAGGCGATCGCCTCGCGAATGCGTTGATAGAACACGGCGGAATCGCCCAGAGAGGTGGGCGACGGATCGTAACGCAAATCGCTGGGGTGATCCGACACCGCCTGGATGACGTTCAACCCCATCTCCGCCGGCATCAGATCCGGATCGAACAGAAACTCAAAGGGCGAGGCGTCATCGTCGCTGCGCTTGCGGAATACCTGTTGGAAATAGTCGAACGAGCGCGGCGCATCGCAGCGATCCAACGCCAGCATGACGGACTCGATGGACTCGTCCAGCAGATGCGTCAACGGCGCATTGCCGGTGAAGATAAGCAAAGCGATGTCGCTGTCGGGCAGGAACCACAGCGTTTTGCGCTGCAGCTCGATTTCCTCGAGGCTGTCGCTATCGTGACGGCGGATGAACGCCCGTCCGCACACCGCCGGCAGCTCGCCGCGAATCGCCTCGCTTTGCGCGCCGACGCCCTGCAGCTCGAAGGGCACCCGATCCGGCCACGCCGCTTCCGGCAACCACTGCGCCGGCGGCGCCATCTGGAAATAACGCCGATCGATATTGGCCGGCAGCCCGGGGAATACCGTCTCGAGATAGGCTTTGCCGGCGATCTGGCCCGCCACCTTATCGATGTGCGCCTTGCGCAGCGCAAACTCGTGCGGCACCGGCGCCGGCGCCGCCAGCGGAGAGCGCTCCTGCGCGGTGCCCTCGGCGGACAGCGTCATCAGCAGCGGCCGCAGCCCGTCATTGCAGCCGCGGCCAAACGGGTTCTCCTTGTTGTCTTTGCCGCCCCAGGCGGAGGTGTGATCCAGCGGCACGCTGAGGAAGGGTTCCACCTCCATCGCGCCGCGCCGTCCCTCGCCCTCGACCCGCCAACGGCGCTTCAGCCCGCCGATGTCGGCGCTGACATTCAGCGTTTTCACCGGCTGACCGATACCGGCATGGCCGGCGATCAGGTATTCGGCGAACGGCTTCGGCTCGGCAACATCCAATATCGGCAGGCTGAGCGGCACGCGCTTCCACGCCTCCCAGATTTCGGCTTCGTTCACGAAGTGTTCAGGCCGGGACAGGTAGCATCCGGCCACGACGCTGATGCCGAGCCGGCTGTCTGTCCCGATCTGGTAACTTCCTTTAATCGCCACCAATTGCTGTGGCCGTATGATTCTCATTGCCGCGCCTCGTTAGTTTTTGCTTTGCATCCCGACTTTTTTCAAATCGACGCCGGTCTCGGACAGTGACGCGCCGGTATAGCTGATCGACACCCCTGTCGTGCTGGTGCTGCTGCCGGTATTGCTGACGCTGCTGCCGGTATTGCTGACGCTGCTGCCGGTGCTGCTGACGCTGCTGCCGGTGGTGCCGACGCTGCTGCCGGTGGTGCTCACACTGCTGCCGGTGGTGCTGATGCTGCAGCCGGTGGTGCTGGTCGACGATCCGGTGGTGCTGATGCTGCAGCCGGTGGTGCTGGTCGACGATCCGGTGGTGCTGACGCTGACGCCGGTAAAGCTGGTGCTGCTGCCGGTCTGGCTGGTGCTGACCGTGGTGTAGCTGTTGCTTTCGCCGGTCATGCTGTTGCTGATGCTGGTGAAGGAGTTGCTTTCGCCGGTCATCGAGTTTGATACGCCGGTGCAGCTGGTGCTCTGCCCGGTGAACGAGGTGCTCAGCCCGGTGAACGAAGTGCTGACACCGGTAAATGACGTGCTCACGCCGGTGAACGAGGTGCTGACGCCGGTGAACGAGGTGCTCACGCCGGTGGCGGTGAGGCTGACGCCGGTCATCGACGCGCTGACGCCTTTAATCGAGGCGTCAAACCCGGTAATGCTGAAGACGTAATCCTTGTAAGAGACGTGGTTGGTGAACCAGTCGGTAAAGGTGCGGCGGATGATGTCAAACTTGTCCATTCCCACCTCGGTGGCCTGGTTGCGCTCCACCGTGGTTTGCAGATCGCGTTCGGCATGCAGCATGACGCGTTCGTTGTTGCGGTTGTCATCGAAGGTCAACTGGCTGGCATGCTGCGGCTTGCCGAAACGCAGCGAACGCGACACCATGCCCGAGTAGTTGATGTATTCAGGTAACTGATAAGGCGGCGGGTTGTCGCCGTTATACACAATCCCGGTCACCATCGGACGATCGAGATCGCCGTCGACATAGGTCACCAGCACTTCCTGGCCGACGCGCGGCATGGCGATCACGCCCCAGCCTTTCCCCGCCCAGGCCTGCACCACGCGGATCCAGCAAGAGCTGTCTTCCTCGGTGGTTTTGTAGCGATCCCAGTGGAAATGCACGCGGATGCGCGCAAATTTGTCGGTATGCACTTCGGAGTTGGGCGCGCCGACCACGGTGGCGCTCTGGATGCCCGGCATCTGCGGCTTTGGCGTTTCGCGCAGCGGGCGGAACGGCACGTCGTCGTTCAACGCATTGAAACGGCAGGTGACGTTGCGGCCGTCGCTGCTGCTGTCCGGGCCGTCTTGCACGAACACATAGTCGCAGCGAGTCAGCTTGAAACGGCGGTTGCGGTTGGCGTCCGGATGCAAAATCAAGGAGAAATCCTTGCCGGCCATCAGCCCGACGGCGTTGCTCTCGCCAAACAGCAGGTGACCATCGCTTTGCATTTCTTCCAGGCGCAGCCGCGCCAGGTTTTCACCGCGTTCGGTATCCACATAACCCGCCGCGTAGTCGTACCACTCCAACGGGGTGTTCTGCAGGCCGAGGCGGCTCTCTTCCACCTTGGTTTGCAGGTTCTTGCGCGGGTTCTGGAAGTCAAAGTCGCGCAGCACGATTTCATTCGGGCGCACTTTGCGTGAACGCTGGATGCGCTGGATCCCTTCGCGGATGGCGCGGTTTTCTTCGCTGTCCGGCATGAACGGCAACACGGCGTAACCGAAATCCAGATCGTCGAAATTCTGCCGGTCGGTGATCACCAGCGTGTGTTTATCCTCGGCGTGATCGAAGTAATACCAGATGCCTTCGTCTTCCAGCAGGCGGCTGATAAACGCGAAATCCGTTTCGGAAAACTGCACGCAATATTCACGCGTCGGATAAGTGCCTTGAATATCCAGACGGTAGTCGGCGAAACCGTAGCGCGAGAAGATTTGCTCGATGATGTCGAGCACGTTCAAATCCTGGAAAATGCGGCTATTGCGGTTTTGCATCAAAAACCACAGCCAGGTGCTCAGCTCCAGCTTATAAACGAACTTATCCTGATGCTGCCCCGAATCGGAGGCGCCGATCACGTAAGCGTAAAACGGCCGCGCGCCGAAATCCGGCCTTTCTATTTGAATGCTGATCCCTTGACCCAGCAGAGATTCATAATCAACGTCCGCCTGTTCACATTCGAATTCGAGCGTATATTGCGAGTTGCTCGACAACCCTTCTTTGGTGGTGAAGCTGAGTGGAAACGCATTTAATTCGGCTAACACCGGGTTATCAATTTCGATTAAAGGCATAACAACCTCTCTGATCCGATATCGAACCCCGCCCCGCATTTGCGGGCCGGCGGCAAATTAAAAATCAGTCGAAATAAACACTTAAACTATCGTTCTCGACCATGAGTTGGATATTCTGCAGTTCCTGTCCCGTCCGTTTGCGCTGCAGCACTTCATTGCTGATGGGCGGCAAAATCGCCTGCTGCAGCAGCGACTCGACCGCTCTGCCGCGCGAAGGATGGGCGCTGATGCGTTTGGCTATCCAGCCTGGAATGTCGCCTTCCAGCACCAGCGACACGCCCACTTCTTTGTGCAAACGCTGTTGTAAACGCGAAATCTGTTTGGTGGCGATATGGGTTATCGCTTCGGTAGAAAGCGGCACGTAGGGAATGACGTTCATGCGCGCCAACAGCGCCGCCGGGAAGAAGCGCGCCAGCACGTCGTGCAGCATCGGCCGCAGCGCTTCGGTTTTCAGATCCGGCGTTTCCGCCAGCGTCGCTTCTATTTCGCCGGCGCCGATATTACTCGTCATTAAAATGAAACACTGGCGGAAGCTGATCATGCGGCCCTCACCGTCTTCCATCACGCCCTTGTCGAAGACTTGATAAAACGCCTCGTGGATATCGGGATGCGCCTTGTCGAATTCGTCGAGCAAGACGATGGAATAAGGTTTGCGGCGCACCGCCTCCGTCAACTTGCCGCCCTTGCCGTAGCCGACATAGCCCGGCGGCGCCCCTTTCAGGGTGGAAACGGTATGCGATTCCTGAAACTCGCTCATATTGAAGACGATCAGGTTATGCGCGCCGCCGTACATCGCCTCCGCCAGCGCAAACGCGGTCTCCGTTTTGCCAACGCCGCTCGGGCCGGACAGCATGAAAACGCCCAATGGCCGATCGTGCGCCTGAATGCCGGCGCGGGAGATGCGCACCGCCTGCGCGATTTCATCGATCGCCGTCTGCTGGCCGAATATCTGGCGGCTCAGCAGTTGGTTGAGATTGAGCGCATTGTCCAGATCGCTTTGCAGCATGCGGCCGGTGGGGATGCCGGTCCAATCCGACAACACCTCCGCCACGACGCGGTCGTCCACCCACGGATACACCAACGGCAGACCGCCGTCTTGCAAGGCTCCCAGCTCGGAGGCCAACTGCGGCAAGCGCTCCGGCGACTGCCGCTCCGCGTCGAGCAAGGTGGTGACCGCCTGTTGCTCCTGCGCCTGCCGCTGACGCAGCGCAGCCAGTTCGCCTTCCATGTCGCTGAGGGTCTGCTGCAATTCAGTGATGCGGGTAAGCGCCAGATCGTCGAATTTGCTTTCCTCCTGCAGGCCGTTCATTTCGGTGCGCTTCACCGCCAACCCGGCCTCGAGCGACTCGATTTTTTCAGGCAGCGCATGCTGGCTCAGCGCCACCCGCGCGCAGGCGGTGTCCAGCAAGCTGATGGCTTTGTCCGGCAGTTGCCGCGACGGCAGATGGCGCAGCGACAAATGCACCGCCGCCTGCAGCGCCGACTCGCGGATCTTGACGCTGTGGTGCTGCGCAAAATGCGGGGCGATGGCGCGCATCATGTTCACCGCATTCTCTTCGTCGGGTTCAGAAACCAACACGTACTGGAAACGGCGCGTCAGCGCGGCGTCCGGCTCGATGAACTGTTTGTATTCCGACCAGGTCGTCGCCGCCACCATGCGCAGCGCCCCCCTGGCCAGCATCGGTTTCAACAGGTTGACGGCGTCGCCGGTACCGGCCTGCCCGCCGGCGCCCACCAGCGTATGCGCCTCGTCGCAAAACAGGATCACCGGCACCGCCGAATGCGCGATGGCGTCGATCAGCGCTTTCAGGCGCGATTCGAATTCGCCCCTCATGCTCGCCCCGGCCTGCATGCGCCCCAGATCCAAAGACAGCAGCCGGGCGCCCTGCAGCAGCGGCGGCACCTGCCCCTGGGCTATCTTGCAGGCCAGCGCTTCCGCCACCGCCGTTTTGCCGACCCCGGCTTCGCCCACCAAAATCGGGTTGTTCTGCCGGCGACGCAGCAAGATGTCGATCACCTGGCGCAGCTCCGCTTCGCGGCCAATCACCGGGTCGATTTCACCGTCGCGCGCCTGGCGGGTCAGATCGGCGCACCATTTATCGAGAATATCGACCGTCTCAGACGCCTCAGGCGCATCGCCGTGGGCGCTGTAGACCTCTTCTTCCTCTTCCTCATGCTCGACGGACTCCGCCAGAATCGCCGGATAATCGTCGAACAGTTGCGGGATCGGCAGTTTTTTGAACTCGTCGCTCAGCCGGTACAGGCTGCGCTGCAACGTGGGATCCTGCAGAATGCCGACCAGGATATGAATGGTGCGCACCCCGCCGGACGGCGTTTCGGCGAGCTGGCTCATCAGCAGCCCTCTTTCCACCACCGTTTCCAGTTGCGTCGACAGATCCACCACCGCATTCGTCCGGTTAGGCAAGGTATGAAGAATGCGATCCAACGCATCGCTGATGCGCTGACTGTTGATGGCGTAGTGCGCCAGGATCATCGGCAAGTCGCCGCGTTCCTTGTCCACCAGGACTTTCAGCCAGTGTTCCAGCTCCACGTATTCGTGCCTGAAGGTTCGGCACAGCTTGGTCGCTTCGACGAACGACTGATAGGCAAAGTGGCCCAATCGCGAAAAAAGACGTTCTCGTTGATACACCTTAAATTTCCTTATATTAAGTTGTTGATTGATAAACCAGCTGCCTAAACGTCCCTGTCTTAGGTTTCAGCCAGCTGTCTTTACTCAGCGACTTGCCGCCCAGCTGCGCCGCCATGCCCGGCTCCGTGGCAATCAGCAGGCTGACATCCAGCATCAGCTGATGGCTCGTAAAGTCATGACAGATGCTCACCAGCGCCTGCAGCCGCCGGCTGCCGCGCTGATACTGCTGATACTGCGGGGCCCCCAGCGGGCCGATCTGAATATGCGCGCCGTACTGGGCATCGAAAAAGCGGCTGCCGATGCGCGTGCTGCCCAACTTGCCCAGCTTTTGGCTGCCGCTTTGCTTGCCGTCGTCGATCCACTTGGCGTAGCGCGGCGTAATCGTGATGGGAACGGCGAAATAGGCCGCCAACATCTTGTTGAGCTGCCGCAGCGAGCGGCGACCGGGCAGATAAGTGCCGGGGTACGCCTCGCGCAGGCGCTGGATATGCGGGTTCACCGTCAGCGCCGTATCGACGCCCACCGTCTGGCGCAAATGGCGCAAGAACGGGTTTTTGTCATCGTCATGCTCATGGCCGATCATCGCCTTCAGCTGCGCCCAGGCCCGGTAGTGCAATACGGCGAAGCGCTGGCTGACGATGCCGACGAACTGCTGGAACGCCTGGTTGCGTCTGGCGATGACTTCGGTGCGCGCGTGCTCGGTCACATGGATCGGCAGCGGGCCGTAGGGGGCGAACATGCCGAAATGCCGCGCCTGGATCAGCACTTGCTTAGGGCGCTGCACGATAGAGGCGATTTCACGCGAAGCGAACGCCATATCCGCCGGCTGGGTAATGCAGAGCCTTTCGCGGCTGCGATCGTTGGAGACGCCGAGCCGCGGCGCATCCGGCTGCGCGCGTTCGATACGCCGCAGCAGCTCGAAAAAATCCTGTCGATTGGACAGCCCGCGGATTTCGGCCTGGCCCGCGCTTTCGCTTTGCGCCCCTGGCGTCGGCGCCTGTTCCAACGAGAGCGCCGTTTCACGCATCAACGACATATCAGCCATAGTAGAGCGCCCCCCAGTCGGCGTGGGTTTCCCCATCCAGCAACAGCTTCATGCTTAACGTTTGGTTCAGGTCGCCGTATTGGCTCAACGCGTGGTGCAATATTTTGCCGAACAGATAGGCGCCGTGGTCGGCATGATGGTTGGCGCTTAAGTTGACGGCGATCTCGGCTCCGCGGATCCAGGCCAGCGGCCCCGGCCCCTGATTGCGTTCGAAGTGGTGCTCCACCCAGGCGTTTTTGATGCTGGCGATGCGCTTGCGCTGGCTGGAGTCATCCTGATGGCAGAACAACGACAGCCAGTCGCGCAATAGCGCTGAACAATCCTGAACGTCGGGGCGCGCATGGCGTAGAGGATTGGAGGCCAGCATCTGAATCGCCTGCCACGCCTGGCTGATGTTCGGTACCGCGACCGGGTTGCTCGGGTAGCGGACGATCTCCACCTGGTGGATCGGCATCGCCGTTTCCAGCTGGAAATGCGGCTGCTGAAGGTGCGCCGGCACCAGATGCCGTTCGCATACCAGCGCCTCGACGCTGAGCGACGTGATGTCGTCGATGTCGATGCCGCTTTTGCCCGGCGAGATGGCGATGAAGGTATCTTCGTTGGGCAGGTGCGGATTGTTGTACTTGGAGGGCGACGGCTCCCGGCGACGGTGCAACGTATAACCGGCCGGCTCCCGCTCGCAGTCGTACTGCACGTCGGCCTGCAGGGAAGAGAAAATCACCGGGTTGCCGTCGGGCAGCATGCCTTTCACTTGTTTTACGCTGTGTATCTCATACAGCGAGGTGTTCAAACGATCGACCACCAGCTGGTGCTCCGTGCGCTCGTCCGTCAGCAGCACCGGCGAGCAATGGCGGCGATACAGGTTGATGACCGGGGTCGCGAAAAGATGAAAATCCCTGGCGTTGACGCGACCGATCAGAGTGAGTGGGCGTTGCTCCAGCGCGAACAAGATCTCGAACTCGTGAACGCGTTCACATTGGCGCAGAAAATCCTGCACGCCATGCAGCTCCAGGCTGAAGAAGCGGCTTGGCGCGGCGAAGTATTCACGCATCAGCCGGTTGCCGGGCAGTTCCCCCACCACGGTGGGCAACAAGGCTTCTTCATCGCTGACGCCGCCCAGGCGCAAGCTGTCCGGCGGCAAGACTTTGACGATTGGCCGGTCGTCGCTTTTCGCCCATAGCACGATGCGTAAGGTGCGATTAAGCAACGCGGCCAGCAGTTGATTGGCCCGCACCGTATCTTCCGCCAGCGTCAGGTGCAACGGCTCGAGATCCAGCTCCGAGACGGGAAGCACGCCGTGCGTCGTCAGGCATATCCTGACGTAGGCCGAGCAATCCTGCATGTGTCGGGCGGCGCCGTCAGGCAAATGGTGCGGCGGCAAAATCTCGCATTCCGCCAGTGAAATCTCAACGGGCTGCACTTTAATATGCCGCGCCGTGGTGAACGTGGCGGGTTTGTTGTTCAGCGAGATATCGTTGAGGGTCATGCGGCTCCCGCGCGGCAGGTCAACCTGGCTGTGCCACTGGGGAAAAGAGAGATCGGGCTTAATCGCGACGGTGGCGATCGCGGGAACCGGCGTATACCACAGCGGCGCCAGGCGTGAGAGCATTTGCAGGGCAAATTCCGGCTGCTCATTGTTCAGCTTTTCCTGGATGCGGGTGCAAAGGAACGCGGAGCCCTCCAACAGACGCTCAACGAAAGGATCCAGCACGCCGTCGATATGCATGCCTAAATGCTGGGCGACCTGGGGATGAGAAGAGGCGAACTGACGACCGGCCTCGCGAAAATAACGCAGCTCATCATTATATAATTGGAGAAAGCGCTCACTGAACATAGTCACCCCTATTAATCAAATACGTGTACGGCGCCACAGGAATAATCAAGAGCGATGCGCAAATTAACCAGCATTTCGTCACCCGGTAATGAGCAGGTGCCATAAATATCGAATAAAATCGCCAGCACATACGATTGACGTTCATTCACTACAGGCACCACACGAATCGTTTTCGGATCCAGACGCGGCTCAAACGAAGTAATGATTCTTTGTATATGTCTCGCCAGCGTTAACGGATCGGTATTAATCGGTATGCGTTGGCTCAGCGACGGCAGGCCATAATTCAATACCGAACTTTCGCTGTGCGCATAATCATGAAGTTTCAAATCAGCGCTGCGCGATGCGTCATTCAGTAAAAATTCGATATCACGCACCAAAACACGCCGCCAATTATCGGCGCTGGCGCTTTGATGTCTCACGCTGAGCTTATCGAATAGCATGGGCAATGACGCTTTCATTTAACACCTCGCGATAAGGCTTATGTCTGCCCGCAATCGCTGCGGGCAGACAGCCTGCAATTAGTGTTGTGACATCAATGATCAGATACGGGCATTAAGCTTGAGGTCATACCCCGTCTTAATTACCGCACCCATGGAGCCATCATTGTTTTGCTCTTTGTACTCAACTTCGATACGTGCGAAATTCAGCTTGATAACGTCGGTTGGCAGCACGGTATCGATTTCAGTACCGATGGTGGAATTCAGCGGCATATTACCCACGGTCTTGAATGAAGAAACCAGGCAGTTGCTGAAGGTCACGGCAATGAAGTCTTGCTGACCCTGGCCTGATTTACGGCAAACAAGTTTTGCCTGAGGAATATGCTCGCCGGTGGCGCACATCAGGAACAGTTTCGGCGAAGCCTTGTTGCTCACCATGCGAAACTCAAAGTCTTTCATCTCGACTTTGCCTGAACCGCCGCCGCTCCCGAACCCCCAACGGCCGGCGTTTTCTTCCGCCCATTGCCAGGCTTGCAGCTGAATCCAGCCAGGGTAGGTTTGGTCGGGTGATTCACCATCAACACCCTCAATTTTCAAAAAATAGTCTACTAAAGCTTTCGTGCTCATTTTTTGTCTCCTTGACTGATAGGTCTACTTCGTTAATTGAAAAGTCTATTCAGATAAGTCGTTATATTGCCTACGCGATCATTGAAATAGCGACAATGAGAACCCATTAGCCATTAATAAATAGCAATAGCGTAAAAAACAGCGCCACTAAATTTCAATGAAATATCAATTCCCACCAACGCCATTTAATAATTAACGTCGACAATATCCAAACCAATGACCAGCCGTAACTTATCTGCTCCCATCTTTTTTGGCTGACGGAAGTTTTGATACAAGTCGCAAGGACACGGTCATGCCTTCCAACTGGTAATGCGGGCGCAAATAGAAATGCGCGCGGTAATAACCCGGATCGTCTTCCACATCCTCAACGCGCACCTCGGCGGCGGCTAATGGACGACGCGCCTTGGTCGCCTCGGTCGATACGGAAGGATCGCCATCGACGTAGTTCATCAGCCAGTCATTCAGCCACAGCTGCATATCGTCCCTGGACCGAAAAGAACCGATTTTGTCGCGCACGATGCATTTCAAATAGTGCGCGAATCGGCACGTGGCGAAAATATAAGGCAAGCGCGAAGACAGCTTGGCGTTGGCCGTCGCGTCGGGATCCTCGTATTTCGCCGGCGCGTGCATGGTGCAAGAACCGATAAAAGCGGCGAAATCGGAATGCTTGCGATAGACCAGGGGCAAGAACCCGGCGTCGGAAAGCTCTTGCTCGCGCCGATCGGAAATGGCCACTTCCGTCGGGCACGTCAGTTCATATCCGCCCTCATCGGATGGAAACGCGTAGGCGGGCAGTTCTTCCACCGAGCCGCCGGATTCGATGCCGCGAATCTTCGAACACCAGCCGTACTCATGGAACGCGCGGTTGATGTTGACGCCCATCGCATACGCCGAGTTGGCCCAGGAAAAATCATCATCCACATCCGGCCTGACGGACTCCTCGAAAGCGAACTCTTCGATCGGGTTGGTTTTCGCCCCATAAGGCAAACGCGACAGGAAACGCGGCATCGTCAACACCAGGTAACGCGAGTCGTTGCTTTCGCGCAGGCGGCGCCAGGACGCATATTCCGGCGTGGTGAAAATCTTGCCGATATCCCGCGGGTTGCCCAGTTCGTTCCACTTGCTCATCTGCAGCAGCGACGGCGACGCGGCGGAAATGAACGGACAGTGCGACGCCGCGGAAATTTTCGCCAACTCGGTCAGCAGCGTGACGCTCATCGGGCTGTGATCGAATTCAAAATCGCCGATGATGCAACCGAACGGCTCGCCGCCGAACTGACCATATTCCTGTTCGTAAATCTGTTTGAACACCGGGCTTTGATCCCAGGCGGAGCCCCGATAGCGGCGCAAATTGCGCGTCAGCTCATCCTGACTGATGTTCAACACCCGGATCTTGAGCGTTTCGCTGACGTTGGTGTTATCGACCAGATAACTCAGACCTTGCCAGGCGGACTCCAGCTTCTGGAACTCCTTGTGGTGCAAGATATTGTTCATCTGTTGCGAAAGCTGTTCGTCGATCTGGGCAATCAACGATTCAATGGTCAATACAACATCCTGACTGACCTTGACCTTGCCTTTATTGGCATATTCGGACAGCGTGCCGATAGCCCGACGAACCGCTTCCGAAGCCTCGTTCGTTCTGGGCCGGAATGAACGCTTGAGCAAACCGTCAAGCTCATTTTCCGTTTCCTGCGTTTCAACTTCAGCGACTGCCGTAGCCTGCTGCTTAGCCGAATAGCGTCGTTGCCTCGCTCTCATTCCTCATCTCCTTTATTGCCGGAATCCTGCACATCCTGTTCCGCATCCGCGACCGTTTTACGCGCATCCGTCACCAAACGATGCAGAAAATCGGGTTTCTCCAGCAGATTCTTCACCACTTCTTCCGCGCTGGATTTACCATCCATATAGGTGATCAGCTCCGTGAGATGCTCCCGGGCTTCAAGCAGGCGTTGCATCTGCGGAACCCGTTTGGCGATGGCGCCAGGCGTGAAGTCATCCATCGATTCAAACTCCAATTCCACGTCCAGCAACGCATCGTCTTCGCTCAGGGTGTTCTCTACGTAAAATTGCAGACGAGGCTTGATGGCGCGCATGCGATCGTTGAAGTTGTCCTGATCAAAGGTCAGGAATTTCCGCTCTTCGATCGGCAGCAAAGGCTTTTTCCGATGCCCAGAGAGATCGGACATGACCCCCGTAACAAAGGGCAACTCCACTTTCTTTTGTGAACCGTAAAGCTCTACGTCATATTCAATTTGCACGCGCGGCGCGTTATTTTTACCGATAAATTTCTGAGAGCTTGAGTCCTTAGCCATTGGAAAACTCCTTTGTGATAAAAATTACTTCCCGGACAATTGATTTAACGAGGCCAGAGATTCCGGCAAAAGCTCCTCAACAATCGTCGCGAAGTCCATACCGATCATTTTTTGTGAACGTCGAATAAGAATGGGGGCCGGATGGCTGGGCTCATAGTTTTGGAAATAGTCCAAAACCTGATCCAACAGCAAGATGACATCCTGCCGGGAACGGATATATTTGCCGGGCATGGCGACAGGTGCGTCAGCATCCGGCGAGTCAATCTCCGCGTCATCCCGTTCAGCCGGCAATTCCTGCTGTTCCAGTGAAGCCAGCTGGCGGTTGAACTGTTTCAAATAGTCGCGCACCTGCCGGCAGTCCAAACGATAATCTTCGGCCTGCAGATTGGCGTAATTCTCGACGCGCTCCAGCGCATCGATTTCCAGCGCCAATTGTTCTTTCAGCGAAGGCAGATTTCTGCCGGCAAAATAACTGTCGGCTTGCCCCAGCACCTTTACCACCTCTGAAAAATGCAGGCTTTTGCCTTCCTGCTCGTCAAGCCGCATATTCAGCAGCTCGTCGGTGGTTAACGGCGTGTCGGGAAAAATCTTGCTGTTCTTGATTTCGTGCAGACAGGAGGATGTGGCGAGCCACCCTAATGCGGCCGCATGAAAGCTGTCCGATGAGGGTTCCATATCCGCCTGAGGGAAAATAGTGGCGCCCTCCTCGGCATATTTGGCGTCAATATCCTTAATGCCCTGATAGAAGGCCGAAAAACCGTCGATATGAAGATTGGCGCGCATAAACCACAGCACGACATGTAAATCGAAGCACTGTTCCAGCAACGCGGCAGACTGCTCGCGAATGGCGTGCCAATTGATATCACGCGCATTGTCTACGGCATTAAGCGGATCGGTTTGGCTGTCATATTCCGAAAGCGTGAATTCAATTTCACTGTATCGTGGATCAAATTCGACGCCATTCACTTCCGTTGAGATGACTTCATTCATGGCCTGATATCCTTTTCAATCAGCACTAGAAACATAAAGCCTAATAAAGCGGGCTTTTACGTTCGCCAGTCTTTCCCAGAGTCCTTTTAGCGTAAGTTAGTCGTCATCAAGCTCGCAAATTGTTTAGATGTATTAATATTAACAACAATAATAGATTGAACCTATCAATAGAATCACAGTGATCGGTTTAAACTATTTTACATTTACATATTTATTTTTTCCTTTTAAAATCAATAAATTGCAAACAATAATTATGCAAGCTAAGAATAGGAAAAAAATCAAAAACTGCCATAAAAACAACGTTTCATCCTTGGTAGGATAATTCCAGTAATACCACTGGATACAAATAATTTAATTAGCAAATGATAACCATAGTAAATAGTGAAACTTTTTCATAAAACCATGACAGCCAGTCGTTTCTTGCAAGCGGGTAGCACGCAATGATCAATAGAAGACGATGGCAGTGTGACTTTCATTTCCAGCACTCAGTACTTACACATGCGAAACCTGGTGTGAAAATAAACAATTTGGCGAGAGTTTTGATTATTAATTTTAAAGCTAAAGCACAGATTAACATTCCGCCGTGGTGCACCGAATACCTATTGGTACACAAACAGCCTGGTGGATAAAGCATCGTTCTTTTATAGTTAACTCAGGGTAATGATCAGAATAATTTAAGATTCAATTCCCCTTCATGTGTGTTCTCATACGGCTTACCGCGGCAAAAGCACCACTGCGGTAAAGAGTCTCGCAGACTAAAGTGGCATTAGAGATATCATTTACTATAACCGCGAAATAACCACGTAAGCGCTGCAACGACAGTAACCGTGTTAAGACCAGCGATCTGTTCCATATACAAGAAATGTTTCCCTAACTGATAAGACCACTAATTTGATACTAGCAAAGGCAAACCCAATATCAAGAAAAAATATTATTTTTTTAATAAAAAAATAACAAATCAATATACATAAAACAAACAATTCAATAACTTAAAACAGCGCTGAATCGATTACTTTTACACCAGGAAAAATAGTTCATGGAAATTTACACCCACTCATAACCCCCTCAGTCAATCTCACTCATTCTCTTCGGCATTGAATTGTCATCAAAAAATAAGAAAATCTATAAAAATAAAACCCGCCACTGGCCGTGCGTCCCGCAGGATCAACTTTCGCAAGGCAAAATAAGCAAGATAATTCCCAATAAAAAGGCCGAAAAAAAGCGTTAATGATTTAGCGGTTCAAAATAAAAATAAAGGTAACTCTATTGGGTTATTAAAGCGAAAACGCGCACCTTTTCATTGCAGCAAAAAAACCTTATGAATCTTTACGTTGCCTGTCCTTTGACAATCATTGATGAAAACGCAAATCCGGTAGCCAACATATACAGAAAAGAGATGGGCTACGCGGCGGGCCAACCCTGCCGATGACTTTTCTCATCCCCGGTTCGGCCCGTGCGCACAGGTTATTCCGCCTAAAAATCAGGCCGCATCGCCGGCCTCGTCCGGCGATTTAGCGCCAAGCCCGCCGTTTTCCTGATCCAGAACAGCTTTCGCATTCATCCGACTGATATATTGATTGAAAATCATTCCTATTCAGGAGAAAAAGCCATGGTTAAGTCACTCAATGCGGCATTCACTCGCTTTTTTGACCACCCGGACGCAGGCAAATTGGCGCTCAGGCTAACCTTCGGCGGGCTGATGCTGTTTCATGGCGTCGCGAAAATTCAGCATGGCGTCGGCTGGATCGCCGATGCGTTACAACAACAGGGGCTGCCCGCCTTCATCGCCTATGGCGTATATGTTGGGGAGATCCTGGCGCCGATACTGATCGTTTTGGGGCTGTTCACCCGCCCCGCCGCAGGGGTTTACGCCCTCACGCTGGTGGTGGCGTTTTTGATGGTGGGCACCGGCAAGGTCTTCACCGTCACCGACGTTGGCGCCTGGGGCATTGAAAACGAACTGGTGTTCTTTATGGGAGGGGTCGTCATACTGCTGCTGGGCAGCGGGAAGTATGCCATCGCGCGCAATGAAGCCTATCGATAAACCGCGCTATCAATAAGGAGGTTCCCATCGAACCTCCTTTTTAGGCTTTAAGGCTTGCCGAGCAACGTGTTAGCCATGAAAGACAATAAGGCGGTCGATTGAGGGTAAGCCGCACGATTCTCGGTGACCTCGCGATCAAACCGCCAGTTCATGATGTAAACCACGGGCGCATTGGGATATTGGTTAATAAAATCCCAATACAATTGAATTTGCGCATGCAACTGCTGGTCATTCATTCCTAACGATGCCGTCGAAGGCGGCACCAACACCCACTTTTGCCCGGCAGAGCTCATCGGCGCCAGACGATTGTATGTACTCCACATATCCGCCACCGACCAGTTGTAGTTGTCCACGCCAACCCAGTCGAGCGTGCTTTTTACATTGCTCGGACACGCGGTCGCGGGCGCGCCCTGCTGCATTTCACGGATCAATTCGGCGCTATTGGCATGCCGGTAGGACAAAATGGTGTAAATGGGGATCGCGATCCCATACTGCTGCATAGCCTGACGCAGGGTGCAAACATAGCTGGAATATTGGTAAGCGTCATATTTTCCCGCCGTCTGTAAGGCCGGAACATCGAACGGCTCATCGATAAAATAAATAGCGCCGGGTTTATATTTAGCGGCGGCGATCTTCTTCACCACCGTCCAGATCGCATTCCAGGAACCTGCGGCCTGACAGCTGCTGTTCGAGTCCGCGCCAGAGCAGATATCGATAAACGGCGATCCCGAGAGCGCCCCCGAGCCGGCCTGTATGTTCACGGCGCATGTTCCCTCGGCGCAAACGGGCAGATTGAGGCTTTCCAGGGTGTGCACCACGTTCAGATTGGTCATACTGAAACCGGTGCCGGAAATGGCCTTGAGCGCCTCTGTAGCGCTGAAAGACGGCGTGGCGGTTTCATAAAAATCCAGCCAGTCATAGCCGTAATGCTTGATATTGGCGTTGGGGCCGGCCGCCAGCGCATGGGCACCGAACAGGCACCCGCATAGCAACGCAAAACGTTTCAACATGTTCTTCTCCTTCAAATCTTCATCGTTGTAAGCCAACGGAGGACAGCAAACGGTGCCATCAACCGGAGACGCTATCGTGACACCCGCCATCGACGACGGCCCGCCGTTTGCGTTGTGCTGCAGACGATCGAACGGTGAGGAGGGTTTGAGAAGAAATCGCGCCTATTTTCTTATCGAGCGTCGAGGAAATGAGGGTAGAAAAAGAGGAAGCCACCGCGGGGTCAGACTGTCCCCGCCGGAAATCAAGTTTAAACCAGCATAATGAATCGCCAGTCATCGGCCATTAACGGTCGGCCAGCCGGTAAACCGGTACCTTGCGCGTCGTGCCGGTCAGGGTGTCGAAAATCTCCGTTTCCGCCGTCACGATCGTCATGCCGTTTTTTCTTAGCCTGCGCACTTCGGCGGCGATGCGTTGTATGCCGAACCAGAACAGTCCGTCCAGCGCCGTGACGCGCAGCCCCTGCTCCAGCGCCAGCTTGAGCCGCTCACGCGGCGCCTTGAGCGCCTTGGCGATTTCCCGGTAAGGCAGCGCATCCACGCCCGACGCCGATGTTCGGTGAATGCGGGTAGACAGACCGTATTGGAAGGCCTCGGGCACGTCGCTTAAATCGCTCTTCAGGCTGTAAACGCAACCAAAGCGCTTGCCGTTGAACACCACATTTTTTTGACTGATCGACAGCTCATCGCGCAGGCCGGCAATCAGCTGCGGCGCCCGCACCAGCAATAAGCGAAACGGCAATTCGAAACTGGTCACATAGTCCACGTTGAGCAACGCAATGCGCAGGCGCTCTTCCGCGCCCGCCTGCGTCTGGCGACACTCGTTCAACACCTCGCTCCACTGGCGCGCAAGCCGTGGGGCTTCATCCAGCGGCGCGAAATGGTATTTCTCGATGTGGTAGTCGATTCTTTCGTTCATGTCCGTTGGCCCCCGCGTCAGTCATCATGCCCTCAGCAAATTACCTTACCCGCGCCCCACAATACAACACCGCATCGCGCCGCAAGATGCGGAAAAAATCGGGCGCATACGCCCCCTGCGCGCTCAAGGTGAGTCGTGCAACAGCAGCGATATCTCTTCGGCGGCCGAGCGCAACAAAGGCAGGTGGTGCTGATGCAAACGCTCTGCGGAAACCTGGCTGGCATGCACGCCGACGTTCAACGCCGCGGCGATGCGTCCGTCCGGCGTGGTGAGCGGCACCGCCAGTGAACGCAGGCCAATCTCCAGTTCCTGATCGTTGATGGCATATCCCTGCTGACGCACGCGCGCCAGCTCTTCCCGCAATGCGCTGACGCTCACCAGGGTATGGCTGGTGTAACGCAGTTGAGTCAATCGCGCCAAATAGTCATTCAACGTCTCACTGGCGAGCCCGCTGAGCAGCACCCGCCCCATCGACGTCGTGCTGGCGGGTAAGCGACTGCCGACGTGCAAATCGATGGTCATGATCCGCGAAGTCGATGCGCGGGCGATATAAAGAATGTCATCGCCGTCCAATATGGCCATGGAACAGGACTCATTGAGCGTCTGGCTGAGTTGCCTCAACACCGGCTGCGCGGCGTTGGCCAACGGCGAAGCCCCCAGCCAGTTGTGCCCCAGCGACAAGACGCGCGGGCGCAGCTCATAATTCTTACCGTCTTCCGCGTACACAAAGCCCAGCTTACTCAGGGTGTAAAGGCAGCGGCGCACCGCCGCGCGCGGAATGCCGGTACGCTGGCTAATCTGCGACACCGACATCAGCCGCCGCTGCGGCGTAAAAGCCTGCAGGACCTCCAATCCTCGCGCCAAAGAGGCCATAAAGTCGGGATCCCCCTTCCAGGGATCGGTGCTGCTGCGCGTAATTTCCTGTTCTTTTTCCATTCTCGTTACCCCGCTGTCTGCCTGAAATATCGGTGTGCCGACGATCACAACCTGCGAATGCCTCTCAAAGAATAGCCGATAATCGCACACTTTTTCGATAATCGGTATTGTTTGCCTGAAAGGGACGATCTACTTTTCCCATTGACGATAAACACTCCCTCAGCGGGCGCCGAATGAAAGGAACAACAGATGATCGATAAAAGTGTGGCCACCCTGGAAGACGCCGTGTCCATCATTCCGGACCGCGCGAGCATCATGATTGGCGGTTTTGGCCCCGCGGGACAACCGCTGGAACTGATCGATGCGCTGATTGAACGCGGTGCCCGCGAGCTGACGGTAATCAGCAATAACGCCGGCAACGGCGACAGCGGCCTCGCGGCGCTGCTCAAGACCGGCCATGTGCGAAAGATGATTTGTTCCTTCCCGCGCCAGTCCGATTCGTGGGTCTTTGACGACCTTTATCGCCGCGGCGCGATCGAACTGGAACTGGTGCCTCAGGGCAACCTTGCCGCCCGCATGCAGGCCGCCGGCAGCGGGTTGGGCGGCATTTTCACCCCAACCGCCTTTGGCACGCCGCTGGCGCAAGGCAAAGAAACGCGTGAAATCGACGGACGGCATTACGTATTTGAAACGCCCTTAAAGGCAGATTTCGCCTTGATAAAGGCCCATCGGGGTGACCGCTGGGGCAATCTGGTTTACCGCAAAGCGGCGCGTAATTTTGGCCCGGTGATGGCGATGGCCGCCGCCACGACGATAGCGCAGGTCGCTGAATTGGTGCCGCTGGGCGCACTGGATCCGGAAAACGTGATAACGCCGGGCATCTTCGTCCAGCGCCTGGTGGCGGTGGCGCGCCCCGCGACCTTTTCCCTCTCTGCCTGAGGAGTCATAACATGCAAAAATTAACCCGCGACCAATTAGCCCAACGGGTAGCGCGCGATATTCCGGAAGGCGCCTACGTCAACCTCGGGATTGGGCTGCCGACCCGCATCGCTAACTACCTGCCCGCCGACAAAGAGGTGATTCTGCACAGCGAAAACGGCCTGCTCGGCATGGGGCCGTCACCCGCGCCGGGCGAAGAAGATCCGGAACTCATCAACGCCGGTAAAGAACGGGTGACCTTGCTGCCCGGCGGCAGTTATTTCCATCACGCCGACTCTTTTACCATGATGCGCGGCGGCCACCTCGATATCTGCGTGATGGGGGCGTATCAGGTCTCGGCTGCCGGCGATCTGGCCAACTGGAGCACCGGCGCCGAAGACGCGATCCCGGCGGTGGGCGGCGCCATGGATCTGGCCATCGGCGCGCGCAAAGTCTATGTGATGATGGACTACCTGACCAAGACCGGCGAATGCAAGCTGGTGGAGCAGTGCAGCTACCCGTTGACCGGATTGGCCTGCGTCAGCCGCATTTATTCGGATATGGCAATCATTGATATCACCCCGGACGGCCCGCAGGTGCGGGAGCTGTGCCCGGGGCTCACCTTTGACGCGCTGCAAGCGTTAACCCCGATACGTTTACTGCAATCTGACTTGATCCCCGCTTGAGGAAATCGCCATGCAACAGGCTTTTATCTGCGATGCCGTTCGTACGCCATTCGGCCGTTACGGCGGCGCATTATCCGCGCTGCGCGCCGACGATTTGGCCGCTCTGCCCCTGAAGGCGCTGCTTGCCCGACTGCCGCAGTTGGATCCCCACGCCATTGATGACGTTATTCTGGGGTGCGCCAACCAGGCCGGTGAAGACAACCGCAACGTGGCGCGAATGGCGCTGCTGTTGGCCGGATTGCCCCACACCGTGCCGGGCACCACCCTCAATCGCCTGTGCGGTTCGGGATTGGACGCGGTAGGCATGGCGGCGCGCGCCATTAAATGCGGCGAAGCGGAGGTCATCATCGCGGGCGGCGTGGAAAGCATGTCGCGCGCGCCCTTTGTCACCGGCAAAGCGGACAGCGCCTTCAGCCGCTCGCTGAAAATGGAAGATACGACGATGGGATGGCGCTTTATCAACCCGCAGATGCGCGCGCGGTTCGGTGTCGAAACCATGCCTGAAACCGCCGAAAATGTGGCTCGCGATTTCGCCGTCAGCCGCGCCGATCAAGACGCCTTTGCCTTGCGCAGCCAACAGCGCGCCGCCCGCGCTCAGGAGCTGGGCCTGTTTGATGAGGAACTGATCGCCGTCAGCATTCCGCAACGCAAAGGCGAGCCGCTCAGCCTGGTTCGCGACGAACATCCCCGCAGCACCTCTTTGGCCGCGCTGTCCGCCCTGAAAGGCGTCGTGCGCCCCGAAGGGAGCGTCACCGCCGGCAACGCCTCGGGCATCAACGACGGGGCCAGCGCCCTGCTCATTGCCAGCGAGCGCGCGGCGGTGCAGTATGGACTCGCGCCGCTGGCGCGTGTGGTCGGCATGTCCGCCTGCGGCGTAGAGCCGCGCATCATGGGTTACGGGCCGGTTCCCGCGGTCCGCAAAGTGCTGGCGCAAACCGGTTTGAGCCTGGCGCAAATGGACGTCATCGAGTTGAATGAAGCCTTTGCCGCCCAGGCGCTGGCCGTGACGCGCGCCCTGGGGCTGCCGGATGACGCGGAACAGGTCAACCCTAACGGCGGCGCTATCGCGCTGGGGCATCCCCTGGGGGCATCCGGCGGCAGGTTGGCCATGACCGCCGCTTATCAACTGCGGCGCACCGGCGGACGCTTTGCCCTGTGCACCATGTGCGTCGGTGTCGGGCAAGGCGTCGCCTTGATTCTGGAACGGATATAACGAATGTCTCTCTATAGCGCAATGTTTATGGCTTCGCCATTAACGCCCTGCTTCAGCGACACGGCGCTGCTGCAGGGCATGCTTGATTTCGAAGCCGGTCTGGCGCAGGCCCTGGCGTCTGCAGGGATTACCGATGACGCGTCCGCGCGGATCATACGCAGCCACTGCCAGGCGGAAAAGCTCGACGCCGCCGCGCTGACGCAATCCGCCGGATTGGCGGGCAATTTAGCCATTCCCCTCGTCAAACAATTGACGGCGTTGGTGGCGCAAACCTCACCGGAAGCGGCGCGTTTTGTTCACTGGGGGGCGACCAGTCAGGATGCGATTGACAGCGGGCTGGTGCTGCAACTGCGCAGCGCGCTCGATAAAACCGACGCGCTGCTCAATCAGCTGATTGCGGCGCTGACGGCGCAATGCCGGCGCCATAGCGCAACGTTAATGGTGGGCCGCACCTGGCTGCAACACGCTTTGCCAACGACGCTGGGGCTGAAGCTGGCCGGCACGCTGGACGCCTTGCTGCGCTATCGGGCGCGTCTGGCTGAAATGCGGCCACGCGTGCTCGCGTTGCAATTCGGCGGCGCGGCCGGCACGCTCGCCTCGCTCGGCGAACAGGGCGAGCGCGTTGAGCGGGCGCTGGCGCAAGCGCTGGCCCTGCCGCGCAGCGCCACGCCCTGGCATACCCAACGCGATCGGTTGTTGGAGCTGGCGAGTTGGTATGCCGGCCTGACGGGGTCGCTCGGCAAGCTGGCGCGCGACATGTCTTTGTTGATGCAGACCGAAGTCGCTGAAATCAGCGAACCGTCGGCCCCCGGACGCGGCGGCTCTTCCACGATGCCGCATAAGCGCAATCCAGTGCTCTGCGCCGCCATCCTCAGCGCAGCCAACCGTCTGCCTGCGTTGATGTCCGGATTGTATGCCGGCCTGGTGCAGGAGCACGAACGCGCGCTGGGGGGCTGGCAGGCCGAGTGGCAAAGCCTGCCGCAGCTCCTGGTGCTGAGCGGGGCAGCATTGGCGCAAAGCCTGGATCTCATTAACGGTCTGGAGGTGCATGAAGCGGCGATGCGGCGCAATCTGGCGCTGACGCAGGGGCTGATCATGGCTGAATCGGTTACCCTGGCCTTGGCCCCCACCCTCGGACGTCAACAGGCGCACCATCATATAGAACGGTGCTGCCGGCAAGCCCTGGCCACCCAGCAACCCCTGTTAACCCTGCTGTGCGCCGATGCGGAAGTCTCTTCCCGACTCAGCCGGGAAACCCTGGAAACCTTGCTCGATCCGGCCAATGCCACCGGCAGCACGCAGCGTTTCATTCAACAAGTCCTGGCGATGGCCGAGAGGGAGCAATCATGTTGAATTATGTCCTTGAGGGGCCTGAAAACGCCCCGGTTATTCTGTTTGGCAACTCGCTGGGCACCTCATTGGCAATGTGGCAGCCGCAGCGCGACGCGTTCATCGCCCACTATCGCATTCTGCGCTACGACGTTGCCGGCCACGGCGACTCTGCGCCCGATGAACAGCCCGGCTCGCTGGCGCGACTGGGTGAACAGGTGCTGTCCCTGCTGGACACTCTGGCAATCGATCGCGTGCATTTCTGCGGCATCTCCATGGGGGGGCTGACGGGGTTATGGCTGGCGCGCTTTCATGCCGATCGCTTGCTGACGCTGACGATCGCCAATAGCGCCGCGAAAATCGGGGTGACGGAGCATTGGCGAGAACGCGCCGCGCAGGTGCGCCAGTGCGGCATGTCCGCCGTCAGCGATGGCGCGGCAGCGCGCTGGTTCACCCCGGCATTTTGCCAATCCGCCCCCGTCAGGGTGCAAACCGTCTTGCAACAGCTCACCGCCTGCGATCCCAAGGGCTATGCCGCTTGCTGCGACGCGCTGGCGACCGCCGATTTACGCGCCGAACTGGCAGGCATCCGCGTGCCGACGCTGGTTATCGCCGGACATGAGGATGCGGTAACGACCGTCGACGATGCAAAAGCCCTGGCGGCAGGCATTCCCGACGCGCAATGCGTCATCCTGCCCGCCGCCCATCTGTCCAGCATCGAAGCCTGGCGGGCATTTAACCGCGCGTTCAGGGCCTTTTTGGATGAGCAGCTCACGCAGAGACAGCGCTATCAGCAAGGCCTGACGGTGCGCAGAGCCGTGTTGGGCGATGAGCATGTCGATAATACCCTCGCGGCGCTGTCGCCGCTCAACGAGGAGTTTCAGCATTTCATCACCCGCTACGCCTGGGGGGAAATATGGACGCGTCCGGGCTTGTCGCGCCATACCCGCAGCCTGATCACCATCGCGATGCTGATCGCCTTGAATCGCGAAGCTGAGCTGAAAATGCATATCCGGGCCGCCTTCAATAACGGCGTCACACGTGAAGAGATCAAAGAAGTTCTGATGCATGCGGCGCTTTACTGCGGCTTACCCGCCTCGAACGCCGCTTTTCATCTGGCGCAGTCCGTCTTTGCCGAATACGACGCCGGGCGGCGATCGGACGACTAGAAGACGCGGTTATACCGGCACATCCAGCACCCTTTGGCGCAGCGCAGCAACCAGGCGCTGCTGCTCAGGGGACGAGAGCGCCTCTTGCCGGGTAATGATGCCCAGCGGCTCGGCCATGCCCTGGGTAGGCAACGGCAGCGCACGCAGGTGATTGCTGAACAAATCGTCACGCACCGCGCCGTAAGGCACCAACCACACATAGCCATACTGCAGCGTCAGGCAGCGCGCCAGCGTGACCGACAACGTCTCGACGCACCCTTCCGGCACCGCCAGCCCTTGGCTGACAATGAGCGCCTCCGCATTCTGACGTGGCACCGTACCCCGCGGCGAGAGCACCAGTGGCCAGCTCAACGCCTCCGCCAGCGAGACATCCGAATGCAACAGCGGATGATGAGGAGCAACCACCAGCCGCAGCGTTTCATGGTACAGCAGCTCGAAGTTGAGCCCCTCCATGCGGGAGGGGTCTGACATGCGCCCGATGCCTAACGTTAATTGCCCCGATCTCACCGCCATCATCAGCGCATCGTTGGCCAGCGTCGTAACCTGCATGCGCCAGCCGGAGGATTGCTGCTGCAACCCCACCACGACCGGCGCGACCAGGCTCACCAGCGTGGTGGGCAGCGCGCCGATATGCAGCGGCGCCGGCAGCGCCTCGCTGTCCGAGGCAAGCGTGCGCCCCAACACATTCAGCGCATCCAGAACGCGGCTGGCATCCTGCAGGAAACGCGCCCCGGCGGCGGTCAGTTCCGCCCCCTGCCGATTGCGCGAAAAAAGGCGCTCGCCGGCCAGGCTTTCCAGTTCGTTGAGCGTTTTAGAGAGCGCGGGCTGCGTGATGCCCAATTGCTGTGCGGCGCGCACCAACGTCCCCTGTTGCGCGGTAGCGACAAAGGCGTGCAGATGACGAAGGCGGATGCGTTGGCTAAAGCGAGAAGTCATGTTCATGATTTATAGTATTAACTTGCCGCCGACGCGGCAAGCTCATTGTCAGGGCGTACGGAGGATCAAATATCAAAAAAAACGGTTTCGTTCTCGCCCTGTAACCAGATGTCGAAATGGTACACCGTCTGATCCCCGCGCTGCCGCCTTTGCGCCAATAACGTGCTGCGCCGTGTTTCCCACTCGATGAGATTCAACACCGGATCTTCGGCATTGGCCGCCTGTTCGTCGGCAAAGTAGAGACGCGTGTTCAACCCGATGTTGATGCCGCGAGCCACTATCCACAGATTGAGATGGGGCGCCATCAACCGACCGTCGCGCCCCGTCACGCGCCCCGGTTTAATCGTCTCGAATTGCCACAGGCCGCTGGTGAAATCCGAACAGGTTCGCCCCCAGCCGCGAAACGCCGGATCGTCGGGTTTATCCAACTGACCGTCGGCGGGGTGCTGATATCGCCCGGCGGCGTTGGCCTGCCAGACTTCGACCAGCGCGTCTCGCACCGGCGTGCCGGAGCCGTCATAGACATGCCCTTCCACCACGATGCGCTCCCCGCGCGTCTCCGGTTGCGTCAATACATGGGTGAAATTACGCTCGAAAATATCAAAGCCGGCGGCATGCGGCGCCAAACCGATGTGCACATAAGGCCCGGCGGTTTGCGAGGCCGTTTCAGACAAATACTTTTTCATCACGCGGCTCCCTGTGTACGGTTCTCAAACCACGTGGCTCGATGGCCCCGCAGCACCAGATCGAAGCGGTAAGCCAGACTGTCCAGCGGCACGGCGGCGTGCATATCCAGCTCGGCAATCAGCGTGCGCATCGCATCGTCACTGCCTACCGACTGCAAGATGGGGCAGCGAACGAGCAACGGATCGCCTTCGAAATACATCTGCGTGATCAAGCGCTGAGCGAACGCTTCGCCGGAGAGCGAGAAGTGAATATGCGCCGGACGCCAGTCGCTGACCTGATTGCGCCAGGGATACGGGCCCGGCTTGATGGTACGAAAACAGTAATACCCGTTGTCGTCGGTCAGCATCCTGCCGCAGCCGCCAAAGTTGGGATCGATAGGCGCCAGATACTGATCTTTCTTGTGACGATAGCGCCCTCCCGCATTGGCCTGCCATACCTCGACCAGTGCGTTGCGCACCGGCGCCCCGAAGGCATCCCGCACAAATCCATGCACGATGATCCGCTCGCCGATCGGTAAGCCGTCTTTGGCGTAATTCAGAATCAGATCGTGATCCAGCGGGCCGATATCCGTTGGCGTGAAGACGGGGGCAGTCAGTTCAGACAGCGAGTTTTGCAATGAAATTAATGCATTGCGCGGCGATCGCAGCACGCTGGTTTTATACAGCGGCGCCAGCGCCGGCGGGTGATGGCTGTAATCGCGATGCACCAGTTCTCGCGCCATCCAATCACTTTTCATCCCGGTATCCTTATTATTTGAGGGTACATGTCGACAGAGTGTAGGAAGCGCAATATGTAAAAGTAAAGTGAGAAAACCGATCGCTTTATATAACCAAAGGTAATGGAATGTTCTGAATTGACGAAACATTTCATTTGGTCCATAACATGATTCAATTCCCGTCGGTGGTCCGCCTCGCTGCTGAATGGTCGCTTTCAGGTCATCCATGACCGCTTAACTGGAGGCAATGATGAAACGTTCTATCGCGACGGTCTCGGTATCGGGTTCGCTGCCGGAAAAACTGCGGGCTATCGCCGCCTCAGGCTTTGATGGCGTCGAAATTTTCGATAACGATCTGGTCTACTACCCCGGTTCACCGGCGGAAATCCGTGAGTTGTGCACCGAACTGAGCCTGGAAATTTTACTGTTCCAGCCGTTTCGGGACTTCGAAGGAGGCCCGCGCGAAACGCTGGCGCAGAACCTTTCCCGCGCGGCGCGCAAGTTCGAAGTCATGCAGCAACTGGGCTGTTCTCGCATGCTGCTCTGCAGCAATGTCTCGCCCGACAGCAGCGAAGACATGGCCACGCAAGTGAGCGATTTGCGCGCGTTGGCGGAGTTGGCCGCCGAGTATGATATTACTGTCGGTTATGAAGCGCTGGCATGGGGACGTCACGTGAATATGTGGCGCGACGCCTGGGCGCGCGTGAAGGCCGTAGATCATCCGGCGTTGGGGATCATTCTCGATAGTTTTCATATCCTGTCGCGCGGCGATAACCTCGATGGCCTCGATGACGTGCCGCCCGAAAAAATCGTGTTTGTCCAACTGGCGGACGCCCCGCTGTTGAAGATGGATGTGCTCGCCTGGAGTCGCCATTTCCGCTGCTTCCCCGGCCAAGGGGAGCTGAATCTGACCCAGTTCCTGACCCAACTTTCCGCGCATGGCTATCGCGGCGCCTGGTCGCTGGAGATATTCAACGATGGTTTCCGCGCCTCGCCGGTGCTCCCCACAGCTCAGGACGGCTTTCGATCGTTGTTGTGGCTGGAGGAGCAAACCTATGACTGGTTGGCCAAACAGCCTCTGCTGCCCAACGCCATGGCCTCGCTCATGGAGCGTTCCTTATTCCATTCGCAGCCGCATCCGCCCTTGCTGGCGCTGGAGTTTATCGAATTTGCCGTCTCGCACAACGACGGGTTGGCGATGGGCCAATGGTTGACGCAGCTGGGATTGGTTCACGCTGGCCAGCACCGCTCCAAAAGCGTCGCCCTCTATCGCAACGGCAAAGTGAATGTCATTCTGAATGCCCAGCCGGAAAGTCAGGCCAGCGGCTATTATCACCTGCACGGCATTTCCCTGTGCGCCGTGGCGTGGCGGGTGCGCGGCGTAGCGCGTTTACTGCAACGGGCGCAAGACTACGGGTACGCCATCTGGCAAGGCGAAACCGGCCCCAACGAGCGGCAAATCCCCGCGCTGTGCGCACCGGACGGCAGCCTGATTTATCTGGTGGAAGCGGACGAAGATCCCAAGAACGATATTTATCACGCCGATTTTCATCTGACTCATCGCAGCGCGCCGCCGCCCGCGCTGCAGAGCATCGATCACCTGGCGATTGCGCTGGCGGATGAATCGAGCGGCAATTGGATCATGTTCCTGCGCAGCGTGCCGGGTTTTGTGCAAGACAACGAGTGGGAATTGCCCGATCCGCTGGGTTTGGTTCGCAGCCGCGTCTTGCGCAGCCCCAACGACACCATCCGGCTGCCGCTGAATATGTCGGTGAGCCGGGAAACGCAAATCGCCCAGGCGTTAACCGCCTATCAGGGCGCAGGGTTGCAGCACGTCGCCTTTGGCTGCGAGGATCTGTTCAGTATGGTGAAAGCGGCGCAGACGCGCGGATTAAAAACGCTGCGTATTCCCGATAACTACTATCACGATCTCAGAGCGCGTTTCGATCTGGACCCCGCTTTTCTCTCACAGCTGCAAGCGGGCAATGTGCTCTACGATCGAGACGATCAGGGCGGAGAATTGCTGCATGTCTACACCGTGCCCTATGAAAAAGGCCGCTTCTTCTTCGAACTTCTGGAGCGCCGAGGCGGCTACCGCGGCTTTGGGGCCGCCAACGCCCCGGTTCGGCTCACCGCCATGCGTTAATCGCGCGGGCCATCAAGGCCCGCCTGTTCTTCCATCTTGCTGAAAAGGTTAATGATCGCGCTCACACTCTCAGTGGCCTCCAGCGCCGCCATTCTCACGGCAATCCCTTTTCATAACATAAAGTTAACACTGCCTCGTCACTCACCGCCGGCTCAACTGTCCGATAAACGCACATTTTTTCGATTATCGCCGTTTAACGTCCGCCCTGGGGCTGCTTATAGTGATGGCACTCAACTACTGCACCGGGAGCCCCCCATGTCGGGAAACAACGCAATCAATGTTCGGGCGCTGATCGACGACCGCCCGTTAGGCAAATGGCAAAAGATGATCGTGCTGCTCGGCTTTTGCATCATTGCTCTGGATGGATTCGATATCGTTATCATGGGATTTATTGCGCCAGAGCTTAAGGCGGATTGGCAAATCACTAACCGCGAACTGGGGCTGGTGATCAGCGCGGCGCTGATTGGCCTGTCGCTGGGCGCGATGCTATCCGGGCCATTGTCAGACAGATTCGGCCGCAAAGTCGTCATCATCAACAGCGTGTTCTTTTTTGGCGTTTGGACGCTGGTGACGGCGTTTTCTCAAAATATGGAGCAGATGATGTTATTTCGCCTGCTCACCGGATTGGGGCTCGGCGCCGCCATGCCGAATGTCGGCACCCTGGTGGCGGAGTTCTCGCCCGCCCGACGCCGCGCTTTCTTGATTACCGTGGTTTTCTGCGGCTTCACCTTTGGCGCCGCCTTGGGCGGATTCGCCGCGTCCTGGCTGATGCCGCGCTTCGGCTGGCATGCCGTGCTGCTGCTCGGCGGGATCTTGCCCCTGCTGTTCGCGCCCGTGCTGATGGCGGCGTTACCCGAATCAGTGTGTTTCCTGGTGGCGAAACGGGCAGATCAGGGCGGCATTCAGCGCATTCTGGCGAAACTGGCGCCCGATCGCGATTTTCGACATTCTACCGTCGTTCTGCCCCCGCCGGGCCAGGTCTGCACGCATCCGGTTAAACTGGTAGTGAACGCGCGGTACCGCTTCGGCAGTTTAATGCTGTGGGGCGCGTATTTTAGCGCGCTGTTTCTGTACTACACCTTAGGCAGTTGGCTGCCGCTGCTGATTAAAGACAGCGGTTTCAACATCGCGCAAGCGGCGGTCATCACCGCGCTGTTTCAGGCGGGCGGGACATTAGGGTCGCTATTTTCCGGGTGGTTGATGGACAGATCCGAACCGCATCGCGCGTTGGCGTCGATTTATGGGTTGGGGGCGCTGTTCACTCTGCTGATGGGGATGGCGATGGGCTACCCCATCCTGATGGGCGGCTGCGCGATGGCCATCGGGTTCTGCATCGGGGGCGCCAACACCGGCATGAACGCGTTGTCGGCCAGCTTTTACCCCACCGAAGTGCGAGCCACCGGCTCCAGCTGGATGCACGGCATCGGCCGTTTGGGCGCTATCTTAAGCGCGCTGGCCGGGGCTGAAATGCTGGCGCTCGGTTGGAGCTTCAGCACCATTTTCGCCGTCCTGGCGCTTCCCGCCCTGCTGACGGTGGCGATGATCGTCGCCAAACGACGTCATCAGGCGCGTCAAGCGACAGAGCATCACTATGCCGCCTATCTGGATGCGCGTTCGAATGATGTTTGATTACGTCGGGAAATAATCGAGAACAAAGGGAAAGGCGTGTCGGCCTGCTGGGCCGGGGCGCTTTAACTGTGATGGGGATCGTTGAAAGATTTTTTCGTAAGTGATTGAATAATGGCGGAGAGAGGGGGATTTGAACCCCCGGTAGAGTTGCCCCTACTCCAGTTTTCGAGACTGGTCCGTTCAGCCGCTCCGGCATCTCTCCTGACAACGCTTGCTATCATGCCCGCTTTTACGGCATTTTTACAGCATTAGCATACCGCTGAACGTTCAAGTGACGACTTTACGAGCAACCTGATGATTAAATGGCCGTGGAAAGCGACTCAACCTTCTCAACCCGAGGCGGATACCCAGGCACAGTGGCGGGACGCGCTGGCGATCCCGCTGCTCTCGCCGCTGAATGAGCAAGAGCGGCAGCGGCTGGTGACCGTCGCCGGGCAGATTTTGCAGCAAAAGCGCATCGTGCCGCTGCAGGGGCTGCAGCTCACCTCGCAGATGCAGGCGCGCATCGCCCTGCTGTTCGCCTTGCCGGTGCTGGAGCTGGGCGCGGAGTGTCTCGACGGCTTCAACGAAATTCTGCTCTACCCCACCCCATTCGTGGTGGAAGACGAATGGCAGGACGAGATCGGTCTGGTGCACTCGGGGCCGGTGGTGCAGTCCGGCCAAAGCTGGGAACAAGGGCCGATCGTGCTCAACTGGCAAGACGTGCAGGACTCTTTCGACCTTTCCGGTTTCAATCTGGTGATCCACGAAGCGGTGCACAAGCTGGATATGCGCAACGGCGGCGTCGCCACCGGCGTGCCGCCGATCCCGCTGCGCGAGGTGGCTGCCTGGGAACATGATCTGCACGCCGCGATGGAAAGCCTGCAGGACGAGATCGACATGGTCGGCGAAGAGGCCGCCAGCATGGATGCCTACGCCGCCACCGATGCGGCCGAGTGCTTCGCCGTGCTGTCGGAGTACTTCTTCAGCGCCCCCGAGCTGCTGGCCGAACGCTTTCCGGCGCTGTATCAGCACTTTTGCCGCTTCTACCGCCAGGATCCGCTGGCGCGCCTGCTGCGCGCCCAGGCGGAAAACGACGCGCAATGGGCTGATTGACAGGCTTATTGCTCAGATACCGAGCAGTCGCACCGCCTGGAGCAATTTAGCGTTGACACACCTGGGGCAGCTGGATATGATGCGCCCCGTTCACACGATTCCTCTGTAGTTCAGTCGGTAGAACGGCGGACTGTTAATCCGTATGTCACTGGTTCGAGTCCAGTCAGAGGAGCCAAATTCTCGTTTCATGCCTATTTGTGAATCCTTATCTAATTTAGGTTCAATAAGTTAGTAAAAAAACACTCCCGATACGTTTTTAGTTTTGTCTCTGCATTGGTAGAATTTCCCCACCCAAACCATCCCTGAACGAATTAAAAATCCTCAGTTTAGCGCCATCCCCCCTTTAAAATTTTTAACTCCCACAGCGTATACCTTTAGTCATGAAGCACGGGAATTTACGAAGCGCAGGCTGACTGAATAGAACAGCATGTAGCCTTATGAATTACTGAACAATCTGATGTTAGAAGAGTACCGACTGATGGCTGAAAAACCGGAACACTCAAAAAGTAGGTGGAACTAAAACGGGTGTGCTTACACGGCCATCACGTCAGACGTTGGTCCTCGCCACGGTGAAGACGCATGACCCGGTTTCTGCACCGCCATGCATGGCGCCACATCACTCGCGCGTGTTAACCCAAGATCGCTCGTTTTTGCATGCATCGATGTTTGAGATAAGAAAACCACGTCGTCAGGGCGATGTGGCGACAGGAATTTCGCTTTTTCCCACGTTGCCCACGATGGGTAACGGTTAAGAAAAGCAAAAAGGGCAGCGCCTAATGGCCCTGCCCTTTACATTATCAGGCACCAGGCCCTGGTTCCTGAACCGGTACCGGCACGCCTTCTTGCGGCGAGTCTGGATTCGGCGCCGGGAGATTCATCAGCTTCGTCAGAATGCTGGCAAGCTTGAAGCGCATTTCCGGACGGCGAACAATCATGTCGATCGCCCCTTTTTCAAGCAGGAATTCACTGCGCTGGAAACCTGACGGCAATTTTTCACGCACGGTCTGCTCAATAACACGAGGCCCGGCGAAACCGATCAGCGCTTTCGGTTCGGCGATGTTGAGATCGCCAAGCATCCCAAGGCTTGCGGACACACCGCCCAAGGTCGGGTCAGTCAGCACTGAGATGTACGGCAGACCTCGCTCCTGCATCTTCGCCAACGCAGCAGAGGTTTTCGCCATCTGCATCAGTGACATCAGCGCCTCCTGCATGCGCGCGCCGCCAGATGTGGCAAAGCACACCAGCGGGCAGTTATCTTGCAGCGCCTGCTCAACGGCACGGACAAAACGCGCGCCGACCACAGACCCCATTGAACCTGCCATAAAGGAGAACTCAAATGCCGCCGCGACCACAGGCATGCCGTACAGCGTGCCTTTCATCACGACCAGCGCATCCTTCTCGTTGGTCTCTTTCTGCGCAGCGGTCAGACGGTCTTTGTATTTCTTAGCGTCACGAAACTTCAGCGCGTCTTTCGGCTCAAGTTCGCTCCCCAGTTCCACCAGCGAGCCTTCGTCCAACAATCTATGCAGGCGGTCGCGCGCTGCTATGCGCATGTGGTGATCGCACTTCGGGCAAACCGACAGGTTGCGCTCCAGCTCCGCACGGTACAACACCTGTTCGCAGCTGCTGCACTTGGTCCATACCCCTTCAGGAATACTTGCCTTGCGGGTGGAAATTATGTTGCTTTTAATTCGTTCAATCCAGCTCATTGATAACCTTTTTTCCTGAACCTAGTCGATGCTAGTTTTACCATAAGCAGCCAATAATGCTATTTTTCCCGCTTACAGGCCATGAAATGTTGCACATTAAAACATAAGAAACAGAAACATGGGAAAGAAAAGTGGTCTCCCCCCTCTCAGTCCCCTGCCTTACTACGCTCGTGACACTATTTCGCCTCTTGTGCCACTGCGCGCTTATTACGGATTCTTTCTATATTCCCGGCAAAACCGACAGAACAATAATCGCAATGACCCGCAGTTTTAGGTTTTCCTGCCCGATGGGCTGATCGCCAAACACCCACGGCAGCGCCTCCCACCACGTATAGACGGCAAGATGGCGACAAGACATATGTCCTTCAGCTCGCTCGAAGGAAATGTGCATTAAAGTCGCTTACGCAAGACGCCGGTTTGAGACCGGTGTCTTGCGATGATCCAATTTGTACCTACTGCGCTTAGATCTCAAATAGTTGCTCCTCTTTCCTGAAGACGCTTTTTCTCACCACCGTTCTCGGTTGGCATCGGATAAGATTGGATTCGTCATAAGCAATCACACAACCTGGTGTGGCGCTCATTTCATCTGCAATTTCATCCAGATATTGAAACAGATCTTCACTGAGATGGTCAGACTGGTACGGGGTCAGCACGTAGTCATAAACCGATAATACGAGATTGTTTATGATTGCCAGGTCATTCACAAATATCCGAGCCACTTCTTCCAATACCTGTTTTTTTTCTTGTTTGTCATGGATACCACGATACATCGTGAAATCCAGCTGTCCTTTCCTTAAGTGACGCCAAACCCAGTGGATCGGCTGAGAAAGTGTAGTATCCACGTCACAAAAGTCCATGTTTACCGAAATTTCATTATGATCAAGCACTTCTTGGTTCATCGAGGGGTCCCCCAATAACCATGCGTTTCTGTCCTCACACCAGTATTCAATCAGGATTTGTTCAGGGTAAATATCCTGACTGAAGTAAGTACAATAGGCGTAGCGTAATCGTGAAGGGATGTTTTTGTATCTCATCATGTCGAGCGCCATGATAGAAATAGTCAAACAATGCCCGACGAGCTTATGTTCAAAGGGGATCGAGTCAGTAATGGACCTCACCCCAGAGTTAGACAATCTACCCAGTATGATTTCAGGCTGATTGATATCAATATCATTGTACCTTTCCGGGCTTATTTTATATTTATTAACACCTTTATAATGCTCTACAATATTTCTTGCTATTTTAAATATCTCACACACAGAGCAAGGAATGTCACGATAATAATCGTCATACTTTGTCGGTTTACGTTCAGTATACAAAGAATGAATGTTTTCAGAGTTCAAAATTATTTCCTATCTTTTTTGGGTGTAACCTCCCCTGGCGTCATGTTTAAACACGCATAAAAGAGAGGCATAGTCGATATCAGAAAAAATAACAGCAGTTCATTTTTAACATCATTCAAATATAACGGAGGGCCGCTGCGTATAACTTTTCATGGAAAGATATGACCGCATCCTGAAGATCCCTTTCCCTCGCTATTTCTGAAAGCAGCACATTCTGCGTGGAAAGGCGCGCTCAGTTTACTTGTCGCAACCATCAGCAATCACCGTGACGACGCTCTGATTAACAAACTGGAACCCCCCGGTAAAACGAGTGCCTGTGCGATAGCCTCCACTCCAGTCACAAGCCAGTTCAATCTGAAACTGTGCCGATTTTTCACATATCCATGTCAGCTTGGCAGCACTGAAGTCCTGAAACAATAAAGTGTGAGGATAGAGCGCCTTATACAAGGCTTCTTTGGCTGAAAAAATCAGAGTAACCAGTTGCGGTTGAGCAAGAGTCCAACCCCCTCGAATGACACTATTCCATTCGGCTTCAGACACGATGGCTCTCGTTAACTTGGTACATTGATCGGCCGTGAACATCGTTTCGGTGTCAATACCCACAGCCCGATAGCGATCGTGCTGGCAGACAGCCGACACCGCTAATGCGCGCGTGTGGGAAATGGACCCACGGTAACCCGCAGGCCACTGAGGAAGCCGATGCTCCCCTATTGGAAGCGCGAATGTTTTGCACCCAAGAAATTGGAGTGCGCGCCTGGCGGCCAGCCTGCCTGCAAAGTACTCTGCTTTTCTTTTGGGCCCCGCTCTTGTTAAAAGAACGGGGCATTCCACACCGAAATCCGAGAACAGTGAATCATCGAACCATTTGAAATCAAAGGCGTTGTACCATAAGACCAAATGCCTGAACAGAGGAACTTCCCCCCTCTGACTGGTGAGCAAAAATGGAGGCATACGCCAATTCCTTAACCCGATAAGTGGCACACATTGAGAAATGCCTGAGTCGTGCCGAGCAATCAGGCATGGCTGGAGGCAGCTATTGATGTTTGAGCAATCGCTGCAAGACCAGTGGCTGCACGAGCGTGAGGGCTAACGCACAGGTGGCCAATATCTCAAGGTTGTGTAGCTGTTGCTGCTCTTCTACCAGGATGCAGGACGAAAGGATTGCAGCCAAACCACTAAACACATGCTGGCAGATGCTTTGCAAAGACATAAAAGCCGCTCTTACGTTAGGCGCAGGAACAGTGGTATTGACGGTGGTTGCGGCAATCGTCCGCGTTGCCGTCAACGCCATAAAGGCGGTAAAAATAACCAAAGGAGGCAAGAGCGAAGCATGCATAAAACCATCGAAAATCACCACAAAGATGCCGACTGCGAGGCCCGTCACGACAGAGAGCGCCCCCATTTTGTCAATCATGCGACCAAAAATCTGCAGCACGATCACGCTGACCACGCCCCCGATCAGGTAATACATGCTTAAATCATCCCGAGCAACGCCGGCGTTAAGTTGCAGCCAAACGGCCAGATTCGGCAACAGAAGAAACGTACTTAATACGGCCAAACCTAGCGAGGAAATCGCCAGTAAAACCCGGCGGTTGGCCATCAATGCAAGCAGAGACACATCAGGCGGCCTGGACGTCGTTCCCTGAAGATGCCCCTTGAGGCTTGGCAGCAATACCACCACCATGGCGGCCACCAGCATTCCTGAGGCTCCGACCACGTAAAAAGGCATGGACCACTGATACCAACTTGACAGCTTGAGGCCCAAAGGCACGCCAGCAATCGCGGCAATGGAAAAAGCCCCCATCACGGTGGCCATGGCCCGACCACGGCGCTCGACAGGGACACAATCCGTCATAATGGCGAGAGAGATGGCGACTAATGGGCCGGCAAAAGAGCCTGCAACGATGCGGGCAAACATTAGGCTTGTCATATTCCAGGCCTGCGCGCACATCAAGGTGGCCGCAGACAGCCCAAACAACATAACTAACACTACCCGTTTGCGATCGAACCTATCGATGTACTTCGCCACCAGCAGGGAAGAGACGGCAGCAGCCAAGGTGTAACCTCCCCCAAGATAACCGATATTTGCCGCCGACATAGGTAACGCACGGGCAAAATCCGCCCCGAGAGGCATAACGATCATAAAATCCACAGCATTAATAAATTGAATAAGCGCCATCAACCAGATGACCTTCTTCTCAAGCACGTGAGAGTCGTTCATGTTGTCTCCACTGTTCAGACTTATTGGCCGATCGGACATGCCGATAAGTCTGAAAAGACTCAGATTAAAATTATATGCATTCCAGTTCGTTTATCAGCTGATTAAAAGATGGCCGATCAAAGATTTCGTGTAGTTCCATGTTGGGATACAACTCAAGCATATCGATATGAAGAGAGATAGCTTGCATCGACGTTAACCCCAGCTCAAAGAAGTTATCGTCTTTTGACATCCGGGTGATATCCACATACTGGCCCAGAATTTTACCCACAGGGTGGGATGCCAGCGCCGATGGTTCGCCCATTGATTCTGAGACACTTGCCCCAGGAGCCCTACTCAAAAGCTGGAGACTCATTTCTTCAAGCCGGTTTACGTCGATTTTACCGCTCAACGTATAAGGCAATGCCGAGATAGTGAAAATATGATGCGGAACCAAATAATGACTCAACTTTGACTCAAGAAACGCCCTGATCGTCGCCTCAGTCACCCCTGAGCACTCCACCCAGCCTATCAGTTTTGCAGAATCCGTCAGATCGTCATGAAGGGGAATGACCGCAGAACCTGACACACCCTCTATCGCTTCAAACGTATCCGTGATTTCTGCAGGTTCAACCCGATACCCATTGATTTTGACAAACCCGCCTTCTCTGTGAAGAAAATTGACGATGCCCTCGTCATCCACATAACCAATATCATTGGTATCATACATCCGTCGATTGACACCTTCGATGCACACCTCGGTGAATTTGCTCGCCGTCAACTCAGGGTTATTAAAGTAGCCCAAAGCGAGGCCATCCCCGGAGATATAGATACGCCCCGACTCACCTTGCGCGCACTCTTGCTGCTGTTCGTTCAATATCCAGAGTTGTGTGTGGCGTATTGGTCGCCCAATGCGAGTGTCTCCTCTTTGCCGAATAACATGCGCACTAGACCAAACGGTGGTTTCTGTGGGTCCATACACGTTGCACAACCAGTCACTCCGTTCAAACAGTGATGAAGACAGTTGTGGAGAAAGAGATTCCCCCCCCACCAACACTTTTTGGAAATGCCGCCCCTTATCCATATAGACTAAGAGTCCCTTGAATAGCGAAGGCGTCGCCTGGTAGACGGAAGGTGACCAACGCATGACTTGCCTTGCGACCTGTTGCGGCGAGTAGATCTCTTGATCTGTCAACAATATTAAGGTTCCCCCGCTCGACAAGGGCACTGCGTATTCGAGGAAGAAAATATCAAAGGCGACCGATGTTGATGATAGCCACGTTTGTTGGGGCTTGAATGCCAATAAAGAGCAAAAGTGAGCAATTAAATTAGCGCATCCAATATGGCTGACCATGACCGCTTTGGGGGCGCCGGTTGAGCCAGAGGTATATATTCGATAGGCCTCTTGAGACGTGCACGACACGCTTTCGTGCTCAAACGGAGCACTAGCCTGTGACAGCCTGTTGACGTCAACTGCTTTTTGGCATTGGCTTGTCTTTGCATTGCTGATGTACAAATAGCGCGCTTGAGAAAGAATATGATCGATCTTCTCACTTGAGGTCCTTGGATCGACGGGAATATATGGAATCCCCAGATAATGACACGCTAATATCGTGCTGATAAGCGATTCATCCCTCTGCAAACACAGCACCACGCCTTCCATGTTATCATCAATTTCGGCCTGGATACCGACAGCAATCCGCTTTGCCTTTTGTTGCAGTTGAGCATAATTAATTTCATTATCACCAACAATAAGTGCAATATTCGTTGGGAATACTTCCGCGATAGATTCAAACTTTTCGATAAATGTAGCAGTCATTATTTTTTCATCTCGTGGAGGTTTTGTAGGTTGAACAAGACGCTATCTATATTGGACACCAACATCGACATAAGGCTTGCCACCGTTTCCCTGGCGTAGACAGCTTGATTGAACATCATCTCGATCGCGATCCCTTCATGCTCAGGCACAAGATTGACGGTCAAATTGCCATACACGGGTTGGTAGCGCGTCAAATATTCAGGCAGCGTAAACTGGCGATACTTTAGAACATTGCCTTTGTTTTGGTTCTGATACATAAAAAGAATGTCATACACTCCTTGACCGTTTCTCCCTGCGAGTGACGAAATTCTGTCTAAAGGCACGTGGGCATGAAGCAAACTGTTCTTCAGTGAGTTGTCCGTCTCATTCAAAATCTCGTAGAACTGCCCCGATCCACAATTGACGACAACAGGAATATTATTCATTCGACAGTCAATCACTGCCCTATCGGACTCCGAGCGATTGGCCAGCGTCATCCCAGTGCAAACAACGGCGGTATCGAGGAATTCTGACAAGGTGGCATTGAATAGCGCATAGAGCACGACAAAGAGGGGTTTCTTATGGGCTCTGGCTATATTTTGAACCTTTGAAACCTGTTCTGTTGTAAGGCGCGAGACCACCGTCCCGGGGATCACTGTCTTCGCATTTAAAGAGTGGGCAGGATCAAGCGGCAATGACGTCTGCTCAACGCCACTCAGCGAGTTCTGCCAGAACGCAAGGCTGGCGTTGGAAATACCAGGCTCCGTGTGCTGAGGAATACGGACGCTGTTTAGCGGTTCGTTTTCTTCCCCCGCCTCGGACAAGACTTCCAATAAGTTGTGCAAACCCGTCCCATCGATCGCGATGTGATGAAAATTCAGCACCAGCAGCCTGTTAACGCCATGTCGAAGCGCCGTTACCCGGCAAAGCGGCCCTCTCTCGAGATCAAACCGTTGCTCATACACGGCCTGTAATGACACCGGCAGCGAAACCTCTAGGGGCACCTTCACCGAGACCGTTTCAACGATCTGTGAACGTTTGGCCGCCAGTGCAAGGCCTTCTTTGGTTACCTTGTATTGGTGACTAAATTGAGGGAGCTGCGCAAGAATTTTATCCAAAGATTGCGTGAAGGCTTCTAGCGGAAACGCCGGCGGAATCTCGACACAGAGCGGCACATTATATTGACTACCCTCGCCTCGCTGCAGTTTCTCTAATAAATAAAAACGCTGTTGATAAGGCGACAACAAGCTGTGTGGGTGGACCTGGCCCCTCATCGGTTGGCGATCCGGTACAGGCTGGGCGACAGAAGACGGCTCGCTGGCAATCGCATTCGCTAACGCCTCGGGCGTCGAGTGCTTATAGATGGTATCTGTCGTAACATCGATGCCTAGTTCTGATTTGAATAATGCGAGGAGTTCAACAGCCGTCACAGAATCTCCATACAGATCGAAGTAGTCACTGTCTGGGTAAACCTCATCCTCTCCTAGCACTCGTTGGTAGAAAGACAAGATCTGAGGCAGTAAGGAGGACGGCGTAACCCGTGTCGGTTCTACAGAGGGTGCGTGCCTGCTGGCCGCCTTCTCACCGCAGGCTTCTTTTATTATTGCCATTTGAGAGAAGAATGAATACACACTGCCCTGCGTCTCCTTGCGGGTCAGTTTCTTTGGTGCGTGGGGGCGTGATTCACCGTAACCTTCAATCACGATGTGGGCGTTGGTCCCCCCTACGCCCATCGAGCTGATAGCCGCCAGGGAGGGCTTGCCAGGATCCAACGGAATATTTTCCGCCGTAAACAATAAATGCTGTTTCTCCGTCTCCCGGAGTAAATCATTGAGCTGAGACAGATTGGACGTTCCGGGGTAAACACCTTTTTTAAGCGCCAGCACGGATTTGATCAAGGAAGCGATGCCCGACGCCCAGAAAAGATGGCCGATGTTTCCTTTGACCGACCCCACGACTACTGGGGATAACGTGTCATCCGCAGGGTAACTATCCATCAATTGGCTGAGGGCCTGAACTTCCATGGGATCGCCCACGACGGTTCCTGTTGCATGACATTCGATGAACTGCAGCTGGCGGGGGTTGATGGCCGAATGGCGATAGATTTGAGACAACAGCTGCCACTGACCGTTGACCGAAGGGGCGGCAAAACTGGGTTTATTCTTGCCATCGTTATTACTCAACGCATTCGCAATCACGGCATGGATATTATCCCCATTCTCTTCGGCATCCTGAAGCCGTCGGAGAATGACCACGCCCCCGCCATCTGAGGGAACTGTGCCATCAGCACGATGGTCAAAAGGTCGGCAAATGCCCGTTTGGGAATAAATGGACCCAGGTTCATACTTATAGCCCATCTCCAACGGATAAGAGATATGTACCCCACCGCAAATCACGGTATCGCAACGCTTTGTTTGCAGCATCCAGCAGGCTTCAACAATCGCGGTCAATGACGAAGAACAGGCGGATTGCAGATTGAAACACGGCCCCTGAAAGTTAAATATATGGGCGACGCGGGTAGCCATAAAATCGGTACCCTTATTGAGGTTGAGGAGTAGCGCATTAGGCGCTTCAACCTGACCTTCTGCGACGCTTTTTTGCAGTTGATCATGGTAGGTCTGATTGCTGCCCTGCGTCGCTATCACGGCAACCGTCCCCAGGGTGGCTGGGTCGTGATATTCGCCATCGAGTAGCGCCAAGTCGACAAGTTCGATGAACTTTCTCAGCTGCGGATCCATGACCAACGCTTCCTTCTCAGAAAGACGATAGCGCTGCGCATCAAAGGTTTCGGGGTCCGGGCACAGCCCCTTCGATCTGATGTGTCCATCTTGATCGGTATATGACTGGTAGGACACCCGCCCATGACACAGGTTGTCCCAGAATTCATGATAGTCGTTGGCTTCTGGAAACAGTCCGGACATGCCTGTCACTGCGATTTTATCTTTCATCTCTCTTCCTCGATCATATCGAAGACAATTGCCTCTGAAATAGCAGAATTCAATGCTTCATTAATAAAAGCTTGATGGTGATGATTGGTCTGATAGGCGTCTCTGTCTTGTTTCGAGCTAAATTCCATAACGAATGCAAACTCAAAACCTGAATGGTTTAAATTATCATCATCATTCATTCCATAGCTGTATTTTTTGATAGACGGTATTCTATTTTTCAATTCACCCAGCTGATGAAGTAATTCCAGTGCATTCGTTGCAGAAACAAACTCTTTGAATTTAAACAAGATGATGTGTTTATACATTCTTTTCTAAAAACTCCTGAATGAATGCTGAAACTTTATCAATATTTGATTCAGCCACTAATCCAACATGATCGGTGTTGATCTCCCTAACCACCATTAAGTCGTTTACTGGCCAGTTATTGTTGGCCTTTTTCAACGACTCAAATACATTGGAGAGCATATTATTTTTAATCTGTACAAGAGGAGATATCGCCACGACATTGAGCAGGGGGATGTTGATCCTGGGATCTTCAAACGCTTTAACCATACTTCTCTCTATGTCAAATAGAGATTTGAGATTCTCTCTTGCTCTTTCATCTCCGCCAACCGAATTCGAAAAGTAGCTAAGATCCATGAAGTAGGAGAGATAGTCATCCGTAAAGAGCACAGAATTCTCAGGAGAATATAGAATCGAATCCAATAATATATTGCCTTTCACAGCGACTTTTTCTTCTAAAATTTCCGTTATTTTTCTGGCCAATAACCCACCCAGTGACCAGCCGCCAATGAAAATTGGAGTATCGCTATCTTTCACATTTGCAAAAATATCATCCGCATACATTTCAGCGAGTTTATCTATTGAGCATATTTTATTTTCATTATAGAGATTGTATGAGTCAACTCCGAGCACCTGGATGTCATTGGCAATACTTTTCGATAGTTTCCTGTATATTTCCACACCAGAAATAGAAGCATGAATAAATATAAGCGTTGCGCGTATGTCACCGGACGGCACAAAAAGCGGTTTTATCAGCGAAGGCGCTGTTTTCGTTTTGACCAGTCTATTCAGTTCTTTCAGCTGGGTACTGAAAACATCGAATTTTTCAACCCAGTCCATCGTCAACGTAAGATCAAACGCGGTATTGATATCGGTGACGAGTGACAGAGCGAGGATAGAATGCCCCCCCAGGTCGACAAAGCTATCTTCCTCGTTTATCGCGTCCAGCATAAAATTCTCGAGCCAAATATTACGCAGGGCCTCTTCGCAAATAACCGCGCTGGCTCTTTTCTCTTCTCGCGAAGCTTCGTCCACTTTGGTTTGCGGTTTAGGGGTAGACTCGAGCACAACGACACGTTTGGCATCGATTTCGCTCGCGTTGATCGCGATCGCTTTCCCCGTATACTCCTTTAGACAAACGTCCAGCGGATGACCGACAACGCTTGAACGCAACCTGACGGCAATTTGCTCTTGAAGCTCGTTAAGTGAAGCGACGGCGAACGCCGCAATGCATCCCTTCCCCACAGAACGTCTTGTCATGGTATACGCCACATCTTCCAACGAATAAGATGCGTTCTTTAATTCTTCCTGGAGCTGACCTAGCAGGTGCTGCAGGCGTCCCTCATTGTCTGCACCAATCATAACGACAACGGTCTGCGACGCATCTACCTCGGCCAATGCAGAATGCGCTTCGCCACGAATGATTAGCGCGCAGTTGGTTCCGCCGATCCCTAAAGAGTTTACCAGGCCCGTTAAATTTTCCTTTCGACGGCTTTCTCTGGGGACATAGAAAGCCGTCCGTTCCAATTGTAAATTAGGATTTAGCGATGAAAAATTGGCAGCGGGGTATAACTTTTGGTTCCACACTTGCAGCACAGACTTTAATAAGCCGGCATGACCGGCAACGACATCCAGGTGGCCAATATTGGCTTTAATGGACGACAGGGCCGTGTGATGGGTTGCCCGTTCCTGGCTCATAAAGGCTTTAGTCAGCGCCGCGACTTCCAATATATCCCCAATTTTGGTCCCCGACCCGTGGCCTTCGACAAAGTCGATGTCCTTCGCCGTCAACGCCGATTTCGCGAGCACATTCTGGATGTTTCTTGCGATACCACGGGTTGAGGGCGCGGTATAACCAGATTTCGCTCTTCCGTCGTTGTTGATACTGCTCGCGGTAAGCACACCATACACAGTATCGTTATCGCTGCGGGCTTGTTTGAGGGATTTGAGTACAAACACGACGCAGCCAAACCCTGGCACCATACCATCTGCGGAGTGAGAATAAGAGGCTAAAACACCGCTTTCCGACAGGTTCATGCCCGGTTGATACTGATACCCGGAATGAAGAGGGTAAGGCAGACAGGCTCCGCCTGCGATGGCCATATCACAGTCTCCCATGGCGATACCTTGCATCGCCATATGGACAGAAAGTAAGCCGCTCGAGCATGCCGACTGTATCCCTACGGCCGGGCCTTGCAGATCAAACAAGTACGCGCATCGCAACGACTGTTGTTCTTTGTTCGATCCAATCTCTATCTCGAAAGGATCGTACTTATCCAAGGCCAATTGGCTCTCGGCAAGAAAAGAGGGGTAATGGCTATCGGAAGATGAAGAGTAGACACCGACTTTCAATGCACAGCGGGTCGGGTTGTAGCCAGCCTGTTCCAATGCACGCCAGGCACATTGAATGAACATACGTTGTTGAGGTTCAATAATGTAACTGTCCCGCAGTGATATCCCAAATAAGTCGTAGTCAAACTGCTCTGCCCCCTGCACGTAACCCGCCCGGCTGACCCAGCCTTCGCGACGGTTGCCGGAGGAGAGAGGGTCGGTCAGTGCATCCTGACCAGACTCCAACAACGCATCCAGCTCTGCCATATTGCTTGCACCAGGCAAGAGAAAAGAGAAGCCAATGATCGCTATATCCATTTTATGCTACCTGTTGTTATAGGCATAGAATGTCTATCCTATGCCCAGGTTATCGGATTATGCTGACTGTTGTTTTAGCCAAATTTCGCTGTACATCTCGTCATCGACCATGAACCATAGCTCTGCGACTTTCCCATCAACAAATCGTTTTTCTACCATGATTTCAATATCACGGGGCTGGCTATCACCTTTCAACGTAGCCTGCCGATTAAGACGAGCATAGGTACGGTCACCGACAGCAAAGATTGATTCAATCGACGTTGAGATCGCCACGTGTTTTTCAACAAATTCAGCCATTCCCCCCTTCATCTGTTCAACCTGCAGAGTTTTGCCTTTTAGATGGCACTTCGCCCCCTTATGGTAATAGTCGTTGACAACCGGGCAATTGCCTGTATCAAAAACATCGGTGTACAGTGATTTTACAATTTCAATGTTCTTCAGTTCCGTTTCATTATATTCACTCATAACACAGCTCCATTTATATAACGCCCAATATTGGCGAGATTTCCGGTTGATAAAACAGCAGAAATAAATTTATCGCCGGATGATTAACAATCCAGTAGATAATGCCTGTGATTAAAATTTAAAACGCATTAGTCCCAACAAAACCTTAAAACAGCCAATAAACTAACCGCGAAGCGTGGCATAAAAACATGCTTCACACGCTCATTTTAGTGGCAACTAAGTTATCCACACCTTGCAATGTTCCTGCGGTATAAAGGTCAAGAACATTTATTTTAATAGCAAAATGTTCATTCAGTTTATGACTAAATGTGAGCATAGATAAGGAATCAAAGCCAAGATCAAATAAACCGATATCCAGCTGTTCAACAGACTTATCTAACACCTGTTCAGCGACACGCTTAACCGAGAGCCCGGCGGAATCGCTTTGGCGCATTTCCAGATTTTTTATCGTGTTGTTGACCAAGTATTGAGTGTCTATTTTGTCATTCTTGTTAAGTGGCCACTGTGTGTTTTCGATAAAAAAATCAGGAAAAGAGAAAGGGCTCAAATGAGAGCGCAGCCGGGTAATGATCGCCTCAAGGCCAGCCGTGTTATCCTGTATTTCGATCAAAGACACAAGGTGATTCTTCCATAAAAAGCACAGTGCTTTTACCACAGACTTATCACTTTCTATGGTTTTTTCAATGTCATCTAATTCGACTCGGTGCCCATTCAGTTTAACTTGACGGTCCTGGCGACCCAGAAAATAAAATTCTTGATCCAGCGCACACTCAACGATATCGCCGGTGTCGTAATAGCGGGTGCCGTCAACCATCCTAAACACCTTCCCGGTTTCCACGGGGTTATCGTGATACCCCGCGGACAGCCCTTTCCCCGTCACATGGAGTCTACCAATACCGGATTTGCGATATTTTCCAGTGAGTTCATCGAAGAGAAGGTAATCCCCGCCCTCAACCAGTTTTCCTATCGAAATCCGTTTCTCACGTTTCAATTTTTCCAGGTCTAACTTCGCAACGGTGGTGAAAACGGTGTTTTCAGTCGGCCCATAACCGTTGTATAGCTGCGTACCGGGTGAACGTTCCAAAAATGACACCGCAGCGTGAAAATCCACTTTATCTCCACCGACGATCAGATGCCTGAGACGTGCCAATGCGCGGCAATCACCGGACAACATGTGACTTCGGAAGAGGCCGGCCGTCATCCACATACAGGATATTTTATATTGCTCAATGGCATGAAGAAGACGCGCTTCATCCAACACCACCATTTTATCCAACAGCACCAGCGTGCCACCGGAAAGCAAAGGGGTAAAAATTTCGAAGGTGGACGCATCAAAAGACAGCGACGAATAAGACGCCACTACGTCTTCACGACTTAAAGCAATGAAAGAGGGACGATGCAGCAAATTGAGCACAGAACTCGCCCTGACCTGTACGCCTTTAGGTTCCCCCGTGGAGCCTGATGTATACATGATTGACATCACGCCGCGAGGAAGTGTCTGCCCTCGCTCATAATGCGTCAGGATGTGTGAGTCAATCTGTCCTGTATCGAAACACACGTCGTTAATCACGCGAACCTGAGGGAACTTCGCCGCGATTTTAGTCAAAAACGAACGAGGTCGATCACCATCAATCGGTATAAATGTAACGCCACAGTCTATGGCAGATAGCATCAATATGATGGCTTTCAGCTTATCTTTGACATTGATAATGACCGCTATATCGCTATGTGCAATGGCTTGATTGCAGATTTCAATTCGCTGATCTAACTCCTTATAAGAATATGCCACCTCATTAAATACAATCGCGTTTTTATGTTCATAGTGCGATCTTACCGTACGCAGTAAACTACTCAAGTCAGCATCTTTCATCGATTTCCCCTCCCTACTTTTTGACCGTTTGTAATGCGTAAAGTCTTTACATCTTCTGAATGAAGGCTCAGCCGAACAAAGCTGGATTTATTTAATATGTAATGAAATAATTTTTTTATCGACCAAGCACTCCTTCGAACGGACGAACTCTGAGTTCACGGAGTCTTTGACTTTCTTCCTGTCTAACTTTGAATTTCTCAACTTAGGCAGTGAATCGAATATGGCGAAAACATTGGGGATCATATATTTTGGCAGTTGCCCCCTTAATAAGGAAATACATTCCTCAGGATTAAGTGGCGACGTACTCTCGTATGAAAGAACCAAATAGTCCTTGTTATTATCCGTGTGCTTATGGAGAAAAATATCGCCAATGCTGAGTGTTTTTTTAATGTTCTCCGCAACATCCTGAAGATGAACTCTAAATCCATTCAGTTTCACTTCATCATCCGAACGCCCAAGGAAGTAGAAAACACCGTCGTCATCTACCTTAACAACATCATTGGTACAATAGTATTGAGTATCATCGACAAAAATAAATGGGTCATCAACCTGTGATTGATTAATATACCCTTTCATCACTTGTTTTCCAGATATCAATAGTTTCCCTTCTCCGGAAGTTGAAAAGCCAGAGCGGGTATCGAGCAGGTATTTGGTACCATCAAATGGCTTACCGATACTGATATCGTCACCCAAGCTATCGAGAGTAATCTCAGAGGAAAAGCAGCACATGGTCCCTTCTGTCGGACCGTATGCATTAATTACTTTCAGTTCAGGAATGTTTGCCAGTAATTTCTTTATGGACTGCCCGTTGGGTTTTTCAGCGCCAAACAGGATAAGGTTCAGAGTGTGAAGCGGCTCAAACCCCGTCGCTTCGTTAAGCTGAGGCAACAATATTTCCAGTACCGAAGGAACACAGCTCAACCTGGTAATCTGATATTTTTCAATGATGCCAGAGAAAATTGCCGGAATGAAAGGCGGCTTATACAAGTAGACCGAGTGCCCATACAAAGGAGGCACAATACTGTCGAGTATGGTCATATCGAAATACAATGGACCAATTGACAGATAGTTTTCTGATTGCTCACTGACGTATCGGGGATACAACGCGCCTAAGAAAAAATTTAGATTTTCGTGCGTGATTTGCACCCCTTTAGGCTTGCCCGTCGACCCGGAAGTAAAGATGATGTACGCAACGGTATCTGAATCAACCTCTGCTGCATTGCCTTCATCGTGCGTATTACCGTCGATTAATGCGCTGACGTTCCCATCAGACACGATACATCCATGCGGAATTGACAATTTTTGCCTAAAGGCGTTCTCTTCGCCTATATAGGAATCCTCTGCGATGACCATATCAGGTTGAAGATCTGACATGATCATCGCCAAACGATTGGCAGGCAAGCTTTTATCTAATGGACAAAAAGCGACGCCTTGCAATAAACACGCATAGAAAAGCGCATACTCTGAAAATGATTTATCCAAAAAAGAGACAACTTTTTTACCTTGAGTCATGCCCCTTGATTCAAGGTAATTCTTTATCATTGTCATTTCCAGATACAGTTCTGAAAAAGACATCTTTCTTTCAAAATCGTAATAAGCAATATTGTCATTGTCCTTAAACCGCCGAATCATCGACAATAGATTATTGTTTGTCATCTTCGGCCTTTTGATTGATTGCAGAGTGCACCCAGGAGACCACTTTATCTAACGTGGTTAGATGCTGTTCATCGCCAATATTATTGCCAAATGAAAGTCCGTATTCTTTATTTATCCCGAAGACAAACTGAAGAATATCCACCGAATCGAGAACGTCTTTTAAATTAACCTCTCCGGCAATTTCTACGCTATCGTCGTAATGGTTTATTACTCTGATTTGATTTTTGAGTACTTGTTCAATCTTGTACTTTTCCATATTCGTCTATCCAGTATCATTCGTTCTGTGATCCGCCACCGCGGATCACCAAAGCCAGCAACGCGCTCAGCCTGGAGGGCTGAGTCACGATTCGTCCCGCACCATCGCTAAATATCGCGATTTTTTGTTAACACGATTTGAGCAATAGACTCGATGTAATCCGTAATGGTTTTATCTTCTGCCGAATAAGGCACAAGCGAGCGGGTTTGCTCGTAGAGCGCACGCGTTCGTTTCGATAAGCCAGCACTCCCGCGTATATCGACAGCCTGGCAAGCACACAGTAATTCGAACGAAAGCACATATTTAAGATTCTTTAACTGTTCTCTTACGCGGCGTGCGGCAACTAATCCAAAAGAGACAATATCTTGAAAGTCTCCGGTGGTGCTCAGCGACTGTATTGACATCGGCATACAGGAAGCTCTGGATTCAGCGGTGATCGACGCCGTCATGAATTGGCCTCCCATCAATCCCAAACGTAATCCCGCATTTTCTGCGCACAGAAATGGAGGTAAACCGTTGCTGTTGGATTTATCCATAAATCGATCGATGCGACGGTTGGCAAGGTTCATTATCGTCACCAGCGCAATATTCAGGTGATCCATGGCCATTGATACGTATTGACCATGGAAGTGGCCATTATGGAATACCTCTTCCGTAGTTTGATCAATCAACGGGTTGTCGTTGGAAGAGTTCAGCTCGTTAACCAACGTCTGTTTAATATTCTTGAGGCTATCCGCGACGGGTCCAAGAATTTGAGGTGTGCAACGAACCGAATACGCATCCTCGATCTGATGGCTACTTGCTTTGACTAAGCCATCCATTTCCTCGGCAATCATCTTTTCGACTTCATGTTCATTCACGGCCAGAGAAGAGTCAGCCAATGTTTCCCATATGGTCGTGGCTACTTCAAGCTGACCTGGATGCGGCTTCATTCGGTGTACGGCGGGTTCGAACGGTTTCATTTTCCCGTGCAGCCCTTCAATCGACAGCGAGGTCACAGTCAGGTAGGTGTCGAAAAGCTGTTTCGCTTCGTCATACAGTAATACGCCTAAGCCCACCATGGCAGACGTGCCATTGATCAGGGCCAGGCCTTCTTTAAAGCTGAGCTCCATCGGCGAGATCCCCGCTTTTTGGAGCGCTTCCAACCCACTCATCTGCTCGCCTTGATAACGCGCTTTCCACTGGCCTGTGCAAACCAGCGCAATGGCGGCCAGCGGCCCCAGATCGCCACTTGTCCCTAGCGAACCTTTTTCAGGGATGCAGGGGACTACCCCCTGGTTGTAAATATCGATTAACTTTTTGAAGTTAGTAATCGAAATGGCCGAGTTGCCACGAGATAATGAAACGATTCGCGCCAACATGGCAGCCCGGACCGTCGTATCGTCGAAATATCGCCCCACATTGGTTGCGACGGCATTGATTAAGTTGTTCTGTAGCTCATTGGCTTTAGCAATAGGGACGATATAGTTGACGAATCCCCCCATACTCGTATTGACGCCGTAAATCACTCGGTCGTCAGACACCATCTTCTCCAGGATGTCACGTGATTTTGTCACTCTATTGATGACGCCCTCATCGACGGTGACAGGTTGATGATGTCTCGCCGCGTAGGCGATCTCTTCCAAGGCAACATCTTTACCCGATGAAATGTGGAAGCTTGTCATCTCAACCTGAGGCAAGTTTCTTTCACAGGAAATAACAGATTTATTATAGCTTTCGTTTGCAATACTCATTTTTCCACCAATTATTTTCCATCAGCATTAGCCCATCCACATTTAAACATAAATGTAGTTCGGGTGACTTTTCATTTTAATATCGACGCTTTAAAACCTGAGGGCCCGTCACCTGAAATATCATCAGGCATGCGGTTATTACTTTATTAACTTTTAAATTAAATTCAATTTTTTCTGACAACATGATGAGAATGCAATTCGCATCGAGTTGGAATACCTATGTTCCTGGAATATCCCATAAGGGAGTCTGCTTCAATCTGAATTTGATAGTAGAATATGACATGAGAGGATCGAGTGGTTGGTGTTGGTGAACGCTTCGCAATGATATAAATATTTCTTATCAAGACGGCTGACCATTTTTGTGACTAAGCGGTAGTCAGACATAATATCTCCGGAATGCTGAACATGTAGATCATCCAAACCGACTAAATAGCCATTGTAATTAGGATCCAGCCGATTTTTTATATGAATACCAGCTGCCTGAGCTAATGACTCGACAATGAGAGGCCATGCGTTATGGCAACACTGCTTGTATGTCTTCTCTTCAGAGAAATCCGCCCTGGCTGTCATTTCATGCTCTGACATATCCTCAACGGTTCCGATAAAAGAAAAAGGTTGAGCATGCGCCCCCTTCACAAAATCTAGCATTACTTATAATCTCTTTGATAAGGATGGAAGTTAATGAACCCTTCAAACTCAAGATTAATGCTGTTCATCTCTTTTCGACTTTCATCGATATTTTCGATGATCTCGTCTACCAATTGAGGTTCATTCACATACCGCTTAAAATCGAAGTAGTCCCAATAAAACAGTTCCACTTTATGTAACGCCAAAACGTCCTGCAGTGTCCTCCACACGAATCGTTCCAGCCCAAGGATCTTTCGGTAAGAGTGGTGATGAATGGTATCGAGGTCTAAATCACCACATCGATACTTTTTCCATAGATCGGTAAAGAGATTGGACTTATTTCTCGGAATGTTATCAAATTCAAAATCGACAAAGGCTTGAGTTTGGTTTTTTTCAATAATCTCGTGCGTGACTGTTGGGTCCAGGATCTGCCATTTGTGATTTGAAGCACTCCAGTACTCAAGGACGATGTGTTCCGCATAGGAATTGGGCTCAAAATATTCACACAGGCAAAATCGATAGCGTGCCGGGATCGACAGCTCACGCATGATGCCAAGACATAGCAATGAAATGGTTTGGCAATTGCCAATTATTTTATTTTCAAAAGGGTTCTCGATTCTTAAGTCCAGCCTTCGTCTCTTCGCTTCTTGCAGGACTTCCGTGACCGTTCGCAGTTCGTAGTCTTTGTGCCGGGACAAAGGGATCTTGTGAGCATTGATACCGCTTTGATGCTCGACAAGGTTCCGACAACTTTTAGCGATACTCAGGAGAGAGTCTCCGTTCACGTCAAGATGAGGCGTCGCATCGCCCAAAGCCGTAATATCTGATTGAGTTGAATAATCGATCATATTATTGCGCTTTTATATAGCTGACTTTGAGTACTTTGCCTGTGTCTTTTTTGACGGTGCAAACTACTTTACCCGGCAGCTCATTGATTTTAACGATAATTTTTTCGTTAGGTAGAACGGTACTGTAAAACCTCGCATTATCAATACCCACTATATTCGACGCACCTTTTTTTAACAGATTTTCATATATGGTATCTAACAGCAGCACCCCCGGAACAACCGGATTGTCAGGGAAATGTCCTTCAAAAAAAAGACAGTCGCTGTTAAATAGCATAGAGAATGTTCCATTAGCGAAAGTGTCAACAATAGCCCCATGCGTATTTTTGTAGCTCATAATGCCCCCGAGGACTTTATAATACTTAATCTAAAAAAAGATATAAAAGGACAGGCGACAAACGTTTCACTCTCTATAATGAAATCAAAACACTGCCTATCCTTTTCATCAACAATAACTATCTCATCAGACAGTCTTTGCTTGAAATAATACATGCCCCCACATTAGAAGACAGATCAATGGATATCACCAACACATTGCTCTTGACACCCATCGAAATCATCTCAGTTGCGTCAACGATATGAGTCATAAAGTCGGAGGAGAGTCTCTTATCATTCTTACTCTCTACAACAAGATGGGGATGATATTGAGTCAACAAATGTTTAACCCCATCGACGATGCTGTTGTCCACCAACGCATTTGATACGAGACAATGCTCAAGTTCAGTAAAGCTAATGCAGGCTTCCTCACAAGATTCGAGGATGAGTCGTTCCAGTAGGCGGTGGAACTTTTCATCATTCCTGAGCATCAATCCGTTGTAGGTCGAATGAAGCATGCTTCGAATCCATGCTACAGGCGCATGATCACATTTGGAAAGTTGCTCCCGGCTCGAAAGAAGCAGCGCCGCACTTCCTTTAGCCATCGAATAGTCTGGCTTGGCAACAAACTGATGAACAAGATTTTCTTGAACCGGTGTCACATCGTCACTTGAACAGGCAATCATAAAGTCTTGCGTATCACTTCTCAGAAGATCCACGGTATATTCGAACGCCGCCGTCGGACTGCACAGCACCGTTGAGTGGCCGATAATCTTGTGCGCGATAGACACCTGACCGCAAGTTGCACTGACAATATGTCCTGGAAAGTGGCGCGCACTTGCATACTTGGGATCACCCTCATAGATCGATGCCAGGAAGCTTTCCAGACATCGCTGTGGGCGTTGTGAGTTGCCAGTAATCACCCCTGCTCTGGCATTACTTTGTAAGAGCTGTTCAAAACCATTCACCACATCGCCTACTGATTCGATGCAATATTTGATTTCCGGAGAGTCGCGTTTGAACCGCTTGTTTTGCAAATGGATCTTACATTCTTCCTTGATAACCCCCATTTTGGTGTCAATAACCGTTTTTGCTACCCCGTCATTCGCGCTTGCTTTCACGATAGGTATTGCTGACTTAGTGTATTTAGCTTCTCGTTCATTCGTTCGCTTAGTCACAATAACGGCACTGTTACTGCCACCAAATCCAAAACTGCTTGCCAGGACGGTGCGGACTTTATCGCTAGGGTAACCCCTGTAGTTGAGGTTTATGGGGCTGCACCCTTCTCGCAGTTCTCTCAGGTTGTTGTTTTCCGGCGTGATACCCACATCCAGCAGGGATAAGACACTAATCAGTTCTACGATGCCAGATGCCCCCAAGGTATGGCCGTAAAATGGCTTCATGACGCTGACCGGCACATCGAGACCAAATAATTTCTCGTATGCTTTTGACTCTGGGATATCGTTTGCTCCCGTGCCGGTCGCATGCGCTGAAATCAAATCAACGTCATTTCTGCCCAGGCCTGCGGCCGATAATGCCGCATCGATTGCTTGAATAGCACCAACGCCATTCGGCTCTGGGGAGGTTTCATGATACGCATCGCTAGAAGCCCCGTAGCCGGTAATTAACCACTTGTTATGAGCGTTATCCTTGTCTTTGGTGAGTATGAGTATGCCCGCCCCCTCTCCTAAGTTGATTCCTGCAGGTTTAGAAAACGGCGAGCATCGGCCTTCATTCAACGCGCTTAGACTGTTGAAACCGGCCACCACAGGAAGATCAACACAATCAGAACCCCCACAGATCACCACATCCGCTTTATCGGAGTGAAGCAGATCCGTCGCTATCCCTACGGCAGTTAAGCTCGAAGAGCAAGCGGAAGAGACGACAATTTTCTTCCCTTGGATATTGTAACGAGCGGCAATGGCGTTCCCACAGTGGGATAACATTGAAGACATCAGTTCGCTGTACGATACCGAGTCATGCTCATTGTTCAGCACCTTGTTAAACATTTTCACATAGCTGTCGGTGCCGGAATTGTAGCTGCCTAATACGACCGATATTCGACGCGCATCGTATTCTGCCAGGTTTATTCCCGAGTTTTTGATAGCGGCTTCCGCGGCTCTTAGGGCAAAAATGGAGGCATTATTCACCCAACCTTGTTTTCCAAAGGGCTCCGTATGATTTTTATCGAAGACGGACACGGTTGCATTGTTAATTCCCAACTCATTATATTCATGGTTGTTAATTAATCGATGATGGTCTGTAGAAAAACGTGTTAATTCGTTTAATTCAGTAACAGGTGGGGTATATAGCCCCATACCAGAAATTACGATTGAACCGTTCATTACTCTACCTCATTAAATCTCTAGCAAAACTTCCCGCCATCAATATGGAGCACTTGACCAGTCATGTAATTACAGTGATCGCCACACAGCAATTGCACAATTGAGCTCACGTCTTTCACTCGGCCTGTCTGCTTTATCGCTGACACCTGTAACACATGGGAGTATGTACTTTCAGGAAGAAAGTGGGTCATATCGGTATCGATGTAACCCGGCGCAACGGCATTCACAAATATATTTTGACTGGCAAGCGTTCTTGCACACAAGCGAGTGAAACCATTCACTCCAGCTTTCGTCACGCTGTAAGCGACTTGGCCGGCATTTCCGCATAGCGAGGTGTTAGATGAAATGTTAACAATTCGCCCTATCTCGTTATTCCTGGCGGACTTTTTCAAGGAGGGTACCGTCGCCAGCGTCATGTTTATCACGCCTTGAAGGTTGGTCGATAACACGGCTTGGTTTTCCGCGTCATCGCAACTTACGAATTGTTTACTAAGCGTTACCCCAGCATTGTTCACCAGAACATTAATGGTTCCGTACTCGCGTTCAACCGCTTCGACGACTGACTGACACATGTGAAAGTCTTGGACATCCAGCTGATGTACGGAACAAGATACATTGTTTTCTTCCAGCGTCTGTCTGACCTGTTCTGCGCTATGGGCATCGCGTGTATACGTCAAAGCCACATGGGTTTTCTCAGAAACAAACTCCATACAGATCGCCCTTCCTATCCCTCTTCCTCCCCCCGTGACGAGTACTACTTTCTTAGACATAGTCAACCACTCCATTTCCTAACCGTATCGTCGCCCCATTAATCGGGAAATTATTCTCAATCATCGAAAAAATAAAATTAGAAACATCCAAGTAGCTATTTGACTTGTATTTCAAGGCAAAATTTTTTAAAAGCTCTTTGCTCTGTCTATTGAGATTTAGCTCTTTTAATTCAGGCTGAATAATCAGCGAATTGAAATACATGTTGTAGCGGGAATATTCTTTCGCCAGGGATTTCGACATTGATATTACGGCTTCGTTGTAAGTGGGCGAGCTGTCATTGCTATCCAAATAGCCAAACGAGTCGTCTTTTAACAAAAAGAAAAACTTGCAGTTGTCTAACTTCATGTTAGCCAAAACCACTCGCTTTATTATCTTCATTAAATAATGTATATCATCAACTAACCTGCTTGAAAAAACACCATTATCACCATGGGTAACATCGCCATTAAATATTGACCTCAGGCATTCCTCTTCGTTATACCTTGCGTCTATAATGACATTATCGTATGTCTGTCCGTCCACTTCCAACTTCTTTATCCAGCCTTCTTTCACATCATCGGTATCATTCAATGAAAGCAAGTCGATGCTGTCCTCAGTCAGATTATCCTCTAAGCAATCAACGATTGCCGATTGATAATTTTTTATAATGAGTATTTTCATGTTATCTAATACTACCTACGGGTTGAAAAATCAGCCCCCAAGACGGTTAGGGTGTTGAATAAAACTCAATTTCAGCCGACGTTAATCGCGATCTACAGGATTGCTCTCAGCGAGCGCCACATTTATCGATAACCAATTCAGTTAAGGTTAAAGGAGATTGACAATGTTTTTCCATTATTTCCTTCGTAATCGCTCCCAAGTCAATGCCATATTCTTTTTGGATTCCAACAAAAATATCCAGAACATCGACAGAGTCTAATGCTAAGCCTTCCTCAGACAATAAAAGCGTATCATCTTTGATGTCTGACAATTCATGTCCCCACTCACTGAGCTCGAGATCTTCAAAGATAATTTTTTCTTTTATATTGGTGATAATTTCATGTCTGTTCATAATTTACCTACTTATCCTTCGTTTATTGAATAAAACTTAATCCTTAGAAAGGAATTAAATGATTAGTTAATGCCATCAATCATATTGATGGATTGTGTTGGTCGTCATCAGCTCGATATCATTCTGCCAGCACATAATATCTCTGAACCTTCACAGAGTAAGAAATTCGATCGACTCAAGATTTTTCACAGGCGGTTAACTGTCTATCTGCACGACGCAGACGTAGTCGCCTCCCGATGGGAATACACGCGATCACCTAAAAACTGGCATGAGGAAGAAATACGCTTTATATACTAACAGATGCAAAACGAACGGCTTCTTTTCGGCGGACGAACTGGGTCCAGTTATCTTCGGTTAACGACCTGTTATTCTGCTTTCGACGTTCTTTTTTGAGTTTCCTGAATAAATTTCGGTTAGCGACATCACGTAGATCCGCACCGGAATGGTTCACTATTGGAGAGTACAATTTACTGAACAAAATTTTCTTTTCCGCAACGACTTTACTCTCAGGGATATTCCAACTGTGATAAGAAGATCGATCAGTACATTGAACCAAGGCAGCATACAGAAACTTGTTGCCTTCGGATCCAAAATATTTCAGGCGAAGAATGCGTGAAGATGTAGAAATTTTATTACCGAGCTGAACGGGAATATCAGAGGTAATTGATGTTAAATAGACAATTCGTAGAACCATACTATAGCACTCCTTATTGTGTATTTTGTATACGTAACATCTAAAGAGCACCTGACGGTGCCTATGCCGTTTCTTTGGTTTAAGATCTCGAAACGGTCGCTGCTCCTATATTGCTGTTTGCTTCGCCAGTGACAGAGCGGAGATTAATATAAACTCGCGAGCGGCGCCCCCACCACCAAATTTAAGGGCTTACTCGTGGAGTTCAGGGGATACTGCTTGCGGGGTTTTATTGTGTGTTGACGATAGTGTTGTCATGTGAGTTCCCTCTGACTGAGAGTTGACTCACGTAGTCGCGTGCCCACTATTGCGCTGCAGGATCACGCGACCAATATATACCGTTTATTCCCGTCCCTTGTCGGTAACGGTCTGCGCTTTCGGTTATAGCGCCGTATTTAGTTAGGGCATGTTTAACGTCCCCCCTGCGCCCCTCTCGGCGCTTTAGGACTACGACTCACGATACTTAACGCGTATTAACTCAGGTTGTCATTCATTTTTTAAATGACTTCAGATGCTATTCTATTTGGGGTTAACTACATAGACAACATCTCCCTATGATGCTAACCACCTAGTAAGCTGTATATACAGACTTACATACAGGAACATGAGGAAAACAACATTCATGCATGGGCGCATGTTCAACGGAGAATCCGCTTTCCCACATTTCATTCCCTGCTGTGGTGCGCCGCTGTCGGCAAACGGCGCCACACGGCAGTAACTCGACTACCTGCTGCCGGCAAAATTGGCCGCCATCTCCGGCTGATGACTACGTTCCAGTAGGTATGTCTCATTATCGCTTTTAATTAATGCCCGGACGGTTGCCAAGCCAGTCACGTCGTCGCCGATAGTCACAATGCATTTTATCATCACCTGATATAAGCGCAGATACATTCGTGGCGCTTATATGAAAACATTTAGACTAGAGAAACAATTGACTTTTCTTTTCCAGGGTATAACTCCAGGTTAACCTCTCTGAGCTTGCTACGTAGCCGTTTGCAAAGGAAATCGACAAATTTTTGTGTGACCGGGCTGAGCGTGGCATCAGCGCGACGCAGCAGATAGAGGTCAATCTTCATCGGCGGTGAAATCTGATGGATCATCTCCGGGGGCAAACTATGACGGGCAGAGAAAATGTCGGTGATGCTACATCCCACTCCACGTTTCACAAATTCCATCGCCATGTAACAGGTCTCCACGTTCAGCCGGGGGGAGGAAAAAACCCGGCGCGTGGCAATGGCAGTTGAAAGCGAGTGTAAACCAGGGGAAATCCAGCGCTGCTGGTCAACATTATCAATCTCGACGGCCCCCTGCCGATAATCCTTGTCCACATACACCAATGGCACTTCGGCTATCAGCGTGGCCATAATTTCGCCCTGCTCAACGGGCTGCATCGTCAGAGCAAGATCAATTTCGCGCAGATCCAATTTTTTGACCAACGTCTCAGTGTGCTCGGTGGTTAACGTCATCTCCAGATTGCTGTTCTGTTGATAGAAATCGGTGGCGATTTCCGGTACCAGGCTCAAACCCAAGCACGGTAAGCAGCCTAAGGTGAATTTTGCGCGAGGATCGCGAGCCAGATTGTCAGCCAGTAAACGCAAGTTAGACAGATCCTGATAGATGCCCTGGGCTTTTTCAAAAAGCTCGAGCGCTTCGCGGCTCGGCAATAGCTTGCCACGGACCCGCTGAAAGAGCTTAAAGCCGAGCTTCAGCTCCGCGTTTTTCAGCGATTTACTGGCGGCTGGCTGAGAGATATTAAGTGATTCCGCCGCACGTGAAAGCGAACCGCATGTCATCACGGTGTAGAAAATTTCCAGATGGCGAAGTTTCATAGACTGTTCATCCAGGTTTATGGGTGACGAAAAAAATTTACTTAATGACAACAATAAATCATCATAAATTCAACCACTGAAGAGCGCTAAACTTATTTTTTTGCGCCAACTAAACATCAGACTTGGTTCACAATGGAAGCGGCTTATATCGAAACGTTCGAAGATCTGAAAGGTGAGAATCGCCGGCTCAAACGCTTGTAAGCCGATCTGAGTATCGAAAAGCGTGCACGGAATGTCTTCATCAGAAAAAGCCTTCAAAACCAGTGACAAAGCATAATTTCCTCAGCGTTCTGACCGCGCAATTTGCGATGAATCAACGCCAGAGATGCAGGATGTTATCGCTGAGCAGCGACGGTATTTCATGACCCGTTCGATATACAACGTGATGAACCGGTGATCCAAGTGCTGACTGAAACGACTGAACGCTATTCTATTCACGGTACGGGTTTAAGCCGCTTTTTTCAGATAATCCGCAGACAGGCCATGCTTGGAATCATAAATGTGTGCACCGGTTTTACTGCCCGCTAAAACTTATTTTCGTTGTAAGAAAAAGCAACGTTTCCCTTGCACGGGACGCAATATTAACTATTACTACTGGGCTCAAAGAATTTTAACTATTTTTTGTAACCCGCCTCTATTGCTGGTCATTCTTGTGGTCTTGACAGGAGGGGAAATCTGATTTGGCTAACTAATTAGGCAGTTATTGGCAAAAGCGATCCCAGGCAGAGAACCCTATTTAGAAAAGCCCGCTTAAGGCAACTTAAGCGAGCTTTTTGCTGTTGGGCGTTTACAGCCCGCGCTTTTCCATCAGCAGCGCCAGATCGACCAACCGATTGGAGAAGCCCCACTCGTTGTCATACCAGGCGAGCACCTTCACCAGATTGCCGCCGATCACCAGCGTGGACAAGCCGTCGATAATCGACGAGCGCGCATCGCCCCGGTAGTCGCTCGACACCAGCGGCTCATCGCTGTATCCCAGGATCCCTTTCAGCGGGCCGGACGCCGCCGCCGCGCGGAACGCCGCGTTGATCTCCTCCGCCGTCGCCGGGCGTTTCAGCGTCACCGTCAGATCGACAATGGAAACCACCGGCACCGGCACCCGCAGCGAATAACCGGTCAGGCGGCCGTCCAGTTCGGGGATCACCTTGCCGAGCGCCTTGGCCGCGCCGCTGGAGTAAGGCACGATAGACTCCGCCGCTGCCCGCGCGCCGCGCAGATCTTTTTCCGGCTGATCGTGCAGCGCCTGGCTATTGGTATAGGCATGCGTAGTGTTCATCAACCCGTATTCGATGCCGAACGCCTGATGCAGCACCTGTGCGGCGGGCGCCAGCCCGTTGGTGGTGCAGCTGCCGTTGCTGACTACCTTATGCAGCGCCGGATCGTAGAGGTGATCGTTAACCCCCATCACCAGCGTGATGTCATCGTTCTTGGCCGGCGCCGAGATAATCACCCGCTTGGCGCCGCCGTGCGTGATGTGCACTTCCGCCTTGGCCTTGTCGGTAAAGAAGCCCGTCGCTTCGATCACCACGTCCACGCCCACGCTGTGCCAGGGGATCTCGGCGGGATCGCGCTGCGAAAACACCTGAATCGGCCGGCCGTCCAGCAGCAGCTGGTTGTCGCCGGCTTCGACCCTGGCCGCCAGCGTGCCGGAAAGCGTGTCGTATTTCAGCAGGTGCGCCAGCGTCTTGCTGTCGGTCAGATCGTTGATCGCCACCACTTCAAAATCGCTGCGCCCCAGCGCTGCGCGCAGCACGTTGCGTCCGATCCTGCCGAATCCATTAATGCCTACTCTCACCATGATGCACTCCTCGTTTTGGGCTTTGCCTCAACTCTAGCCCTGCCCCGAAGCGGCGTAAATGACACTTACCGATCAATTTACGCCAAATTGCGCGCATGAAAGCGTTCGCGGTATTCGCTCGGGGTCAGCTGCAGTTTTCGCTCAAACACCCGCCGCAGGTTAAGGCCGTTGCCAAAGCCAGTAGCCAGGGCGATCTGCTCGATGCCTTGCGCACTCTGCTCCAGGCGCTGTCTGGCGATATGCAACCGCCCTTCTTCGACGAATTTGGCGGGAGAAATGCCCGTCTCGCGGGTGAACACGCGGGTAAAGTTGCGCGGGCTCATCGCCACGCGTTCGGCCAACCGTTCGACGCTGAGATCGTCGGCGAGATTCTCCAGGATCCAGGACTGCAGGTCGCGGATCGGGCCCGGCGATTTGGCCTGGTTGAGCGGGTAGCGGCTGAACTGCGCCTGCCCGCCGGGGCGGCGCAGAAACATCACCAGATCCTGCGCCACTTCACGCGCCTGCACGAAGCCATAGTCGTCCTCCACCAGCGCCAGCGTCAGGTCGAAGCCGGAGCTGACGCCGCCGGAGGTCCAAATCGGCCCATCCTGCACGTAGATTGGGCCGTTTTCGACCTGCACCCGCGGGAAGCGCGCCTGCAGCGTTTCCGCAAGACGCCAGTGGGTGGTCGCCCGCCGTCCGTCCAGCAACCCGGCCTCGGCCAGCAACAGCGCGCCGCCGCAAACGGAGGCGATACGGCGCGTCTGCGGCGCCGCGCGGCGCAGCCAATCTGCCACCAGAACGCCCTCTTCTTCGCTCGCCCCTTTGCCGGCGACGATCACGGTATCGCGCGGCAGGAGCGGATCGAGATCCGCCAGGCGATGGTCGGCCAGCAGGCTCAGGCCTGACAGGCCGTGCACCACCCGATGAGACTGCGTGGTGGCGACCGCGATCTGATACAGCGGCGTCTCGGCAGCACTCAGGCGATTAGCCTGCATCAGGATATCGGCGATGCCCGCCGCTTCGAACAGCATGCCCCCTTCAGGGACGATAATCAGGAATGTGTGCATGGCGATAATTGTGCATGGCGATAATAGAGAGAACGGTCAAAACAGGTCAGGAAACCACTGTATAAGAAAAGCGCCGCCGGTTCACCCTGCGGGCATAAAAAAGCCCGCCGATAACCTCGACGGGCCTGGAAGGAATAGCCATTTAAGCCTGCGGCAAGCTCACCCCGCCGGCGCGCGCCAATTGCGCCAGCAGCGCCGTTTGAAACGCCTCGTCGTGTACCGCGGCGTGAGGCTCGAACCGCTGCTGATGATGCCAATAACCGCCGGACGCCAGGGCCTGCGGTTCATCGCTGCTCACCAGCAACGCCTGCGTCACATGCCCCAGCGCCAGATCGTCGGGCGCGTCCGCGCCGCCCATTTTGGTCGGCACCCAACCGGGATCGACCGCGCTGCTGATGACGTCGGGCCACAGGCGCGCCACGGCGGCGGCCAGCGTGGTGACGAACAGCTTGCTGTCCGAATAAGAGCCGGCGGCGCCGCCAAGCCAGTCTACGCCGCTCAGCTCCGCCACGCCGTCAAAGTGCATACTGCTGCTCAGGTAGACGATACGCTTGGGACGTTCGATCAGGGCCGTCAGCAGGTAAGGCGCCATCACGTTCACCGGCATCACCTGCGGGCCGGTGAACATGCCGGCGTTGTGGATCACCGCGTCCGGGCGGCCGAGGCGATTCACCTGCTCGGCGAGCTGACGGATCTGCTGCACATCAGACAAATCGCCAATCGCCGCCTGCGCACCGCGATCCAGCAGATCGCGCACCGCGTCCAAACGGCCGGGCTCACGCGCATGCAGAATCACCTGATGCCCTTCGTCCAACAGCGTTTGCGCGGCGGCGCGGCCCAGCCCGTCCACCGAACCGGTAATGAAAATGCGTGACATGCCATCCTCCGTTTAGCGCCAGCCGAGCGCCGGCGCGACATGGGTTAAAATCGATTCGATGACGTGGGCGTTGTAATCCACACCCAGCTGGTTAGGCACGGTCAGCAGCAACGTATCCGCTTCGGCGATGGCCTCGTCCTGCGCCAGCTGTTCGATCAGCGCATCAGGTTCTGCGGCGTAACTGCGGCCAAAGATCGCCCGGGTTTGCGCATCGATATACCCCAGTTGGTCGCCTTCCTTACCGCTGCCGCCGAAGTAGTTGCGATCCCGCTGATCCACCAGCGCGAAGATGCTGCGGCTGACGGAAACCCGCGGCTCGCGCGCATGGCCCGCCTCTTGCCAGGCCGCGCGATAGGCGCGGATCTGCTTGGCCTGCTGGATATGGAAGGGTTCGCCGGTTTCGTCGTTCTTGAGCGTCGAGCTTTGCAGGTTCATGCCCAGCTTCGCCGCCCAGACGGCGGTGGCGTTCGAACCGGCGCCCCACCAGATGCGGTCGCGCAGCCCGGCGGAAAACGGCTCCGGCCGCAGCAGCCCGGGCGGATTCGGGAACATCGGCTGCGGATTGGGTTCAGCGAACCCTTCGCCGCGCAGCGCTTCCAGGAACACTTCGGTATGGCGGCGGGCCATGTCCGCGTCGGTTTCGCCGTCGGCCGGGGCATAGCCGAAATAGCGCCAGCCGTCGATGACCTGCTCCGGCGAGCCGCGGCTGATGCCAAGCTGCAGTCGCCCGCCGGCGATCAGATCCGCCGCGCCGGCGTCTTCCACCATGTACAGCGGATTTTCATAGCGCATGTCGATCACGCCGGTGCCGATCTCGATGCGTTGGGTTTTGGCGCCGATGGCGGCCAGCAGCGGGAACGGCGATCCCAGCTGACGCGCGAAGTGGTGAACGCGAAAATAGGCGCCGTCCGCGCCCAGATCTTCGGCGGCGACCGCCAGATCGATGGACTGCAGCAGCGCATCCGCCGCTGAACGGGTGCCGGACTGGGCGGAAGGCGTCCAGTGGCCAAACGAGAGAAAACCAATCTTTTTCATCGGGCATCGTCCTCAAAGGCAAAACATGGGCCTACAGTGACAAAAATCGCGCGCTTTGCGCCAGCAAAATCGCCCCCGATCGCACTAAACGAACCGATTGCCGCCGCGCCGACCGGCGATTGTAATCAAAAAACAAATGTCGTATAACAGGCAGCTCCGAGGGGTGTCCTGTTACGGGCTGAGATGGCGCAAGCCGAACCCTTTGAACCTGATCTGGGTCATGCCAGCGAAGGGACGGTTAGGCAACAACGCTCTCACCCGTTGCCTGTTCATACCTCAGCGTGCCCGGATCTCCACTCACTCAAGGAGGTCCCATGTCCATCACCACCCTGTTCGAAAGCGGTCTTTACGGCCGGCTGCGCCAACAGGCCGGCAGCCACTGGCAAAATTACGTCGCTCACCCGTTTCTGCAGCAGTTGGCCGCCGGCACCTTGCCTGAACGCGCTTTTCGCCGTTACCTGACCCAAGACTACCTGTTCCTGCTGCACTTCGCCCGCGCCTACGCGCTGCTGGTCAGCAAGCTGCGCACCCTGCCGGAAATGCGCGCCGCCACCGCCTCGCTCAACGGCATCGTCGCCGAGCTGCCGCTGCACGTGGCCTACTGCGCCGAATGGGGGCTGAGCGAAGCGCAGATCGCCGCCCAGCCGGAGGCGGCGGAAACCATGAACTACACTCGCTACGTGCTGGACATCGGCCATGCCGGCGACGCCCTCGATCTGCTGGCCGGCCTGCTGCCCTGCGTGGCCGGCTATGCCGAAATCGGCCTGCGGCTGCTGCACGATCCCGCCACCCAAATGGAGGGCAATCCTTACGCCTCCTGGATCCGCAACTACGGCGACGAGGGCTATCTGGCCGGCGTGCGCGCCGCCATCGAGCTGCTGGAAACCGTCGGCCACCAGCGCGGCGCACAAAGCCGCTTTACCGAGCTGGCGCAGATTTTCACCACCGCCACCCAGCTGGAAGCGGCATTTTGGCAAATGGGGCTGAACGCCTCATGATCTCCCCGCGCCTCCCGCCCGGCATCCAGGTGCGGGATCTCACTCTGCGCTTCGGTCAACAGACGATCTTTGAGCGGCTGAGCTTCGACATCGCCGGTGGCAGCTTCGTCTCCCTGCTCGGCGCCAGCGGCGCCGGCAAAACCAGCCTGCTGAAGATCATCGCCGGGCTGGCGCAGGCCAGCTCGGGCACGGTGAGCGGCAGCGACGGCCTGCCGATCGCCGGGCGCATCGCCTACATGGGGCAAAAGGACCTGCTCTACCCGTGGCTGAGCGTCGAAGACAATGTCGCCCTCGGCTCGCGGCTGCGCGGCGAAGCGCCGGATCGGGCGTGGACCGCGCACCTGCTCGAACGCGTTGGCCTGGCCGCGCATAGCCGCAGCCTGCCCGCCGCGCTGTCCGGCGGCATGCGCCAGCGCGCCGCCATCGCCCGCACGCTCTACGAACGCCAGCCGATCGTGCTGATGGACGAACCCTTTTCCGCGCTGGACGCCATTACCCGCGCCGAGATCCAGAGCCTGGCCGCCGAGCTGCTGGCGCAAAACACCGTGCTGCTGATCACTCACGACCCGATGGAGGCTTGCCGCCTGAGCCACCGGCTGCTGGTGCTGTCGCCCTGGCCGCTGGGCCTCGACGATACCCACCGCATCAGCGGGCAACCGCCGCGCGCGCCGGATGACGCCGACCTGCTGAAAAGCCAGGCCGAGCTACTGCTGCAAATGGTGAGGGCGGCGCAATGAATATCGCCAAAGAGCGCGGCTTCACCCGTCTGCGGCGTGGGTTGACGGTCTTCATCGGCCTGCTGCTGCTGTGGTGGCTGGCGGCGCAAAGCGGCATTCCGGCCTTTCTGCTGCCCACGCCGGGCGCGGTGGCGCAGGCGCTGTGGGACGGACGCGGCTATCTCGCCTGGCACACGCTGGTCACGGCTTCGGAGATCGTCAGCGGGCTGGCGCTCGGCGTGTTGCTCGGCGCGGCGCTGGCGCTGTGCATGATCTTCTCGCCGCGCCTGCAGCGCTGGCTGATGCCGCTGGTGCTCACCAGCCAGGCGATACCGGTGTTCGCCCTGGCCCCATTGCTGGTGCTGTGGTTCGGCTTCGGCATGAGCGCCAAAGTGGCGATGGCGGTGCTGGTGATCTTCTTCCCCGTGGTGTCGGCCTTTTTCGACGGGCTGCGCCGGGTCAACAACGACTATCTCGATCTGGCGCGCACGATGCGCGCTTCGCGCTGGGCGCAGCTGCGGCACGTGCGGCTGATGGCGGCGCTGCCGGCCTTCGGCTCCGGTCTGCGCATGGCCGCCGCCGTCGCGCCCATCGGCGCCATTATCGGCGAATGGGTCGGCTCGGCCGAGGGGCTGGGCTACGTGATGCTGAACGCCAACGCGCGCATGCAGACCGACGTCTGCTTCGCCGCGCTGTTTATTTTGGTGCTGATGACCGTGCTGCTGTGGGCCGCGGTGGATGCGCTGCTGCGGCGCCTGATCGCCTGGGCGCCGGAAAACGACTGATGATTGCAACCATAACCAGGGATAAAGGAACGACCATGATCAAACAAACCGTTTGCGGGCTGCTGCTCGGCGCCGCCCTCACCGGCCAGGCCGGCGCGGCCGACAAGCTGACGCTGGTGCTCGACTGGTACATCAACCCCGATCACGCGCCGATCATGGTGGCCGAGCAGATCGGCGCCTTCAAGGCCGCAGGGCTGGACGTCAAGATCGTGCCGCCGTCCGATCCGGCGCTGCCGCCGCGGCTGGTGGCCGCCAAACAGGCCGACCTCGCCATCACCTATCAGCCGCAGCTGCATTTCTTCGCCGATCAGGGCCTGCCGCTGATGCGCGTCGGCACGCTGATCAACACGCCGCTGAATACGGTGATCGCGCTGGACAATAACATCACGTCGCCGGCGGATCTCAAGGGCAAAACGGTCGGCTACTCGGTCAGCGGCATCGAACAGGCGACGCTGGCCACCATGGTCGAACACGAACGCCTCAAGCCGCAGGACATCAAGCTCATCAACGTCAACTTCCAGCTGACCAGCGCCCTGCTGGCGGGCCAGGTCGATGCGGTGATCGGCGGCTACCGCAATATCGAAGCGCTGGAGCTGAAGCTGCAGGGCAAAAAGCCGGTGGTGTTCAACGTCGAAGACTACGGCGTGCCGGCCTACGACGAGCTGATCATCGTCGCCAACCGCGATGCGGTGAACGAGCCGAAAATCCGCAAATTCCTCGCCGCGCTGAAGCAAGGCAGCGACTACCTGCATGCACACCCGCAGGACACCTGGCTGGCATTCGCCAAGGCGCACCCGGAGCTGAATACCGAGCTGAACAAACAGGCGTGGCAAGCCAGCCTGCCGCTGTTCGCGCGCGATCCGGCCAAGTTGGATCGGGCCCGCTATGAGGCTTACGAACAGTTCCTGTTCGACAATAAGCTGATCAAGAAAATCACCCCGGTAGACCAGTATGCGGTAGAGCTGAATTGATCACGCCGAGGCGGCGCATTCCGGTATAGGTTGCCCCACAACGCCCGATGAGCCTCACCGGGCGTTGTGGCAAATGCAACGAGTCACGCATCTGCAAGGCATGACGCTTATTCCCTCTTGCTCTGAGAAGCAGAATCGAATGCGGTTTTGCTTTATTCGAATTTCGATAACAGGGTTCATGACCTACTGTTGCTCACCCGAATAGCGCGTGATATGGCGTTCAACAGTTCTGGAACATCCATTTTGGGCAACACAACCTCGATAAAGGCTAATTGCGGGCTGTCTGCCACTGCGCTCATGGCCTGCTGCAACTGCGCCGCTTCGGTAACACGCATCACCTGCACCGAATGTTCGCCCGCGAATGCCTGCAGCAAAAGCGTCCAATTCCACTGGGCAATATCATGGTAACGCTGCTCAGGCCTATGGATTGCCCGCTCAACGGTGTCCCCCTCGTTATTCAATAAGAAGATGATGGGGTTCAAACCGTCACGCACCATCGCCCCCAACTCTTGCGCAGTAAACTGGGCGGAACCGTCGCCGATCAGCACCACCACTCGACGCCCAGGCTCAGCGGTTTGCACGCCCAAAGCGGCCGCCAGCGTATAACCCACCGATGCCCACAGAGATTGGACAATAAATTTGCTCCCCTGAGGCAATCTCAACGTCGCGGCGCCAAAACAGGCCGTTCCTTGATCTGCGAAGACAATATCTCCAGGCCGCAAGAAGCCCTGAATTTGTCGCCAAAAGACATTCTGATCGAGACGCTCCTGTTCAATACTCGGCGGCATCGGGCGGTTCATTCTGGGTGATTGCCACTGTTTCGCCAGCGGTAAACTCAGTCGGCGTAGTGCGCTAACGGCGACAGGCATGGGAATCTGGCTGAAAACTTGTTGCCCGACGCGCGCTTCAAACGGGTGAATACTGATGCATTTCTCCACGGGAAGGGAGTGACTAAACCCCGCCGTGACGATATCAGTGAACAGCACGCCGACGTTAATCACGATGTCCGCCTCTTCTACCCACTGTTTGACCTGCGGAGGGCTAGCCTCGCCGGCATAGGTGCCGATGAACTCGATGTGGGTTTCATCCGCCACACCTTTGCCTGACAATAGGACAGCATGCGGCACCTTAACCTCATCCATCCACAGCCTCAACGTTTCCGCGGCGTTGAAGCGTTCAGTCATCCCCCCCGCCAATACCGAAACCCGGCGCGCTGCTTGCAGTTTGTCGCCCGCCGCCGCAATAAACCCCTGTAATGAGGCTTCCGACAACTCGGCCTGACGCAATACCAGCGACAATGGCCGTGAGGCTAACGGTGTTTCCGCTACGTCACAGGGAAGCACCAGGTGCACCGGGCGGCGTTCAAACAACGCCGTCGTCAACAAACGATCGATTTCAGCTTCGGCATTGTCGGCAGTGAGACAGGCCTGCGCCACGGTCACTTCCTTCGCCATGCGGACAAAATGCCCGAAGTCGCCATCCCCCAGCGAATGATGAAGCAAGCAGCCAGCTTGCTGAACGCGCAGAGCCGGCGCACCGACCACATGGATCACCGGCACATATTCGGCATAGCTGCCGGCAATGCCGTTGACAGCGCTGAGCTCACCTACGCCGAAGGTTGTCAGCAATGCAGCCGCCGGCTTGCAGCGCGCGTAACCATCGGCAGCATAAGCCGCATTCAACTCGTTGGCGCAGCCTACCCAAGAGATCTGTCGATGGGCGCTCACATGATCGAGAAACTGCAAATTGTAATCACCCGGTACTCCAAATACATGGCGGATGCCGATCTGGGCCAAGCGATCGAGAAGGTAATCAGCTACGGTATAATTTTCAGCCATGGCAAGAACCTGCTTAAAAGTGAAAAGCGCTGAACGAGACCACAGTCAAAAGACTTCTTGTGTCGGGCGCAGAACGATTTCATTGATGTCCACATCGGCAGGTTGCTCAATCGCATAGGCAATGGCCCTTGCCACGGAATCAGCCGGGATAGCCTGCTGATAAAACGCCTGTATAAAATGGACGCTCTCTGCGTCCGAGCTGCCGAACTTCAATTCTGAATCCACCGCGCCCGGACAAAGGGTTGTGGTTCGAATATGCGCACCGGCTTCATGACGCAGCCCCTCCGAAATCGCACGTACGGCAAATTTCGTCCCGCTATAAACGGTGCCGCCGGGGCTGAAAAGTTTTATCCCGGCAACCGAAGCGATATTAATGAAATGCCCCTCATTTTGTTTTTCGAAAATCGGTAGCGCTGCGGCAATGCCGTACAACACCCCTTTAATATTGATGTCGATCATCCGCTCCCATTCATCAACTTTTGTCATATTCATCGGTGCGATAGCCATCAGCCCGGCATTGTTAATCAAGACGTCAATACGGCCAAATTGCATGACAGCTGTAGACATCAGGGCGCTCACCTCATCGCGTTGTGTAACATCGACCTGTAACGCCAAGGCTTTGCCCCCTGCGGCAATGCATTCACTGGCCAACAGATCGAGACGTTCCTTACGGCGCGCCGCCAACACCACCGTCGCACCAAGAGAGGCCAGATGGCGGGCGGTGGCAGCCCCCAACCCACTACTGGCTCCCGTAATAACAACCACCTTGCCAGAAACGTTCCCCATTTTTCCTCCTCATCGCCAAGCGATGAATGAATTTATCCATCATTTGTTGACTTCCACACCGTCTCAATAACCGGCACGGCAATACGCGCCAGATTAATGACAGGCGGGAAGTCAGCGTGATTATTAAACAGCGTCAGAGCAAAAAATGTTTATCGCTATAAAACTGTCAACCCCAGATACAATTAATCGATGACAGCTTCGACGATAGAGACATAACATCCAGTATTGATGATACGATTCAGTTTTAAATCGGCGCCAGCCAGCAAGGCGCGCAACTTCTCTTCAGAGCGGGTTTGCCCGCCGTCAAAACTTGCCAGCAACAATAAATCAATTTCATTCCCCCCATGCCAGGCATTACCTTTCGGGATCACGGGTTCCATAATCAGCAGTTTTGAATTTTCGTGCATGGCATTACGACAAGAACGTAATATCGTCATCGCCTGCTCATCAGGCCAGTCCATGGTGATGTATTTCAACAAATAAAAATCGGCCGTAGGGCAAGACTCAAAGAAACTGCCTGCCTGAGTTTGCCAGCGTGAATCATCGCCCAACTCCCACAGGCGGTTTCGCGCCAAGACTTCGGGCCGATCAAAAAGAATGCCGTGCAGCGTGGGATTATGGCGTAAAACGTTCAGTAAAAGCCCGCCCATCCCCCCGGCAATATCCACCACCGTTGTATGTTCAGGGAAATTATAACCATTTATCAAGAATAGGTTTTCCACCGAAGACATCGAGGACATACCGGTATGAAAATCATACCCTTCTCTTTTATTTTTATCATTTGACCAATATTCATAGAAAGACATGCCGTATGCATTTTTAAAGGCAGAGTCGCTGCGCAGGCTGTCAACAAGATTACCCAACGGTGACCAAAATGTTTCATCAGTCAGCATAAGCACCGCTGAACGCAGCGATTGAGGGGCATCCGAACAAAGAAACTCTGCAGCCGGCGTCAGTGAAAAACGCCCCCCTTCCACTTCTTCAAAGATTTGTCTCGATGCGAGCATGCGCATGATGCGGTACAGCTTCTGCCCATCGACATTAACTTCTCGACCGAGTTCATTTGCCGATCTGGCGCCCGCCTTGAGATAATCCGCGATACCTAAAACCGTCGCGGCCCGCAACGCGGCCTGGTAGGTCATCCCCATTGATTGCTCCAGAAGGTGGACTGCCGCCGCATCACGCTCGGAAATACCATTACGATTATTTTCCATAAAATCATTTCCTCTTGTCATTTATCCACTAAAAAATCCAGAACGAAGCCATTAAAAAACCGAATTAATTACCATTTGAAAAATAAATTAAACACACCTGCAGCGTGGCCGATAGATAAAGCATGCCACGGCAGCACATTACCTTAATTAACAATAACCACTGGATAAAACAGCCATCCTCCCCGTCTAAAAAACGAGACAGGCATGGTAAAAAATTATTCCTTTAGCTATAAAGTTAGCATTTCACTTTTAGAACATTGCACCTCTTAAAATCACCAATAAAATAAAAAACCCATTCATTACACTTTAAATAATTCAATTTAAAATAACCACACCAATAAAAAGGTCTTTAGTTTCAGATCAAATTCTTGTCGCTTTAAATAGAAAGTCAAGGCTATTTATTTTTCTCAACACAACCAATTGATAAGCATAATTAAATAAAACACCAAAATACTATAAGCGCGAAGAGTATTCAGGCTGGCATGTTATTTGTATTGATGTCATTAGTGGGGGCCTTGCCTCTGACAGCCACTACGGCTGGCCCCCTCAGTTTCGCTTTTGGTCGGTAAAAATACTCCGCCGCGCGGCGATTACGGTTTGCATCGCGACCGCTTTTTGAGCGAGCCATCATTCAATCGCTCACGGACACAAGCCGCTGCTGCTTAGGTCACCCGATCACGCCGAGGCGGCCGGCGGCGCCACCGTCACCTCGCCCTGGCCGCTGCGCTGCAAGGCCGCCTTCACCAGCCCGTTGGCCTTGCAGCGTTCGATAAACGCGTTCACGTAGGCGGCGCCCTGCGTTTTTTGCCGCGGCACCGCCATCGCCTGGCGAATGGCGGTAAAATGCCCATCCAGCACTCGGTAGCCGGGATGGGCGACCGCGGCGGCCAGCAGCGGTTGACGCACGCCGGCCGCCGCCTCCAGCCCGCGTTCGAAAAACAGCGCGATCGCCTCGGCGGAAGTTGCCGCCCGCACCAGCTGCGCCTGCTGCAGCGTGCGCGACAAAAACAGATCGTACGCGGCGCCCTGGCCGACCGCGATGCGCACCTCCGGCCTGTCGAGCTGCGCCACCTCAAAGTAAGGCGCGTCGTTCGCCACCAGGTAAGTCCCCTCAATGATCACGTAGGGTTCGCTGAAGGCAATTTGCGCCGCGCGCACCGGTTCGATGGCCATAAACGCCAGGTTCCAGGCGCCGCTGTCCAGGTCGGCGAACACCTTGCCGGCCGCGTCATAGGTCACCAGCTCCAGCGCCACGTCCAGTTCGCGAGCCAGCGCGGCGGCCAGCTCCACCGAAGCGCCTTGCGGTTTACCGCCGGGCCCGGCCTGCGCCAGCACCGGATTGCCGAGATTGATCGCCGCGCGCAACACGCCTTGCGGGGCCAGATCGTCGAGTACCGCTGCGGAAATCGTCTGCATACTTCCTCCTGAATGGCTGATGGACGCGCCGTCGTGGCGCTCATTAAGCGTAGAGCGAAACCTCCGACCAGCAAGATTTCGCCACCGCGGCCGCTGCCGACGTGATTAACGTCACACTATTGTCATAAAAATGTACAATAGCCGCCGACCGTCGGCCGGAGCGGGACATCGCGCGTTGTTCCGCCGCCGACAATAGGCTATACCCTTCACTTTTCGCGCCGCGGCACGGTCGGCGGCGCAGACCAGGGCAGCAACGTTTTTTTCCAATCAGACAAGGTTTGGCGGATGGTTCTCGCAGTCGTTTCGTTTGTTCTTTTTTTGGCGTCGATCTTGATTTATCGCACCCGGGCCGCCGCCAACCGCTGGTGGTTCGCCATTCTGCTGACGCTGCTCGGCAGCTATCTGGTGCTGAACGTCATTCTGATCGCCAGCAACTACTTCACCGGCGACGGCATCACCGATGCGGTGATCTACACCGTCACCAGCAGTCTCAAAGGCGCGGGCATTAGCAAATACGTGCTGCCGTTTATCGGCCTGCTGGCGGCGCTGGGGCTTATCTTCGCGGTGCTGGCCCGCGGCCTGCTGCGCCGCAAGGCCAAAGGCAGCAGCGTGGCCTACAGCCTCGTCGCCGTGCTGCTGGCGCTGTTCTCGGTCGGCACCACCCCGGCGTTTCAGGACATTTCGCTGCTGGTCAAGAGCCAGATCGTCGGCGATACCGCCGATTTCACCACCTACTACAAGGCGCCGAAAAAGATCGTGCAGGGCAAGCGGCCGAACCTGGTGTACATCTATGCCGAGAGCCTGGAGCGCACCTACTTCGATACCGAGCTGTTTCCCGGCCTGGCCGACGAGCTGAACGCCCTGCGCGCAGACAGCATCGATTTCAGCAACACCCAGCAGCTGCCGGGCACCGGTTACACCATCGCCGGCATGGTCGCCTCGCAGTGCGGCATTCCGCTGTTCGCACCTTTCGACGGCAACGCCTCCAGCGCGGTCTCCACCTTCTACCCGGAGAACGTCTGCCTGGGCGACGTGCTGAAGGCCGCCGGCTACAGCAACTATTTCTATCAGGGCGCCGAGCTGGCGTTCGCCGGTAAAGACACCTTCCTGAAATCCCACGGCTTCGACCACGTTTACGGTTTCAAAGAGCTGCGCGAACAGCTCGCCGATCCGAGCTACAAAAACGATTGGGGCTGGTACGACGACAGCGTGCTGGACGTGGTGTACGGCAAGTTCGTCGAGCTGTCCAAACAGCGCCAGCCGTTCTCGCTGTTTACCCTGACCGTCGATACCCATCACCCGGACGGTTTTATCTCCGCCGGGTGCAGCAAGCAAAGCTACGCCTGGCAGAACAAGGAAAACCGCTCGCTGAGCGCGGTAGCCTGCAGCCAGCAACACATCGCCGCGCTGATCGACAAAATCAAACGCTCGCCCTATTTCAGCAACACCGTGATCGTGGTGTCCTCCGATCATCTGGCGATGAACAACACCGCCTACGACATTCTGACCAAACAGAAGCGCCGCAACCTGTTCTTTATCATCGACGGCACCCGGCCGCAGGCGGAGCAGCGCAACGAGAAGCGCAGCACGCTGGACAACGGCGCCACGGTGCTGGACGTGATGGGCGGTGACAACTATATCGGCCTCGGCCGCAGCAGCCTGTCGGCGCCGTCGCTGTCGACGGTGTTCCTGAACATCGAAGAGAAGATCAACGGCTGGAAACCGGCGGTGATCAACCAATGGGGCCTGCCGAACCGCATCAGCGACTACAGCGTGGACACGCGCCAGCGCAGCTTCAGCTTCTCCGGCGTTACCTACAAGGTGCCGTTCATCCTGCGGGTGGGCGACAACCGCATCGAACCGATGTTCAACGTCTACCTCTCCACCCCGCTGCGCAAGCAGCTGGCCGGGCTGGGGGCGGGGGAGAAATTCGTCTGGGTCGATAAATGCTACGAGATCGGCCGGGTCTGGGCGCCGCAGCTGGCGCTGAGCACCGACATCTGCGTGGCCTCCGGCACCCTGGCCTCGCCGCCGCAGATCGTGCAGGCCAGCGGCGAACGCTTCCGCGGCAAGGTGAACTTTACCGCCCCGGCGGCGGACAGCGTCGCCGATTACCAAAACGCCGTCGCCCGCCTGCAGGTGGACGATGCGGCGATGAAATACCGGGCAGACGCCATCGAGTTCATGTTGCCCGGCATGCCGGAACAGGTGAAAGCCATTACCGGCGTCTCCGCCGTCGAGGAGTGGGGCCGCTGGTCCGACGCCAACCTGGCGCCGGCGGTCGACATCGATTATGTCGATCCGCTGCCGAAAACCTTCGATCTGGTGCTGCGCGCCCGCGCTTACGGCAACAACGTCGGCGAACCGATTTCGGTACGCGTCGGCGACGAAGAGCGCTTCGTGTCGCTCGGCGAGCAGGACAGCACCGTCACCCTGCGTTTCGACAACCCGCGCGGCGCGCAGAAGATCAGCATTACCCCGCCGGCGCCGACCGAGCCGAAAGAGAGCGCCAGCGGCGGCTTCACGCCGAAGAAGCTGGGCATCGGCCTGGTATCGCTGAAGATCGAAGCGGCCGCTCCCGCCTCCTGATCCCCCCGCCTTCACGGGCGCGGTAATTTCTTTGCCGCGCCCGTCATTTCGACCAAGCTTTTACGCCCTGCTTCGGCTAACCTGTGACGGTGAAACGCCGCCAATCCCGCCACAGAGCCGGGACATCGAAGGAGAAAGTATGAGCTATGCCCCACCTCGCAGCGGCCTCAGCGCCGATCAGGCACTCGATCAACTGGAAGCCTTGTATGACGCCGCGGTAGATGCGCTGCGGCAGGCGGTCAGTGACTTTATCAGCCACGGCACGCTGCCGGACCCGCAGGCGCGCGCCGCCGGGCTGTTCGTGTATCCCGAGCTGCGCGTCAGCTGGGACGGGCAGCAATCCGGCCCGAACAAAACCCGCGCCTTCGGCCGCTTTACCCATCCCGGCAGCTACAGCACCACCGTGACCCGGCCGCAGCTGTTCCGCCACTATCTGGCCGAGCAGCTGGCGATGCTGGAACACGACTACGCCGCCCATATCGAAGTGGCGCCGTCGCAGCAGGAGATCCCGTTCCCTTATGTGATCGACGGCTCCAGCCTGGCGCTCGATCGCTCAATGAGCGCCGGTATCGCGCAGCATTTCCCCACCACCGAGCTGGCGCAGATCGGTGACGAGACCGCCGACGGCCTGTATCACACCACCGACAACCATTTCCCGCTGTCGCATTTCGATGCGCTGCGCGCGGATTTCTCGCTGGCGCGTCTGCGGCACTACACCGGCACCCCGGTGGAGCATTTCCAGCCGTTCGTGCTGTTCACCAACTACACCCGTTATGTGGACGAGTTCGTGCGCTGGGCCTGCGCGCAGATCGCCGATCCGGCCAGCCCGTACATCGCGCTCTCCAGCGCCGGCGGTACCTACATTACGCCGGAAACCAGCGCGCCCGAACAGGCGGTGTCCGATCTGGCGTGGAAAAACCACCAGATGCCGGCCTATCACCTGATCTCGCGCACCGGCCAGGGCATCACGCTGATCAACATCGGCGTCGGCCCGTCCAACGCCAAAACCATCTGCGATCACCTGGCGGTGCTGCGCCCGAGCGCCTGGCTGATGATCGGCCACTGCGGCGGCCTGCGCGAAAGCCAGAAGATCGGCGATTACGTGCTGGCCCACGCCTATCTGCGCGACGATCACGTGCTGGATGCGGTGCTGCCGCCGGATATCCCGATCCCGAGCATCGCCGAGGTGCAGCGCGCCCTGTACGACGCCACCAAGATGGTCAGCGGCATGCCCGGTGAAGAGGTCAAACAGCGTTTGCGCACCGGCACCGTAGTCACCACCGACGATCGCAACTGGGAGCTGCGCTATTCCGCTTCGGCGCGGCGCTTCAACCTCAGCCGCGCGGTGGCGGTCGACATGGAGAGCGCCACCATCGCCGCTCAGGGTTACCGCTTCCGGGTGCCGTACGGCACGCTGCTGTGCGTCTCCGACAAACCGCTGCACGGTGAAATAAAACTGCCGGGCCAGGCCAACCGCTTCTATGAAGGAGCAATCTCCGAGCACCTGCAGATCGGCATCTGCGCCATCGATCTGTTGCGCGCCGAGGGCGATCGCCTGCACTCGCGCAAGCTGCGCACCTTCAACGAACCGCCGTTCCGATAACGGTGCCCAGGCCCGCTGCGGCGGGCCGTTTTTTCCTCAACGCACCAGCGCCAGCGCGCGCTTCTCCTGGCTGCGGCCGCCGGCGATCGACAGCAACAGGTCTTTCACCAGCAGCGCCGGGGCGGACAGCGACTGTTGGCCCGACATGCACAGCGACAGCGGCACCGACATCGTCGGCGCATTGATGCGCGCCATCCAGGCCTTGGCCGGGCCGATCATCGCGCGCGCCACCGACTCCGGCAATACGGTCGCCCCCAACCCGCCGGCGATCGCAGCGCTCAGCGCGCCCGAGGATTCGATCTCCCCCACCACGTTGATAGCCAGCTTGCGCAGCGCCATCGCCTCCTCCAGCTGGTTGCGCACCGCATCCCCCTCGCGCGGCAGGAACAGGTTCAGCCGCGCCACGTCCAGCAGCTCGACGCTGTTGCCGGGATGCGGCACCGCGCGCGTCGCCACCAGATAGAGATCCTCTCGCATCAGCGCGACGGTGTGCAGACCGGCGGGCATTTTGGCGCCGTAGACCATCGCCATGTCCAGCGTCTGGTTGGCCACCTGTCCGGCCAGCGCCGCGCCGCTGTTTTCATGCAGGCTGAGCAAAATGCCCGGCTGCTGATCGCGCAGGGTTTGCAGCAGCGGCAGCGCCAGCTGCGCCGCGGTGCTCCCCGACGCCAACCCGAGAGACACCTGGCCGCTCATCGCCTGCCCGGCGCTGTTGACCGCGCTCTGCGCCTGCTCGCACTGGCGCAAAATGGTTTGCGCGTGGGCATACAGAATGTTGCCGGCCTCGGTCGGCTGCACCCCGCGCTTGGTGCGGATCAGCAGCTGTTGCTTCAGCTCCCCCTCCAGCGTCGCCAACTGCTGGCTGAGCGCCGGCTGGGCGATATGCAACACCTCCGCCGCCTGGGTCAGGCTGCCGACATCGACGATTTTCACGAAGTACTTCAGACGTCTGAGATTCATAGTGCCTCCAGCGAGCCGCTAAATTGAGAATGCCGAAATCCGGTCATGCAACCGCAGCAAGATCCAGGCCAGAGTCGTAAAAGGGCCAAAAACGGCGGCTAAACGGCGGCAAATGGCCGATTATCGGGTGAGACGCGCCACAACGCAGGGCACGCGTTGCACCACCGGCAGGCAACGGCGCCGCCTCAGCGGGCAATCCGGCGGCGCTGCGCGTGAGATAAGCGATAAAAGCGAGAAAATGCAGCAGGTTGGGCAATCTTGCAGCAAACGCGCGCGCCGGGCGTTTTCGCGCTTTACAAGCCGCAACCGCCCCGCTATTATTCGCCCCGTTCCAACGATTCCTCTGTAGTTCAGTCGGTAGAACGGCGGACTGTTAATCCGTATGTCACTGGTTCGAGTCCAGTCAGAGGAGCCATATTTAGAGAAGCCCGCTCAGGGAAACCCGAGCGGGCTTTTTGCATCTGTACCGCTGCCCTCCCGCCTCAGCGTCACCCCATCCACAAAAAACGCGAAACCCTCACCTGCGGGTAGAATGATTTTATCCCTCAATACCGTGAGCCGAAGGCGCTAAATATCCGGCCCGGACAATAATTTCCCGCCATAACCGTATTTTTCCACGTTCCCTGCTTGCATCACGGGTTGAACGTTGCAGCCAGATATCGGGCTTAGGTATAATAATTGACCGATAATGCGCTATTACATGGAGTGTTGCTGTGAAAAAATTATTGTGTTTATGCCTGCCGATTATTTATTCGTGTAATGCCTATGCAAATGAAAAAGTCTGTCCTGAACATCTCACTGCCATTAATGCTTTCAATAACATGATATTGACGCAAGACTCTTCAGCCAGGAAAATCCCTAAAAAAGTCAGCATGCATATAGAAAGCAAAGATGATTATATAAAGGCTGGTACGCAGATGGAGTTCGATGAATGCGGCGCGTTGTTAAGCTCACGTAGTAATAAAACCATCAGGTCGAGGATTAATAACAGTGTCTTGCTAACCCAGCTCAATAGTGCCATAGATAAAAATCATAAGAACTGGGATTACAACATGACCTTCAAGATGTCGATGATTGAACATAGCAATGCCCAATCGGAACTGATCACACAAAAAATGAGCGGAACATTTCTGACAGACGCAAATGGCAAAATAATCCGCTCTGAGGACACATCCAATATTTCCGCTGGAAAAAATCATCAATCAGGCAAGGCAATAACCACATTCTCAACGGATGATACAGGCAGGCTCTCCGGTTCAAGCCGGGTTAGCACGTTAGGAAATGACAGTAACAACACCGTTTATAGTTATGACGCTAAAAATCGTTTAACAAGAATGATCTCGGGAGCAACAACTGAAGATTTTACTTATGATAATGACGATAGAGAGTTAACCAGCCGAGAGGTCCTGAAGTCCTTCACGACAGAAACCACGACGACAACCTGCAAGGACTGGGATAAGTTTGGAAGATGCATCAATGCTCAGCAAAGCATTTCAATTTTAATTAAAGACGAGAAGAAAAACAGAGATAGTGTCTACGACCACGTTGCAGAAATAAAGTATGACTATGTTTACTAGCTTGTTATCGGGGGAGTAATATCCCCCGTCAATAGGCAACGTCACTCAAGGCACGGCAGCAAACGGCGCGCTCAAAAGCTGCGTTTCGCCACCAGATAGGCGCCCGCCACCAACAATAAGGCGCCGAACAGCGCCGGCAGATTCTCGCGCAGCGCCGCCGGGCCGGCGCGGTAGACGTCCACCAACAGCCCCATGCACAGCTGGCTGGCGACCAGGATCGAGATGGTGGCCGCCGCGCCCAGTTTTTGGTAGCCCAGGATGCCGGCGAACACGAACAGCGACCCCAGCAGCCCCGGCAACAGCATCCACCATTTGGCGGCGCCGGTCACTTCCGCCACCGCGCCGAGGCCGTTTTTGGCCAGCAACAACCCCACCAGCAGCAGCAAACCGACGCTGGAGTTGATCACCAGCGTGATAAGGATGGTCGAGACGCTTTCGGTGATGCGCACCATCAGCAGATTCTGCACCACCAGCCCCATTCCGGCCGCGATCAGCAGCAACAGCATATTCATCGCTCTGTCTCCCGGGATCAGCGCGCGGGCGGCGTCGCCCGTTCGTCGAGCCTCAGTTGCAGGAACGTCAGATCCAGCCATTGGCCGAATTTGGCGCCCACCTGCTCCATGCGCCCCACGTCGAGGAACCCCAGCGCCAGATGCAGCTTAATCGAGGCCTGGTTGCCAGATTCGATGCCGGCCACCATCACATGTTTGCCGATTTCCCGCGCCCGTGCGATCAGCGCCAGCAGCAGCGCCTTGCCAATCCCTGCGCCGCGATGCGCCTGATGGACATACACCGAATGTTCCACGGTATGGCGATAACCGTCCCAAGCGCGCCAGTCACCGAACGACGCATAGCCGATCGCTTCGTCCTCGGCGTTCACCGCCACCAGCACCGGGTAACCCGCCGCCTGCCGTTCGCCGATCCACGCCGCGCGGTTGGCCGCATCCACGGTTTGTTCATTCCAGATGGCGGTGCTGTTCAACACCGCGTCGTTATAGATAGCGGCAATCGCCGCGCTATCGTTGAACGTCGCATTTCGTATAATCATGGTTTACCCCGGCCAATTGTCCACTATAATACTACGATATGAATATTAAATTAGACAATCTAAATCAGCTGATCGGCGCACGCATTCGCATTGAACGCGAAGCGCGCCACTGGTCGCTGTCCGATTTGGCCGAACGGGCGGGCGTATCACGGGCGATGGTTCATAAGATCGAACGCGGCGAGAGCAGCCCGACGGCGATGCTGTTGGGCAGACTGGCGGGCGCGTTCGGCCTCAGCATGTCCAAGCTGATCGCCCGAGCGGAAACGCAGGAAGGCCGGCTGCTGCGCCGGGAAGATCAACCGGTCTGGGTCGATCCCGAGAGCGGTTACGTGCGGCGCCACGTGTCGCCGCGCACCGATTTGCCGCTCGATCTGGTGCGCATCGAACTGCCGGCCGGCGCGGCGATCCCGATGCCGGCTTCGGTGTACGCGTTCAAACGTCAGCTGATCTGGGTCTTATCCGGCGTACTGGTCTTTATCGAGGGTGACGCGCGCCATGAGATGGCCGAGGGAGACTGCCTGGAGCTCGGCCCACCGGCGGACTGCCGATTTGAAAATCAGAGCGACCAACCGTGCGTGTATATGGTGGCGGTACTGAGCGCCGCCTGACGACCGTCTGCCCTAACCCTGCGCCGGGCGTTGATAGCCGGCGCGGAAAAACTTCTCCGCCAACCGGCTGTCGCCACCGGAGAAGAACTCGCTCATCGGCTCGCGGCCGAGCCCATAGGCGCGGCTGAGCTGCCCGGCCTCGAACGCCGCCCGGTTCTCGTCGCCGCAGCGCTGCGCCAAATGGTGCGCATAGCCGAGCACGAAACCGCGCTTGTAGTCGGTGCAAAAGCGCGACAGCTCCGCCTCCGGTTGCAGATTCTCCGCCTTTAATCCCGCCAACAGCCCTTTGCCAAAATGATCCCCCATCGGTTCCTCCTCATCACGCAATCGCTATATAATAAAATATACAGCGAATAGGCGAGCGAGAATATACTCCCAAAGTTTTACTCGCCGCATAAAAAAGGCCCGCCAGGCGGGCCTCGACGAGAACGCGCGATCACAGCGTGAAGTTCAGACCTTCGCTGACGGTCTTGCCGATCGGCAGACGGCTCGACGGCGTTTCTTTTTCCTGCAGAAAATCCGGCAGGCGGGATTTGTCGCCCGGTTTGCCGATCGCCACCATGGCGTGCACCGCATAGTCGTCCGGCAGCTGCAGCGCCGCTTTGATCTTGTCGTGGTGAATGCCGCTCATGCAGTGGGTCAGCCAACCTTTCAGGTGCGCCTGATGCGCCAGGTTGGCCCAGGCGGCGCCGGTGTCGAACGCGTGGGTCGGGTTGTCCACCAGCCGCTCGCCGTTCAGGCTGGTGGTTTTGGAGACGATCACCACCAGCGCCGAAGCGTGTTGCGCCCAGCCGCGGTTGAAGTCGATCAGGAACTCCAGGTAGTTCTCCCAGCTGTCGGAGCCGTGCTTGCTGTAGGCAAAGCGCCATGGCTGAATGTTGTAGGCCGAAGGCGACCAGCGCGCCGCTTCAAAGAAGCTCAGCAGCGTTTGATCGTCGATGGCGTCGTTGGTCATCGCGCGCGGCGACCAGCGCTCGATAAATTGTGCGTCAATCGGGTAATCGGAGATTCTTGGCTGGCTCATGATAGGTTCTCGCAGTGAAGTAAAAACAAAAGTTCGCTGATATTCCCACAGCTTAGGACGGTAAAACTTTTATTTCGTGCCATTGTCCTGCGGCAATTCCTGCTGCAGCCAGGCCAGAAACGCCCTGACCGGCGGATGCCGCTCGCGCCCCGGCGCGCACAGCACGCTGTATGCGGCGCCCGGTACGCGCACCTCCGGCCGGTACGCCGCCAGCAGGCCGTTGTCCACCATCTCGGACACCATCACCGAGCTGGCGAGCACCCACCCTTGCCCGGCCACCGCCGCCTGCAGGGCGTAATGCTCCTCATGATAGCTGCGCATCGCCGCATGGCGCCGCCACCAATCGACCCCGGCGGCCCGGCACCAGTCACGCCAGCCGCTGTCGTACAGCGCCGAATCCCCCCACTTGACGGTGATCAGCACCGGATTTTCCGGCTCGGCGGCGACCAGCCCCGGCGCGGCATAGACGCCAAAGCTTTCCTCCAGCCGCGCCGCCTGATGCAGCGCGGGATAGTGCGCGCGGCTGTAGCGCACCGCCACGTCCACGCTGGCGTCCTGCTGCAGATCGATCACCTCGGCGCAGGCCTCCAGGCGTACCAGATAGTGCGGATACGCCTGATAGAAGCGCCCCAAACGCGGCACCAGCCACAGCGCCGCGAACGAGTGCGTCACCGAAACGCACAGCGATCCTGCGCTGGGCTGCGGCCGCAGGCCTTCGAGCGTGGCGGCGACGTCCAGCAGCGCGCCGTGCACCCCGGCAAACAGCGTTTCCCCCTTCGGTGTCAGCCGCACGCCGCGCGGCACCCGCTCGAACAGCGCAAACCCCAACTGCTGTTCCAGCGCTTTGATCTGGTGTGATATCGCCGTCGGCGTCACCGCCAGCTCGGCCGCCGCCAGCTTGAAGCTGCGCAGGCGAGCGGCGGATTCGAAGGTGCGTAATGCGTTGACGGGCAGCGTGGCGAACATGGCGAAGCCTCTCCAGGTGAGTTGAACTCATCCTGGCAGAAAAGCCGTCATTTGTCGCCCGCCGGGGTTTATTTCTAGAGTAAGGCTGAATTCATTTCACACAGAGGAATATGACATGAATCCAACTCATCAACCCAAGCGTTTGGCAGTGCTGGTCGGCAGCCCGCGCCGCGACGGCAACAGCGCCACGCTGGCGCAGGCGATCATGGCGGGCGCCGCCGAAGCCGGCACCGTCGCCAGCCTGCATTTTCTCGACGATTACCTGAGCGGTTTTCTCAGCGATGAACGCCATACGCCGGCGCCGGCCGATCGCTACGCCGAGCTGTTCCTGGAGCACTTCCTGCCGGCCGACGGCGCGGTGTTTTGCACGCCGATATACTGGTACGGCATGTCGGCGCAAACCAAGGCCTTTTTCGATCGCTCATTCAGCTTCTATTCCAATGCCTACCCTCAGGCGGCGGACGTGCACCAACGCATGAGCGGCAAACGCATCGGGCTGGCGGTGGCGTCGGAAGAGACCTACCCCGGCGCGGCGCTGGGCATCGTGCATCAGATCCAGGAGTTCAGCCGCTACACCCATTCCGCCTTCGTCGGGCTGGTGCACGGCGCCGGCAACCAGCGCGGCGAGATCGCCCGCGATCCGCGCAACCCGCTGCGGGCCGCCCGCGAGTTGGGGCGCGAGTTCTTCACTCGCCCCTATTCGGATTATCAGATGGACAGCCCGCGCAGCACGCAGGTGTGGGCGGACTGACGCTTGAGTTTGCCGGCAAACCGCGCCATCACCCTCCGGCGGCGATCGCCGCCAGCAGATGACGCGCGACGCTTTGGGCGTGTTCCGCCACCTGCGGCAGCCCCATCAGTTCGCCGAAGCGGCCGCGCGCCGCCGGGCCGGCCACCAGCAAGCGCGGGTTGGCCAGGCCGTCGCCGCCGATCGCCTGGCTGTCGGCATTGACCCACAGCCCCAGCCCCAGCGGATCGGCGCGCAGCGCCCCCTGCTCCGCCAGTGAATGGAGCAAGGGGCTGGCGGCGATCAGGCCGGCATGGGCCGGGCCCGTGGTGATCAGCAGCCGCTGCGCCTGCAGCGCCCGCTCTGCGCCTTGACGCGGCAGAATCGTCAACCTTACGCCCTGCGGCGTTCGCTCCGCCCGCCGCAAACGAGCGGCCAATATCTGCAGCGTGCCCGCCGCCTGTTGCTCCGCCAGCAGCGTGCTCACCTGCGGCGCAAGGCGATAGCGATGCACGTCCCAATAGGCGCGCAAATGCCGCAGAAAACGCTGCTGTTCGGCCGGCGTCAATGCTTGCCACAGGCGCTGCCCCTGGGCGCGCACTGCGTCCAACACCGCCTGCCACGGCACCCGTTGCCGAGCGGCGCGCGCCACCTCAAGGCGCACCTGCCGCACCCCATCGCGCAGTCCGGCGGGCGGGGCAAACGACCATGTCGGGTACTCCCCTTCAGCATTGGAGCGCGGCAGCAGGCCGTGACGAGAGAAGGCGGTAATCGGCCCGCGATGCCCGCGGCGGTGTAACGCCGCCACCGTATCGGCCATCGTCAGCCCAGTGCCGACGATCGCCAATGCCTCACCGGGTTCAACTTCGTCCAGCGCCTCCGCCGCCCAGGGATTGGCGATCAGACGCGCATCGCGCGCCAGCTCCGGGGCTATCTGCCGCGGCAGCGCGGGCGGCGGATGGCTGGTCGCCAACACCACATAGTCGCCCCACAGCCGTTCGCCGCCGGCGGTGATAACGGTCGCGCCCTGCGCCTGCGGCTGCAGGTGCAGCGCCCGATCGCGCAGGTGCCACAAGCGGGCCCGGCCCGACTGCGCCGCCTGATGGAAACGTTCCTCGACATAGCGGCCGAAGGCGCCGCGCTGCGGATAGGCTTTACCGTCGCGCCACAACGCCTGCGGATCGGCCACCAATCCGCCGCCCAGGCGATACCAGCGGTCAAAATCCCCCGCCGGCTCATCCGCCAGCTGCATCCGATCGGCCGGGACGTTGATGCGATGGGTCGGTTCGGTGGTCGAGTAGGCCACGCCATAGCCCGGCGCGGCGCGCGGTTCGATCACCGTGACATCCACCGCTCCGCGCGCCAGCTGGATCGCCAGCGCCGCGCCGGTGAAACCGCCGCCGATAACGATAATATGGGCACGCTTCGCCATCAGCCCTCCCGCTGCGCCGGGCCGGGACGACGATCGCCGCCGATGGTTTCGCCGAACGGGCCGGTATTGATCGTGCGGGCCGTCTGATGGGCCGGCTGCGCCAGCGGCAACAGCGGCATCACCAGTTCGGCGAAGCGGTGGGCCTCTTCCAGATGCGGATAACCGGAAAGGATGAAATTGTCGATGCCCAGCGCCTGATACTCGCGTATGCGCGCCGCCACCTGCTGCGGATTGCCCACCAACGCGGTGCCGGCGCCGCCGCGCACCAGGCCGACGCCGGCCCACAGGTTGGGGCCGATGCGCAGACTCTCGCGCGAGCCGCCATGCAGCTCGCTCATGCGGCGCTGGCCGGTAGAGTCCATGCGCGCAAAGATCTGCTGCGCCGCCGCGATGGTGTCGTCATCCAGATGCGCGATCAGTCGCTCGGCCGCCGCCCAGGCTTCGTCTTCGGTTTCGCGCACGATAACGTGCAGGCGAATGCCGTAGCTGAGTTTACGTCCCTGCCGCTCGGCGCGCTGGCGCACCGCCGCAAGCTTTTCCGCCACCTGAGCCAGCGGCTCGCCCCAGGTCAGGTAGGTGTCGATCTGCCCGGCGGCGATGTCGATCGCTTCCGGCGAGGAGCCGCCGAAATAGAGCGGCGGGCCGTTTTCCTGTACCGGCGGGAACAGCAATTCGGCGCCTTCGACGCGAATATGCTTACCGCTGAAATCCACCTTCTCCCCTTGCAGCAGCTGTTGATACACCGTGAGAAATTCCTGTGTCACCTCGTAGCGTTCGGCATGGCTGAGGAAGATGCCATCCCCTTTGTTTTCCACCGGATCGCCGCCGGTCACCACGTTGATCAGCAGGCGCCCGTCCGACAACCGGTCCAGCGTCGCGGCCATGCGCGCCGCCAGGCTCGGCGGCTGCAGGCCGGGGCGCACCGCCACCAGATAGCGCAACCGACGGGTGATCGGCGCCAGCGCCGCCGCCACCAGCCAGGAATCCTCGCAGCTTTTACCGGTTGGGATCAGCACGCCGTAATAGCCGAGGTTATCGGCGGCCAGCGCCACCTGCTGCAAATAAGGCAGATCTACCGGGCGCCCGCCCTGCGCCGTGCCCAGGTAACGGCCATCGCCGTGGGTCGGCAGAAACCAGAAAACGTTGATGCGTTCTTTCGCTGACTCAGTCATTTATGCTTTTCCTATATAACTATTCTCAATATTTATCGATAGAAAAATCTTGCTTGGTTATAAAACGAAAAGCAGGATGCATGCCACAGTGGCGGACTTTAAAAATCAATATATATCAATACGTTGAAAATATATCACCGCCCAAACGCTGCTGCATTGGCAGCAAGCGGCGGCGAAAAGCTGTTGCCAATGCAGCACCGTGCGCCTTTTCCCCTCTCGCGGCCGCTCATGGGCTGGGATAAGATTTTTTTCCCCCTTCGCCGTCAGCTAGGAGACGCCCATGTACGATCCCCAACCGTTCGCCGCCGACAAACCGGTGCTGATCGACCCGGCGTCGCTCGCTCTGCAAAGCGTGCTCGATCGGCTGGCCCCCACCGACGCCACCGTACTGATCGTCGGTGAAACCGGCACCGGCAAAGAGGTGGTGGCGCGCTATCTGCACCACCACAGCGCGCGCCGCCATCGCCCTTTTTTGGCGGTCAACTGCGGCGCGCTGACGGAAAGCCTGGCGGAAGCCGAATTATTCGGCCATGAGAAAGGCGCCTTCACCGGCGCCGTCGGCACCCATCAGGGCTGGTTCGAAGCGGCGGAAGGCGGCACCCTGCTGCTGGATGAGATCGGCGAACTCAACCTGTCGCTGCAGGTCAAGCTGCTGCGCGTGTTGCAGGAACGGGAAATCACCCGTGTCGGTTCGCGCAAGCCGCTGAAGATCGATGTGCGGGTCATCGCCGCCACCCACGTCGATCTGGCCGGCGCAATCCGCCAACGGCGCTTCCGCGAAGATCTCTATTACCGGCTGAACGTCGCGGCGGTGGCCTTACCCCCGTTGCGCCAGCGGCCGGAGGACATTCCGGCGCTGACCAGACATTTTCTTGCGCTGTACGCCCGCCGGCTGGGACGGCCGCCGCTGCAGTTGACGGCAGAGGCACAGCAGGCGCTGCTGGACTACCCCTGGCCCGGCAACGTGCGCGAACTGGAGAACACGCTGCATAATGCGGTCTTACTGAGCCAGGGGGGGCCGATCGCCCCGCAGCAACTGCGGCTCACGCAACGCCTGACGGATCACGGCGGCGGCGGTGACGACGCCATCGATCGCTTCGTGCAGCAGCAGTTGCAAGGCGACGCTACCCAGCTCTACCAACGGGTGCTGGATGCGCTGGTGCGCAACGCCTTCGAACGCAGCGGCGGCAACCAGCTGCAGGCCTCGGCCTTGCTCGGCGTCAGCCGCAATACCCTGCGCACCCATTTGGCGCATCTTGGCCTGATCAAACCGCGCCGCCGCAGCGTCGGCGCGCCCGCACATTCGCCGGCCATCAGCGCAGCGCCGCTGCCCGAACGCGAACTGCGCATCGGCTATCAAAAATTTGGCAACCTCGGCGTGCTCAAGGCGCGGCAAAGCCTGGAACAGCACTTCGCCGCACAGCGCATCAGCGTACTGTGGAGCGAGTTTCCCGCCGGGCCGCAGCTGCTGCACGCACTCGACGGCGATGAAATAGACTTCGGCACCACCGGCGAAGTGCCGCCGATCTTCGCCCAGGCGCAGGGCAACGCGCTGGTGTATGTCGGGTTTGAGCCGCCGGCGCCGCAAAGCGTGGCGATGGTGGTGCCGCAAGACAGCCCGATACGCAGCGCCGCCGATCTGCGTGGCAAACGCATCGCGCTCAACAAAGGCTCCAACGTGCACTATTTATTGCTGCAGATGTTGGACGAACAGGGACTGACGTTGAACGATGTGCGCATCGTCTATGCGCCGCCGAAGTATCCGCTGTCGGCGACCGACCTGCAGGCGGTGGACGCCTGGATGATGTGGGATCCGCTGCTCAGCGACGCGCAGCGCAGCGGGGAACTGCGCGTGATCGCCGACGGCACCCAACGGGTGCTCAATCAGCAATTCTATCTGGCGCGCCGCGAGTTCGCCGAGCGCTCGGGCGATCTGTTGCAGCCGCTGATGCAAGCATTGCAGCACACCGGCCGCTACATTGCCGCGCAGCCGAGAGAAGCCGCTCGTCACCTTTCCGACGAACTGGGGCTGGCGAGCGCCTCGCTGGAACTCGCGCTGTCGCGCCGCAGCCACGAGATCCGCGCCATGGATGTGCAGGTGATCCGCCAGCAGCAAAGCATCGCCGACCGCTTCTACGCCCTGGGGCTGTTGCCCAAAGCGATCGCCGTGCGCGAGGCGGTTTGGCCGCTGGGATCTTAGCCTGGCTTCGGAGGGCACAGTATCGGCCGCCCTTTCTCCTCTGCGCACAAACTCATTCCGCCGTCGGAGCCGGGCGGTAATGCCAATGCCGCAAAGACATTTTTAGGTAAAATATACCGCCGATGTCAGTGCTAGGATTAATTCGCTATCATTTTATGTGCACTTTCAATTAACGTTACCCTGTTATTTTCGCATTCGCCGGTCGTCACGACCGGCTTTTTTATTTCCCCGCCTCCCCTGCCAAAAATATCGCTTTTTGGTAAAAAAAAGCGCACCAGGCAGGGTTACATAGCAACTGCATGGCCTTATTTCCCGTGTAGGGCCGTGCATCTCAGAGAGATTGTCGATGTTTCATTGGCCGGCGTTAATCGCCGGCTTTTTTTATCTTCATTTCATGACGCCTGCGCGTCGCAGGCCCCACGTCTTATTGGCAAAGAGGATGCGCGCATGCCGAGTCCATTGTTCCGTGAGATAACACTTTTCGGTAAAGACAAAACCCCAACGCGCGCTATTATTTAATTGTAGTGTTGTCATACCTATTGAATACCCCATGCTTACCGACCCTCGCGGTCGGTTTTTTTCTTCCTCGCCAACCGTTCCGTTGGTTGAAACAGGCTTATGGGGAGGGCGCCATCAAAATATCGATGGCATAACCCAAGCTTTCCGTTGTGATCAGGCAACCTTCTGCCGCGCGCGATAAACAAAGCTCATTTTATCGGGATGAAATACCACATGCTGACGTTTTCCTTTTCACCTGGGCAGTGATCGTGAATTTTAAAGATTACGCTTTGCGTGATGAAGATATCCAGGGAAGCCAACACCCCCTCATAGAGCGATAGGATGAACTCGTTTTCGCTCATCTTTTTTTCATTGCGTCTGATCGCAATGTACTTTGCCGATGCGTTGTACAGGCTACAGGTTATTGGATTCTTTACGTTTACCTTCATCTGCCCCCGGCTGATTACCGGCGAAAGCAGTTGCACGATCCTTTTTTTCTCGTAATACTCATGCAAATTCAAGTACACGATGCTGCTGGGGAAAGGCTCTTTATCGAAGCCAATAATCGGTTGATAATTGAGAAAAGGCCAATCGCGCTGGGTTCTGAATGTTCTCGGCGGGCAACCGAATTGATTTGAAAATGCACGGCTAAATGATTGCTGAGAACTAAATCCGGAGAGCAACGCGATTTCATAGATCTTCATATCGGTACATTTCAGCAATAACGTCGCGCGGCTTAGTCTGCGCTTTCTGATATAGGTCCCTATCTTCATCCCTTCATACAAATAGAACATCCGCTGTAAATGCCCGATGGAATACCCTGACTTAATGGATAGCGCCCTTATTGATACATGGCTTTGTGTATCAATGGCTTTTTCAATGATAGCGATTATCTCATCTAAAATATTGCGTCTGAACTTGTTAGAACAATCCATAGTAAAGCCTGTCATCTTGCTATTTTTATTATTGAATGCATCTCTCTTCTTGCGGAACCAAAATCTGTCCGGCTTGCTTTTTTTCGAAGAATGGCATTCCCATATCCGTTCAAATATATCCACGCATCACGTTGCACAAAAATCATTTCCAGGGCGAAAGATGCCGATTCACCTCTCGCACAAGATGAGATTCACAAAGAAGTCGTGTGGAAAAACGCTGATAAACCACGGACGCCAAGACAGAACAACGCTCAGCGTTTATTCTGCCTCAAAAAACGCAGGCCACAGCCAGAAGATAAATAGCAAACGCTATTTTTCGTGAAAATACCCCCTCATACTCCTCCCTGAATGTCATTATCCTTGATACCCCCTTGGATTAACCATTATTTAATTGCGCAATCCCCTGCCTGGCCTATTTGCCGTTTAACCACCCACTCTTAAACATAGAATAGTTAATTATTTCGATTCGAAAAGATGTTACTGTCAATAAATTGACAGCCATATAGAGTTTTTATCTATCAATGAGCAAAAAATGTGCTCCACCCACCTTAACCCACTCACACAACCTCATAAAAATCAATAAATTAACACACTCAAAATGTATCCCTGCACTTTCTCCTTCTTCGCCATACGCTGCTATTTGGTAAATGACACTTTTAAGTACATTTTTTTTAATTCACCGCGTTAATATTGCAAGCGTTCTATACTCAGGATATTGCCTAAAAGATCGGATGAATTGGGGGCTTATCGCTGAATATCGATAACGCGTTATTTTACCCAACGCAACCATTAGGCAGATAACTAAAAGGGAGCTCCTGCATGTTTATAACCAAAGTCATTGAGGAGCTGCTCGCCTGGGTGGAAGAAAGTGGGTTCAATGAGAAGCTCACCGTTGAGATGCTGTCAGAAAAAAGCGGATATTCACGCGGGCATATCCAAAAAGCGTTTAAAGATGAAACAGGGATGACTTTCGGGAGCTATGTGAGGGGCAGAAAACTCATTCGCGCCGCATTTATGTTGAAAGCGACGAACCTCTCTATTTCCGATATCGTTAAAGCGCTGAACTTTCAGTCATATCAATCCTTTGAACGGGCGTTTCGCAAGCAATTCAGAACCTCGCCGATGCAGTATCGCAAAAGTAAATCGTGGGACGTGTCCTCCGCCATCCCATTGCTGTTTCTCGACGGCATTCCCGAGCATCGCTATGTGCACCTGCCAAAATTTTTCGACGATTCAGGGGATGGCGTTGATGCAGAGATAGATCACTTCCATCCTGCGGTTTCCGCGCTGCGATTGGCGGCAATTGATAACATGAAAAAAACGGATAGCGGCGTGATTAACTTCTTCAATTTTGGCGCGAGCATCAAGAAAGAGAATTACGTCAGCATCTATTTGAAGACCCTCTATATTTCTGAAGAAGACTGTCTTGGCAGCGTGCTTGCCTCTCTGGCCGACGCCCAGGAAAAAAAAGACATGCAACTTTATGCAGAGTTCTGTTTTGACGGCGCAAGCGATGAGGCGCAAAAATTCACGCAAAGTATCTACACCAAATCATTCCCGATAAATAAAGTTGGCATGATCGATCGCTTTCTCATTGAAATTATCACCCCCAAAGGCGGCAATACAATAGAGATGAAGACCTATATCCCCATTGTCTTCCCTATCAAGCACAGAGAGAAAGAGGTAGCGCCAGGGCCAGCGCAGTAACCCTGTCATTATCGGCGTAGCTATTTATTAAAAAGGGTAATGATTTATATTAAACAATAAAGAGTTATGATGAATTCACACTCAAAACCACTCATTACCCACTCGCCGCAAAGCGCCAACTTTAAGACTTATCTAATTGGAAAAAACGTCAACATCTCCCTGAAATTCGCGCCAAGATGAGATTTTCTCGCCCCCACAAGGAATCACCGCTTATCCGTTAAGCGTCCTCTTCGATATGACTTACGTACCAAAACCTTACATATCAATACGTTACCCAAATTTGCTTTTTGTGCGACCGATTGTATAACTTATTGTTTTTATTATGTTTGCGCTAAATACCCCGCCTAAGCGCAACCGGCATTTTTCACTTTATCCCGCCCGCACGCTTGTAGACATCCCCAGGTAGTGACGATATTTTATTTCCACGAGACTTATTTTTACGGGTGCTATCAATATGCCTTAAACAAGAATAAAGCGCGTCAGGAAAATAGAATTATGAGTATTCAAGTATGGTCTAAAAACCTAAAAAAACACTATCCTAATGTGAATGTTGAAAAAGTCACCGTCGGCGAACGCGGGAAAGGTTATATTGTCTATGTCGATGGGGAAAGAATGGCATTGAATCATTTTTTTCGCCGCTTCTATCGACATCGGCTTGATAAAGAATGATGTTTCACCCTGAACTCAACGCAGGGTAAACCTCTGCGCAACCTCGTGATTAAAAGCAATTCCGCATTCATCATCACTCTAAATAATTAGTCCCGAGAGGCTCTTTCATTCAATGCGCTTATCACTGCAATAAAATATCGGATTGCCCAGCGCAACAAAAACCGTCTCTCTGCGAGACGGTTACAACCCGGTATTAAATAAAAATCCTGCAGAAAAACCGTTTGATAACGGTGAGAAAAATTAAATCCACAAAAGGTTCACGATGGAAACATTCTTCACCATATTGATCTTATTGCTCACCGTCTCGTTGTCCGGCGTCGTGACGCGCATCTTGCCCTTCCAGATCCCGCTTCCGCTGATGCAAATCATCGTTGGCGCCGTGTTGGCCTGGCCGCAGTTTGGGTTGCATATCGACTTCAATCCCGAGCTTTTCCTGATGCTGTTTATTCCCCCGCTGCTGTTCGCCGACGGTTGGAAAACGCCGGCGCAAGAGTTCATCCATTACGGCAGAGAAATCCTTTGTCTGGCCCTGGTGCTGGTGATCATCACGGTCGTCGGGGTGGGTTATCTGATTCACTTCCTGCTCCCGTCAATCCCCCTCGCCGCCGCGTTTGCCCTGGCCGCCGTTCTGTCGCCAACGGACGCCGTGGCGCTGTCCGGCATCGTCGGTAAAGGACGCATGCCCAAACCCGTGATGAGCGTAATTGAAGGGGAGGCGCTGATGAACGACGCCTCCGGGTTGGTTTCCCTCAACTTCTCCATCGCTGTCGCGCTCGGCGCGATGGCGTTTACCCTGGAGAGCGCCTTTCTGACCTTTCTTCAGGTCTCGATTGGCGGGGTGCTGTGCGGCATCATTATTGTCTTTCTCTATAATCAAATGGTTAAGTTCATCCATAAATGGATGTATAACGATTCCGCCACCCAGATTATTTTCTCGCTGTTACTGCCCTTTTCCTGCTATCTGATTGCGGAAAGAATCGGCGTATCCGGCATCCTGGCCGCCGTCAGCGCCGGCATGATGATTGGCCAATCCAAAGTGAATCGCAGCATGCCGCTGGTGCGTTTACGTACCAATAATATTTGGGAAATGCTCGAGTTCGTGTTTAACGGCATGGTGTTTATTCTGCTTGGGCTGCAGCTGCCGGGCATCTTGAACTTCACCGTGGCGCAAACCGGTATCGATCATTCCATCAGCCTGGAGACGCTGCTGGCTTACGTGGTGATCATCTATTTTAGTTTGATCGCCGTGCGTTTGATTTGGCTGTGGCTGATGAAAGTCGGCAGCGCGACCCTGATGCGCAAAGATCCGCTGTTCTTTTCGAAATTCAGCACGCGCGATCTGTTCGTCGCCGCCTTTGCCGGGGTGCGAGGGGCGGTGACCCTGGCGGGCGTGCTGTCAATTCCGCTGTTTCTATTGGATGGCTCGCCATTCCCGGGGCGGTATCAGCTGGTATTTATCGCCTCGGGAGTCATCTTGCTGTCGATCGTCGTCGGCATCGTCACGCTGCCCTTCCTGTTGCGCGGCAATCTGCCGCCGGAAGAAGATCAGGAAGAGGCTTTCTCCGTTTCAGAAGCCTTGGCGAGCGCGGCGACCAAAGCCGTCAACGAAACCAAGGAAAAGCTGCTCGTCGCCCCGCCGGACGACGCCACGCCGGAACTGATTGAAGAAACGACGCGGCGGATGCTGGACGTGCTGCAACGTAAAATTCTGACCAAAGAAGACATTAAGAATATCGTGGCGCTGAAGCGGCTGGAAAAGCAGCTGTACTTAGCCTCGTTGCACGCGGAAAGAGAAGAGCTGTACCGGCTGCGCCGCATGAAGAAAATCAGCCATGAGAAACAGAGAAAGCTGCTGCATCGCATTGATATTACTGAGGTGCTGATCGCTGAAGACAGCGTTTAAACGAGGAGATGAAGGCGGTTCGCCCCTCGCCTTCGGCGCGCGGTTGCCGGCCCAACGCCGCAATCGCGCGCCGCAATCGAACGGGAGCTCACGCCACGCCCGCCGTTCGGCTATCTGTGGTACCACGCCTTGAAATACTTCAAAAAGCTGTAGGACACCGCGTAAACGCCGGTCACGGCCCCGACCCGGCCCGCTTTCCAGGCGCCGCTGAAAATGTACCACTTGAAAAATGCGCCGATGGCGCTAATCACCCCTCGGAGAATCGATGGCCTTATCGCCTTGTATTTCACCACGCGCGCCGTATAGCTGTTCAGCTTGGCAAACACTTCCTCGATTGAGAAAAAAGTGTCGTGTTTAACGTGCCCGGCCAGTATCAAGGTAGATACGCCCCCTTCCGCCGCATCATCTACCGGCGCATCATTGAACTTCACCACCTGGCGATGAAAAAAGCGAATGGGGAAATCCGGTGACGAGACGGGATAAAGCGTTCTGACCGCCTGTCCCAACACAAACCAATCGCGACGAATGCGATAGGCGTTATTTTTGTCGGGGCCTGGGGTGCGCTTGAAAAGCCGCATCGCATCGACCGCTTCATCATCCATGATCTCATCGCTGTCCAGGCACAAAACCCAGTCATGTCGCGCGCGGGATATGGCGAAATTCATTTGCCGGCCATGGGTTTCAAACGGGTGATAAAGAGGCTTGATATTGAAGTCGTCGCAAATGGCCAACGTGCCGTCAGTACTGCCCGAATCCACCACGATGATTTCATCGGCGAACGCCGCCACAGGTTGCAACACGTCACGCAGCAGGCGCGATGAATTAAACGTCAATAAACACACGGAAATCCGGTTACAAAAATCCATTTTACAATCCACGACACTGAGAAAATGCAGTCCATGCCAAAAACGGCGGGCGCGCCGTGCAAAAGCGCGCGCCCAAAGCGCTTCTCCTGCCCCGAGCGCCTCTTCAATTAAGTATTTAGAATATTGGCTGCCCTGTCATGCCCTGGATGATGGCATCTGACTATTTCATCAATTTCAATAAAATCAACGAGTAATACGAATTTAGCTCAGGCGTTCACCGCACCGGCTCACGCGCCGGCGGGTGCCGAACGCGAGAGCGGCGCTTGGCGGCGCTTTGGTTTTGTTATAACGTATCAAAAAAAGCAAAGGGAAGACGACGATGAAAATCCAGCTGTCGCTGCTGTTTCTCAGCCTGTTGGCCGGCAAGGCTGCGGCGTTTCAGTCAAAAGTGCCCGAGCCGCGCACCGAACAGGCGCGTGCGGCGGAACAGAACATCGAAAATCTGTTTTACGGCTTTCACGCTATGGATGCCCAGCCGGTGAATATCGGCCGCTGTGAGGCGGTACCGGTGGCGGGATGCCAGTGCGCCTTCTGCGCCCAGCTGCGGCAGGCCGGACGCTGACGCTTTTATTCCAGCGCATACTGCACGATCAGCTGCCCTTTCTTCATCTTTACGCCGGTAATCGCGATCGCGCCCACCTCGCCCAGCGTGGCGACATGCGTGCCGCCGCAGCCGTAGGCGGGCAGATCGCCGAAACCGATCTGGCGCATCCCGTCCACCGCCTGTTGGCGACGCGGCAAATCGGCGGCGATCAGGCGCGCCAGCTCCGCGTGTAAAAACGCCGCCTCCAGCGTCTGTACGTCCGGCCCCGGCGTGAACGTGATGCGCCCTTCTCCCGGCCAATGATGCGCTTTCACCGGCCGCCAACCGCGGGTTTCCCCCAGCCAGCCGATCAGATGGCCGCCGGAGTGCCAGCGGGCGTGCAGCCGGCGTTGCGCTTCGTCGACCTGCATATTGACCGGCCCGATCGGCAGCGGCGCCGCGGTATAGTGCAACACCCTATCCCCCTGCTGCTGCACCCGCAGCACGGCGACGCCGTTCAACGCTCCCACGTCGGCCGGCTGCCCGCCGCCCTGCGGGTGAAACAGCGTGGCGTCCAGTTCCACGGCGTAAGCGCCCGCCTCGGCCGGCTCACAGCTCAATACCTGCGCCTGGCCCTGTAAATCGTCGCTGTAGTAATAACGTCGCTCGGTCATCATTTTTCTCCTCGGTTCGAAGCGCCATTATATTCATGTCATAATCGAAGCATAATCCGTCGCCATCACAATGGACCTTTGCGTCATGAGCACAAATCTTTCTTACGCGCTGTTAGCCGAAATGGCCGTTTTCGTCCAGGTCGTGGAGAGCGGCAGCTTTTCCGCCGCCGCCCGCAAACTGGGCGCTTCACCTTCCGCCGTCAGCCGCAGCGTGGCGAAGCTCGAACAGGCGCTGGCGCTGCAGCTGCTGCATCGCACCACCCGTAAACTGCGGCTGAGCGAAAGCGGCGAAGAGGCGTTTGCACACTGCCGCACCCTGCTGGCGGCGGCCGACGCGGTGATGGCGCTCGGCGGGCGCGGCGCCGCGGAGCCCGAAGGACTGGTCAGCGTCAGCGTGCCCAAGGCGGTAGGCCGTTTCGTGCTGCATCCGCACATGCCGGAGTTTCTGCGGCGTTACCCGAAGGTGGACGTGCGGCTGCGGCTGGAAGATCGTTATATGGATCTGATCGACGACCGCGTCGATCTGGCGCTGCGCATTACCGATCGCCCGTCACCGGGCTTGATCGGCCGTCAGCTGATGCGAATAGACCACCTGCTGTGCGCCACGCCGCACTATCTGGCGCAGCACGGCACGCCGCAGCATCCGCACGATCTGGCGGCGCACAGCTGCATCTATCTGGGAGAAACGCCGAGCGACGCGCAATGGAAATTCCGCCGCAGCGGCAAAACGGTGACGGTCAACGTGCGCGGCCGCTACGCCGCCAACCACACCGGCGTGCGGCTGGACGCGGTGAAACGGCATATCGGCATCGGCAGCCTGCCGTATTTTACCGCCCGCCAGGCGCTCGACGAGGGCGAGATCGTGCAGGTGTTGCCGGAATGGGATTTCCTCAGCAGCTATCACGGCGGCCTGTGGCTGCTTTACGCGCCCAACCAGTATCTGCCGCCCAAACTGCGGGTGTTTATCGACTATCTCGTCGCCTGCCTGGCGCAGGAGCCGCAGCTAAAGCGCCTTGCGTAGCGTGATGTTGATGCGGTGCGGCCCCACCAGCGAGTGGTAGCCTTCCTTGACCGGCAGGATGCCGTGGAAACAGAGCCGCGACGGGCCGCCCCACACCACCACGTCGCCGTGCGCCAGCGGGATGCGCCGCGCCCGATCGCTGCGCTGCAGGCCGCCGAACTGAAACACCGCCGGCAGCCCAAGCGACACCGAGACGATCGGCGCGCCAAAGTCGTGCTCGTCTTTATCCTGATGCAGCGACAGCTTGCTACCCGGATCGTAACGGTTCATCAAACAGGAATCCGGCACGAAGGGGCCAAAGCCCGCCTGCTGCGCGGCTTCGTCCGCCAACGCCATCAGAATAGGCGGGATCGGCGGCCAGCGTTTGCCGCTGCGCGCGTCGCGTTCCGAGTAACGGTAGCCGCGGCTGTCGCTGGTCCAGCCATTGCCGCACCAGCTCATCGCCACCGACATCACGTGCCCGCCGGGGGTGGTCAAATGCTGCCACGGCACCTGCGCTACCACGCCCTGCACCGCCGCCAGCAGTGCCGGCCCGTGATCGCGCACAAAGCCGTGCATCACCACCGCGCCGGGGGCGATCTCTTCACGCCACGGCGGCGGCAGCGCGTCTTCAAAAAGATCGATTGTCATCGCTAAAACCTGTATGAATACACAGTACTCATTGTAACCCGCCGCTGCCGATTGTCCAGCGCCCGGCTGCGCCATTGTCGTTGGCGGCAAATTTCTCTACAGTAGCCGCCATAAAATCAATCACTCACCAGGAATGCGTGTGATTAAGGGCATCACTCTTTCGGTCGTCGCCTCCATCTTGTTCGGCGCGATGTATTACTTCACCTCTACCCTCACCCCGCTGAACGGCGAACAGGTCTACGGCTGGCGCACGCTGCTGACGCTGCCGTTCCTGACGCTGTTCATGGCGCTGTCCGGCGATTGGCGCAAGGTGAGCGACACGCTGGTCGGGATCGGCCAACGGCCGCCGCGTCTGCTGGGCCTGCTGCTCACCTCGGCGCTGCTGGGAGTGCAGCTGTGGCTGTTCCTGTGGGCGCCGCTGCACGGCAAGGCGCTCGACGTGTCGCTCGGCTATTTTCTGCTGCCGCTGACCATGGTGCTGGCGGGCCGTTTGATCTACCGCGATCGGCTGTCGCTGCTGCAAAAACTGGCGGTGGCGTGCGCCGTGGCGGGGGTGAGCAATGAGCTGTATCAGGCGCGCGGCGTATCGTGGCCGACACTGGTGGTAGCGCTGGGGTATCCGCTCTACTTTATTTTGCGGCGGCGTTTCGGCACCGACAATCTCGGCGGCCTGTGGTGCGAGCTGACGCTGATGCTGCCGGCGGCGGCCTGGTTCGCCTTCGGCGACGGCGGCGCGGCGGCGCTGCAGATCAATGCCGAGCTATATTGGCGCATTCCGCTGCTCGGCATCATCAGCGCCGTGGCGCTGGTGTGTTACATCCTCGCCAGCCGCATGCTGCCGTTCAGCCTGTTCGGCCTGCTGAGCTATGTGGAACCGGTGCTGCTGGTGCTCGTCGCGCTGCTGCTCGGCGAGAGCATCAGCCAAAGCGAATGGCCAACCTATCTGGCGATCTGGCTGGCGGTGCTGCTGCTGGCGGCGGAGGGCGCGCGGCACCTGCTGCGCCGCCAGCGGGTCTGACTCAGGCGGCCAGCGTGGCGCCGCCGTCGATCACGATGTCCTGCATGGTGATGTGGCTGGCCAAATCCGAGGCCAGGAACAGCACCGCGTTGGCGATTTCGTCCGGACGCGCGATTTTACCCAGCGGGATCCCCAGCTTGAACATCTCGGGGAAGCCGGCGATGGTGCGTTGCTGCGCATCGTCGGTCTGCCACATGCCGCGCTGCATCGGCGTGTCGGTCGAGCCCGGCGACACCAGATTGCACCGCACGCCGAACGGCGCCATCTCCAACCCCACGCAGTGGTTCAGGCTGGTCAGCGCCGCCTTGGAGGCGCAGTAGGCCGCCATCTGCGCGCGCGGCACGTGCGCGGCGTTGGAGCCGATGCTGACAATCGCCCCGCTGCGCTGCGCCTTGAAGTGCGGCAGCACGGCGCGGAACAGGTAAAACGCCCCCGAGGCGTTGACGTTGATGCACTGGTGCCAGTCATCCACGCTCAGATCTTCGGTATTGCCCATGCGCAGAATGCCGGCGGCGTTGACCAACACGTCCAGTCGCGGGTTCTCCGCCAGCTGTTGGCGGCACACCGCCTCTACCTGCTCCGGCCGACTGATGTCCAACGTCACGCAGGGGTAAGGCAGATCCGGATTGGCGAATTCTCGGTCAAACCCCACCACTTCGGCGCCCTGGGTTAAAAAGTGGCGGGCGATCTGCTCGCCGATGCCGCGCGCCGCGCCGGTCACCCACACGCGTTTGCCGGTGAAATCCATCTGAATGCTCATGCGCGCACCGCCATCCGGGCGCACCGCCGGGTCATGTTGTTGTTCATCGTTATCTCCTGCGAAAGGCTATGACGCGGCGCGGACTGCGCCGCAAAGAGGCCTACAGCGCGCCGCTGTTCAGGCCGAAAGCGTTGAGCATGGTGCCCAGTTTGGCAGTGGTTTCCATCCATTCGGACTGCGGCGTCGAGGCGGCGACGATGCCCGCGCCGGCGAACAGCCGCACCCGGTTGCCGCGCAGCAGCCCGCTGCGGATGACGATCGCCCACTCGCCGTCGCCGTTGGCGTCGCACCAGCCGACGATGCCGCTGAACAAGCCGCGATCGTGCGGTTCCAGAGCGGCGATCAGCTGGCGGGCGCTTTCGGTCGGGAAGCCGCACAGCGCCGGCGTCGGATGCAGCAGACAGGCCAGCTGCATCACGTTGAGATCCGGATTCAGCAACTCGCCGCGAATGCGGGTGGACAGGTGCCACATGGTGCCGGTGCTGAGCAGCGACGGGCCGCTGGGCACGCTCAGGGTGGCGCACAGCGGCGCCAGATGCCGACGAATGTCGTCGATCACCAGCTTGTGTTCGTATTTGTCTTTGGTCGAGCGCATCAGGCGCTCGCTGCCGAGGCGATCCTGCTGCGGATCGTCCTGCCGGCGCGCCGAGCCCGCCAGCGGATTGGTGTGGATCTCGCCGCCCTGCTTGCGGATCAGCAGTTCAGGGCTGGCGCCGATCAACACGCTGCCATCGGCCAGCGGCAGAGAGAAGTGGTAACCGGTCGGGTTCTGCACCATCAGGTTATTGAGGATCCGGTGGCCGGCCACCGGCTGTTCCAGCTCGATATCAAGGATGCGCGACAGCACCGCCTTGTCCAGCTTGCCTTGTTTAAAGCGGCTGACCGCTTCCGCGACCGCGTGTTTGAATCGTGGCTCGTCCGGAATACTGGTGCAGGCGACCAGGCGATGCGGCTGTTGCAGCATCGGGCGCGCGGCGCGGATAAAGCTGTCGTTGGCGACGAATCGGCTTTCTTCTGGTATATACAGGCAGGAAGGCCGGCGCGTGTCGAACGGAATGGCGCCCACCACCACCGGGGCCGCCTGGCCGGCGGCTTTGGCGCGCGCCAGCGCCTGGCGAATATGCTGCGCCAGCGCGCTGCCTTCCTGCTCGCCGCCGAACGCCGGCGTCTCAATACGCTCAAACACGCCGTGGGCGGAGAGGGAACGGAATTCTGACCGGTACAAAAAGGTCGATTGTTCGGCGTACTCAAACCCGGAGAAGGTTTGGTTTTCTGTCGTCAGTGTCGCCACAAGACCACTCCTTTGTTGCGCCTCACCAATGATAATGTTTATGCGAATAATTATCATTAGCTGTAAAGGGTGGGTAAATTACACCGGATCCCCACCGTCGGTCAATCTCCGATGAATGAATCTTGCCGCACGCCGCGGCAAATTCGCGTTACGCCCCAACAAGAAATAACACACTGTTATTATTGTGTTTTAGCAAAAAATAAAAGTCGTGACATCGTCACCTTCGCGCCAAAACCGCCCGGCGAAACGCCGTCCGGCGCAGCAATGCGGCGTCAACGTGGTGAGCAGCGCCAATTCGAACGTCTGCCGCTGCGCATCCACCGCCACCATTCGCGCATCAAGAAAATCGAAATATCGGCGCACCTGCGGGTAAAGCGCTTTGAACAGGCTCTCTTTGGCGGAAAACGTCAGCGTCAGCAGCTCGTTGAACGGCAGCGTTTCGCCCAGCAACGTCTCGCGCTCCGCCGGTGAAACGATCGCGCTCCACAGCTCCTCCGCTCGCGCCACGGACAGCAGCGTCTCCACATCCAGCCCAACGCCGCCCAGCCCGCTCTCTCGGTGTACGGCACACAGCGCGATATGCGAATTATGGCTCAGCGCCCCAGCGATGCCCGTCGGCCACTGCGGCGCGCGATCTTCGCCGCGCGCCAGGGTGAAGTCGGCGAAACCGAGCGGCGCCAGCAGCTGCCGCGCCAGCACACGCCCGGCCAGATACTCCGCACGGCGTTTCGGCACCGCGCGCGCCAGGTGGTCCGGCAGCGCAAAGCCCGCCTCGGGAAAACTGTCGTCGCGATACTCCGCCAGCGCAAACTGGCAGCGCGCCACCTGGCCCGGATAGCCGTCCGGCGTGAAAAATTCGATATTGCGGATAAAAGTGGGGATCCGGCAGGAATCAGAGTCACTGCCCAAAGAAAGCTTAATCACCGTCGTTTAACTTCTCAGCATCCTGGCGTACCGCCACCAGCTGTGTAAGCAGTTCCGGCAACGCCGTTTGCACCGTCGCCCAGACCACTTCAAGGTTGATATCAAAATAACCGTGCGCAATGCGATTACGCATGCCGCGCATGTTTCGCCAAGGGATTTCAGGATGGCGTTGCGTAAACGCGGGGCTGCCATCCATGATTTTCGTCACGGCTTCACCGATAATAATCAGGCTCATAATGACCGCCTGCTGAGTGCGTTTATCTTCGATAAAATCTACCACCGCCAAGCCATCAACGAAATCGCAGGCATCCTGCGCCGCCTGTTGCATGTGGCTCAGATAATCGACCAACCGCGCATCTTTCATACCGGCTGGGCCTCCGCCAAAACCTGCTGGCGAAAGGCCGGCGGCAAATCGAGCGGCGTCAGCAGATCCACCTGTATGCCCAGCAGCGCTTCCAGTTCCGACTGCAGCCCCCCCAGATCAAACAACGTGGCGCCCGGCAACGCATCGACCAACAGATCCAAATCACTGCCCTCCCGATCGGTGCCATGCAGCACCGAGCCGAAAATACGCGGATTGACCGCAGGGAACAGCCCAACCGTTTTTCGGATCGCCTGGCGATGTTCTGCAAGAACAATGGATGGTCGCATGGTTTTATCTCCCCGTTACACCTAACGAAATGCTAGGTGATCGGTTGAGGGGATTCAAGCACAATCCCCCGGCAGCCGCGCCTATGCCTCTCCCCCGCATTCGGGAGAGAGGCCGGGCATTACAAGATGCCTTTCATGGTCTTCTCGAAATCGCTCCAGGCGCAGAAGCCGTCTTTATCGATCGGGCAGCCTTTCAGCGCCAGCGTCACGCGCTGCGGCGGGGTTTGCAGCGTCAGCGGCGTCGCCTTGCGCAGCTGTTCGGTGGACTGGTAGACGTACTCGATCTTCAGCAATTCCCGGTCGTTCTGCGCGTCGCGCCAGCGCTGGAATACCAGTTTGCCGCCGATCGGCGTTTTCTCGTATTGCTGCGGCAGCTGATACGGCTGGAACTGCATGGCCGACAGCAGCGAGGCGATATTGGAGTCGTGGCCCACCAGCACCGTCAGCTTCGGCGCGTCCGGTTTGCGCTCGCCCAGCAGCGCGTTGTTGATGTAGGTCAGCAGCGGCTTGGCGACGTTCTGCGCCACCACCGGCGAGGTGAACAGCGAATCCTGATAGCCGTCTTTCAGCTGCGCCAGCTGCTGCCACTGGTGCGGGGTGGCGATTTTGCCCCAGGCCACCTCTTTCATCGGGAAACCTTCGTAATACTGCAGCATAAAGGCGTCCACCAGCGAGTTGCCCACCCGCAGCGGGCCGGAGACGCCCGGCTCTTTGCCCGGCACCGCGCTCATCACGTTGGCTTCTTTGGTCAGGTCGCAGTGTTTGTCGGTCTTGCAGGCGGCGGAATCCTTGTAGTCGATGATCTTCGCCAGCTGTTGATAAGAGGCGTCCAGCTTCAGCGATCCCAGTGCGGCGTTCATCGCCGCCAGCGCCTGCTGGTTGAAGGCTTCGCTGGTGTCGGTGATGATCGGGTTGAAGGTCGGATCCATCTCGCCCATCTTGTCCTGATGGTGCACACTGACGTCGCAGCCCGGGAACGCGCCATTGCTGAAGAACTGCGCGGTGGCCACCGTGCGCTGCAGGCTGTTGGCGTAGACGTACACGCTGCCGGCGGTCGGGCAGCCTTCTTGCGGCAACAGGCCGGTCTGCTTCAGCCAGGCGTTGAAATAGTGCCCCATATACACTTCCAGCACCCCGCCCTTGGTGGTCAGCTGGCCGCCCGGCGTTTCCCAGGCCGGCCAGGCCTTCGGCGTGGACTGCGCCAGCACGCTGCCGTTGTTGGCCAGCGGCGCGCGCAGGTTATGGCGGCTCATCACCAGCACCTGTTCCAGTTGATAACCGCCGGCGTCCGCCAGCGCGTTCCCGGTGAATAACAAAGGCAGGCACAGCAATAACGTTTTTTTTCTCATCCGCAGAGGCTCCCGGAAAATGATTATTTTTAAGGTGTTAGCGTTTGCCTGCGTATGATGGCGGGGTTAGTGTGACAAGTGTGTGACAGGCTTCACGGGAAAAGATCGTACCAGCGGCCACCGGGCGGCGGCCGCTGTGCGTGAACTCAGTACCACAGGCTCATGATTGGCCAGCCGATCAGCAGCAGCGCGGCGATGTACACCACGCCGAGAATGCCGCCCAGGCGCCAGTAGTCTTTCGATTTCACGTAGCCGCAGCCGTAGATAATCACCCCCGGCCCGGTGGCGTACGGCGTCAGCACGCCCATGATGCCGATCGACAGCACCAGCAGCATCGACAGCTGCTCCATCGGCACGCCCGGCAAGCCTTTGCCGACCGCCAGGATCACCGGCAGCATGGTGGCGGTGTGCGCCGACAGGCTGGCGAACAGGTAGTGGGCGAAGTAGAACACCAGCACCAGCGCCACCACCGTCATGTTCGGCGAGAAGCCGTCCAGGTGGGTGCTCATGGTCTGGGCGAACCAGTCGATAAAGCCGGAGCGCGTCAGGCCGTTGGCCATCACCACCAGCGTCGCCAGGTTAACCAGCGTATTCCAGGCGCTGGAGTATTTGGTAATGTCTTTCCACGACACCACGTGCAGCGCCAGCATCAGCGACACCGCCAACAGGCACACCGCGGTGGCGTCCAGCACCTTGCCGCCGAACACCCACAGGCACAGGCTGAGCAGCACCAGGCCGATCAGGGTGTACTCCTTGCGCGTCAGCTTGCCCATTTCCCCCAGCGCGGTATTCGCCCAGGCGGCCACTTCGCTGCTGTGGGTCACGCCCGGCTTGTAGAGGTAGTAGGAGATCAGCGGCGCGATGATCAGCAGCAGCAGGCCGACCGGCAGGAACGCCAGGAACCACTGCATCCAGCTGATGTGCACCCCGGCTATCTTGCCGACGAACTCGATGCCCAGCACGTTCGGCGCGGCGCCGGTGACGAACATCGAGGAGCTGATGCTGGTGCCGACCACCATCATCCACATCAGGTAGCCGCCAATGCGGCGCGAAGAGGGATCGTTAGGGAAGGAATCGAACAGCGGCGGCAGGTTTTTCACCACCGGGAACACCGTGCCGCCGGTGCGCGCGGTGTTGGACGGCGTGAACGGCGCCAGCAGGATATCGATGATCACCACCGCATAGCCCAGCGTCAGCGTGCGCTTGCCCATGAATTTCACCAGGAACAGCGCGATGCGCCGCCCCAGCCCGGTGGCCTCGTAGCCCAGCGCGAAGATAAAGGCGCCGAACACCAGCCAGACGGTGGTGCTGGAGAAGCCCGCCAGCCCCCATTTCAGCGCCTCTTTACCGGCCTTGAAACCCGGCTCCGCCAATTCTTGCGCGCCGAACAGCACCCAGTTGGCGCTCAGCACGCTGACGGTCACCGCGATAAAACTGATGGCGGTGGCCGGGATCGGCTCCAGAATCATGCCGACGATCATCGCCACAAAGATGGCGAAATAGTGCCACGCCTGCGGCGGCATGCCGTCGGGCACCGGTATCAATAACAGGATCGCGAGCACCGCCAGCGGCGCTATCGCTTTCCAGATCTTTTCCTGGGTTTGGGACATAGGGACTCTCCTGAAGGCTTGGTTATTATTCTTGGGCACCCAGCTGCGCCAGCAGCCAGGTCACTATCAACAAGTCGGCGCTGCCGCCGGGGCTGAGGTTGCGGGCAATGCAGTCGGCATCGAAGCGCCGCAGGCGCGCCAGGCCCGCTTCCCCCGCCGAGCCGCCCTGCGCCAACAGCAAGGCCGCCCGGCGCCGCAGCCAGCGCAGCCCGCGCAGGCCGCCGCGCGAGGCGACGTTGGTGTCATCGTTGTGGGCCATCAGCCACAGCAGGCTGTCCAGCAGCGCCCGCTGTTCGTCGCCACCGGCGGCCAGCCGTTGCCGATACAGCGGCAGCGCGCCGTCAAGCACCAACCGAAAACCGGATTCCGCCTCGCCGCGTGCGCCGCTGAGGCCATACGCAGCGAACAAGCGCTGGCCGGCGGTCTGCCCGGCGTTGTTGCATCGCAGCTCGCTGTCCACCAGCCCTCGGCACATCGCCGCCACTTCGGCGCATAACGATGCGGCGCTGATGGCCCGGCCCTGCTGCTGCAGGCGGCCGAAGGCGGCGCACAGCAAACCGAGTGAGAACACGCTGCCCTTGTGGGTGTTAATGCCGCCGGTGGCGCGAAACATCTGGTTTTCGCAGGCCAGGCCGAGCGGCCGCAGCCGCGCCAACTGCCGCTCCGCCGGCCGGCAGGCGTCTTCGCGGCCGCGCTGGATAAAACGCGGCAGCCACACGCCGATGGCGCGGGCGCTGCGGTAGAAATGCCCAAGATCCATGTCGCGATGGGCGCCGGTGTTATGGCGATCCACCAGCCCCGGTTTGGGCGTGAGGTTGACCTCCACCAACAGCGCGCGGAAAGCGGCGCGGGCGAAGTCGCAGGCCGGCTCGGCTCGGCGGGCGGGTGGATTAATCGGCAGAGATCGCATCGTTGAACATCCTTTCCATTTCTTGCAGCAGCTGCTCGCTGCCATGCCGCCGCTGGCGGGCGCAAATCTTGGCCGGTTGGCCGCACAGCAGGCAGCGCCGCGCCGGCAGGCCGATGTCGCGGCGCGACAGGATTCGCCCCTGCGCATCCAGCACGTCGATATCCCACAGCCGGCCGATCGGGCGGCTCACCTCCAGCTGCATGGCGCAATCTTTCACCCGTTGGGCGTCGGCGCGCAGCGCCACGAACCCTTCGCAGCCGGTGGCGAGCGCCAGCGCCTCGGCCTGCGGGCTCGGCCAGCCCTGTTCGGCGCACAGCCGCAGCAGCGCCGTCCACCCGAGGTTGAAGATGCCGCGCGTCAGCGCGCTGTCTTTCACCGGGCCGGGCACCACCAGCGTCAGCACCAGCAGCGTGCACTCGTGCTGTGCCAGCCACGCCTGCTGGCGCGCCTGACGGCATTCGCGGCTGGTGAGCAGCTCCGGCAGGCTGACCGCGCGTTCGGCGGCCAGTTGGGGATCGACGGCGGCCATCGGTTACTCCGCCACCTGATGCACCACGTCGATCACCGAGCCGTCGCGGTAGCGCACTACCGCCACCACTTTGTCGGTAAAGGCGATCGGCTGCGGTTCGCCGGTCAGCTGCAGCGCGCGGGCGCGCAGCCAGTCGATGCTCACCACCTCGAGCCCGGCCTCCCGCAGGCGCTGCGCCAGCTCCGGCCGCGCCGGGTTGACGGCGATGCCGTGGTCGGTCACCAGAATGTCGATGCTGGAGCCCGGCGTGACACAGGTGGTCACCTGCTCCACCAGCGTCGGGATGCGCCCGCGCACCAACGGCGCGACGATGATCGCCAGCCGCGCGGCGGCGGCGGTGTCGCAGTGGCCGCCGGACGCGCCGCGCAGCACGCCGTCGGAGCCGGTCAGCACGTTAACGTTGAAACCGGTGTCGATCTCGAGTGCGCTCAGCACCACCACGTCGAGCCGATCGACCGACGCGCCCTTGGAGCTGAAGTTGGCGTACTGGTTGGCGCTGATTTCGATATGGCGCGGGTTGCGCGCCAGCGAGGTCGCCGCCGCCCGATCGAAGCTCTGCACGTCCAGCAGCTTGCCGATCAGCCCTTTCTCGTGCAGATCCACCATGGTCGAGGTGATGCCGCCGAGGGCGAACGCGGCGCGAATGCCGCGGGCGCGCATCTTGTCCTCCAGGAACCGGGTCACCGCCAGCGAGGCGCCGCCGGTGCCGGTTTGCAGCGAGAACCCTTCGGTGAAGTAGCCGGAACCGGCGATCACCTCGGCGGCGCGGCGGGCGATCAGCAGCTCGCGCGGGTTCGAAGTCATGCGCGTGGCGTCGGCGCCGATCTTGTCGGCGTCGCCCACCCGCTCCAGCTGCACGATCAGATCCACCCGATCCTGCGCCAGGCTGGCGGGATGATGCGGATACGGCACCAGCTGTTCGGTCAGCAGCACCACGGTGCCCGCCGCCTCGGCGTCCACCCGCGCATAGCCGAGCGAGCCGCAGCAGGCTTCACCGCTGTAGCCGTTGGCGTTGCCGAACTCATCGCAGGCCGGCACGCCGAGGAAGGCCACATCTATCTTCAGCTCGCCGGATTCGATCAGGTTGACCCGGCCGCCATGCGAGTGAATTTGCACCGGCTCCGCCAGCAGGCCGCGCGAAACGGCGTCCGCCAGCGGGCCGCGCAGCCCGGAGGTGTAAATGCGGCTCACCACGCCGTGGCGGATATGCTCAACCAACGGCGCATGGCAGTCGGTCAGCGAGCTGGAGGCCAGCGTCAGGTTGCGGAACCCCATCGCCGCCAGCGTCTCCATCACCTGATTGAGCGCCAGATCGCCGCCGCGAAACGCATGGTGGAAGGAGATGGTCATGCCGTCCTGCAGCCCGCTGCGGCGCACCGCTTCCTGCAAGGAGTCGCACAGCTTGAGATCGCGCGGTTTACGCGCCTGCAGATTGGCCTTGGAAATGTCCTGATAGCCCGGCAGATCCGCCGGGTTGGCGAAGGTCATCAATCGTTGTTGGCGGTTCATCATGCTTCCTCCCCGTGCTGCGCCGGTTCTTCCCGTAAGCCGGACAGCGCGGCGCGCTCCAGCACCAGCCGGGCGCGTTCAATCACCGGGCTGTCGACCATTTTTCCGTTGAGCGACACCACGCCTCGCCCTTCCCGCTCCGCCGCTTCGGCGGCGTCCACCACCCGCTGCGCGTGCGCCACCTCTTTGGCGGTCGGCGCGTACAGGTTGTGCAGCAGCTCAATCTGGCGCGGGTTGATCAGCGATTTGCCGTCGAAGCCGAGCTGTTTGATCAGCGCCGCTTCCTGCAGGAAGCCGGCCTCGTTGTTGGCGTCGGAATACACGGTGTCGAACACCTGAATGCCGGCGGCGCGCGCCGCCTGCAGCAGCGAGCAGCGGGCGAACAGCAGCTCGATGCCCTCCGGCGAGCGTTCGGTGCGCAGGTTGCGCACATAGTCTTCCGCCCCCAGCGCGATGCCGATAAGACGCGGCGAAGCGTGCGCGATCGCCACCGCGTTGGTGATGCCCTGCGCCGATTCGATCGCCGCCAGCAGCCCGGTGCTGCCGACCGGCCGGCCGCAGGCCGCCTCGATGGCGGCGATCTCGCGCTCCATGTCGACAACGTCCTGCGCGCTATCGGTCTTCGGCAGGCGCACGATATCCGCGCCGCCGCGCACCACCGCCTGCAGGTCCGCCAGGCCGTAGGCGGAGTCGAGCGCATTGACACGCACGATGGTTTCCACCTCCTGGTACAGCGGATGCTGCAGCGCGTGGTACACCAATCGGCGCGCCGCGTCTTTTTCACGCAGGATCACCGAGTCTTCCAGATCGAACATCAGCGCGTCGGCCTGGTAGATAAAGGCGTTGCTGACCATCGCCGCGTTGGCGCCGGGAACGAACAGCATGCTGCGGCGCAGCCGGGTTTTATTCAGCGTTTTCATCTTTCGCCTCCCACGGCAGTTGGCCGCCCTCGCAGGCGCGCATCAGCGCGGTTTCCAGCCGGGCGCGCAGCACGCAGTCCAGCGCCCCTTTGTCGTCGACGATCACCTGCACCGGTTCCACCTCATAACGCTGCAGCACTTCCAGCAGGGTGTGGCGGATCGCCGCGCCGAACTGCTTTTCCACGCTGCTGGCGATCAGCAGATCGTGCTGCGGCCCCTCGGCGGGCGCGATGCGCACCATGACATCGCTGGATTCCAGCGTGCCGGCCATTGCTTCTCGGATAATTTTCATCATTCACCTGATTGTGCGGACTCAAAAGGATGCGGGGCCGTCTTGGCCCTGCGCTGCGTTTGCAGATCCTGCAGGTAGTACAGGGTGTCCGGCGGCACCAGCGGCGCGGCGGCGTGGAAGTCCCCCGCCGCCAGCAGCTTGCGCACCCAGGAGGCGGAGATCGCCGTGCCCTGATATTGCAAACGCTCGATTTCCACCAGCGCGATCGGCGGGCTGGGCAGCGCAGGCGTTTCCAGCCAATAGCGCATGTCGCGGTTGTACTTCGCGGTCACCGCGCAGAACGGCTCGTTGCCGACGAAGCGGTGGGTGATGCCCAGCGCGGGCGCCAGATACTGGCGGAAGATCTTCAGATCGATTTCGGTGTAACAGTCGTCGGCCACGCCCTGGTCCTTGATGAAGTAACAAGGGAAAGTGGCGCGCGAGATCACGTACTGCGAGCCTTCGTGTACCGTGAGGTTGGGGATGTCGGCGGTGCCGGCCAGCACCAGCCGTCGCCGGTCTTCATAGCTGAAGCGCGAGGTGTTTTCCTTCACCAGAAACAGGTGCAGCCAGTCGCAGCGCTTGGCCGCCTGACGCACCAGATACTGGTGCCCGCGGGTAAAGGGGTTGGCGTTCATCACGATGCTGCCGATGGTGTCGCCCGGCCGACGTTGGCTCGCCAGTTGGGCGGCGTAGCGCTTCAGGCGGCACGGGCTGTTTTCCATCAGCACCACGATGCCCGGCACGGTGGCGATCGGGTAGAAACCGCACTGGCGGAACAGCGGCTCGTTCTGCACCTTGGTGTAGATAAACAGCTGGGTGTGATGGCGCTCGTAGGCCAGGTTCACCAGCTCGGTCGCCAGCGCCAGCGCCAACCCTTCGCCGCGCATCAGCGGGCTGATGGCGACGCATTTGATAATATTGTCGGCGATGCCGCCGCAGGCGACCAATTTATCGTGCTGGGTAACGGTAATAAATATTTCAACCGTGGTATCGATATTCAGATCGTTACTGCGCAAGAAGGCGCTTATTTCCGAAATCGCTTTATGATCCGATCGCTTTACCCGATTAAATACGGCATCGCCTAACATAACACGCTCTCTGGGTTAACTGGCAAACAACAAATAAAATACAAAAAGGCATTTTAATTAACATCAGAAATGGCAATTAAAACCTTAAAAACCATGAAGATAAAATCACCCTCTCGTTCGATAAACCCATGGTAAGCAGAAAAAAAACGCGGATTATTGACCTATTTCACAAACCGATCCCGGTTAATAAGTTATTTAATGTTCTTTATTTGCTTAATTAATCTTATGGTGTTTATTATTGAGATAATCTTTATTTGGCGCCGCAATTCACTTACATTCACTTAGCATTTTTATTGCAATTACGGGTCGCACTATGGAATGGCTGAACATCCTGATCGTTGAAGACGAAACGCCGCTGGCGGAGATGCACGCGGAGTTTATCCGCCAGAACGGCGGCTGCCGCCAGATTTGGCTGGCCGGCACGCTGGCGCAGGCGCGCGCCATGACCGAACGCTTCAAGCCGGATCTGATCCTGCTGGACAACTTTCTGCCGGACGGCCAGGGCATCACCCTGCTGCGCGAACTGACGCTGAGCGGCTATCGCGGCGGCATCGTGTTCATCACCGCCGCCAGCGACATGGCCACCGTAGCCGAGGCGTTGCGCTACGGCGTGTTCGACTACCTGATCAAACCGCTGGCCTATGACCGGCTGAGCCAGACGCTGCAGCGCTTCAGCCAGCGCCGCGAAGCGTTGAAGGACAAGGCGCGCCTCAACCAGCGCCGCATCGACGAGATGTTCAACACCTACGCCCGCGGCGAGCAGCAGGCGGCGCTGCCCGCCGGCATCGACGAGCTGACGCTGAGCAAGGTCCGCGCGCTGTTCGCCGAACCCGCCGCGCGGCATACCGCTGAAAGCGTTGCGCAAAAAATGGGGCTCAGCCGCACCACCGCGCGCCGTTATCTGGAGTTTTGCACCGCCGCGCAGCAGCTGCGCGCCGAGATCATTTACGGCAAGGTGGGCCGCCCACAGCGGATCTATCGCGCCGGCGAGCCGCATTAACGGTTATTTGATCGCCCTTGCAAGGTTGCGTGTAACCGCTTTACTTTTTATGCGCCGGTCAGCATCTTGGTGAGCATTACCTAGCTGACTGGACGATCGCCGATGCCTGCTGCCCCCCTAGTTTCCCTGACCGAGATCCTCGCCCGCCGTGACTGGCAAAACCCCGCCTGCACCCACTACCGCCGGCTGGACGCCCACCCGCCGTTCGCCAGCTGGCGCACGGTGGAAGACGCGCGCGACGACGCCCCCAGCGCCAGCCGCCGATCGTTGAACGGCGAGTGGCGCTTCAGCTATTTCCCGCGCCCAGAGGCGGCGCCGGAGAGCTGGTTGCAGCAGGATCTGCCGGACGCCGCCCCGCTGGCGGTGCCGGGCAACTGGCAGCTCGCCGGCTACGACGCGCCGATCTACACCAACGTGCGCTACCCGTTCCCGGTCGATCCGCCGCGCGTGCCGGAAGACAACCCGACCGGCTGCTACTCGCGCGCCTTCAGCGTCGATCCGGCCTGGCTGGCCGCCGGCCAGACGCGCGTCATCTTCGACGGCGTCAACTCGGCGTTCTATTTATGGTGCAACGGCCATTGGGTCGGCTATTCGCAGGACAGCCGCCTGCCGGCGGAGTTCGATCTCAGCCCGTGGCTGCGGCCGGGTGAAAACCGGCTGGCGGTGATGGTGCTGCGCTGGTGCGACGGCAGCTACCTGGAAGATCAGGATATGTGGCGCATGAGCGGCATCTTCCGCGACGTCAGCCTGCTGCACAAACCCGCCGCGCACCTGAGCGATGTGCGCATCACCACGCCGCTGCATGACCGCTTTACCCGCGGCGAACTGGTGGTGACGGCGCGCGCCAGCCGGCCCGGCACGCTGCAGGTGCAGGTTCAGCTGTGGCGCGACGGCGCGCGGGTGGCCGAACGCACCCAGCCGCTCGGCAGCGAGATCGTGGACGAGCGCGGCGCCTATGATGACCGCGTCACGCTGCGTCTGCCGGTGGAACGCCCGGCGCTGTGGAGCGCCGAAACGCCCGCGCTGTATCGCGCCACCGTCGCCCTGCTCTCGCCCGAAGGGGATATTATCGAGGTGGAGGCCTATGACGTCGGCTTCCGTCAGGTAGAAATCAGCGGCGGGCTGTTGAAGCTCAACGGGCAGCCGCTGCTGATCCGCGGCGTTAACCGCCACGAGCATCATCCGCGCCACGGCCAGGTGATGGACGAGGCGACGATGCGCCACGACATCCTGCTGATGAAACAGCACAACTTCAACGCGGTGCGCTGCTCGCATTACCCCAACCACCCGCTGTGGTATCGGCTGTGCGATCGCTACGGGCTGTACGTGGTGGATGAAGCCAATATCGAGACCCACGGCATGCAGCCGATGAACCGCCTGGCTGACGATCCGCTGTGGCTGCCGGCGATGAGCGAGCGCGTCACCCGCATGGTGCAACGCGATCGCAACCACCCTTGCATCATTATCTGGTCGCTGGGCAACGAGTCCGGCCACGGTGCGAACCACGACGCGCTGTACCGCTGGGTGAAAAGCCAGGATCCGACCCGCCCGGTGCAATATGAAGGCGGCGGCGCCGACACCGCCGCCACCGACATCATCTGCCCGATGTATGCGCGAGTGGATCAGGATCAGCCGTTCCCGGCGGTGCCCAAATGGGCGATCGGCAAGTGGATCGGCCTGCCGGAGGAGCAACGCCCGCTGATCCTGTGCGAATACGCCCACGCGATGGGCAACAGTTTCGGCGGTTTCGAGCGCTACTGGCGCGCGTTCCATGCACATCCGCGCCTGCAGGGCGGCTTTGTCTGGGACTGGGTCGATCAGGCGCTGATCAAACGCGACGATCGCGGCGAAGAGTTCTGGGCCTACGGCGGCGACTTCGGCGACACCCCCAACGATCGCCAGTTCTGCCTGAACGGGCTGGTGTTCGCGGATCGCACCCCGCACCCGGCGCTGTTCGAAGCGCAGCGGGCGCAGCAGCTGTTCCGCTTCGCCTTCGACGCCGCCTCGCTGACGCTGACCGTCACCAGCGATTACCTGTTCCGCCACACCGACAACGAACAGCTCAACTGGCGGCTGGAGCTGGACGGCGTGGAGCGCGCCAGCGGCAGCTTCGATCTGGCGCTGCCGCCGCAGGGCAGCACTCGCTTCACCCTGCTCGACCGGCTGCCGATGCTGCATCAGCCCGGCGAACTGTGGCTGAACGTGGAAGTGGTGCAGCCGCAGGCCACCGACTGGTCCGAAGCGCACCACCGCTGCGCCTGGGATCAGTGGCGGGTGCCGCGCGCGCTGCATCCCGCGCCGCCGCCGGCGCAGGGCGTGCCGCCAATGCTGATTGAAGACGATCAGGGGCTGACGCTCACCCACGGCGACCAGCGTTGGCGCTTCGAGCGCAGCAGCGGCCACCTGACGCAGTGGTGGCAGAATGAGCAGCCGCAGTTGCTGACGCCGCTGCGCGACGGCTTTGCGCGCGCGCCGATCGATAACGATATCGGCGTCAGCGAAGCGGACCATATCGATCCCAACGCCTGGGTCGAACGCTGGAAGCTGGCGGGCCTGTACCGGCTGGAGGAGCGCTGCACGCAGTTGCAGGCCGATGCGCTGCAAAACGGCGTGCGGGTGGTGAGCGAACACCAGTTCGGCATGGACGGGCAGATTTTGCTGATTAGCCGCAAGCAGTGGCTGTTCGACGCGCTGGGCGCGGTGAGCGTGAACGTGGAGGTCGAGGTGGCCGACGCCCTGCCGCCGCCAGCGCGCATCGGCCTGAACTGCCAACTGGCGACGGTGCAGCCGCAGGCGGAATGGCTGGGCCTGGGCCCGCACGAGAACTACCCGGATCGCCGCCTGGCCGCGCAGCACGGGCGCTGGCGCCTGCCGCTGACGGATCTGCACACGCCATATATTTTCCCCGGCGAGAATGGCCTGCGCTGCGACACCCGCAGCCTGCGCTACGGCGGCTGGCGCATCGACGGCCGCTTCCACTTCTCGCTCAGCCGCTACGGCCTGCAACAGCTGATGGCCTGCAGCCACCAGCATCTGCTGCAGCCGGAAGCAGGCACCTGGCTGCATCTGGACGGCTACCACATGGGGGTGGGCGGCGACGACTCCTGGAGCCCGAGCGTGCACCGGGATTACCTGCTCACCGCTGGCGTTTACCGCTATCAGCTGCGCCTGCAGCGAGCGCCAGAGGGCTAAATCTGCCAAAAAACTCAACGGGTTGCGCATTCTGTAAGCAAACAGTCACAGAATGTGTAATCCGCCTTTGACATGCCTGCGGCGCCTCGCTATTATTCGCCCCGTTCACACGATTCCTCTGTAGTTCAGTCGGTAGAACGGCGGACTGTTAATCCGTATGTCACTGGTTCGAGTCCAGTCAGAGGAGCCATATTTAGAGAAGCCCGCTTAAGGAAACTTAAGCGGGCTTTTTGCTTTTAAGCTGCCAGTTGCATGAAATAAGCAATGAGCGAAACGTGAACGTTAAAAGAGCGATCGCGACATCAACCATCACGCCACCGGGTTCCCGGTAGCAGGCACGATCACTGAATTGTCAGCCGTAACGCTAAAGCTTGCGGGTATGGATCAAAGTAATTCTGCGTCAGCAAATAGGCATCCTGATATTCCGCCAGATAATGTTTCAGAAGCGTCATCGGGGCCAATATGGGCAACAACCCTGCACGATAATTGAGGATTACCTCTCGCAGCTCTCCGCGCTGGCGCATCGTTAGCTGGTTACGGAAGTACCCCTGGATGTGCATCAGCACGTTAGTGTGGTTTTTGCGCGAGGCAGGTTTCTTCAGGATCGTCATTAACTTATCGCGGTAGACCGCAAAGAAGGCATCCAAGTCCTCCCACTCATGCAGCGTCGCAACGAACGGACCAATCTCCCGATACCCTGCCTGATGGTGCGCCAACAGCTGCAGTTTATAGCGGCTATGAAAATCCAGTATCGCCCGCCGCGTTAGGCCCGTTTTGCGCAAGGTATTAAGCGCATGCAACGCAAAAACTCGTTCGACAAAGTTTTCGCGCAGAACCGGATCGTGCAACCGACCATCCTCCTCCACCGGCAGCCACGGATATTTTTCCATCAGCGCGGCGGTAAACAGCCCCACCCCCTCCTTGCGCCCACGATTCCCTTTCTCGTCATAGAGGCGCACGCGCTCCATGCCACAGCTGGGTGATTTCGCGCAGACGATAAAACCAGACAGTTCACCCAACCCGGTCAGATATTCCTCGCAAAAATCGGCCATTTTAACGGTCACATCTTCGTGGGGCGCATGGCTAAGGCGCATGCGAATCTGTCCAACGGAGGTTTGCACCAAACGCAGCGCCGGTCGGGGCACCGGCAGGCCAATCGCCATCTCCGGGCAGACGGGCCGAAACGTCACCCACTGAGCCAGTCTATCCATGACAAACTCCGTCCGCTTATGCCCGCCATCAAAGCGGACGGCAGCCCCCGTTAAACAGCCGCTGATCCCAATGACGGGTTGCGTTTTCATGACATTCTCCTCGCTATTGTGCTTTACGGGAGAAGAAGAGCGTCACCGTGCCAACGGAGAAGCCAAATTTCTTCATCTCGGTTTTATTGAACAGATGATGACCGTCCTGCAGATACATCCAGTCATCAAAATTGAGCAGCCAGGTTCTGCCTCTGGATGTCACATTCATGCTGTAATGCCAGTTGAACGCGTTGCCCGCTGCCTGTCCCTTCGCGACGCCTTGAATGTCGCCGGCCGTGCCCTCGTAACGATCGGCGCTAACTTTTCGGATATGCCATACCCTCTGCTGTTTCTCGCCATCGTCATACACAAATCGCTCGTTGAGGGTCAGCGTGTCCCCTACGACATCACCGTTTATATCGACATGGAAGCGACGAAGCTGTGTGCCGTTGCGGTCCTGGACCATCCCCCACGCCTGCGTGTCCCCCTGAAAATACTGAAAGATATCCAGCGTCGGCTGCTGCCGGCGATAGTCTGCAATTTCAGCGCTACAGCCGGCGAGCTGCATCAACAAGGGCAGGATTAGGATCAATAAACGTTTCACTCATCACCTCCGGTGAGCTGCTGCCGCAACTCGGGATATTGGGTGCGGGGACCCAGCCAGATCGCGAGAAAGTTTTCACTGAACGCCGCCGATTGTGGTGGGCCTAGCGGGATAAAATGCCTTTGTGTTGCAGACATGCGATACCAGAACTGCCCCCGCCTTGCTTTTTGCACAAACGCCAACTGCATTCCCGGCACGACATCTGGCCATATGTTTCCCAACGTACGCAGCCATGACTCACTCAGCGCTTCCCGCGCCAGAATGCCCTGCGCCCGCCACTGTTCACGCGTGGCATCCACCAGTTCCTGACGTTCAATCGTGTGCTGATAGGAGATAATCAGCGCTTGATCTTCCCCCAACCCACGATATCGCCCCTCCGGCGTGCGCAATTGCGAGGTATAAATCGTAAACGGCCCCCAGGTGAGCGTCGCGTCGCCGACTTTTTGCCAACTTAACCAGTCTGCCGCGCCCGCAAACGGCGCAATCGCCATTAATCCCAGCAGCATCAGTAAGGCAGGTTTCATTGTCGTGGCCTCATGAGAATATGGAAAAACAGTATCAGCGCCAGCCAGCCCGCCGCCAACAAACCAACGACGATAGCGGTCGGTTTCAGAAAGGCAATCGCGCCCAGACGTTCCCCCAACAGGTAGGCAGCCGGCCCTCCGCCAGTAGCCATCAGCGCCAGCTGCCAACCCGGCAAGGCGGTCGAGCAGACCAGGTGCGTCCACAGGGCGGCGAACATCAGCCAGAGCGCAACCATCCATAGCGGCAGCAGCGCCTCTGCGTGAAAATCAACCAGCCCCGCCAGCGCCCACAGCGCGTCGAGCCCACTGCCCGCCGCCGCCAGCGCCAGCGCATGCACGCGCTGCGTTGGCGGGAGCAAGAAGCAGGCTAACATCGCCAGCGCAAGCCACAACACCACGCCGCGCTCGCGAAATAACACCACCATGAGCCAGTAAAGGTCGAAGCCGACGGCGAGGATAAAGGCCTTCAGATGGCGACTCATACTCGCTCCGCCGTCAGCTGTACCACGCTGATGGTTCGGGCGTTAAAACCGGCTTCACAGTAGCCGAAGTAGTACAGCCACATGCGGCGAAAATGCTCATCAAAACCCAGTTTTTCAATCTCCTGCCAGGCATGAACAAATCGTTGCCGCCAGTGGGCCAGCGTCCGGGCATAGTCGGGTCCCATATCGAACAGATTGCGAACCACAAAGTCGGTATGCTTTGTCATCAAACCGCTCATCGCGGTGATACTGGGTAAAAAGCCCCCCGGAAAGATATAGCGCTGAATAAAATCGACGTTTTTGCAGTAATCGAGATAGCGCTGATCCTGAATGGTAATGGCCTGAATCGCCATTTTGCCTCCAGGGCGCAAGCGCGCCTGACAGGTACGGAAAAACGTAGGCAGAAAGCGCTGCCCGACCGCCTCGATCATTTCAACCGACACCAGTTTGTCGAATTCCCCAGTCAGATCGCGGTAGTCGCACAGCAGCACTTTGACTCTCTCTTGTAAACCTGCGCGGGTAATACGCGCGGTCGCCCAGGCAAACTGTTCCTGAGACAGTGTCGTGGTGGTCACGCGGCATCCGTAATGACGCGCGGCATATTCCGCCATCGCCCCCCAACCGGTGCCTATCTCCAGCAGATGATCATCCTCAGTCAGCGCCAACTGTTCGCACAGTCGGGCCATCTTGGCCTGTTGAGCCTGCGCTAACGACTGTTCCGGGCAGGTGAACAATGCGCAGGAATAGAGTAAATCCTCATCAAGAAAGTGCGCGTAAAACGTATTGCCAAGATCGTAATGCGCGGCGATGTTTTCCCTCGCTTGTTGCCGATGGTTACGACGCGTCCAGTGACGCAAGCGCTCTACGGGCCTGCCCAGCACACGAAAACCGCTTTCCAGCCGCCCCAACAAGGCGCTGTTGAGTGCGAATATCTGGAGTAATGGCGTGAGCTGCTGTGTTTCCCATTCACCGTCCATCCAGGCTTCTGCCGCCGCAAGACTGCCGCCTGTCAACACCCGCCAGTACACCGCGGGCGATAGAATCTGCAGGTCAGCGCGCAATTCTGCCGAGGCATCGCCAAAATGAAAGGTCTGCGCCCCTTCCCGCACCGTGAGTGAACCTTTGCGAAGGCCGCTCAGCACACGAAAAAGGAGCCAACGCGCAAAGCGCAGATTGCGCGGAATATCAGGTTCAAGCGCAAAGGCGGGTTCGATCATGATCGCTCACTCCTGCTTGCAGGGTGGTTGTAAAGAGGGACTCGCTTGAGCCACAGCCGCAACGCCTGCCAGTAAATTGCAAACACCGTTTTCAGCGTCATGAACGGCAGGCGCAACAACAGTGAACGCAGACTCGCCTGCGTCAACGGCTCGCGTTTAAGCATCAGGGTGGCATCAAAAATCTTCGAGGCCTGATGGTTCTCGATATGCATATGCAGCGTTTTGCCCGGCGTATTAAATCGCCAGTGATAGACCATCTCCATCGGGTTAAACGGCGATACGTGAAAGGCTTTTGCCAACGGGCGCTTTTTCTGCGCGTCTACGGCGTAGTAATGGCGCTCATTCCAGGGCGTATTGCGAACCTCCGCCAGCACCCAGCGCAGGAGGTTCGCGCGGTCATAACAGTAGTAAAAATTGACCGGGTTAAAATGAAAACCGAAATAACGCAGCTGCGTCAGAAGCATCACGCGCCCCTCGGGACGTTCGCCCGTCAGGGCGGCAAGCTGATTCAGCGCGTTGTCTTTTAACGGGGTTCCCAGTGGGTAATCCGCATCATGAAAAGCCGCTGCGGCGAAGCGATTACGCCGCACGCCCACGCTCGGAAGTTGCGCCAGCTCATCGAGATCGATCCACGCCATAAACACCCGATAGCTAAACCGGTGCGTTGTCGGCTGGAGGCGCTGGTGCCGCAATACGCCGTGGTACAAGCAACTGTTCATTTAGCCCCCCGCTCCTGCAGCAATACCGTGCACCACATCCAGCGCGCTGCGCACGCCATCCTCGTGAAAGCCGTTGTACCAGTAAGCCCCGCAGAACCAGCTTCGACGCTGGCCGTTAATCTCTGCCCGACGAGCCTGCGCCCGCCAGCTTTGGGGATTAAACAGCGGATGCTCATAGACGAAACGTCGCCAGACGAATCGCTCTTCAATCGAGCTGTCCGGATTAAGGGTCACGCAGAACAGTGGGCTTCCTTCAGGTAATCCCTGGAGAATATTCATGTTATAGGTAACGCAAGCGCTCGCTTGTTCCTGCCCACTAAGGCGATAATTCCAGCTTGCCCACGCGCGCTCGCGAACCGGCAACCAGCGCCGATCGCCGTGCAGAACCACCTCGTTACGCTGCCAGCCAATGCCCCCCAGCACATCGTGTTCTGCGGGGCTCGCATCCTTAAGCAGGCGCAACGCCTGCGAAGAATGACAGGCAAAGATCACCTGATCGAAGGTATGGGTAGAGGCCACCAGCTGGATTCTGATTTCGCTGTCGGAACGAATCACCTGTTGCACAGGCGTATTGAGATACAGCGTCAGACGTTCGCTCAACTGCGTCAGCATCTCGCGAACGTACTCCCGCGAGCCTCCCGGCACCACGTACCACTGCGGGCGATGCCGGATATCCAGCAGGCCATGATGCTCAAAGAAGCGTAAGAACAGCGGCAGTGGAAAGCGGCGCATCTCCTGAAGCGAAGATGACCAGATGGCCGCGCCCATGGGCAGAATGTAATGGCGGGCAAAAAACGCGCTGAAGTGATGCCGGTCGAGGAATGTCTGTAGGGTCGCGTTCGCATCAACCTCATTTAATGCCTGCTTCGCCAGACGATTAAAACGGACAATCTCCTTCAACATGGTCAAAAATGCAGGATTGACCAGGTTTTCACGCTGGGCGAAAAGGGAAGCCAGCGTATGGCCGCTGTACTCCAGGCCGCTTTGCGGATTATGCACCGAAAAGCTCATCTGCGTTTTTTGTCCCTGGATGCCCAGTTCGCTCAGCAAGCCCATAAAACGCGGATAGGTTCGGTCGTTATAGACAATAAACCCGCTATCAATCGCGAAACTCCCCTGCGGGGTAGCCACATCCACCGTGGCAGTATGGCCGCCAGGGGTCGGCGCCGCTTCAAAAAGCGTCACCTGGTGGTGCCCTGCAAGACGCCACGCGCAGGTTAATCCGGCAATGCCGCTGCCAATGATAGCAATTTTCATGAACGCACCATCCTGCGCAGCAGAGCGCGCTGGAGCCCCTCAGGCAGTCCGGCCAGCAGACGCAGCAGCAGGCCAAAGCCGGCAGGAAAAACAATATTGTTTTTTCCTTTCGCCAGGCCACGGCGAATCGCTTTCACCGCATACTCCACGCTGACCTGAAACGGCATAGGAAAATCGTTTTTACGGGTAAGCGGTGTATCGACAAATCCCGGCGATACGACGGTCACGGCAATGCCTTTCGGCTCCCACTCCAGACGCAGACTGTTGGCAAACCAGGTTAACGCGGCTTTAGAAGCGCCGTAGGCTTCAGCCCGGGGGAACGGCAGCCAGTGCGCCATCGAACTGACCAATACCACACGATTACCGGAGGTTAACTGTGATTGAAGCGCGGCCAGGCAATTGATGGGGCCCAGGTAATTTGTTGCCATGACGCGTTCGATCCGTTCTGCGTCTACCCAGCCGTGGTCGAGATATTCACAGGTACCGGCGCAGAGAATGACAAGATCGGGCGTGCAGTCCGCCAACGCCAGGCAACAGGCATCTCTGTCTGTCATATCGAACAGACGTATTGTGAGGTTGGGATGAGATTGGCGCAGCTGTTCCAGCCGTATAGGATCGCGACCGCAGGCAATCACGTGGCAACCGTCATCAGCCCATGACTTTGCGAGCCCGGCGCCGATCCCGGAGCTTGCGCCGGTAATGAGAACAGTCATCATGCGCACACCCTCCGTTTCACTCCGCGAACGACCCAACCCAAAAGCGGCAGATGCTCATAAAGCATTTCGCCCGCGTCGTAGTAATCACGCTGGCGAATAATCTTCTCCCCCTGGAACTCCACCATCGAGCATCCCGGCAATGAACGCATTTCACCGCCGGCGATACGCGGATGCGACCAATGCATGTTCCACGTCACGGCAAATTGCCCGGCTCCACGCAGAGGAGGATCAATGGCGAATCGGCAGGTGTTCACATTCGCCAGCAGATGCGTGAAATAGCGCTTGATGGCCAACAGCCCATTGTGTTCTCCGAAGGGATCGACCAGGACGGCGTGCACGTCGTACAACCCAGCAAGCGCCATGACGGTCTGGCGATCCAAACCGGCGTAATAATCAACAAACCTGTCGATGACGAACGGCTGCGCGCGCATAAATTCTGCCTTGAGGGTGAACACCATCACGTGGAAGCATAATTAAAATTTACACAATCACTTTAATTTGTCCAAGTTTTACGAAAAAATACTTTAAACTTTATGTAATTCAATTGGTTGAAATGTTTTTTTGGGCAGCGCAATTCCTAACCACTGAAAAAGTGGTCAGTCCGCACCCGCATGAAGGGGAATGACAGAAGGATTAAAGTGAGATCACATCGAGGGAGCTGACCTGCTGCTGCCAGAGCTCTATCTGTTTTTTGCGAGCCACGGTGAGCTTGCCGGAAGTGACCAACAACCATTTACGATCGGGAAAGATGTTGGGGGCCAGGGTTGCGGGCGGTAAGGGAAGCACATCAATACGATGCCCCTGCCCAGTGCGACAAAGCGCTTCAAGCCAAATCTCGCAAGGATCTGTGAGATGCCAGCCGGTAATCAGGTAATTATCGCCCGGCGCACGCTTATCCCCTTCCAGACAGAACGAGGTGTAGGAGATGATAATACCGTCGAGGATTTCACGCAGCGTCATCATAGCCGGCACATTGGCCGAGACTTTACTGCGCAATGGACGCAATACTTCGCTAACCAACTCGGGACGGGGATACTCGCGCCCCGCGTCGTATACCAGCTGGCGCAGGGATTCAATTTTTCCTTCTTTCAGGCGCTGCAGCATGTTCTCTTGCAGGGTGAACCAGTTATTCGTTCGCCGTGCGCCAGGACGGGCCAGCAACGGTTTTACCTGGCTAACCGGGACGCCTTTTTTGACCCAGTCGAGAATTTTAAGCGCCTGTTGGATATCGTCATCGTTATACAGCCGGTGCCCGCCATCCGTACGCTGCGGCTTGAGAAGCCCATAACGACGCTGCCAGGCGCGCAATGTCGTCGCGGTTATTCCACAAAGCCGCGCAAATTCGCCAATGGAGTAAGACATACAGAACACCCGATAACAAAGAAGAATCTCAATATACTACGAACTGCGTGGATAGGATAAAGTGAAAACGGCTTACCCTATCACTCAAACATCCTGACTTGCCTCACGTTTAGAGACCACCGCCAGTGAGTCATGACGGGTGTTTTGCCTTCATAACGCCAACGCTCCCCCTAGCGAAACCCACTCTTTTATCTAAGAAGATTCCTAACCGAGCTGACGAAAATGCCTTCCTGACGCCAATACGCGGATTTACCCGCCGATTTACAACAATAATTCTGTAAAAACAATCGATAAGCCAATCTCTCTCGCTCAGCAAGTTGCGTCTATCCTTTCGCTATGGGTGCCTGCTGCCCATCGTTCGCTGCAGATCGCGGCATGCGCGTTTCTGGCTGTTCGGGTTTCGGTTTATTCCATCGCGCGCTTCCATTCATCATGTTGAATTTCAAAGTAATCTCTCAGCAACAAGGAGTGTTTATATGGCTTACGTCATTACCGACCGAGAAAAACTGCAAGCGATTTGGGAGGCCGCCAAAGCCGGCGACTGGCCTGCGGTATATGCCGCATCCGTCGATGCGCTCACCGATCCCAACCATGCCAACCAACCCATTGAGGGCGTGGATATCGCGGTGTATACCTGGATCAAAGGCGCCTATGGCGTGAACTCGAATCAGGGGGCGTTTGCCCATTACATTCGCGACCAAACCAAGCTGCAGTATGAGTTGCGCACCGGGCATGTGCCCGATGACTGGGAGGCGCGCATTCAAAATGCCTCCGACAACATCGCCAAAAACTTCGCCAAAACGCTGTTTGGCGTCGATCTGAGCAGCGATCCCAACGCGCCGTTGCCGGATGCCCCACCCACCAGCGCCAAAGTGCCGGACATTCACGAGGTCGGCCTGATCGACGCCGGCGCAGCGGCGTCCGAAGTGTTCACCGACGCCTCCTCGACCGGCGCCCCCAACTATTCCCCCTGGGCCGGCACCACGCTGTTCTCTTATTTAGGCGATACCTCGTTCTTTACCGAATGGGTGGCGACCAACGACACCTCGGCCTTTAAGGTGGAAGGCGGGACTTACGATCTGATTGCCGCGGCGCAGGTCTCCATGCAAATGAAAAACCTCAGTTACGTGGTTGAAACGCTGCTGGCGGGCGAAGTGCCCACCTATTTGACCACCCTGGGCATTGGCCACGAGACCATCCGCCTCGCCGCCGAAGCGGCGCGTGATTTCTACACCGAATCCTACGGCAGCAGCGTGACCGGCGGCGGCAGCCTCATTCCCGGCAAGCTGGATATCGGCTCGGCGATTTTCAACGACATTGCCGACGTGCTGTCCACGCCGAATCTGTACCGCGTCGGTACGCTGCATGACGACGATTTCACCCTGGCGTTCGGCAATATCGCCGTTAACACCGGCAGCGGCGACGACACCATCAGCGTGCCGCGCGGCTGGCAAAACAACGCCGGCAACTACGGCTGGACGGTGATCGACGGCGGCAGCGGCCACGATACGGTCGATTATTCCAGCCTGTCGCACGGGGTAAACCTGAAGTTTGACGCCCAGGGCAGCTACGGCGGACGCGGGGTGATCGAGAAAAACGGCATCGGGCTGTATGGCTTTAAGGACGGGCTGTACAACATCGAAGCGGTGAAACTGACCGACTTTAAGGACAACGTCACCTTTAACGATCGGGTGCTGACGCCGGCCAACGGCCTGGAGGTCAACCTGGGCAAAGGCTCCAGCGAGATTCGTTTCGAGCACGGTTATACCACTGCGCCGGGAGGGAGCGCGCCGCAGGATTATCTCGGCGTGAACCTGAGCATGCTGTCCAACGATGTGCCCTTCCCCAACAGCCTGCTGAACATTCCCGTGAAGCAGACCCACAATATCTACATCGACGACAGCTTCGAGCTGGGCTTTTTACAGGCCTCCTCCCTGTCTATCGACAACCACCTGCTGGCCTTCGGCGCCGAAGGTTCAAACAGCAGCTTCTCACTGAACTACAACGCGCAAACCCATACGCAGGATCTGTCGATATTCATGCAGGGTGAAAGCGCGCTCAATCAGCACGTCGTCAATATCTACAATTGGGATCAAGGATACTTTGGCATCAATCTGGAGCAGCCGGCCATTCAGCTTGTCGGTTTGCAAACCGTTACGCCGCAAGAGCTGGCGGCCGCCTAAGCGAAGCCCGCCGGTTTACCGGCGGGTTGTTTACCTGCGGCGCGACGGCTCAGGCCCCATCCCGCTCCGCCACCCGCGCCAGCAACGCCCCCAGCAACGCCAGATCGACCAGCAACGCCAGCGCGAAACCGCTCCCCCTCACGCCCGGCGCGGCGTAGGTTTGCACCAGCGAAGCGGCAATCACTACGGCCACGATAGTCACCACCGTCGTCAGCCTGCACGCCACGGCGAACGCCGCTTTCTCCCCCACCGCCGTGCGGTAGGCGACGCCCTGCCCCAGGCCGCCGAGGGCGAGACCCGCCAGCAGAGCCGGCCAGTCATGGCCGCCGAACAGCATCAGCAGCGTCAATAGCCATCCCGCCGCCGCCAGCAAAAAGCCGTGGCGGAGAATCACCAGCGCTGGCCGGTTCCGCAGCGGCTGCCAGCGAGCCAGTGCGGCGCCGCCGAGAAACGCCAGCGCCAATGCCGTCAGCAGCATCAGGGTCGCGCCGATGCCCGGCAGGCTCTCCGCCTCCAGCAGCAAAGCGCCCGCGGCGACCGGCACACTGAGCGCCAGGGCGCTCGCCGCCGTTCCCGTGTGTGTCATGGCGCCCAGGGCGCCGTTGTTGATAGAAAGGCTCATCGTTCTCTCCCGATAGGGTGGAAATGATGAAATAAATTCATTTCCCTGTTCACATGTCAGTAGCCTATCTCTTGTATAATCGGTCAGACAAACTCATAGTTTTCAGCCTTAGATGAGAATAACTCAGCCATGAGAAAACCCCGTTTGCCGCCGCTGGGCGCGCTGCGCGCTTTCCACGCCGTGGCCGGCTGCCGCAGCTTCAAACTGGCCGCCGAGGCGCTGGGCGTGAGCGCGACGGCGGTCAGCCACCAGATCAAGCTGCTGGAGTCGGTGCTGGAATGCCGGGTGTGCGAGCGCAGCGCGCAGGGCGTCAGCCTGACCGAGACCGGCGAGATCCTGTATGCCGGCACCCAGCGCGCCTTTGCCGCGCTAGAACAGTCCGTCGCCCAAATCACCCGCGCCCGGCAGCCGCCGGCGCTGACCGTCACCACCACCTCCAATTTTCTCACCCACTGGCTGGTGCCGCGCCTGGCGGATTTCAAGGCGGAGTTTCCCGCCATCGATCTGCGCCTGCACACCAGCGTCGAGCGGGTCGATCTCAGCCAGCGCACCGTGGACGTCGCCATCCGCTACCGTGAAACGCCAGAAACCGATCTGCACTGCACCCTGCTGCATGAGGATCGCTTTATCGTGGTCGCCAGCCCGGCGCTGGCGCTGGCGCGCATCGAGGATTTACAGCGGGTGACGCTGTTTCACGTGGCGCATCGGCAGGTGCCCGCCGACTCGCCGACCTGGGAGAACTGGCGGCGGCGCTACGGGCCGGAGGGGTTGAACGTGGACGCCGGGTTGACCTTCAGCGACGAAACCCATGCGCTGCAGGCGGCGGTGGCCGGCCAGGGGGTGGTGATCGCCAGCCGGCTGCTGGCGCGCGATTTGTTGCAGCGCGGCGTGCTGGCCGCGCCGTTCGAGATGGCGTTACCCGGCGCCAACTACTATCTGATGACCACCGAGGAGACCGCGCAGCGCCCCGATATCATTGCGCTGCGCGAGTGGCTGCTGCGGCAAATGGCGGCAGGCTAACGGCTCTCGGGGGCAATTTCGCCCAGGCGGATCGCCACGCTGATCGCCTGCGCGGTGGTGGCGGCGCCAAGGCGCCGGCGAATGCGGCGCAGGTGGTTTTCCACCGTGCGTTCAGACAGGCCGAGCATCGCGGCGATATCCGCCTGTCGTCGGCCGATGGCGGTCCAGCTCAGCACCTCGCGCTCGCGCGCCGACAGCCGGCCTTCTTCTTTGCCGGCCGCCGGTTCAAACAGCCGCCGCGCCGCCAAAAAGGCCGCCGTGCCCACGAGCGACAGCGCCAACCGCACCGGCGGCGAGGCGTCGATGCGCTCGCCTCCCAGACTGACGGCGCCCTCCAGGCCGGCGGGGCCGAACACCGGGATTTGCACGCCGTGCAGGCCCGCGCCGCGCGGCGAGCGCACAATCCGGTAGCGCTCTCCCTGCTGCGCCCGGGTCTTGGTCCAGAAGAACGGCTCGCTGGCCCGCAGCATGTGGCGAGTCACCGGGCAGTGCCGCACGTAGGTCAGCGCATCGACCGCCTCCCCCTCGCCGAACCAGTCGCCTTCGACCCAATAGATATGCTCGATCCCCGCCTCCGCCGTGGCGGAAGCGGAAAACAGCACAAAGCGATCGAAGCCGAACGGCGCGGCGAAGGCGCGAACCCGCCCCTGAATGGCGGACAGGGTTCGCTCGTGATCCATCGCCAACGCCGTCTGGAAAGCGCGCTGCGCGATCTCATCGCTCATCGCGCGGCGACGTCGGCCAGCAGCGTCTCCGCCGCCAGTTTGCCGAGGTTGTTGGAAGCCAGCGGGCTGTCGCCGGTCAGCAGGCGCCGATCTTTATGCACCTTGCCGGTGATGTCGGCATTGACGATCTTCACGCCCAGCTCACGCAGGCGTTCGCCCACCAGCCAGGGCATCGGGCCGGGGATATAGCCGATGTCGATGTTGGCGCCGGTATCGAGAGCATCCGGGAACACGCACATCTCATAGCCGCGATAGAGGAAATCGTCTTTACTCTCACCGATGCCCGCCGCCAGCAAACCGGCCGGCCCGTGGCACAGCGAGATCACGTAGCGATCGTTGTCATGGGCCCAGTGCAGCGTCTTTTTCACCTCTTCACTGAACGGGATATCATTGAGCACGCCGTGGCCGCCGGGAATGAAAACGCCGAGGTAGTTGCCGCCATCCAGATCCTTCACGACTTCCGTCAGCTTTTTCGGCTGCTTGAGTTGGCTGCGGTACTTCTCATAGGTGGCCTTGACCGCTGGATCTTCATGCGGGAACGCCCACATCTCCAGCTTCACCGGATCGCCGGACGGCGTGGCGATGTCGATCTCGAAACCGGCCAGATCCAGGTGATGCATCGGCAGCAGCATCTCGACCGGATGGTTGCCGGTGGAGAAGAACTTGCCGTTTTGCATCAGCAGGTAACGCTCCTGCGAGGCGATCATCAGCACCTTCCACTTGCCGCCGCGATAGGCGTTCGGGTAGTTGGCGCCCGTGAAGTCGGTTTTGGACGAGGTGTACTGGCTGAGGGAGTAAGGTGATGGGAAGAACGCGTTGTCTTCCGCCACATCCGGGGTGGGATTACTATCGTTGGATACTGAATCAGTCATGATTATCTCCATATTCACCGTTGCATTTCTCTTTCAGCTTAAATAACCGCCGGCGGGGCCGCAATGAGGGATATCCCTCAATCCCCCTCGCACTGGCAACGCTCAAGTGGGGTGCCGTAGCGCGACAATGAACGTTTCTTCGCTGACGCCGGCATATTCGTACCGGCACTTTCTCACCGGCACCTGGAAGTAACGCTCCAGGATATCCTCTTGCAGCAAGGCGTTTTTATCGCCAAACATGCACTGTCGCTTATTCATCAGCAGGCACTTGTCGGAGATGCGATCGGCGTAATGCAGAAAATGCGTATTCAGCACGATCGTCATCTGCCGCTCTTTGGCGAGGCGCCAGAGCATCTCGATCATTTTAGCCTGATTGTAAAAATCCAGGTTCGACTCCGGTTCGTCGAGGATCATGACGTCGGGGTCCGCCGCCAGCGCCTTGGCGAAATAACACATCTGCAATTCCCCGCCGCTGATCTGATTGATGTTTTTCTGCGCCAGCGGCGCGATCTCCAGCGCGTGCAACACCGCCTGCGCCTTGGCGAAATCTTGCCGTCGCGGCCCGGCGAACCACCCCGCCTGGCGAGCGCAGCCGAAAGTGACAAAATCGAGCACGCCATACGCGAAATGCGGCGTTTTCGCCTGCGGCACATAGGCCAGTCGGGCGGGCCGATTGTCGATGCGGCCGATCTGGCACACGCCTGACAGGGGCCGGCACAGGCCCGCGACATGTCTCAGCAGCGTGGTTTTACCGGCGCCGTTCGGCCCGAGCACGCTGAGGATCTCACCGCGTTTCAGATGAAAACTGACGTTGTCGAGAATGGGCTCGCACCCTTTGAACCCCAGGGTCAACTGGCTAACGGTGATCATGTTTGCTGCTCATAATAAAAAGGAGGGCGAAAAGCGGCGCGCCGATCAGCGCGGTCAGGATGCCGATCGGGATTTCAGCGTAGGTGGCGCCTCTGGCGATATTGTCGATCACCAGCAAAAACAGCGCCCCGCTCAGCGCCGAAGCCGGGATCAGGCGACCGTGGTTATACCCCAATACGCTTCGCACCAAATGCGGGATCACCAAGCCGACCCACCCCACCACGCCGGCCAAGCTCACCGAAGCGGAAACCAGCAGAGAGGCGGCGATCAGCAACAGGATCTTCAGTCGAGGCGGATTCAGACCGGCGATGCGCGCCTCGTCGTCACCAAGAGAGAGAATGTTCATATTCCACCTGAGCCGGTAGATAGTCAGGTAACACGCCGCAAACAGCGGGATCAGCCAATAAACCTGCGCTTTCGCTACCGAAGCGAAGCTGCCCATCAGCCAGAAGACGATCGCCGGCAAGGTATCCTGCGGATCGGCGACATATTTTATGACCGAGACAAACGCGATAAACAGCGACGCGATAATCATGCCGGACAAAAGCGTGGTGAGCGCATCCTGCCGGCGTTTGAGGCGGCAGATACCGAGCACCAGCAACAGGCTCACCACGCCGAAAAGAAACGACAGCAGCGAACTCAGGGCAAAAGGCAAACTCAATAGAATGCCCAGCGCAGCGCCAAAGGCGGAGGCGGAAGACGTGCCCAGCACGTCCGGGCTGGCCAATGCGTTTTTCAGCACCGCCTGAAAGGTCGCGCCGGCGACCGCCAACCCGCCGCCCACCAGCATCACCGCCACTACCCGCGGCGCGCGCAGGTTAAAAATCACCGAATAGCGGGCCTCGTTTTCCCCCGGCATGTTCCCCTGCCATAAAATCTGCGCCACATCATGGGCCGACAAGGCGTAGCGGCCGGCAAACAGCGATGCGAAGGCGACTGCACACAGCGAAATGAACAATCCCGCCATGATCGCCGCATATTTTCCTCTGCCCGGCATCCCCAAGCTCCTCCAATGGATTAACGCTATTCAACCGTGGCGCTAGCGTTGCGCCAGCACCTCATCCAGCAACCGGTCAGGGATCGCGTAGGAGAACATCGTCTGATAATAACGACGCGTCTCCTGCCGCAGCGTCTTGTCGCTAATGTCTTCGGGCGCGTATCGGTTGATCATGAACAGCGGCAACAGTGACGTTTCCGCCGACAGGCCCCCCCAGTTGTGAATGCCCACCGGCGTCGAGAAAACCTTGCCGTTTTTCACCGCCCTGAGCGTCTCCCACGCCTGGCCGGGGATCCCCCCATGCAGCAGCGCTTTTGCGCTGCCGAACACCACGAAAATCACATCCGGGTCCCAGGCCATGATCTGCTCCATCGACACGTTGATGTACCTGCCGGCATCGCCCTTCACCGGCAAATCCCCGGCGACGTTATCCATGCCGGCCATTTTCAGATAGGTGTCGCCGTAGGTGTGCGGGCCGCTCACCTTCAGCTGCCTGCCGTCGCTTTCTTCCAGATACAACGCCCTGACGTGCTGCGCGCGGATGGCTGCGGCATAGGGGCGGATCTGCTTCAGGGTCCTTTCCCAGGCGTCTTTGAATTTATGCGTGCGCGGCAGGCCGAGGGTGTCGGCGAAGGTATTTTCCCAATACACCTGGGTGACCATCGGCTGGTATTTGGTCTTCCCGCCGGCGTCCAGATCGACCGTCATCACGCCCGCCCTTTCCAGCCGATCGTCCTGGCTTTTGCCGTAGTAATAAATGATGTCGGGCCGCAGATTCATTAACGACTCCATGTTGACCCGATAGTCCTTATTGATGAAATCGGACGTGATCCTGCCGATGTCAGGCTTCATGTCTTTCAACACATGCATATCGGCATGCATGAATGCCCAGGGGCCGACGCCGACGACGTGCCGATAGGCCGCCTCGTTGGCCAGGATCACGCCGAAGGGACAGTTGCCGGTGATGACGATCCGCGGGTAGCTGCCGGGCAGCGTTTGCGCCGCCGCGCTCTGCGGCAGCGCGGTCGCTTGCGGCTGGCTGGCACCGGCGCAAGGCAGCATCGGCAAAGCGGCAATCGCCAGCAAGGCGGCGGCGATGAATGTCAGTTTTACGGCCATGAGGCCTCCTGCGCGCACGCGCAATGGCGCGCGTTGATGAGCGGTGTCAGGCCGAGGCGGCGATGCCGGCGGCCATGATGGTGATCCCGGCAACGAAAACGATCGCCGCGGTGGCGACCGCACCGCCGCCGACCAACGCGGCGGTTTTTCCTTCGGAAATCTCTTTTCGCTGCAGGAAAGAGAGTTGCGACAGGGGAATGATTTTTCCGCTGTCGGCAACGATGTCTTTCGGTTCAACCTTCGCTACCGTCAGCTCGCCGCCGCTGCCGTCCTTCAGGCCGTATTTCAGCCGATCGCCGACATACACCGGCGGCTGCAACAGATAATACGGGCTATTGAGCCCCGCCTCTTTTTGTTGCAGCGCCACGTCGTGGTAGGTCGAGCAGCCGCTGAGGGAAAACGCCGCCATCCCGATAATGAGCGGCACTAGATGGGTGAATCGCATGGGAAACCTCGAACGTGCTTATTTGCTGGTTTTTAACGTAACGGCGGACTTGAAGCGCATATAGCTCACGGCCAGAGAGAGAAACGAGAACGCCGCCCCCGCCATTAAGCTGATAGTCGTCGCTTGCGCGCCGCGCATATTGAAGAAAATCGCCACTAACGCCGAACCGACGATTTGCCCGATCAACCGGGAACTGCCCAACAGACCGCTAGCGATGCTGCTGTTTTCATGAGAGACCGAGGTCATGATCAGCAGGTTGTTCGGTGATTGAAACAGGCCGAAACCGATGCCGCAGAGCGCCACGCGCCATACGATCGCCCCATTCGACGGATCGGCCGGCAGGTTGGCCATCAGCAGCATGCCGGCCAACAAGCAGGCGAGGCCTGACAGGGCGACGAGATTGGGATCGTATTTCTTGGTCAAATCGCCGGAAATCAACGACGACACCATGGTGGCCAGCGGCCAGGCGGTCAGCAGCAGGCCGATTTCCACCACGTTTCTTTGCAGGACATTGTGGAAATAAAAAGGCAGCGATACAAAAGCCAAAAGCTGGGTGCTGTAAGACAGCATCGACATCAGCAAAGACAATGACAGCGTCGGGTTATGCAGCATCGCGATCGGGATCAGCGCGGCGTTGGCCTTTCTTTTCTGATTGATGTACAGCCACCCGGCCAGTCCGGCGAATACCGCAAAGCTCAGCGCCGCCGCCGGCAGATGGCGGGTGGTCATGCTCATCGTGCTGAGCGAGAAAGCGATAAACAGCACAAACACCAACAGGGCGCCCCCGCTGTCGAAGCCAACGCTGCGCCGCTCGCGGGAGCCCAGAAATATCACGCTCAGCAGCAGCGACAGGCAGGCGATGGGAACATTGATGGTGAACAGCCAGTTCCAGCTCGTTTGAGAAAGTATCGCCGAGGCGATGGACGGCCCGGCGGCGGCGGAAACCGACACCACCATCACGTTAATCCCCAGGCCTCGCCCCAGCAGCCTTGCCGGGTAGATCTCCTTAATCAGCGCCGCATTGACGCTGAGCACCGCCGCCGCGCCGAAGCCCTGTATCACTCGGAACGCCGTCAGCATCGCCAGCGTGTCGGAAAGCGCGCAACCCAACGAGGAGAAAGCAAACAGCACCACCCCGGCCATAAAGATTTTTTTATTGCCCACCGTTCTGCCCAGCGCCGCAAAGGGCATCAACGACGCGACGACGGCAAACTGGTAGGCATTGATAATCATGATGGAGGCCGATTCGGAAACGGCGAAATCTTTCGCGATCACCGGCAGCGCTACGTTAGCGATGGTGCTGTCGAGCATGGCGATGACCGTGCTTAACGAGACGGCGAGAACCGCGAATAGATTTAGCGTCTCTTTTTCCTGGTGTTTAAAAGTCATGTTAACGCTCCAAAAACGTGGGTGTCTTTATGCCGGCATGCCGGCGGCAAAGACGCCGTTTTTATCAATTTTTGTAATTACGTTATAACATATCATTATTGGATGGTAATAAATCTCATTTGAAATATTGGGTTGCATAGTGTTTCAAAATAAGAATTAACAAATGAAATACAAATAAATCACAATATAAACATTCAATCAAATAACCATACTCAGCATAAAAAACCGGTTTATTTATAGAATGACATTAAAAGTAACAGGCGCTAACAGACGACGATGATGCCGGCACAAATTGTTATGTTATAACAATCAAACCTTCCCTTTATGCGGGTTAACCTTATGGCTAAGAAGGACCTTTTGAACACGCGCTTGTCCCGCCGCAGAATGATGCTGGCCGGGCTGGCGGCTCTGGCGCTCAATAGCGCCGTTTCTCCGCTGGCTAGCGCCCACGGCTTGCCACGCCCCAAAAAACAGGCGGGCCCTCAGGGTGCGCGAAAACGATTCCTGGTCATGTTGGATCCCGGCCATGGCGGCATCGACTCCGGCGCCATTGGCCACACCGGTTCGCTGGAAAAACATGTCGTTCTGGCGATCGCCAGAAACGTGCGGGCGCAGCTCGATCGACACGGCATCGATGCACGCCTGACGCGCGACAGCGACGTTTTTATTCCGCTGTACGATCGGGTGGAGATCGCGCACCGGCATGGCGCGGATCTTTTCATGTCGATTCACGCCGACGGCTTTACCTGCCCCAGCGCCTGCGGCGCTTCGGTCTTTGCGCTTTCCACTAAGGGCGCCAGCAGCGCGATGGCGAAATACTTATCGAACAGTGAAAACGCGGCGGACGATCTCGCCGGCCCCCACGTCATCAAGAAAGATCGCTATTTGCAGAAGATACTGTTTGATTTGGAACAAACGGAAACCATCAAAGAAAGCCTGACGCTGGGCTCGCACCTGATCCAACATATTGCGCCTATCCATCATTTGCATGCCAAAAATACCGAACAGGCGGCCTTCGTGGTGTTGAAATCCCCATACATTCCTTCGGTATTGGTGGAAACCTCGTTCATCACCAACCCTGAGGAAGAAAGGCTGCTGGGCACCCCTGCATTCCGAAATAAAATCGCCACCGCCATCACGCAGGGGATCGTCAGCTACTTTAAACACGTCACGCACGCTTAAGCTTCACCAGGACGGCAAGCCGGCTGGCTTGCCGCGCACAGGGACGGCGTCATCATGATAAAATGCAATCCTCGCGCTTTTTCGGCGAGCCTGTGGCTCCCGCTGCTGGCCCTGTTGCCGCGCAGCGCCTTCGCCGTGCCGCTGACGGTATCGCAACACAGCAGCCTGAATTTCTACGGCACGATTATCGCCAGACGCTACAGCGGTCAAAGCGAACGCGACGACGGCGACCGCAGCTATCTCTATTTCGGCCTGATCGGCAAAAAAAAGATCGCGCCGCGCTGGCGGGCCTACGCCCATTGGGAATATACCGTCAGCTTCGCCGACGCCACCCGAAACAGCACCCGGCTCGCCTACCTCGGCGTGCAGAACGCCGCCCTGGGCAGCCTCGATATCGGCCGCAACTGGGGCGTGCTCTATGATGTGACCGCCCTGACCGATCGCTCCCCGCTGTTCAGAGAAATGGCCTACAACTACATCGACAACTTTATGCGCGGTCGGGCGCACAACCTGCTCACTTACCGCAAACCTTTCAGCCTGTTTCAGCGGCACGCCGCCCTCGCGCTGCAGTATCAGTTCAAAGACGGCGACGATCGACAGGCGCTGGGCAAACAAAACGGCAACGGGTTCGGCGCCTCCTTCCGCTATGCGCTGACGCCGACGCTCAGCCTCATCGCCGCCGCTTCGGCGTCTCAAACCACGCAGCGCCAGCAACGCACCGCCGGCTATCGTCGGCGCATCGATACGCTGGCCGAGGGGGTTCTCTATGCGTCGAAAAAAATCTATCTCGCGGCCGTGTTCACCCAAAGCGACAACGCCATCAGCCCGCAACAAACCGCTAACCGCGGCTCGGCGTCCAGTTATGAAGCGCTCGCCAAATATCGGCTGACGGACCGCATCCAACCCAACATCGGCTATACCCGTTTGATACAGGCCCGGGCAGGCCGCAACACCGACTTATTGAACTACGAGGAGTTGGGCGTGACCTGGTTGCTCAATAGCAACATGCAGGTGTTTATTAACTATGAATTCAATAACCTTTCCCAGCACGCCCCCGGCGTCGATGCGTCGGACAAACTCGATATGGGCATCAGCTATCACTGGTGACGCGCTGCCGCAGCCAATAAAAAGCCCCGCCCGGTGAGGGCGAGGCTCGCTCGCGCCGATCGAGACGGTGCGAGAGGATCATGAGGGCAGAGTGATGACAGGGTGCCGAATGCGCCTGCTTATGGCGTGACGGACGCCTCAGCGCGGCGCTTGCGCGTTTTTCCACTCCCGCCAAATCGTTTCCAGCCCGGCGCGATACGTCGTGACGGCGAAGTCGGGAAAACGCTGTTTGAACTTGGTCGAGTCGAACAGGTTATCGTGCTCGTAGCGCGGCAGCAGCTCGCGCATCTCACGTGCCCCGGACGAAACCAACCCTGCGGCGATCAACGCCCATTTGCCGATAACGGAATATGAAATGTCCTTCCCAAACACCTCGCAGGCCAACGCGGCGAACTGCGCATAGGTGAGCCGCTCGTCGCAGCACGGGAGATGCCACGTCTGGCCGAACGCGTCGGGCGTATTGCCGAGCCGGGCTAACCCACGGCTGGCGTCGGGCGTCCAGATCAGCGTGCGCAGCCTGTCGTCGCGAACCGGCACGCGCGGTTTTTCCCCCGCTTTCAGCCTGTCGACGATCAGCGCATTGGTGAAGCTCTGCGTTTTTCCCGGCCCATAAAACTCGGGCGCACGGCCGATCAGCACGGGGATCTGCTTGCGCTCCATCTCGTTGAGCACCTTCTCGGTCATCAGGGCACGCACCCGTCCCTTGCGCCCCCGAGGCGCGAACGGCGTCGATTCCGTCTGCGGCTCGCCGCTCTGCGGATACATATAGGTATTGTCGAAATAAACAAAGGGCACGCTCGCGGTACGGCTGGCGTCCAACGCATTCTGCAGCATGGTCGGAAATTGCCGCTCCCACAGCGCCGAATCCGGCGGCAGGCCGGCGGCGAAATACACCACGTCGCTGCCCTTCACCGCCGCCAGGGTCTGCTGTGCATCGAGCAGGTCGGCCGCGACCAGCGTATCGCTGTCGTTGACCTTCCTCGGGTTGCGGCTGACCAATCTTAAATCATCGGTGTACGCGCGCTTCAGTTCACGCGCTAGCTCTTGGGCGATCTGGCCACTGGCGCCCAGGATCGTTTGCATTGGCGTTCCTTATCGCAATGAAAAAAACTCCGCCCACGCAGGGCGGAGCAAAAGTGCTTGTTCGCGCTTAACTGTTCACGAACGCCAGCAGATCGGCGTTGACCTGATCGGCATGGGTGGTCGGGATGCCGTGCGGCGCGCCCTTATAGGTATGCAGCGTGCCGTTTTGCACCAGCTTGGCCGACAGCACGCCGGAATCCTGATAAGGCACCACCTGGTCGTCGTCACCGTGGATCACCAGCACCGGAATGGCAATCTTCTTGAGATCTTCGGTGAAATCGGTCTGCGAGAAGGCGACGATGCCGTCATAGTGCGCCTTGGCGCCGCCCATCATGCCCTGGCGCCACCAGTTCCAGATAATGGCCTCCGACGGTTTGGCACCCGGACGGTTATAGCCGTAGAACGGGCCGGCGGGCACGTCGTAATAGAATTGCGCCCGGTTGGCGGCCAGCTGCGCCTGGAAATCATCGAATACCGATTTTGGGGTGCCCTGCGGGTTACTGTCCGTTTTCACCATCAGCGGCGGCACCGCGCTGATCAGCACCGCTTTGGACACCTTGTCCTCACCGTGGCGCACGATGTAGCGCACCACCTCGCCGCCGCCGGTCGAGTGGCCAACGTGCATGGCGCCCTGTACGCCGAGATGTTTTACCACCGCGGCGACATCATCGGCGTAATGATCCATGTCGTGCCCTTCCCACACCTGGCTGGAGCGGCCGTGGCCGCGGCGATCGTGCGCAACCACGCGGAACCCTTTGTTCACGAAGAACAGCATCTGGGCATCCCAGTCATCGCTGGACAGCGGCCAGCCGTGGTGGAAGTAGATAACCTTGCCGTTTTTTGGGCCCCAATCCTTGTAGAAAATCTCGACGCCATCGCTGGTCGTTACATAACCCATGTCGTTTCTCCCATTTACCTATGGTTAAAAAAGAAGGTTTATACTGCGCACGGCACCGGGATCTCTGGCTCCCTCATCCCGGTTGGCCGACGATCTTGCGTTGATCGTTTAACGAGTATAGGTTTAAAGTTCACTTTAAGGTCAAACACAATTCGGCAAACCGCATTCCCGCTTTCACTCGGCATCAGGAGAATTCAAGTGCAGGGAGATGACATCCTCATGACGATGGAGCCGCGGCTTGCCGCCCAGCGCCACGCCTTCCTGCGCGACGGCGCGCCGACGATGCAACAGCGCAAGGCCGCCCTGCGCCGCCTGCGAAGCGCCATTCTGGCCCAGCGCGCCGCGCTGGCGGCGGCCGTCAGCGCGGACTTCGGCCACCGTTCGCCTTACGAAACCGACATTCTGGAGATTCTGGTCACCGTTCAGGCGATCGATTACCTGCTGCGCAACCTGAAACGCTTCATGAAGCCGGAGCGCCGCCACGTCGCCCTGCCGTATCAGGCCGCACGCGCCTATGTGCAATATCAGCCCAAGGGCGTGATTGGCATCATGGCGCCGTGGAACTATCCCTTCTCGTTGACCTTCATCCCGCTGGCCACCGCCCTGGCCGCCGGCAACCGTGTGATGCTGAAACCTTCGGAGCTCGCGCCGCATACCAGCCGCCTCATCGAAACGATGCTGACGGCGCTGTTTCCCGCCGATGAGGTCACCGTCGTGACCGGCGGGCCGGACGTCGGGGCCAGATTCAGCGAGCTGGCGTTCGACCATCTGGTGTTCACCGGCAGCACGGCGATCGGCCGTCAGGTCATGCAGGCGGCCGGCAAACATCTGGTGCCGTTAACGCTCGAACTGGGCGGTAAAAGCCCTGCCGTCATGGCGCGCGGCGCGGTTAACGCCAGAAACGTCAAGAGCGTGGCATTCGGCAAGCTGTCGAACGCGGGTCAGACCTGTATCGCGCCCGATTACCTGCTGGTTCATCAGGACGATCTGGCAAGCTTCATGGCGCTCTATGACGCGGCGGTTAAAAGCTTTTATCCCGACGGGCCAACCGGCGACGACTACGGCGCCATCATCAACGACAGGCACTATCGCCGCCTGCAAGCGCTGCTTGCCGACGCACAGGCGCGCGGCGCGCAACTCCATCCGGTCGGCCACCGCCCGGACTCGGCGTCTGAACGGCCGAACACGCTGGCCCCTACGCTTATCGTCGGCGCCCCCGATGACAGCGCGATCATGCAAGAAGAGATCTTCGGGCCGCTGCTGCCGGTGCGCACCTACGCCACCTTTGATGAAACGATCGACGTTATCAACGCCGCGCCGCGCCCGCTCGCGCTCTACTACTTCGGCCCGCCGGGCGAGGATCGGGACCGGCTGCTGGCGCGCACCGCCTCCGGCAACGCCAGCATCAACGCCACCCTGCTGCACTTCGCCCAGGACGATCTGCCGTTCGGCGGCATCGGCCCCAGCGGCATGGGGGCCTGTCACGGCATCGAAGGATTTCGGGCGCTGAGCCACGCCAAGGGCGTTTTCATCCAGAGCCGCTGGCGCTTTACCGACCTGCTGCGCGCGCCGTTCGGCAAGCTGGCGGACGCGGTGCTCGCGTTCATGTTGCGGCGCCGATAACGCGGCGTGTTGACTATCAATAGCACATCCATAAATCGCCGCAAGCTATCACAATATTCACTCATTCCTATTTTATCTCTCCGCCGCCGCTGACTAAGCTTAGCCATGAGTCACCCTTTGCCCGTTGGCGGCGGGGGTGACGTAAATCGATTGAGTTCAGTTATTTAGCGCAACACCCGACGCAAGCCTTACCCGCATGCCTTGTTAACCGCTCCACGCCCGGCGGCTGGAGCATCTTTACGGAAGCAGAGAGCGCATTATGACAACTGAAAGCAAATGCCCGTTTTCGGGCGGCAAGCAGCCCGCACCGCAGAACGGCCCCACCAATCAGGATTGGTGGCCTAATCAGCTCAGCCTGAAACCGCTGCACCAGCACTCCCCCCTGTCCGATCCGATGGATAAAGACTTCAACTACGCCGATGCCTTCAACAGCCTCGATCTGGCGGCGGTCAAACAGGATCTGCACGCCCTGATGACCGACTCGCAGGAATGGTGGCCGGCGGACTTCGGCCACTACGGCGGCCTGTTCATCCGCATGGCCTGGCACAGCGCCGGCACCTACCGCATCGGCGACGGCCGCGGCGGCGCAGGCGAAGGCCAGCAGCGCTTCGCCCCGCTCAACAGCTGGCCGGACAACGTCAGCCTCGACAAGGCGCGTCGTTTGCTGTGGCCTATCAAGCAGAAATACGGCCGCAACATCTCCTGGGCCGACCTGATTATCCTGACCGGCAACGTGGCGCTGGAATCGATGGGCTTCAAAACCTTCGGCTACGCCGGCGGCCGCGCCGACACCTGGGAGCCGGACGACGTCTACTGGGGCTCTGAGAAGATCTGGCTGGAACTGAGCGGCGGGCCGAACAGCCGCTACTCGGGCGACCGCGATCTGGAAAACCCGCTGGCGGCGGTACAGATGGGCCTGATTTACGTCAACCCGGAAGGCCCGGACGGCAATCCCGATCCGGTGGCCGCCGCGCGCGACATCCGTGAAACCTTCGCCCGCATGGCGATGAACGACGAAGAAACCGTGGCGCTGATCGCCGGCGGCCACACCTTCGGCAAGACCCACGGCGCCGGCCCGGCGTCTCACGTCGGCGCCGATCCGGAAGCCGCCGGGCTGGAACAGCAAGGCCTCGGCTGGCATAGCACCTTCGGCACCGGCGTCGGCAAAGACGCCATCACCAGCGGCCTGGAAGTCACCTGGACCACCACCCCGACCCAGTGGAACCACGACTTCTTCCGCCACCTGTTCGAATACGAATGGGAGCTGAGCCAAAGCCCGGCCGGCGCGCACCAGTGGGTGGCGAAAGACATCGGTGAAACCATTCCCGACGCCTTCGATCCGAACAAGAAACGCCGCCCGACCATGCTGACCACCGACCTGTCGCTGCGCTTCGATCCGGCCTACGAGAAGATTTCGCGCCGCTTCTATGAGCACCCGGAGGAGCTGGCTGACGCCTTCGCCCGCGCCTGGTTCAAGCTGACCCACCGCGACATGGGGCCGCGCGCGCGCTACCTCGGCCCGGAAGTGCCGCAGGAAGCGTTGATTTGGCAGGATCCGATCCCGGCGGTCGATCATCCGCTGATCGATGAGCAGGACATCGCCGCGCTGAAAAACGCCGTGCTGGCTTCCGGCCTGTCGGTGTCGGCGCTGGTCTCCACCGCCTGGGCTTCCGCGTCCAGCTTCCGCGGCTCAGACAAGCGCGGCGGCGCCAACGGCGCGCGCATTCGCCTGGCGCCGCAAAAGGACTGGGCGGTCAACCAACCTGCGCAGCTTGCCGCGACGCTGGCCAAGCTGGAGAGCATCCAACGCGCCTTCAACGATGCGCAGACCGGCGGCAAGCGCGTCTCGCTGGCGGATCTGATCGTGCTGGCCGGCGCGGCGGGCGTGGAACAGGCGGCGAAGAACGCCGGTTTCACCCTGACGGTGCCGTTCGCCCCGGGCCGCATGGACGCTTCGCAGGAACAGACCGACGTGGACTCCTTCGAGGCGATGGAGCCACTCGCCGACGGTTTCCGCAACTTCCTGAAGGGCAAATACCGCGTGCCGGCCGAAACGCTGCTGGTCGACAAGGCACAGCTGTTGACCCTGACCGCACCGGAAATGACGGTGCTGGTCGGCGGGCTGCGCGTGCTCGGCGCCAACGTCGGCGGCACGCAGCACGGCGTGTTCACCCATCGCCCGCAGGCGCTGACCAACGACTTCTTCGTCAACCTGCTCGACATGGGAACCACCTGGCATCCGGCGAGTGAGGACGGCCTGTTCGAAGGCCGCGATCGCCGCAGCGGCGCGGTCAAATGGACCGGCACCCGCGTCGATCTGGTGTTCGGTTCGCACGCGCAGCTGCGCGCGCTGGCCGAAGTCTACGGCAGCGCCGACGGGCAAGAGAAGTTCGCCCACGACTTCGTCGCCGCCTGGAACAAAGTGATGAACCTCGATCGTTTCGATCTGGCGTAACTTAGCGACAGCACAAAGCCCGCCACGGTAAGTCGGCGGGCTTTTTTATTTGAGGGTAAAAACCGACGACACAACACATAAAAATGACTAACTGATTGATAAAATTTATAACCCCATGATAGTTTAGGCGATTAAATGCATACAAAGACAATTTAAAAATATTAAAAATCAATTAAATAGGAGTAATCATGGACGATATTAATGTTTACGGAGAAACAGGAATATTTATCATTAAAGAACAAATTTTCAGCAAAAATGGACTCCCGTCCATAGGACACTTCTCTCCTTCTGCTGTACAAATCCAGCGCTACGTCTACCAATTGCGTAAGGAACAAGAGGTTTTTTGGGAGGGGCGAAAGATCGACTATACACAGCTCGGCATTTGGGAAAAATTTAAGATACTGATGGGCAACGACTTGGTCAGTAGAGACAAACAAGGGGGCAGCACGCTCTATTCACTGGAGTTCGCCGGATTTGAAACAAGAGTAACGCCTCTGGATGGAGCAAAAGCCCCCCCTCCCCGACTTTTTGGGGAAATCCTATAAGATTAACGTACCCACACCTTACATTTATGGCCAAGATCCTATCCCAGAGATGAAGCTCTATGGCAGGAAAGACGTCTCATTCATTATGAGCAACGGTGGACAATCAGCCCCTACTGCAATGGCAAAATACAACAAGACGACCAAGAATCTGATAATGATTCGTACTGAACTAGAAATGAAAAATTTGATGTTATCCTTGAGCAGCGCCAAGGAGCTAAAAAAATGAAGAAAACGATGCTGTTCATTAGTCTGATAGTCATTTATGGTTTTATTGGTTATTTTCTGCACCACCCAATGGCAAAGCTCTACTTTGCCGGGAAAACATTGTTTGTTTCTGACGTTGCAGCAACGGTCGTTACCCAGTTTAAGGCCGCCGGGATTTTCATTTTGTGCGGTGTCATCATCCTGACGCAGATCGTACTGACAAAAAAATCAAAATCCCTTAGACGATATGCCGTTATCTATAGCACTTGGGTGGGTATCCACTTCGTCTACCTTCTCGTCATCTTGATACTTAAGAGCAAGTTCCTAGAACCTCTCAACAAAATCCCGATGGATGCAATTGCTATTGAACAGTTTAACCTTGCTGGCCCAGCGCTTATTTCTCTGGTTTTAACCTGTTCGTCGCTATGGCTCGTCAACAAGTCAGGACAATCAGCACGCAATGTCTAAACAACCGAGAATCCTGAATAGTCTACTCAACTGTTACAAAAAGACCTTCACCTACTCAGGTCGCGAAAGCCGTGGGCCTTATTCAATGCTGCTTTTGTGCCAGCACGTTTGGTTTCTGCTTTATCTCGCTGTTATCGCCAGCAAGATGAATGAGATTTCCATTTTCGCGCTTGCAGCGTTTTTGCTGCCTATGCTAGCGGCCAATGTGCGCCGTTTGCACGATGCGGGTTACTCCGGTGGTTGGTGCCTGACCTGGTTCTGCTTCACACCCTATGTGATGCTGATCTTCGCGCTGTTCCTTCCCGCAAAGAACCTCAACAATCCTTACGACGATCGCCCAAACCTGGCGTAAGCCCCCTCAACGGCCTGCTTCGGCGAGCCATGGCTGGCGCCGCGATATTCTCTTTTCCCGCTTATTCGTATTTACTCAACAAGTCATATAAAAATTTGATGGGCGGCAATTCTTCTAATGCTGTATTTATATTTAGAGGGCAATGAAGAACGTAAATTCAGCGCGCTAATACGATATATCCCAGCAAGGAGAAGACCGTTATGGATTATCCTCGATACACCTCAACACGCGACGAGGCGGGCCTCATTATCAGCACCGTCCCTTAGCGGCAGCGGGTTTGGCCGGCAAAGGCGCCCCATCGTTTTACGCCATAAAAATAGATGATCTGCACCTGCGCGATATTCGCCCAGGCGTCTGACGTTAGCCCTTCGTTAATGTTTCACGGCGCGCATTGCGCTTTTCGTTTTTATTTTCAGCCGACGGGAAAGCTCATGGAAAATTACGCTTCACTCAGGAAAATAACCGCTACCTGGAGGTCAACATGCAACATATTATCGGCATTTCTTCTCGTCGGCTGAGGATATCAGCCCTTGCGCTGCTGCTCCCGGCGATGTCATGGGCGGCCGATACGGCGTCTGTCGCCGTGGGGCCGCAGTATGACACCACCCATGTCTACGTCGAACGCGGCAAAATGGATGCCTTTGTCGACAGCATCCTGAAAACCTTCGGCGGCACCAGCACCGAACGCGTGCTGGTCAACGTCACGCCCACGCCGAGCGAAACCTACTCCCAGCTGATACTGACGCCGGCCGGCAGCTTCTCGGTGTTTGATTTCAAAACGCCGATCCCGCATCCGTTTGGCGCCGAGCGCAACGGTTTTCTGGTCAGGGATATGGACGCCGCCATCCGGCAAGCCAAGGCCGCCGGCGCCGATGTGCAGGTCGAACCCTTCGACGATCCGATTGGCCGCGACGCGGTGATCCAGTGGCCCGGCGGCGTCAACATGCAGCTTTATTGGCACACCAAAGCGCCCAACTACAAGCCGCTGCTGAGCGTGCCGGAAAACCGCCTGTATCTCTCCGCCTACCGCGTCGATGACTTCCTGAAAAGCTATCAGGCGTTCTCGCACGCCAAGGTGGCGAGCGACGCGCAAGTCAGCGATGCGGCGATCGGCCGTAACGGCAACGGCAAGATCCGCCAGATCGAACTGGACTCCCGCTTCGGCAAAACGCGCATTTTCGTCACCGACGGGCATCTGCCTTATCCGTTCGGCCATGAGCGCACCGGCTATGGCGTCGACGATCTGTCGGCCACGCTGGCCAAAGCGACGGCCAGCGGCGCGCAGGTGCTGTGGCATTCGACGGCGGCGGAACGCCGCGCCTCGGCGCTGGTGAGTTTCCCCGGCGGCTATATCGCCGAAATTCACCAGACGGCTAAATAAACCCAAGGCGCGCTGCGGCGCGCTTTTTTCTTCGGATATCCATGATGAAACGCACGCTACCTGCACTGTTGCTGTTCTCCACGCTCCCCGCGCTGGCGGCGGAGCCCGCCGCTTCCCCCTGGAAAAACATCCCGTTGGGCGATGCGGCCACGTTGTCTTTCGACGGTTCACTGCGCGAGCGCTATGAATGGACGGATCAGCGGGATCTGAACGGCGGACGCGACGACACCTTCATGCAGCGCTTGCTGGTTGGCGCGCGCCTCGACTACGGCGACTATGTCGGCGCCTATGTGCAGGTGGGATCGTCGCTGGCCACGCCGCGCGACCGCGGGCGCAAGCCGACCGACGAAGATCATGCCTACCTCGGCCAGGGCTATGTGGATATGAAACTGCCCACCGCCTACGGCCTCGGCACCCTGCGGATCGGTCGCCAGGAGATTGCGCTGGGTTCGCTGCACCTGCTGGGCACCCGCGACGGTCCCAACGTACGCCGCGCCTTCGACGCTATCCGCGCCAGCTGGGTCAAGGACAAAAACCGCCTCGACGCCTTTATCGGCCACCCCATTACGCTCAAGACCGGCAGTTTCGACGACGATACCGACAACAGCCAAAAGGTGTGGGGGCTGTACGGCACCACGCCGCTGACGCCGCTGGCTTCCTCGCTCGATCTTTATACCTTCGGCTTTGAAGATAACGACGCCCACTACGCGCAGCTCAGCGGGCAAGAGCGGCGCTACACCGTCGGCGCGCGCATTTTCGGCGCGGCGCAGGGCTTCGACTGGGACAATGAGGCCGCCTGGCAGTTCGGCAGCGCGGAACAGCGCGACATCCGCGCCTGGTCAGCGTCGGCGCACGCCGGCTATACGGTGAACGACTGGCGCTGGCGGCCGCGCTTTGGCGGCAAAATCGGCATCGCCAGCGGCGACAAAAACGGTCACGACGGGCAGCTCAATACCTTTAACGCCATGTACCCCAAGCTGCCCTACCTGACCGAGAACGGGCTGGTGGCGCCGGCGAACCTGATCGCCATCCATCCTTCGGTCACGATCACGCCGTGGCAAACTCTGTCCATCGACTTCAGCTGGGACGCGCTATGGCGGCAACGCCGCGAGGATGCCTTCTACCTCGGCCCGATGCGTCCGGTGAAAGGCAGCGCGCAGGGCTCGCGCTTTATCGGCAACCAGTACCAGGTCGAAACCACCTGGACGCCGCGCAGCGATCTCCAGTTCAAGGTGGCCTATGTCTACTTCGACGTCGGCCACAGCCTGCAGCAACATGCCGGGCTGAAAAACATGAACTTCGTGCTGGCGCAGGGCACCTACAGTTTTTAACGCCAAGCCAAGAAAAAAGGCGCCGAACAGGGCGCCTCGTCTGTCTTACACCGCTTCCAGCTCCGCCGCCAGGGTGGCGACCAGCTCCGCCGCCGGCATCGGCCGCGCCAGGCCCACGCCCTGCCCGGCCCACAGCGACATAAACTCCGCGCGTCCGGCCTTGGCCGCCGCCTGGCGAATATCGCCGGTGAGCGCGTTCTGCACCGGATAAGGCAGGATCTGCGCCTCTTCCGCGCGCATCTGCCGCATGAAATCATTGACGATGCCGCGCGCCGGGCGGCCGCTGAAGGCGCGCGTCAGGCTCGTGCTGTCATCGCCGGCGTTGCGCAGCGCCGCTCGCCAGGCGTCGGCGATGCCCGACTCCGGGCTGCACAGGAATGCGGTGCCCAGCTGCGCCGCCTGCGCGCCCAGCAATTGCACCGCCGCGATGCCGCGCCCGTTCATGATGCCGCCTGCGGCGATCGCCGGGATCTTCACCGCCGCCACCACCTGCGGCAGCAGGGCCATCAGGCCAACGCAGGACTGTTCGATATCGCCGAGGAAGGTCGGGCGATGACCGCCCGCCTCCGCGCCCGAAACGCAGACGAAGTCGGCGCCCGCCTCTTCCCAGGCGCGGGCTTCCGCCACCGTGGTGGCGGTGCCAATCACCCGACAACCGGCCTTCTTGAACTGCGTGACCGTGGCGCGCGGCAGCACGCCGAAGGTGAAGCTGACCACCGGCGGCGCAGCCTCCAGCAGGGCCGCGATCTGGTCGCGGTTGTTTTCGGCGAATTGGGTTGGGATCGGCGGCTCGCTCAGCCCCAGCGCTTCGCGGAACGGCCGCAGCTGATGCTGGGCGCGCTTGAGCTCGGCGAGATCCGGGTGCTGCTCATCGAGCAGAAACAGATTGATGTTGAACGGCGCGGCGGTCTGCGCGCGGATCTGCTGCACGCGCTCGAGGATCACCGCCGGGGAAAACAGCGCCGCCGCGCACGATCCCAGCGCCCCGGCGTTGCTCACCGCCACCGCCAGCGCCGGCGGCGACGCGCCGTTCATCGGCCCCTGAACGATCGGATAGCGCAGCCCAAGCTCGCGGGCAAAAGCAGAAGGTGCCGTCATCAATATGTCTCCCTGTGCTGACTACATTCGTCTTACGGCGGCCGCGCCGCCGAACCGACCAAAAGCATAGCACCTTCTCACCGCCTGGCCGTGCAGTTAATGCTTCACCTGACGCCGGTCGAGCGACAGGAAGTGATGCACCACCGGTTTCTCAGGGCCGATATGGAAGCGCAGCGCCTCCTGCTGCAGATCGGCGTCGGCGTGCGATACCCGCTGGTGCTGCCGCAGATGCTCCGCCCAGGACTCCACCAGGAACCACTCCATGATGCATTCCGGATCGCCGGTGTGCTCAGTGATGCCCCAGGCGTAAGCGCCATCGCGGCGACGCGCCCGCTCCAGCATCAGCAACGTACGCAAGAATTGCGGCCGATCCTGCTCGCGAATGCGGTACTCCACCTGAATCATCACCGGGCCGCGATCGTTCTCGACCGGCGTGTTAACCAACGGCTCAGGCCAATGGTTCGACGGCTGCAGATCGGCCTCGCCGGTCGGCAGACGCAGGCGGTGGAACAGCAGCCCCGCCGCCAACAGGCCGACGCCGCCGACCAGCAGCGTGGCGGCCACGCCCAGCTCCTGCGCCACCAGCCCCCACAACAGGCTGCCCGCCGCCATCGCGCCGTTGAACACCATCAGATAGATGGCCAGGCCGCGGCCGCGCACCCAGTTAGGCAGCACGCCCTGCGCCGCGCCGTTGAGCGTGGTCAGCGCAATGATCCAGCCGGCGCCCAGCACCAACAGCAGCACCACCGCCAGCCACTGCGGCGGCGCCAGCGACAGGGCCGCCATTACCGCCGCCGTCAGCACCGCCGCCAGCAACACCAGCCCGTCGGCGTTCAGCCGCTGGCGCAGGCGCGGCAGCACGATCGCCCCGAGGATCGCCCCGGCGCCCACCGCCCCCAGCAGGACGCCGTAAAAACCGGCGCTGCCGCCCAGCATGCGGCGCGCCACCAGCGGCAGCAACGCCCAGACCGAGCTGGAGAAGGCGAAGAACACCGCCGCCCGCAGCAGCACCACGTGCAACTCGCGGCTGGAACGGGCATAGCGCAGCCCGGCGCGGAAGGCGCCGAAGAAGTGTTCCGACAGGCCGCTGTCCTCAACCTTCGGCCGCTTCCACCACAGCAGCGCCGCGATCACCAGCACATAGCTCATCACGTCCGCGCCGTAAGCCGCGCCGGCGCCGAAGCTGGCCAGCAGCAAACCGCCGGCCGCCGGGCCGATGGAGCGGGCAATGTTGATGCCCAACGAGTTCAGCGCCACGGCGTTTTTCAGCTCGGCGCGCGGCACCAGCTCCGGCACGATCGCCTGCCAGGTCGGCCCCATCAGCGCCGCGCCGATACCGCCGACGAAGGTCAGCGCCAGCAGGTATTCCACCGTCAGCGCGCCGGTCTGCGACAGCAGCAACAGGCTGCCGCTGACGCAGGCCAGCAGAATTTGCACGAAGATCAAAAAGCGTCGCCGATCGAGAATGTCCGACAGCACCCCGGCCGGGATAGCCAGCAGGAACACCGGCAGCGTGGCGGCGGTTTGCATCAGCGCCACCGCCGAAGGGTTGCTCGACAGGTCGGTGATCAGCCACGAGCTGGCGACGTCGCGCATAAAACTGCCGACGTTGCCAAGCACCGTAGCGCCCCACAGCACCGCAAATAATGGAATTTTCAGCGGCGCGAAGCCGCCCGCCGTCGCCTTGTTTTCCGTCTGTTCAGCCATCCGTTCGCTCCTTCAAATCGTTAAATGCCACCAGCAACAGCGCGCCGGCCAGCCCGAGGTGTTCAAAAAATCCGTTCATCATCTGGCCGCGATCCGCCCCGTCGAACTGCCAGAACGGATTGGCCATCAGCGTCGCCATCAGGGTAAAACCGGCCAGCGCCAATGCGCCGAGCCAGCGATAAAAACCGCTCAGGATCAGCGCCGACGCCGCCAGTTCCAGCAGCGTCACCAGCACGGCGAACAGCGCCGCCGGCTGCAGGCCGAAGTGGGTCATCTCGGCGATGGCGCCCTCAACGTTCAGCGCCTTGACCAGCCCGCCCTGAATATAGGCGGCGCAGATCGCGAGCAGCAGCACCCAGCGCACCGCAGGCGCGTGCAGCCGCTGCGCGCAGCGGGCGGCGATAACAGTCAGGTTCATCACGCCCCCTTAAAACGGCGAATTCTGGATGAAGGCCAGCAGATCGGCGTTGAAGCGATCGGGATCGGCCTGCGCCAAACCGTGAGAGCCGCCGGCGTAAACATTCAGCTCCGCCTGTTGCATAAGCTTAGCGGCTTTCAGCGCCGAGGCGCCGATCGGCACGATCTGATCGGCGTCGCCGTGCACCAGCAGCGTCGGCTTGTCGATCGCCAGCAGATCGGCGGTGTAATCCACTTCGGAGAACGCGCGCACGCAGTCGTACTGCCCTTTCACGCCGCCCTGCATGCCCATCAGCCAGAAGCTGTCGATCAGCCCCGCGTTGCTCTCCACCTCGTCGCAGTGTAAGCCGTAGAACGGCACCGCCAGCTCTTTGAAGAACTGCGAGCGGTTGCCCGCCACGCCGCTGCGAATGCCGTCAAACGCCGCCATCGGCGTGCCCTCTGGGTTGACCGGCGTCTGCAGCATCAGCGGCGGCACGGCCCCCACCAGCACTACCTTCGCCACCCGATCGCTGCCGTGACGGCCGATGTAGCGCGCCACTTCGCCGCCGCCGGTGGAATGGCCGACCAGGATCAGATCGCGCAGATCCAGCGTTTCGATCAGCAGGGCCAGATCGTCGGCGTATTGGTTGATGTCGTTGCCGTGCCAGGTTTGATCAGAACGGCCGTGGCCGCGGCGATCGTGGGCGATCACGCGGAACCCGCTCTGGCCGAAAAACAGCATCTGGTTGTCCCAGGCATCGGCGGACAGCGGCCAACCGTGCGAGAACAGGATCGGCTGGCCGCGCCCCCAATCCTTATAGAAAATGCGTGCGCCATCGGGCGCGGTAAGAGTGCTCATGACGTGTTCCCCGCTCGGTATCGAATTGGATTCTGGACGGGTTAACAGTACGGCAGGCGCAAAGGCAGTGATAACGGAATAATTTTCGCATGATCGCGAGTTTTTTTGCTGAAGAGGCCGGCGCAGCCGCCGGCTCAGGAAGACAGGGAAACGAGGCCGCTTAACGGCTGTGGTGATGCTGCAGCCGTTCGCTGCGGTAGGCGCTCAGCAAACACCAGCCGAGGGCGATCAGCGCCAGCGGCGCGGCGACGAAGCCGATGTTGCCCATGCCCAGATGCAGGCTCACCTGGTTGCCCAGCAGCGCGCCGCTGCCGATGCCGAAGTTGTACAGGCCGGAGAAGATCGCCATCGCCACGTCGGTGGCGTCCGGCGCCAGGCTCAAGACCCTGGCCTGCATCGACAGGCCGATCGCCATGATCGCCATGCCCCAGAAGAGGCACAGCACCGTCAGATGGCTTTCGCTGCCGGCGGCTGGCAACAGCAGCAGCAGGCTCAGGGCCAGCAGCGTAATGGCGCCGATAAAGAAGCCGGAAGGAAAACGCTCGCTGTAGCGGCTGAACAGCAGGCTGCCGACGATGCCGGCGGCGCCGAACAGCAACAGCATCAGCGTGGTGAAGTTCTCCGACAGCCCGGCCACGGTCTGGATAAACGGCTCGATGTAGCTGTAGGCGGTGAAGTGCGCCGTCACCACAATGATGGTCAGCATGTAAAGCGCCACCAGCGCCGGGCGCTTGAACAGCAGCGGCACGCTGGCCAGCGAACCGGAGTGCTCGCTTTTCAGCACCGGCAGCAGGCGCCACAGCAGCACCAGCGCCAGGGTGGCGCACACCGCGATGCCGATAAAGGTCATGCGCCAGCCGAGCAGTTGCCCGACCACGCGCCCGAGCGGCAACCCGAGCACCATCGCCAGCGCGGTGCCGCCCGCCAGCAGGCTCAGCGCCTGGGCTTTCTTGCCCGGCGGCGCCACGCGGATCGCCAGCGAGGCGGTGATCGACCAGAATACCGAGTGCGCCAGCGCCACGCCGGCGCGCGAGATAACCAGCGTGGTAAAGTTCCAGGCCACGGCGGTCAATATGTGGCTGGCGATAAACAGCATGAACACGCCGATCAACAGTTTGCGGCGCTCGATCTTGCTGGTCAGCAGCATGCACGCCAGCGAGGCGGCGGCGACGATCCAGGCGTAAATGGTAATGATCAAGCCGACCTGTTCGGTTTGCATCGAAAAGCTGGCGGCGATATCGCTCAGCAGACCGACCGGAATAAACTCGGTGGTGTTGAAAATAAAGGCCGAGACGGCGAGGATGACCACGCGCAACCAGGCGGTTGAGCGGGAAACGGGAGCGTGTTCCATGGTAAAAAAAATCCGGACAGGTGCGGGCAAGTCGCGATATTTTAACCAACCGGCCCGCTAAATGCGATACGCGTCACATTTTAATTGTGTGGTTTTTTTCACCGCCCGGCGACACGCTCACCGACGCACGGTTGCCAAAATGCTGTGCTAATCTATTGAAGCGTACCAATTTTTCCTGCCGCTCTTCCCCGGCTGCCCACGCGCCGCGCCGAAGACCCGCGCAGTGTCCCTTTGGCGTTTCCTGAGGCGAGGTCATTATGATGTCCGCGATTTATGATTGGTCCGTACTTGCCCTGCGCAATGTTTACGATCGCCGCATCCAGGGCCAGCCGGTGCTCGACAGCGCGGCCCTCTTCCCCGACGCCGAACGCTTCACCGCCCAATGGCGGCAAATCCGCGAAGAGGCGCTGACGGTCGCCCACGATCTGCACAATATCCCGCGCTTCCACGAGATCATGAGCCAGCAGGCGTCCATCTCCGCCAACGACGCGCGCGACTGGCGCATGTTCATCATGAAGGCCTATGGCCAGCCCATCCCGCGCAACCTGGCGCGCTGCCCGACGCTGGCGGCGCTGATCGCCTCCTCGCCGGACGTGCTGTCCGCGTCGCTCTCCTTCCTGGCGCCCGGCAAACAGGTGCCGCCCCATCGCGGCCCGTTCCGCGGCATTCTGCGCGGCTATCTGGTGCTGGACATGCCCAAACGCGCCGACGGCGCGCCGGCGGCGGTGCTGAAGGTGGATGGCCGCGAATACCGGCTGCGCGAAGGGGAGTTCATGCTGTGGGACGATACCTTCGAACACGAGGTATGGAACGACAGCCCGCAGGTGCGCACCGTGCTGCTGCTGGACATCCGCCGCCGCGACATGCCCGGCGGGCTGCGGCTGCTCTCCAGCGCCATCATCGCGCTGGTGCGGCTGAACGTGCGCTGGATGCAGCGCCAGTTCTGACTGCGGCGCACAGGCGATTAACCGCCCTGAGAAGCCAGCCACTGGCCGGCGGTGGTGGCGGCCATGCCCTGGCGCGCATTGAAGGTGTTAGCCTTATCCCAGGCCACGCCGTCGGGCCGGGCGAAAGCCAACCGGTATTTCGCGCCGACGTCATGCGGATGATTCCTCACCTCCGCCTGCAGCCGCTCTTTGTTCAACAGGACTCTGTTGACCTCCACGCCCCAGTGCGCCTGCATAAGATCGGCAAGCTCACGGTAGGTCAGCGTGTCCCCGGCGATATAGACCACCTGGTTGCGAAACGCGGGCCGATGGAAAAAAATCGCGGCCGTCAGCCGGCCAATGTCCTCGGGAGTGGTCAGCGTCACCGCGTAGCGCCAGTCGCCCAGCGCGCGCACGGTTTTACGTTCCGCATCCACCACGCCAAACCCCGAGTCAAACAGGTAGCTGGTGAAAATGCCCGTGGAAACAATCACCCACTCCGTTGCGCTCTGCGCGCGCAGCAGGTGACGCACCTCGAGCTGTTCATCCCACACCGGCTGCCCGCTGCCTTTACCGACGACATCGTAGTCCACGCCGAACTGCCACGGGAAGTAGCGCGCCACGCCGGCCTGCAAAACGGCCTGGGTGATCTTTATCTGTGTGCCCGCCCCGCCGACAAAGCAGCTGCAGTTGATCACCGCGTCGAAGGAACGGAATAGCGCGCTCAGCGCCTCCACGCCGTTTTGCTGCAGATCGCCTTCCACCACGGCGATGCCGAGCCGCGCCAGCTCATCCCGCCGCGCCCGGAGCGGGCCGCTCACGGCGCGGGCGGCCTCCGGCCGGAGCAGTACGCTGATTTTTAAAGATGGAGATAACCGAGCCTGCCGGCTCATCGCCCGCAATACCGGCAGCCCCAGTTCGCCGGCGCCGAGTATGAGCACGGTATTGATGGATGGATTGGTGGATTTCATGCTTGCCTCCTGTCTTGACACTGCGTCATCCTGACAGCTGACAAAAACGGGTTCAATTAGGTACACGCGTGATACCGGGGAGGAATATGACGAGCGATCGGGAAGCGCTGCTGCAATTTTCGCAGGCGTTCTGTGAAGAACTGAGCAACGACGATGAAGGGTTGAAGCGCGAGATCCTCGCGCATGCGGGCAACCGTTGGTCGCTGGGGGTATTGCATCTCCTGGGCACCCACGGGCCGCTGCGCCACGGCGAACTAGGCCGCCAATTAGCGGGCGTGACGCAGAGAATGCTGACGCGGACGCTGCGCCATCTCGAGCGGGATGGGTTGATATCGCGCTGCGATTATCAGGAAAAACTGCCCCGCGTGGTGTATACCATCACCGAGGCGGGGGAAGAGATGCTCATCAACATGCTGCCGCTCTGGTCGTGGATCATCTCCTCCGCCGACGCCTTCAGGGCAGCCCGCTCGCACTACGATGGCCAAGAGCGCGACGCCGAAAAATGAACGCGGGCTTCCCTGCCCGCAGGCGGCTATCAGCCGCCGCCCAGATAGGCCTTTCTCACCTGCGGATCGTTCAACAGTTCTTCCCCGCTGCCGGTGAGGCGGATCTGGCCGTTGACCATCACATAGCCGCGATCGGACAGTTTCAGCGCATGGTTGGCGTTCTGCTCCACCAGAAACAGCGTCATGCCGCTGCGAGTCAGTTCGCGCAGCACCCCGAAGATCTGCCGCACCACGATCGGCGCCAGCCCCAGGCTCGGCTCGTCCAGCAGCAACAGCTTCGGCCGGCTCATCAGCGCGCGGGCGATCGCCAGCATCTGCTGTTCGCCGCCGGACATGGTCATCGCCCGCTGGTTGCGCCGCTCTTTCAGGCGCGGAAACAGCTCGAACATGCGCGGCAAATCCTCTTCCAGGTAGCGATTGCCGACGGTGATGGTGCCCATCAGCAGGTTCTCCTCCACGCTCATGTCCGGAAAGATGCGCCGCCCCTCCGGTGCCTGCGCGATGCCGCTGCTGGCAACAAAGTGCGTGGAGCGGCGGCTGATGTCCTCGCCGCGAAACAGGATCTGCCCGCCGGCGATGCGCGGCTGACCGAAGATCGACATCAACAGCGTGGACTTGCCCGCGCCGTTGGCGCCGATCAGCGCCACCGTCTCCCCGGCGTTCACCTGCAGCGACACCTGGCGCAGCGCCTGGATCGGCCCGTAAAACACATCGACCTCGCGAAATTCCAACATCGCTTCACTCATCCCGCCAGCTCCTCTTCGTCCGCGCCCAGGTAAGCGGCGATCACCGCGTCGTTGCGTTGGATCTCCTGCGGCGTGCCGCGGGCGATCACATCGCCGTGATCGAGCACGATCACCCGATCGGAGATCTCCATGACCATGCCCATGTCATGCTCGATCAGCAGCACCGTGATGCCGTGATCCCGGCGTAGGAAGCGGATGATGCGGCTCAGCGCGGCCGTCTCCACCGGGTTCAACCCGGCGGCCGGTTCGTCGAGGCAGATCATCTCCGGCGCGGTGCACATGGCGCGCGCGATCTCCAGCCGCCGCTGCTGGCCGTAGGACATCTCCCCCGCCAGCCGGTTGGCGCAGTCCGCCAGATCCACCACCTCCAGCCAGTAGAAGGCGTGATCGAGCGCGGCGCTTTCCGCCCGGCGGTAGCCCGGCGTATTCAGCACCCCGGCGATCAGATTGCGGTTGCTCTGCATGTGCTGCGCCACCAGCAGGTTCTCCACCACCGACATTTCGCGGAACAGGCGGATATTCTGGAAGGTGCGCGCCAGCCCGGCGCGGTTGACCAGGTGGGTGCCGCCGAACATCTTGTAATAGAGGCGCGAACCGAGCCGCTTCGGGCGTATCCAGTCGCCGGTGCGGAACTTCTGCCCCAGCACCTGGATCACATCGGTCGGCCGCTTGTGGGTATTGAGCAGGATCGCGCCGCCGGTGGCGCGATAGAAACCGGTCAGGCAGTTGAACACCGTGGTCTTACCGGCGCCGTTGGGGCCGATCAGGGCGGTGATGGAACCGCGTTCCACCTCCAGATTGACGTCGTTCAGCGCCTTGATGCCGCCAAAGCGCATCATCAGGTGTTCCACCCGCAAAATGGCGTCGCTCATGGCGCCACCCCCTTGCGTTCCGCAAAGCTGGCGCGGCTGATACGCACCAGCCCGCGCGGCCGCCAGATCATCATCGCCACCATCAGCACACCAAACAGCAGCACCCGGTATTCGGCGAAACTGCGCAGCAGCTCCGGTGCCACCGTCAGCACAAAGGCCGCCAGCACCACGCCGAGGGTGGAGCCCATGCCGCCCAGCACCACGATCGCCAGGATCAGCGCCGACTCGAAGAAGGTGAACGAAGTCGGGTTGACGAAGCCCTGGTAGGTGGCGAAGAACACCCCCGCCAGCCCGGCGGTGGAGGCGCCGAGCATAAACGCCGACAGCTTCACCAGCACGTGGTTCAGCCCGAGGGAGCGGCAGGCGATCTCGTCCTCACGCAGCGCCTCCCAGGCGCGGCCGATCGGCATGCGCGTCAGCCGGTGCTTGATGTACAGCACCAGCAGCACCACCAAAAACAGCATCGCGTAGATGAAGATGAACTTGAGGTTGGGATTGTAATCGATGCCGAGAAACTCGTGGATCGGCACCCCGCCGTCCTTGGCGCGCCGGCCGAACTCCAGGCCGAACACCGTCGGCGCCGGCACCGAAATGCCGTTCGGCCCGCCGGTGAGCGACATCCAGTTGTTAAGCACCAGCCGGATGATCTCGCCGAACCCGAGCGTGACGATGGCGAGATAGTCGCCGTGCATCCGCAGCACCGGAAAGCCCAGCAGCGCGCCCGCCAACGCCGCCATCAGCGCCCCGAGCGGCAGCATCGACCAAAAACCGAGCCCGAGATACTGGTAGCCCAACGCCAGCCCGTAGGCGCCGATGGCGTAAAACGCCACGTACCCCAGATCGAGCAGCCCCGCCAACCCGACCACGATATTCAGCCCCAGCCCGAGCAGCACGTAGATCAGGCCGAGGATCGCCACCGTCAGCAGGTATTTGGTGGCGACGAACGGGAACAGCAGCGCGATCGCCGCCATCAGCGGCAGGAACCAGCGCAGATTGGATTTATAGCCCAGCGGACGCACGTAAACGCCGTCGTTGCCGCCGTCGAAGCGCGCCAGCACCTTGCGGCCCGGCGCGGTTTGCAGGAACAGGCTCAGCAGCAGCCGCCCGGCCATCACCGCGACGATGATCCACACCAGCCGGTGCGGCTCGAAGTTAAAGCTGTAGCCGTTCAGCACGATGCCGACGATCGGCCCGAACACGATCAGGGCGATCAGCCCGGCCAAAACGGCATCCAGCAGGCTGCGTTTGACGTTCAGCCCGCCGTTGATTGCGGATTGCGACATGGCGTTCTCCTTAAACCTTGGCGACCAGCGGCCGGCCGAGCAGGCCCTGCGGGCGGAAGATCAGGATCGCCACCAGCAACCCGAAGGAGAACACGTCCTTGTAATCCGAATTCACCATGCCGGCGAACTGCGCCTCCGCCACGCCGAGCAGCAGCCCGCCCAGCATCGCGCCCGGCAGCGAGCCGATGCCGCCCAACACCGCGGCGGTGAAGGCCTTGATGCCGATGATAAAGCCGACGTAAAAATCGAAGGTGCCGTAGTTCATGGTGATCAGCACCCCGGCCAGCCCGGCCATGGCGGCGCCGATCACGAACACCAGCGAGATCACCCGATCGGTATTGATGCCGAGAATCGAGGCCATTTTGCGATCCTGCTGGGTGGCGCGGCAGATGCGCCCCAGCCGGGTGCGCTGAATGATGTAGGTGAGGATCGCCATGCCGAGCAGCGACGCCACCAGAATGAACACCTTGGTGTAGGTGATCTGCACCACGCCGCCGTCGAATTCCAGGCGGAACACGCCGCTCAGCAGCGTCGGGATGCCCTGCTGGCGCGGCCCTTGGCTTATCTGCGCATAGTTTTGCAGGATTAACGACATGCCGATGGCGGAGATCAGCGGCGCCAGGCGGGTGGAGTTGCGCAGCGGCCTGTAGGCGATACGCTCGATCACCCAGCCGTACACCCCGGTGATGACGATGGTGAACACCAGCGTGCCGAGGATCAGCAGCGGGAACGATTGCAGCCCGAAGAACGACAGCAGCGCCAAACCGATGGCGCACAGGTAGGCGGAGATCATGTACACCTCGCCGTGGGCGAAGTTGATCATGCCGATGATGCCGTAAACCATGGTGTAGCCGATGGCGATCAGGCCATACACCGCGCCGAGGGTCAGGCCGTTGATCAGCTGTTGCAGAAAGAATACATCCATAATGAGCAGTCTCGCCTGGTAAGGCCGCCAACGCAGTCCGACGCGGCCCAAAGGTCATCGCGGAACGGGCGCGCCAAGGCGGCGGCCCGTCGGTCATAGGGTCACACCCTCAATGTTCGGCCGTTTACAGTTGGTGATATTTGCCCTTGTCATCCCATTGATAGACCACGTAATCCGAGACCTTCAGATCGCCCTTCTGATCCCAGGCTTTTTTACCCATCACGGTGTCCACATCGTGCGACTTCAACCATTCTGCGGCCTTGGCGCTGTCTTTGCCGCCGGTGGCGTTAAAGGCGGCGGCGATCGCCTGGATCGAAGCGTAGGAGTAAAGGGTGTACCCTTCCGGCTCAAAACCGCTGGCGCGGAACTTGGCGATCACCGCCTTGCCTTCCGCGATCTGGCGCGGATCGTTGCCGAAGGTCATCAGCACGCCGTTGGTGTACTGCGGCCCGCCGGCGGCGGTCACCAGCTCTTCGGTCACCACGCAGTCGCCGGAGAAGAACCTGGCGGTCACGCCCTGCTCGCGCATCTGGCGCACCAGCGGCCCGGCTTCGGGATGGCAGCCGCCGAAATAGACCACGTCCGGCTTAACCGAGGCGATCTTGGTCACCAGGGCGTTGAAGTCTTTCTCGCCGCGCGACAGCCCCTCATACAGCACCTCTTTAACCCCGCGCTTGTTCATCGCCGCCTTGGCGGCGTCCGCCAGCCCCTGGCCGTAGGTGTCTTTATCGTGGATCACCGCGATGCGTTTGGCCTTCAGGGTATCCAGCATGTAGTTGGTGGCGATGACGCCCTGCTGATCGTCGCGCCCGCACATGCGGAACATGGTCTTCATGCCGCGCTCGGTGATCTGCGGGTTGGTGGAGCCGGGGGTAATGGCGATGATGCCGGCCTCGTCATACACCTCGGAGGCGGGCATGGTGGATGAGGAACAGAAGTGGCCGACCACCGCCGACACCTTGTCCTGATCCACCAGCCGGTTGGCGACCGCGACCGCCTGTTTCGGTTCACAGGCGTCATCCCCCTGCACCAGTTTGATTTTTTCCCCTTTGATGCCGCCGGCGGCGTTGATGTCCGCCGCCGCCTGCGAAGCCCCGCGCCAATACTGATCGCCATAGGTGGCGTTCGGCCCGGAGAACGGCCCGGCGACGCCGATGACGATATCGGCCTGCGCGGAAAAAGCCGTGCCTAAACAACCGATGAGCAAAGCAGCGAGCGGACTTTTTATCAATTTCGATGACATTGTTATCTTCCTCAGCACTGTTGTAGCGAAACGCCCTGGGGCGCGGATCAGTCACTTTATGTGTAGACGGGGAAAATAATTTTCTTGAGAGCGCAGTCGCATTCCCCAAAAATGGGTAAGCAAAAATCCAGCCATTGTGACGACGAATACATATTGTTTGCTTATTCATCCTACATATCAGTTGCGGCGCGGCGTGTGGCGGCGATAACCAGGGTCTGGCCAATACGGTTAGCGCGAGTGGAAGTATGGGAGGGAGAACGGCCCTGCACCATCGCCGTGCAAAGGTGTGTGCAAGCGACGTCAAAACGATTGGGGATGCAAAAATCAACGCATCGCGATGGAAAATGCCGAAAAACAGCGCAACGTGCTCATTCCCTCAGCAAACGCGCTTTTTTTGCAGTTTAGCGCTTTGACAAACCCCGGATGCCCCGCTATTATTCGCCCCGTTCCAACGATTCCTCTGTAGTTCAGTCGGTAGAACGGCGGACTGTTAATCCGTATGTCACTGGTTCGAGTCCAGTCAGAGGAGCCATATTTAGAGAAGCCCGCTTAAGGAAACTTAAGCGGGCTTTTTGCTTTAACGCTGAATGCATGGACAGGCAGCGTTACTCCTTGGCTATCGGCGCGTCATTCTCTTCAATTTTTACCTTGCCCTGAATATCCGCAATCTTCTTCTCCAGATCCGCCACCTGCGCTTTGCTGTGCAGCAAGGTATAGGTCAGATCAAACTGCGCACTGGTGCCAGGCTGCAGCTGCTTAACGCGTTTTTGTTCGCGCTCAATAGTGACCGGGTAGGCATAGCTGGTGCCCGGCTCAATCCCCGTCACATACCCCTGTTTTAACGTATCGGTATTCTTCCACAGCGTCAGAACGGGCAGCTGGCGGGTATCGAACTGAATCGCCACCCCTTTGTCGCCCGCGTTATTGACCAGCGCCGCCAGCGTTTGATGATTCGAATCTGATAACGGCTTAATGTTAAAGACCATTTCATCGAATCCTTTGGTTGGTCCGGCATAGGTTCCCCAGGTCTTCAGCCCGGCTTTGGCATAGTCGTTAAACGGGCTGATGTTGGCCATCGGCGCCAGGAAGCGGGCGCCATTTTCCAGAATCGGCGCGCCGAAATTGCTGTGATAAATAATCTGGTAGTCATGGGGATAATCCGCCCGGTTGGTTAACACATCATGCAGGCTGAAACTGTTGCTGCCGGGCACATAGCGCAATTCGGTCAGGGTTTGCAGATCGGCTTTTTTGAATGTGCTCTCTTTGATCAGGCCGCGAATACGAATTTCATACGGCGCCGCATCCGCTACCTCAACCTCAACCCGCGAGGCCGGCGTATTGCCCGCTTTGCCGTGCAACGTGTAAATTTGCCCTGCGTCGGTCACCGGATGACCGGTCCACTCATAGCCACAACGCACCATCATCTCATTGAAACCTTCCAGCCAGCCGAGCCCATTGCGGCTTTCCAGGTTGATAAAGGCGGGGTTGACCACCTCTTTGACCGGGGAATCCCATCCCATTTTCGCGCCAAAGCCTTCTGCCCGCAGGAGGTTCATGCCGCGGGTGGGGCTCAGCGTGATGGTCAGGCCATCCTCGCTGCGGATAATCACGACTTTGCTGCCTTCTTGCTTGCCGCCGTGCAACACTTTCTGCTCAATGCTGAACGTTTTATCCTTCACCTTCAGCGCCTCGCTCGAAATCTTCCAGTTTCCTTTCTCCACGCCATCTTCAGCGCTGGTCAGCACCCAACTCTGCGCCGCAGCCTGCCCTGAAATCAGGGCCGAAAACACCGCCATAACCCATGTCTTTTTCATTTCCCTCCCCCTTTAGCTGAATCGATTTTTTTCTAAACAAGGAAAATCTACTGTTAAGCAGGTTAAAGAAATGTGATGAGCTTCACCGGGTGAGTATTTGAAGAAATAGCACGATAAAAATACGAATTTCATCGCAGTTTTAATGAAAGACGTTGAGTTTTTGCACATGAAATGAGCTGTTTATCAACATAATTTGTATCGTTTCAGCTAGGAAACCAGGAGACAGTTACAGGCAAGCAAGACATCGCGAAGGGAGTGCGGGTGGCTTGTTTAACGCTATCCGGCCCAAACGAAAGCGCTCAGACGGCCTGCCCGTCTTGAGCCTCTTTGCTTTCACGGCCGCCTGCTTGTGTCAAAGGAGCCCTGGTGCACAACGCCCGCTCCGGGAAACCTGGGCGGGCTTTGTGCCTTTCTGCCGTTAGCGCTTACAGCACAAACTCGTAGTGAGAGCCGTCCGGCAGTTCGATGTCCAGGCGCAGTTTGCCGCCGGCCGCCTCAACATAGCGTTTAAGCGAAGACAGTTTCAGATCGCGGCCCGGTTTTTCCATCACGGCAACGGTCGGCTGCCTGATCCCCAGCGCCTGCGCCATTTCAACCTGGGTTTTCTGCACCTTCTCGCGCAGCTCGGCAAGGTGAATGTTCAGCATGATGTCCGCCGCCAGCGCCTGCGCTTTGGCCACGACCTCGGGCTTTTCCTCCGCAATAAGCTGTTCCAGCGTTCTGCCCATCGCGTCACTCCTTCTCTTTTAGTGTGTTCAGCCAATTCGTGAATTCCCGATCGGCAATCTGCAGCATTCGATCGTAAAAACGTTTTTCATCGCCCGCTTTATTGCCCGCGCAAAGCACCATGCCGACGCGGTACGGATCGAAGGCGAAGAATGCCCGCAACGGTTCGCCACGGCACTGAATGCGCAGCTCTTTCATGTTGCTGTAACGCGAGCCTTTAACCGTATCGGCATAGGGTCTGGGCAAGCCGGGCCCTTTTTCCCGCAGGACCATCAATGCAGCAAGCACGCAGGCCCGGTCGGCATCGCTGAGTGATCTGAACCAATGATCAAATGCATCCGTTGTTTTAATTTCCCACACGGGCCCCCTAAAATATAGATCAGTAACTATATAGATGTAAAGCTATAGCAGAGAGGCGCTGGGATAGCATGCAAAGGCATGCGTGGATACTGCAAGGCTGAACGTACATCCACGTATCTTGCAAACGCAGTGCGAGGCATTCACCTTTTTACGCGCGGTATCGAACAATCGTTCAGAGGCACGGGGCGCTTCCCCGCCGCCCCTTTATGAACCCTGTCACAAAAAGCGCATAACGTTTTCGGCGTTCTGCGCCGCGGGCGATGAGCGGCAAACTTGTTAACGCCACGTTACATCGGGTTAGGCAACATTGTTAACGCCGATTGATGCGTCAAACGCATCGCGCCATGAGTTTATTGCGCTTATTTACTTTATTTTCCTGAGCGAGTCTTCAGCAACAGGCGCGGCGTCAAGCGCCAATAACAAACTGGAGATAAAGATGCATTCCTCTACCTCACCCATGACCACCCGGGCCAGAACCGGCGCGATACTGCGCGTCACCTCCGGCAACTTTTTAGAGCAGTTCGATTTTTTCCTGTTCGGCTTTTACGCTACCTACATCGCACACACCTTTTTCCCGGCCAGCAGCGAGTTCGCCTCGCTGATGATGACCTTCGCGGTATTCGGCGCAGGTTTTCTGATGCGCCCGATCGGCGCCATCGTGCTGGGCGCTTACATCGATAAAGTCGGCCGCCGCAAAGGGTTGATCGTGACCCTGTCGATCATGGCCGCGGGCACCTTCCTGATCGTGCTGATCCCCTCTTACCAAAGCATCGGGCTTTGGGCGCCGCTGCTGGTGCTGTGCGGGCGTCTGTTGCAAGGCTTCTCGGCCGGCGCGGAGCTGGGCGGCGTGTCCGTCTATCTGGCCGAAATCGCCACGCCGGGCCGTAAAGGCTTCTACACCAGCTGGCAGTCCGGCAGCCAGCAGGTGGCTATCATGGTGGCGGCGGCCATGGGCTTCGCGCTCAATGCGGCGCTGGAAGAAAGCGCCATTCGCGAATGGGGCTGGCGCCTGCCTTTCCTGTTCGGCTGCCTGATCGTTCCCTTCATCTTCTTCCTGCGCCGCAAGCTGGAAGAGACGCAGGAATTTACCGCTCGCCGTCACCACCTGGCGATGCGCGACGTGTTTAAAACCCTGCTGAAAAACTGGCCGGTGGTGATCGCCGGCATGCTGATGGTCTCCATGACCACCACCGCGTTTTACCTGATCACCGTCTATGCGCCGACCTTCGGCAAAAAGGTGCTGCTGCTCAGCGCTTCCGACAGCTTGCTGGTCACCCTGCTGGTGGCGATCTCCAACTTCATCTGGCTGCCCATCGGCGGCGCGCTGTCGGACCGTTTCGGCCGCAAACCGGTGCTGGTCGCCATGACGCTGCTGACGTTGGCCACCGCCTACCCGGCGCTGAGCCTGCTCGCCGCCGCCCCCAGCTTCAGCATGATGCTGGCCGTGCTGCTGTGGCTGTCCTTCATTTACGGCCTCTACAACGGCGCCATGATCCCGGCCTTGACGGAGATCATGCCAACGGAAGTGCGGGTGGCCGGGTTCTCGCTGGCCTACAGCCTGGCGACGGCGGTGTTCGGCGGCTTTACGCCGGTCGTCTCCACCGCGTTGATCGAATACACCGGCGACAAGGCTTCACCGGGCTACTGGATGAGCTTCGCCGCGCTGTGCGCCCTGCTGGCGACGCTGTATATGTATCGCCGCATCGCCATGCCGCTGCAAACCGCGCGCTAAGCCGCCATCTCAAAAGGAATGATGCCATGCAAAAACTCACTCGTTCGATCCTCGCCGCGCTGGTATGCGCCTCCTGCAGTACGGCGGCGCTGGCCAAAGACGTGACCGTCATGATCTCCGGCGGCTTCAAAGCCGCGCTGGAGAAGCTGGCCCCGGAGTATGAAGCCCAAAGCGGCGACAAAATCATTCTGGTGCCCGGCCCCTCGATGGGCAAAACGCCGCAGGCGATCCCCGCGCGGCTGGCGCGCGGAGAGCAAGCCGATGTGCTGATCATGGTGGGCGACGCGCTCACCCAACTGGAAAAAGAGCGCTGGACCCAGCCGGGTTCGCGCGTGGAGCTGGCCGATTCGCCGATCGGCATGGTGGTTAAGCAAGGCGCGCCCAAACCGGAGATAAAAACGGATGCCGACCTGCGCAATGTCTTGCTGCAGGCGGACTCTTTCGCCTATTCCGACAGCGCCAGCGGCCGCTATGTCAGCGGCCAACTGTTCAAAAAGCTGGGCATCGAGGAACAGGTGAAAGGGAAAGCGCATAAGGTTGAGCGCATTCCGGTGGCCTCTGAAGTGGCGCAGGGGAAATACGCGCTGGGCTTCCAGCAGGTCAGCGAATTGCTGCCCGTGGCGGGCGTGACCTTTATCGGCGAGCTGCCTGAAAACGTGCAGTACATCACCCGCTTCGCGGGCGCGGTAACCGCCAAGGCGGAGCACCGCCGCGAAGGCAAAGCGCTGCTGGACTTCCTCGCCTCCCCTCAGGCGCAGCCGACCATTCGCGCGACCGGCATGCGAACCGTGCCGGCGCCGCAGCCGGTCAAGCAGAGTGATACTGTTCAGTAATCAGCTTTTCCAGCTCGGCGGCGACGAAAGACTGCATGCGGCCGCCGCGTCTGATGAGACCCACGGTGCGTTTCACCAACGGATCGACCAGCGGCACCGACGTCAACACCGAGTGCTCTGAAACGGGCATCGACATGGCGGGCACGGCGGCAATGCCGATGCCCGCCTCAACCATGCCCAGCATGGTCGTCACATGGCGAGTTTCACACACGCTGGGGCGTTCCGGCACGAGGTGTTCCAGGCGCTGATCGAGCAGATTGCGATTGCCGGAGGTTTTATCCAGCGACACGTAATCCTGCTGATAAAATTCCCGCCAGGTGAGGCTCTTTTTACCGGCGAGCGGATGGTCGCGCCGGCAGGCGGCCACGTAGACGTCCCCCACCAACGGCACAAACTCAAGATTAGGCTGCAGCCGCCCGGCGAAGCAGATGCCGAAATCGGCCTGGCCGCCGGTGACCGCCTCGATGACATTGCCTGCGCTGCCGTCGATCAGCTTAACGCGCACGCGCGGATAGCGAAGCCGGAAACGGCGTATCACGTCGGGCATGAAATAGTAGGCCGCCGACGGCACCGTGGCGACGGTGACCAGCCCCACCCGCTCCTGGCTGACCTTATCGATATCGGCCATCACCGCTTCGACGTTCATCAGCAGCTGCTCCGAACGTTCGGCGAAGGCCTGCCCGTACAGCGTCAAGGTCACGCGCCGGGTGGTGCGATCGAACAGTTTGATGCCCAGCGCGTTTTCCAGCTTCTCAATCCTGCGGCTCAATGCCGACTGCGACAGGCAGATGGACTCTGCGGCCAGCCGAAAATTGCCGTACTCCACCAGCGCGCGAAACGCATAAAGATCGTTGAGATCAAAATTCACGGGCATAACGGCAACCTATCCTTACCATGGCGCCAAAGGCGTAAAGCAACGATAATAGCCGCTTATTTAGCCGCAGCAACCGGTTTAACGCCGGAGCGCGCCTCGCCGTTATCCTCCCAGCAGCACCGTCCCCCAAATAATGATGGTCATTATCACCGCCACCAGCTGCGCTGCGCCGCCCAGATCTTTGGCGCGTTTGGATAACGGATGCAACGCCAGCGAAATGCGATCGACCACGGTTTCAATCGCCGTATTAAGCAGCTCAACCACCAGCAGCAGGAAACTGCAGGCGATTAATAACAGCCGCTCCATTTTTGTAATATCCAGAGTAAATGTAACAACCAGTAAAATGGCGTTAATAACCAATAATTCACGAAACGCATTTTCGGTCAGCACGGCACCAATAAAGCCGGCCCAGGAGTTCCTTATGCTGTAGGTTAATCGGCTTATTCCCTTTTTCTTTTCCACAGGCATGCATTCTGCTCTCTTCAGCATCACGGCGATCGCGGTTCAATCACGCGCCGTGAATTTATCTCGGGTTTATTAATTAACGGCCTTAACCGTTCCACTCTGGGGTCAATGCTTTCACTCACGCTCAGTCCCCCAAAACGAACGGCGCCGCACGCAATGCGCTTATTATCCTGATGGCGCTAAAAGGCGATGCGATATCAGTCGATTAAAGCGTCTTTTCGTACAACCGGTAGCGCTTATAAGGCACCGCGCCGATACGTTCTAAAATCGTCCGCATGCCGGTATTGGTTTCCAGGATCCACGACATTTCCAGCGCGTCGATATTACGCTTGGCGAACGGCTCGCGCAGCGCCTCAATCAACAGCAATGCAATAATCGGCCCGATGCGGCTGAATTGATATTCCTGGCGAACGCCCATCAGCGGCACGCGCGCGGTGCGAACGCCGCTGACTTTCAGCCGCCACAATAACTTCGCCCAACCGAACGGCAATAACCGCCCCTGCAGATCGGCAATCGCCTCATTAATGTTCGGCAACCCGACAATAAAGGCGCAGGGCGCGCCATCCACCTCGGCGATATGGATCATATCGTCGGGCACCAGGAACTTCAGCTGATCCCCCATGGTGGCGAACTCATGCTCGGTGAACGGAACAAACCCCCAGTTATGCTGCCACCCCGAGTTGAACACCTCGCGCAGCACCTGCATCTCCTCGCGAAAGCGCTTGCGGTTGAGGCGGCGAACGGTCACCTTTTGGCGCACCTGATCCATCATCCGGGTCAGCGACGGCGAAAAATGCAGGTCGGTTCTTTTCATCCAATAAGCAAGTAAATCAATCCCTTCGTTATACCCTTGCTGCGCTATCTGGGCCGCGTAGTAAGGTTTGGCATGGGTCATCAGGGCCGACGGCGGCGTGTCGAACCCTTCGACCAGCAGGCCGCTTTCCTGATTGATATTGAGGCTGAACGGCCCGGTGATTTTCCGCGTGCCCTTGGACCGCAACCACTCCTCCGCCGCCGTGAATAACGCGCTGAACACGGCGGGATCGTCAACGGCGTCGATCATGCCGAAGTGACCGGTATCTTCTCCGTGCAGCGCCCGGTGCAGGGAATCGATTTGCGCGGTGATGCGCCCGACGACCTTCCCCTGCTTTTTCGCCACCCACGCCTGCCATTCGATATGATCGGTGCCGGGATTCTTCTTTGACAGGTGCTCTTCGCGCTCTAAATACAGCGGCTCAATCCAGTTCGGGTCATCACGAAACAGTAACGAAGGGAAAGCAATAAATTCTTTAAGTTCGCGTTTATCCAGAACTTTCTCAATACGGATCATAAATAGCCTTACGTTTTAATAAAATAATTAAATATGAGCGCGACAACGCCTTTAGCATTTTTTATGCTGTTCTCTTTTATTGGATTGTGTATTGCCTCCGGTTCAACGATAAGAAAAACCGAATATTTCCCCCTGTGAACCAGCGCATTATTTGCCTATCACGCGCACTGAGGCGGCGTGATTAAACAAAAAAAGGAAAGCCCAAAGCGGCGCTGACATGCTACGCTATGCGTGCTCTTTTATTATTTAGTGCTATTTTGGCGAAAGAAACCCGCCGCTTTAAGTGTACCGACTTTAATCAGGAGGCGTGCCGCCATTTTTACCACTTAATGCTCTTTTTAAGAATCAACTTAAATGAGGCATTCACTTTTTGATTTCTTGCGGCATACTGTTTAGGAAGTGTTTAAGTTCGAAGATAGCCATGCATGAGGTCATAACCTATGAGCAGACAGGTATTTCCTGCCCGACAGATGCAGACTAAAGAACGGCGAACCTCGGGTATTACAATCACCTCTCGTATATCTCCAGGTCGCCGCTCAAGGCTGATAATGCAGGCCGCTCACGCGCTACCGGGTTAATAACCGGCGTGCCGCTCAAGTACGGCAATATACGCTATTCGCGGAATGAAGATGGTTGAATAACAAACTTATTCAAAACCTATTCATAGTAAAACATCAATTACCTCGCCAAGAGTGATTTAACTCTTTTGGTGATTTTTAATCTATGGCTAAGTTTGTCTATGTCTGAAACAAGTTCCGTTCATTCTCTTCCCATGCGCTATGCGGACTTCCCCACTTTAGTGGACGCGTTGGATTACGCGGCGCTCGGTAATACGGGAATGAATTTTTACGATCGGCGCAATCAACTCGTGACCGTTCTCGATTATCGCACGCTGCAGCAAAAAGCGATCTCGGGCGCGCGGCGTTTATTGTCCCTGAAGCTCAAGAAAGGCGATCGCGTGGCGCTTATCGCCGAAACCAGCGCGGGGTTCGTCGAAGCCTTTTTCGCTTGCCAATATGCCGGCCTGGTGGCGGTGCCATTGGCGATCCCGATGGGCGTGGGCCAGCGCGACTCCTACACCGCCAAACTGAAGGGGCTGATCGCCAGCTGCAACCCGGCGGCTATCATCAGCAGCGAAGAGTGGACGCCGCTCATCGCCTCCGCCACGGAAAACGCGTCAGCGATGCACATCCTCAGCGACGCGGATTTCAACGCATTGCCCGAGCCGGAGATCGCGCTGCCGGCGCCTTCGCCCGACGATATCGCCTATCTCCAATACACCTCGGGCAGCACCCGCTTCCCGCGCGGCGTGATCATCACCCAGCGGGCGGCGATGGCGAACCTGAATGCGATCAGTCGCGACGGGATCAAGCTGCGCGCGGGCGATCGCTGCGTGTCGTGGCTGCCCTTCTATCACGATATGGGCCTGGTCGGTTTCCTGCTGACGCCGGTGGCGACCCAGCTGTCCGTCGATTATCTGCGCACGCAAGATTTCGCCATGCGCCCGATGCAGTGGCTGAAACTGATCGCCAAGAATCGCGGCACGGTGTCCGTCGCCCCGCCGTTTGGCTACGATCTGTGTCTGCGCCGCAGCAACGCCAAAGAGCTGGCCGATCTGGATCTCTCCAGCTGGCGGGTCGCCGGCGTGGGCGCCGAGCCGATCCCGGCCGAGCTGCTCAGCCAGTTTGGCGAACACTTCAGCAGCATCAACTTCGACAGCAAAGCCTTCATGCCGTGCTACGGGCTGGCCGAGAACACCCTGGCGGTGAGCTTTTCCGATCCTTGCTCCGGCCCGCAAACCAACGCGGTCGACCGCGATATTTTGGAGTACGAGGGTAAAGCGGTCGCGCCGGGCAAAAAAACCCGCGCCGTCTCGACCTTCGTCAACTGCGGCCGTGCGCTGCCCGGCCACCGCATCGAGATCCGCAGCGAAACCGGGCAACCGCTGCTGGAGCGCCAGGTCGGCCATATCACGATTTCCGGCCCCAGCCTGATGAACGGCTATTTCTGCGACGATGAATCTCAGAAGCAAATTCAGGTGACCGGCTGGATGGATACCGGCGATCTGGGCTACCTGCTGGACGGCTATCTGTACGTCACCGGCCGCAAGAAGGATTTGATCATCATTCGCGGCCGCAATATCTGGCCGCAGGATATTGAGTACGTCGCGGAATCCGAACCGGAAATCCGCTCCGGCGATGCGATCGCCTTCGTGACCGAAGAACACGACGAAGCGGCCAGGATCATTTTGCAAATCCAGTGCCGGGTCAGTTCGGAAGAGCGCCGGGAGCAGATCGTGCATTCGCTGAGCGCGCGCATTCAAAGCGAATTCGGCATCGCGGTGGACATCGAGCTGCTGCCGCCGCACAGCATTCCCCGCACGTCGTCGGGCAAACCCGCCCGCGCCGAAGCCAAGAAACGCTGGCTGAGCGCTTCGCTCTACCCGCAAATGCCGCAGTTGGCCGGTTTCGCGCAATGAGCGGCACCGTGGCGGTGACGGGCGCGACCGGCTTTATCGGCCGGCATATCGTCCGGGAACTGCTGGCGCAGGGGTTTAGCGTGCGCGCCCTGACGCGACAAGCCGACAAAGCCGCCGCGGACAACCTGCAATGGATCCCCGGCGCGCTGGAAGATCGGCCTTCGCTCACCGAACTGGTGCGCGGCGCCGAGTGCGTCGTGCACTGTGCAGGCCAGGTGCGCGGACATGCGGAAGCGGTGTTCACCCGCTGCAATGTGACCGGCAGCCTGAACCTGATGCAGGCGGCCAGGCAAAACGGCCGCTGCAATCGTTTCTTGTTCATGTCGTCGCTGGCGGCGCGCCATCCGGCGCTGTCCTGGTATGCCCATTCAAAACAGGCCGCCGAGCAGCAGTTGATCGCCGCCTCGGGCGAGATCGCGCTGGGGATTTTCCGCCCGACGGCGGTTTACGGGCCGGGCGATAAAGAGCTGAAACCGCTGTTCAACGGCCTGCTGCGCGGCGTGCTGCCCCGGCTGGGCGCGCCTGACGCCAAACTCTCTTTTCTGCACGTGAGCGATTTGGCGCAGGCGGTCGGCCAATGGTTATTGGCGCAGCCCGCCCAGCCGAATATTTACGAACTGTGCGACGGCGTGGCCGAAGGCTATGACTGGCTGCGCCTGCGGGACATCGGCGCCGCCGTGCGTCACGGGCCGGTGCGGCTGGTGGGCATTCCGCTGCCGCTGCTGAAAGCCCTGGCGGATATCAGCGTGGTGTGGAACCGCCTGATAAAACAGGAGCCGATGCTGACGCGCAGCAAAATACGCGAATTAACCCATCAAGACTGGTCCGCCAACAATCAGGCGCTGTCGCAACAGATTAATTGGTTTCCACAGGTGAGTTTGGAACGCGCGCTGCGTGAAGGGCTGTTTTAATTATTCCAAGTAGAGGTGTGTCAACGTTCTTATGCTAAATCGCGATGCTGTAATGGATTATATCCTGACGTGTTTGCAAGGTATCGTCGAAGGCGGAGTGGAAATAAAACCTGATAGCGATCTCGTCAATGATCTTGGCCTGGAATCCATCAGAGTCTTGGATCTGCTGATGATGCTGGAAGATGAATTAGATATCTCCATTCCGATCAATATATTGCTTGATGTCAGAACGCCTGAGCAACTGCTTGACGCGCTGCGCCCTTATCTGGAGAAAAACCATGGGACTGTATGACAAGTTTGCGCGGCTCGCGGGCGATCGCGAACAGTTTCAAACCTCCGGCCTGAATCCGTTCGGCACCTGCATCGACGAAGTCTATTCCGCCACTCAGGGGCGCATCGGCGATCAAAAGATTGTCCTCGCCGGCACCAATAACTACCTTGGCCTGACGTTCGATGCGCAGGCGATCGCCGCCGGCCAATCTGCCCTGGCCGCGCTCGGCACCGGCACCACCGGCTCGCGCATGGCGAACGGCAGCTACGGATCGCACCTGGCGCTCGAACGGGAGCTGGCGGCATTCTTCGATCGCCCGAGCGCCATCGTGTTCTCCACCGGCTACACCGCCAACCTGGGCGTCATCAGCACGCTGGCGGGGCCGGGATCCGTGGTGTTGATCGACGCGGACAGCCACGCGAGCATTTACGACGCCTGCGCCCTCGGCGGCGCGGAGATTATTCGCTTTCGCCACAATGACGCCGCCGATCTGGAGCGCCGCATGGTGCGCCTGGGCGAGCGCGCCCGCGAGGCGCTCATTATCGTGGAAGGCATCTACAGCATGCTGGGCGACGTCGCCCCGCTGGTGGAAATCGTCGATATCAAGCGGCGGCTGGGCGGGTATCTGCTGGTCGACGAAGCGCATTCCTTCGGCGTAATGGGCGAACACGGCCGCGGCCTGGCCGAAGCGCTGGGCGTCGAGCAAGACGTGGATATCATCATGGGCACCTTCAGCAAAAGCCTGGCTTCGATCGGCGGTTTCGCCGTCGGCGGCAAGGGGATGGACGTGCTGCGCTACAGCAGCCGGCCGTATATCTTTACCGCTTCGCCGTCGCCGTCCAGCATCGCGTCGGTGCGCACGGCGCTGCAAAAAATCGCGCGCCATCCCGAGCTGCGGGAAAAACTGTGGAGCAACGCACATCGCCTGTATCACGGCCTCGCCGAGCTGGGCTATACCCTGGGGCCGCGCATCAGCCCGGTGGTGCCGGTGATGATCGGTTCGAAGGAGGACGGCCTGCGTTTCTGGCGCGAGCTGATCGCCCACGGCGTGTATGTGAATCTGGTGCTGCCGCCGGCCGCGCCGGCGGGCGTCACCCTGCTGCGCTGCAGCGTCAATGCCGCGCACAGCGATGAAGAAATAGACACCATCGTGCGCGCCTTTGCGGCGCTGAAAAAATAAAGCCTTTCCCTCTCGGCCGCGGCGGCGGCGAAAACGCCATCGCCGCCCTGCCGAATCGTTGCGCCTCAGCGCGCAGCCGGTGATGCCCCATCCGCCGAATAGCGATACCCCTGCGCCGCCATAAATTCCGCGATGGCTTTTTCCGCCGCCGAAAGCACCTCCTCGATCGGCCGATCGGCATCGAGATCCACGATGTCGGCGCCTTCGAAGGTCAATAACGGCGTGACGGCGATCTTTTTCTCCAGCGCCGCTTTGCGGTGATCGGGTTTACGGGCGCAGGCCACGTCCAGACTGACATTCAGCTTGAGCACCAGATCCGGTTTTTGCTTCGCCATCCACTGGAACGCCGCCCGCTCCCGCGCCGCCAGCCAACGGACGAAACGGCTGCCTTCGACATCGACGGGAAATACCGTGCCGTCATACGCGCCGGGGATTTGCGCCTGCGGAAAACGGTCGGTCAGCACGATGAACCCCTGCCGCCGAAACGCCAGCATGCGACGAAACCGCAGCAGCCGCCGCCCCACGAAGGCGATGATCACCGCCGACGGCAACAGGCCGATGCGGGATTTTTTCGTTTTGACTTTTTTGGTATTGCTTTCGATAGCCTTGCCCACCGAGCGCCCGAGCAGCGGCAGTTTCGCCGCCGCGCGCCCGACGTTGCCCGCCTGTTTGCCCAGATGCACCTGCACCGCCGGGCCATAATGTTGCACATATTCGATCAGATGTTCACAAACGGTGGACTTACCCGATCCGTCGCTGCCGATAACCGCAATCAGCGGCGGAAATTTTGCATTCATAATCAGACTCTCTTTCAATACACCAGAAACGGCATGCCCTATTTGCAACGAAATATCGCTCACGGCCGCGACGGCAGCGCGAAGATAATTGCCATAACGCCGCGCCAAACCGCACAAAAGATTAAGCGAAAATGGAAAACCTCTGCTCTTTTTTCGCCGTGAGCCAGGCCGAAAGTTAACATAAAAAGCGAAACCGGCTCACGCCCGACCAATTAGCACAAAATAACAAGAACGGACGCCATAAATATCGATTCAAATAACACACAGGAATACCGAACCCATTATTTTATCGCGGCAAAGCACAATAAATATCTTGAACCCAAGGCGTATTGGAATACAATAGTTTTTTTCGCATTGGATTAATTATTGTGAGTCAGCAGATAAGACCTTCATCTGATCGCTCGCCCGTGCGCGTAATAGCGATAACCGGCTGTGACGGCTCGGGAAAATCCACCCTGGCCGCCAGTCTGGTCGATGCCTTATCGGCGCAAGAACCTGCCGAACTGCTTTATCTCGGCCAGTCTTCCGGGCGTATCGGCGAATGGATCAGTTCGCTGCCGATTATTGGCGCGCCCTTCGGGCGTTATTTGCTGAAGAAATCACAGCGCGTGCACGATCGCCCTGCTACGCCGCCGGATAATGCCACGGCGCTGGTGATCTTTTTACTTTCCTATTGGCGCGTTTTTAAATTCCGCCGCATGCTGAAGAAAAGTCGCCGCGGCGTATTGCTGATTACCGATCGTTATCCGCAGGCCGAAGTGGCGGGATTTCGTTTCGATGGCCCGCAGCTGGCGAAAACCGCCGGCGGCAATCGCTGGATACGTTGGCTGAGAAAACGCGAACAACGTCTGTACCACTGGATGGCGTCTTATCAGCCGTTATTATTAATTCGGCTGGATATTGACGAGCAAACGGCCTATTCACGCAAACCCGATCACTCGTTGGCGGCGTTGCGTGAAAAGATCGCCGTCATCCCACACCTGACGTTTAACGGCGCTAACATATTGGATTTGGACGGCCGCGAGCCGGCCAAGCATATTTTCGATGCTTCGCTGCGCGCCGTTAAAATATCGCTGAGGGCCGCCAATGCCTAGCCGCCAAATAACCTTTTCGTAGCGAAACAGATGAAAAAAAATAAACTCACTGCCGCACAGGATACCTCTCCCGCCTGCATCACCGGGCTGATTGCCGTGGTGGGCAGCGACGGCACGGGCAAATCTACGCTGACCGCCGATCTGGTGAAAAACCTGCAGCAGCATCGCCCCACGCAGCGCCGCTATTTGGGGCTGATCTCCGGCGAAGACGGCGACAAAATCAAGAAATTGCCGTTCATCGGCGTGTGGCTGGAGCGGCGCCTGGCGGCCAAATCCGATAAAACCCAGCGCATGAGCAACAGGCCGCCGGCGCTGTGGGCGGCGCTGATCATGTACGGCTTTTCGCTGTGGCGTGCTTCCAACCTGCGCAAGGTGCGGCGGCTGGCGCAGAGCGGCGTGCTGGTGATCAGCGATCGCTACCCGCAGGCGGAAATTTCCGGTTTTTACTACGATGGGCCCGGCATCGGTGTGGAACGCGCAAAAGGCCGGCTATTGCACCGCCTGGCGGCGCGCGAACGCCGTTTATATCAACGCATGGCCGTCTATCGGCCGGAGCTGATCATTCGCCTGGATATCGACGTCGATACGGCGTTTTCCCGCAAGCCCGATCACAGCTATGAAGAGCTGAAAGACAAGATTTCCGCCATGGTGCGCCTGCAGTACAACGGCGCGCGCATCATCGAGCTGGACGCCAGAGCCCCTTACGACGAGGTATTGAGCAACGCGCTCAACGCCATTTCCGCCGTGGTGAACCCCGCGAAGCGCCCCCAGAGCGACATCGGGCAACCCGGCGAAAACGCCGGTGAAGAAACTCAGGTTTATTAAAAAGAGACAGGGCAAGCGCATGAGTGCGGAACACAAGATGCACAAAAATAACGATGATGGCTGGTTTAAGTTATGAAACGATGGTTTTCCGATGGCGCGTTTCGTTCCATCTTACGTAATGCCGCCTATTTAGGCTCCGGCAGCGTCGCCAGCGCACTGCTTGGCCTGCTGGCGCTCTCTTGCGCCGGTAAAGGCATGTCGCCTGAAATGTTCGGCGTGCTGGTGGTGATCCAGGCCTATACCAAAGCGGTCAGCGATTTCATCAAATTCCAGACCTGGCAGTTTGTGGTGCAATTCGGCACCCCGGCGCTGGAGCATCAAAATACCGGGCGCTTCCGCGACGTCGTCGCGTTCTCCTTCGGCCTGGATATCGCCAGCGGCGTCATCGCCGTGCTGGGCGGCATGATCATGCTGCCGTTCCTGTCACACGCCCTGGGGCTGGACAGCGAAAGCTTCTGGCTCGCCATGCTGTACTGCACCCTGATCCCGTCGATGACCTCGTCCACGCCGACCGGCGTGCTGCGCGCCTTCAACCGCTTCGATCTCATCGCCATTCAGCAAGCGATCAAGCCGTTCCTGCAGGCGGTGGGCAGCGTCATCTCCTATTATTTCGATCTGGGGTTCCCCGGCTTTATCGTCACCTGGTACGCCTCTAACCTGATCGGCGGCACGCTGTTCTGGTGGTTCACCGCGCGCGAGCTGCGCCGCCGCGATATCCACGGCGCGCTGCGGCCGCGCCTGTTCAACGTCGCGCGCCGCATCGAGGGCGCCTGGAACTTCGTCTGGACCACCAACATCGCCCATACCATCTGGGCCGCGCGCAACTCCTGCACCACCGTGCTGGTGGGCGTGGTGCTCGGGCCGGCCGCCGCCGGGCTGTTCAAGATCGCCATGACCTTCTTCGATGCGACGGGCACCCCGGCCAAGCTGCTGGAGAAAAGCTTCTATCCCGAGATCATGCGCCTGGATCCGCGCACCAAGACCCCGTGGCTGCTGGGCCTGCGCTCTTCGCTGCTGGCCGGCGGCATCGGCCTGGCCGTCGCGGTGTTGATGCTGCTGGTGGGCAAGCCGCTCATTTCCGCGGTGTTCGGGCAGCAATACCTGGAAGCCTATGACCTGATTCAAATCATGCTGGGCGCGATCATCGTCTCGATGATGGGCTTCCCGCAGGAATCCTTGCTGTTTATGGCGGGCAAGCAGCGCGCCTTCCTGATCGCGCAGGCGACGGCCTCGGCGGCCTATATCGCGCTGCTGGTGTCGATGGCGTACGCCTTCGGCGTGCAGGGCGCCGCTTTCGCTTATTTACTGGGGCAATGTTTAGACGTGCTGTTATCCCTGATACCGACGATCGGCGCCTACCGCAATCGCTTTATGTTGGGGCTGAATGTGCCCAAAGAGAGTAATCAATGACCGCTAACACGAATTGGAAGAAGTTTTCCGCCGAAACCACCCAGGCGCTGTTTGTCGCCGTGGAAGAGGATGACCTGGTCGAGGCGAATATCAGCCTGCCGCAGCAGATCGATCTGGAATGCTCCCCCGAGAGCATCCGGGACAACTACGCGCTGTGCCTGCAGTTTTGGGAAGACGGCTTTTCCCGCCGCGAGCTGCTGCAACTGGTGAACGGTTTCCTGCAAGACCCGCAGTTGGCGGCGGCCACCCGCATGCGCTACAAATATATCCGCGCCCGCTATAAGCACCTGCGCTTCGCCCAGCAGCTGTACGGCGCGCCCCACCGCGCCAACCGCCTGTTCCACACCACCACCGTGGTGCTCGGCCATTTTCAGGACGCGTTTCGCAACGGCAACCAGAAGAACCTGACGCTGTACGGCAACCTGCTGCGGCTGCTGCTCAGCAAGCCGGTATGGTCTTACGTGCGCTATGCGCTGCGCCACACCCGCCTGGAAAGCGCACAGGGCTTTATCGCCTACCGCCAGGCGCAGATGCGCCAGCTGCAGACGCTGATCGCCGGCCCGGCGCTGACCGGGCATCAGTTCCACGACGTGCGCAAAATCGTCAGCCGCCAGGTGTCGTTTTACGACACGCTGAGATCGATCGATCCGGACAACCGCGAGGCCCGGCAGATCTCGCGCTTCCTGGCGGCGATTAACGGCCTGATGGGCGACCGGCACGACGTGATGGTGGCGGACAAGCTGGCCGGCGGCGATATCTATGACCGGCCGGCGACGCTGGACATCGACATCCGCCAGCGCCTGGAGCTGCTGCTGGCGCGTTTTCCGCTGTCGTTTTCCCCGTCGGCCGTCGCGGCCGGCAGATAAGCGCGTTGCCCGTAGCCATGATGACGTTACCTCGCTTGCTGGCCCTTGCGCTGCTGCTGTCGCCGCTGGCGGCGCCAGCGCATAACTTCGTGCAGGGCCGGCCGGTGGCGCCGATCGCCATCGCCGATCGCGGCGAGCTGCTGCTGCGCAACGGCGATTTCAGCTACCGGCCGTGGAACAGCGCAAAACTGGCGGGCAAGGTGCGGGTGATCCAGTACATCGCCGGGCGCACCTCCGCCAAAAAGAAGAACTCGCTGCTGATCAACGCCGTTAAGGACGCGAACCTGCCGGGCGACCGCTTCCAGCCGACCACCATCGTTAATACCGACGATGCGATACCGGGCTCCGGCTTCTTCGTGCGCGGCAAGATCGAGAAAAACAAGCGGCATTACCCCTGGGCGCAGTTCATCATCGACAGCGACGGGCTGGGGCGCATGGCCTGGCGGCTGCCGGAGGAGAGCTCAACCATCGTAGTGCTGGACAAGGCCGGGCGCGTACAGTGGGCGAAGGACGGCGCACTCACCCCGCAGGAAGTTGACCAGGTGATCGCCCTGCTGCGCGCGCTGATCGCGCAGGAGACGCCATGACGCGCACGCCGCCGGGAGCCGATGACGCATGCCTTTGATTGAACGCTATATCACGGTTGAGATCCGCCGCCTGGTGATGATGATCGCCGGGTTTCTGATCTTCATGTTCGCCAGCTACTCCGCCCAGCGCTACCTGACCGACGCCGCCAACGGCACGCTGGCGCTGCGGGTGGTGGCCGACGTGGTTTTCTATAAATCGCTGATCGCGCTGGAGATGATATTGCCCGTCGCGCTGTATGTCTCGGTGGCGGTCGCGCTGAGCCAGATGTACAGCGATGCGGAGATCACCGCCATGCTGGCCGCCGGCGCCAGCCCGCTGCGGCTGTACAAGGCGGTGCTGCTGCTCGCCGTGCCGCTGGCGATAGCGGTCACGCTGCTGTCGCTGTATGGCAGGCCCTGGGCGTACGCCAATATTTATCAGCTGCAACAACAGTCGCAGTCGGTGCTGGACGTGAGCCACCTGCAAGCCGACAAATTCAACGTCAGCGGCAACGGCCGCATGATCCTCGCCAATCACGTCGACAAAACGGCCAACCACCTGACGGACGCCCTGATTTATGTGCGCGGCAGCCATCACACCAACCTGTACCGCGCGCAGTCGGTGGAGGTGCTCGACGCCTCCCCTGCCAGCCCCGCCGTGCGGCTGAAAACCGGCACCGCCTATGTGCTGGATCGTGAGGGCGCCGACGACAACGGGCAGAACTACGACAACTTTGATATCGCGCTCAAACCGTTCGTGCCCAGCGCCGAGAGCCAGCACAAGTCGGCCTCGCCGGCGGAGCTGGCGCGCTCCGCCGATCCGGGCGACGCTGCCGAACTGCAATGGCGCGAGAGCCGCGGGCTGACCACCGTGCTGATGGTGCTGCTGGCGATCCCCTTGAGCCGCATCAAGCCGCGACAGGGACGCTACGCCGCGCTGCTGCCCCTGACGGTGCTGTTTACCGTGATTTTCTATGGCGGCAACATTTGCCGCACGCTGGTGGCCAACGGCTCTCTGCCAACGATCCCCGGCGTTTGGCTGGTGCCGATAGCCATGGCTGTCGGCATCGCCCTGCTGCTGGCGCGCGACTTATCCCTGCTGCGGAAACCCTCCCGATGACTATTTTTAGCCGCTACCTAATGCGCAACGTGTTCATCGGCTTCGCCGCCGCGGCCGGGCTGCTGATCCCGCTGTTCACCACCTTCACGCTGATCAACGAGCTGGAGGACGTGACCCCGAGCGGCTACCGCTGGCAGCAGGCGCTGCTGGTGACCGTGATGACCCTGCCGCGCAGCCTTGTCGATCTGGGGCCGTTTATCGCACTGCTCGGCGGCATCGTCGGGCTGGGGCAGCTGTCTAAAACCCTGGAGCTGACGGCGATCCGCTCCGCCGGGATGTCGATATTCCGCATTGCGCTGGTGATGCTCGCCGCCGGGCTGCTGATGAACCTCTCGCTCGGCGCTCTCGATGAATGGGCGGCCTCGCCGCTGCAGCAGCGCGCGCTGCAGATGAAGAACAACGCGCTGGCGCAGTCGAACGCTAACGACGTCACCGTGAACCCGCTGTGGGCGCGGCGCGGCAACGAGTTTGTGACGGTCAAAACCGTCGATGAGAACGACCAGCCCCACGGCATAGAGATCTTCCGTTATCAGGCCAACCGCGCGCTGGAGTCTTACATTTACGCCGACAGCGCCAGCACCGCCGCCGACGGCAACTGGCTGCTGCACAACGTGATGCAGAAAAGCTGGCAAGGCAGAAAGGAAACGATTGAGCGGCAAAGCAGCCTGCCGTGGCGCTCGCTGTTCGCCGTGCCGAGCCTGAAAGAGCTGACCCTGCCGGCGGGCAGCTTCTCGCTCCAACAGCTGGATCGCTATATCGATTATCTGCAGGGTTCTGGGCAACCCAGCACCGAATACCGCCTGGCGTTGTGGAAAAAACTCGGCCAGCCCCTGCTGGTGCTGGCGATGATTCTGCTAGCCATCCCGTTTACCTTCACCGCCCCACGTGCGCCCGGCGTGGGCAGCCGATTAGCGCTCGGCGTGATCGTCGGGCTGCTGACCTACATCGCTTACCAGATCGTCCTCAACCTGGGGTTGCTGTTCGCCCTCAACGCGCCTTTCACCGCCCTCGCCCCGCCGCTGTTGCTCCTGGCGTTGGCGCTGGCGCTGGTTTATCGGTTTGATCGGCGGGGTTAAAAACCCACAGCAGCCTTTGGAAAACAAGAACTTTCCGGTTAACATTTGGCCGGCTTTACAAATTGGCTTGAGCCGTTATCATCCCTTATCTGGTGTCCTATGCGCCGTTAGCTACCGCTGACTGCCGTTCGATAACATGCCCACTCAGGGCCCATCGAGTGCAAGGAGTGCGAGCGCCCGCCTGAACAGGCCAAGGTGCAGCAAGCAAAGGAAGAGACACGCAATGTTTTCCAGTTTGAAACTGCTATATATCGCCGATGATATTATTTCACCTGATGAATTCCCCCGTATAGTCAGCCCTTCCCGCGCCTGTCACGGCCTTTCATACATGCCGGACAAAGACATTCTGTCGCTTTTTTCTGGTTTTCGCGGTGGTGAGCGGATCCGCCGTGAAGTTGGCGTTACGCAAAACGGAATAAGCTCTAACTTGCGCGCAAGAGTGCAGAGCGACCTGATGAGCGGCGTTGTCGTAGCGGTCGAAACCCGACCCGGCGTGTTGGCGACGATGGGGCCATTTTACGCCGACATCGACGGCTACCTGATACCGCAGGAGAAACAAGAGCCAAACTACCCGGTGGACAAGATAGTGAGGCGGTACGAAGAGGCCGTGAAGTCTTACGGTGGCCGCCGGGCGCGCCCGTCCGTCTTCCCCGCACAAGTCACGCGGGCCAAACCGGCCCTTGGCCCGGATATCCCGGCGCAAGGTGGAAGAGCTTCACAGCAGGTCGTGTCTGGGCCCTTGACCAAGGCGCAACGCTGGCAAGAGCGAAAATACCTCATTGGCCGCGGGCAACGGAGTATCTACCCGGACGCCCGAATCGCCTCGGAACGCTTGGCGGCAAATAATGTCGCCGTCGAGAAGGCAAAGCTGGCGGAGAATATCTACAAGACCACGAATCCGCTAAAGGAGACTCCCGGCGTTCCTGAGGGCTGGAAAGATATCAGTAACGATAATGCGGCCCTCAGTAAAATTGGGCTAAACAGAAATATGCTCTTCGACAGAGATGAATCGCCGGATTTTTTGGCAAGGGTATATCAACCGGATAGCCGTGTTTTTGGTAAAGAGATGAATCCGACGGTCGTGTTCAGAGGTTCAAGAGCGCCAGAATTCCCGGAGGGAATCGGCAGCGCCGCCAAAAAGGCCCTTAGGGGCGATTTGTCAGGAATTAAGAATGTGAATGACTGGATAAATAATGGCGCGCAGGGGATGGGGGCGAGCTCTGATTATTATAAGCAGGCGGTTAAAATAGGATTACAAGTAAAGCACTCCTCCGGCGTCGATATTTCTGGTCATTCATTGGGCGGGGGAATGGCCTCAGCTGCATCAATGACCAGTGGGAAACCCGCCTGGACGTTTAATGCAGCCGGACTCCATCATGGAACTGTAGGGAAATACGGAGCTGAGATGATTGGTTCAGCCAAGAACATACAGGCCTATCGAGTGGAAGGAGAACTGTTAACCACGTTACAGGAGGTTAATAACGAAAGTGATTATGAGCTTATAAAAAATGCCCTGCCCGACTCTTTGCAAAAATCCTGGGGCGTAGCATTGCCTTTCACCTTGAAAGAGTGGTCATCGCTGGCGATGCCTGATGCCGCCGGCATACCGCACACGCTTGCCGGTGGGACAGGAACCCTGCTCGATAAACACGGTATAGACCAGACAATAAAGTTGATTGAAGATCAGAAAGACGAGGACGTCGCCACTATCAGGGGGAGAATATGAGCAAGTTGATGATGGCCATGGCGTTACTGTTTACTGTTCTCATGATGCAAGGATGCAAAAAAAACATGGAATATGAGCCACAGGATTTTTTTGAAGGCCGTCAACTGGAAGTCGCGCAGCTGATTTATGATGGCGATGAAGTGAAACTGAAAGAGAAACTTCCCTCTGTCAGCAAGGAAGAACTGAACCGACAGGTTAAGGCGGACATGACCCTGCTGTTTTGGTCGGTGTTGAACTCAATCTACGATAAAAACACGCCGGAAAGGCTGAAAATAATAACCGACCTGGTAAAAGCGGGCGCAGACCCGCTGCAACCCAGACCAGAAGGGGGAAGCAGCCCAGCGGAGTTCGTCATGAAAGCCGACAAGGGGATTTGGGTCAAAGCCATGCTCGACGGCGGTTTACCGCCAAACGCAAAAGATAAGGTATTCAATGAACCCATTGTATTCCAAACAATCAAAGCCAAAAACACTGAAACGTTAAAGGTGATGCTGGAGTACGGAGCGGACATAAATATCAGAGACTCTTTGCAACAAACCTTATTAATGGATGCTTTTTTTAGCTCAGCCTTTGAGCACATGACCCTACTGCTCAATCGGGGTGCGAATCCTAACCCAGTAAATATAAACAATCTTTCGCTGTTAACAGCAGTGAATCGGCAAATAAAAGACAGCCAAGATGGCTCAGAATACAATGAACAGTGTAAGAAAATACTCGAGCTCATGCTTTTGAAAGGGGCAAAGGAAACGCAGTAATTTCACCAACTCGGTTCTGACAGCTGCCGGGTATTTATACCGGGGCTGTCAGATTGCATCTGTTTTCCGATACACACGCTATAGACCACACAAATAAAACTGATTGAAGAGACGAGGGTGTCACCATTCTCAGGGGGAGAGTATGAGCAAATTGATAATGGCAATAGCGCTACTGTTTACTGTCCTCATGGTGCAAGGATGCAACAAAAGCATGGAATATGAGCCACAGGATTTTTTTGAAGGCCGGCAGCTGGACATCGCACAGCTGATTTATGATGGCGATGAAGTGAAACTGAAAGAGAAGCTTCCCTCTATAAGCAAGGAAGAACTGAATCGACCAGTGAAAGCAGACATGACCCTGCTGTTTTGGTCGGTGCTAAACGCAATCTACGATAAAAATACGCCAAAAAGACTGAGGATTATTACTGAGTTGGTTAAAGCGGGTGCAGACCCGTTGCAGCCCAGACCGGAAGGGGGAAGCAGCCCGGCGGAATTTGTCATGAAAGCCGACAAGGGAATTTGGATCAAGGCCATGCTCGACGGTGGTTTACCGCCAAACGCAAAAGATAAGGTATTCAATCAACCCATTATATTCGAAGCGTTAGAAGCGAAAAACCCTGAAACGTTAAAGGTGATGCTGGATTATGGTGCGGATATAAATACAATGGATTCATTGGGGAATACCTTGTTAATAAACTCCCTAGACTATCGCTCGTTTGATCATACGATTCTTTTATTGGAAAGAGGTGCAGATAATAAAATCAAGGGTAAGTTTGGTTGGACTATGGGCAATCAGCTCCAACGCTTTATAGATAGAGGGGTAGGCGATGCCGAGGATAAGGAGAAAATTAACAAGATAAAAGAGTTATTAATTAAAAACGGTGGAGACTGGCCTCCTCTACCTGTAGAGAATTGATACTCCCCTACCCTACGGCATGGATAGGTCGACGTCGAAGACATGTAATATACCGCTCAGGGGCGAAATGGCAACCGCCCCTGCTCGCTCTGCCGATAGTTGCCGACATTAACGCAACTCCTTCGCTATCGCGCTAAACATCAGCGACGCCTCCAGCGGTTGCGCGCTGAAAGAAGGCTCCGCCTGCGGCCAGGTGGACCACTGGACGATCACCAGATTCTCCGCCTGATTCACCATGATCATCTGGCCGAAGATCCCCAGCGCCCACAGGGAATGCTTGAGGGACGCCTGCGGAGCGGGTTCTACGTTAGTCGCATTGGCCGGCACTTCGTTGTTCCACCATTGGAAGCCGTAAATGCCGTTGGGATGCGCCGCCGATACCGAGCCCGCCGCCCGCGTCCAGTTGGACGACTGGGCTACCCAATCTTCCGGCAAGATCTGTTTGCTGTTCGGCAGCGTCCCGTTATGCAGGATGAATTCGCCGAAGCGCCCCCAGTCTTCCAGCGTGGCGTTGAACCCGTGCGCGCCCACGTCGTGCTGGCCTTTCGCGTAGGCATGCCACACGCCGTCGCTGGCCATGCCGTAGGGCTGCCAGATGCTTTGCTCCAGATAGGTCGCCAGCGGCATGCCGGTGGCGCGCTCCAGCACGTCGCCCAGCAGCCACGCACCGCCGGAGGAGTAAGACCAGTTCTGCCCGGCCGGATGCGCACGCTGCAAACCGGCTACCAGCTTGCGCACGCAGGCGTAGGTACCGGGCTTGGCTTCACACTCGGTCAGCTGCGCGAAGTCCGATTTCGGGTTGGTGTAATCCTCATTCCACGCCACGCCGGAGGTGTGAGTGATCAGCTGCCTGAGGGTCACGCCGTCCCACGCGGTGCCTTTCAGATCGGGTTCGTATTGCGTGATGAGATCGTCGAGCGAGCGGATCTTGCCCTGTTTAATCGCCACGCCCACCAGCGTGGCGACCACGGATTTGCCCACCGAGCGCGACGTCCACAGGGTGGCGTCGGTATTGCCTTCACCCAGATATTTCCAGGCGATTTTGCCGTCTTTCAATACCAGCATGCCGCTGACGTTCTGGCGCTGCAGGTAATCCTGCAGGTGGTAGGTTTTGCCATTCACCCGATAGCTGGCGTCCGTTAGCTGTTTAGCGGCAGCCGGCAGCGGCGCAGCGTTGCCGTGGTGAAACACGTCCCCGGCATAGTTGCGGTAGTCGTTACGAAAACCGATCACCCGGTCGCTCTGGCTCCAGGTGAGCATCTTGTGCGTGTCCGGCAATTGCGCATCGAAAGGCGCGGGACAGGCGCTGAGTTCGGTGCCCGCACAGGCGGCCAGCGCGGCGGGCACCAACAGACCGCTGCAGAGACTGATGACAACGCCCGCTAGCAGGCTGCGGTTAAACACTTTGCTTTTCATATTTTTTCTCGTTTAGCTCAGGAAGGCGTTCAGCTTAAAAAAACGCGGCCTATAATAAAAAACGCCTGATGGGGGAAAATCCCCCGCAAAATCGAAGGGAGAACCGCGTGCCGAGCCTGATTTACTCCTTTGCCCAACTGGAAGCCTTCACCGCCGTGGCCGAGCACGGCAGCCTGGCGAAAGCCGCGCTCAAGCTGGGCAAAGACCGCACGACGCTGCGCGATTTGATTGATTTTCTCGAGGATGGCTTGGGCTATGCGCTGTTCCTGCACGAAGGGCGCAGCCTGCACCTGACGCCAGAGGGCGAACAGCTGCAGCGCCAGGCGCACCTGCTGATGCGGCAGGTGAAAGCGTTTGAGGCGTTTGCCAAAGACGTGCCGAAGAGCGCGGCGCAGGAAATCTCGCTGGTTTACGATCCCTTTACGCCCCGCGCGTTGCTGCAGGCGCTGATTGCCGCCATGGCCCAGCGCAACACGCGCCTGAGCCTGATTAACGCCTCGCGCGACGAAGCGGAAAGGCTGCTAGTGAGCGGCCAGGCCGATCTGGGCATCTGCCAGGCACGCCATCGCAGCGTGGGCGACGCCATGGAGTGGCGCGCCCTAGGGGCGATAGAGATGGATTTTTACGCCGCCAAATCGCTTTTCCCCGGCGCGGAACAGCCGCTCTCGCTGCTGGAGCTCTCACTCACGCCGCAGGTAATCATGCACCCGGACTCTGACGAACCCGTGGCGCGCCGTCTGCAAATTTCAGGGCATACAATATTTACCAACGAGCTGGAGATGCTGCGCGCCCTGCTCGAACAGGGCTGCGGCTGGGGATTCCTGCCGACGCATATGCATGCCGAACAGTGGAAAAACGTTAACACGCTGCGTACCGAAGTGGGCAGCCAGGGAATAAGTCAAACCATGGTCACCATCTGGAAGCCTGGCAATGACCGGCGAACGCTGATTGATGAGACGCTGGCGCTGTTGCCGGGGTTGTGGCGGGGGGTTGGGGGTGAACATTGGGGGCATTGCTAGAAAACTAGGCCAGGTAAACGGTGTGTTTAAACTTGGCTGAAAAGTCGCAGCCAGATTAGCGGTGTTGTTATCGGTAGTAGATAGTAATGCTCATCACCTACGTTGTTTGTACGATCGTTCTTAAGCGGGGATTACTGTTTTCCCCAATGAGCCTCTCGCCATCTTTACCCCAGCGCTACTGGTGCTGGTTTGTCGCTTTAATCGGCGGTATTAGAGGGCAGTCTCGAGCGAGGGCTGGAATTGACTTGGCTAGACTTCTAAAGGGTTTAAAAATTTACTGTGATTATTTTATGAAATACTTACATAAAGTAAAAAAACCCCGTATTAAACACAGGGTCTCATTATGAGATTAATGATTAGTTTCGTTTTCTGGGGGGATTCTCAAGTGCAGTTAAAAATATATCAATCGCTTCTAAATCCTGCTCTATTTCAGCAATCGTCGGATAAGGATCACCGACAGCAGGCGCACTATCATGCCCTCTAAAATAAGCACTACATTTAGACATCCCACGATCAATCTTATCAATGTCATCTTGAGTGATGTCTGTTAACCGAGCCAATCGCTGGGTAGAAATGCCTCTCTCAAAACGAGTCACTACTTTATTAAGAAGCTTCTCTTCAACAAGCCTTTCCCAAGCCTCGCGTAGAAAACCATAAAACTGGCAAGAGGCCAAACGTAACTCAATAGCTGTTGTCTCATCCCTTTTTTCTAAACGTTTAAGTTCCTGTAGCTTAACCTTAAGTTCCTTATATCTGCTTCGCGTAGTCATTGCTTCCCAAGGGGCAGCTTCTCTGACGAAACCCGCAAATTTCCTGGAGCGTTCAAGAGCAATGCTGGAGTATTTTGCACTTGTCTCTTCAGCAACTTCCAGCAGCAGTTTGTAAAAAACAATACTATGCGTAAAAATAATAACCTGTCTATTTCTCGACTCTGAAACTAGCCGCCTTGCAACCCGGCTACTCCACTCATGACTTAATGAGTTCACTGGATCGTCAAATATAACTGCCGACTTTCTTGCATCAGCCTTCATTTCAGCAAGGAAGCTGGCGATAGCAATACACCGCTGCTCCCCCTCACTTGTAACTCCGAGTGTGGCAATAGTCGTATCATTTTCATCAGCCAATGACAATTTAAACTGCTGCTCACCAGAACGATTTCGGGTATCAACTTTCACTTTGAAACGCTCAAAACCAAAATTACGTAACTCGTCGTTGAATGCTGAGACCAACGGTTCAACAACACCAGAACGACTTATCTGAGATGACAAGGTTGAAATTGATGTTGTTCCGCATTGCGTCTGCAAATTTTCAAGTTTTTTAATAATCTTGAGTCGCCTGATATTAGAAATAACATTAGAAATATTCTCCAATACATATTTCTTATCCTCCAGATGTGCTAACTCCATCTCTTCTCTTTTGATTAAAGTCAAAAGATCTGCATCTGAATTAACATTGAGTATATTTTGGTCAATACTCTCAATGATTTTACTAAGCTGATTTACGCACTCAGTATTTATCTCGGCACATGCACCGTTAATTTTACCTGATAAAATATTTTCTTTCCTGTCCACTAAGGCTGTAAACATCTTTTTGACGTCATCTCCCATTGGAGGATGCTTGCTATTAAGAAATTCAATAGCCGCAATGTAAGGCGCGAGCTCGAGAGAATGTAAAGATAACAATTTTAATGCGTTATCAACATTATCCTTTGCGTTTTTTGCTGACTGTGCCGTTTTGTCATTTAAATACTGCCCTAACGCAGCCATTCTTCTTTCACTTTCCGGGCTAACCTCTTGTAAACAAAGTGGGCAATGTTCGCCTCTTTGCATAGGGAAATTTTGCTTTCGTGTTTCCTGTTCAATAAAGCTTTTAGCAGCTTCCCATAAATTCTGCCAGCTAAGACCTGCGACTGTATCTAGTGGTAGGTTTTGCAAAGTAGCCTTACGTAGCTCTTCAGAAAGATGTTGTGTTCGTTCTTGCTCGGTCTGCAGTTTTCTCAGCTCTAAAATACCCTCATTACCTAACAGCTTAAGAGAGCTATCACAAATTTTTTTAAGAGGAGTAAGTGTTCTCTTATTTTGTTCCAGTGTGCTTTTTATCGTTTCAGCCGTCTGAGACTTGTATTGAATTATTTCTCTTCTCAAATTATCTATTCGTTGCAAGTCAAAATCAGTAGCAATATGTTTTTTTACATCGTCTTCAATAGTATTTGCCGAAAGACTATTGACGAAGCTAGCCGTAATACTACCTGACTGTAACTTCGTCAATGTAACAAGACCATTTCCGGGCATAATATCTTCATTGATTATGGCATTGACGCTTCCGATGGCACGAACTAACTCAGTAAGTAAATTTAACCCAACAGGTTTAAACCCCAGAGCATCCTCTTTGTTCACGTAATGGCTTGCAGATGAACTGTCAAATACACGTATAGACTTTAATGATTCAATACTTGATGCCTGTTGATTCCATGAATGGATTTCATCCACACCATTACATGAAACAGCGAGTTTTGCCTGAGGAGGTAAGTTAAGTTTTGAAAAAACATTCCCAATAATGGCAGGACTATCCCCTCGGGTTAAGCATGCGTTTTTTAAGATGCTTGCATAGCTTGACTTTCCGGCACCATTATCACCATAAACGATAAACAGGCCATTGTTTGAAAAATTTAGCGTTTGATTTTCTGCCAGTAGCCCAACGCCTTTTACATCGTAAAGTGATTTTAATGACACCTCATGTAGCTCAGCCGCATAGCCGGTAAAATCTATCGGTTTTTCACATTCAGAAAAATAAGCATCTTTCTCCAGCAAACCATGCTCCATGCGAGCCAACTCGAATATTTCATTGAAGTCATCTTGCTCTAATGTTCCATTATTTAATGCAAGACGTAGCGAGTGTCGCCACCAGACAGGTTTATTTTTAGACCAATCTGCTATTTTTTCTATAGGCATCATACAAACTCCTTAAGTAATCCTGTTGACCAATAAAAATGATATCGAACAGAAATCATCTCAAAAAAATCATTGTGTTATAGTGACTTTTGTCATGTTTGACAGATTGTCTGACATTGTATCTTGCAGAGTGAAAGTGGGCCCGCGAACATATCCTAGACCTGTTAAAAAAACCTTCGGACTGACACTACCATGATGACTGCACCGTCGAGCCCGGGTGCAAGTCTCTCATACCGGCTGACCATGAGTTTTTAGATATCTGACATTCTGTTATGTTCGAACTATCTGCTCATGGCATAAAGCAGCTTTCCATACTTGACTTCTCTCGTGGAACACACCTTACCGAAGATTCCTTCAACAAAAAATAGTCATATGAAATGATCTCGTATGATATTAATAAATAAATATCATTATTACCTATCTCTGCATTTTTTATTCCCCCAACTCCCCCCTAGCACCGCCCCCGCCCTTTCCCTACAATAAGGGATCTGTTGAGGCATAACGCAAGGAAAGACGGTGTCGAAAGCCAATCCCAATGCCACTATCGTGGATATCGCCCGCCGCGCCAGGGTGACCAATATCACCGTTTCCCGCGCCTTCAATAAGCCCGAGCTGGTCAAGCCGGAAACCCGCGAGCGCATTCACGCCATCGCCAAAGAGCTGAACTATGTGCCCAACGCGTTCGCGCAGGGGCTGAAAAGCAGCAGCAGCCAGATTATCGGCATCGTCACCAGCAGCATGTACAACCCGTTCTATTCCGGCCTGATCAAGACCGTGTCGCGCATTGCGCGTCAGCAGGGCTATCAGATCATGCTGTTCGACACCGACGGCAGCGAAGAGGCTGAAATGCGCGCCATTCAGGCGCTGTTCGGCTACAAGGCGCGCGGCATCCTGCTGTCGGCGGTGCGCGACGACAAGCGCTACCGCCCCGCCTATCTCGAGCTGGCCGAGGTGTACGGCGTGCCGCTGATCCTGATCGACCGCGATCTCTACGATCAGCAGCTGAGCGGCGTGTTCCTCGATAACCGCGAGATTGGCGTGCTGGCCGGACGTTATCTGGCGGAGCAGCCGGAGCAGAAGCTGCTGATTATCGGCGGCCCGGCGGATTCGGAAATTACCTTAACGCGCACCGCCGGCATCGTCGCGGCCTTGCAGGGCAGCGGGCGTGAGATTCATATCATCAACGGCGACTACGATTTCACCTCGCAAGAGAGCGAGGTGCGCGCCTATCTGGCGCAGCCGGAGAACCGCCCGGATTACATCATCGGCCTGAACGGCATCATCACGCTGGGCGCCATCGCCATTTGCCACGAGATGGGGCTTTATCAGCAGGTGAAGTTCTTCTCGATCGACGAGCCGCCGCGCGCCAGCGCTTACGGCCTGCACATTCCGGGGGTGTATCACGATACGCAGAAACTCGGGGAGATCGCCGCGGAGCTGCTGTTCAGCGCCATTAACAGCCCGCGCGGCGAGCTGCCGGTGCGCAGAGAGTTCTTCACCGGCTCGCTGTTGAATCACTGACGGGCGCTATTGCCCGTAGTAGGCGTGTTTGCCGTGCTTGCGCAGGAAATGTTTGTCCAATAGTTCCGGCTGCATCGGGGCGATGGCCGGCGCCAGCTGGCGCGTCGCCATCGCCATGATCGCCACCTCTTCCAGCACCACCGCGTTGTGCACCGCATCCGCCGCGTCCTTGCCCCAGGCGAACGGGCCGTGGGAGTAAACCAGCACTCCCGGCACCTGCTGCGGATCGCGCCCCGCCTGACTGAAGGTCTCGATAATCACCTTGCCGGTTTCCCCTTCGTAATCGCCGGCGATCTCCGCCTCGCTCATCGGCCGGGTACAGGGAATGTCGCCGTAAAAGTAGTCGGCGTGGGTGGTACCCAGCGCCGGGATCGGCTGCCCGGCCTGCGCCCAGATGGTGGCGTTGCGGCTGTGGGTGTGCACCACGCCGCCGATATCGGCGAAGGCGCGGTACAGCGCCAGGTGGGTGGCGGTGTCGGATGAGGGCTTGCGGTGCCCTTCGCGCACCTTGCCCTCCAGATCCACCACCACCAGATCCTCCAACGTCATCGCCTCGTAGGCGATGCCCGAAGGCTTGATCACCACCAGCCCGCTTTGGCGATCGATCGCCGAGACGTTGCCCCAGGTAAAGGTCACCAGCCCGTATGCCGGCAGGCTGAGGTTGGCGGCCAGCACCTGCCGCTTGAGTTCGTTCAGCATGCGATGCCTCCCTCATTCATTTGTTGTTCGATCCAGGCCTTGGCCTGGGCGATGCGCTGCTTGTCCTGCCCGTCTTCACGCGCCCACATCTCTAGCAGATAGGGGCCGCGATAGCCGAGCGCGTTGAGCACGGAAAAGGCGTGGGCGAAATCCACGCAGCCCTCGCCGAACGGCACGTCGCGGAACTGCCCGGCGCTGCCCGGCCCCACCGCCACGGTGTCTTTGAGGTGCACGGCGGTGATGCTGCCGATGCCCAGCGCCAGCTCGGCGGCGACGTCGTTGCCCCAGGCGCTGAGGTTGCCGAGATCGGGATACACCGTGAACCATGGGCTGTTGACGTGGCGGGCGATGTCGCGCCATTTGCTGATGCTGTTGATGAACGGCGTATCCATCACCTCCACCGACAGCATCACCTGCGCCCTGGCAGCCTGCGCCGCCGCCCACTGCATGCCCTCGATAAAGCGCGCGCGGCTGTGGCGATCGGCGGGTTCATAATAGACGTCGTAGCCCGCCAGCTGGATGTTGCGGATGCCGAGATCCGTCGCCAGTTCCAGCGCCTTGCTCATCAGCACCCGCGCCCGCTCACGGGTGGCGGCGTCATGGCTGCCAAACGGATCGCGCCGGTGCGCCGACAGGCACAGGCTCGGCACCGTCACCCCGCTGTCGAGCCGCGCCTGGATAAACGCCAGCCGCTGGCGGCGATCCCAGTCCAGCCGCTGTTGGCGCGCCGGCTGTTCGTCTATAGACATCTCCACGAACTCAAAGCCCAGCTCGGCGGCGGTGGCCAGCCGCTGCGGCCAGTCCAGATCGGCGGGCAGCGCCTTTTCATACAGCCCCAGGCAGGCGGCGTTAGTCGTTTGCATCAGTCACCTCACTCAAAGCCTGGGCGACCGCCAGATAGCGCGCCTGCTGGGCGCGCAGGCGCCGGTGGGCGGCGGTCGCGGGATAATAACAGCGCAATTTGGGCGGCGCGGCGGCGATCGCTTCGGAGAACCCGGCGTACTCCCCGGCGCCGACGGCGGCGCACAGGGCGGCGGCGCGGCAGCCGCTCTGGCGCGTTTCCACCACCTCAAGCGGCAGGTTGCCGGCGTCGGCGTACATCTGCATCCAGACCTCGGACTGCGTCGGCCCGCCGGTCATGCGCACCCGCTCGATGCGCGGGTTCAACTGCACCATGCGCTCCTGATGGATCAGGTGCGAGAACACGATGCCCTGGTAGATCGCCTGCACCACGTCCGCCATCTCGTGGTGGGCGCTCAGGCCGATCAGACCGCCCGGCGTGTTGCCGCCGAGGTTGGAGCCGTACAGATACGGCAGGAACAGCAGCCCGCTGGGCTGCTCGCGGCGCTCGGCCACCCAGGCGTTGAACTGGGCGTAGCGCTGCCGGTCGTCGGCGCAGAACTGGCGCAGGAACCAGGCCAGGTTGCCGGCCGAGGTCGGGCTGCCTTCGTGCACGAAATAGCGGCCGTCGATACAGTAGCGCCCCCAGGCGTAGGGGTAATCGGCGGGAATGATGCGCTCGGTCACGCAGGTGGCGATCGACCAGGTGCCCGCCACCGCGCTGAGCGTGCGATCGTCGGCCACGCCGGAGCTGAGCGCCGCGCCCACCACGTCGAACAGTCCGCCGTACACCGCGGTGCCCGTTCGCAGGCCGCACTGCGCCGCCGCCGCGGCCGTCACCCGCCCGGCCAGCTGCGCCGAGCCGATCGTTGGCGCGGTCTTCTCCTGCGCCTCTTCGATGCCGAAGGCCGCCATCAGCGCCGGATCGTAAGCGCCGCTGCGCTGGTTAAACAGGTTGCTGCCGGAGATGTTGGTCACTTCGGCCGCCGCCTCGCCGGTGAGGCGAAAGCGCAGGTAGTCGTGCGCCATCAGGATGCGATCGACGGCAGCGTACTGCGCCGGTTGCCGCTGCTTCAGCCAGCGCAGCAGCAGCGCCGGGTGGCTGGGCCACAGCGGCTGCAGGCTGCGCGGGTAGGTCTGCGCGTCCACGCCGGCGCGGCGCAGCTCAGCCACTGTTGCCGCCGCGCGGTTGTCCGAAGAGAGGATGCCGTTGCCGACCGGTTTGCCGTGGCGGTCGATGGCGTACAGCCCTTTGCCGTGCGCCGAAAAGCTGACGCCGCGCACCTGCCCGGCCGACAGCCCCGCCGCGTGCAGCGTCTGGCGGATCGCCGCGCACACGTCATCCCACAGCGCGTCCATATTGCGTTCGCTAAAGCCCGGCTGGGCGGCAATCGCCGCGCCGTCGCGCTCGGCGATCGCCAGCTCTTCGCCGCTTGCCCGGTACAGCCCGGCCTTGATCACCGTGCCGCCGACGTCTATGCCAAGAAAGACTGACATCGTGCCTCCTATTTGCGCCGCACGGAGCTGAGGTAGATGGCGGCCAGGATGATGCCGCCCTTCACCACGTTCTGGATATACGGCGACACGTTCATCAGATTGAGGCCGTTGTTGAGCACCCCGAGCATCATCGCCCCCACCAGCGTGCCGACGATGGCGCCGCGCCCGCCGGAGATCGCCGCCCCGCCCAGCACTACGGCGGCGATGGCGTCCAGCTCGAAGCCTTCGCCGGCGTTGGGCTGCCCGCTCATCAGGCGCGAGGTCAGCACCAGCCCGGCCAGCGCGGCGGTCAGGCCGCTGATCACGTACACCAGCATCTTGTAGCGCGGCACGCGGATGCCGCTCAGGCGCGCCGCCTCTTCGTTACCGCCCATCGCGTAGACGTAGCGGCCGAACGGCAGCTGGTTGAGCATCAGCCAGGCCAGCAGGTACACGCCGAGCATGATCAGGATCGGCACCTGGATGCCCAGCAGCGTGCCGCGGCCAAAGAACGAGAAGACGTCGGGAAGGCCGGAGATCGGGTAGCCGCCGGTATAGAGCAGCGCCAGGCCGCGGGCGATGCCCATCGACGCCAGGGTGACGATGATCGGCGGCATGCGCAGGTAGGCGATGCAGGCGCCGTTGGCCAGGCCGAACAGCGCGCCGAGCGCCAGCGCCGCCACCATCGCCAGCGGGATGGGCACCGCCGCCAGCATCAGCCCGGCGGCGACCGAACCGGCCAGCGCCATTACCGGCCCCACCGAGAGATCGATGCCGCCGGTCAGGATGGCGCAGGTCATGCCCACCGCGATGATGGCGTTGATAGACACCTGGCGCGCCACGTTGGTCAGGTTGTTGACGCTGAGGAAGCTGTCGTTCAGCAGGCTCATCAGCACGAACAGGACAACGAAGCCGATAAACGGCAAGACCGCCGGGTGATGCAGCAGTTTTTCCCAGCGCTTGCCGAGGCTGGGGCCGGCGGCGCGGCGCGCCACGGCGGGTTGTTCAATTCCGATCATAAGGCACTCCCGGTCGCGTGAAGCATGATGTGGTTGGATTCGATCTCGTCGCCGGTCAGTTCGGCGACGATGTGGCCGCCGCGAAACACCAGCACGCGGTCGCACACGCCGATGATCTCCGGCAGTTCGGAAGAAATCATGATGATGGAGATGCCCTGCTGGGTCAGTTGCTGCATCAGCTGGTAGATCTCGGCCTTGGCGCCCACGTCGATGCCGCGCGTCGGCTCGTCGAAGATCAGGATGTTGCAGTCATTGTTAAGCCAGCGGGCGATCACCACCTTCTGCTGGTTGCCGCCGCTCAGGGTGCTGACGGCGGTCTCGGCGTCCGGGGTTTTCACCCCCACGGCGCGGATCAGCCGTTGCACCACGTCGCGATCCTTGCGGGCGCTGACGAAGATCTTGCCGCGCCGATGGTGCCGGTTGAGGGTGATGTTCTGCGCCACCGAGAACGGCAGCACCAGGCCCTCGGTTTTGCGGCTCTCCGGCAGCAGGCCGATGCCCTGCGCCAGCGCCTGCGCCGGGGAGCGCAGCGCCGCCGGTTGGCCGCCGAGACGAACGCGTTTGCGGTGGCAGCGGCTGGCGCCGATCAGCGCCGAAACGGTCTCGGTGCGCCCGGAGCCCACCAGCCCGGCGAAGCCGAGGATCTCGCCCTTGTGCAGGTGGAAGCGGTCGGTCGCGCCGTGCTTCTCGCGCTGGATCTCCGCCTCCAGCAGCACCGTCGCGGTATCGACCGGGTGCGGCTTCACCGGGAAGGCGTTCTCGATTTTGCGCCCGACCATCAGCCGCACCAGCTCTTCCACGTTGGTGTCACCGGTCGCCAGCGTTTCGATATAGGCGCCGTCGCGCAGCACGGTGATGCGATCGCAGATGGTGAAGATCTCGTCCAGGTGGTGCGAGATGAACACCATGCCGACGCCCAGCAGCCGCAGATCGTTCATCACGCTGAACAGGTGTTCGGCCTCGCCCGGCGTCAGCGTGGCGGTCGGTTCGTCCAGCACCAGCACCCGCGCCTCCAGCGACAGCGCCTTGGCGATCTCAACGAACTGCTGCTGCGCCACGCTCAGCTGCTCCACCGGGCAATCGAGATCGATAGCCACCGTCAGCCGCTTGAAGATCGCCTCGGCCTTGCGCCGCATCGCCCGGCGATCCAGCAGGCCCCAGCGGTTCCTGATCTCCCGGTTGAGGAAGATGTTGTCGATGGCGCTCATGTAGGGAATCAACGAGAATTCCTGAAAAATAATGCCGACGCCGGCCTCGATCGCCTGGCGATAGTTGTTAAAGCGGCGCTGCTCGCCGTCGATAAAAATATCGCCCTCGTCCGGCTGATAGATGCCGCACATGATTTTCACCAGCGTCGATTTGCCGGCGCCGTTTTCGCCCAGCAGGGCGTGCACCTCGCCGCGTTGAATGGCCAGATCGATGCCGTCCAGCGCCTTCACGCCGGGAAAGCTCTTTTTTATTCGCTTCAGTTCCAGTAAAGGTGTCACCGCATTGCCCTCCGCGCCGAACGCCCCGCCGCAGCGGGGCGAACCCGGCCGCTGTTACCAGCTAAAGCCGGCCGCATTGCTGCGGTCGATCAGCTTCACTTTGACCGGCACGGTTTTCGGCACCGTGGCGCCCCAGTAGCGGGCCAGCGCAATGCCGAGCGCGATGCGCAGCTGGTCGCGCGGGAACTGCGCCGAAGTGGCGATAAACGGCGAATTCGGCTTGAGGATCTCTTTGATGGCTTCCGGCTGGCCGTCGACGCTCACCAGCTTGACCTTGGCGCCGTTGCTTTCGATCGCCGCCAGGGCGCCGAGTGCGCCGACGTCGTTGACGCTGAAAATGCCCGCCAGATCCGGCGCCGACTGCAGCATGTTTTCGGTGACGGTCAGCGCGGTGTCGCGCTCCTGCTTGCCGTTTTGCTTGGTGACGATCTTGATGTCGGGGTATTTCTTCATCGCCGCTTCAAAGCCGCGCACGCGCTCCAGGATCGGCACCACCGGGATACCGTCGAGGATCGCCACCTTGCCTTTGCCGCCCAGCGCTTTCGCCAGATACTCGCCCGCCTGGAAGCCGGCGTCGTAGTTTTCCGAGCCGACGAACGAGTCCAGCGGCCCTTCGGCCTGCGCGTCGATCGCCACCACCACCGCGCCGGCCTTATGGGCGGAGATCACCGCCGACTGCACCCCCACCGAGTCGGTCGGGTTGATCAGCAGGATATCCACCTTCTTCTGCAGCATGTCTTCCACGTCGCCGATCTGTTTGGCGACGTCATGGCGCGCATCGGCCACGTACACCTTGGCGCCGATATCCGCCGCCGCCTGATCCAGCGCCTGCTTCATGGTGACGAAGTAGTCGTTGTTCATTTCCTGGAACGACATACCGATCGTGATTTGCTTGGCCAGCGCCCCATGGCTGGCCGCCAACATTCCACCGGCGACGATAAAAGGCAGGGTCTTTTTGAATAATGAAAACATAGCCAATTCTCCTGTAGGGAAGCTTCTTGTTGTGGTTATCAGAGCAACAGCATGTCTTTACGTTTGGCCGACCGGCCGGCCCCCCATTGCGGAGCGGGCCGGCGATCATGACTGCAACAGCGGTACGGCGGGAGGGTCAGGGAACCAGGATCACCTTGATGGAGTCGGTCGAGTCCGCCAGGGCGAAGGCTTCGTCCCAGTCGTTCAATGAATAGCTGTGGGTCACCACGCCGCTTGAGGTCACCAGCCCGCGCTCGAACAGATCGATGGCGATCTCATAGCTGTAGGGCGCCAGGTGCGCGCCGCGAATGTCCAGTTCCTTGCGATCGCCGATGATGGACCAGTCGACGGTGGTTTCCTTGCCGAACACGCTGAACTCCACGAAGCGGCCCAGCTTGCGGATCATCTGCAGCCCCTGGGTGACGCCGATCGGCGCGCCGGTGGCCTCAATGTAGACGTCGCAGCCGTAGCCGCCGGTCAGCGATTTGACGATCTGGTCGGCGTCTTCCTTCAGCGGGTTGATCACCACGTCGGCGCCGAATTCCTTCGCCAGCGCCAGCCGCTCGTCGATGGCGTCGATCACGATCAGTTTCTTTGGCGTTTTCAGGCGCGCCACTTGCACCATGCACAGCCCGAGCGGCCCGGCGCCGGCCAACACCACCACGTCGTCCAGCTGGATGTCGCCGCGCGCCACGGTGTGGATGGCGCAGGCCATCGGCTCGATCAGTACCGCGTCTTCATGGCTCAGGCTTTCCGGGATCTTGTGGACGATGGCGTTTTCGGAAAAGCGCATGTACTCCGCCATGCCGCCCTCCGCCACGTCTCTTTGGAAGCCGTAAATGTTATGCGTCTCACACATCCAGTAGCTGCCGGATTTGCAGTAACGGCACTCCCAGCACGGCACGATCTGCTCGGCGATCACCCGCTCGCCGAGCTGGTATTTGCCTTCCGCGCCCTCGCCCAACGCGGCGACGCGGCCGTAGAACTCGTGCCCCGGCACCACCGGCGGTTTGACCCACGGATTCTCGCCCCAAAACATCTGCGCGCCGTTCTTGCATTTGCAGTCGCCGGCGCAGATGCCGCAGCCTTCCACCTTGATCACCAGCTCGCGCGCCTTCGGCAGCGGCGTAGGCACCTGTTCGAAACGATAATCCTGCGGGCCATGGCAAACGACCGCGCGCATTTTTTCCGGCAACTGGCTCATCTCTTCCTCCAATACACTCGTTAAACGCTTGAAAATTCTAAATGTTGACGTTGTCATTTTTATTCAACAAAAAATGAGTAACGCCACAACATGTTAAATTTCAATGAATTAATCATCACATATCCCGAAAAACCAAAATGACAACGTGAACATTGATCGACATATAACCAAAGCTGCAAAAAGAATTGTTTGAACAAAATCACAGTTCGTTAACATTGCGGCTAAAAATGCTACAAATGCGGATCGTGATCCCATTTACAGGATCGATGAGGATCGGGAGATGATCGAAACGGCGGGAAGAAAATGATTGGCAGGAATGCGGGCCAGGCATCGCGCCCGGCCCGATAGAGCGGGTTACTTCACTTCACCCATCGCTTTCAGCTTTTTGGACAGCTCGCGGCGCTCTTTGGACAGATCGGCATTTTTGATGATGTAGTCATCAACGCGATCTTCGTAGTCGCTGCGCATGTTGGCGATGATGCCCTGAATGTCTTCAATGCTCATGCCGGGCTTGATGTACTCACTCAGGTTGTCGAGCAGCAGCACGCGCTTCTGGTTATCACGAATTTTCTTTTCGTTGTCGACGATCTCGCGTTGCAGTTTGTTTTTGCGGCGGAACATACGCACAAACTCCAGCACGTCCTGGAAACTCGGCTTATTTGCATTATCCATCTTTATACCCTTGCTTTAGTAATACACAGATTCATTTGCTTACGGCCACATGGCACCAAGATACAGGTTTGTGGCGGTCCGGCACAACAGTGATTGGCTTATCTTACCCACTTTGCCCCGGCGGCCAAAACCCAAAGCGCCGCCTTCATGATCTGACCCCTTATTCGCGCCCGGCGGCGGTGCAAACCTGGAGCAAATCCCCCAGCTCTTCCAACTGCTGCGCCAGCTCCATGCTGAGCCAAACGTAGCCGTAAATCGGCGCTTCGCCGTGTTGGCCGACGCTGACTTCCTGCATCAGCGTTTTCAGCTCGCCGGCGATTTCCGCCAGCTGCCCCGCCGCCGCCTGGCGCTGCGCCTGCGGCCCTTCGCGCATCAGCACCGCCAGCGACTCCAGCGAGCTCAGCGTCAGCAGCTGGGTGCTGCGCAGCGTGCGGGCGTTCAGCATGATGAAGTGCGTTTCGCGCGAGGCCCAGTAGGCATCGGCCATCAGCTCCAGCGTGCATACCAGATTGCGGCTGAGGGTTTGCACCGCTTCGAACACCGCTTTGGGGATGCGGGTTTCCTTGCTGGCGGGCACGATCAGGCTGCGCAGCTTCACCACCTGATTCAACAGATCCTTGAGCTGCGGCTCCAGCCGCGGCCGCTCGATAACGTTCGGCGAAAAATACGCGCCGTAGAGACGGGCGGCGGTTTGCAGGCAGTCCGCCATTTGCATGCGCCACAGAATATAGGCGCGCTGCGGGTAGATGCTGGTGAACAGCAGCGCCAACAGCGAGCCGAAGATCACGTCGCCGCTGCGCCACAGCGCGGTGTGCATGTCGCCGGCGCCCGCGCCGCACACTACCGCCAGCGTGATCCCCACCAGCAGCGCCATATACGGCCGTTTGCCGAGCGTCAGGTAACCGCAGACGAACATCACCACGCCGCACCAAACCAGCATCAGCGGCAGCGAATAGAGTTCCAGATACAGGGCGATCAGGCCGGAGGCGGCGCCGAACACCGTGCCGGCGATGCGTTGCAGCGCGCGCTGCAGCACGTTGCCCCAAAACGAGATCGGCCCCATCACCACCACCAGGGTGATCAGCGGCCAGGTGCCTTCGGGCACCGCCAGCAGGCGGATCAGCAGAAAGGTCAGGATAAACGCCAGCCCGATGCGCACGCCGTGTACGATGCGGTAGTGGCGATAGGTCAGCAGTTCAAGGGAAGAGATTTTTCGATCGAGGCGCACAGTGCCTCCGATAAAGACCAGCCAGGCCGCTATTTTAGCGAAGGAAGCCCGGCGAGGAAAAGGCGAATGAGGCGTCCCCCATTCACCTTCAGGCTCAGGCGACGTACTTGTCGACCAGCGCGCGCAGAACGGCGGCGGTTTCAACATCCATCACGCCGTCATACTTCTGCTGACGGAAGTGCAGCTGGAACGCGCGCACCAGCTGGCGATAGCCTTCTGCGGTGCTCGCCGCCGAGGTGTCGTAGCCGTATTGGGCGAACAGTTTCAGCAGATCGGCCTGCGCCGGCAGGCCCTGGCTGCAGTATTCCTGCTGGCGCTGCTGCTTGGTCGTTTCGTCATACCAGGCGCCGACGCCGGCCTGATACAGCTGCTGCCACGGGAACTGCGGGCCCGGATCGCTCTTGCGGCCCGGCGCGATATCGGAGTGCGCCACCACGTTCACTGGCGAGATGTCCGGATAACGCTGCAGGATGTTCTGCGCCAGCTGGGTGACAGCCTCGATCTGCTGCGGATTGAACGGCGGGAAGGTGATGTTTCCACCGTCGCCACTCGCCAGGTTGACAATCTCGATGCCGATCGAGGTGTCGTTGATATTGCTGCGGGTGCCCCATTGGCTGGTGCCGGCATGCCAGGCGCGCTCATTCTCGTCCACCAGGTTGAAGATGCGCACGCCGCTGAAGCCGGCGGCCTGATAGGTCGCCTCGGTCGGATCCGGCACCAGATAGTGCGCGCTGACCGATTTTCCGGTCAACGACTTCACCGAGTCGGCGAAGTTTTGCGCCGTGTAGTGCAGCACCAGAAAGCGCACGCGGCGGCCGAAGCTGGCGACCGATCGGTAGCTATTGTAATCAATCTTGTACATCGTAAAGTCCCTCTCTCGTTTGATTTCACTGAGCGGCCCCTCATCATGACAGACCGCCCCGCACGGGTGAACCCTTGGCTCACCCTTTTTGTTTTAGCTAATTGCTAAATCATGCGCAAGTCTTTTTTAGCAAAATCGTTATTTACCTTTTTGCTAAAGAGTGCGATCATTGCACGATGGAAACTAAAGAAATCAGGCGCAACAATCTGCGCGAATTGATGGCCCGCTACGCCCGGCAAGGCGTCAACCAGAATGAATTCGCCACGCTGGTTGAGTCTTCCGCGCCGACGCTGAGCCAAATCATCGGGGAGAAATCCTCCCGCAATCTTGGCGACAATCTGGCCAGGCGGATCGAGGCCAAGCTGAATTTGCCCAAGGGCTGGTTCGACGTGTTTCATGAAAAGCAGCTGGTGCGCCCGTTTGACAACGTGGCGGCGGAGTCGGACTTCCAACCCGCCCGCTTGAAACCGGTGGTATGGGAAGATACCGAACAAGACAAGGAAGAGTTTGTGGAGATCCCGCTGCTGGATATCGATTTTTCCGCCGGCGACGGCTGCTACGAAATCGTCGATCGCGAGGAGTTTTCGCTGATCTTTCGCCGTTACTATCTGCACAAGATGGGGGTGGCGGTCAACGCCGCGCGCATTATCCGCATCTCCGGCTCCAGCATGGAACCGCGCCTGCAGGACGGCGACGTGGTCGGCATCAACACCGACGACACGCGCATCCGCGAGGGCAAGACCTACGCCATCCGCCACGGCAATTTGCTGCGGGTGAAGGTGCTTATCGAGCAGCCGGACGGTGGCGTCATCATCCGCTCCCTCAACCGGGAAGAGTACCAGGACGAGCATCTCAGCTATCAGCAGCGCAAAGAGCAACTGGTGGTGCTCGGCCGCGTCTTCTGGTCATCTTCGTCCTGGTAACGGACCACAGCGTCGGGCACCCAGGGCGCCCGCCGGTTATTTGAAGTCCACCACCATCTGCTGCTGAATGGACAGCCCGCGGGTCGACTGCACGCAGCCGGCGATGTAGTCGGTGAAGCGCGGCGGTTTCGGCATGCCCAGCTTGAGGATTTTCTCGTTGCTGAAACGCACGTTGAGCATGGCGAACGATCCGTACAGGCGCATCGCTTTGAGCATCAGCCGCTCGTTGCACGGGCCGAAAATGTCTTTCAGCTGACGGCGCATTTTCACCAGCGCGTCATACGTCACCTGCGCATACTCATCGCCCACCGGCGCCTTTTCCAGCGCCGCCGCCATGGCGCGGTCGATTTCGGCAAAGCTGACGCTGCTCTCCTCACCGGCGGAGATATGATAAACGTCGTTCTCGAGCGTTTCGCTGTTCATCAACATCACCAACGCATCCGCACAGTAGTCCGCCGGGATCACATCGATATTGTCCTGCAGCGAACACATGAACTTGCGCAGCATCAGCGCCATGCCGAACACCCAGAAAATGCTGCTGGAAGGCTGGCAGCCCAGGCGAGTGTGGCCAACGACGATCGACGGACGGGCGATGGTCAGCGGCATGTGCGGGCAGCGCTGGCGCATCAGCTGTTCAATGGTGGATTTGGAACGCGTATATTCCACCAGGTGCTCGGCGTCTTCCTCAAACTCGCCGCTCTCCGACACCAGCGAACCCGGCTCCGGCGAACAGGACATGGCGGTACCGACGTGCAGGAAGCGTTTTAATCCCGGCACCTGCGCCATTCTTTCGGCAAAGGCCAGTGTGCCTTCTACGTTTACCTTCCAAATGAGCGGGTTATTACCGAAAGAAGCAACGGCCGCGCAATTAATAACATGCGTGACTTTGTTAATGCGTGCGTCAGTTAAAAAGTTGGCCGGCTCGGAAAGGTCGCCCAACAATATATTTTCTATCGTAATTTTAGACAGCAGATTCGCGTCGATATTAAACTTTTCCATATTCGCGCGAATACGGGCCAGCCCTTGCTGCGCATCGTCGGCGCGCACCAGCAAAAGATAATTAATGGACTGATTTTCAATCAATAATTTTTCAAGAACCGCACCACCGAGAAAGCCGGTAGCGCCGGTCAACAGCAGCGTTTTCATAATTGTCACCCACATTGGCATTGAATGTGGAAGATTGTATCTGCGGATAATTAAACAATTATTAAATAGAATTACGGCGCCCTTAAACACTTTTCTTAATATTATCTTAAGGAATCTTTTGAAACATCCATCATGGGTTTAGTAACAAAAGAGTCGGGACAAGATTACGATTAATCCCTACTGTTTAAATACCATTGATGTAACCCCTGATTTAATTTAATGGTCAATGTTATTTCTCTTAGCGTCCGTGGAGGACTTATGACCTATAACCAAAAAATCTGGTTGGGGGTTTTGCTGCTATGCACCCTGTTTTGGGTGGCGGTGATCGGCGGTGCCTGTTCGCTGTACCAACGCGTGGATCGCTTCCAGGCACATCACGCAGAGAGCGAGTTCGCCGCCCGCCACAGCCAGGCGCCTTGCGCGCAACCCGGCGCTCAGGCGTCGACTGCCCCTCGGAATGGGTAGGGACAATATCCGCTAACGATCCTATTATGCCCTAAGGTTAACAGGGAGATAACGATGGCTCGAAAGCTGGATAGCTTACCGCAGGCGCAACGCGAGAAAATAGAAACCGATTTGCTGGCCATCAGCGTGATCTACAATGAACGCTACGGCATCGCCTCCACTCAGGCGGAAACAGAACAACAGGTCCCCGACCACCTGCTCCCCTACTTTCATCAACGGCTGAATTATTATCGCCGTGCGTAATTGCGCGCATTTCGCTAACCGCCGCTTGGCATCGCTCCCCACGCCGTTACAATAGAGGCATATTGTATCCGCCACTGAAGAGACGCGATTTTGAGCAGCAAGGCAACGGCCACATTTTATATTCACGATTACGAGACCTTCGGCAAGAGCCCGTCGCTGGACCGCCCGGCGCAGTTCGCCGGCGTGCGCACCGATATGGATTTCAACATTATCGAAGAGCCGCTGGTCATCTACTGCGCCCCGGCCGACGATTACCTGCCGGAACCGGAGGCGGTGATGATCACCGGCATCACGCCGCAGGTGGCGCGCGCCAAAGGCGTTAACGAAGCCGAATTCACCCGCCAAATCCATCAGGCCTTCAGCGTGGCCGGCACCTGCATTCTCGGTTACAACAACATCCGCTTCGATGACGAAGTGAGCCGCAATATCTTCTATCGCAACTTCTACGATCCCTACGCCTACAGCTGGCAAAACGGCAACTCGCGCTGGGATCTGCTGGATGTGATGCGCGCCTGCTACGCTCTGCGCCCGGACGGCATCGTTTGGCCGGAAAACGAAGACGGTTTCCCCAGCTTCCGCCTGGAACACCTGACGCGCGCCAACGGCGTCGAGCACACGCAGGCTCACGATGCGATGTCGGACGTTTACGCCACCATCGCCATGGCCAAGCTGGTCAAGCAGGCGCAGCCGCGGCTGTTCGATTTCCTGTTGCAGCACCGCAATAAACACAAGCTGAACGCCCTGATCGACGTCGCTGACATGACGCCGCTGGTGCACGTCTCCGGCATGTTCGGCGCGGCGCGCGGCAATACCAGCTGGGTATCGCCGCTGGCCTGGCACCCGGACAACAAGAACGCGGTGATCATGTGCGATCTGGCCGGCGACATGACGCCGCTGTTGACGCTGAGCGCCGAGCAGCTGCGTGAACGGCTGTACACCCGCCGCGACGATCTGGCGCCGGATCAGGCGCCGGTGCCGATCAAGCTGGTGCATATCAACAAATGCCCGGTGCTGGCCCCGGCCAAAACCTTGCTGCCGGAGAACGCCGAGCGGCTGGGCATCGATCGTCAGGCGTGCCTGCAAAATCTGCAGCTGCTAAAACAGCATCCGGAAGTGCGCGAGAAAGTGGTCGCGCTGTTCGCCGAAGCCGAGCCGTTCAAAGGTTCCGAGGACGTCGACGCCCGCTTGTACGATGGTTTCTTCAGCGATGCCGACAAGGCGGCGATGAGGATTATCCAGCAGACCAAGCCGCAGAACCTGCCGGCGCTGGATCTGGCCTTCAGCGACGGCCGCATGAAAGAGCTGCTGTTCCGCTTCCGCGCGCGCAACTACCCGAATACGCTGGACGACGCCGAGCAGCGCCGCTGGCTGCAACATCGTCAGGAAGCCTTGAGCGCGGAGCGCGTGCAGAGCTATCTGCTGCAGCTCGAGTCGCTGTATAACCTGCACGAAGGCGACAAAGAGAAAACCGCCCTGCTGAAAGCGCTGTTCGATTACGGCAAAGAGTTGGTGGGATAAAACCCGCCGCAGCAGAAAAGGAAAAGGCCGCGAAAGCGGCCTTTTTGTGGCTGAGGAGACGGCTCGCGCTTAGGCGGCGTCTTCGCTCGCTTGCGGCACCGGCAGGCGGAAGCTGCGGGTGACGAAGGCCAGGTAGATCAGGCCGATGGCCGCCCAAACCAGGCCCAGCGTCATCGAGCTGGCTTCCAGGTTGATCCACAGCGCGCCGACGGTCAGTGCGCCCATCACCGGCAGGATCAGGTAGTTGAACGTGTCCTTCACGGTGCGGTTCATCTTGTCGCGAATATAGAACTGCGAGATCACCGACAGGTTAACGAAGGTGAAGGCCACCAGCGCACCGAAGTTGATCAGCGCGGTCGCGGTCACCAGGTCAAACGACACCGCGGACAGCGCGATGGCGCCTACCAGCAGCACGTTCAGCGCCGGGGTACGCCACTTCGGATGCACATAGCCGAAGAAGCGAGTCGGGAACACGCCGTCGCGGCCCATCACGTACATCAGACGCGAAACGCCCGCGTGCGCCGCCATGCCCGACGCCAATACCGTCACGCAGGAGAACACCAGGATCACCGACTGGAAGAATTTACCCGCTACGTACAGCATGATTTCAGGCTGCGAAGCGTCCGGATCCTTGAAGCGCGAAATGTCCGGGAAGTACAGCTGCACGAAGTAAGACACCACGATAAAGATGATGCCGCCGATCAGCGCCGTCAGGAAGATGGCTTTCGGGATCACTTTTTCCGCATCTTTGGTCTCTTCGGACAGGGAGCTGATGCCGTCAAAGCCCAGGAACGAGAAGCACAGGATGGTCGCGCCGGTAATCATCGGCACCACGTGAGCGTTATCGGACCAGAACGGGCGGCTGCTGACCAGCGTACCGGCGCCTTCGCCGTGGTAAATGCCGTTGATCACCAGGCCGAGGAACACGATCATGATCGCCACCTGCACCACCACGATGATGGAGTTCAGGTTAGCCACCAGCTTGATGCCGCGCAGGTTGAAAATCGTCATCAAGCCGACCAGCACCGCCACGAAGATCCAGGACGGTACGCCCGGGAAGATCGCTTCCAGGTAAATCTTGGCCAGCAAAATGTTGATCATCGGCATGAACAGGTAGTCCAGCAGCGATGACCAGCCCACCATAAAGCCGACGTGCGGGCTGATGGCTTTCTGGGCGTAGGTGTAGGCGGAACCGGCGGAAGGGAACTTCTTCACCAGCTTGCCGTAGCTCAGGGCGGTAAACAGGATCGCCAGCAGAGCGAAGGCGTACGCGGTCGCGACGTGACCATCGGTCAGGCCGGATACGATGCCGAAGGTATCGAAAATGGTCATTGGCTGCAGGTAAGCCAAGCCCATCATCACTACCGGAACTAAAGTCAGGGTTTTACGCAGCTGAGTGCGCTGAGCCGGAGCGGCGTTGATGGTGTTATCGGACATTGTTCAGCCCCCCCTTACCTTGAGCCTTGCGGATGGCGGACACGCCAAGACTTAAGGTTGCGGGGAAACTTCGCAACGAGCGACTTAATTCTAAAAGAAGGGGGTTGTAAGCTGGATAACGGGTCGAGGTAACCTCGGCTGCTCCATAGTCGCTGCGGCCACAGCGGAAACCGGCGGGCACCGGCGCTAAAGTGAAAAATTGCCCCATCTTTCTAATCCTCATGAGTCACGACCATAAAGTTTTGTTTGATCGTGCACGAAACTATTTATCTATCCGGATCGGTGTCCGGCCTCGCTTGGTGTATGAAACGCTACGTTGGTAAAACATAATGCAAAAAAAATAACCGACGCTTTCAAAACGTCGGCTATCTGCATTTGAGATATTTTGCACCAGAATGCCTCCGAATGACAAGATCCGGAAACCCTCAAATACAAATTCTTTTTGTCGATCGCACGGAAAACCAGCCTGGCAGGCGAATTAATCCGCTGCCGGCAGGCCAGTCGCCCGCACATACCTCTTACTTTATACGCCTATTCAGGCATTTTTCAACATCCAGTCGATCTCGGTTTCCGTCACTCGCCGTTCAAACTGCAGCAGTTCGTCGGTCTTGCAGGCGTGATAAACGCGGGTGAAACGCTCGCCGAGATAGTGCGTCAGCGCGTGCTGATGTTCAAACTCGTACAGCGCGTCGCTTTGGCGGATCGGCAGCGGCAGCCCCTCTTGCTCCAGCCCGTTGCCGGTCACCGGCTCAGGCAGCGGCAGTAGGTTGTCCAGCCCGTACAGCATGCCGGCCAGGATCGCCGCCATCACCAGATACGGATTGGCGTCGGCGCCGGCCACGCGGTACTCCACCCGACGGTTCTCCGGTTCGCCGCAGGGAATGCGCAGCGCCACGGTGCGGTTATTGTGGCCCCAGGCGGCCTGGATCGGCACATACATCCCCGGCTGGAAACGCCGATAGGCATTGACGTTCGGCGCCAACAGCGCCATCGACGCCGGCATCAGGGTGATCATCCCGGCCAGCGCCTGTTTCAAGAGCGGCGAATCCTCGCCTTCGGCGTCGGCGAACAGGTTGTTGCCCGCGCCATCCTGCATGCTGACGTGCACGTGCATGCCGCTGCCGGCGTAATCCTCATAGGGCTTGGCCATAAAGGTGGCGTGCATGCCGTGGTTCTCGGCCACCAGCCGCACCAGCCGTTTCAACGCCAGCGCGTGGTCGCAGGCCAGCAAGATATCGTCGGTATGACGCAGGTTGACCTCGAATTGCCCCGGCGAGGCCTCCGCCACCGCGCCGTCCGCCGGCAGCCCCTGCAGCTTCGCCAGCGCGTCGATATCGTTCAGCACCTCGGCGAAATGGTTCAGGTTATCGACGGAGTACACCTGGCTTTGGGTGTTGCGCTCCTGCGTGCCGGGCGCACACGGCGGTTGCAAATCGCCTTCCGCGTCGCGCAGCCGATCGATGAGATAAAACTCCAGCTCTACCGCTGCCACCGGGAACAAGCCGCGCTGTCGCAGCGCCTGCCACACGCGGTTCAGCACATTGCGGGGTTCAACGTCAAAGGGAGTACCATCTTCATCCAGCATGGTGAGCAGCACCTGGCCGATGTGCTGCGGATCGGCCGCCGACGGCGTCAGCGAACCGGGCACCGGCAGGCATACGCGATCCGGTTCGCCGAGTTCCTGCCCAAGGCCGGCCTCCTCCACCACGTTGCCGAGGATGTCCATAGCGAACACCGACGCGGGGAAGTAGCTGCCTTTTTCCAGTTTTTTCAACCCTGAGACGGGTATGCGTTTGCCGCGGAAGGAACCATTGAGATCGGTGAGAAGGATATCGATATACTGCGTGGCGGGATGGCGTTCCAAATAATGAGCGACCTCATTTTGGAACGCGCTACTTCGCCTCTCTTCATGATGCTGTGCAAAATGTTCAACTGCTGCGCTATTGGTTTGCATACGTCACCCGCCATTATGCTCTTAAGGCGCGTTGGCGCCCGTCCGCCGTTCGATTCAACACATGATTGGATTTCTCACCAGGTCGCGCCGCTGCCGGGCGCTCAAAATAACATCCACAACATGAAACATAGTCTTAACAGAATGGGTTTGCAAATGTTACAATCCTGTTTGATTATTCGCCACCGGCTGCTAAATTGATAAAATATTGACCGAAAAGGCCTTGCCGCCATTTTCACGTCAACTATTTTGTCCGCCGCGCCGACGGTGAGCATGGGCAATATATTTTCCAAACCTACCCTAACTACCGATATCATGCAGCATCGTTATCGACCAGGCAGGCGCCCGATACCGATCGTCATTTCTGCCTGTCGCCCTTACCAGAAGGAAGTACCGCTATGAGCGAAGCCAGCTTGGCACCGGGCAAACGCCTGTCGCAGATCCGCCAGCAATTGGGTTTGTCGCAGCGCCGGGTCGCCGAACTGTCCGGGTTAACCCACAGTGCGATCAGCACCATCGAACAGGACAAAGTCAGCCCGGCCATCAGCACGCTGCAAAAATTGCTTAAGGTGTATGGCCTGTCGCTGTCGGAATTCTTTGCCGAACCGGAGGCCGTCGACGAGCCGCGCGTGGTGATCGACGCCGAGGATCTGATTGAGATCGGCAGCCAGGGAGTATCGATGAAGCTGGTGCACAACGGCAGCCCGACGCGCAACCTGGCGATGATGCTGGAAACCTACCAGCCCGGCACCACTACCGGCGAAAAGATCAAGCATCAGGGCGAAGAGATAGGCACCCTGCTGGAGGGCGAGATCGTGCTGACCATCAACGGCCAGAGTTACTGCCTGACCGCCGGTCAGAGCTACGCCATCAACACCGGCATTCCGCACAGCTTCAGCAATACCTCGGCGCGCATCTGCCGCATCGTCAGCGCACACACCCCCACCACCTTCTGACCGTTTATCGCTCCGGCGCAGCCTGACGCGGGTTGCGCCCCTGCCCGCCCACGCTTTCATCGTCGTTATGCCATTTTGTTGGTTGCCAACGGCGCAATCTGTGTTACAACAGAGCAAAACAGCCATCTAAACATCTAAACGGCCTTACTACGCAATGTCAACCGCAACACCTTCGCGCCTCGAGATGCGCAATATCTCGATCGCCTTCGCCGGCTTCAACGCGCTGCAGGACGTGGACTTCACGCTGCACGGCGGCTCAATCCACGCGCTGGTCGGCGCCAACGGCGCGGGCAAGTCGACGCTGATGGCGATCCTCTCCGGCGCCCACGATCACTACCGCGGCGAGATCCTGATCGACGGCCGGGCGGTGGAAATTCATTCCCCGCTGCAGGCGCGCCGCCACGGCATCCACGTGGTGCAGCAAGAAGTCGATGTCGCGCTGATCCCCACGCTGTCGGTGGCGGAAAACATCATGCTGGACTGGCTGAACGAACCGGGCCACTGGCTGAACTGGGCGGAGCTGCACCGCCGCGCCGCACAGCTGCTGCAGCAATGGGCGCTGCCGCTCAATCCGCGCAGACGCCTGTCGGACTGCACGCTGGCGGAAAAACAGCAGGTGCTGCTGGCGCGCGCGCTGTCGCACCGCTGCCGTTTTCTGGTGCTCGATGAACCGACCGCGCCGCTCGATCGCGCCGAGAGCGAGCGCCTGTTCAACGTGGTGCGCCGCCTGCAATCCGAAGGCATCGGCATCGTGTTCATTTCTCACCGCATCCACGAACTGAGCGACATTTGCGATCGGCTAACGGTGCTGCGCGACGGCCGCCGCGTCAGCGAAGACGCCATGCGCGGCCTCGGCGGCGAACAGATCGTCGAGAAAATGCTCGGCCACCGGCTGGACGACATTTTCCCGCCGCCGCGCCCACCGCACGCTGGGCATACGCTGCTGCAGGTGGAGGGCTTGCGCGATCGCCATAAGCTGCGCGACGTTTCGCTGCGGCTGCATGAAGGCGAGATCCTCGGCATCGCCGGGCTGGCCGGTGCGGGGAAAAGCGAGCTGTGCAAGGCATTGTTCGGCGCTGGCGCCGCGCAGCTGGAACGCGGCGAACTGCGCGGGCAGCCCTGGGCGCCGCGCGCGCCGCATCTGTCGGTCGAACAGGGATTAGCGCTGGTGCCGGAAGAGCGCCGCAAAGAAGGCATTTTTATCGATGAGGCGATCCCGATGAACCTGAGCGTCAGCGCCGACGACAGCTTCTCGCGCTGGAGCCTGTTCAGCCGGCGACAAGAGCTGCGCTGGGCGCGCGAGATCATGCAGCGTCTGAACATTCGCGCCTCCGGCCCACAACAGCGGCTGGCGCGCCTGTCCGGCGGCAATCAGCAAAAAGTGGCGATCGGCAAGTGGCTGCGCGGCGACGCCGACGTGCTGATCTTCGATGAGCCGACCAAGGGCGTGGACATCAAGGCCAAACAGGAGCTGTTCAGCCTGATCGACGGCCTGGCCCGCGCCGGCAAAGGCGTGATTTACGCCTCCGGCGAGTTCGCCGAGCTGATTGGCCTGTGCGATCGCATCTGCGTGCTGTGGGATGGCCGCATCGTGGCGGAGCTGAACGCCGCCGATACCGACGAAGAAACCTTATTGCTCTATTCCACCGGAGGAACCCCTGCGTGAGTAAAGAATTTGCCTTGCGGCCTGCGCTGCCCTGGCGCCAACAGCTGTTTGATTTCCTCTACAAGTGGGGCATGCTGCTGACCGTCGCGGCGCTGGTCGCCCTGTTTGGCCTGGCGTCGGACAACTTTCTCGATGCCAACAACATCATCAATATCCTGCGCTCGATCGCCATCGTGACGGTGATCGCCATCGGCGTCTCTATCTCGCTGTCGGTCGGCGGTTTCGATCTGTCGGTCGGCTCGACCGCCTCGCTGGCCAACGCGCTGGTGATTTCCCTGTTCGTCTGGCACGGGTTCGGCACCGCCGGCGCCATCGTGGTGACGCTGTTGCTGTGCACGCTGGTCGGCCTGTTCAACGCCCTGCTGATCGTGGTGCTCAAAATCCCCGATATGCTGGCGACGCTGGCCAGCCTGTTCGTGATCCAGGGCGTGGCGATGACCTACAGCTACGGCGGCTCCATCACCCAAAACATGGTGCTGCCGAATGGCGACATGGCGGAAGGCCTGATCCCGGAAGTGTTTTCCGCCCTCGGCCAGGTGCCGGTGATCGTGCTGATCATGCTGGCGGTCACCGTGGCGGTACAGCTGTTCCTGTCGTTGACCAAGCACGGCCGCCGCATGTACGCCATCGGCGGTAACCCCGAGGCGGCGCGCCTGTCGGGCATTCGCACCGTGCGTTACAGGGTTGCCGCTTACGTCATTTCCTCTTGGCTGGCGGCGCTTGGCGGCATCCTGCTGGCGTCACGTATCGGCTCTTCGCAGGTCAACGCCGGCGGCGGCTATCTGATGGATGCGGTGGCGGCGGCCTATATCGGTTTCTCGCTGGCCGGCTCCGGCAAACCCAATGCGCTCGGCACCCTGATCGGCGCGGTGATCCTCGGCGTGCTGCAAAACGGCCTGGTGATGCTGTCAGTGCCCTACTACGCCATGGACATTATCAAAGGCCTGGTGCTGGCGCTGGCGCTGGCCATCACTTACATCCAGAAACGCTGATCCTCCCCGGCGCACATCCGCTGCGCCGGTTTTCCCTTTAATTCATCCGGTTACTCTTTCCAGCAAGAATAACAAGCATACAAATGATATGAATTATCATTAGCGTTTACATTAAGTAAAAAATCCTTACAATACCCTCACGCAACGCTGACGAAGCACCGGATTTCTCAGCGAACGATGAATAATTTCATCAGAAATTCAATTGGTTAATTACTTTCACATCAATCCAGGAAAGGTTTGCCTCATGGAAACGCCACGTTACAGCAAGCTCGCCGCTCTGGTGATCGCCTCCCTCAGCGCCACCGCCGCGCTGGCCGCACCGCAGACTGACGCCCAAGACACCATGGTCGTCACCGCCTCCGGCTTTCAGCAAAAAATTCAGGACTCCGCCGCCTCCATCTCGGTGATCCCGCGCCAGCAAATTGAAGATAAAGCCTATCGCGATGTGACCGATGCGCTGAAAGACGTGCCGGGCGTGGTCGTCACCGGCGGCGCCAGCAGCAGCGATATCAGCATTCGCGGCATGTCCTCCAAGTACACGCTGATTCTGGTGGACGGCAAGCGCGTCGATACCCGCGGCACCCGGCCGAACAGCGATAACGCCGGCATCGAACAGGGCTGGCTGCCGCCGATGGAAGCCATCGAACGTATCGAAGTGGTGCGCGGGCCGATGTCTTCGCTGTACGGTTCCGACGCCATGGGCGGCGTGATCAACGTCATCACCCGCAAGACCTCCCGCACCGAGTGGAAAGGCTCGCTGCACGGCGACGCCACCCTTCAGGAAAACCGCGATTCTGGCGATCTGTTCCAGACCAACGCCTACGCGTCTGGTCCGCTGATTGAAGGCCTGCTCGGCGTGCGGGTCAACGGCCTGCTGTCGCGCCGCGCGGAAGATAAAATCGTCAACGGTTACAACGAACAGCGCATGCGCAGCGGCACCGCGGTGTTCACCCTGACCCCGGACGAGAAAAACGAATTCGACTTTGAAATCGGCCGCTCGCTGCAGGATCGCAACAGCACGCCGGGCAAATCGGTGGTGGCGGAGCGCTGCAGCAAAGGCAAGTGCAAACCGTCCTCACGCAGCGAAAATCTCTACACCCGCACCAACTACTCGCTGACCCACAACGGTTATTACGACTTCGGCAACTCCACCAGCTACGTTCAGCGCGAAGAGACCAACAACCCGGGCCGCAAGATGAAAATGTACAACACCATCTTCAACACCCAGAACCAGTTCGAACTGGGGGCCCACATGCTGAACCTCGGCGGCCAATACCGCTATGAGAAACTGGGCGACAGTGGCAACCAGCTAAGCTCGGCGCAAGACGTCAATCAACTGACGCGCTGGAGCTGGGCGCTGTTCGCCGAGGACGAATGGGCGCTGACCAACGACTTCAGTCTGACCAGCGGCATCCGTATGGATCGCGATCAGAACTTCGGCAGCCACTGGTCGCCGCGCATGTACGGCGTCTGGCACCTGACCGAACAGTGGACGATGAAAGGCGGCGTCTCCGCCGGCTATCGTTCGCCGGATCTGCGCCAATCCTCCGCCAGCTGGGGCCAGGCGACGGGTGGCGGCGTGCGTAACGGCATCATCGTCGGCAACCCGGATCTGCAGCCGGAGAAGAGCCTGAGCGAAGAGATCGGCCTGATGTGGGATAGCCTGAAAGGCGTCAATGCCGGGGTGACGGTCTTCAACACCGACTTCAAGAACAAGATCACCGAAGTGCGCCGCTGCGAAGACACGCCGGACTGTAAGATCGGCAATGACGTCTACGACTTTATCAGCGATCGCGTCAACGTCGACAAAGCCAATATGCGCGGCGTAGAGGCCACCTTCGGCTGGCAGATCAATAAAGACTGGAAGTGGAACGCCAACTACACCTACACCGCTTCCGAGCAGAAGAGCGGCGAGTTCCAGGGCAAGGCGCTGAACCAAATGCCTAAGCACATGATCAACACCGTGCTGGACTGGCAGGCCACGCAAGACCTCAGCCTGTGGTCGCGCGTTAACTTCCGCAGCCGCACCTCAGACTACCTGAGCCGCACGTCGATGGAGACCAGCACCCCGTCCTACACCTTCGTCGATGCGGGCCTGAGCTACCAGGCGGCGAAAAACCTGCAGCTGACCGGCGGGGTCTACAACATTCTCGACAAGACCGTGGATTACGATCACTACCGCACCACGCTGGACGGCCGCCGTTACACCGTCGGCATGACCTACAACTTCTGATGCCCCCGGGCGCGCGCTGCGCGCCCTTTTCATTCCATCACCGAGAGGAAGCCCCATGAGATTACGCCGCTCCCCCCTGATGATCGCCCTGCTGGCCGCGATGGCGCTGGCGGGTTGCCACAGCAAAACCGACGCGCCGGCGGCCTCGGCCACCGTCAACGTCCAGCACCTGAACGGCAGCACCGAGGTGAAGAAGCACCCGCAGCGCATCGTGGTGCTGGATTACGCCTCGCTGGAAACGCTGCAGCTGCTGGGCGTCGAGCCGCTGGCGCTGCCCGGCAACCGTAAGAACTTGCCGGATAGCCTGAAGCGCTATCAGGACGAGAAATACCTCAATGCCGGCACCCTGTTCGAGCCGGATATGGCCGTGCTGCGCGCCGCCAAACCGGATCTGATCCTGATCGCCGGCCGGGCGTCCAAAGCCTATGACGAATTGAATGCGCTGGCGCCGACCTTGAACATGTCCGTCGATCAGCAGGATCAGTTGGGCAGCCTGAAACAGCGCACCCGCCAGTTGGGCGAGCTGTTCGATAAGCAGCAACAGGCGCAGGCGGCGATCGATAAGCTGGATGCGCAGATCGCGGCGGTCAAACCACAGGCCGCCCAGGCCGGACGCGGGCTGGTGGTGCTGTTCTCCGGCGGCAAGATCAGCACTTATGCCCCCAAGAGCCGTTTCAGCTTCGTCTATGACGCCCTCGGCTTCTCGTCCGCGCTGCAGTCCGATGACAAAGACGTGCGCGGCAATAAGCTGACGCCTGAGCAGGTCGCCAAACTGAACCCGGACTGGCTGTTCGTCATCGACAGAGACGCTGCGACCGGTCGGCCGAACGCGGTGGCGCCGCAGAAAATCCTTACCGGCACCGCGCTGAAGAAAACCACGGCGGTGAAAAAAGGCCAGGTGGTTTATCTGCCAGCGGCCGAGGTCTATCTGTCCGGCGGCATCGTCACCGCCCAGCACGTCGTCGAACGCGTGAGCGAAGCACTGAACCGCGCTGCGCGATAAAAAAAGCCCGGCGATGCCGGGCTTTTTCCTGGATTATATCGTCGGCTGGTTCACCAGACCGTCTATCAGCACCTGCGGCGTACCCTGCGAGCAACGCTCGATGCGCCCACGCACGCCATAGACCCGCGCCAGGCTCTGCGGCGTAATCACCTGATCCGGCGCGCCGTCGGCGATCAGATCGCCATCCTGCAGCATCAGCACGTGGTCGCCGTGACGCAGCGCAATGTTGATGTCATGCACCACCACCACCGTCACGATATCGCGCTTGCGGGTTTCGCGGCGCACCAAATCCATCACGTGGAACTGGTAGTTGAGATCGAGCGCGCTCAGCGGCTCATCCAGCAGCAGCAGCGACGGCTGACGGATCAGCGACTGCGCCAACCCCACCAGCTGTTTCTGGCCGCCGGACAGCTGATCGAGATAACTCAGCGCCAGGTGGGCGATGCCCAGCTGTTCCAGCAAAGCCATCACTTCCGCTTCGCTGCCGGCGTTGCTGCGGCCGCCCGAGGCGCGCTGCGCCACGATGATCGACTCCAGCACGTGCAGATGCACTCCAGCGGGCAGCGACTGCGGCAGGTACACCACTTTCTCCGCCCGACGGGCGAACGGCATCTGCATCAAATCGCCGTCGTCCAGCCACAGCTTGCCCTGCGCCGGGTTCAGCCCGGCCAGCGAGCGCAGCAGCGTCGATTTGCCGCTGCCGTTCGGCCCCAGCAACACGGTGATTTGCCCGCGCGGCAGCATCGGCACCGACAGATTGTCGATCACCTGGCGTTTCGGGTAACCCGCCGAGAAGTTTTCTATCCGTAAACCCTGGCTCATACGTTCCCCCGGTGGCGCAGAATAATGCTCAGGAAGAACGGCACCCCGACCAGCGACGTCACGATCCCCACCGGGATGATTACCCCAGGCACCAGGTTTTTCGACGCCACCGAGGCCATCGACAGCACCAGCGCGCCAATCAGCGCACTGGCCGGCAGGTAGAAACGGTGATCCTCGCCGAAAATCATGCGGGCGATGTGCGGCGCCACCAGACCGATAAAGCCGATCGGCCCGACGAAAGCCACCGCCAGCGCCGAGAGCATGCTGATGCGCAGCAGCGTGGTCAAACGCAGCCGACGCACGTCGATGCCGAAGCTCACCGCCCGGTCTTCACCCAGACGCAGCGCGGTCAGTTTCCACGAGCTCATCATCGACAGCGGCAGCAGCACGGCGAACACCCCGAACAGAATGCCCAGTTTGTCCCACGAGGCGCGCGCCAGGCTGCCCATGGTCCAGAACACCAGCCCCTGCAGCGTGTCCTCGCTGGCGATGAACTGCATCATCGAGACCAGCGCGTTGAAGGTAAACACCAGCGCGATGCCGAACAGCACCACGCCGGAGGTGGCGACCCGCGTCCAGCGCGTGATGCCGTCCAGCATCAGCGCGGCGAACAGCGCGAAGATAAAGGCGTTGGCGGAGATGAACCACTGATCGGGAATGCCCGGAATGCCGATGCCGAGCACGATCGCCAGCGCAGCGCCAAAGGCCGCGGCGGAAGACACTCCGAGGGTGAAGGGGCTGGCCAGCGGGTTATTCAGGATGGTCTGCATTTCTGCCCCGGCCAGGCCGAGCGCAAAGCCCACCACCACCGCCATCAGCGCATAGGGCAAGCGGATGTCCCAGACGATCACCCGCGTGCCGGCATCGGCCGCGGCGGGATCAAGCAGCGTTTGCCATAAGGACGACAACGACAGGCCGGACGGCCCCATGGTGAAATCCAGCAGCAGCGAGCCCAGGATCGCCAATGCCAATACGCCCATCATCAACAGGCGATGGCGAAGAATATGCTGATAACGCCCCATCACGCCGGCGTCGGGTTGCCCCTTGGCTTCAGTCATGGGATCGGTGGATACGCTCATTCGTTAAGATACCTGTTGCAACCATCATGACAGCGGCGCGAAAGCGGCCGCCGTGAACCGAAAAGTGTGCGGCAGCAGCCTGCTGCACAGCCGTTAACAATAAAACAAACGATAATACTTATCAATCATATCAATAGGTGAAAACGGCGTTGTCGAAATGTAATAATTTGTTTTTTATCGCCATTTTTCAAACCGCCACGCTTTCCCCCGCCAACGGCCAGTAGGTTAATTATTCTGAAAATTCTTCCTGATCCGACCAGACTCTGACAAATAACGGCAAAACCACATAGAATCCAAAATCACAGCACCGCGCGTGCAAAAAAACTTCAGGCCGCCGCAAGAGCGGCCTTATTGATTGACGAGGCTGTAATGAGAAGTCCATCTCCGGCGGTAACGCCCAAACGCCCGGCGCTGCTGAACTGGCTGTTATACAGCCCGCTGCACGCCGATGACGAGCCGTTTCAACGCCAGCTGCGTCTCACGCTGACGCCCTCTCCTCTCACCCCCTGGCTGAATGCCGCAGGGCCGGCCGCGCTGCTGGCGGGGTACGCCTGGCTGGTCCAGCGGCCGCTCGGCATCGGTTTGCTGCTGCTGCTGCTGTTGTTGACCGCCGGGCGAGCCTGGCTGGCGCGCCGGCGTCAACCGGCCTGGCCGAACGCCATGCTGGTGACGGTGCTACTGTGGGCGCTGCTGGTCGGCGCCAGCGCCGCTCTGGCGATGCTCTCAGGCCGCTTCGTCTTAATGCTGTTCGCCGGCCTGACGATCACCACCCTGGCCTGCTGGCTGATGCAGCGCCACGCCGCCGCCCCGCGCTTCGCGCTGCTTGAGGTGATCGCGCTGACGCTGCCTTATCTGCTGGCGGCGCCGCTGTCGCGCGTGCAAAACCTGTTTGTCCTGGCGGACCTCGCGCCGCTGTGGCTGGTGCTGGCCCACGGTATGATCGCGCGCTACCACCGCCAGCTGGTGCAGCATGTCACGCTGGCGTGGGAGAAGCAGCAGGCGTCGCACCGCGATCGCCTGACCGGCTTTCTCAACCGCGCAGGCGGCGAGGCGGTGATGCGCAGCATCTGCCGTCCCGGAACGACGCAGCCGATCTCCCACCTGTTCATTCTTGAATTCGGCCCGCTGGCGGCGCTCTACCAAAGCCACGGCGTCCAGATCGGCGACGACGTGCTGCGCACCGTCGGCGAGCGCCTCAAGACGCTGATCCGCCCCAGCGACTATATCTGCCGCTATACCGGCGGCCAGTTTCTGATTCTGGTGCACGATCTGCCCTACGGCGCGGAAAGCGAGTTTCTGGCGCGCATTGTGCCGCCGCTGGAGGCGCCCTACGATTTTGGCGCGTTCGGCGAGGTGAACATGCAGCTTAACGCCGGCATTGTGGCGCTGACGCAGGATTACGCGACGGTAGAGAGTTTGATGAGCTCGGCGCAGCAGGCACTGGCGGAAGCCAAAGGCGGGAAAAAGTAAAACAAAACGCGGCGGGAGCCCCCGCCGCGTGTCACTCACCGAAAATTACTTCACGTCCATCTTCGGGAATTCCATCTCGCTGTACTTTACGACACGGGTGCCTTGCGACAGCTTGTAACCAAACCAAATCAGCAGGAACAGCGGAATACCGATGTAGGTCGCGGTCACGCCGTACCAGTCGATCTTGTCTTGCAGGAAGGCCTGGTAGTTCTGCCCCAGGGTGATGATCAGACACAGCACGAAGGCGAAGATCGGCCCCAGCGGGAAGAAACCGGAACGGTACGGCAAATCGTTCAGATCGCGCCCCTGCAGCATGTAGCCGCGACGGAAACGGTAGTGGCTGATGGCGATGCCCAACCAGGCGATGAAACCGGTCATGCCCGAGGTGTTCAGCAGCCACAGGTAAACCGACTGGTTACCGAACATCGACGTCAGGAAGCACAGGCCGGCCACCACGCAGGTCGCGTACAGCGCGTTGCGCGGCACGCCGCCTTTCGACAGCTTGGCGAAGATGCGCGGCGCCTTGCCTTCCGAAGCCAGGGTGTACAGCATGCGGGTCGACGCATACATGCCCGAGTTACCGGCCGACAGCACCGCCGTCAGGATCACCGCGTTCATCACCGCCGCCGCCGACAGCAGACCGGCATGTTGGAACACCAGGGTGAACGGGCTGACGCTGATGTCTTTCACGTCGTTGCGCAGCAGGCTCGGATCGGTGTACGGAATGATCAGGCTGATGATCAGAATGGCGAAGATATAGAACAGCAGGATACGCCAAAACACCTGACGCACCGCGCGCGGGATGTTTTTACCCGGGTTTTCCGATTCGCCGGCCGCGATGCCGATAAGTTCGGTGCCCTGGAACGAGAAGCCGACGATCATGGCCACGCCGATCATCGCCGAGAAGCCACCGGCAAACGGCGCGTCTCCTATCGTCCAGTTCTGCCAGCCGGCATGCTCGCCGCCCTTCAGAATGCCGACGATCATCATCACGCCGACGGCGATGAAGATAATCACGGTGCTGACCTTGATCAGCGCGAACCAGTATTCCGCCTCGCCGAACCCTTTCACCGAAATGTAGTTCAGCAGGAACATCAGGCCGAGGAACAGCGCGCTCCAGATCCAACCCGGGGTGTCCGGGAACCAGTAACTCATCACCAACTGCGAGGCCACCAGGTCAACGGCGATGGTCACCGCCCAGTTGTACCAGTAGTTCCAGCCCAGCGCGAAGCCGAAGCCTTCTTCTACGTATTTGGCGCCGTAGGTGGAGAATGAACCGGAGACCGGCATAAAGGCCGCCAGTTCGCCCAGGCTGGTCATCAGGAAGTACACCATCAAACCGATCAGAGCGTAAGACAGCAGCGCCCCGCCGGGGCCTGCCTGAGAAACCGTGGCGCCCGAGGCGACGAAGAGGCCGGTGCCGATGGAGCCGCCGATGGCGATCATGGTCAAATGCCGAGCTTTCAATTCACGGCGCAATCCGGGTGCTTGCTGCCCCGATGTTTTTATATCCTGCTGAGCCATTCGTTCCCTATCTATCTGCTCTTCGAAAAATGAGGGCGGATTGTAACAAATACCCGCCGGTGAACTAGCAACATTGCACCGATATAAGATAGCTTCATAATTCAGAGGCAATTATTAGCTGCGGCCCTTATAGCCTTACTTACTCTCATTAATGTGAGCGCGCGCAGGTTTTTATGCTTTTCCCGGCCTGCGCGGCAGCAGAGGGCTTGACGTGCCGCCGGTTACAGCACGCAATAGCTGAGAAAACGTTGCAACGCGTTGGAGACGTGCTTTTGCCGATGGCGGATCAGGTACAGGGTGCGGCGCAGCGGCGGCAACGGCACCGGCAGTTCCACCAGCGCGCCGCTGGCCAGCTGTTCCGCCACCACCCGCCGCGACAGGCAGCTGATGCCGATGCCGTGCCGCACCGCATGCTTGATCGCCTCCGAGTTGCCCAGCTCCATCACTAGCTGGAAGTGCGGCAGATGCGCCAACAGCAGATGGTCCAACACCTCACGGGTGCCAGAACCGCGCTCGCGCAAGATCCACGGCGCATTGGCCAGCGCCTCCAGCGTCGGCGGTTGACGGGTCAGCGGGTTATCCGGCGCGGCGAACACCACCAGCTCGTCCTCCAGCCACGGCTGCGTCACCAGCTCCGGCATATGGCAAGGCCCTTCGATCAGCCCCAGATCGACGCGAAAATCCGCCACCGCCACGATCACGTCCTGGCTGTTGCCGACGTTCAACTCCAGCGGCGTGGCGGGAAAATCCCGGCGGTAGCGGGCGATCATCTCCGGCAGCATGTAGTTGCCGATGGTGCTGCTGGCGGCGATGCGCAACGCCCCGCCATCATGGCGAAACAGCTGCTCTATCTCCCCCGCCTGTTCCAACAGCGCCAGCGCCTTGGGATACAGCAACCGGCCGTGCTCGTTGATCACCAGCCGTTTGCCGACGCGATCGAACAGCTGCACGCCCAGCTGCCCCTCCAGATCCGCCAGCGCCGCGCTGACCGCCGACTGCGACAGCGCCAGCACCACCGAGGCCTGCGTGGTCGAACCGCTTTTCAGCACTTCGGTAAAGACTTCCAGTTGACGCAACGTGATATGCATAGCTGTCCCGGTATTGAAAGAAGGTTCTGCCAGAGAACCCAACATGGTGTGATGGGCAGCCCGGCCAGGCTACCCTGTTTGCGGCCAGATCGGCGCGCTATTTGCCCAACGCGACCAGCTGCGCCGCCGCGGCCAGCACCGGCTCTCGCGGCGTGCCGGTTTCGTCCCGCAGTATCAATTGCAGCATCGTCGCGAGATGGTCGCGGTCGATCGCCTTGTTTTCTTCAATCAACCGCCGCACCGCGCGGCCCACTTCCTGATCTACCTGCTCTCTGCGTTGATCGTCGGTATCCATCGCCTGCTCCTGTTAGTTGGAAAATTGACGGCGGGCTCGCCGCTCCTCCACACCCTAGCCGCAATGCGGCGTTATGCCAATGGCTGACCCCATACCACTTATTCAGATAGGTTATAAATATATAATCAATTTCTCTTTTATTCAGCCCAAACGTACTCTTGACCGCAAGAAACAGACTGAAGGACTGACTTTATATGGCGACTGATACCACTCACACTTACCCCGAGCGACGCTTCCCGCTGTTCGGCCTGCCGCGGCTGGTGCCGGGGCTGGCGCTGACCGGCGCGCTCACCGCGCTGGCCGTCTGGGCCGGCGACATTCCCTGGGTGGCGGAGCTGGGGCTGGGGGCGCTAACGCTGGCGATCCTGCTCGGCATTCTGGTGGGCAACACGCTGTACCCCCGCTGGCAAACCGTTTGTCACAGCGGCGTACAGCTGGCCAAACAGCGCCTGCTGCGTCTGGGCATTATCCTTTACGGCTTCCGGCTGACCTTTCAGCAGATCGCCGACGTGGGCGCCAGCGGCATCATCATCGATGCGCTGACCCTGATCACCACTTTCCTGCTGGCCTGCTGGCTCGGCAAGAAAGTGTTCGGCATCGACAGCCAAACCGCGATACTGATCGGCGCCGGCAGCAGCATTTGCGGCGCGGCGGCGGTGATGGCCACCGAGCCGGTGCTGAAGGCCGACTCCAGCAAAGTGGCGGTGGCGGTTTCGACCGTGGTGGTGTTCGGCACCCTGGCGATCTTCGCCTATCCGTGGCTGTATCAGTTGAATGAACACTTCCAGTGGCTGCCGTTCAGCCAGGAAACCTTCGGCATCTACGCCGGCTCCACCATCCACGAAGTGGCTCAGGTGGTCGCCGCCGGGCACGCCATCGGGCCTGACGCCGAAAATGCGGCGGTGATCGCCAAGATGATCCGCGTGATGATGCTGGCGCCGTTCCTGCTGCTGCTGTCGGGCTACATCAGCCGCGGCAGCGCAGGCAAGGCGGAAAAATCCGCCATCACCATTCCATGGTTCGCCGTACTGTTTATCGCCGTCGCCGGGCTGAACTCCTTCAACCTGCTGCCGGCCACGCTGGTGCGGCACCTGATCACCGCCGACACCTGGATGCTGGCGATGGCGATGGCGGCGCTGGGGCTGACCACCCACATCAGCGCCGTGCGCCAGGCCGGGATGAAACCGATTCTGCTGGCGACGCTGCTGTTCGTCTGGCTGCTGGTCGGCGGCGGCGCGATAAACCAACTGGTGCAACACCTGCTGTAATCTCCCTCGGCGCCCCGCTTCGGCGGGCCGCCGCTTTTCACCATTCAATCCGCCCGCCATCAATGCCATAATGTCACCGATAACACAGGAGAATGAAGATGAAGTTTGTCGGTGCACATGTCAGCGCGTCAGGCGGCGTGGATCAGGCGGTTATCCGCGCGCACGAATTGGAGGCGACCGCGTTCGCCCTGTTCACCAAAAATCAGCGTCAATGGAAGGCCGCCCCACTGGCCGCCGACGTGATCGATAAGTTCAAGAGCGCCTGCGCCCAGTACGGTTACGGGCCGGGGCAAATCCTGCCGCACGACAGCTACCTGATCAATCTGGGGCACCCGGTAGCCGACGCGTTGGAAAAATCGCGCGAGGCGTTTATCGACGAGCTGCAGCGCTGCGAACAGCTGGGGCTGACGCTGCTGAACTTCCACCCCGGCAGCCACCTGCTGCAAATCGACGAAGATAAGTGCCTGGCGCGCATCGCCGAATCGATCAACATCGCGCTGGATCAAACCGCCGGCGTGACGGCCGTGATCGAGAACACCGCCGGCCAGGGCAGCAATCTGGGCTTCAAATTCGAGCACCTGGCGGCGATCATCGACGGCGTCGAAGACAAAAGCCGCGTCGGCGTTTGCATCGACACCTGCCACGCCTTCGCCGCCGGCTACGATCTGCGCACCGAAGAAGAGTGCGAGCGCACCTTCAAGCAGTTGGGCGACATCGTCGGTTTCAACTACCTGCGCGGCATGCACCTGAACGACGCCAAGAGCGAGTTCAACAGCCGCGTCGACCGCCATCACAGCCTGGGGGAAGGCAACATCGGCAAAACGGTGTTCAGCTACATCATGCGCGATCCGCGTTTCGACAATATCCCGCTGATTCTGGAAACGGTAAATCCGGATATCTGGGCCGAAGAGATCGCCTGGCTGAAGGCGCAGCAGTAACGCGGCGCCCAAACGACAAAACCGGAGCCTGGGCTCCGGTTTTTTTATGGCTGGATCGCCGTTACGCCACGCTGGCCGCCGGTACTTCAGCACGTTTCAGCAGGGCATAAGCCACCCCGGCCAACAGCGTGCCGGCGGCGATCGCCACCAGGTACAGCAGCACCGGCGAAATCGCGCCCGGGATCAGCAGCACGAACAAGCCGCCGTGCGGCGCCATCAGCTTGGCGCCGAAGGCCATCGACAGCGCGCCGGTCAGCGCCCCGCCGGCGATGCAGCACGGCAACACGCGCATCGGATCGCGGGCGGCGAACGGAATCGCCCCTTCGGTGATGAAGCACAGCCCCAGCACCAACGCCGCCTTGCCGCCTTCCTGTTCGGATTTCGGGAACTTGCGGCGCGCCAGCAGCGTCGCCAGGCCCATCGCCAGCGGTGGCACCATGCCCGCCGCCATGATGGCCGCCATCGGCGCATACACCGAGGAGCTGAGCAGCGCCACGCCGAACGCGTAGGCCGCTTTGTTCACCGGGCCACCCATGTCGGTACACATCATGCCGCCCAGGATCGCCCCCAGCAGCACGGCGTTGGCGGTGCCCAGAGACTGCAGCCAATGGGTCAGGCCTTCCATGATTTTCGCCACCGGCGTGCCAACCACGTAAATCATGATGAGGCCGGTGATCAGGCTGGCCACCAGCGGAATGATCAAGATGGGCTTCAGCGCTTCCATACTTTGCGGCAGGCGCAGCTTGCTGCTGATCGCCCTGGCGACATAACCTGCCAGGAAACCGGCGATGATGCCGCCAAGGAACCCGGCGCCGGTGCTCACCGCCAGCATGCCGCCGATCAGGCCCGGCGTCAGGCCCGGACGATCCGCGATGGAGAAGGCGATGAAACCGGCCAACACCGGCACCATCAGCGCGAAGGCGGAGCCGCCGCCGATCTGCATCAGCGCCGCCGCCAGGGTGCCCTTGACCTCAAACGCCTTGATGCCGAACACGAAAGACAGCGCGATGCACAAACCGCCCGCCACCACCATCGGCAGCATGTAGGACACGCCGGTCAGCAGGTGGCGATACGGGCCGTTGCCCTCTTTCTTCTTCGCCGTCGGCGCCGCGCCGCCGCGCTGCTGTGGCTGGAATACTTCGGCTTCGGCCAGCGCTTTATCCAGTTCCTGCGCGGTTTTCTTCAATGCCAGACCGGTGGAAGTACGATACATCGGCTTACCGGCAAACTTGTCCAGATCCACTTCGATGTCCGCCGCGACGATCACCAGATCCGCCGCCGCCACTTCTTCCGGGGTGATGGCGTTGCCGGCGCCGACGGAGCCGCGCGTTTCCACTTTCACCCACCAGCCGCGCTTCTTCGCTTCGCTTTCAATGGCTTCGGCCGCCATAAAGGTGTGCGCCACGCCGGTTGGGCAAGCGGTGATCGCCACGATGCGTTTTTGTCCATCGGCTTTCACCGCAGCCGTCGCCTGCGGCGCCTGATAGGTTTCAGCTTCGGCCTGGGCGCGCGCCAGAAACGCGTCCGGTTCACGCACCGCCTGTTCTACCTCGCCCACATAGATCAATTTGCCGTTCAGTGCGGCGTCAGCAGGCGCAGCCTGCCCCGCCACCACCACCAGTTCGGCGTCCTGCAGCGACTCGACCAGCGTCAGGCCGGCTTTGGCCGCGGCGGCCTCCAGCATGCGTTTCGCCAGGTGGCCACGGGCCTGTCCCTGCGAACTGTCTACCATCAGCAGCGTTTTCATTCTGCCTCCTGCTATTGATTGAAAGGTTTCAGATCGACGCGCGCCATCATCGCGGCCAACTGGGGACGATCGGTCACGCCGACGTTGCTCTGGCTGACCGCCAGCGCCGCTACCGCCGTAGCCAGACGCAGGGTGTGTTCGCTGGATTCGCGCATCAGCAGGCCATAAATCAGGCCGCCGACCATCGAATCGCCGGCGCCCACGGTGCTGACCACCTCACAGGACGGCGGTTTGGCGATCCAGGCGCCGGATGCGTTAACCCACAGCGCGCCTTCCGCGCCGAGGGAGATGACCACGTGGGCGATGCCCTGTTCGCGCAGCGCATGCGCGGCCTCGACCACGTCCGCCAGCGTCGGCAGCGGTCGACCGGCCCAGATTTCCAGCTCGCGGCGGTTCGGTTTGACCAGCCACGGCGAGGCCTTCAGCCCGGCGACCAGCGCTTCGCGGCTGCTGTCGAAAATGATGCACGGGCACTTGGCGCGCAGTTGGGTCATCCAGTCGGTGAACGCGTCGGGATCGACGCCGGCCGGCAGGCTGCCGCTCACCGCCACCATGTCAAACTGGCCCAGCCAGCTCAGCGAGTCGCTGACGAAGCGATCCCAGTCCTGCGGCGTCACTTCGAAGCCGGAGAAGTTGAAATCGGTCACTTCGCCGTCTTTTTCCGTCAGCTTGACGTTGATGCGGGTGCGCCCCGGCACCACCTGAAAGCGGTTGGCGATCCCCAGATCGCTGAACAGCAGCTGGAAACCGTCCTGATTATCTTTGCCCAGGAAGCCGCCGACGGTGACGTCGATGCCTAAATCTTTCAACACCTTGGCGACGTTGATGCCCTTACCGGCGGCGTGCAGGCCGGCGGTTTTTACCCGGTTGACTTCCCCGCGTTCAATCTGCGGGCAGAAACCCACCAGATCGTACGCCGGGTTCAGGGTGATTGTTGCTACTCTTCTGCTCATGCTGCGCCCTCGCCCAGTCCTTCATTAATCGCTTCGCCAATCGCCTTCAGCGCGGCTTCAGCATCTTCTCCATTGGCGGTAAAGCGCAGGTGATGCCCTTTCTTCACGCCCAACGCCACCACCTTCATCAGGCTGCGCCCGTTGGCCGGCTTGCCGCTGCCGTCCAGGTTGGTGACGGTGATGTCACTGTTGAAACTTTTGATCACGTTGACCAGCGCCGTGCCCGGCCGCGCGTGCAGACCGTGCTCGTTGCGGATCACGAATTCGGCGCTCAGCACGCTGCTCTCTTCCGCCACGTCGCTGGTCAGCAGCGCCAGCACGCCGGTGGCATCCGCCTTCAGCAAGCGTTCAGCTTTGTTGGCCAGCAGCAGATCGCTGAGGTAGTTGAGCACCGCCAGCGGCTGCGCGTCGGCGACCGACACCGTCAGCAGCAGCGCCACCGGCTCGCCGTCTTCCACAAAAGCCTGCGCCGGGCGGCTGACGGTGGCCGCGCTGGCCAGGTTGCCTTCAACGCTGTCGCTCAGCCAAATGCCCTGCCCCAGATTCAGCGGCTTGCGGGTGATGGCATCGCTGACGAACTGCGCGTTGACCGCCCCGACTTTTTGCAGCCGGCCGGCGTTCAGCGCCTGCAGCGTCATCAGGCTGTCGGCGGCGACATCGAGCGCAATCAGCGAAACGTCGAACTGGAATTCGGCGCTCTGCCGTTCGCCCATCAACAGGCTGCGCAGCTCTTCCGCGGAGGTGGTTTTCGCCAGCCGCTCCGCCACGCTGTCATCGCTCAGCACGTGGGTGAGCTGACGCAGCAGCGCCAAATGCTCGTCGGAACGGGCGGCGATGCCGATCGCCACATAGGCGGTCTGGCCCTCCCCCCACGCGATGCCCTGCGGGAACTGGAACACCTGCACGCCGGTTTTCAACACCAGATCGCGGGTATCGGTGGTGCCGTGCGGAATGGCGATGCCGTTGCCCAGGTAGGTGGACGTCTGCAGTTCGCGCTGCAGCATGCCGTCCACATAACCGGCGCTAACGCAGCCGGCTTCGGTCAGCGCGGCGGCCACCTGACGGATGGCCTGCTGCTTATCGGCGGCAGCGGCGCCCAGATGAATGTCTTGCGGTGACAACTGGAACATGATTCTCCTCTCCTGCTGAATTGAATCGTTTCAGCTTCATTGAGAAAAAGGAGCGTTACCCGCTGCCCACAAGCGGTCGGATAACGCTGAAACGTTTCAAGGAGTGTGTAAGCAGCGCAAGATGAAAGCAAGCTTTCTCCCTTTCGCCATTGCAGATTTTTGAGCTTACGCACACTTTCATCGGCGCATTGGTCAGCGCCGGGGCAAAATGACATACTGTGCTGAAACTTTGCTGACGGAGAAAAGCATGAATGTAGTGACGGGCGTCGGGGTGATCATCGTGAACCCGCAAGGCGAGATTTTGCTGGGCAAACGCTGCGGCTCCCACGCGCCCTTTTGGTCGATCCCCGGCGGGCATCTGGATGCCGGTGAAACCTTCGAGCAGTGCGCCCAGCGCGAAATTGCCGAAGAAACCGGGTTGATCATCGATCCGCCGCGCTTCGTTGGCGTCAGCAACAATCTGCAAACCTGGCGCGCCGAAGGCAAACACACGGTGTCCATCTGTCTGCAGGTGGCGCATCCCGGCGGCGAAGCCGAGCTGAAAGAACCCGAAAAATGCGCCGAATGGCGCTGGTGCGCGCCAGACTCTCTGCCGGAACCCCATTTCGAAGCCAGCCGCACGGCGATCCGCCTGTGGCTGAGCGGCCAAACCTACTTGCCAACGGCCTGAGCCCTTCGCGAGCGCGCGGCGTTCGCGTTCCCTGCCTCACAGCCCCACCGCTATATAAAATAGAATATAACGCTATTTTTTGCGATATACGCCATTTTTTTGACTACGGATAACCCCATGGGGTTAACCCTCTTCTATCATTACCCCTGCAATCGACGTGGCATTCTGACCTCCGGTCGGCGGCCTTTTGGCAAGATTTTATTTTAAATTCATAATTATAAGCGGGTTTACCATGAGCAAAAAACTGACTGGCTTTGAAAAAAAGCGCCGGTGGGGATGGCTATGGCTTTTGCTGCTGGGGATTATCCTCGGCGCGGCGCTGTTGGCCGGGACCGCCACCGTCTTCCATAAAACCAGCGATACCGCCTTCTGCGTTTCCTGCCACACCATGCAACAACCGCTGGCCGAATATCAGGGCAGCGTCCACTTCCAAAACACCAAGGGTATCCGCGCCGAGTGCGCCGACTGCCACGTGCCGCACCAGCCGATCGATTACCTGTGGACCAAGATCCGCGCGGTAAAAGACATCTACGGCGAGATGGTCGGCACCATCGATACGCCGGAAAAATATGAAGCGCACAAGCTGGCGATGGCGCAGTCGGTCTGGAAAACGCTGAAAGAGAACGATTCGGCCACCTGCCGCTCCTGCCACAGCTACGACGCCATGGACATCACCGCCCAGCGTCCCGAAGCGCGCCTGCAGCACCCGGTGGCGATCAAACAGGGCGAAACCTGCATCGACTGCCATAAAGGCGTGGCCCACATCCTGCCGGACATGAGCGGCGAAACCCAGGCCGGCGCCGCCGAGCTGGCCAAGACCGCAGCGCTGACCGCACCGGGCGCTACCACCCTCTACACCATCGCCACCGAACCGTTCTTCCTCAACGCAGACGACAGCCATAATGCCGGCAACCTGATGCCGTCCACCGAAGTGCAGGTGGTGAAACAGGATGGCGACAAGGTGCTGGCCACCGTGAGCGGCTGGCAGCAAGACGGGGTCAGCGAAGTGTTCTACGCCGCGCAGGGCAAGCGCATCCTCAGCGTGCTGCTGGGTGAAGACGCGCGCAAACAGCTGAAGACCGCGTCCACCCAGACCGATGCGGAAACCGGCCTGGTCTGGCATCAGGTCTCTCTGCAGGTGTGGCTGCCGCGCAAGCAGCTGATCGACGATCAGCAAAAAATCTGGCGCTACGCCGCGGACATGATGTCGGCCAACTGCACCGGCTGCCACGGGCTGACCGCGCTCGATCGCTTCAACGCCAACCAATGGATCGGCGTCATCAAAGGCATGGCGCCGCGTACCTCGCTGACGCAGGAACAGCTGCGCGTGCTGACACAATACGTACAAAAACACGCCAGCGACATGCCACCTGCCGCACCGGCCAAGCTTTAAGGGAGAAGCGCAATGAGCAACCAAAAACCGTTAACCATGAGCCGCCGCCGCTTCCTGACCGGCGCCGCCGCGCTGACCGCCGCCCCGCTGCTGGCGGGATTATGGCCCAAAGCGGCGCTGGCGCAGGCCATCAGCGAAGCGCTGCCGCAGTTCATCGTCTTGCGTCAGGCGCAGAAAGGCATCCTGACCGGCGCCCACTGGGGCGCGTTTGAAGCCATCGTGCAGGACGGCAAGATGGTCGGCGTGCAGCCGGTGCAGGACGATCCGTATCCCAATGAGCTGATCACCATGGCGCCTTATCAGGTGCACGCCGAGAACCGCATCAAATACCCGATGGTGCGCAAAAGCTGGCTGGAAGGCGGCCCCGGCAGCCGCACCGAGCTGCGCGGCCGCGACGAGTGGGTGCGCGTCAGCTGGGACAAAGCGACCGAGCTGGTGTGCAATGAGATCACCCGCCTGCAAAAAGATCACGGCCCGCAATCGATCTACGCCGGTTCCTACGGCTGGAAAAGCGTCGGCATGCTGCACAACAGCCGCACGCTGCTGCAGCGCCTGATGAACCTGACCGGCGGCTTCCTCGGCTACGCCGGCGACTACTCCACCGGCGCGGCACAGGTGATCATGTCGCACGTGGTCGGCTCGATGGAGGTCTACGAACAGCAGACCGCCTGGCCGAACGTGATCGAGAACAGCGAGCTGGTGATCCTGTGGGGCTGCAACCCGATGGTCACGCTGAAAAACAGCTGGAACGTGCCGGATCACGTCGGCCAGACCGGCTTCGAGGCGCTGAAGAAAAAAGGCACCCGGGTGATCAGCATCGATCCGGTACACAACGACAGCGCCAAGTTCGTCAATGCGCAGTGGATCGCCCCGCACCCTTACACCGACGGCGCCATGCTGATCGGCATCGCCCATACGCTGCTGACCGAGAAGCTGCATAACCCGGACTTCCTGAAAACCTATACCGTCGGCTTCGACAAGTTCCAGGCCTACCTGCTGGGTGAGAACGACGGCGTGGCGAAAACCGCCGAATGGGCGGCCGACATCAGCGGCGTCGATGCCGACACGCTGCGCGCGCTGGCGCGCGAGATGGCGAAACATCGCACCATGATCATGGGCGGCTGGGGCATTCAGCGCCAGCATCACGGCGAACAGCAGCACTGGCTGCTGGTGACGGTGGCGGCGATGCTCGGCCAGATCGGCCTGCCGGGCGGCGGCTTCGGCTTCAGCTACCACTATTCGTCCGGCGGCAGCCCGACCGCCAAGGGCGGCATCATCGCCGGCATCTCCGCCGGCAACGCGCCGAAGAACTCACCGGCGCCGATCCCGGTGGCGCGCATCGCCGAATGCCTGAGCAATCCGGGCAAAACCATCGACTTCAACGGCGCCAAGGTCACCTACCCCGAGGTGAAAATGGTGTATGTGGCGGGCGGCAACACCTTCCACCAGCATCAAGACACCAATAACCTGGTCAAAGCCTGGCAGCGGCCGGACACCATCGTGGTCAACGAACCTTACTGGACCGCCACCGCCAAGCATGCCGATATCGTCCTGCCGGCCACCACCAGCTACGAGCGCAACGATCTGGAAATGGGCGGCGACTATTCGCAGCTCTACGTGTTCCCAATGCATCAATGCGTGCCGCCGCAGCACGAGTCGCGCAGCGACTTCGACATCTTCTCGGCGATGGCGGCCAAGCTGGGCGTGCAGGAGGCCTTTACCGAGGGCAAGGATGAAACCCAGTGGCTGAAAGGCATGTACGACGACATGAAAAACCAGGCGCGCGCCGCGCGGGTGGCGCTGCCGCCGTTCGACATGTTCTGGCGATCCAATAACTACGTGCGTTTCCCGGTGCCGGAGGCCAATAAGCAGTGGGTGCGCTTCGCCGATTACCGCGAAAACCCGCTGCTGAACCCGCTGGGCACGCCGTCGGGCAAGATCGAAATCTACTCCGACGCCATCGCCAAAATGCATTATGAGGATTGCCCGGGTATCCCGACCTGGATGCCGCCGCACGAGTGGTATCGCGGGCCGGAAGCGGCCAAGTATCCGCTGTCGCTCAATACCGCGCACCCGACCAACCGGCTGCACTCCCAGCTCGACAATACGCCGCTGCGCAAGAAATACGCGGTGGCGGATCGTGAAGCGATCCTGATCCACCCGCAGGACGCGCAGCCGCGCGGCATCACCGGCGGCGATCTGGTGCGGGCGTTTAACGATCGCGGCCAGATCCTGGTGGGGGCGGTGGTCAGCGAAGACGTGCGGCCTGGCGTGGTGCGCATCAGCGAAGGCGCCTGGTTCGATCCGGCCGATCCGGCGCAGCCCGGCTCGCTGTGCAAGAACGGCAACGTCAACTGCCTGACCTTCGACATCGGTTCCTCCAGCCTGGCGCAGGGCAACTGCGGGCAGATGGCGCAGCTGCAGATCGAGAAGTATCAGGGGCCGGCGCTGAAAAATACCGCGCACGCCGTGCCGCAAGGCGCCTGATCCCGCGGTAAACAGAGGGCGCAACGCGCAATGCCGGTCAGTTAAACCTGACCGGCATTTTTTTATCCAGTCTCTGTACGTGCCGTGCAAAAGGAATGGCCTTAAATATCCGCTAGTTCTCTGCGACCGCCATGAACGGCACCTGGAGAGACAGCCACAACGCCGTTCCCCCACACCATCCGGGTCGGCTGCGGTAGCGGAAATCTGGAACTACCATGCGGTGTTTTACGCCGCGCTGGCGATGGCGGCAGGCGCGACGCTGTGTCTGTGGCGGTTGAAAGACGCTTAGGGCGCGGTGTCCGCTTCCAGCCTGGCGAGATAGATCAGCGCCTGATCGCGGTGATCGTGGCACATGTCGCGGCTCGGCTGCAGGCTGCCGCACACCTTCGGCCGCAGCGGCGAATGAAACAGGCCGCAGCGCAGCTGTTCATCCAAATGAATGCAGCGGGTATTGGCGGGCTTGCCGTTCGGCATGCCGGGGATCGGGCTGGATATTGACGGCGCGATACAGCAGGCGCCGCAGTCGCTGCGACAGTCCATCAGCGCTACTCCTGGTGGGCTGGGGAAAAGAAGCGCGACAATAGCAGCCGCGTGCGGCGGCCGCCAGCAGAATCCCTGCGCCTTGGCGATCTTTACACTCGTCCCGCAACCGTCTTGCCCCGCCTGATTCGCCGCCTGGCGAATAAACGCCCAAAAAGCCGCAATTCAAGGACAAAAACGCGTGAAGCGTGCAATTACCACGCTTTACATGCGCCATGCACCCATGTACCATTGAGCTAGTACAAAAGAACCTCTTCCATCAGGAGCGCACATGTCTACGGACACCATCGAGAAGCTAGCCCGCCCTTCCGTTCTCGGCGGCGCGATGATCATTGCCGGTACCGCCGTAGGCGCCGGCATGTTTTCCATCCCGATCGTCACTTCCGGTGTCTGGTTCAGCGGCTCCGTCGCGCTGCTGGTGTATACCTGGGCCTGCATGTTGCTTTCCGGCCTGATGATCCTCGAAGCCACGCTGCACTATCCGAGCGGCGCCAGCTTCAACACCATGGTCAAGGATCTGCTGGGCAAAGGCTGGAACGCCGTGAACGGTCTGTCGGTGGCGTTCGTGCTGTATATCCTGACCTACGCCTATATTTCCGCGGGCGGTTCGATCATCGCGCACACGCTGGAGGGCATCGTCGGCGTCGGCCAGACCACCGCCGGCCTGGTGTTCGCGCTGGTCGTGGCGTTTATCGTCTGGCTCTCCACCCGCGCGGTCGACCGCCTGAGCACCATTCTGATCGGCGGCATGGTGATCACCTTCGTGATGTCGGTGGGCGACATGTTCACCCACGTGCAGCCTGCGGTGCTGTTCAACACCGGTGATGACCAGGCCAGCTATCTGCCTTACGCCCTGGCGGCGTTGCCTTACCTGCTGACCTCGTTCGGCTACCACGGCAACATTCCCGGGCTGGTGAAGTACTACCACAAGGACAGCGGCTCCGTGGTGCGCAGCCTGGTGTACGGCACCCTGTTGGCATTGGCTATCTACATCCTGTGGCAGTATGTGATTCAGGGCAATATCGCGCGCGACGCCTTTAAGCAGGTGATCGCCGAGGGCGGCAATATCGGCAGCCTGCTCAAGCAAATGGGCAACGTCTCCAGCAGCCAGACCGTCAGCCAACTGCTGAACGCCTTCTCCTATATGGCGCTGGCCAGCTCGTTCCTCGGCGTGTCGCTGGGCCTGTTCGATTATCTGGCGGACTTCTGCAAGTTCAAGGACGACGCCGTCGGGCGCAGCAAGACCGCGCTGGTGACCTTCGTGCCGCCGACCCTGGCCGCGCTGCTGTTCCCGAACGGCTTCCTGTACGCCATCGGCTTCGCCGGGCTGGCGGCCACCATCTGGGCGGTGATCGTGCCGGCGCTGATGGCGCGCGCCAGCCGCCGCCGCTACCCGCAGGCCGGTTATCGCGCACCGGGCGGCCATGCCGTGATCCTGTTCGTCATCCTGTTTGGACTGATCAACGCCGCCGCACATATTCTGTCGCTGTTCGGCCTGCTGCCGGTCTTCCGGTAATCCCCGACGGGAGGGCTGCCGCCCTCCCTTTCCCGCACTGTTTTTGCGCCGGGCTCTTGCCTGAAATCGGCGGCGCGAGTACCTTGTCGCAACTTCTCTAATACTCTTCATTGCGGATGAATTGAAATGGCAAGAGCTAACGAAATTAAACGCGGCATGGCGATCAGCTACAACGGCAAGCTGCTGCTGGTAAAAGATATCGACGTGCAGAGCCCGAGCGCCCGCGGCGCCAGCACCCTGTACAAAATGCGCTTCTCCGACGTGCGCACCGGCCTGAAAGTGGAAGAACGCTTCAAGGGCGACGATATCCTGGACACCATTTCCCTGTCGCGCCGCAAGGTGAACTTCTCCTATATCGACGGCGAAGAATACGTGTTTATGGATGACGAAGATTACACGCCGTACATCTTCAAGAAAGACCAGATCGAAGACGAACTGCTGTTCATTCCGGAAGGCGGCCTGCCGGGCATGCAGGTGCTGACGTTGGATGGCCAGGTGCTGGCGCTGGAGCTGCCGCAGACCGTGGATATGGAAATCGTCGAGACCGCGCCGGGCATCAAAGGCGCTTCCGCCAGCGCCCGCAACAAGCCGGCCACCATGGCGACCGGTCTGGTGATCCATGTGCCGGAATACCTCAGCGCCGGCGACAAGATCCGCATTCATATCGCCGAACGCCGCTACATGAGCCGCGCCGACTAGTCGCGTCAGCGGGGCCGATACTCGGCCCCGTTTCATTTTCCGCTACGGCAATTCCGGGAAAAAGCGCCGCTTGAGCGCCAGCTCGACGCCGCGCAGCTCCGCCAGCCCTTTCAACCGCCCGATGGCCGAATAGCCCGGATTGGTTTTCTTTTTCAAATCGTCCAGCATCTGATGCCCATGATCGGGGCGCATCGGGATCGGCCGCCGATCGCCCGCCCGCTGCCGACGCAGTTCTTCGGTCAGGATCGCTTCGATCACCGCCACCATGTCCACATCGCCCTGCAGATGCGCCCCCTCGTGGAAGCTTTTCGGGTTTTCCTCGCGGCAGGTGGCGCGTAAGTGGGTAAAGTGAATGCGATCGCCGAAGGTTTCAATCATCCGCACCAGATCGTTGTCGGCGCGCACGCCGTAGGAACCGGTGCACATGGTGAAGCCGTTATGAATGCTGTCGACGGTCTGCTTCAGCCACTGCATGTCTTCGATCGTGGAGACGATGCGCGGCAGGCCGAGGATCGGCCGCGGCGGATCGTCGGGATGCACCGCCAGCCGGATGCCGGCCTCTTCCGCCACCGGCACGATGGCGCGCAGAAAGACCGCCATGTTTTCGCGCAGTTGCGCCTTGTCGATGCCGTCGTATTCCGCCAGGCGGCGGCGGAACTGCTCCAACGTATAGCCTTCTTCCGCCCCCGGCAGCCCGGCGATGATGTTGCCCGTCAGCGTGGCTTTCTCCTCCTCGCTCATGGCGGCGAAATAGGCTGCCGCCTGACTGCGCTCTTGCGCCGTATAGTCCGCCTCGGCGCCGGCGCGTTGCAGGATATGCAGCTCGAACGCGGCGAAGGCGATGTGATCGAAACGCAGCGCTTTGGCGCCGTCCGGCAGCGAATAGGCCAGATCGGTGCGCGTCCAGTCGAGGATCGGCATGAAGTTGTAGCAGACGGTGTCGATGCCGCAGGCCGCGAGGTTGCGCAGCGTCTGTTGATAGTTGGCGATATGCCGCCGCCAATCGCCGCTGTGGGTTTTGATCTCTTCATGTACCGGCACGCTCTCCACCACCGACCACACCAGCCCTTTTTCCGCCAGCAGCGCCTGCCGCGCGCGGATCTCGTCGATCGGCCAGACTTCGCCGTTCGCAATATGGTGCAGCGCCGTGACCACCCCGGTCGCCCCGGCCTGACGCACGTCATCCAAAGAGACCGGATCGTTCGGGCCATACCAACGCCATGTTTGTTCCATGTTGTGTCCTTATGTCTGTCTCGCATCGCGATGTTGTTATACCAGTTTAATTTAGATATCAGCTAGCTTTAACTTACTCTTTCGCCGCACGCTGTCAAAATTGAACCGTCCATGGGTTGATCCGCTTCACGATTCTGGCTTATTTTGGCCTGACCAATTCCCTTAACCTGCCGACAACTTTAGACTGATGGCAGTTTTTTATCGCCGGCGCCCCGCTGTCCATGCGTCGGCAAACTGGTCCGCTAACTTGACGCAAGTGGCCCGCCAGCTGTCTACTCGCTTTGGAGATGAGATGAATACGATCGCCAACACCCCGCTGCCGGGCGCCGTCCGGCAACCGAATTATGATCGCCGGGCCCTGCGCAGCCGCATCGTGCACCTGGGTTTCGGCGCATTCCACCGTGCGCATCAGGCGCTGCTGACCGATCGGGTGTTGAACGCCCAGGGCGGCGACTGGGGCATTTGCGAGGTCAGCCTGTCCGGCGGCGTGCCGCTGTTTCAGGCGCTGCGGCAACAGGATCATTTATACAGCGTGCTGGAGAAAGGCGCGGACGGCCATCAGGCCCTGGTGATCGGCGCAGTGCATGAGAGCGTGCACCGCAAGCTGGAGGGCATTGCCGCGGTGTTGGAGAAGCTGGCCGAGCCGCAGGTGGCGATCGTCTCGATGACCATTACCGAAAAGGGCTACTGCATCGAACCCGGCAGCGGGCGGCTGGATCGGCGGCATCCGGGGATCGTCGCCGATCTGGCGGCGCCGCATCAGCCGCAGACCGCACCCGGCATTTTGGTGGAGGCGCTGCGGCTACGGCGTGAACGCGAGCTGCCCGCCTTCACCCTGCTCTCCTGCGACAATATTCCGGAGAACGGCCACGTGCTGCGCCGGGCGGTGCTCGATTTGGCGCAGGCGCGGGATCCGTCGCTCGCCGACTGGATCGCCTCCGCCGCCACCTTCCCCTGCACCATGGTCGATCGCATCGTGCCGGCCGCCACGCCGGCCACGCTGGATGAGATCGCCGCCGCGCTGGGCGGCGTACGTGACGAATGCGCCATCGCCTGCGAGCCCTTCATTCAATGGGTCGTGGAAGACAATTTCGCCGCCGGACGCCCGGCGTGGGAGCTGGCCGGCGCCCAGTTGGTCCGCGATGTGCTGCCGTTTGAGCATATGAAGCTGCGCATGCTGAACGGCAGCCACTCGTTCCTGGCATATCTCGGTTACCTGGGCGGCTACCGCTATATCAACGAGTGCATGACGGACGAGCACTACCGCCGCGCCGCACAGCGGCTGATGCTGCGCGAGCAGGCCCCGACCCTGAGCGTCACCGGCATCAGTCTGCCCGACTACGCCGCGCAGCTTATCGCGCGCTTCAGCAATCCGGCGCTGCAACACCTCACCTGGCAGATCGCCATGGACGGCACGCAAAAGCTGCCGCAGCGCCTGCTGGACGCCGTGCGCTGGCATCTGCGGCACGGCGGCGACTATAGCGGGCTGGCGCTGGGCGTGGCGGGCTGGATGCGGTACGTCGGCGGTGTCGATGACGCCGGCCAGCCCATCGACATTCGCGATCCGCTGGCAGATGTCCTGCAACAAACGATCGCCGCCACTCCGGACGATCGGCGGCGCGTAACGGCGCTCCTGGCGCTGAAATCGGTGTTTGGCGAACAGTTGGCGACGCATGCCGCGTTTACCGAGGCGGTGACGCAAGCCTATTTGTCACTGCGCGATCGCGGTGCGCGTGAAACGGTGAAGGAGTGGGTGGAGCGGTGAAGTGCCCGCAGGCTGAGAATAACCATGCCGGCGTAACGTTACGCCGGCATGGCGGAACGACTTAACGATAAACGACCGTCATAACAGCAAGTTTTTTCTGTTGGTCTACCCACTTCATTTCGGTTGTGCCAAGATTCAGCGGAAGTTCTTTGCGTGTAGTATCAAAACCTGACAACGCTTGCTGGGCCTGATAATGCTGGCCGTTGCGGTAACATTGCGTATTCGCCTTAGAATCTGCAATCTTGACCGTGCAAGGACTTTCAACGATAGAGCCGACGAAGCGAATTACCCCGCCGGCCACTCCTGCCTGACTCACTGCCGTCCATGAAAACAACATTCCTACGATCAAAAATAACCGAAAGGTATTCATGGCAACCTCATTTTTAGTTAAGCCAATTTAACCATAGAGGATCTTGTTCGGAATAATCGCAAGGAAAGGGACGGGATTTGATCGTTAATCGCGTCATTAACAATGTAAAAACAAGCTACTAACAAAAGTTAACCGCATCTAATACAGGGTTTTATCTAAGAATTTTCTTGCCAAGAAAGGTGGATTTTGCCGGTTGAAAAGCGCATCGTGGCGTGCAAAATTTGCGAGGTAGAGCACAAATTAAATCGCACTCGCCGCCGCGACCGCGCAGAGTCGCTCATTTATAAGGCAGGTTGATTTTTGCACCCAGGAATGATTAATGACTAAAACCAATCTGATTACCGGCTTCCTCGGCAGCGGTAAAACCACCGCCATCCGCCATTTGCTGGCCCATAAACCCGAGCATGAACGCTGGGCGGTACTGGTCAACGAATTCGGCGAGATCGGCATCGACGGCGCGCTGCTGGCGGACAGCGGCGCGGTGCTCAAAGAGATCCCCGGCGGCTGCATGTGCTGCGTCAACGGCCTGCCGATGCAGGTGGGTCTGAATATGCTGTTGCAGCAGGCCAAACCGGACCGGCTGCTGATCGAGCCGACCGGACTCGGGCATCCGAAGCAAATCCTGTCGCTGCTGACCCAGGAGAGCTATGCCGGCTGGATCGATCTGCAGGCCACGCTGTGCCTGCTGGATGCCCGTCAACTCAGTCAGCCCCGCTACCGCGACAACGAAAACTTCCGCGATCAGCTGGCCGCGGCCGACGTTATCCTGGCCAGCAAAAGCGATACCTATCGGCCGGAAGACAGACGGGCGCTGGAAGCCTGGACGGCGCAAGATCCGCTGCAGCGTCCCTGCTACGCCATCGCGCAAGGCGAGGCGGATGTCGCGCTGTTGTCACTTCCTCGCACAAATCGTACAGAATTGCCGGACGCACGACATCATCATGGTCAGGCGAAAACGCAAGGACTGGCGGCGTTGCGGCTGCCGGAGAACGCGCGTTGGCGGCGAGCGCTGAACGAAGGGCAAGGCTTCACCAGCTGCGGCTGGATTTTTGACGGCGACACCCGGTTCGATACCGTCGGCTTTATGGAATGGGTGCGGCTGGCGCCGGTCGAACGTGCCAAAGGCGTGGTGCGCATCCCCGAAGGCACGTTGCTGATCAATCGCCAGGGCCAGGATCTCAACATCGAAACCCGCCCGAACGCGCCGCTCGACAGCCGGGTTGAACTGATCCACAGCGAAAATGCCGACTGGAACGCCCTGCAATCCGCCTTGTTTAAGATTCGTTTAAGTTAAACCCCGTACCGTTGCCCCCCGGTTGCCGCAGGGCGGCCGGTTTTGTTTCGTTTTCATTTTTCCAACAGGTTTATGTCATGACACGCCGCAATTTACCCTTCATTCTCTTCTTCAACTTACTGGGCGTTGCGCTGTTTCTGTCCTGGTTCCTGCCGGCCAATCACGGCGGCTGGTTTACCCTGGATTCGGCGATCTTCTTCTTCTTTAACCGCCATCTGGCCACCGACCCGGCATTTTTGCATCTGGTCGCCATCACCAATAACCGCGCGTTCGATGTGATTTCGCTGCTCGCCATGGGCCTGCTGTATTTGTACTTCTACCTGAAGCAGGACGCCGCCGGCCGCCGCCGTCTGGTGATCACCGGCGTGGTGATGCTGCTGACCGCCGTGGTGCTGAATCAGCTTGGCCACCTGCTGCCGGTGAAGCATCCGAGCCCCACCCTGACCTTCGACAATATCAATCGCGTCAGCGCATTGACCGGCATCCCCACCAAGGACGCCTCCGGCGACAGCTTCCCCGGCGACCACGGCATGATGCTGATTATTTTTTCCTGCTTTATGCTGCGCTATTTCGGCCGCGGCGCCTTTGCCGTCGCCCTGCTGATTACGCTGATCTTTTCATTGCCGCGCGTGATGATTGGCGCCCACTGGTTTACCGATATCGCCGTAGGCTCGCTGTCCGTGGTCTTGGTTGGCGCCAGTTGGGTGCTGATGACGCCTTGCAGCGACTGGATTATCGAACGGTTGAATCGCCTGTTGCCCGGCAAGCACCGCCCCGGCCAACCATAACTTACGTCTATAAGTCATTCCGGGAGGCGCCCGCCTCCCGCATTTTATCCCCTCGCGATGCGCAAAATTTCTCTGCCTCCCGTTAACGCTTTTGCAACCTGATTTCACGCCAGATTCATACATCGGACAATTGGCGTTTTTTATATGAAGTTTTACATTATGTTACATCACAAATTCATATAAAAAAGACCGGAAAAAGACTCGCAATCCCCTATTTGTTCCGGTAATCTCAGATGCGTTTGTGCCTGGTTTAAGTCGAATCAGTACGGAATCCGATAAAAATGTGCGTTCCCGCACGTTTTCAACGGTAACTGATTGTCGATGCAACAGGTGCGGACTAGGCTCGTTTCGTTTGGCATTTTTCAGGTAGCGACTTTCGTCGTTAAGGACTTCAAGGGAAAACAACAACAATGGTCAAATCTCAACCGTTTCTGAGATATTTTTTGCGGGTAGTCCCTGCAATTGCCGCTGCGGTTATGCTGTCAGCGTGCAGCTCGACTCACACTTCGAACTTGAGTAACGCACAAACTGAGATGCGTGCAGTTAATGACAAAGACGGTCTTTTACTGCAAGCCTCTCAGGATGAATTCGAAGCGATGGTCCGCAACGTTGACGTCAAGTCAAAGATTATGGATCAGTACGCGGACTGGAAAGGCGTTCGCTACCGTTTAGGCGGTGACACCAAGCGCGGCATCGATTGCTCGGCGTTTGTACAACGCACCTTCCGCGAACAGTTCGGCATGGATTTACCGCGTTCTACCTACGAACAGGAAGACCTCGGTAAGAAAATCCAGCGCACCAAACTGCGCGCCGGCGATTTGGTGCTGTTCCGCGCCGGTTCTACCGGGCGCCATGTCGGCATCTATTTAGGCAACGATCAGTTCGTTCACGCTTCTACCAGCAGTGGCGTCATGATTTCCAAGCTGACCGATAACTATTGGAATAAACGTTACCGAGAAGCGCGCCGAGTGTTGACCAACGGCTGACGGCGCAACGCCCTGAAGATCCTGAATACCAAACGAGCGATAAACGCCGCCTACGGGCGGCGTTTTTTTTGGCTGTCGAACAAGAGCCCCCGGGGCTGAGCCAGGCCTTATCGTCACCTCACACCATTATTTTGATAAACTGCCGGCCGGAAATCGCGCCGACGAGGAAAAACTCGCCTATTATCGTCAGATGACGGCAACGGCGCGCCCGGCGTTATTTAAAACGTTTCCGCTTAAATAGGTGCATTATATTTCTGTCGGCGACGCCTTGTATTTAAACGGCGTCGCCGGTTGGGTACAGGATAAAAGGCAAAAAATGAAAAAAAAGCCGTTGGCACAATCCATTAAATGGCTGCGCGACACGCCTGACGCCACGTTGCAGAGGTCTCGGTTATGGGCTTGAAAAGGGCGTTTTCTCGCAGCGTGTCGCACCGACAGCGCAGTCTGGCCAAAAGCGTCGTCGCCGCTCTGCTATTTTTTACGCTATTCACCGCGGTCACACTTTCTTTGATCAACCACCAGCGCACGCAATATCAACACAAGGTTGAAGCGCGTACGCAAAAATTCGCGCTGGGTTATATCTCGCACCTGACGGATGTCATGCAAAAAATGATGCCGCTGCTGGACAAACCCTGTCTCTCAAGCCAGTCGGACATCACCTATCAGGCGGCCTTTACCAGCGGCGTGCGCACCTTCCTGCTGGTGAAAGACGGTTACGCCTACTGCTCCTCCGCCACCGGCGACATGATGCTGCCGATGAAAAACGTGTATCAGGACATCGATACCCACCTGCCTTTGGATCTGAAGCTGCAGCAGGGCACGCCGATCGTACCGGACAAGCCGGCGGTCGCGGTTTGGCTGCGGCATCCTGGCGCATCGGCGACCGGCATCCTCGCCACGCTGGACATCAATTTGATGCCCTACCTGCTGTTCACTTCGCATGACGAGCAGGCGCCGGGCATCGCCATCGTGATGGGCAACCGCGCGCTGACCACCTTCAGCCCGAACCTGATGCCGATCGCGCAGTTGCCACAAGACAAGGCGGATACCCTGACGCTGCCCAATCTGCCGCTGAGCATCCTGTTCTACAACGAGAAACTGACGCCCAACGATATTCGCCTGACGCTGCTGGGCAGCCTGGTGCTGTCGCTGATGATCGGCGTGCTCTGCTACTACATGCTGCTGTTGCGGCAAAGCCCGGAGCGCGCGCTACTGCGCGGCATCAAGCGCAACGAGTTCTTCATCGAATATCAGCCGGTGTTCCATAGCGGCAGCAACAGCATCGGCGGGCTGGAAGCGTTGATCCGCTGGCAGCACCCTATCGAGGGCCGCATTCCCCCGGATGTCTTTATCCCATACGCCGAAAGCAACGGGCTGATCGTGCCGCTCACCCGCCATCTGTTCAGGCTGATTGCCGAAGATGCGCCGCAGCTCGCCAAGGCGCTGCCGCGGGGAAGCAAGATCGGCCTCAATATTTCCCCCGCCCACCTTAGCGCGCCGTCATTCCATCAGGACGTGTATGAACTGTTGGCGCAGCTGCCGGGCGATTACTTTACGCTGGTGTTCGAAATCACCGAACGCGGCATGGTGGAGGAAGAGAGCGCACTGGCGGAGTTCGACTGGCTGCATAAACAGGGCATCGAGATCGCGGTGGACGATTTTGGCACCGGCCACAGCGCGCTTATTTATCTTGAGCGTTTCACCATGGATTACCTGAAGATCGATCGCGGCTTCGTCAACACCATCGGCCAGGACACGGTCACCGCGCCGGTGCTGGATGCGGTGATTTCGCTGGCGAAAAAGCTGAAAATGCTGACGGTGGCTGAAGGCGTGGAAACCGCCGAGCAGATGCAGTTCCTGCAAGAACGCGGCGTTAACTTCATGCAGGGCTATTACTTCAGCAAGCCGCTTAGCATCGCTAATTTCGTCGCTTACTGCAACGCTCATCAGGTCTTTGATTATCAGGAAAAAATAGTTAATCTTTAAGCATCTTTACCCTGCGCCCGCCCGAAGAATGTTATGCTAGGCGCCGGTTGTACTTTATTCCACAGCAGGAGCTTAACGTCTGATGTCCGTGCGCATTTTCGCTGCTCTGGTGCTCTCGGCACTGAGCTTCGCCTCGCAGGCCGAAGCCCTCAACGAAAGCTACGCTTTCGCCCTTCTCGGTGAACCGAAATACGCCGCCGACTTCAGCCATTTCGACTACGTCAATCCGGCGGCGCCCAAAGGCGGCGACGTGCGGCTGGCGGCCATCGGCACCTACGATAACTTCAACCGCTTCGCCACCCGCGGCGTGCCCGGTGCGCGTACCGACGAACTCTACGATACTCTGTTCGCAACGTCCGACGACGAACCCGGCAGCTTTTATCCGTTGATTGCCGAATCGGCGCGTTTCCCGGCCGACATGCGTTGGGTGGAAGTGGATATCAACGCCCGCGCGCGTTTCCACGACGGCAGCCCGATCACCGCCGCCGACGTGGCCTTCACCTTCAGCAAATTCATGGCCGAGGGCGTGCCGCAGTTTCGCTCCTACTACAAAGGCGTCACGGTCAAAGCCATCTCTCGGTTGACGGTGCGCATTGAATTCCCGCAGCCGAACAAAGAAGCGATGCTGTCGTTATTCGGCAGCCTGCCTATTCTCCCGGCCGCCTTTTGGCAAAACCATAAGCTCAACGAGCCGCTCAACACGCCGCCGTTGGCCAGCGGCCCGTATAAAATCGGCGATTATCGCCTCGGCCAGTACATCACCTATCAACGGGTGCGCGACTACTGGGCCGCCAATCTGCCGGTGAACCGCGGCCGCTATAACTTCGACAGCATTCGCTACGATTATTATCTGGACGATAAAGTGGCGCTGGAAGCGTTCAAGGCCGGCGCTTACGATTTCCGCATCGAGCCGTCGCCCAAGAGCTGGGCCACCCAGTATCAGGGCGGCAACTTCGCGCGCAACTACATCATCAAACAGGACGAAACCAACCAGGCGGCGCAAAACACCCGCTGGCTGGCGTTCAACATCCAAAAACCGCTGTTTGCCGACCCGCGCGTGCGCGAAGCGATCACCCTGGCTTTCGACTTTAACTGGATGAACAAGGCGCTGTATTACAACGCCTATCAACGCGCCGACAGCTATTTCCAAAACACCGCCTACGCCGCCCGCGGCTATCCGGACGCCGCCGAACTGGCGCTGCTGGCGCCGCTCAAAGGCCAGGTGCCGCCTGAGGTGTTCACCAGCATCTATCAACCGCCCGCCTCCGACGGCAGCGGCAACGATCGGCAAAATCTGCTGAAGGCGACCCAACTGTTGAAAGAGGCCGGTTGGGTGGTCAAAAATCAAAAGTTGGTCAACGCCAAAACCGGCCAGCCGTTCGCCTTTGAGCTGATGCTGCTGAGCGGCAGCAACTTCCAGTACGTGTTGCCGTTCCGCCACAACCTGCAGCGGTTGGGCATCGATATGGCAATCCGCGAGATCGACGCCTCGCAATATACGCGCCGCATGCGCGAACGCGACTTCGATATGATGCCGACGGTGTATATGGCGATGCCGTTCCCCACCGCCAATTTACGCATCATTTGGGATTCGGAGTACATCAACTCCAGCTATAACACCCCCGGCGTCAAGGATCCGGCGGTCGACAGCCTGGTCAGGCAAATCGCTGAGCATCAGGGCGACGAAAAAGCGCTGCTGCCGCTCGGCCGCGCGTTGGATCGGGTGTTGACCTGGAACCGCTACATGCTGCCGATGTGGTACTCCAACCACGACCGCTACGCCTATTGGGACAAGTTCTCCACGCCGCCGATCCGCCCGGCCTACGCCATCGGCTTCGACAACTGGTGGTACGACGTCAACAAGGCGGCGCGCTTGCCGGCTCAACGGCAATAAGGAGTCGGCATGGCAGCCTATCTGATACGCAGACTGTTGCTGGTGATCCCCACGCTGTGGGCGATCATCACCATCAACTTTTTTATCGTGCAAATCGCCCCCGGCGGCCCGGTCGATCAGGCCATCGCCGCCATCGAACTGGGTCAGGGCAGCGGTTTTGGCAGCGGCGGCGTGAATGAAGGCCTGGGCCATGCTCGTGCCGGCGTTCCCGCCGCAACTGAAGGCCAATACCGCGGTTCGCGCGGTTTGGATCCGGAGGTGATCGCCGAGATCACTAAGCGTTACGGCTTCGACAAACCGCTGCACGAGCGCTACTTCACCATGCTGTGGAACTACATGCGTTTTGACTTCGGCGACAGCCTGTTTCGCGGCGCTTCAGTGATGCAGCTGATCGGCCAAAGCCTGCCGGTCTCCATCACGCTGGGCCTGTGGAGCACGCTGATCATCTATCTGGTGTCGATCCCGCTCGGCATCCTCAAGGCCGTCCACAACGGCAGCGCGTTCGATACCTGGAGCAGCACGCTGATCATTATCGGCTACGCCATTCCTGCGTTCCTGTTCGCCATCCTGCTGATCGTGCTGTTCGCCGGCGGCAGCTATCTCGACTGGTTCCCGCTGCGCGGCCTGGTCTCCAGCAACTTCGATACCCTCTCGTGGCCGGCGAAGATCGCCGACTATCTGTGGCACATCACGCTGCCGGTGCTGGCGACGGTGATCGGCGGTTTCGCCACCCTGACCATGCTGACCAAAAACTCGTTCCTCGATGAAATCCGCAAACAGTACGTCACCACCGCCCGCGCCAAGGGTCTGGACGAGAAAAAGATCCTGTACCGCCACGTGTTCCGCAACGCCATGCTGCTGGTGATCGCCGGTTTTCCGGCCACCTTTATCAGCATGTTTTTCACCGGCTCGCTGCTGATTGAGGTGATGTTCTCGCTCAACGGCCTGGGGCTGCTGGGTTACGACGCCACGCTGCAGCGCGACTACCCGGTGATGTTCGGCACGTTGTATATCTTCACCCTGATCGGCCTGCTGTTGAACATTCTCAGCGATATCACCTATACCCTGGTCGATCCGCGCATTGACTTCGAGGCCCGCCAATGAGCCGCCTTAGCCCAATCAATCAGGCGCGCTGGGCGCGTTTTCGCCGCAACCGCCGCGGTTACTGGTCACTGTGGATCTTTCTGGCGCTGTTCACCCTGAGCCTGGCCGCCGATCTTATCGCCAACGACAAACCGCTGTTGGTGCGTTATGAAGGCCGGCTATACCTGCCGTTTATGATCAACTACAGCGAAACCGCGTTCGGCGGCGAACTGAACACCGAAGCCGACTATCAGGATCCGTTCGTCCAGCGCCAAATCGACCGGCACGGCTGGGCGATCTGGGCGCCGATCCGTTTCAGCTACGACACGATCAACTTCGCCACCGAAGTGCCCTTCCCCTCCCCGCCTTCGCGCCATAACCTGCTGGGCACCGACAGCAACGGCGGCGACGTGCTGGCCCGCGTGCTGTATGGTTTTCGCATTTCGATGCTGTTCGGCCTGGCGCTGACGCTGTTTTCCAGCCTGATCGGCGTGTGCGTCGGCGCGACGCAGGGGTATTACGGCGGGCGTTTCGATCTGTGGGGGCAACGCTTTATCGAAGTGTGGTCGGGCATGCCGACGCTGTTTCTGATCATTCTGCTGTCGAGCATCGTCCAGCCCAATTTCTGGTGGCTGCTCGGCATCACTATTCTTTTCGGCTGGATGAGCCTGGTGGGCGTGGTGCGCGCCGAGTTCCTGCGCACCCGCAACTATGACTATATCCGCGCCGCGCGCGCCATGGGCGTGCCGGATCGGGTCATCATGTCCCGCCACATGCTGCCCAACGCCATGGTGGCGACGCTGACCTTCCTGCCGTTTATCCTCTGCGGCTCGATCACCACCCTGACGTCGCTCGATTTTCTCGGCTTCGGTCTGCCGATCGGTTCGCCGTCGCTCGGCGAACTGCTGCTGCAAGGCAAAAACAATCTGCAGGCGCCGTGGCTCGGCATCACCGCCTTCCTGGTGCTGGCAGTGCTGCTGTCGTTATTAATCTTTATCGGCGAAGCGGTACGCGACGCCTTTGACCCCAGCAAGGCGCATTGATATGGCTACACCTCTGCTCGCCATCCAGGATCTCAGCATCGCCTTCCGTCAGGGCGACGCCGTCACGCCGGTGGTCAACGAACTCTCTTTACAAATAGCCCCGGCGGAAACGCTGGCGCTGGTGGGAGAATCCGGCTCCGGCAAAAGCGTCACCGCCCTGTCGATACTGCGACTGCTGCCCGCGCCGCCGGTGGTTTACCCTGGCGGCGATATTCTGTTCAACGGCAACTCGTTGCTGCATGCGCCGGAGGCTGACCTGCGCAAAGTGCGCGGTAATCAGATCGCGATGATCTTTCAGGAACCGATGGTGTCGCTCAATCCGCTGCACACCATTGAGAAGCAACTGGCGGAAGTGCTGATGCTGCACCGCGGCCTGCGGCGCGAAGCCGCGCGCGCAGAGATCGTCGACTGTCTGGAGCGCGTCGGCATCCGCCAGGCCAAAACCCGGTTGCAGGACTATCCGCATCAGCTCTCCGGCGGTGAACGCCAACGCGTGATGATCGCCATGGCGGTGTTAACCCGCCCGCAATTACTGATCGCCGACGAACCCACCACCGCGCTCGACGTGACTATCCAGGCGCAGATCCTGACGCTGTTGCAAGAATTGAAACAAGAAATGGGCATGGGGTTGCTGTTCATCACCCATAACCTGAATATTGTGCGCCGTCTGGCGGACAACGTGGCGGTGATGCGCCAAGGGCGCTGCGTGGAGCAAAACAGCCGCACGCAGCTGTTCAGCCGGCCGCAGCATCCCTACACGCAGCAGCTGCTGGCCGCCGAAGACGTTGGCGAACCGCTGCCGCTGCCCACCGTGCGCCCCGGCGACGAGCGGCCGCTGCTCAAGGTGGAAGATCTGCAGGTGCGCTTCCCCATCCGGCGCGGCCTGCTGCGCCGCACGGTGGATTATCACTATGCGCTGAAATCGTTGAGCTTCGAGTTGCGCGCCGGGGAAAGCGTGGGGCTGGTGGGGGAATCCGGATCGGGTAAAAGCACCACCGGGTTAGCGCTATTGCGTCTGCTGGCCTCGCAGGGCGCCATCTGGTTCGACGGCGAACCGCTGCACCCGCTGACGATGAAACAAATGCTGCCCTACCGCAGCCGGATGCAAATCGTCTTCCAGGACCCGTATTCCGCCCTCAACCCGCGCCTGAACGTACAGCAGATCATCGCCGAAGGGTTGGAAGTGCACCAGCGGCTGAACGCCGAGCAGCGGGAGCAGCGCGTGATCGAGGTGTTGCAGGAGGTCGGCCTGGATCCGCAGCTGCGCCATCGTTACCCTACCGAGTTTTCCGGCGGTCAGCGCCAGCGTATCGCCATCGCGCGCGCGCTGATCCTGCAGCCGCAGCTGCTGATCCTCGACGAGCCGACCTCTTCACTGGATAAATCGGTGCAGGCGCAGATCCTGACGCTGCTGAAATCGCTGCAGCAACGCCACCGGCTGGCTTATCTGTTCATCAGCCATGACCTGCAGGTGGTGCGTTCGCTATGCCACCAGGTCATCGTGCTGCGACAGGGGGAAGTGGTTGAGCAAGGGGACTGCCGGGCCATTTTCGCGGCGCCTGCAGCCGACTATACCCGACAACTGTTGCAGTTGGCGGATTAGCGGCGAATTCAGAAGGGGTATTGCGCGCTGAGCGGTTCGGCGATCGCGGCACCGACGTTTTTCAGGCGGCACATCGTCGCGCTCTCATCGCTGCGCTGCACGAACAGGCAAGGTTCCCCTTCCCATTCGACGATCGCGCAGTCGACCTGAATCTCCTGCAACGACAGATTAAGCTGTTGCATCACCTGCCAGGCCTCGGCCCCTTCATGGCTGAGCAGCTTCAGCCCAATCAGGTTGTTATCCTCGTCTATTCCGTTAAACGGAATCGGTTCGACCTTTACGCCGGTGAAACCGGATAGCCAACGATAACTTTGCGGCAAGCGATGCACTACCGAAAGTTGGATACTCTCCACATGAAATCCCTAGTTTGAAAAGGTGAAACACTTTTACCTGACAGGGTTACTAAGTTATAGCCGTTGACTCCCGACTCTGCCGCGCACAAATGTTATTTAAATGTAAATTTTGCCGCAAGCGATTAACCTGACCCCGTGCTTGCCGATGCCGTGCCATTTTTTGGCGCGCCGTACGGTGTTATTTCACGGCATTTTGCGACTCAGCTCGCATTTTTGCGTTATATGTAACCCTTTCCCGCAGCGATCTCAACTCTTTTTTCTTGCAATGCGACTACTTTTTCGTCGCCATATTTTTACATTGAAGAAACATTTCACCCGTCGCGTTAGCGCACCGTCCTCCACTAATGCCTTGATTTACATCACCCCTATTGCAAACCGCCCGCACCGACCCGCCGGCAAAACGCCGCGATACCGGAGGATATCGGGCAGCTCAGCGACGGTATTTTTTAACAAAAAGCACACAGAAGGGTAAATGACCCATTGATTAGCAGGCATATGTTTAGCAACAAAATTTTCATTGCCGGTTGCACCACAAACTGGCAAGGCGCAACCCTTTGACGGCTCGGGGCAACTTCGCCCCGAACCTGGAGAACGTCAGGCTGCGCGATCGCGCGGCCGGCTGGCGTACAGATAGAACAACACCGCCACAATGCTGCACAGCGCCATCGAGGTGACCATCGGCCAGGCGCTCTTGCCCGGCGCCATCGACAGCACCGCGCCCACCAGCGCGCCGATGCTGAACCGCAACGTGCCGGCCAGGGAAGACGCGGTGCCCGCCATATGCGGAAAATCATCCAGGATCACCGCCATGGCGTTGGAGGAGATCATCGCGATGCATCCCAGATAGACCGCTACGCCGATCACCAGCGCCCAGAAGCCCAGCCCGACGGCGCTCACCGCCAGCAGCCACAGCCCCATCGCCAGCTGCACCAGCAGCCCCAGCTTGAACATCTTGACCGCGCCGAATCGCCGCACGTTGCGGCTGTTGATCAGCGTCGTCAGGAACAGGAAGACGATATTCAGCGCAAAGTAGTAACCGAAGTGCTGCGGCGAAACCTGGTTCAGTTCGATGTAGACGAACGGCCCGGCGCTGAGGAACGAGAACATGCCGGCGAACGAGAAGGCGCTGGCCAGCATGTAGCTCAGCACCCGCTTGTGACGAAACAGCGAACCGAAATTGCCCAGCGTAGTGCGCAGGTGGAACCGCTGTCGCCGCTCTTTCGGCAACGTCTCCTTGATGAACAAGGCCACCAACAGTGAACCGATCAGCGCCGCGGCGCCCATGGTCCAGAAGATGGCATGCCAGTTGAACCACAGCAGCAGCGCCCCGCCGATCATCGGTGCCAGCAGCGGCGCGATGGTCATCACCAGAATGACGAACGACATCATGCGCGAGAACTCGTCCTTGGTGAACATGTCGCGCATCAAGGCGTTGATCACCACGCTAGCGGCGGCGGCGGCCAGGCCGTGCAAGAAACGCAGTCCGATCAGCTGATCGATCGACTGCGCCATGGCGCAGGCGCAACCGGCGATGGCGAAGATCAGCGTTCCCCACAAGATCACCGGTTTGCGGCCGATGCTGTCCGACATCGGCCCATAGAACAGCTGCCCGAAGGCGAAGCCGAGCATATAGGCGCTGAGCGTCATCTGCACGCTGCCGGACTCGACGCCAAACTGGGCGGCGATCACCGGCATGCTGGGCAGGTACATGTCGATGGCCAGCGGCATCAGCATGGACAGCAGGCCCAGAATAAAAATCAAACCGAGATGAGAGGTTCGGTTCTGTTGCACGTTCCACGACTCCTTAATCGGCCGCAATCAATGATCGGTTATCAGTCCTGCAGGTGCGGCGCGCCCACGCTGGCGATCTCTTCTTCGGTCAGTGGACGGTATTCGCCCGGCGCAAGATCGTCATCCAGCACGATGGCGCCGATGCGCTCACGGTGCAACGCGATCACCCGGTTGCCGACCGCAGCGAACATCCGCTTCACCTGGTGGTAGCGCCCTTCGCTGATGGTCAGGCGCACCACATGCTCGTCAACCTGCTCCAGCGTCGCCGGCCGCGTCAGATCTTTCTCGTTGTGCAGTTGCACCCCTGCGGCGAAACGCTGCGCGGTGTCTTCCGCCAGCGGGTGCTCCAGCGTCACCAGATAGGTTTTCTCGCAGTGGTGGCGCGGCGAGGTGACGCGGTGCGACCACTGGCCGTCGTCAGTCATCAGCACCAGCCCGGTGGTGTCTATATCCAGCCGCCCGGCGGCGTGCAGTTTGTACGCGACCGGCTCATCGAGGAAATACAGCACCGTCGGATGATCGGGATCGTCGGTAGAGCAGACGTAGCCCTGCGGTTTGTTGAGCATGAAATAGCGCGGGCCGTTCTGCTGCTGCAGCGGATTGCCGTCGAACGCCACTTCTTGCTCCGGGGTCAGTTTGACAGCCCCGCTCTTCACTACCTCACCGTCCACGGTGACGCGTTTAGCCCGAAGTTCGCGCGCGACCAGCGCACGGCTGATACCTAACTGCTGAGATAAAAACTTGTCCAATCGCATGGGATCTGCTTTGCCTGTCGTTGTTATGATCGCATTGATCGTATTGCCAAAATATGACGCCCGCCGTTGCACCGGGTGCAAATAGCAGGTTCAGGGGGGGAATCGCGTGGGGGAACAGCGATTGCTGTCACACAAGTATAGCGACACAACGCGTTGCCCGACAGGGGTAATTTTCACGCTTCTCGCACCGCGCGCGCTCAGAAGGCATAATATAGACATTTCTCGGTCGCCCGGGGCGTAAAATGTCAGCGTTTCTGTGGCAACAGCGCTGACAAACCTAACCCCCGCGGCCCATTCCAACCTACGGCGTTCATTTATGGCCTTTACCCTACGCCCCTACCAACTGGAAGCGGTCGAAGCCACCATCAACCATTTCCGGCGGCGTCCCGAACCGGCGCTGATCGTGCTGCCGACCGGCGCCGGCAAAAGCCTGGTGATCGCCGAACTGGCGAAGCGAGCCCGTGGGCGGGTGCTGGTGTTGGCGCACGTCAAGGAACTGGTGGCGCAAAACCACGCCAAATACTGCGCCTACGGCCTGGAGGCGGACATCTTCGCCGCCGGTCTGCAACAAAAAGAGAGCGCCGGCAAAGTGGTGTTCGGCAGCGTGCAGTCGGTGGCGCGCAACCTGCCGCTGTTCGACGGCGCCTTTTCGCTACTGATCGTCGATGAATGCCACCGCATCAGTGACGACGACGACAGCCAGTACCAACAAATCATCCAGCATTTGCAGAAAACCAACCCGCAATTGCGGCTGCTGGGGCTGACCGCCACGCCGTACCGGCTGGGCAAAGGTTGGATTTACCAGTACCACTACCACGGTTTCACCCGCGGCGACGGCGCCAGTCTGTTTCGCGACTGCATCTATGAGCTGCCGCTGCGCTACATGATTAAACACGGTTTTCTGGTGCCGCCGGAGCGGCTGGATATGCCGATCGTGCAATACGACTTCAGCCGTCTGGAGGCCAGGAGCAACGGCCTGTTCAGCGAAGCGGACCTGAACCGTGAGCTGAAACGGCAAAACCGCGTCACGCCGCATATCATCAGCCAGATTGTAGAGTACGCCGACGACCGCAAAGGCGTGATGATCTTCGCCGCCACCGTCGAACACGCCCGCGAGATCCACGGCCTGCTGCCGAACGGCGAAGCCGCGCTGGTCAGCGCCGAAACGCCGCCCGCCGAGCGCGATGCGCTCATCGAGGCGTTCAAACAGCAGCATCTGCGCTATCTGGTCAACGTGGCGGTGTTAACCACCGGCTTCGACGCGCCGCACGTCGACCTGATCGCTATCCTGCGCCCCACCGAGTCCGTCAGCCTGTATCAGCAGATCGTCGGGCGCGGGCTGCGTTTGGCGCCCGACAAAAAGGATTGCCTGATCCTCGACTACGCCGGCAACCCGCACGATCTGTTTACGCCGGAGGTCGGCGTCAGCAAACCGCACGGCGACAGCCAGCCGGTGCAGGTGTTCTGCCCGGCCTGCGGCTTCGCCAACCTGTTCTGGGGCAAGTGCACCGAAAACGGCGACATCATCGAACACTACGGCCGCCGCTGCCAGGGCTGGCTGGAGGACGACGACGGCCACCGCGAACAGTGCGATTACCGCTTCCGGTTCAAGAGCTGCCCGCACTGCGGCGCGGAGAACGACATCGCCGCGCGCCGTTGCCATCAGTGTCAGGAGGTGTTGGTCGATCCTGACGACATGCTGAAGGCGGCGCTGAAGCTGAAAGACGCGCTGGTGCTGCGCTGCGGCGGCATGGAGTTGCAAAGCGGCCGCGACGACAAGGGCGAATGGCTGAAGGCCACCTATTACGACGAGGACGGCACCAGTACCAGCGAGCGCTTCCGCCTGCAGACGCCGGCGCAGCGCAAAGCGTTCGAGATGCTGTTCCTGCGCCCGCACCAGCGCGCGCCGGGCGTGCCGTTCGCCTGGCACACCGCCGCCGACGTGCTGGCGCAACGGCAAGCGCTGCGCCATCCGGATTTCGTGGTGGCACGCAAGCGCGGGCAGTTTTGGCAGGTGCGTGAGAAAGTGTTCGATTATCAAGGCCGTTTCCGCCGCGCCAATCAGTTGGCCTGAGCGAGCGGCCCTCAATCTGGGCAGGTTTTCGTTGCCCTGCGGGCGGCTTTCCGTTAAAATGCCGCGCGCTTTACCTGGGCCTGCCCAGCGTTAAAGCGGAATTCCGAACTTGCTACTTGGGTCGCCTGTAGCAGGGTAAATTTTCTTTTAAGAGAAAAAACAATGTTCACTATCAATGCAGAAGTACGTAAAGACCAGGGTAAAGGTGCGAGCCGCCGCCTGCGTGCAGCAAACAAATTCCCAGCTATCGTTTACGGTGGCAAAGAAGCTGCAGTTTCCATCGAATTGGATCATGATTCTGTCAAGAACATGGAAGCTAAACCAGAATTCTACAGCGAAGCAGTAACTCTGGTTATCGACGGTAAAGAAACCAAAGTTAAGGTTCAGGCTGTACAGCGTCACCCGTTCAAGCCAAAACTGGCTCACATCGACTTCGTTCGCGTTTAATCGCTACGTTTTCGAACCTTTCGGGACGCCGAAATAAAGAACGCCGCAATTGCGGCGTTTTTTATTGTCTGCGATTCGGCAAGCTTACTTGCCGCTGCCGGTCCGGCGCTGCAGCTGATCGCGCAGGTTCGGCGGCGTGCCTCTGATGGTCAGCGTGTCGGTGGCTGCATCCCAGAAAATGCGCTCGCCCAGCAGCATGGCGTCGAAGTTCAGACTGATACCGCCGCCGCTGCCGGCGAATTTGGTCAGCTGGCGCAGCGTGCCGCGATCCGCCGGGAAGCTGTCTTCCAGCTGATAGCCTTGCTCGCTGGAGAACTGCATGAAGTCTTTCTCACCGACCGGCGACAACTCCTGCGACAGCGCCTGCAGTTCGATCTCTTCGCCCGCCTGCAGCTGTTCGTTGCAGTAGCTGTACACCTGCTGGCGCACCGACTGGCGCTCATTCTTGTCCAGCTGCGCGTCGGCGCAGTAGTCGTCCACCGCCTGCAGCAGCCCGCGGTTTTGCGCCTTGGTGTCCAACCCTTCGGACGCCGCCAGGAAATCCATGAAGAAGTCGGCGACCTTACGGCCCACGCGCCCTCGCAGGAAGGTCAGATAGCGGGTCGATTCCGGGTTGGTTTCCCACTCGGTCAGATCGATGCGCGCAACGATATCGGCGTTGTTGATGTCCAGATAGTGCGTAGTGTTGATATCCAGCTCTTCGTTGACGCGCATGCTGTTACGGCTGTTCAGCACCGCGATCAGCAGGTACTCGACCGCCAGATAGCGGTATTGGCCGAACAGCACCACGCCGCCTTCGGCGAATGGATACTTCGCCAGTTCGTCGCGCAGACGGCCGGTCGCCGCGCGGCTGAAGGCCAGAAAGTCCTTATCGTCCTTGCGGCAGGTGCGCAGCGCTTCCGCCAGCTCGCTGCCCTCGTTGAACAAGCCCAGGGCCTTGCTCTTGGCGCTGTAGACGCGATGCAGTTCCGCCATCATTTCTTCCACCGCCGCGTTGGTGGGAAGCAAGGAATCGCGCAGCACCACGTCCAGCGTTTGCTCGTCGCGTTTCACCAACTGGTGCAGAGCGATCTGGTCGATATCCAGACTCATGGTAAATCCTCCTGTTCTTTAGGCGCGTATTCAAACACTGAAGGCCCCGCCCTGCAATACTAAAAAACCGCGGCAAACCGGAAAGGCGCAGCGGTGAGCGGCCCCGTCACGGGCGAACCCTTTCCCGAATGACAGGAAGTGATAAAAGAGCGGAAAATCACTGTCCTATACGGTAAGATAGGGCACTTTGCAGATTACTAAGCGCAATTTTATGCCACAATCATCCCGTTACAGTGACGAACACGTTGAACAACTGCTCTCAGAGCTGGTCAATGTTCTGGAAAAACACCATACCCCCACCGATCTTTCCCTGATGGTGCTGGGCAATATGGTCACTAATTTGATCAACACCAGCGTTGCCCCCGCGCAGCGGAAAACCCTGGCGAGATCGTTCGCGGAAGCCCTGCAGGCTTCTGTCCGTGAAGATAAAGCGCATTAATATTTATTTATGGTGACAAACCGTCAGCGTTATCGTGAAAAAGTCTCCCAGATGATCAGCTGGGGGCACTGGTTCGCCTTATTCAACATCCTGCTCGCCCTTGGGCTGGGCAGCCGCTACCTGTTTGTCACCGACTGGCCCGCTTCCCTGCTGGGCCGGGTCTATGCCCTGGTCAGCCTGCTGGGGCATTTCAGCTTTATCGTGTTCGCTGGCTATTTGCTGGTGATCTTCCCGCTCACCTTCGTGGTGATGTCGCAGCGGCTGCTGCGATTTATTTCCGCCGCGCTGGCCACCGCCGGGCTCACGCTGTTGCTGGTCGACAGCGAGGTGTTCTCCCATTTCCACCTGCACCTCAATCCGGTGGTGTGGGATCTGGTGGTCAACCCGGATCAAAGCGAGCTGTCGCGCGACTGGCAGCTGATGTTTATCTGCGTGCCGGTGATCTTCCTGGTGGAGATGCTGTTCGGCACCTGGAGCTGGCAGAAGCTGCGCAGCCTGAACCGCCGCCGTTTCGGCAAGCCGCTGGCGGCGCTGTTCATCAGCGCCTTTTTCGCCTCGCACCTGATTTACATCTGGGCCGACGCCAACTTCTATCGCCCGATCACCATGCAGCGGGCCAACCTGCCGCTCTCGTACCCGATGACCGCGCGCAAGTTCCTCGAAAAACACGGCCTGCTCGATCAGCAAGAATATGAACGCCGCCTGGTGCAACAGGGCAATCCGGAAGCGGTGGCGGTGGAGTACCCGCTCAGCGATCTCAGCTACGGCGATAAGGGCAGCGGCTATAACCTGCTGATGATCGTGGTGGACGGCATTCGCGCCAAAGACGTGGCGCAGGACATGCCGACGCTGACGCGTTTCGCCCAGGAAAACGTGCGCTTCAGCGATCACTACAGCTCGGGCAACCACGCTGACACCGGGCTGTTCGGCCTGTTCTACGGCATTTCCCCGACCTATCTGGACAGCGTGCTCGCCGGCCGCAAGCCGTCGGCGCTGATCAACGCGCTCGGCGAGCAAGGTTACCAACTGGGGCTGTTCTCGTCCGACGGCTTCAACGCCAGCCTGTACCGTCAGGCCCTGTTGACCGACTTCTCGCTGCCGACGCCGGCGCCGCAAAGCGACGCGCAGACCACGCAGCAATGGCAACGCTGGCTGACGGATCAGGGCGACAAAGAGCCGTGGTTCTCCTATATCAACTTCAGCGGCGCCGAGCCGGCCGAAAGTGCTAAAACTCCGGCGCCGGCCGATTTTATCCAACGCTATCGCACCGGCGCCCAGGACGTGGACGCCCAGATAGCCCAGGTGCTGGACACCCTGAAACAGCGCGGCCTGCTGGATAAAACCGTGGTGGTGATCACCGCCGAGCACGGCGTCGAGTTCAACGACAGCGGCAAAGGCCAATGGGGCGCCGGCACCGCCTTCAACCAGGCGCAGCTGCAGGTGCCGCTGGTGATCCACTGGCCGGGCACGCCGGCGCAGACCATCAACAAGCTGACCGGCCATAACGACGTGATGCGTACCTTGATGCAACGGCTGCTGCACGTGAAAACCGCGCCGAAAGACTATTCGCAGGGCGAAGATCTGTTTACCGCCCAGCGCCGCAACAACTGGATCGCCACCGGCGATGGCAACCAGCTGGTGATCACCACGCCGACGCAGACGCTGATGCTGGACAACAGCGGCAACTATCGCGTCTACGATCAGAGCGGTGATGAAATAAAAGACGAGAAACCGCAGCTTGCTCTGCTGTTGCAGGTGCTGACCGATGTAAAACGCTTTATCGCCAACTAACTGCTTAAAACTAAAGCAATCAAGTGGTAAGGCGCTTGCATAAACATCGAGAATCGGTAGTATGATTTTTCATAGCGTCGGCATGTAGCGCAGCCTGGTAGCGCACCGTCATGGGGTGTCGGGGGTCGGAGGTTCGAATCCTCTCATGCCGACCAAATTCAAGAAAACCTGCTGTAACAGCAGGTTTTTTTTCGTCTGCACTTTGAGAGGATAAGAGCGCAGCCGCTTCGCCCCTGCCTCCCCCAACGATCATTGCGCGCCTCGCTTTCGCGACGGCCTTTCTCCTTATCAGGCTCAGGCTGAGATTTTGTCTTGTTGGTTTTAGGGCGCTGCGGCGATGAACGCCGGGAGCTGAGTACAGGCGTCGTAAATCGCTTTACAGCGCGGATACCCGCTCAGATCGCACCCCATCCGCAGGGCATTCGCCCACTGAGGGATCAGGCAGCAATCCGCCAACGTCGGGCTGTCGCCAACGCAGAAGGGCCCTGGCGGCCTCTGGAGCAACAGCTGTTCCACGGCGCTCAGCCCTTGCCGGATCCAGTGCGCATACCAGCGTTTTTTCTCTTCCTCATTCACCTTCAGCTCTTCACTCAGGTAGCGTAACACCCGTAGGTTATTGACCGGGTGAGTATCGCAAGCGATGACATAAACGATTTCCAGTACCCGGCTGCGCGCCGGATCGGCCGTCGGCAACAGCGGCGACTGGGGGAAATGGCGATCCAGCCAGTCGGTAATCGCCAGCGACTGGCTGAGAGACTCGCCGTCGTCCGTGAGCAGCGTCGGCACCAGCCCGACCGGGTTCATGCGCCGATAAGCCAGCTCATTCTGCTGCCCGATGCGAATATTGACGCCCACCGTCTGGTAATGGATACCTTTCAGCGCCAGCGCAATGCGCACGCGGTAGGACGCTGAGCTATTAAAAAAACTGTACAGCTTCATCATTCACCTCAGAATCAGCCTCAGACAATCTTCACGGCGATAGGGGTAAGCCCCTCTACATTCCCGGTAATCACATCGCCTTTCACCACCGCGCCCACCCCTTCCGGCGTGCCGGTAAAAATCAGATCGCCGGGCTGCAGCTCAAAAAAGCCGGACAGATAGCTGATGGTTTCATTCACCGACCAGATCAGATGACGGATGTCGCTGCGCTGACGATCGCTGCCATTGACCTGCAGCCAGATAGGCGCAGTGTTGACGTCTGCGCTGTCGCCGGCTTTATGCAGTGGCGCGATGGGTGCAGAGAGATCGAACGACTTGCCGATTTCCCATGGGCGCCCCATTTGACGCATGTCCATCTGCCGATCGCGCCGGGTCATGTCCAGGCCCGTGGCATATCCCCAGATATATTCATGCGCCTTTTCCAACGGAATATCGCTCCCCCGTTTGCCAATCGCCACCACCAATTCGATTTCGTAGTGATAGTTGTCCGTTTGCGCCGGATACGGCAGCGCCAGCGTTTCGCCGGCCGCCACCGGCACCACCGCATCGGCAGGCTTGCAGAAGAAGAACGGCGGCTCACGATCCGGATCAAAACCCATTTCGCGGGCATGGGCGGCATAGTTGCGCCCGACGCAGTAGACACGGCGCACGGGGAACTGTTTATCACTCCCCACGACAGGAACAGTCACGGGGGCTGGCGGTGCAAATACGTATTGCGTCATGTTGTCTCTCCCAAATTAATAACGTGCTTCACGGAACAATCCCAGGGCTTCCTGAACCGGCCGATCCGAAAAACTGAATAACACAGTGTCTTCGTCCGCCTGGAACGACACGTCGAACCAAGTCGGCGCCACGAAGATATCTTTTGCCGAAAAGTGAAGGGTTTCGTTGCCGATGCTGACCTGGCCGCGCCCTTCCACCACGTGGTAGAGGGTGCTGTCCGTGGTGCGCGCCTTTCGTGAGGAAAAGCCTTTCGGCAACAGTTGCAGGAAAGCGCCCATCGAGGGCATGGGATAGCCGCCGGTCACCGGATTGACGTAGCGCATCTTGTAGCCGTCCCACTCGTCGGCGTCCCCGATGCGGGTGAGGTCGTACAGCGTTTCGCGACTGCGATCGTAGCGGTAGTTGAAAATCGGCGATGAGTTGCCTTTTTGATGGCGCAGCGGCAGCATATTGGCCGCATAACGCGGTAAATAATCCCCCTCCCGGCGCGTCACGGGCTGCTGTTCTTGCGGATAGTCTTCCGCGAAACCGCAGCCCAGCAAGTTCACCAGCGGCAGATCCAGACCGTCCAGCCATACCACCGGCTCAGCACCGGGATTGCCGTGATCGTGCCAGCGCCACTGCGGCGTTAAAATGAAGTCGCCTTCATGCATTTGCGTTCGTTCGCCGTCAACGGCGGTAAATGCCCCTTTCCCTTCGACGATAAAACGCAACGCGGACTGATTATGGCGATGGCTCGGCGCGATTTCGCCCGGCATGATCAACTGCAATCCGGCGTACAGCGTTGGGGTGATGGCGGCTTGTCCGCGCAACATCGGGTTTTCCAGCACCAGCACGCGGCGCACTGCTTCTTTGGCACCAATCAACTCGCCGCTGGCCAGCAGGTGCGGGCGAATCTCCTGATAGTTCCAGTAAGCCGGGGCGCAGTTTGCATTCGGCGTTGACGGCACCAGATGGTGCAGCGACTCCCACAACGGGATCAGGTTCTGCCCGGAAATCTGCCGGTAAAACTGCTGGCGGCTGGGGTTAACATCCTGATGGCGTTCAGGCATAGGGATTCTCCTTTTTCATTCACGACGCTGCGCGAGGCAACGTGTCAGGGGCTGGGGCAGACAGGCGAACAACAGCCGTCAGCAGCATTAACATCACCGTACTGAGCGCCGCCGGAAGGGCAATAATGAAAAATAGCGTATCGAATGAGAAATTCATCGCCATCATCACGCCGCCGGAAAGCGAGCCGACAATCGCGCCGCAGCGGCCAATGGCATTGGACCAGCTGACGCCCGTCGCCCGGCTTTGCGTCGGATAGAGCGTGGCGGTCAAGGCATTCAGCCCGACCTGCGACCCGCTGATGCCGATGCCGGTGCCGAAGATGGCCAGCGCCATTTGCCACAGGCCGTTCTCGCTCAGGCCAATCATGACAATACACACGGCACCCAAGGCGTAGCTCACCGCCAACACCCGGAAGGGATTGCATTTGTCCATCAACACGCCCAACCCCAGCGCGCCCACCGTGCCGCCTATCTGGAAAGCGGCGGTCACCCAGGAGGCATGCCGCAGATCAATACCGCGGTGGTTAAGCAGCGTCGGCATCCAGCTGGAGAGCAGGTAGATGATCAGCATGCTCATGAAAAAAACCGCCCAGAGCATGAGGGTGATGCGCAACTGGCGGCCGGCGAACAGTGGGCTGATGCTGCCTTTGGCCGCCGTGGCGGCTTCGTTCAGATAAAAATGGGTCTCTTTATCGCACTCGCCAGTCATGGCGCTGACCGTTTTGGCAATCACCTTTTGCGGCAGTTGGCGGCGAACCTGCCAGCGCGGGGATTCCGGCAGGGCAAATAGCAGCGCCGCAAAGAGCATCAACGGCAAGACGCCGCCGAGCACCAAAATGCCGGACCACCCCACCCTCGGCACCAGTTGGGCGCTGACGATCCCGCCCAGGGCCGAACCGAGCGTGAAACCGCAGAACATCAGCGTGACCAGCGCGCCACGGCGGCGAGCGGGCAGATATTCAGAGGTCATCGTGATGGTGTTCGGCATCGCGCCCCCCAGGCCCAAGCCGGTGAGAAAACGCAAAACGACCAGCGTTTGCAGATCGGGGGAGAAGGCCGAAATCAGGCTCAGCGCGCCAAACAGCGCCACGCAGAGTTCGATAACGCGCTTGCGGCCATAGCGGTCAGAGAGCGGACCGCAAAGCAGCGCGCCCGCCGTCAATCCCAGCAATCCCGCCCCAAACAGCGGCGCCAGCTCACCGGCGGACAGCTGCCACTGGGCGCGGATGTCGGGCGCGATGAAACCAATGGCGGCGGTGTCAAAACCATCGAGCATCACCACCAAAAAGCAGCAGAGAATGACGCGCCACTGCGTCTTGCCGATAGGGGCTGCGTCGATCAGTGCTTGTAAATCACGCCGTTGAGTCATAGTGAGCGCCTCGGAGCAGGTAGGGAGATGTCTGTGTTGTTTTAGGTATGTTACAAATTTGTATCTTTAGCGATAAAATGTACAATGGCTTTTCGGGCGGAGACATAACCGGAGGGTTATAACAAATGGCGAACTGGGCGCAGAAATTGAAGCTGCACCATCTGCAAATGTTGGTGGCATTGGGTGAACAGGGCAATCTGACCCACGTTGCGCGGATGATGAACATCTCCCAACCCGCTCTGTCAAAATGGTTGTCGCAGCTTGAAGATGAGATTGGGCTCACGCTCTTTGAGCGGCATAGCAAAGGGCTACGCCCCTCCGAGGGGGGGAAATTGCTGCTTCAGCATGCGCAGCGTTTGATCCATGATCTGGAGCGTTCGCAGTCTGAAATCGCCCGCTTTAAGCAAAGCGGGCTGGTGGGAAGCCTGAAAATCGGCTGCTCGCCGGTGGCGACCGACTGCGTTTCGCAGGCCATATTGAGCCTGCTGCAGGAAATGCCGACGCTGCATCTCAATATTGAGGAAAAGGTGATGACCCCGCTGCTGCACGATCTGCTCGCGGGCGCGGTGGATGTCGTCGTGGGCCGCGTCGGAGGGCGGGCGCTGCAACTGCCGCTCAACTATCAAGTGCTCTACACCGAACCGGTATGCTTCGTTGCCCGCCCTCACCATCCGCTGGCAAAATCCGCCTCCCTCACCTGGCACGATCTCACCCACTGGCGCTGGATAGTCTGGCCGACCGGCACGCCAATCCGCCTCAGCATCGATAATGCGTTGGCAGATAACGGCGTGATGCTGCCTGAAAACACGGTTGAATCAGCATCGATGAACGTCAGCACCAACCTGCTGCAAAGCAGCGACATGATCTCCATTCTTTCTCTACGGCTGGCGCAGCGTTATGCCAGTCAGGGGCAACTGGCGATCCTGAACCTGCCGAAGATAGAGCAGAAAGGCAGCGTGGGCGTCTTCTGGCGCAACAGCGAGCCGCCTTTTGCCGCACTGAGCCGCTTTTTGCAGCTGCTGACGCAGGCCAGATAAAAACCGGCCCCCGCCCCGGTTGTGGCTACCCTTAAATTCCGTAACAACCTGCGCAGCGACTTTTCACGGCCGCGGTTTGCTGTGCCCTTCGTTCTTGATTGACACTGCGTGAACCAGGCAATATATTCATTAGCAATATTAATGAATCAGGGTAAAATCCTCTCTCCCCGCCGAACAGGCCATCAGCATTCTCCGCAAAACTTGGCGTGACGCTCTCGCCAGCCGGGCACGGAGGGGAGAAGGCGTTGTTGTCTTGCTTGAATAAAGAGGCATGATGGCCATGTGACATTATTCGCGTCTCATTATGCGACTCGCGGGTTGCGTAATTTGCGCGTTAAATAAGTATGGATAATTAATAACAGAAGAACACGGACTAAATAAGGAGTAAAAATGCAAGGAAATCTCAATCTCTATGGCCTTTTTGTTGGCCTGACGGTGACCATTATGATCACCTGCGACACGTTGGTTTATAAAGTCTTTGATATCTATGGTTTTAAAATAACGGCAAGCGGCATTGTATTCTCCTTGTGTTTCTTGATATCAACATTGCTGACTGAGGTTTACGGCTATAAATTGTCGGTAAGAGCAATATGGATCATGGTGTTCTGCCAAAGCTTATATGTCATAATACTTAATCTCTCAGCCGTTATTCAGCCAGAAAACAATGATATCGCCACGCACTATTATTCTTTATACCATGAATTTTGGCGAGTCATGATAGGCACCTGGGTGTCCGTTCCGGTCGCTTATTTCGTCAATGGTTTTATTATTTCAAAGATGAAGATTATTTTCTCAGGAAAATACTTCTTTATCCGATATATTATTGGTTCCATGTCTACACAGGCCGCCCTGTTGCTGACAGCCTATCCGATAAGTCTTTCAGGAAAATATACCTTTATAGAGTTGGTTAACATCATAAGCACGACGTGGTCTTATAAAGTTGTCGTCTCTATTGTATTGCTACCGCTCGCTATCGCCTTAGTCGAGTGGGTGAAGAAGATAGAAAACACCGATCACTATGATTGGGGCACTTCATACAATCCATTTAAGTAATATCAACAGGGTATAGCATGAAAGTAATTCAGATTAGTGACATACATATTATGCCTAATGCAAGCGCGCTGGCTTCGAAGCATCTTGCTAATTTCGAAAGGGCGATTGACTTCATTAACGCCAATGCCGACAAAATTAATGCCAACTTAATCATTGTGACAGGTGACATCTCGCATGATGGCGATATTCCCTCTTATGAGCGCTTCTTTAAAATAATGAATCGCACTTCATTACCTTTCTATCTGTTCCCAGGCAATCACGACAACAAAAAAAACCTGGACAATGAAGCCCGTAAACAGGGCGGCAGCTATGATATAAACTCGTTTGAAGATGACGAATGGCGCATGCTCAGCATCGACTCGGTGGTCGATAATGAAGATTTCGGCAGGGTCTCGACGCATTCGCTCGAAACGCTTGAAAAAGCCATAGTCTCGAGCGGCAATAAAAAGATCGCCGTCTTCCTACATCATCACCCTATTCCTGTAGGCACGCCCATTGTTGATAGTTGTATGTTAAGCAATGCTGAGGAGCTTTTGAGCCTCTGCCAACGGTTAAACGTTAAGTTTATCGGCTCAGGCCATGCACATACGTTATTCCAAAGAAAGCTGGGGGATACCTTAATCTCTGTTTCCCCGGCGATTTGTTCGCAATGGAAAAACGGCACAAGCGATGTCAGTACCATAGACAATTCGGCTTTCAGCGTGATTACCTTCGATGAGCATATTCACGTCGAACCCTGGTTTATTTAATCAACGTCAGTATTGTTTTTTTAGACCTGTCACTTTTCTTTGCATTTTTCAATGAGGCAGAGAGTGCTCTGCCTTCCTTTACCCCGGCATAAAAGGCTATTTTTGTCGCATCCAGGGACTCCGTTTTGTCAACAAGATCGCGATCCCTTAGAAAATCCGCCCCTGATATTGATATCGAGTCAACGTCATTTTTCAACGTCCACATACAGTTTCGTTTCTCTTCATGAATCGACAGTTTGGCCGAGGCGACTTTTATCTTAGATTCGGTCTCGGCGATAAAAGCGATGTCTTTCGGGTTAACGTGCCTGAGAAAATCGCCCTCAATGAGTTGCCCCCAGCTTTTTTTCACGAAAGTATGGGTGCCAAACTCTTTGAAAAGCCAATATCCATCCGCCGTTCGGATAACGCTACGATCTAACGTGTATAGGTAACTGGGAGAGTATATCTTTCTTAACTTTCTCATTATTTTAAATAAATCCATTTATTTCAGCCTCTTTATCGTTTTCAATAGAACACCGACGATCGCATAATCGCTATAGGACTTCACACTGCTATCTGAATCTAATGAGATGTTTGTAAACAACAAGTCGTCGTCGGAAACAAAAACTCGCCTTAAACATATTGGGTAATTTTTCAGCTTAACCAAGACGATATCGCCATCGCAAAATGGCTCCTTGAGGGAGATCACACAATACGTTCCACGGTCTAATTCAGGCGACAGTGAATTATTCGTTATCTCTACCACAAACAGCGAATCGTCCGTCATGTCATCGACTTCTGTCGTATAGGTATCTGCCGTTCTGATCGTGTTGGCCAAGAAACGCTCTACATCGCTGTAGCTAATGAGCGGAAGCGATCTCACATTGTGTTTACCCTCTCCCGCGGCGCTTAAATCCTTGTCAGTCAGCTCTCCTACTTTTACGCTGAAAAACTCACCAATTGACGCAAGCGTGGCGATCGTGGGATTCCCCACGCCTTTCCTCAGATTATTGATCGTGGCAATACCTATCCCTGTTTCGCAGCTCAACCGACTGGCGTCAATCCCGTGCATACGCATGAGGTAAGTGAGGTTTTCACCAATCATTTTCAATGACATACCATTTTCTTCTGATATTTTAATGTTGTTTAGTTGCATTATAATGTTTTAACCCTATACTTTAGCGTCATTAAAGTGAATTTAAAAATATTAAACCACTTACTGGGTGAACATGACAATGGCCCAGGGCGAAAGGTATATGAAAATACAGAAAAACCATTGTAATAAAACAATTTTATTAAAAACCACCGTTCTTGACGAACGCGACTGGCTGCCATTGAAATAATTCAATTTGCTTATAAAAACACTACATTAACTCCGCAGCAATTTAACGCGCAGAAGCCAACCTGGAGAGCAAGACGCATCCCGGTTCAATAATTTTAAAGAAAATGAGATGAATGTTTTATTCAGCGCTCATAGAGCGACTATTGCCTAACACTCGGGATTTTTTCTCCTTCAGAACACGAAGGAGCAGCGTCAGGGCCCGTAACGTCGAGTTCCGGTACATACCTGCGTTGATCGATTTTATGCCAAGAACGGCGACCAGAAAGGTGGCGTCGGGCCCCCAACACCAGGGAGCACCCAGCCCGGCGCCACCGCCCTACGTACTGAGTTGTACAGGAGAAAAACACAGGCACCGAGGGGATAATCGCGTCCTTTGAAGATTCAACGCGCGAAGCGAGCAGGGAAAATGCAGGCCATCGGCCAGACGTAAGAAAAAGATTCAGCGGCAGGCTTGGCCACCCGCTGCGCAAGCAAGAATGAACGCCTCATGCAAAATTGCCCCCCCCCCTCTTGCCAACCCGAGCGCCTCAGGCCAGAATACTGTACATTAAATCAGTGTTTACAGGTGAGTCATGTTTGTAGAATTGGTATACGACAAACGCAACGTCGCTGGGCTGCCCAACGCCGCCGAGATTATTCGCAACGAGCTGGAAAAACGCGTGCATGCGTTGTTCCCGGAGGCGGAAGTGCGCGTGAAACCGATGCAGGCCAACGGCCTGAACTCCGACGCCAGCAAAAGCGATCGCGAAAAGCTGAACAGGATGTTGGAAGAGATGTTCGAAGAAGCGGATCAGTGGCTGGTTATGGATATATAAACCCAATCTGAAAGCCGGGCTGACCCACCGGCTATTATTTCCACCAGCATATCGCACCGCTCAACCTCCGGTTCCGCAGCGAATACCCCCTTGGGTCAAAGGACTGACTGCGGCACATGCCCCCGATTATCGGTTAATCCTGGCGCACTTCGAAGCGTGTATTCCTGCGTGGACACCTCTTCCTCGTACAAGCAGCATAACAAAAAGCCCCAGCATCGCTGCTGGGGCCTCTGTCATGGTGCCGGCTACCGGAATCGAACTGGTGACCTACTGATTACAAGTCAGTTGCTCTACCTACTGAGCTAAGCCGGCTGAATTTGGCGGAAGGACAGAGATTCGAACTCTGGGAGCTGTTACACTCGACGGTTTTCAAGACCGTTGCCTTAAACCACTCGGCCATCCTTCCAATGGGCGCTGATATTAGCGATACCGTTATGAAATGTCTATCGTTTTGATGCAAAAAAATCGCATCGGCGGCGCAGTTGCCTAAACTTCAGGCCTTAAACGCTTAAAAAATGAAAAGCCCCGCAAAAGCGAGGCTTTTATGTTCGGCTGAAACGCGATTACTTCGGCTGCGAATCGTAGTCTGAACAGGTTTGATAGCCCTTATTCATGACATGGCCCGTGTCGTTGTAGCTGACAAAATACGTTTGCACTTTGCCATCGCGCGGCGCGACCGCATAGGTGTCGCAAGTGCCCTGCGCATGGATCAGCGTGGCGGACGTCGACGGCGGACCGGCAATCGCCCGCACCTGCTGCTTGGTCATCCCTACTTTGACATCGCTGACCACCGGCTCATTGACATAACTGGTTGCACGGTCATAGGCGGTGCAGCCGGCAAGAATGGAAAATACCGCCGCAGTGCCGACGGCCAAAACCAACTTCTTCGTCATAGCTTGTCCTCTTGGAGTACGTTTGTTGTCCCCTAAGTCTAGAAGTGGAAAGGCTTTTCTACAAACTCCCCTTTGTCGATCGGTGCGCTTTTTCTCACGTTCGGCCGGCGCGGGCGCGACATCGGATTCAAAAGCCGAAATCGCTCAGCGCCGGGACATCGTCCGGGCGCCGACCGAGCGGCCAATGAAAACGCCGATCCTGTTCGCGAATCGGCATGTCGTTGATGCAGGCATGGCGGTTGATCATCAACCCTTCCTGATTGAACTCCCAGTTTTCGTTGCCGAAGCTGCGATACCAGTTGCCGGAATCGTCGTGCCACTCATAGGCGAAACGCACCGCGATGCGCGCGCCGTCAAACGCCCACAGTTCCTTAATCAGCCGATACTCCAGCTCTTTCGCCCACTTGCGTTGCAAAAATGCGACCACCGCCGCGCGGCCGTCGACAAACTCCGCGCGATTACGCCAATGGGTATCGAGGGAATAGACCTGCGACACCCGCTCAGGATCGCGGCTGTTCCAGGCATCTTCCGCCAACCGTACTTTTTCGATGGCGGATTCACGGGTAAAAGGCGGCAATGGGGGTTTAATGCTCATGATCATCTCCTGGGTGAAGGTGTGTAGACAATTCTGTCTACATCATTACGCTAGCGCATGTAGACAGAGTTGTCTACAATCACTCGAAAATAGCCAGGGAGAAAAATGATGACCACCGATCGCAATACCTTGCCCGCCCGTCAGCGCATCCTGCTGACGGCCCACGATCTGTTCTATCAGGAAGGGATCCGCGCCACCGGCATCGATCGCATCATCAAGGAATCAGGCGTCACTAAGGTGACGTTTTATCGCCACTTTCCTAGCAAGCACGATTTGATTACGGCGTTTTTGGCCTATCGCCACCAGCAGTGGCTAACCTGGTTCAGTACAGCGTTGGATCGACATGTGGCGCAGAGCGGCGGGTTACTGCCGGCGCTGGCGCCCTGCCTGGCGGAATGGTTCGACGATCCGCGTTTTCGCGGCTGCGCGTTTATCAATACGGCCGTGGAGATCGCCGATCTGCTGCCGGAAAGCCTGCACCTCGCCGGCCGGCATAAGCAACAGATGACGGATGAACTGGCGCGCCACCTGCCCGCAGGCCCGCAGCGGGAACAGCACGCTGCGATATTGGCGATGCTGATCGACGGCGCCATCGTCAGGGTGCAGATTGAGCGCCAGCCGCAGCCGGCGTTGCAGGTGCTGAATGCCGCGCTGGCGTTGTTGGCGCAAGGCGGGTTCGATCAGTAATTGGCCCAGATGCCCGGCGTCACCAGTTCCAACAGGTGGGCGTCGGGATCGCGAAAGTAAATGCTCTCGCCACCGTGATCCCAACGCATGCGCCCCTCAATCTCCACGCCGTTGGCCGTCAGATGCCGTTCCCAGTGCGGCAGTTGGTCTTTCGCCACCGCCAGCCCGATATGCGCCGGACCCACGCCATCGTGCGCGGGAATAAAGCCGGTCGGATAACGCGCCCCGCGCAGCGAATCGCCCTCGACAAACAGCAACAATACGCTCCGATCGCCAACGTTATAGGCGCGGAACCGCTCGTTGGCGACCATCGCCGGCAACCTCAGCACTTCTCGGTAGAAGGCGTCCGCGCGCTCAATATCGCTGACGTACAGCACCGTTTCGATCACCTTATCGATCTTGAGTTCCATATCATCCCCCTCTTTTTTGTACTGACAGCGTAGGCTTAGAGGAGGAAAACCACGGTGCTTCCCGTGCCGATAGCGGATCAATCCGTGCTTTTTTACCGGTTTACAGGCAAAAAAAACGCGGCCCGAAGGCCGCGCGATGACGTTCACACTGAGATGCTTAGAACTGGTAAACCAGGCCCACGGCAACCACGTTGTCGGTGTTGATACCGGCAGCGTCGGTGAAGTCGTTGTTGTCCAGCAGGTTGATTTTGTAATCAACATAGGTAGACATGTTTTTGTTGAAGAAGTAGGTCGCACCCAGGTCGACGAATTTGACCAGGTCTTGATCGCCGTAGTCCTTGCCGTTACCGGCGCGGCCCAGGTCTTTACCTTTGGTCTGGTTATAGCCGACGAACGGACGCAGACCGAAATCGAACTGGTAGTGCGCATAGGCTTCGAAGCTCTGCGCCTTGTTGGCGTAGCCGTAAGCACCATCATCCTTGGCAGAGCTGCCGAAACGCGCCGCGTTGTAGGACTGGGTGAACATCACCGCCAGGTAGACGTCGTTGGCGTCATATTTCAGACCGCCGGAGTAACCTTCGGCCTTGTCGCCGCGGCCCATGATGTTCTGGTGACCGTTAGCGCCGTTCTGCTCGCTGGTGCGGCGAGAGTTGAAGAAGGCGCCCGCCGCGCTGATGCCGTAGCCCATGTCATAGCTCATGGACATACCGTAGCCTTCGCCGTTCTGGCCAAGGACGTCGCGACCGTTGTTGGTCTCTTCGCCATTGCCGTTTTTACCCTGGTACTGCAGGGCGAAGTTCAGGCCGTCAACCAGACCGAAGAAGTCGTTGTTACGGTAAGTCGCCAGGCCGCTGGAACGCTGGAACATGAACTGGTCGGCGCCGTAGGTCATACCGTCGAACTCAGGCTGCAAGTCGGTATACGCCGCGACGTCGTACAGCACGCCGGTATTACGGCCGTAGTCGAAGGAGCCGTAGTCGCCGAATTTCAGACCGGCGAAGCCGTAACGGGTGAAGTTCTTGTTGTCCTGGTTTTCAGCGTGGTTCAGGTTAGCCTGATATTCCCACTGGCCGTAGCCGGTCAGTTGATCGCTGATTTGCGTTTCGCCGCGCAGGCCAAAACGCATATAAGACTGGTCGCCGTCCACGCCGTTGTTGCTGGAGAAATAGTGAAGACCGTCGACTTTACCGTACAAATCCAGTTTATTACCGTCTTTGTTGTAGATTTCCGCCGCGCCTGCTGTGCCTGCAACCAGCAGTGCGGGTACCATCAGAGAGAGTACTCGAAGTTTCATCGTTATTATCCTCGTTAATTATGTCGAGCTACGGCCACTGCCCTTTTCGAGCATTATTAGCACGACTGTGCATTACCATTCTGGTAACAAGGGTTATATTAATCCAGAAAGAAAATGATACCAAGTATCCGATAGTGTTTCAGTGTAATTAATAAAGGCTTCAAAATGTAAATACGCGCGAACTTTCACAAAACATTACCGACAAACAAAATAAAGCACTTAAAGACAAAGAATAGATTAATTGATAAAAAATCATGCAGTTATACAAATCCTTAAGAAAAAAAAGCCAACCATACAATTGTACTGGACAATAAGCACATTGTGCCAAAACGCCGCCTGCACGCAGCCGCTATAATCACCTCGCTATCATCATTATTTTCATTATTACCTTCATTATCCGAAGATAATTTCTGCATACCTTTAACCGGCTTCTGGCCGGTTTTTTATTTGCCCCCATACTTCCCTCACAATTTCAATCCGCACAAATAGCACGCAAATAAATAACCTCACGATATAGTTTCGCCAATTTACATCCGCACTAATTGCTAATCTTTTCTCTTATTTTGGTCTACAAATTGAATTTGTTTTTCATTTCGTGCTTTATCTTGCCTGATATTGTGCGTCGCAGGCAAAATTGGCCGCAGAGTTTCACTTCTGGTAGCCTGAAAAAAAGCTCACCCCCAGCGAGTAAAGACATGATGCCATTTCACCCAGAGGCGCTATGGCGGCGGCTGCAAGGCTCCCCCTTCCGCGCCCGTTTCCGTTTGAATCCCAAAGACCAGAGCTATCTTGACGACAAAGGCTTGCCGCTGATCCTCAGCCATGCCCGCGACTTTATCGATCGCCGTCTGGCCGCCGCCCACCCCAAAAACGATGGCAAGCAGACGCCGATGCGCGGCCACCCGGTGTTCGTCGCCCAACACGCCACCGCCACCTGCTGCCGAAGCTGCCTGGAAAAATGGCACGGCATACCGCAGGGCGTCGCGCTGGACGAGCAGCAAAAAGACTATATTGTCCAGGCGATCGCCCTGTGGCTGGTGCGCCGAGGCGGCGCCGGAGAGGAATCAGGCGCGAATCTTTTCGACCCGGATCGCGGATTGTGATAAAAACTGTCAGTAACTTTCGCCACTCTTTTGACCCAAGATCCTGACGCTTACATGACAGCCACCTTGTGCAATGAACAGCAAACGCCCGGCGTTCCTCAACAGATCGCCACCCGCCTGGCCTTTTTCGTCGCCGGCCTCGGCATGGCCGCTTGGGCGCCGCTGGTGCCCTTCGCCAAAACGCGCATAGGCCTCGATGACGGCTCGCTCGGCCTGCTGTTGTTATGTATCGGCGCCGGCTCCATGTTGGCGATGCCGCTGACCGGCTTCCTGACCGGCAAACTGGGCTGCCGCGCGGTGATCCTGATGGCGGGGCTGGGGCTGTGCATCGATTTGCCGTTGCTGGCGCTGATGGACTCCCTCGGCGGCATGGCCGTGGCGCTGCTGTTGTTCGGCGCGGCGATCGGCATGATAGACGTGGCGATGAACGTGCAGGCGGTTATCGTCGAGCGCAACAGCGGCAAGGCGATGATGTCCGGCTTTCACGGCTTCTTCAGCATCGGCGGCATCGCCGGCGCAGGCGGCGTCAGCGCGCTGCTGTGGCTGGGGCTGACGCCGCTGCAATCCACCCTGATCACCGTGCTGGCGGTGATCGTGCTGCTGGCGTTCGCCAGCCGCCATCTGCTGCGTGACAGCGGCGCCGACGACGGCGGACCGATGTTCGTCTTGCCGCGCGGTTGGGTGATGTTTATCGGCATTCTGTGCTTTATCATGTTCCTGGCGGAAGGCTCGATGCTCGACTGGAGCGCGCTGTTCCTCACCACGCTGCGCGCCGTCGAACACAGCCAGGCCGGGCTGGGCTATGCGCTGTTTTCCATCACCATGACGCTCGGCCGCCTCAATGGCGATCGGGTGGTGAACTCGCTGGGCCGCTACCGGGTGCTGCTGCTGGGCAGCCTGTGCGCCGCTGTCGGTCTCAGCCTGGCTATCGCCTTCAATCACGCCACCGTTTCGCTGGTCGGCTTTATGCTGGTTGGCCTGGGCGCTTCCAACGTCGTGCCGATTCTGTTCAGCGCCGCGGGCAACCAACGCGATATGCCGGCCAATTTGGCGATCGCATCCGTTACCACCGTCGGCTATGCCGGCATTCTGGCCGGCCCGGCGCTGATCGGCTTTATCGCTCAGTTTTCCAGCCTGACGGTGGCCTTCGCCTGCGTAGCCGCTCTGCTGTTGGCGGTGACTGCCAGCGCCAGGGCCGTCACTCGCTGATTCAGGAATGCGCAGCCACTATGCAAAATAAACAACTGACCATTAGCTCCAGCAATATCACTCGCTGCTTCCTGCTGTTTATCGTGCTGCTGACGATCGGCATCGGCCTGTATGGCTACAACTACACCAACGCCTGGCTGGCGGAAAAGAAGTACACGCTGAACAGCATCGCCGGTTCGCTGCAAAAGCGCATCGATACCTATCGCTACATGACCTATCAGGTCTATGACAAATTCGGCAACGCGCCGGCGCAGAATGTCGATCCCGGTTTGCAGGAAACCCGCCTGCGCCCCGACGTCTACTATGTCGAGAAGCCGCACAAGAAAACCGACGCGGTGATCTTCGGCAGCCATGACGAGAACACGCTGGCGATGATCGCCAACATCTCGGACTACCTGGACAACCGTTGGGGCGCCAAGACCGAGAGCTACGCCATGTATTACCTCAATGGTCAGGACAACAGCCTCAGTCTGATCACCACTCAGCCGCTCAAAGAGCTGGCTTCACGCTTTAGGGAAAGCTACCTGACCACTTCGGCGGACGAACGCCGCGCCGAGATGCTGCAACAGGCCAATATGCTCGACGAACGCGAGAGCTTTTCCGATCTGCGCAAACAGCGCTTCCAGAACGCCTATTCGTTCTCGATTCGCACCACCTTTAATCAGCCAGGACATCTGGCGACGGTGATCGCCTTCGACTTGCCGATCAACGACATCATTCCGGCCAACCTGGCCCGCGCCAATTTCCTGCTGCAGCCGGACGATGTCGAGCTCGACGACAGCGCCATCCCGGCGGAAACCGCCCTCGGCGCCCAGGCGGCGATGAGCGGCGGCTGGGTGGAGTTCAGCGCCGCCCTGCCCAATGCGCCGCTGAAGGTGGTGTATCGCGTTTCGGCCATTAATCTGGCCATCGATCTGCTGCGCAACAACATCTGGCTGATCGCGGTCAACCTGCTGCTGTTGGCGCTCTCGATGCTGAGCATCTACTTTATCCGCCGCCAGTACATCCGCCCGAGCGAAAATATGGCGGTTGAGCTGGAGGCCGAGCGCGCGCTGAATCAAGAGATCATCGCCAGCCTGCCCTCCGGCCTGCTGGTTTACAGCTTCGCCAACAATGCGGTGATCGCCAGCAACAAAATCGCCGAACATCTGCTGCCGCACCTCAGCCTGCAAAAAATCGCCCACATGGCCGAACAGCACCACGGCGTCATTCAGGCAACGGTCAACAACGAGGTGTATGAAATCCGCATTTTCCGCAGCCAACTGTCGCCGGATACCTACCTGTTCCTGATGCACGATCAGGATAAAGAGGTCATGGTGAACAAGCGGCTGCAGCAGGCACGGCGTGAATACGACAAGAACGTGCAGGCGCGCAAACTGATGTTGCACAACCTGGGCATCGAACTGAATCAGCCGGTGCGCCAGATGCACGATCTGGTCGACAGCCTGCGCAACCAGCCGGATGAGGAACAACGGCAGGCGCTGCTGGGCCAACTGACGGCGGCGTCGTCGTCGGTGCTGGGATTGATCGATAACATCACGCTGCTGACGCGGCTGGAAACCCAGGACTGGCAACCGACGCGCGAGCCGTTCAACCCGGCGGCGATCATCGACGAGTTGCTGCTGGAAGCCCTGCCCGCTCTCAATCAAAAGGGGCTGGCGCTGTTCAAGCATTTCCAGCTGGACGTCGAACAGAACTACATCGGCGACGCCAACGCGCTGCGCAAAGTGATCTCGCTGCTGGTGCATTACGCCATTATCACCACCGCCTGCGGCAAGATTTCTCTGGTCATCGACCACGAGCCCGAACACCCGGATCGCCTGATTTTCCAAATCAACGACACCGGCTCCGGCATCTCCAACGAAGAGATCAGCAACCTCAATTACCCGTTCCTCAGCCAGACGCTGGTGGACCGCTTCAACCACGGTTCCGGCCTCACTTTCTTCCTGTGCAACCAGCTGTGCAAAAAGCTTAACGGCCAGTTGGACATTCGCAGCAAAGTGGATATCGGTACTCGCTATACCATTCGCGTCGCCATGGAGATGGAGAGAAAAGAGCCGCAGGAACAGGAAAAGCTGCTCGACGGCGTCACCGCCCTGCTGGACATCACCTCAGATGAAGTGCGCGGCATCGTGACCCGCCTGTTGCAGGCTTACGGCGCCGACTGCCTCGTCGCCGAAGATCGCGCGGTCAACCGCGATTATGACGTGCTGCTGACCGATAACCCGCAGCGAGCCGATGATTACACGCTGTTGCTGGCGACCGATGAACCGGGTTGGCAAGCGCTGGATAAACGCTACATTCGGGTGAACTATAACCTGAACGGCGCATTAATCGACGCCGTGCTGATGCTGATCGAACAGCAAATGGCCGCGCTGGAGCAGGAAGAAAGTCCGCTTTCACTGAGCTCAGAAGATATCCAACTCTATGAAAAACAATTGAAATCAAGTGATTACTATGGGCTGTTTGTCGATACAGTACCCGATGATGTCAAAAAACTGTATACTGAGGCGGGCAGCAGTGATTTCAATGCGCTGTCACAAACCGCACACCGCCTGAAAGGCGTGTTTGCCATGTTAAATCTGCTTCCCGGCAAGCAGCTGTGCGAATCGTTAGAACAGCGCATCGCAGAAGGTGATGCGCCCGAGATCGAGAATAACATCAGTCAGATTGATTTTTTCGTCAGCAGACTGCTGAAGCAAGGTAGCCAACAACATGAATAACCTGAACGTAATTATTGCTGATGACCATCCTATCGTACTGTTTGGCATCCGGAAGTCACTTGAGCAAATTGAATGGGTGAATGTCGTTGGGGAGTTCGAAGACTCAACCGCACTGATCAACAATCTGTCCAAGCTGGATGCCAACGTGCTGATCACCGATCTGTCGATGCCGGGTGACAAGTATGGCGACGGCATCACGCTGATTAAGTACATCAAGCGTCATTATCCGCAGTTGTCGATCATTGTGCTGACCATGAACAACAACCCGGCGATCCTGAGCGCGGTATTGGATCTGGATATCGAAGGCATCGTGCTGAAACAAGGCGCGCCGACCGATCTGCCGAAGGCGCTGGCCGCCCTGCAGAAAGGCATAGAAGTTCACGCCGGAAAGCGTCTCCAAACTGCTGGAGAAAATCAGCGCCAGCGGCTATGGCGACAAACGCCTGTCGCCGAAAGAGAGCGAAGTGCTGCGTCTGTTCGCCGAAGGTTTCCTGGTGACCGAAATCGCCAAGAAACTCAACCGCAGCATCAAAACCATCAGCAGCCAGAAGAAATCGGCGATGATGAAGCTGGGCGTCGAAAACGACATCGCCCTGCTCAACTACCTCTCGTCCGTCAGCATGACGCCGTTGGACAAAGACTAAAGCCCGCCTCGCGGCAGGTTAACGCCAAACAGGCACGGCATCCGCCGTGCCTGTTTGCTTTTCAGGCCTCGCTGCGGTTGTAGCGCACCTGCTGGCTGTAATAAGCCAATGTCTGCTCCAGCGTCTCCAGCGTAACCGGTTTCGACAGGCAATTATCCATGCCCGCCTCGAGACAGCGCTGCTTCTCCTCCGCCAATGCGTTCGCCGTCACACCAATCACCGGCGCGCTGAACTGCATCTGCCGCAGCGCCTGCGTCAGGCGATAGCCATCCATGTTCGGCATATTGACGTCGGTCAACACAATATCGACGTGGTGCTGTTTCAGTACGCCGAGCGCATCTACGCCGTCGTTGGCGGTCACCACCTGATACCCCAGCGACCCCAGCTGATCGGAAAGCAGACGACGGTTGATCGGATGATCGTCGACCACCAGCAGATGAATATCGCCGTTGTCCGCCGCGCTGGCCTTAGCGGGCACCGGCAGCTGCACCAGCGCCTCTGCCGCGCCGTTGCCGACGCCGAACAATCGGTTGATCAAGGTCAGCGTTTCACGCGGCGTAGAGGTGCTGTGCATCCAATAGCCTGGCCGGGTTTCCAGCGACGGGCCGATATGTTCGGTCGAGAACTGGATCTGAGCCAACAGCGGCGTATTCAGCATCAGCGGATAATCGCTGAGCATCACCTCGTCGGCGGCGGTCTTCTGTCCGTCATATCGCTGGATATCGGCGCCGTAGCCGCCCAGAATCGCCATCAGGTAGCCTTCCAGCCGCTGATTGCGGATATCCAGCCACAGCCGCCGGCCCTGCCAGGTATCGCTGGCCTGCGGGATCGGGAACTGGGCGTTAAACAATGGAATGCGAATGCTGAACAAGCTGCCCAGCCCCGGTTCGGACTCGACGGAGACGTCGCCGTCCATCAGGTTGACCAATTTCTCGCAGATCGCCAGCCCCAAACCGGTGCCCTGGAAGTGGCGCTGCACGCCGGTGCCCACTTGGAAGAACGGATCGAACAGGCGTGAGATCTCCTTCTCCGGAATACCAACGCCGGTATCGCGCACGCTGAATTCCAGGTAGCTGCCGCGGGTGCAGACCTGCAGCACGATGCAGCCGGTATCGGTGAACTTGATGGCGTTGTTCACCAGGTTGGACAGCACCTGCTGCAGCCGCACCGGATCGCCGAAGATACGCTCCGGCACGTTTTGCTCGATAAAGCAGTACAGCCCCAAACGTTTCTTCACCACCAACGGCAAATAGTTGCCGGCGATATGGGTGATCACCTCCAGGCAGGAGAACTCACGCGGTTCAATCTTCAGCTGCTCGGACTCGATTTTGGAGAAGTCGAGAATATCGCTGATGATTTTAAGCAGCAGCCCGGAAGAGTTGTTCATCGCATTGACCAGCCGATCGACCCCTGGCGGTAACGCCTTGGTCTGCAGCAGATCGAGGTTGCCGATAATGCCGTACAGCGGCGTGCGCAGCTCATGGCTGACGGTGGCCAGGAACATCGATTTGGACTGGCTGGCCTGCTCCGCCGCCGCCGCCATCTCCTGCAGCGACTCTTCCATTTTCACGCGCGCGCTGACGTCCACCAGCACGCAGATCGCCACCTCTTCGTTGCGGTAGCGCGAATGGACAAAGCTGATCTGCAGGTTATTGTTGTTGCTGGTCATCACATCGACGAAGTTCGCCTGCTGTTCGCAGATGATGCGCGTAATGCGATCGCGATCTTCGTGGGTCAACAGGTTGATGTAGTTGTGCGCCAGTTCGTTACTCAGAATATTGGTGCCATCGCTGATGCGCAGGATACAGATGCCCACCGGCGCCGAGGCGACGATCTTGCGGTTGAACTGTTCGTGTTCTTCCAGCCGGAAGGCATTGTCCTCCGCCGGCAGGAACATCTTGCGCTCAAACAGCCACGCCAGCGTGAACAGCACGATAGCCGACAACAGGTTCAGCAACAGCGCATTGAGGATCAGCATTTTGAAGCGTTCCACCACGCTTTTCACCGGCAGCGCATAAACGATGCTCAGCGATGAAGGCGGCAGCGCTTTTTTCAGGATCAGATCGCGGTAGTTGTCGACATAACCGAAGTAAGCATGCTCTTCGGGGTAGCTGTTGAGCGCAGCGGCATAGCGATCGCCATCCGCCAGGCGCAGTATCGGATCGTTGTTTTCATCCAGCAGCGTGACGCCGATCGGCAGGTTGCCGGCGGTGACGAAATCTTCCAGCCGGACAGTTTGCTCGATGCCCAGCAGCGCCTCCAGCTTGTTGCCGATATAGAGAGGCGTCAGCACATACAGATAACCGATGTCAGGCCGCTGCGCGCTGGGGCTAATCCAATACAGGTTGTTGTCTTTGTCCAGATTCTTGGCGTTGCGGTATTTCAGAATGCGCTCGTGCAGCAACTTCAGCATGTTTTCCCGGTTGGCAACCGCGTTGCCGCCGCCGAATTCCGCCAGACACAGGCTGTCGCCGCCGATAAAGAACACCCGGTTGAGATCGTAGGCCGCCACGAAGTTCTCTTTCCAATACTGGATCAGGCCGCTCAGCGAATCGAGTGAACTGCGGTAAGTGGCGCTCAGGGCGCAGTTAGACTCCGGATACAGCGGGTAGAATTGCGGTGGGCTGCCCTTGCCGGGGATCACGCCGCTGAACATGTCCAGGCTGCTGACCGAACCGTTGAGGCGGTTTTCCGCCATGTACTTGATGTCGCGTATGATGTCGGCAGAATGGCGGATATAGCCCTGCGCCTGATCGAAATTGAGGTTGTACTCCTGGCGGATGTCCGATTCTTTCTGATGCAGGATATTCAGAATATAAAAGGTGGTGAGCAGCGCTCCCAACGACCACAGCAAAATCGCCAGCACCCGGAACAGATAGCGGGATATCTTCAGCGTAGTTCGAAAAGAGGCTAAATATTTCAATCGGATACCATACGAAAGTCAGTGGCGGCGCGCGTTGTCGCCGGCGCAGCGGCCGGCGGCTCGGTGCGCCAATTAAACCATATAACTGAAAAAGGGCCTAGCATCGCTGCCAGGCCCTTTTGTCTCAGTGCATTACGGTGTCGGCATGCCGACGCCCTCACCTTGCTTAAACGTTGTCGTCGTCCATCGGCTCAGCCGCGTCGTCGCCATCGTCCAGCGGCGTAGTGTCTTCTTCCACCGCTTCCGCGCCCGGTTCCAGGCTGTCCAGCTCTTCGTCTTCCACCGGCTCGGCCACGCGCTGCAGACCGACGACGTTTTCGTCTTCCGCCGTACGGATCAGCGTCACGCCCTGGGTGTTACGACCGACCACGCTGACTTCCGAAACGCGGGTACGCACCAGCGTGCCGGCATCGGTGATCATCATGATCTGGTCGCTGGTTTCCACCTGCACGGCGCCGACCACCTGGCCGTTACGCTCACTCACCTTGATGGAGATAACCCCCTGGGTGGCGCGTGACTTGGTCGGGTACTCGGTGACTGCGGTACGTTTACCGAAGCCGTTTTGCGTGACGGTCAGAATGTCGCCCTCACCGCGCGGCACGATCAGGGAGATCACGCTGTCGCCTTCGCCGAGGTTGATGCCGCGCACGCCGGTCGCGGTGCGGCCCATCGAACGCACCTGCGTTTCCGGGAAGCGCACCACTTTACCGTTGGCGGAGAACAGCATCACTTCGTTGGTACCATCGGTCAGATCAACGCCGATCAGCTCGTCGCCCTCGTTGAGGTTGACGGCGATAATGCCGGCGCTGCGCGGACGGCTGAACTCGGTCAGCGCGGTTTTCTTCACGGTACCGCTGGCGGTGGCCATGAACACGTGACGCCCTTCTTCATACTCGCGCACCGGCAGAATGGCGGTGATACGCTCATCGGCTTCCAGCGGCAACAGGTTGACGATTGGGCGGCCGCGCGCGCCACGGCTGGCTTCAGGCAGTTGATACACCTTCATCCAGTACAGGCGGCCACGGCTGGAGAAGCACAGGATCGTATCGTGGGTGTTGGCCACCAGCAGGCGATCGATAAAGTCTTCTTCTTTAATGCGCGCGGCGGACTTGCCTTTGCCGCCGCGGCGCTGAGCTTCATAGTCGGACAGCGGCTGATACTTCACGTAGCCCTGGTGAGACAGGGTCACCACCACATCTTCCTGGTTGATCAGGTCTTCGATGTTAATGTCGGAAGTATTGGCGGTGATCTCGGTGCGACGGCCGTCGTTGTACAGCTCTTTGACCGCCACCAGCTCTTCGCGGATCACTTCCATCAGGCGCTCTGGGCTTTCCAGAATAAAGATCAGCTCGGCGATAAAGTTGAGCAGCTCTTTATATTCGTCCAGCAGCTTTTCGTGCTCCAGGCCGGTCAGTTTCTGCAGACGCAGATCCAGAATCGCCTGAGCCTGCTGCTCGGTCAGGTAGTACTTGCCGTCCCGGATGCCGAACTCCGGCTCCAGCCACTCAGGGCGAGCGGCGTCGTCACCGGCGCGTTCCAGCATGGCGCTGACGTTACCCAGATCCCACGGCTGAGCCACCAGCGCGACTTTCGCTTCCGCCGGCGTCGGCGCACGGCGAATCAGCTCGATGATCGGGTCGATGTTGGCCAGCGCGATAGCCAGCGCTTCCAGAATATGGGCGCGGTCGCGGGCCTTGCGCAGTTCGAAGATGGTGCGGCGGGTGACCACCTCGCGGCGGTGGCGCACGAAGGCTTCGAGGATGTCTTTCAGGTTCAGCAGCTTAGGCTGCCCCTGATGCAGCGCGACCATGTTGATGCCGAAGGTGACCTGCAGCTGCGTCAGCGCATACAGGTTGTTCAGCACCACTTCGCCGACCGCGTCGCGTTTGACTTCGATCACGATGCGCATGCCGTCTTTATCGGACTCGTCGCGCAGCGCGCTGATGCCTTCCACGCGTTTTTCTTTCACCAGCTCGGCGATCTTTTCGATCAGACGCGCCTTGTTCACCTGATACGGGATCTCGTGAACGATGATGGTTTCGCGCCCGGTCTTGGCGTCGGCTTCCACTTCCGCGCGCGCGCGCAGGTAGACTTTCCCGCGCCCGGTGCGGTAGGCCTCTTCAATGCCGCGGCGGCCGTTGATGATCGCCGCCGTCGGGAAGTCCGGCCCCGGGATGTGTTCCATCAGCCCTTCGATGCTGATGTTTTCATCGTCGATATAGGCCAGGCAGCCGTTGACGACTTCCGCCAGGTTGTGCGGCGGAATATTGGTGGCCATGCCCACGGCGATGCCCGACGAGCCGTTGACCAGCAGGTTCGGGATCTTGGTCGGCATGACGGCCGGGATCTGCTCGGTGCCATCATAGTTAGGCACGAAGTCGACGGTTTCTTTTTCCAGATCCGCCAACAGTTCGTGAGCAATCTTGGACATGCGCACTTCGGTATAACGCATCGCCGCCGCGGAGTCGCCGTCGACGGAACCGAAGTTACCCTGGCCGTCCACCAGCATGTAGCGCAGTGAAAACGGCTGAGCCATACGCACGATAGTGTCGTAAACCGCGCTGTCACCGTGCGGGTGATATTTACCGATCACGTCCCCGACGACACGGGCCGATTTCTTGTATGGTTTATTCCAGTCGTTACCCAATACGCTCATCGCGTACAGAACGCGGCGGTGAACCGGCTTCAGTCCATCACGAACATCTGGCAGCGCACGTCCGACAATAACGGACATCGCATAGTCCAGATACGAGTTTTTCAACTCGTCTTCGATGTTTACCGGTGTGATTTCTCTGGCAAGGTCGCTCATGGAGCTGCTATCCCTCTACTAATGATTCATCTGCCCGCTGCCATAGTGGCAAAGGTGTAAAACTATATCACAAAGCACGCTTTACGGGAAAATAACCGCCGCTGTTTCACGGAAATTGTGCAGATAAGTGCGCTAAAAACGCATCGGCACAGACGATGCCGCGCCGGAACATGTATAATCCGCGCAACGAGAACAAGGAGCCAGACAAGCCCATGAACGCAGAATCATCCAGCCGAGTGCAAAACGTTGACCACCAGGAAATCGCCAAGTTCGAGGCCGTCGCCTCCCGCTGGTGGGATCTGGAAGGCGAGTTCAAACCGCTGCACCGCATCAACCCGCTGCGCCTGAACTACATCATGCAGCGCGCCGGCGGCATTTTTGACAAGCAGGTGCTCGACGTGGGCTGCGGCGGCGGCATTCTGGCGGAGAGCATGGCGCGCGAAGGCGCCAAGGTAACCGGGCTGGACATGGGCGCGGAGCCGCTGCAGGTCGCCCGGCTGCACGCGCTGGAAAGCGGCATGGACGTCACCTATGTGCAGGAGACGGTGGAAAGCCACGCTCAGGTCAACCCGCAGCGCTACGACGTGGTCACCTGCATGGAGATGCTGGAGCACGTGCCGGATCCGGCCTCGGTGGTGCGCGCCTGCGCCCAACTGGTGAAACCGGGCGGCCACGTGTTCTTCTCCACCATCAACCGCAACACCAAAGCCTGGCTGATGGCGGTGATCGGCGCGGAGTACGTGCTGAAGATGGTGCCGCAGGGCACCCACGATCATAAGAAGTTTATTCGCCCTTCCGAACTGATCGGCTGGGTCGACGGCACGCCGCTGCGCGAAAAGCACATGATCGGCCTGCATTACAACCCGATCACCGATCATTTCAAGCTTGGGCGCAACGTTGACGTGAACTACATGGTGCACACCCAGCACGAAGGCTGAGCGCTGTAAACCGCGCCGGCCCTGCGTTATCGGGGTTCGGCGCCAACGCGCTGTTAGGAAAAATACCTAATTTCCACGACTTCGATCAAAATCGCGGTTGTAGACAGTTTTTTAGAATATTAAATCAGATCAATATGCCGTTTTTTTCTAACGTTTAATAAAGCGCCAAACGATCGGTTTTTTCAGTTTTTCAGTAAAATCTGATCTCGCTTATTGACAAGCTTGTCGCGCCAGTCACGGCGCGCACTGCGAACGGCAAGTTACATTTCACCCCCAAGTTATCCACAAATTAGGCCGGTTTTGTTCACTTGCAAACGCCGTTTTTTCTCACTATCTTGTTACCTCACCGACATACAACCCCTATATATAGTGTTTACATACTGAGCAGAGCGACTACACTTCTGCTTAGGGGCACCATACGGACAGGTAAAACACCACATGAACCAAAGTCTGCTTGTAACTAAACGCGATGGCCGTAAAGAGCGCATCAACCTCGACAAAATCCACCGGGTCATCGATTGGGCCGCAGAAGGATTGCACAACGTCTCGGTTTCTCAAGTAGAGTTGCGTTCCCACATTCAGTTTTATGACGGCATCAAAACCGCCGACATTCACGAAACCATCATCAAAGCCGCTGCCGATCTGATCTCCCGCGATGCGCCGGACTATCAGTACCTGGCCGCTCGCCTGGCGATCTTCCACCTGCGTAAAAAGGCTTACGGTCAGTTCGAACCGCCGAAGCTGCACGCTCACGTGACCCGCATGGTCCAGATGGGCAAATACGATAAACATCTGCTGGAAGACTACAGCGCTGAAGAGTTCGAGCAGATGGACTCCTTTATCGATCACTGGCGCGACATGAACTTCTCTTATGCCGCCGTCAAGCAGCTGGAAGGCAAGTATCTGGTGCAGAACCGCGTCAGCGGCGAGATCTACGAAAGCGCCCAGTTCCTGTACATGCTGGTGTCCGCGTGCCTGTTCTCCAACTACCCGCGTGAAACTCGTCTGGACTACGTCAAACGTTTCTACGACGCGATTTCCACCTTCAAGATTTCGCTGCCTACGCCGATCATGTCCGGCGTGCGCACCCCAACCCGCCAGTTCAGCTCCTGCGTGCTGATCGAGTGCGGCGACAGCCTGGACTCCATCAACGCCACCTCCAGCGCCATTGTGAAATACGTTTCGCAACGCGCCGGCATCGGCATCAACGCCGGCCGCATCCGCGCGCTGGGCAGCCCGATCCGTGGCGGTGAAGCCTTCCATACCGGCTGCATCCCGTTCTACAAACACTTCCAGACCGCCGTCAAATCCTGCTCGCAGGGCGGCGTGCGCGGTGGCGCGGCAACGCTGTTCTACCCGATGTGGCACCTGGAAGTGGAAAGCCTGCTGGTGCTGAAAAACAACCGCGGCGTTGAAGGCAACCGCGTGCGCCACATGGACTACGGCGTGCAGTTGAACCGTCTGATGTACCAGCGCCTGATCAAAGGCGAAGACATCACTCTGTTCAGCCCGTCCGACGTGCCGGGGCTGTATGACGCGTTCTTCGCCGATCAGGACGAATTCGAGCGCCTGTACACCCAGTACGAGAAAGACGACAGCATTCGCCAGAAGCGCGTGAAAGCGGTTGAGCTGTTCTCGCTGATGATGCAAGAACGCGCCTCTACCGGCCGTATCTACATCCAGAACGTCGACCACTGCAACACCCACAGCCCGTTCGATCCGCAGATCGCGCCGGTGCGCCAGTCCAACCTGTGTCTGGAAATCGCCCTGCCGACCAAACCGCTGGAAGACGTCAACGACGAAAACGGCGAGATAGCGCTGTGCACCCTGTCCGCCTTCAACCTGGGCGCGATCGACAGCCTGGACGATCTGGAAGAGCTGGCGACCCTGGCGGTACGTTCGCTGGACGCCCTGCTGGATTATCAGGATTATCCGATCAAGGCCGCGCACCGTGGCGCGATGGGTCGCCGCACCCTGGGCATCGGCGTCATCAACTTCGCCTATTATCTGGCGAAGAACGGCGTGCGCTACTCCGACGGCAGCGCCAACAACCTGACCCATAAGACGTTCGAAGCCATTCAGTACTACCTGCTGAAAGCCTCCAACCGTCTGGCGCAGGAACAAGGCGCTTGCCCGTGGTTCAACGAAACCACCTATTCGCAGGGCATCCTGCCGATCGACACCTACAAGAAAGACCTGGATGCGATCTGCAGCGAGCCGCTGCACTACGACTGGGAAACCCTGCGTAAAGAGATCCAGGAAACCGGCCTGCGCAACTCGACGCTGTCCGCCCTGATGCCGTCGGAAACCTCTTCGCAGATTTCCAACGCCACCAACGGCATCGAGCCGCCGCGCGGCCACATCAGCATCAAGGCGTCGAAAGACGGCATCCTGCGCCAGGTTGTGCCGGAGTATGAGCGTCTGAAAGACAACTACGAGCTGCTGTGGGAAATGCCGAGCAACGACGGCTATCTGCAGCTGGTGGGGCTGATGCAGAAATTCATCGACCAGTCGATTTCGGCCAACACCAACTACGATCCGACCCGCTTCCCGGGCGGCAAGGTGCCGATGAAGCAGCTGTTGAAAGACCTGCTCACCACCTACAAGTTCGGCGTGAAAACGCTGTACTACCAAAACACCCGCGACGGCGCGGAAGACGCCCAGGAAGATTTGCAGCCTGCCAAGGCCGGCGATGATGACTGCGAAAGCGGCGCCTGCAAGATCTAAAGTTTGACCTAGCGGGCCGGAATTTTCCGGCCCCTTCATTTAGCCACGTTACGATGGATTCAGGCTTATGGCTTACACCACTTTTTCTCAGACCAAAAACGACCAGCTGCAAGAGCCGATGTTCTTCGGCCAGTCGGTAAACGTTGCGCGTTTCGACCAGCAAAAGCATGAAATCTTCGAAAAACTGATCGAAAAACAGCTCTCCTTCTTCTGGCGCCCGGAAGAGGTTGACGTCTCTCGCGATCGCATCGATTATCAGGCGCTGCCGGAGCACGAGAAGCACATCTTCATCAGCAACCTGAAGTATCAGACCCTGCTGGACTCCATTCAGGGCCGCAGCCCGAACGTCGCTCTGCTGCCGCTGATCTCGATCCCTGAACTGGAAACCTGGGTGGAAACCTGGTCGTTCTCCGAGACCATCCACTCCCGTTCCTACACCCACATCATCCGCAACATCGTCAACGATCCGGCGCTGGTGTTCGACGACATCGTCACCAACGAAGAGATCAAGAAGCGCGCGAAAGACATTTCCGGCTACTACGACGATCTGATCGAGATGACCAGCTACTATCACCTGCTGGGTGAAGGCACCCACCAGGTGAACGGTAAAACCGTCACCGTCAATCTGCGTGCGCTGAAGAAGCAGCTGTACCTGTGCCTGATGAGCGTGAACGCGCTGGAAGCGATCCGCTTCTACGTCAGCTTTGCCTGCTCCTTCGCGTTCGCCGAGCGCGAATTGATGGAAGGCAACGCCAAAATCATCAAACTGATCGCCCGCGACGAAGCGCTGCACCTGACCGGCACCCAGCACATGCTGAACCTGATGCGTTCCGGCGCCGACGATCCTGAAATGGCGGAGATCGCCGAGGAGTGCCAGCAAGAGTGCTACGATCTGTTCGTGCTGGCCGCTCAGCAGGAGAAAGAGTGGGCGGAATACCTGTTCCGCGACGGCTCGATGATTGGCCTGAACAAAGACATCCTGTGCCAGTATGTGGAATACATCACCAATATCCGCATGCAGGCGGTCGGCCTCGGTCTGCCGTTCGAAACCCGCTCCAACCCGATCCCGTGGATCAACGCCTGGTTGGTGTCCGACAACGTGCAGGTAGCGCCGCAGGAAGTGGAAGTGAGCTCCTACCTGGTTGGCCAGATCGACTCGGAGATCAACGCCGACGACCTGAGCGACTTCGAACTGTAAGCGATGGCGACGCCAACCGTAACGCTGCGCGCCGCCGGCACGCAGCTCTCTTGCCCTAACAGTGAAAACTGCCTGCTCGACGTGCTGGAACGGCACGACGTGCAGGTGGAGTACCAATGCCGCTCCGGCTATTGCGGCGCCTGCCGCCTGAAGCTGGTGAAAGGCGAAGTGGCCTACCGCCAACAGCCGCTGGCGTTTATCAACGCCGGTGAAATCCTGCCCTGCTGCTGCATGCCGCTGACGGATATCGAGCTGGAAATGTAAAGTCGGGTGCCGGAAACCACGCCTGGAGACCAGAAGGCGGGGTTGCCCCCGCCCTAGGATTACCGCTTCACCTCACACGCCAACCTGATCAGGATAGTGATATTTTCCTGGTAGATTTTCAGCTCGCACAGCGAGTCTCTTATCATCCAGATAAATAACAAAACCGTAATACATACAACGGTTAGCGAGTGAAACACATGCCTTAAGCGCATGCTTGCCTCCTTGCTGTGAAGGGGCTACCATACCGGTGTCTAGGCGGTATGTGCAGCCCCATTCTGATTGAGAGTCAGTCTGGGGCTTTCATCTATCCGCCTTGTCACACAATGCCCAAGACGAACAGTCTCAAGCACCCGTCAAGAGAGTAACAGCATTCCCTCACCGCGAATATCCCCTATAAGGTTATGATTAATCAGGGATATATAACTATCCTCAAAGTATTTCGCTTAGCGCCCCTTTCCCGCCGATGAGGAAAAATAACGCGCCGGGGAATCGCCGAAGGCTTTACGAAACATGGCGATAAAATTGCTCGGCGAGGCATACCCCAGCGCCTCCGCAATCTGCAGCACCGTTTCGCCTTCGGCCAGCTTCGCCAACGCATATGACAACCGAGCCTGCTGACGCCACTGGGCAAAACTCAACCCCGTCTCGCCGATCATCAGCCGCCGCAGGGTACGCGGCGACATCGCCCCCCATTCAGCCCACGCCTCCAGTGAACGTTCGCTCCCCGGTTGCGCCAGCAAGGCCTGCAGAACGCCGGCCAGGCGCGGATGGGACGACATCGGTAAATACAGCGGCTCCGTCGGCGCCAGCCGTATCTCGTCACGCATCACCTGCGCCATACGCTCCTGCTCCAGGGTAAGCGCGCTGCGTTTGTCCCAACCTTCCGCACGCTGAGCCAGCGCCTGCAGCACTGCGCTGATGCCGATAACGCAAGGTGTATTCGACAGCTTGTGGCAGGCCTCCGGCGCCAGCAGTAAACTCCAGCCGCTCAGCGCGCCGCAAACCTGCACCCGGTGCTCCGTCGCCGGCGGGATCCAACCCGCCCGCTGAGGCGGCAGCACCCAATCGCCCTGCGCCGTGCTTACATGCAGCAAACCGCTTTCAACGCACAGCAACTGCCCGCGCACATGCTGATGCCAGTCGTATTCGCGCGTGCCCAACCGATACTCCCGGCCTGCCGCGTCGCGGCCGCCAAGGGCGATCAGCCAGGGGCCCGCCGACCATTCGCTGCAGTCAGCGTCGAGGGCGTGAAGGTTCGCATTCATATTGGCCACTAATCACTATTTTTAGTCCAGATACCGTTATACCAACCTTTTCCTGCACCGACATAATGAAATGCTTCCGGCCGCTACCGTCTGGCCACTGACTCACGAGGGAACATGATGACAACATTCAGCATTGGCATTATCGGCGCCGGGCCCGGCGGCCTGTGTCTGGCTCAGGGACTGCGCCGCTTCGGCATCCACGCCACGGTGTTTGAACGCGACACCACACCGCAAGCACGCGATCAGGGCTACCGGCTGCGCATCGATCCGTCGGGCCAGCAGGCGCTGGCCGCCTGCCTGCCGCCGGCGCACTACCGCTTGCTCTGCGCCGGCAGCGCGCAAAACAGCGGCGAGAGCAATCTATGGGATCCGCAGCTTGCCCCGCTCACCGGCCGGCGCCCCGAGCACTGGTTGCCCTCCAGCCAGCGCCAAACGCAAGAACCGGGCGGCGATCTCGGCATTCATCGCCAAACGCTGCGCGAGATCCTGCTTGCCGGCCTGCAAGACCGGGTGCGTTTCGGCCATACCTTGCGTGAATTTGCACAAACGCCGCAGGGTGTGGAACTTCAGTTCGCCAACGGCGAGCACGTGCGGGTCGATGTGCTGATCGCCGCCGACGGCGTCAACTCGCTGGTGCGGCGGCGCTGCCTGCCCGAGGCGGGGCCCGAAGACAGCGGTGCGGTCACCCTCTACGGCAAAACGCCGCTCGATGCGGCGACCCGCGCCCAATTGGCCCCTGAGCTGCTGAACGGCGTATCGGTGATCTTCGCCGACGGCATGTCGCTGGTGGTTGAACCGATGCGCTTTCAGGCCCCCATGGCGCAACTGGCGGCCGACTACGCGCCCGATTGCCGCCTCTCGCCGGTCGACGACTATCTCTATTGGGCCTGTATCGGATCGGCTGATCGTCTCGGCGGGGCCCCGGGACTGGAGGAGAGCACCGCGTTGCAGGCGCGCGTGCGGCATATCTCGCAAGGCTGGGCGCCCACCTTGCAAACGGCGTTAGCGCTGGCGGATCCCCTGTCGCTCAGCGTGCGGACGGTGCAGGTTACGGCGGCGATGCCGGAATGGCACAGCGAACGCATCGCCTTTCTCGGCGACGCCGTGCACGCCATGAGCCCGGCGGGTGGGCTCGGCGCCAACACCGCGCTGGTAGACGCCGCCAGCCTGGCGGCGCATCTGGCGCACTCAGACAGCGCCGCGCAGGCGCTCAGGAACTACGGTACAGAGCTGCAAACGCGAGGCGCGGCGGTAATACGTCTTTCACGCCTGGCGTCCGAACGGCTACAACAAAACAGTGAGGCAGACAACTCAGCGCCATGAGCGTCACTCGATAATTTCCACCACCTCCAGCCAGGCGTTTTTACCGCACGCCTGGCCCCCATTCAGCCAACGGCGCAGCATATCCAGCGCCAGCATCGCCACCGACTCCTGCCGCAGCCGCAGCCCGTGGCGCGACGCGCGATAACGCACGGTCTGGCCAATCCCGCCGCGCGGCGTGTGCAGCGCAATGCTCACCTGCTCATCGCGCATGGCGCTGACCGCCAACGCCAACGGCGCGCCGGTCAATTCCGCCAGCGAGCGGGCGCGCGCCAGCGTCGTTTCCAGCGTTTCGATGCAATGGGCCGGCAGCAGCTCTCCCCCCGCCAGCGGCGCGCCTTCGCTCTGCAGCTGCAGGTTGATCAAGCCGCCGCTGAATTGCTCGCTCAACGCCAGCTTCAGCCCTTGCTGATTCAGGCGCTGCGTCAGCGTCGCCGGCAACCCGACGGTGCCTTCGAAGATGCAGTTGTCCCCCGCCACCTCGCGCACGCGTCGCCAGGCCAGCTCCATCTCCGCGCGCCGGCTTTCCGGCCCGGTCAGCTTCAGCTCAATGATCGGGCTGGACGAGCGGTACCCCAGCACCACGTCCGGCGGCAGCGGCAGGCTATCCAGTTCGGCGGCCAGATCGCTCTCGGAGGTGCCGAACGTCGTCAGGCGCAGGCACAGCGGCGGCGCTGGCAAAGTGAAGCGCTGGCGCAGACGCGGCACGATCTGCTGTTCGACCATCACTTTGAATTCCGAAGGCACGCCGGGGGTGAAGAACATCAGGCATTGGTTCAGCTGCAACGCGAAACCGCAGGCGGTGCCCACCGGGTTATCCAGCATTTCCGCATTGGCCGGGATCTGCGCCTGCTTGCGGTTGGAAGGGGCCATCGGCCGCCCGCGCTCGGCGAAATAGGCTTCCATGCGCGCCAGCCAGTCGGCCCGTTCAATCAGCTCTACGCCGCAGGCTTTCGCGGCGGCCAGCGCGCTCAAATCGTCACTGGTCGGCCCCAGGCCGCCGTTGACGATCAGCACATCGGCGATATGGCTGCGTTCCTGCAGGATCTCGATCAAAGCAGAGAGGCTGTCCCCTACCGTTTCCCGCCCGCTCATCGGCACGCCCTGCTGGAACAGGTAGTCCGCCAGCCAGGCGGCGTTGGTATCAATAATTTGCCCGTGCAGCACCTCATCGCCGGTGCTGAGCATCTCCACCCTTAACATTGATCTCTCCCGCATTTTTTGGTCATTCCACTATAGAAGCCCGTAAATAACTTTTCACTAGCCGCCGTCGGATTATTTCCGCCATCGCGTCGTTCATCATGCGCCATGCCGCCCGCAAGGTCGTAAACTTTAGTTTACAATGCGCGTAACGCCGGTTTGACACAAATTAGGGCTTCCACTATCCTGCCATCCTCATAAATCGTTACCTATAATTTTCAAAATCTTTCGGCTGGTAGAGAAAAAACGTGAAGAATCGCACTCTTGGCAGTGTTTTTATCGTGGCGGGCACCACCATTGGCGCCGGGATGTTGGCGATGCCGCTGGCGGCGGCCGGCGTCGGTTTCGGCGTCACGCTGGCCTTACTGGTCGGGCTGTGGCTGTTGATGTGTTACACCGCGCTGTTACTGGTAGAGGTTTACCAGCATGAGCAGGCGGATACCGGTCTGGGCACGCTCGCCAAACGTTATCTCGGCGGCGGCGGCCAGTGGCTGACCAGCTTTAGCATGATGTTCCTGATGTACGCCCTCACCGCCGCCTACATTAGCGGCGCCGGCGAACTGCTCGCCACCAGCATCAGCCAATGGACATCGCAGGACTTCCCGGTGTCGCTCGGCGTCCTGCTGTTCACCCTGGTGGCCGGCGGCGTGGTGTGCATCGGCACCCACTCGGTCGACTTATTCAACCGCATCCTGTTCAGCGCGAAAGTGGTGTTTCTGGTGGTGATGCTCGGCCTGATGTTGCCGAATATCCACCAGACCAATCTGATGACGTTGCCGCTGGAGCAAGGCCTGGCGTTATCGGCCATTCCGGTGATCTTCACCTCATTTGGCTTCCACGGCAGCGTGCCGAGCATCGTCAACTACATGGGCGGCAACATTCGCAAACTGCGTTGGGTGTTCATCATCGGCAGCGCCATCCCGCTGATCGCCTATATCTTCTGGCAACTGGCGACGCTGGGCAGCATCAGCTCCGACACCTTCGTCGGCATCCTGGCGCAGCAGGCCGGGCTAAATGGCCTGTTGCAAGCGGTGCGTGATGCCGTAGCTTCGCCGCACGTTGAACTGGCGGTGCACCTGTTCGCCGATCTGGCGCTGGCGACCTCGTTCCTCGGCGTTGCGCTTGGGCTGTTCGATTTCCTGGCTGACCTGTTCAAGCGGCAAGATAACGTGCGTGGCCGCCTGCAAACCGGCGCCATCACCTTCCTGCCGCCGCTGGCCTTCGCGCTGTTCTACCCGCGCGGTTTCGTGCTGGCGCTGGGTTTCGCTGCCATCGCCCTGTCGGTACTGGCGCTGCTGCTGCCTTCGCTGCTGGTGTGGAAAACCCGCCAAAAGCATCAGGCGCAGTATCGCGTCTGGGGCGGCACCCCTGCGCTGGCGCTGGTGTTTGTCTGTGGGGTAACGGTGATCGCCATCCAACTGGGTATCGCCAGCGGCATGCTGCCGGCGGTCGGGTAAGCGACGAAAGACAAGGAATGATAAAGAGAAAGGGGCCGCAATGGCCCCTTTTTGCTCAGCGTCAGAAGCTCAGACCGACACCGACATAAGGGCCATCGGCCAGGGTGTTGTCACGACGCCCGTCTTTGCCTTCCATCTGCATGTAACGGTAGCCCACGTCCACGCTCAGCGGACGGAACTTCCAGCGCAGGCCGCCGCTGGCTTCGTTATAGGCCTTCACGCCGCTGGTGAAAGACTCAGGGGCAAAGTAACCTTCGCCGTGCAGGCTGAAGTAACGGTTAATTTCCCACTCCAGGCCGCCGCCCAGCGCCACCGCCCCGCCGCTTTTCCCGTCTTTCGGGCTGAGGTACAGCGCTTTGGCGCCCACGGTCGCCGTCAACGGCCCCAGCGGCACGCCGAAGTTCAACCCCACGCTGCCGACGTTGCCGTCGTGGTCGCTGCGCGCCCAGTTGCCGGTCAGGCCCAGACCTGAAGAGCCGGTGCTCATGCCAACGCCCAGGTTGGTGTAGTGTTGCCCGGCTTCGCCCGACACGCTGATGGCGTTCGCCGCGCCGGTCACAAACAGCAATCCTGCCGCGCACGCGACCCAAGTCTTTTTCATCATCTTTCCCTCTGGTTTGTCATCCGTACCGAATGATCGAATCAACGCAAAATAATAACGTCATGAGTCTATACCAAAGCGCAATGAGTATTTAAGGGATAAAAGCGAAAAAATTCTTCAATAATCAAATAAATGTAAAAATTTGCAAACAAAAATCCATATTCGTCAAGGCGATGCCAACGATAACCGAGACCTATTTGCCGTCGCTCGGCAATAGGGCTACAACTAGTAGTGGCTTTGACCAAGGTCAGGGGAAGAAGCCCCGCCAAAGGACTATGCTGATGAACGCTTAAACCGCCCGAGTCTTTACTTAACTGCACTACGATAAGGAGCAAGTGATGAGCAAGAAAGGACTGACCACCGCAGCCGGCGCCCCGGTTGTCGATAACAATAACGTGATCACCGCGGGCAAACGCGGCCCGATGCTGTTGCAGGACGTGTGGTTCCTGGAAAAACTGGCCCACTTCGACCGCGAGGTCATCCCCGAGCGCCGCATGCACGCCAAAGGATCCGGCGCCTACGGCACCTTTACCGTCACCCATGACATCACCCGCTACACGCGCGCCAAGATCTTCTCCGAAATCGGTAAGCAGACCGACATGTTTATCCGCTTCTCCACCGTCGCCGGTGAGCGCGGCGCGGCCGACGCCGAACGCGACATTCGCGGTTTTGCCATGAAGTTCTATACCGAAGAAGGCAACTGGGATTTGGTGGGCAACGATACGCCGGTGTTCTATCTGCGCGATCCGCTGAAATTCCCCGATCTCAATCACGTGGTGAAACGCGATCCGCATACCAACCTGCGTAATCCGGTGTACAAGTGGGATTTCTTCTCTCACCTGCCGGAATCGCTGCACCAGCTGACCATCGACTTCAGCGATCGCGGCATTCCCAAGTCCTACCGCCACATGCACGGTTTCGGCAGCCACACCTTCAGCTTTATCAATGCCGCCAACGAGCGCTTCTGGGTGAAATTCCACTTCCGCTGCGAACAAGGCATTGAAAACCTGATGGATGAAGAAGCGGAAGCGATCATCGCCAAGGATCGCGAAAGCTCACAGCGCGATTTGTTCGATGCGATCAAACGCGGCGACTTCCCGCGCTGGAAACTGCAGATCCAGATCATGCCGGAGCATGAGGCCTCGCAGACGCCGTATAATCCGTTCGATCTGACCAAGGTCTGGCCGCACGGCGACTATCCGCTGATCGACGTCGGCTTTTTCGAGCTGAACCGCAACCCCGACAACTACTTCTCCGAGGTTGAGCAGGTGGCGATGAACCCCGCTAACGTAGTGCCGGGCATCAGTTTCTCGCCGGATAAAATGCTGCAGGGCCGCCTGTTCTCCTATGGCGATGCGCACCGCTACCGCCTGGGCGTCAACCACCACCAGATCCCGGTGAACGGCGCCAAATGCCCGTTCCACAACTATCATCGCGACGGCGCGATGCGCGTGGACGGCAACAGCGGCAACGGCGCAACCTACGAACCGAACAGCTTCGGCTTGTTCCAGGAGCAGCCGGACTTCAGCGAACCGCCGCTGAGCATTGAAGGCGCGGCCGACCACTGGAATCATCGTGAAGACGACGATTACTACAGCCAGCCGCGCGCGCTGTTCAACCTGCTGAGCGCCGAAGAGCACCAGCGCATGTTCACCCGCATCGCCGGCGAACTGTCGCAGGTGCCGGAACACATCCAGCGCCGTCAGGTCGAGCTGTTCACCAAGGTGCACCCGGACTACGGCGCCGGCGTCGCCAAGGCGTTGGGACTGAAATAACCCGCCGTCATCATTCGCTCAGCCGCCCTTTCGGGCGGCTTTTTTTATGCCTGACGCAGGCGCTCCGCCACCCACGCCTGCAACCGGCGGCGCGAAATCTTGATGCCGCCGTTTTTCAGCTCATCAGGCAGCGGAAGCAATGCCGTCGGGCGTTGGAAATTGGCGAGCTTATCCTGCGACCAGGCGAGCAGCGTCGCCAGCGACAGCGACGGATCGCCGTCGATCACCGCCACCGGCCGCTGGCCGAATTCGGCGTCCACCACCGGCACCACAAACGCCTGCGTGATCTGCGGATGCGCCGCCAGCACGCGTTCGATATCTTCCGGCTGCACCCCTTCGCCGCCGCTGAAAAACAGGTTGTCCAGCCGGCCGAGAATGCGCAGTTCCCCCTCCGCCATCGCGCCGCGATCGCGGGTCGCGAACCAGCCCTGTTCATCGGCCAACGGCTGCAGATGGCCATGACGCCAGTAGCCAAGCGCCAGGCTGTCGGCGCGGATCCAGACCTCTTCATCCACCAGTTTTACCTCGCGGCCGCCGAGCGGCAGGCCGACACCCGGCCGCGCATCGGCGCGCTTGGCGCACACCGTGGAGGCCAGTTCGGTCAGCCCGTAGCCGCACCAGCAACGGATCCCCGCCGCCTCCGCCCGTTCGGTCAGTTCCACCGGGATCATCGCGCCGCCGAGCAGCACCGCCTTCAGCGTCATGCCCGCCAGCGGTTGCGCCAACAGCCGCCACAGCTGGGTCGGCACCAACGAGGCATGCGTGCATCCCGCCAACGCCTCGTTCAGCGGGTGCATCTCGCGCACCGCCAACCGGGCGCCCGCCGCCAGCCAGCGCCAGACAATGCCCTGTCCGGAGACATGAAACAGCGGCAATGACAGCAGCCAGCAATCCTCGCGCTGAAACGCCATCAGCCCCAACACCCCGGCGGCGCTGGCCAGATGGTTGGCATAGCTGTGCGCGGCCGCTTTCGGCATGCCGCTGGAACCGGAAGTCAACGTCAGCGTCGCCAGACGCTGCGCATCCCACGTCGGCAGGTCTGGCCAACGCGGCTCGGTCGACGGCGGGGTCAATCGAATCACGTCTTCCGGCAGCGCCGGCAACGAGTCTGGGCCGAAGACAAAGGTCATATCCAATTCCGGCAACAGCTGCGCCAGCAGCGGCGTCGGCAAGGCGGGATTGAGCGGCAGCAGGCGTGCGCCGCACTGCAACAGCGCCAGATAGGCCAGCAGCAGTGGATAGCTGTTTTTACCGCACAGCGCCACGCCGCAGCCCGGTTCAACGCCCTGATGCTGGAAATCCGCCGCCAGCTCATCCACCTGGCTCTGCAACGTCAGCCAGCTCAGCGGTTGTTCGCCGAGCATCAGCGCCGTCGCCTGCGGCTGAGTGCGCGCCCAGTGTCGCCACGGCCAATCGTTCAACGGCGCCATAGGCACTCCAGCGCCGAGACATCCAGCAGCGGCAACGCGCTGCCCGGCCACGGGCGCAGCACCTGCGCCTGCATCAACCCCAGCGTGTCCAGGCCCGGCACGGTATCCGGCGTCAGCCAATGGGCAATGCGCGCCAGCTGGGTCAACCCCAGGCTGGATTCGAGGCTGGAGCTGATCACCGCCGTCAGGCCCGCCGCGTGCGCCTGCGCCACCAGCGTCTGGCAACGCGCCAGGCTGCCGACCAGCGTCGGCTTGATCACGATGGCCGCCACGCCCGGCTCGGCCTGCACCACAAAGTCCGCCTCCCGCACGCTCTCATCCCAGGCGATGGCGATACCGGTCGCCCGGGCGAAGTCGCGCGATTCATCACGGGTCTTGCAGGGCTCTTCCAGGAAGGCGATGCGATCGCGCCACGCCGGGCTAACGTACCTGGCGAAGCCGTCGGCCTTGGCGCGGGTCCAGCTGCGGTTGGCGTCCAGCCGCAGCCGAAGATCCGGCAGCGCCTCCAGCAACACGTTGACGATCATGCCGTCCCGCACCGCCTCATACAGCCCCACCTTCACCTTGGCGACTTTCTCGCCCGGTAAAGCGCTCAATGTCTCGAACAGCTCATCCGGATCGCCGGTGCACAGCGGCGCCTTGCGAAAATCCGCCTGCATCGGCAAACGCTGCTCCAGCTCGGCCTGCGCGCAGCTGAGCCCAAAGGCCACCGAGGGCAGCGCGCTGTGCTCCGGTTCGTTGCCCGCCAACCACGCCTGCAGCCAGTCCAATGCGGCCTGTTCGGCCTGCGCCGGCGTTTCCCGGCTGAATTCCGGCAGCGGTGCGATCTCGCCCCAGCCTTCACGTTCGCCCTGACACAGCTGCACCACCCATCCGTCACGCGTTTTCAACCGTTGATTGCGCAGCACCACGCCCGCCTCCATCGGCAGGCTGTAACGGTATAGCGCCGCGCTGCGGTTTGCCCCGCTCATTACGGGTTACGCTTGAATTTGCTGAAGTCCGGTTGGCGCTTCTCGTTGAACGCGTTGCGCCCTTCCTGCCCTTCGTCGGTCATGTAAAACAGCATGGTGGCGTTGCCCGCCAGCTCCTGCAAACCGGCCTGGCCGTCGCAGTCGGCATTCAGCGCCGCCTTCAGGCAGCGCAGCGCCATCGGGCTGTTCTGCAGCATTTCGCGGCACCAGCGCACCGTCTCTTTTTCCAGATCGGCCAGCGGCACGACGGTATTGACCAGGCCCATGTCGAGCGCGGCGGCGGCGTCGTACTGGCGGCACAGGAACCAGATTTCGCGCGCCTTCTTCTGGCCGACGATGCGCGCCATGTAAGACGCGCCCCAGCCGCCGTCGAACGATCCCACTTTCGGGCCGGTCTGGCCGAAGATGGCGTTATCCGCCGCGATGGTCAGATCGCACATCATGTGCAGCACGTGGCCGCCGCCGATCGAATAGCCGGCCACCATCGCCACCACCGGTTTCGGGCAGGTGCGGATCTGGCGCTGGAAGTCCAGCACGTTGAGGTGATGTACGCCGCTGTCGTCGCGATAGCCGCCGTAGTCACCGCGCACTTTCTGATCGCCGCCGGAGCAGAAAGCCTTATCGCCAGCGCCGGTCAGAATAATGACGCCGATGCCGTCGTCGTAACGGGCGTTGGCCAGCGCGTCGATCATCTCTTTGACCGTTTGCGGACGAAACGCGTTGCGCACCTGCGGCCGGTTGATGGTGATTTTGGCGATGCCGTCGGCGGACTTGTGATACAGAATGTCTTCGAAATCGCCGGTGCAATCTTGCCAGGCGATGGCGGCATACAGGTGTTCTTCATTCGGATAAAGCATGTTCGGTTCCTTTAACCAGGGTTAACGAGAAAGGTCTGCAGCTCGGCGACGAAATCCTGCGGATTGGCCAGATGCGCGTTGTGGCCGGCCTGCGGCACGATGCGCAACGGCAACCCGGCGTCGCGCGCCAGCCGTTGAAATTTGGGGTCGTTCTCACCGCACAGCACCCGCAGCGGCACGGTCAGTTGGCGCAGCTGCGGCGCCAGATAAGGCTGTCTGCCGAGCGATGTGGCTTCGAGCATGTCGGCAATCGCCGGGCCGCTGTTGATCGAACGCGCGGCGATCAGCGCCTGGCGGTGCACATGGCTAAGCTCTTTGAACACCGGCTGCTGATACCAGTCCGCCAGGACTTCGGCAATCGGCTCACTGCGAAAACGCGCCGCCCATCGCGCATCCTGCTCGCAACGATCGCGGCGCTGTTGTTCGTCCTCAAGCCCCGGATTGCCGCCCTCGACGATCACGCCTTGCAGGCCGTCATGGCGGCCGTGGCAAGCGTGATACATGGCGATGCGCCCGCCGAGCGAGTAGCCCACCAGCCAATAACGTTCAATATTGCGCAGTTGCAGGGTCGCGGCGATTTGCGCGCTGATGTCGTCAAAGCCGCGGCAGCTCACCGCCACAGAATCGCCGTGGCCGGGCAGATCGATGGCCAGCGACGGCCATTCCGGGCAACGCGCGGCGATCACCCGCCATTCATTGTTGTTGCCCAGCAGGCCGTGCAGCCATACCAGCCACGGACGCCCCGCTTCGCCCTGTTGCAAAATTCGCGTCGCCAGCATCATTGCACCGCCATCTGTTGCACCAGGAATTGCAGACTCTCGGCCCCTGCGCTCGGCGACACCTGCAGTTCTATCAGCGTGGCACCGCCGCGCCGCCAGCCTTGTTCAACCGCCTGTTGCAGTTGGCTCCAGTTCTCCGGCCGCGCGTAGCCAAGCTGGAACATCGCCGCCGCGTGGCTGAACTCGATATTTTGCGGCATGCAGTAAAAGCGCTGCCGTTCCTCTTCCGGCGTCGGCAGCAGCGAGAAAATTTGGCCACCGTTATTGTTGACGACGATCAGCACCGTCGGCGCCGAACAGTGGCGCAACAACGCCAGCGCATTGAGGTCATACAACGCGGAAAGGTCGCCCACCACCGCCAACGTCGGCCGGGCGGTGGCGCGCTGTACGCCGGCGGCGGTGGAAATCAGACCGTCGATGCCGCTGGCGCCGCGGTTGCTGAATACCGGGTAAGCGACAGGCAGCGTGGTTAACGCGTCGATCAGTCGCACCACCAGGCTGTTGCCGAGGAACAGCTGGCCGTTCTCCGGCAGCAGTTCCGGCAGGCGGTGCGCCAGCTGCGCTTCGCCAAAGTTATCGTGCAGATGCGTGGACGCCGCCGTCAGCGCCTTATCCGCCAAGGCCGCCAGCCCGGCGGCCCACGGTGCGCGCGGTTGCGCCGGATGCTGCGCCAACCACTGCGCCACCCCGGCACGCAGACGCCGCCCCCGGTGCTGGGCCGGATCGAGCCGCCCCGGCAGCTCGTCGATGACCCAATACTCTTCCGGCCGACACTGCGCCTGCCACTGCAGCAGGCGTTTACCGGTCAGACTGCCGCCGAACTGCACCACCAGCTGCGCGTCTTGCAACACGCGCTGCGCCTGCGGATGAGCGAGCCATAAATCGGCGCAGGGCAGCGGTTGCCCGGTCTGCGACAGCACATCGCCGATCAGCGGCCAGCCCAGCGTCTCGGCCCAGTCGGCCAGCCGTGCGCCCTCTTCCGCGCTCATGCGGCCGGCCAGCACCACGCCGCGTTTTTGCCGCCAGAAGAACCAGTCCGGCTGCGGCGACGGCGCCGCACGCGTCTCGCTTTCCTGCAGCCAAGGCCGATCGCTCTGCCACCAGTCGCCCAGCGCGGCGGACCAATCGGCATACTGACGCTCATCACCGCCGTACAGCGGTTCGGCGAACGGGCAGTTGATATGCAACGCGCCTTGCTGCAGGCGCGCCATCGCGCTGTCGACGCTGGAGGCCAGCCACGCGGCCGGAATATCCGGCGTAGGACGCGGCAGATCGATCGCCAACGTCGGGTGGCTGCTGTAGAGGCCGTTTTGACGGATCGCCTGATTGGCGCCGCAGTCGATCAGTTCCGGCGGCCGATCGGCGGTGAGAAACACCAGCCGCTCACCGGTCAGGCCGGCCTCGATTAAAGCCGGGTAAAGGTTCGCCGCCGCGGTGCCGGACGTGACAATCACCGCTACCGGCTCACGCGCCGCCTTCGCCAGCCCAAGCGCCAAATGGCCGAGCCCGCGTTCATCAAAGTGGGTATGACAGATAAAAGATCGGTTGGCCGCAGCGGCCAGCGTCAACGGCGTGGAGCGCGATCCCGGAGCGATACAAACATGCCGCACCCCATGGCGGGCCAGCGCCTCGAGCAGCACAGCCGCCCACCGGCGATTAAAAACACTTGTCGACATAGTTCGCTCACAAGTCAGTTAGCAGAGATCGTCCCCGGCGCAGCCGACGGACGCCGCGCCTGTAGTTACGCTCTGTATTATATGAGGTGTTATTTTCACGGCTTTTGCGCCAGCGCAAAAACGCCGTATATCCCTGGGTGTTTACACCAGATAATTATTTGATTTAGAACAAAAAATAAACAATAAATACACAAACACTTTACACCTGCAGCGACATGGCCTCAATCCGCCCGCACAAAAAACAGGGGAATAACGCCCCGCCTGCGGCGGCTAGCGGAAAGTATAGGCGGGATATGGAAGAACTATCGGAGAAACAGCGGGATGAAGCACACAGTCTGCAGAAAAGAACGAGGCGGCTTGCGCCGCCCCTGGATCGTGGTTTATTTGCGGGCCAGCAGCAGCCCCAGCACCAGCCCGACGGTGGCGCCGATGCCCACGCTGTGCCAGGGTTTATCCCGCACATAGTCGTCGGTGCGGTGCACCGCTTCTTTGGCGCGGGCATAGTAGGATTCGCCGGTGTTCACCCAGCGCGCCTTGACCTCACTCAGCGCCTGCTCGGCGTGCGACTTGATGTCGATGTAGGCCTGATCCGCGCGATCGCCGCTGTATTGCAACACTTCTTCCAGCGTTTCGGTCAGCATTCTCAGATCGTCATCCAGCGTAGTTTGCTCAGCATCCGTATGTCTTGCCATCGTGAGATCTCCGTGGTTGAAAAATTAAGCGTTCCTACACTATAGACAACGATCGTCACCTGCGGCCATCGGACTTTTACCCTAAAACACTAATTGCACCTTGGCGGCCCGGCGCTTGTCGCCGGCAAACTCCAGCGCCTGCGCCAGTTGGTCCCCGGCGAACTCCGCCGACAGCAGCGGCAGCGGATCGACCACATCGCCGGCCAGCCAGGCCACCGCCAGCGCGAATTCCTCCACGAAGCGGAAGGAGCCGAGCAGATTCAACTCCTTGGCGATCAACAGCATCAGCGGGAAATCAGGGAAGCTACCGCCCATCCCCACCTGCACGACGGTGCCCTTGGCGCGCGTGACTTCCAGGCAGCGCTGCAGCGACGTCGGATGCCCTGCTGCCTCGAAAGCGATGTCGAAATAGCCTTTGTGTTGCTGATATCCGCTGAAATCGTCGTCTGCGGCATGCAGACAGCAGTCCGCCCCCATCTGGCCGGCGAGCTCCAGACAGCGCGGGCTGAGATCGGCGCAGACGATCTCGGCGGCGCCCAGCGCTTTCAGCGCCGCCACCAGCAAACAGCCGATCGGGCCGACGCCGGACACGAAAACCGTTTTACCCTTCACCGCGCCGGGCTGTTTCGCCGCGTGGATCGCCACCGCCAGCGGTTCGGCGAATACCATCACCCTGTCGTCGCGATCGGCGGCGTAAGGAATGCACTGCACGCTATCCACCACCTTGTATTGGGTGAAAGCGCCGTCGACGTGCGGGAAATACATCGCGCTGCCGAAAAAGCGCATTTCGACGCACTGATTGCTTTGCTGCGCCAGACAATATTTGCACTGCCCGCAGGGTTTGCTGGGATTGAGCGCCACCTTCTGCCCGACCGGCAACTGCGGCGAATCGCTGGCGAGCACCTCGCCGATCGCCTCGTGGCCCAGCACCATCGGCTGGCGTACCTGAAAATTGCCGACCTTCCCTTCCTGAAAGTAATGCAGGTCCGAGCCGCAGATGCCGCCGCGGCGGATTTTCACCAGCGTGCCCTGCCCCTGATAATTCACTTCTTGCGCGATCACCGCCACGTCGCGTTTGCCGTTGACCATGCAGGACTGGGTTTGAATTTTCATCTCAACACTCCACGCAAGAGGGATTACACCGCAGCGGACATGCCGCCATCGACAAACAGCAGCTGCCCGTTGACGAAGCTGGAAGCGTCGGCGGCCAGGAACACCGCCGCGCCGATCAGCTCCTGCGGATCCCCCCAACGCGCGGCGGGCGTGCGCTGGGTTAGCCAGGCGGTAAAGGCCGGGTCGTCGGCCAACGCCTGCGTCATCTCGGTTTTGAAATAGCCGGGGGCAATGCCGTTGACCTGAATGTTGTAACGCGCCAACTCCACGCACATGCCGCGCGTCAGCATTTTCACCGCGCCCTTGGATGCCGCATAAGGGGTGATGGTGTCACGTCCCAGCTCGCTTTGCATCGAGCCGATATTGACTATCTTGCCGCGCCCGCGCGGCACCATGTAACGGGCCACGGTCTGCGACACGATGAAGACCGCCTTCTGGTTGACGGCGATGATGTCGTCCCAGTCTTGCTCCGGGAACTCGGTGAAGGGATGACGGCGCTGGATGCCGGCGTTGTTGATCAACACGTCTATCGCGCCGATGTCCGTTTCGATACGGCCGATGGCGGCATGCACCGCCTGAGAGTCGGTGACGTCGAACGCCGCCGCGTCGGCGCACAGCCCCTCTTCGCGCAGGCGATCGGCGGCGTGCCGGGCATGTTCTTCGGTGGTGGCGTTGACCAGAATATGCGCGCCTTGCTGCGCCAGACCGCGCGCCAGCAGAAAACCGATGCCGCGCGAGGCGCCGGTGATCAAGACGGTTTTGTTATCCAGAGAAAACAGGTTGTTCATGGTGATTCCCGGCCTTCAGGCCTCCAATCGGACAGGCCTCTATCTCAGCCGATTGTTACCGGTAAAAACGTGATGGAAATCACTGAAAATAATGTTACGAAACCCTGTTACCCTTAACGTGAACTCACGCAGACAGTGAGAGAACAAAACCAACCTATCTAATTGAAAAATTAATGTTTTCAATAAAATCGCATGCGTTGTTATCACCAAATCGATTTGTTAACATACCGCTATCCACCCTTGCCGCTCCGCCCGTTAAGGCTACCGAATGAAACACCCCCGCGTAACGCTACAGGACATCGCGCAATTGGCCGGCGTGACCAAAATGACCGTCAGCCGTTTTCTGCGCACGCCGGACAAAGTGGCGGCCGACACCGCCGAACGTATTGCGCAGGTCATGCGGGAGCTGAACATCACTGATGCCGATACCGCACAGGCCGGCAGAAAACCGCGCATCGGCGTGTTGATCCCCTCTTTCAATAACCAGATCTTCGCCGATCTGCTGGCTGGCATCGAATCCGTCACCCAGGCGCGGGGTTATCAAACGCTGGTGGTGAACTACGATTACAGCCCGCAGCGGGAAGAAGAGCAGATCGCACAGCTGCTGGCTTATCCAATCGCCGGGCTAATCCTCACAGATTCGGCGCACACCTTGCGCGCGGAGAGCTATCTCGCCGCCGCGAAAATTCCCATCGCGCAGGTGATGGATCTCGACGCGCCGCCGGGGCGGATCGCGGTGGGATTCGACAATGAACAGGCGGGGTATGACATGACCGCCGCGCTGCTGGCCAGCGGCAAACGCCATATCGTTTACTTTGGCGCCATGTCCGACGCCCGCGACACTAAACGTTACCAGGGATACTGCCGCGCCATGGCGGCTCAGGGGCAAACGCCGCGCCAGATCACACCGCATCGGGTCTCATCGGTTTCGATCGGCGCCGACATGCTGGCGATGGCGCGCGAACGCTACCCGCAGTTGGACGGTATCCTGTGCACCAACGACGATTTGGCGGTAGGCGTGTTGCAGGCCTGCCTGCGTCTCGGCGTGCGCGTGCCGCAGGAGGTTGCGCTATCGGGTTTTCACGGTCTGGATATCGGCCAGGCGACCACGCCGGGCATCGCCAGCGTGATCACGCCGCGCTTTGAGATGGGTAAGGCCGCCAGTGAACTGTTGCTGCAGCGGATCGCGGGCGAGCCCTGCGCCGAGCGTCTCGACCTGCACTACCGCCTCTCACTCGGCGGCACCGTTTGAGCCGGCATGCCGGCTGACCGGTTGTGCGGCGCGGGCTTTTTCGCTGCGCGCCGCCCACCACAGCCCGCTGTTTTTCATCGCATAGCCGAATAGCAGGCCCACCAGCAAAGAGAGCGTCACCAGCGGCCAGTCGCCGCCGCCGGCGAAGGTCGCACAGGCGCCGATAAAGGTGCCGGGCACGAACCCCAGCCATTGCTGTTTGGCCTGTATGCACATCAAGAACGCCACGGCGCCGGTCAGCAGATACCCCAGCAAATTCCATTGCGGCGCCAGTTCGCTGCCGTGGATGATGACCATTGCCCAGAAAACGCCGCTGCAGCAGGTCAACGCGCCGATCAACAGCCCTTTCAGGCCGCCCTGCGGGCAGGCGAAATAGGCCGTGCAGCCGAGAAAACCGGCCCAACCGATCAGGCCCAGACTGACGGCAACCCATCCCCAAACGCCGGACAGGATCCCGGTGGTGACGGCAATGGCGAAAAGAACGTTCATAAAGTGACCTGCAGCAAAAAGAAAGCGCGCAGTTTACCCGAAAACGGGCCAATTTATGCGATACAAATCACATCATAAATGTAATTAAAGAATCATTAATTATAAAAAATAGATATTCATCACAAAATAATTAGCAAGTGAACCCCAGCCGGGACGTCTTCCATGCCAGCAACAGGCACACTGCGCTGCTGCTCAAGAACAGCAAATGGGTCGCCTGCTGCAGATCGACGCGATCGACCACCACGCCCAGCAAGATCGGCACCCAGTTGGCGATATAAGCGATAACGTAAAACAGAGAAAGCAAACGCGCATGGCTGGTCGGTGGCGAAATCAAGTTCACCAGGGTTGCGCTGCCGACGAAAATGGCGCCGTAAGCATAGCCGGCCACCACCAGCCCCGCCGCCGCCAGCCCCAGAGAATGCCACTGGATCGCCATGGCGAACACCACTGCCGCCAACACCTGCGCCAGGCAACCGAACAACAGCGAATGACGGGCGTTAATGCGGCGGCTCAGGATCTGGCTGATGCCGGCGATCAGCAGATACACCGCAATCGCATAGCCAAAGACGCCACGCTGGTGCATGCCTAACAGCCTTTCCGCCACGCCGGGGCCGATTGCCAAAATACTGGCGGCCAGCGCCCAACAGACAAACAGCGCTCCGGCGCACACAAAGAATTTACCGCCGGTAGCGCGCAGGCCATCGAGCAGCGTGCTTTTTTCCTGTTCGGCCGGCGCAGCGCGGGCCAGCGACGCAACCTGACCACGCGGCCACAGCAGCATGACGCCCAACGCCGCCATGGCGGCAATGGCCATGATGAAAACGAACGGCAGCGTCGTGGGATGAAAACCGGTCTGCAAAGCGATGCCGCTGAAGATCGGCCCCAGCGCTAATCCGGTGGTGAATGACAGCGTTGCGATTAACGCCGCGCTTTTACCGCCGTCGCGCGGCCCAAACCGCACCAACGCGATGTTCGCCGCGCCGGTCAGCGCCCCGGTGCCCACCCCGGCCAGCAGCCGCGCCATCAGCATCATGACAAAGGTATCAGCCAGCGCGAACAGCAGCGCGCCGCTCAACACCACCAGCAACGCCGGCACGATCATGCTGCGTAAATCCTTTACTTTGCCGGCCAGATTGCCGACGCCGAACAAAGAGATCAGCACGCCGGCGGCATAGGCGCCGTAGATGACGGTCAGACTGACCGAGCTTAGCGCAAGCCGCTGCTGATACAGCGGATAAAGCGGCGTCGGCGCGCTGCTGTTCAGCAATGCCGACATCAAAGCCAGCGCCAGGAACAGTAAAATGGCCGTGCGCGACGCCTGTGCGTTTGCTGGCGCCACGTCCTGGATGGCGGTATTTTCTGACATGCTTCAACTCCCAAAGTCGGCAGGCGGCGGCCTGCCATCGTCGTCTTTCCTCACCCGGTCTGCCGGGAACGGCGCTTATCATAGCGTTACGGCGAAAGGCGAAGTATCGCCAAGAATGAATCACCCCGATGCATTTTTGCATCACCGGGGAAATAACCGCCGATGTGCGTGCCGTTAACCGTCTTTCTCTCCCACCAGGCGGAACAACGCTTTATGATAGATACCGGTATCGTTCGCCCGGCCCGCACTGCTCACTTGGCGCCGACAAATCTGCAGAGAGGAAATGGCATGATGAATTGGGATGACGCGCGCTTCTTTCTGGCCGTCGCGCGCTGCGGCACGTTACGTAAAGCCGCCAACCAGCTGCAGGTTGATCAAGCGACCGTCGGCCGACGTCTCACCGCCCTGGAAAGCTCACTGGGTTCGAAATTGTTTATCCGCACGCCAAAATCCTTCTCCCTCAGCCCGCTGGGCGAATCCATGCTGGCGGACGTGATGAAGATGGAAAATGCCGTGCAGGCGATCGCTCGCAAAGCCGCCGGCGGCGACGAAAGCCTGTGCGGCAACGTGCGCATCGCCACCACCGATACCCTGGCCGAAGCCTTCGTGATACCGGCGCTGCAAGATCTGCGGCAACGCTATCCGGCCATTACCGTCACGCTGTTGACGGCGCTGAACATCGCCGATATCGCTTACCACGGCGCGGATCTGGCGATCCGCGGCGCGCGCCCCGATGACGATGAACTGATCATCAAGCGGCTGGCCACCATCGAGATGGGGCTGTACGCCAGCCCGCACTATCTGGCGCAACGCGGCATGCCGGTCAAAGGCGAGCAGCTGCGCGGGCACGATCTGCTGATGTTCCCGCGCGAACTGGTGCCGCGCCATTGGAGCGATTTCGGCGGCGAGGCCCTGCACGAGCCCAACGTTGTGCTGCAATGCAATTCGCAACTGCTGTTACGTTCGGCCACTCGCAGCGGGCTGGGCATTGGCCTGCTCTCCGCGTTTCTGGCGGATAAAGACCCGGAGCTGGTACGCCTCTTTCCCGAGAACAAAGACTGGGTGGACATCTGGTTGGTGCTGCATCCCGACCTGCAGCGCGCCGCCCGAATACGCGCGGTCGTGCAGGCGCTGGAAGAGTCGTTTACTCCCGATTCCGCCTTATCCGGCGCATAAAAAAAGGCCGCCGAAGCGACCTTTTTACCGTCTGAAGCGTTATCAGAACGTCGGCTGCGCCATCTGCACCAGCGAAATCAGCGGCTGAGGATAAACCCCCAACAGCAGCACCAGCGCGGCTGAGATCAGCACCACGACGCCACCGGCGGTCAACGCCCAGTTGTTCGGGGTGTCGCGCTGCAGCGATTCCGGCGCGCTGAGGAACAGGCTGACGGTCACACGCAGGTAGTAGTACAGGCCGATGGCGCTGCCTACCACGACTGCGCCGGTCAGCCACCACAGGTGCGCGCTGACGCCCATCGCGATCACGAAGAACTTACCGATAAAGCCCAGCGTCATCGGGATACCGGCCAGCGACAGCATCATCACCGTCATTACCGCGGACAAGATTGGCTTGTGCCAGAACAGACCACGGTAAGAGAACAGCGAATCCGCATCCGGGCCGCGGTATGGGCTGGACATCAGGCTGACCACGCCGAAGGCGCCCAGGCTGCTGAACAGGTAACCGGCCAGATAAACGCCGGCGGTTTCCAGCGACAGCTGATGGGTTTGCACCGCAATCAGCGCCACCAGCAGGTAGCCCAGGTGAGCGATCGACGAGTAGCCCAGCAGACGCTTGATGTTGGTCTGGCTGATGGCCATCAGGTTACCGAACAAGATGGAGCAGAACGCGATGATCGACAACACCATGCGCAGCGCTTCGTTGTCGGCGGCCGGGGCATACAGGAACAGACGCATCACGACCGCAAAGATCGCGATCTTGCTGGCGGTCGCCAGGAAGGTCGAGACCGGCGCAGGCGCGCCCTGATACACATCCGGCGTCCACAGTTGGAACGGCACCAGCGACAGCTTGAAGCCAAGACCGACGATCATCATGCCCATGCCGGCCAGGATCAGCGGCTGGTGCATCATGTTTTCCTGCAGGCTCTTGCCGAGGCCGGCCAGCGACAGATCGCCGGATTCGGCGTACAGCAGCGCCATGCCGAACAGCAGGAACGACGACGCGGCAGCGGACAGCAGCATGTACTTGATGGCGGCTTCCAGCGGGCGCTTCTGGCGGTAGGCGTAGCCCACCAGGCCGAACAGCGGCAGCGAGATCAGCTCGATACCGATGAACAGCGAAGCCAGATGGTTGGCGCTCGCCAACAGGATGCCGCCCATGGCGGCGATCAGCACCAGCAGGTAGAACTCTTCGCGGTTATCCGGATAGCCGACCAGCCACGGATACGCGAAGGTGCAGGTCGCCAGACTCGCCAGCAGCACCAGCCCGGTGTAGAACATCGAGTAGCCGTCAACCCGCAGCAGCGGGGTAACGTCCATTGGGCCTGCCTGGCCGACAAAGTACAGCGAAAGCAGCGCCAGGTTGAGACCGATCACGGTCAGGGTGGCGTTGATAAAGTGGTCGCGTCGCCACGCAATGCCTAGCATCACAACCACCACCGTCAATCCGACGATCAACAGCGGCAGCAGTGCGATCAGTTGTTGAGGAGTTATTGTCATGGCGAATTACGGCCTTGTTGTTGAAATTGCTGAAACTGACGAACCAAACCAGTGTTGCACGTTGCTCATCGCCGCGTTGGAAGTATCCAGAATCGGCTGCGGGTAAACCCCCAGCAGAACCAGCAACACCACCAGCAGCAGAATGATGAACAGTTCGCGCGCGGTCATGCCCTGCAGCGGCTGGTCGGATTTAGGCGCACCGTAGTAAGCGCGCTGCATCATGATCAGCGAGTAAACCGAAGCGAACACCAGACCGAAGGTGGAGATCACGGTGATCACAGGCACCACCTGGTAGCTGCCGAACAGAATCATGAATTCGCCGACGAAGTTACCGGTGCCCGGCATCCCCAGCGTAGCCACGGCGAAGAACAGCGACAGCGCAGGGATGAACTTGATGCGCCCCCACAGGCCGCCCATCTGACGCATGTCACGGGTATGCAGGCGCTCATACAGCTGGCCACAGATGATAAACATGCCGGCGGCGGACAGGCCGTGCGCGATCATCTGGATAACCGCGCCCTGGTAAGCCAGCTGGCTGCCGGTGTAGATGGCGATCAGCACGAAGCCCATGTGCGATACCGAGGTGTAAGCGATAAGGCGCTTGATGTCGGTCTGCGCGAACGCCATCCAGGCGCCGTAGAAGATGCCGATCACGCCCAGCCACATGGCGATTGGCGCGAACTCGTGCGAAGCCTCAGGGAACAGCGGCAGGCTGAAACGCAGCAGGCCGTAGGCCGCGGTTTTCAGCAAGATGCCCGCCAGGTCGACGGAACCTGCGGTTGGCGCCTGGCTGTGCGCATCCGGCAACCAGCCGTGCAGCGGCACTACCGGCATTTTCACCGCGAAGGCGATGAAGAAGCCCAGCATCAGCATATATTGCACGTTGTGGGACATTGGCGTTTGCAGCAGGTCTTCGTAATCGAAGGTCCACACGCCGGTGGCGTTGTAGTGCACGAACACCAGGCCCAGGATCGCAATCAGCATCACCAGACCGCTGGCCTGGGTGTAGATGAAGAACTTGGTCGCCGCGGTGATGCGGGTTTTACCGTCCGACGCCTTGTGACCCCACAGCGCGATCAGGAAGTACATCGGCACCAACATCATTTCCCAGAAGAAGAAGAACAGGAACATGTCGATGGCGAGGAACACGCCGATAACGCCGCCCAGGATCCACAGCAGGTTGAGGTGGAAGAAGCCCTGATACTTCTGGATTTCACGCCAGGAACAGAGGATCGCCAGCACGCCCAGCAGACCGGTCAACACCACCATCAGCAGCGACAGACCGTCCAGCGCCAGGTGGATGGAGATGCCGAAGCGCGGGATCCACGGCAGCAGGAACTCGCTCTGCCACTGCGGAATGCCTTTCGGCGTGGTCAATGTATAGCCGCCCTGCATCCACAGCTGCAGAGAGAGCGCCAACGTCAGCCCCATTGCGATCAGCGCTATCCAGCGCGGCACCTTAGTACCGAAACGCTCAAGCTGCCAGCACAGCAGACCGCCGATAAAGGGGATAAGAATTAGCCAAGGTAATAGCATGGCGTTTTGTGTCCCTTATACGAATAATTTCAAACTTTGTACGTAGCGCCTGCCCGGCGCTACGCCCGAAAAATGCGTCTGTTTAAATTATTCAATTAAACCAAAATCAACAGAGCCAATACGACCACTGCACCCACACCCATAGACGCTATATACCAACGCACCTGACCGTTCTCGCTCACCGTCAGACCGCGGTTCCCCCAGCGGGAGAAGACGGCCGGCAGGTTCATCAGCGAGTTCAGCGGATCGCGTTGCAGCAGCTTCGCGATGCCCAGGTACGGCTTGACGAACACTTTGTCATACAGCCAGTCGAAGCCCCAGGCATGGAACCACCAGGTCGAGAAGAAACGGCCCGGCGCACTGTTGGCGATGCTGTTGACCAGGCTGCGTTTGCCCAGCCACAGCGCGGCCGCCAGCAGAATGCCGACGATAGCCACCACGCCGGAGGTGATTTCAAGCCGCAGCACGCTGCCGTGCGCCAGCTCGGTGGTCTCCGGCAGCACGCCCTGCAACGGCGGCACGATCATCGCGCCGACGAAGGTGGACAGCACCAGCAGAACCAGCAGTGGCAAGTGGTGAGTGATGCCTTTACCGGCATGCGCTTTGATTTTCTCTTCGCCATGGAACACGATGAAAATCATACGGAAGGTGTACAGCGAGGTCATGAACGCACCGACCAGGCCGGCAACCATCAGGTTGATGTGGCCGTTGGCCATCGCGCCCGCCAGGATCTCGTCCTTACTGAAGAAGCCGGCCGTGACCAGCGGCAACGCAGACAGCGCCGCGCCGCCCACCAGGAAGCAGACGTACACCAGCGGGATGCTCTTGCGCAGACCGCCCATCTTGAAGATGTTTTGCTCGTGGTGGCAAGCCAGGATCACCGAACCGGACGACAGGAACAGCAGCGCCTTGAAGAACGCGTGGGTCATCAGGTGGAAGATCGCCGCGTCCCATGCCTGCACGCCCAGCGCCAGGAACATGTAACCGATCTGGCTCATGGTGGAGTAAGCGAGCACGCGCTTGATGTCGGTCTGTACCAGCGCGGCGAAGCCGGCCAGCAGCAGAGTGACCGCACCGACGATGCCCACCAGGTGCAGCACTTCCGGCGCCATCAGGAACAGGCCGTGCGTGCGGGCGATCAGATAGACGCCCGCGGTCACCATGGTCGCCGCGTGGATCAGTGCGGAAACCGGGGTTGGGCCCGCCATCGCGTCCGCCAACCAGGTTTGCAGCGGCAGCTGCGCCGATTTACCGACCGCGCCGCCCAGCAGCATCAGGGTCGCCCAGGTGATGGCCGTGTCGCCCACCGCCAGTTTCTGTGGCGCCAGGATCATCAGCTCGCGGATGTTCAGCGTGCCCAGCTCGTTGTAGAGGATGAACAGCGCGAACGCCAGGAACACGTCGCCCACGCGGGTCACGATAAAGGCTTTCATCGCCGCCGCGCCGTTGGCCGGATCTTTGTAGTAGAAACCGATCAACAGGTAGCTGCACAGGCCCACGCCTTCCCAACCCAGGTACATCAGCAGCAGGTTGTCCGCCAGCACCAATACCACCATGCTGGCGATAAACAGGTTGGTGTAAGCGAAGAAGCGCGAATAGCCCTCTTCACCGCGCATGTACCAGGAAGCGAACATGTGGATGAAGAAGCCGACGCCGGTGACCACCGACAGCATGGTCAGCGACAGGCCGTCCAGCACCAGAGTCACGCCGATATTGAAGTTGCCGACGGCCATCCAGGTCCACAGGCTTTGCTCGAACAGCTGCACGCCGGCGGCTTTCTGGGCGAAGAAATCCATCGCCACATACACCGTGACCAGCGCAGCCAGGCCGATAGAACCCACGCCGACGGTGGCCGCCGTGTTTTCAGACCAACGACCGCGGGAAAATGCCAACAGCAGGAACCCGATCAGCGGTAGCAGAATTGTTAAATATAATAGGTTCATCCGCGCATCTCACTGACAGTATCAATATTCAGGGTATGACGACGGCGGTAGAGCTGCAGCAGCAGCGCCAGGCCGATACTGGCCTCGGCTGCCGCCAGGCTGATCGCCAGGATGTACATCACCTGCCCGTCCGCCTGGCCCCAGTAGCTTCCCGCCACGATAAACGCCAACGCCGCAGCGTTGATCATCACTTCCAGGCTGATCAGCATAAACAGCAGGTTGCGGCGCACCAACAGCCCGGTCAGCCCGAGCACAAACAGGATAGCCGCCAGGATCAGGCCATGTTGAAGAGGGATCATGCTTGCTCCTCCGATTTTCTTCTCGCCATTTCGCCACCCACCGGCGCGTTGCTCAGCACCTCGCCAGGCTTGTGCTCGCGGCCGATATGGAAGGCGACAACCAGACCCGCCAACAGCAGCATTGAAGCCAGCTCAACCGCCAGTACGTAAGGCCCGAACAGGCTGATGCCCACCGCCTTCGCGTCAACCATCTCACCGCTGATGCCCTGATCGGATACGCTGCGGATCGCAACGATCAATACCACCAGCAGCGCCAGTGACAGCAGGCCAGGCCCGATCCACACCGTCGGTTTCATCCAGTCGCGCTCTTGCTGCTGCACGTTGCCGAGGTTCAGCATCATCACCACGAACACGAACAGCACCATGATGGCGCCCGCATAAACGATGATTTCCAACGCGGCGGCAAAGTAGGCGCCGAGAGAGAAGAAGACTGCCGAGATCGCCAGTAACGAGACGATCAGATACAGCAGCGCATGCACAGGGTTGGTATGGGTGATCACGCGAATCGTCGCGGCCACCGCAATCAAACCTGCCAGATAAAATGCAATTTCCATGCTTGCTGGCTCCTTAGGGCAACAGACCTTTGACGTCGATCGGTTTGGCTTCGTTTTCGGCTTCGCCTTTGGCTTTGCCGTCAATCGCCATACCGGCCATCCGGTAGAAGTTATATTCCGGATATTTACCCGGCCCCGAGATCAACAGATCTTCTTTTTCGTACACCAGATCCTGACGCTTGTACTCACCCAATTCGAAATCCGGCGTCAGCTGGATAGCGGTAGTCGGGCAAGCCTCTTCGCACAGGCCACAGAAGATGCAGCGCGAGAAGTTGATACGGAAGAACTCCGGATACCAACGGCCGTCTTTCTGTTCCGCTTTTTGCAGCGAGATACAGCCGACCGGGCAGGCAACCGCACACAGGTTACAGGCGACGCAGCGCTCTTCGCCGTCCGGATCGCGCGTCAGCACGATGCGGCCGCGGTAGCGCGGCGGCAGGTAAACCGGTTCTTCCGGGTACATCTGGGTTTCACGCTTGGCGAAGGCATGCATGCCAATCATCCAAATGCTGCGCACCTGGGTGCCGAAACCAACCACTAACTCTTTCAATGTCATGGTTTATTCACCCCTTATTGAGCGTTGTACAAAATGACCGCGGCGGTTGCCAGCAGGTTCAGCAGCGTCAGCGGCAGGCACACTTTCCAGCCGAAAGACATCACCTGGTCATAACGCGGACGCGGCAGCGCGGCGCGGATCAGGATGAACATCATCATGAAGAAGGCCGTTTTCAACGCGAACCAGATGAATGGCGGCAGGAACGGACCCTGCCAGCCGCCGAAGAACAACGTCACAATCAGGGCGGACACGGTGACGATACCGATGTATTCCCCCACGAAGAACAGACCGAACTTCATGCCGGAATATTCGATGTGGTAACCGTCAGCCAGTTCCTGCTCGGCTTCCGGCTGGTCAAACGGGTGACGGTGACACACCGCCACGCCGGCGATCGCGAAGGTCACGAAGCCGAAGAACTGCGGAATGACGTTCCAGACGTGCGCCTGCGATTCAACGATAGCCTGCATGTTGAACGAACCCGCCTGCATCACCACGCCCATCAGCGACAGGCCGATGAACACTTCGTAGCTCAGGGTTTGCGCGGAGGCGCGCATCGCGCCCAACAGCGAGTATTTGTTGTTGCTCGACCAGCCGGCGAACAGCACGGCGTACACCGCCAGGCCGGCCATCATCAGGAAGAACAGAATACCGATGTTGAGATCGGACACCGCCCAGGTCGGGCTGACCGGTACGATGGCAAATGCCAGCAACAGGGAAGTAAAGGCGATCATCGGCGCCAGGGTGAAGATCACCCGGTCGGAGAATCTCGGCACCCAGTCTTCCTTGAAGAACATTTTGATCATGTCGGCGACCAGCTGCAGCGAGCCGCCCCAGCCTACACGGTTCGGTCCGTAACGGTTCTGGAACAGGCCGAGCAGGCGGCGTTCGCCGAAGCTCATGAATGCCCCGCACGCCACGACCACCAACAGGATCACGACCGCTTTAAGAACGGCGATCAGAATGTCGATCACCTCAGGGGTAAACCAGCTCATCGTGCCGCCTCCCGCAGATTGTCTACCTTAGCACCCACCAAGATCGGCGGGATCCCTGGCAAGCCGAGCGGCAAACCAACCTGGCCCTGGGTCAGGGTTTCACTCAGACGCACCGGCAGACGCAAGGTCTGGCCCGCACAGCTGAACTCCACCAGGCTGCCCGCGTTGACGCCAAGCGTCGCCGCGTCGGCCGGGTTGACCATCACGTAGGCTTCCGGCATGCGTTGCTGGATCACGTGAGAGCGCTGCGACATTTCATCGCTGCCGAACAGGTGGTAGTAAGGCGCGACACGCCAGCCGTCGTTCGGATTGAAGGCGGCTGGCACGCGGTCGAAGTAACCGAGGCTGCCCTCCCCCGCTTCGATCAGGCGCACGCCCGGATCGCCGTGGCGCAGTTTGCCGCCCACTTCGGCCTGGAACTTGTTCCATGCCTGCGGTGAGTTCCAGCCTGGCGCCCAGGCGAACGGGATCTGCTGACGATCGGCCAGCGGGCTGTTGTTCCCTTCCATCGAGAAGGCGAACATGGTGTCTTTATCCTGCGGCTGACGCGGCTCGTGCACGCTGATGTTGGCGCGCATGGCGGTACGGCCGCTGGAACGGTGCGGCGAACGCGCCAGCTTCTGACCGCGAATGCGGAAAGTCGCGTCCGGCGCGGCATCGACGATGCCCTGCAGCTGCGGCAACGCGGCGACGCAAGCGGCGATCACGTCATCGAGCTGAGTCCAGTCCACATGGCGGCTGGTGTAGGTGGAGTGCAGCGAGTGCATCCAGCGCCAGCTTTCCAGCATCACGGTGAACTGATTCTTCTTGGCGTCATCGTAGTAAGCCGGATCGTATACCTGGAAGAAGCGCTGCGCGCGGCCTTCCTGGTTGATCAGCGTACCGTCGCTCTCGGCGAAGCTGGCCGAGGAGAGGATCAGGTTGGCTTTGTCCATGATCGCGGTGCGCTGGTGATCGGCGACGATCAGGTTGTTGACCTTGGCCAACGCTGCGTCCACCTGCGCCGCCGGCGCATGACGATAGAGATCGTTTTCCATCACGATGGCGGTATCGGCTGCGCCGCTCGCCAGCTGTTCCAGCGCCTGATCGAGCGAACCGCCGCCGATCATCGCCAGGCCCATGCTGTTGGCGGCGCCCGCCACGAAGGTGATGCCGACGTCGGAACCGCGGCCCTTCAACGCTTTGGCGATGTTGGCCGCCGCTTCGATGATGGCTTCGCTGCCGGCGTTGCTGCCGGTCACGATCAGCGGTTTGCGTGCGCCGGTCAGCGCCTGCACGATGATATCGACTTTCTTGTTCAGGCCTTCGGCCAGATCGTTCACCGCTGGCGCTGCGCTATCCAGCGCGTGCGCGATGGCGAAGCCGAAGCGCGCCTGCTCGTCTACCGGCGCACGGTAGTTCCAGGCGGCGATGTCGTCCAGGCGGGTGTTGTCGACGTTGGTGGTGAACAGCGGGTACTTGGCGTGCTGGCCGATGTTCTGCACCGCCGCGATCTGCCAGTCGGCCACGCGCTGCGCCGCCGCCATCGCGCGGGCTTTGCCTTTGACGGCCTGACGCACGGACAGCGCGATGCGCGCGCCGGTTTGCGTCAGGTCTTCGCCCAGCACCAGCACCGCGTCGTAATCTTCGATCTCACGCAGCGCCGGCGTATGAACGCCGCCGTTCTTCAGCACGTTCAGCATCAGCGCCAGGCGTGATTGCTCCGCCTGAGCGATACCGGTGTAGTAGTTCTCGGCGCCGACCAGCTCGCGCAGCGCGAAGTTGCTTTCCAGGCTGGCGCGCGGGGAGCCGATGCCGATGGTTTTCTTCGCCTGACGCAGGATGTCCGCCGCGCCCTGCATCGCCTGCTCGGCGTTCAGGGTGATCCAGTCGTCGCCGCGCAGCTGCTGCGGTTGACGCGGACGATCTTTCTGGTTGACGTAGCCGTAACCGAAGCGGCCGCGGTCGCACAGGAAGTAGTGGTTCACGCTGCCGTTGTAACGGTTTTCGATACGGCGCAGCTCGCCATAGCGCTCGCCCGGGCTGGTGTTACAGCCGATGCTGCACTGCTGGCAAATGCTCGGCGCGAACTGCATGTCCCATTTACGGTTGTAGCGTTCGGAGTGCGTTTTGTCGGTGAAAACGCCGGTCGGGCACACTTCCACCAGGTTGCCGGAGAACTCGCTTTCCAGCGTGCCGCTTTCCGGGCGACCAAAGTAGACGTTGTCGTGTGCGCCGTACACGCCGAAGTCGGTGCCGTCCGCATAGTCTTTGTAGTAACGCACGCAGCGGTAGCAGGCGATGCAGCGGTTCATCTCGTGCGAGATAAACGGCCCCAGCTCCTGGTTGTTGTGGGTGCGCTTGGTGAAGCGGTAGCGACGGAAGCTGTGGCCGGTCATTACCGTCATATCCTGCAGGTGACAGTTACCGCCTTCCTCACAGACCGGGCAATCGTGCGGGTGGTTGGTCATCAACCACTCGACCACGCTTTCACGGAACTGCTTCGCTTCGCCGTCATCGATAGAGATGAAGGTGCCATCGGATGCCGGGGTCATACAGGACATCACCAAACGGCCGCGCGTATCTTCCGCGTTTTGGTATTGCTTTACCGCACATTGGCGGCAAGCGCCGACGCTTCCCAGCGCCGGATGCCAGCAAAAGTAAGGAATATCAAGGCCGAGGGAGAGACAAGCCTGCAGCAGGTTGTCCGCCCCGTCTACCTCATACTCTTTGCCGTCTACATGAATCGTAGCCATAGTCAGCATGCTTCCAAGTGGCCTGCCTTGCGGCAGGCGTTAATCAAAAATTCTGGCCGTGTTCGGGCGAGTTCGGCTTACCAGCGCTGCTTCAGCAGATTGTTCGGCTGAATGCCGCCAATCGCATGCGCGTTGCCGAAGTGCTGCGCGGCGATACCCGCCTCGAACTCTTCACGGAAATATTTAATCGCGCTTTGCAGTGGCTCTACGGCACCTGGCGCGTGGGCGCAGAAGGTTTTGCCCGGGCCGAGGGAACGGCACAGCTGTTCGAGGGTTTCGATATCCCCCGGCTGCCCTTCGCCGTTTTCCAACGCGCGCAGGATCTTCACGCTCCACGGCAGACCATCGCGGCAAGGCGTACACCAGCCGCAGGACTCGCGGGCGAAGAACTCTTCCAGGTTGCGCACCAGCGGCACCATGCCGATCTCGTGGTCTACCGCCATCGCCAACGCGGTGCCGAGACGGCTGCCGGCTTTGCCGATCGCGCCGTATTCCATCGGCAGATCGAGGTGATCGGCGGTCAGGAAGTCGGTGCCCGCGCCGCCCGGCTGCCAGGCTTTGAAACGCAGACCATCGCGCATGCCACCGGCGTAATCTTCCAGGATTTCGCGCGCAGTGGTGCCGAACGGCAACTCCCAGACGCCCGGATTTTTCACCCGGCCGGAGAAGCCCATCAGCTTGGTGCCTTTGTCTTCACTGCCGGAGATGCCGGTGTACCACTCCACGCCGTTCGCCAAAATGGCCGGCACGTTGCACAGCGTTTCGACGTTGTTGACGCAGGTCGGCTTGCCCCAGACGCCGGCACTGGCCGGGAATGGCGGCTTGGAACGCGGGTTGGCGCGGCGGCCTTCCAGCGAGTTGATCAGCGCAGTCTCTTCGCCGCAGATGTAACGGCCGGCGCCGGTGTGGACGATCAGCTCGAAATCAAATCCGGTGCCGAGAATGTTCTTGCCCAGATAGCCGGCTTCGGTGGCTTCCGCGATGGCGCGACGCAGGTGCGCCGCCGCTTCGATGTACTCGCCGCGCAGGAAGATGTACCCGCGGTAGGCTTTCAGCGCGAACGCGGAGATCAGCATGCCTTCCACCAGCAGGTGCGGCAGCTGCTCCATCAACAGGCGGTCTTTATAGGTGCCCGGCTCCATCTCATCGGCGTTACACAGCAGGTAACGGATGTTCATGGATTCGTCCTTCGGCATCAGGCTCCACTTCAAACCGGTGGAGAAGCCCGCGCCGCCGCGGCCCTTCAGCCCGGAATCTTTCACCAGGCCGACGATCTCGTCCGGGGCCAGGCCTTTTAGGGCCTTCTCTGCGCCGGCATAGCCGTTTTTGCTGCGGTATTCGTCCAGCCACAGCGGCTGCTTGTCATCGCGCAGACGCCAGGTCAGCGGATGCGTTTCGGGAGTGCGTACAATGTGCTTGGTCATTGATACTGCTCCAGTAGCGTCTCGATATCTTCAGGCTTCAGCTGACTGTGCGTGTCGTCATCAATCATCATGGTCGGCCCTTTATCGCAGTTGCCCAGACAGCAGGTCGGCAGCAGCGTGAAGCGGCCATCAAAGGTGGTTTGACCCGGTTTGATGTTCAGCTTCTTCTCGATAGCGGCCTGAATGCCCTGGTAACCGGTGATGTGACAAACAACGCTGTCACAATAACGGATCACGTGACGTCCTACTGGCTGACGGAAAATCTGGCTGTAGAACGTGGCCACGCCTTCTACGTCGCTGGCGGGGATGCCCAGCACTTCCGCGATGGCGTAAATCGCACCGTCCGGAACCCAGCCGCGCTGCTTCTGCACAATTTTCAGTGCTTCGATGGAAGCGGCGCGCGGATCCTCGTAATGGTGCTTTTCGTGCTCGATCGCATCACGTTCTTCCGCGCTCAGTACAAATGCATCAACGCCGCTCTGAGGAGCGGCTGCATTGATGGGCTCGAGCGCATCGTTGACTGCGTGATTGTCTTTTTGAGAGTGCATAGTTAGCGGTCCACATCTGACATTACAAAATCGATACTACCCAGATAGACGATCAGGTCGGAAACCAGGCTGCCTCGGATGACCGATGGGATCTGCTGCAGGTGCGCAAAGCTCGGCGTACGTACCCGGGTGCGGTAGCTCATGGTGCTGCCGTCGCTGGTCAGGTAGTAGCTGTTGATCCCTTTGGTGGCTTCAATCATCTGGAATGATTCGTTGGCTGGCATCACCGGGCCCCAGGAAACCTGCAGGAAGTGGGTGATCAGCGTTTCAATGTGCTGCAGCGTGCGCTCTTTCGGCGGCGGCGTGGTCAGCGGGTGATCGGCCTTGAACGGGCCTTCCGGCATATTGTTCAGGCACTGTTCGAGGATGCGCAGGCTCTGGCGCAGCTCTTCTACCTTCAGCATCACGCGGGTGTAGCAGTCGCTGGTGCCGTCGCCGACCGGCACTTCGAAGTCGAAGTTCTCGTAGCCGGAGTACGGGCGCCATTTACGCACGTCGAACTCGACGCCGGTGGCGCGCAGACCGGCGCCGGTCACGCCCCATTCCAGCGCTTCTTTAGCGTTGTATGACGCGACGCCGATGGAACGGCCTTTCAGAATGCTGTTCTTCAGCGCCGCTTTCACGTAGGAATCCAGACGCTTCGGCATCCATTCGAGGAATTCACGCAGCAAGCGATCCCAGCCGCGCGGCAGATCGTGCGCGACGCCGCCGATGCGGAACCAGGCCGGGTGCATACGGAAGCCGGTGATCGCTTCCACCAGATCGTAGATCTTCTGGCGGTCGGTAAAGGCGAAGAACACCGGGGTCATCGCGCCGACGTCCTGAATGAAGGTGGAGATGTACAGCAGGTGGCTGTTGATGCGGAACAGTTCGGACAGCATCACGCGAATGGTGTCAACGCGCTCCGGCACCTTGATGCCGGCCAGCTTTTCAACCGCCAGCACGTAAGGCATTTCGTTCACGCAGCCGCCGAGGTATTCGATGCGGTCGGTGTACGGAATGTAGCTGTGCCAGGATTGACGCTCGCCCATCTTCTCGGCGCCGCGGTGGTGATAACCGATATCCGGCACGCAGTCGACGATCTCTTCGCCGTCCAGCTGCAGAATGATGCGGAACGCACCGTGCGCGGACGGGTGGTTCGGGCCGAGGTTGAGGAACATGAAGTCTTCGTTCTCGGTGCCGCGCTTCATGCCCCAGTCTTCCGGCTTGAAGGTCAGCGCTTCCATCTCCAGATCTTCTTTCTGCTTGGTCAACACGAAAGGATCGAATTCGGTGGCGCGCGCCGGGTAGTCCTTGCGCAGCGGGTGCCCTTCCCAGGTCTGCGGCATCATGATGCGCGACAGGTGCGGGTGGCCGTCGAAGGTGATGCCAAACATTTCCCAGGTTTCGCGCTCGTACCAGTTGGCGTTCGGGAACACCTTGGTGGCCGTAGGCACGTGCAGGTCTTTTTCAGACAGCGCCACCTTCAGCATGATGTCGCGGTTGCGCTCGATGGAAATCAGATGGTAGAAAACGGAGAAATCCGCAGCGGGCAGGCCGTCGCGGTGGGTGCGAAGACGTTCGTCCACGCCATGCAGATCGAACAGCATGACATACGGCTTCGGCTGTTTTCTCAGGAACGTCATTACTTCCAGTAACTGGTCAGGTTTAACCCATACCACGGGCATGCCGGTGCGGGTGGCCTGAACAGTAAAGGCTTCCGGCCCAAAACGGTTGCGCAGTTCGCCGATCACCGGGTCGTCAAGGTGATCTCGGGTCTGCCAGGCAGGCAAGGCGTCGTGCGTCGTCAAATCTGTCATAATTTTTTTTCACCACACTAAAGGGTTATTCGCCGCAAGTTTCACTTTTCGCTGTGTTAACCAATAGCGCACTAAGATGGACGTTAAATGAACGTCTTAAATCTCGTCAGGCGTCCGGAGGTTGGTCACCGCGATGCGCTCGCCGTGTTTACGCTCTCTTTCAGACTGCATATTGGCGCGGTAAACGCCCTGATCGCCGACAACCCACGACAGCGGGCGACGTTCTTTGCCGATAGATTCCTGCAGCAGCATCAGCGCTTGCATGTAGGCTTCCGGACGCGGTGGGCAGCCGGGAATGTACACGTCAACCGGCAGGAACTTATCCACGCCCTGCACCACGGAATAGATGTCGTACATGCCGCCGGAGTTGGCGCAGGCACCCATCGAAATCACCCACTTCGGTTCCAGCATCTGCTCGTACAGGCGTTGGATGACCGGGGCCATCTTGGTGAAGCAGGTGCCGGCCACCACCATCAGGTCAGCCTGACGCGGGGAGGCGCGCAACACTTCCGCACCGAAACGCGCCACGTCGTGAACGGCGGTAAACGACGTCACCATCTCCACGTAACAGCACGAAAGGCCGAAGTTATACGGCCAAATAGAGTTTTTACGCCCCCAGTTCACCATGTCATGCAGCGCATGCTCGAGTTTACCCATGTAAACCGTGCGGTGGACCTGTTGTTCCAGGGGATCGGCGACGATCTCCTGTTTTTGCAGGGGATAACGGTCGTTCTCACCGTTCGGGTCTATGCGGGTGAGCGTATAGTCCATCTTAATGCCTCGCTGTTACTGCGGATGACTGTTGGTGTTAGTGATCGTGCTCGGTTTGCTGCGGCGTTGGGAACGCGCCGGAGTCCAATCCAACGCGCCGATGCGCACCAGATAAACCAGACCGGCCAATAGCACCAAAATGAAAATGGCGGCTTCGATAAAGCCTACCCAGCCGCTCTCGCGAATCGAGACCGACCAGGCATACAGGTATAAGGCTTCAACGTCGAAAATAACGAAGAACATGGCCACCAGGTAGAACTTGGCGGACAAACGCATGCGCGCCGTGCCGACCGAGTCGATGCCTGATTCAAACGGGGTGTGTTTGGCGCGCGCCCGGGCTCTCCCGCCCAAGAAGAACGCACCCAGCAGCATTAAGCCGCAGAGCCCGATAGCCACAACGAGAAATACGGCGAGCGCCCAGTGATGAGCGATAACTTCAGTGGTTGTTGACATACTCTATGCTTACTCATCAAAAGTGGCGTCGATCGCACTGCTCTTGTCACCGGCAGTTAGTGCGCCACATCGATTTAAGGGAAGGATAAATAACCACACAAACAAACTGCTTTTACAGCGAGTTAGGCAGCGTTTTTCTGTGGGCTTTTTACTCCTTTCTATAACCTTTTGTCAACTTTGACAAAAGTATCTACACACTAGTTTACATACGTATCATTTGATTAACATTTGATGCGCCAAGGGCTGGCTAAATCGTGTCAGTTAATTTTTGTGTAGAAACAGATAGATATAAACCAACATGCACATTTCAGTTTTACTATACCATTGTCTCAGGAATTCCCTGTTCTTCCACTCACTACCTAGGGGTATTTTTTTGATCCAGGACACGTTTTCAGCATAAATCCTCAAAAAAAGTGTGGGCCTTTAACAATTTTCCTCAATTTGAGCCGCAAAAACGGCCGCTATAAGCTAACAAAATAACCCTGCTATTACCATGCCTTTAACCCATTCAATCTTATTGCTCAAAAAACGCACCTGGCGTATTAAACCCGGCCAAACTCTCTTTTCAGCAACGCTTAAAAGTTAACAAAATAGCCAACTAAAGTTCAAAAACCATCCAAACACATATAAATACAACTTTAGATAAAAAAAGGACAAAAAAAACCTCCGCCGAAGCAGAGGTTTTCATCAGATATCGCGCCGAGGCGTTATTCTTCTTCGTCCACCAGGCTGGCGTCATCCTGATCGCTCTGGAGACCGCCTTCCGCGCCGTTAAAGCCATAGCCGTCATTGCCGCCCTGCATCGCGCTGAAGATGGCCATCGCCAGCTCGTTGCTGCACTGCGCGTTTTTGCACAGCGCATACTGGGTATCCGGCAACGGCGGCAAACCTTCCGCTGCGCCCAGCACCCGCAGGTCAGGGCTCATCATCTCGATCGGCCGCGCGGTCACGCCCAGGCCGGCCTTGCAAGCCGCCCGCACCGCGGACAACGTGGAAGCGACGTAGGCGATGCGCCACGGGATGCCGGCTTCGTCCAACTGCTTGATCGCCAGCGAACGGAACGGGCTTGGCTCATCCATCACCACCAGCGGGATCGGCTCGCCGGCCTGGTAATGGTAATCGGCGGCGCAGTACCACAACGTCGGCGACGTGCGCAGCACGATGTGCGGATGCCCTGCGGGATCGGCCGTGGTCACCGCCAGATCGATCTCGCCCTCTTCCAGCAGATCGACCATCGTCGTGCTGCGCTTCACGCGCACGTCAATCGCCAGCTTCGGATAGATGGCAGTTACGCGGTTCAGCAGGAAAGGCAGAATGGTATCGGCGGTGTCGTCGGAAGCGCCGATGGTCAGAACACCTTTAATATTGTTGTACATCAGAGAGGTACAGGCTTCATCGTTAAAGCGCAGGATTTTTCTGGCATAACCGAGAAGCTGAATACCATGCTCAGTCAGAAGTTTGTTGCGCCCATGACGGGCAAACAGTTCTTTGCCGACCAGTTGCTCTAATCGCTGCATTTGTTGGCTGACGGCTGATTGAGTTCGGCAAACGGCGACAGCCGCCGCTGCGAAAGTATTCAAATCAGCAACCGCAACAAAGGTTCTTAGCAGATCGAGGTCGAGATTAAGTATCGGACGATTTGCAGTTGTCATAGTGTATTCTTCACTTTTTTAAATTCTAATTTACGAACTACTACCCTGGTGTGTTTCTCAGACGCCGTTGAAAAAGGACGGAGCCTGTTATGACAGTACCCCACTCATAAGTGGAGGGCAAAAAAATTACTTATGATTCGTTACCTCTATCGCTTTTTGAAATGCGATCTATCGATGCTGCTTATAGAACGCGGGGGACTAAATGCCGGCATACGGGGAAAACCCCCACCGGGCCTGAGATTTTACTCATTCATACTGCCTAATTTCCACTCCATTCGTGCTACTGATAACCCTTATCAACTGGCGTTCAGACTGCATTTACGAGCAAGAAATATAAATAATTAACGGCATCGACTTCGTATCACCACGCAATGAATTTAATAAATTCAATCAGTAAGATTTTTACTTTAAATAATATTCTCATAACCACATAAACAATTCTTAAGATAAAATATAAAGTAAAGCTTATGTAAATATGCCATTTTTCTTAGTGTGGTGTGTCATCTGACAACCCGCTATCAGACAACTCCGGTATTATCGTTCCTTTACAGTTACTGAAAACCATTCTCCCTTTCGGCTTATCAGTTCTCCACGCCCACGTGCCGACGCCAGCGCGTCGCGTTGAACGACGCGCGATTTAACAGAACAAAACCCTAGTAAAATTATAGTTCATGAAATTATGAACCACAAAATAACTTTACCTTTGCTTATCATAACTAAAATCCCCCGTTACGACATGCATTTGCACCAAAGGCGTGCAAAACCCTTCAAAAGCAACTACGCCAGGAGTACATTGGGCGGGTTGCGGCGTCCCACGGTAGGAGCGCCCCTATCCCAGCAAAAGGCTCAACTTTTTATGTCCCCCATTGAGAAATCCAGCAAACTGGACAACGTCTGCTATGACATTCGCGGCCCGGTGCTTAAAGAAGCTAAACGTCTTGAAGAAGAAGGCAATAAAGTCCTGAAACTGAACATCGGCAACCCTGCCCCGTTCGGCTTCGACGCCCCGGACGAAATCCTGGTCGACGTGATCCGCAATCTGCCCACGGCGCAAGGCTACTCCGATTCCAAAGGCCTCTTCTCGGCGCGTAAAGCGATCATGCAGCACTATCAGGCGCGCAACATGCGTGACGTGACCGTTGAGGATATCTACATTGGCAACGGCGTCTCCGAGCTGATCGTTCAGTCCATGCAGGCGCTGCTCAACAGCGGCGACGAAATGCTGGTGCCGGCACCGGATTACCCGCTGTGGACCGCCGCGGTGTCGCTATCCGGCGGCAAGGCCGTACATTACCTGTGCGATGAGCAGGCCGGCTGGTTCCCGGATCTGGACGACATCATCAGCAAGATCACCCCGCGCACCCGCGGCATCGTGATCATCAACCCGAACAACCCGACCGGTGCGGTCTACAGCAAAGCGCTGCTTGAGCAGATCGTCGAGATCGCCCGTCAACACAACCTGATCATCTTCGCCGACGAGATCTACGACAAGATCCTGTACGACGAAGCAGAGCACCACTCTATCGCCGCGCTGGCACCGGATCTGCTGACCGTGACCTTCAACGGCCTGTCGAAGACCTACCGCGTGGCGGGCTTCCGCCAGGGCTGGATGGTGCTGAACGGGCCGAAAAAGCACGCCAAAGGCTATATCGAAGGGCTGGAGATGCTGGCTTCGATGCGCCTGTGCGCCAACGTGCCGATGCAGCACGCGATTCAGACCGCGCTGGGCGGTTATCAGAGCATCAGCGAATTCATTCAGCCCGGCGGCCGCCTGTACGAACAGCGCAACCGCACCTGGGAATTGCTCAACGACATCCCGGGCGTCTCTTGCGTGAAGCCGCAGGGCGCGTTGTACATGTTCCCGCGCATCGATGCCAAACGCTTCAACATCCATGACGACCAGAAGCTGGTGCTGGATCTGTTGCTGCAGGAAAAAGTGCTGCTGGTGCAGGGCTCCGCGTTCAACTGGCCTTACCCGGATCACGTGCGCATCGTCACCCTGCCGCGCGTTGACGAACTGGAAATGGCGGTCGGCAAGCTGGGCCGCTTCCTGGAAGGCTATCACCAATAATCATCAGGGGCGCAGCGCCTCGCTGCGCCCTTCCCTCACAGCCCGGTTGCAAAATTCGCCGACACTGCTTCACAATGGGGCCCTCACTTGCCGTTAAAGAGAGCACCATGAGTCAGAGCCATTTCTTCGCCCATCTGTCCCGCCTGAAACTGATCAACCGCTGGCCGCTGATGCGCAACGTGCGCACCGAGAACGTCTCCGAACACAGTCTGCAGGTGGCCTTTGTCGCCCACGCGTTGGCGGTGATCAAGAACCGCAAATTCAACGGCAACCTCAACGCCGACCGCGTTGCGCTGTTGGCGATGTACCATGACGCCAGCGAAGTGATCACCGGCGACATGCCGACGCCGATCAAATACTACAATCCGCAGATCGCCCATGAGTACAAGAAGATTGAAAAGATCGCCCAGCAAAAGCTGCTGGACATGATCCCGGCGGAGCTGCGCAACGATTTTCGCACCATTCTCGATGAGCATTATTACAGCGAAGATGAAAAGCAGGTGGTGAAGCAGGCTGACGCGCTGTGCGCCTACCTGAAATGCCTGGAAGAGCTGTCTGCCGGCAACAACGAATTCACCCTGGCCAAGGCGAGGCTGGATAAAACCCTGGAACAGCGCCGCAGCCCGGAGATGGACTACTTCATGGAAGTGTTCATTCCCAGCTTCAGCCTGTCGCTGGACGAAATCAGCCTCGACAGTTCGCTGTAACCCCGCCGGCGCAGCCTCGCTGCGCCGTTAAAAACCATAGAGCCACGGCACCACAATCACGCTGACCGCCATCACCAGCAGGGTGAACGGCACGCCGAGACGCACGAAATCGCCGAACTTGTAATTGCCCGGCCCCAGCACCAGCGTGTTGACCGGTGAAGAGACCGGCGTCATAAAGGCGGCGGACGCGGCGATGGCGATAATCATCGCGAACGGGTATGGCGATACCCCCATTTCGCGCGCGGCGGCGATGGCGATCGGCGCCATCAGCACCGCCGTCGCGGTGTTGGAAATAAACAGCCCGATAGTCGCGCACAAGACGAACAGGCACAGCAGCATCACGCGCGGCCCCGCGCCGCCGGCGACATCCATCAGCCCGCTGACGATCAGACTGACCCCGCCGGTCTTTTGCAGCGCCTGCGCGAACGGCATCATGCCGACGATCAAAATGATGCTCGGCCAATGGATCGATTTATAAGCGCTCTCCATGTCGATACAGCGGAATTTGCCCATCAGCAAACAGGCGATCAGCGCCGCGATCGGGTTGGGGATTTCGTCGGTCAGCATCATCGCCACCATCAACGCCAGGCAAAACAGCGCGTGCGGCGCCTGCGTGATGGCCGGCGCCACTTCGTCCACTTCGGCCGGCAAGTTGAGCACGATAAAGTCGTGGGTTTTGGCCTGCAGTTGACGGATCGCCTTCCAGTCGCCGATCACCAGCAAAATGTCGCCCAGCTCCAGCGGCTCGTCCACCAGTTTGCCGCCCAGCGTCTCGCCGTGGCGGCGGATGCCCACCACGTTCAGATCGTAGCGGCTGCGGAACGCCGCTTCGCGCAGGCTTTTGCCCAGCAGCGCCGAGTCAGGGATCAGCGAAACCTCCGCCATGCCGACGTTGCGCGACTGTTCCGAGAAGTAATCGCCGCGCAGCACCATCGGCTCCAGCCGCTGTTCGCCGCAGAATTCGCGCAGATCGATCTGGCTGTCCGACATGTCGATCAAGAGGACGTCACCCTCGCGCAGTTCGGTGCTGCCGGAGGCGCTGACCATCACCCGCCGAAAGCGTTTCCAGCGCTCGATGCCCACCACGTTGGCGCCGTAGCGCGCACGCAGGTGCAGTTCATCCAGCGAACGCCCGATCAGCGGCGAAGCGCTGCGGACAGCCAGCCGCCGCGCGCGGCCGGTCAGTCTGTAATCGCGGATCAAATCGCGGAAGGTGCGGCGCTGCCAGCCGTCGCCGGCTTTGCCCGCGTCACCGCTGCCCAGCCAACGCCGGGCGATCAGCATGTAGCCGACGCCCAGCGCCAGCACCACCAGGCCGATCGGCGTCACGCTGAAGAAACCGAAACCATGGATGCCTTCGCGCACCAGCTCGCTGTTGACCACCATATTGGGCGGCGTGGCCACCAACGTCATCATGCCGCTGATAAGCCCGGCGAAGCTGAGCGGCATCATCAGCCGCCCCGGCGCGATCTTCATTCTGGCCGTCACGCTGAGCACCACCGGGATAAAGATCGCCACCACGCCGGTCGAACTCATAAACGCCCCCAGCCCGGCGACCGTCACCATCAGCAGCATCAACATTTTGGTTTCGCTGCTGCCGGCCACTTTGACCAGCCAGTCGCCCACCTGATAGGCCACTCCGGTGCGCACCAACCCTTCGCCGATCACGAACAGCGCGGCGATCAGAATCACGTTGGGATCGCTGAACCCGATCGTCGCCTCCTGCAGGCTGAGCGTGCCGCTCAGCACGAAGGCGATGATCACCAACAGCGCCACCACGTCCATGCGCAGCTTGTTGGTGGTAAACAGCACGATGGCAATCAGCAGTAAACTCAGCACCCACAGTAATTCGCTGTTCAAAACGGCCTCATCCGGCAAATGTCCAAGGGCTTAAAAAATAGCATAAAAAAACCCCGCAAAGGCGGGGTCTAATCAATTAGGGTGAAGATAATGCCACTCAGGCCAGTAGGCGAACGATCGCGCCCTGCGCCGTTTTATCGACGGCGATCTGCGCCAGCGAATCCAGCCGCAGGTCGACCTGCTCCAGCTTCGGCGCGTCGGCCGGGGCGTTGACCGCAATCACCTGGCAGCCCGCCGCCAGCCCCGAAAGAATGCCGGCCGGCGCGTCTTCAACCACCACGCACTCGTGCGGCGCCAGCCCCAGACGTTCGGCGCCCAGCAGGTAGGCATCGGGCTGAGGCTTGCCGTGTTTAACCTGCTCGGCGGTGATGAACACCGCCGGCTGCGACAAACCGCCGGCCCGGCGGCGAGCGCCGGCCACCGGCACCGAACCGGAGGTGACGATCGCCCAAGGGATGCCGAGCGCGTTCAAGCGCTCCAACAACGCGATGGCGCCCGGCAGCGCGCGAACGCCTTCGGTATCCTGCGCTTCCACCTGCTCCAGCAGTTGGAACTCGCGCTGAATTTCCGCTTCGCTTTCACCCGGCATAAAGTGGCGCAGAGAAGTAATGGCCTGTTTACCGTGAATGAAGTCCAGCACCGCTTGCGGATCGACGCCGCGACGCTCGGCCCAGTGCGTCCAGGCGCGCTCTACCGCCGGCAGCGAATCCACCAGGGTGCCATCAAGATCAAACAGAAAACCCTTACACTCCACAGAAAACCTCTTTTTAATCAAGCATTGATGATTTGCGCTATCTCAACGGCGCTCAAGTGATACTGGCGCGGGCAGGCCAGCCAGATCGCCAGCATACGCTGGTATTTTTCCCACATTTTGGTCTGGGCGTTGAAACCGTGACTGCCGGAATCGAAGTGAGTATAGCGCCCCTCGGTATTGACCAGGAAACGCACATAGCTCAGGTAGCGCGCCTCGGTGGCGGCGTCGAAGCCGAGAAACGCCAGGCGGCGCTCGTCCAGCCCCTGCTTCTCTTTCAGATTGCCCCAGGAAACCTGCAGCGCATGGTGCATCTCCATCACGTTGATGATGGTGCGGCACACCTCTTCGCTCAGTTCGCCGAAGTCGCGATCCAGCTCGCGCATTTGCAAGCCGAAGCCGCGTTCGACGATGGTTTGCAACCGGCGATAACGATCGCTGTTGTCCGGATCGAGTAGCGTCATCATCTTGTACTGATTCGACAGGATCAGGCGCTGGGCATGGGTCATTTCCATCAGGATTTCCTCATTTCTGTATGATGGCGGGAGCATCGCACAGCGCAAGAACGCAGGAAATCACAACTCGACCGTTCTTTGATTTAAACCGGGGTTATTGGCGCTTTCACGAGAAAGGCCGCATCAGCGCGGCCTTTTCATTACAGATCGTCGAGGAAGGTTTTATCCAACTGCTTGAAGGCACGCTTAAGCAGATCGGCCAACGTCTGATAGGTGGGCGTGCCCTCGAGCGGCGCCACCGCCTGCCCGGCTTCCGTCAGCTTGTTGCGCACCTCATGGAACCATTGCAGCAGCGTCGGCGGCAGCGGCGTGACCGAGCGGCGCCCCAGCCACCACAAGCCCTGCATCGGCAGGCTGCAGGCGAACAGCGCGGTGGCGATCGCCGGACCGAGCTGGCCACCCAGCGCGATCTGCCAGGTCAGCGTGAAAATCGCCAACGGCGGCATGAAACGGATAGCGAAACGGGTGGCACGCGCAACGCGGTTCTCAGGAAAGACCGGTGCCAGACGTTTGTCTGACGGCCAGGTTTTCATATAATGCTGCCCGCGCTGGAAGACCTGAAACCAGCTTACGGAACCGGACGGTTTGCTCGTCATTGCGTACCTCAACGTCACGTAAAGAAACTAAAAGCGTGCTGCCAGAGCCCATACTAAAAAATTTGAAGCTTTAAATTTATTTTGTGTTTGCACCGGGCTATCGGTATCCTAAGCCGGCCTTGTGGCCGGTAGAAGATGACGTAAATTTTGTCAACTTTTAGCCCTATAAAAATCAAGATTATTTAAACCGCAGAGAAATCATCGGTTTTTCCATCATCCTGTGATTTGTGCTCTTCACATGATGTTAATCATAAATGTCATCGGCACTATGCGCTACGCTTGTTGTCTGATTGACGATTAATTCACCACGTGTGTTCGATTTTCTTTTAACAACACGACTATTTAAGTAGGTACTTCCATGTCGAGTAAGCTAGTACTGGTTCTTAACTGCGGCAGTTCTTCTCTGAAATTCGCCATCATCGATGCCGTTAACGGCGACGAATTCCTCTCCGGTTTGGCCGAGTGTTTCCACCTGCCTGAAGCTCGCATCAAGTGGAAAATGGACGGCGCCAAACACGAAGCTGCCCTGGGGGCCGGCGCTGCACACAGCGAAGCGCTGAACTTCATTGTTAATACTATTCTGGCACAAAAACCAGAGCTTTCTGCGCAGCTGACCGCTATCGGCCACCGCATCGTGCACGGCGGCGAGAAGTTCACCGCTTCCGCCGTGATCAACGACGAAGTTCTGCAGGGTATCAAAGATTCCGTGCCGTTTGCACCACTGCACAACCCAGCTCACCTGATCGGCATCGCGGAAGCGCTGAAATCCTTCCCTCACCTGGCTGACAAGAACGTTGCCGTGTTCGACACCGCGTTCCACCAGACCATGCCGGAAGAATCTTACCTGTACGCCCTGCCGTACAGCCTGTACCGCGACCACGGCGTTCGCCGCTACGGCGCACACGGCACCAGCCACTTCTACGTAACTCAAGAAGCCGCGAAGATGCTGAACAAGCCGGTAGAAGAAGTGAACGTGATCACTTGCCACCTGGGCAACGGCGGTTCCGTCACCGCAGTGCGCAACGGCCAGTGCGTTGACACCTCCATGGGTCTGACCCCGCTGGAAGGCCTGGTGATGGGCACCCGCAGCGGTGACATCGATCCGGCTATCATCTTCCACCTGCACGATTCTCTGGGCATGAGCGTTGACCAGATCAACAAGATGCTGACCAAAGAATCCGGCCTGCTGGGCCTGACCGAAGTCACCAGCGACTGCCGTTACGTTGAAGACAACTACGACAGCAAAGCCGACGCCAAACGCGCCATGGACGTGTTCTGCCACCGTCTGGCCAAATACGTCGGCGCCTACAGCGCGCTGATGGAAGGCCGTCTGGACGCGGTGATCTTCACCGGCGGCATCGGCGAGAACGCCGGCATGGTGCGTGAGCTGACCCTGAACAAACTGGGCCTGCTGGGCTTCGAAATCGACCACGACCGCAACATGGCCGCTCGCTTCGGCAAATCCGGCGCCATCACCAAAGACGGCAGCCGCCTGGCGCTGGTTATCCCGACCAACGAAGAGTTGGTCATCGCGCAGGACGCATCCCGCCTGACCGCGTAATGCTCTCAAAACACCGTCAGCCCAGGCTGACGGTGTTGTTTTAGCCTCATGTTAATCGTGAAGAGGACTATTCTGTGTCACGTACTATTATGTTGATCCCCACCGGCACCAGCGTCGGCCTGACCAGCGTCAGCCTGGGTGTCATCCGCTCCATGGAGCAAAAAGGCGTTCGTCTGAGCGTGTTCAAGCCTATCGCTCAACCGCGCACCGGCGACAACGCACTCGACCAGACCACCACCATCATCCGCAGCAGCAACTCCACCATTACGGCGGCCGAACCGCTGCGCATGGACTACGTTGAGGGCCTGCTGAGCTCCAACCAGCAAGACGTGCTGATGGAAGAGATCGTGGCGCGTTACCACGAGAACACCAAAGACGCGGAAGTGGTGCTGATCGAAGGCCTGGTGCCGACCCGCAAGCATCAGTTCGCCAACGCGCTGAACTACGAGATCGCCAAAACCCTGAACGCCGAGATCGTCTTCGTGCTGGCGCTGGGCAACGACTCCCCGGCGCAGCTGAAAGAGCGCATCGAACTGGCGCGCACCAGCTTCGGCGGCAGCAAGAACAAAAACATCACCGGCGTTATCATCAACAAGCTGAACGCGCCGGTCGACGATCAGGGCCGCACCCGTCCTGACCTGTCCGAAATCTTCGACGACTCCACCAAGGCCAGCATCGCCCACGTCGATCCTGCACAGCTGTTCGCCAACAGCCCGCTGCCGGTTCTGGGCTGCGTGCCGTGGAGTTTCGATCTGATCGCCACCCGCGCCATCGACATGGCTCGCCACCTGAAGGCCCGCGTGGTCAACGAGGGCGACATCATGACCCGCCGCGTGAAGTCCGTGACTTTCTGTGCGCGCAGCATCCCGCACATGCTGGAACACTTCCGCCCAGGCTCCCTGCTGGTGACCTCCGCAGACCGCCCTGACGTGCTGGTCTCCGCCTGCCTGGCGGCGATGAATGGCGTGGAAATCGGCGCCATCCTGCTGACCGGCGGCTACGCCATCGACGAGCCGATCAAGAAGCTGTGCGAACGCGCCTTCCAAACCGGCCTGCCGGTGTTCATGGTTGACACCAACACCTGGCAAACCTCGCTGAGCCTGCAGAGCTTCAACCTCGAAGTGCCGGCGGACGACCACCAGCGCATCGAGAAAGTGCAGAACTACGTGGCCAGCCACATCAGCACCGAGTGGATCGACTCGCTGACCGCCACCTCCGAGCGTTCACGCCGCCTGTCTCCACCGGCGTTCCGTTACGAACTGACCGAGCTGGCGCGTAAAGCCGGCAAGCGCATCGTGCTGCCGGAAGGCGACGAGCCGCGCACCGTGAAAGCGGCGGCCATCTGCGCCGAACGCGGCATCGCGGAATGCGTGCTGCTCGGCAACCCGGACGAGATCCAGCGCGTCGCGGCGGCGCAAGGCGTTGAGCTGGGCAAAGGCATCGAAATCGTCGATCCGGTCGCCGTGCGTGAAAACTACGTGCCGCGTCTGGTTGAGCTGCGTAAGAGCAAGGGCATGACCGAAGTGGTCGCGCGCGAGCAGCTGGAAGACAACGTGGTGCTCGGCACCCTGATGCTGGAACAAGGCGAAGTCGACGGCCTGGTCTCCGGCGCGGTTCACACCACCGCCAACACCATCCGTCCGCCGTTGCAGCTGATCAAAACCGCACCGGGCAGCTCGCTGGTCTCCTCCGTGTTCTTCATGCTGCTGCCTGACCAGGTACTGGTCTACGGCGACTGCGCGATCAACCCGGATCCGACCGCCGAGCAGCTGTCTGAAATCGCCATCCAGTCTGCGGATTCCGCCGCAGCCTTCGGCATCGAGCCGCGCGTGGCGATGATCTCCTACTCCACCGGCAACTCTGGTGCGGGCAGCGACGTAGAGAAAGTGCGCGAAGCGACCCGTCTGGCGCAGGAAAAACGCCCGGATCTGATCATCGACGGCCCACTGCAGTACGACGCCGCCATCATGGCCGACGTCGCCAAGTCCAAGGCGCCGAACTCGCCGGTGGCCGGCCAGGCGACCGTGTTCATCTTCCCGGATCTGAACACCGGCAACACCACCTACAAAGCGGTACAGCGTTCCGCTGACCTGGTCTCCATCGGGCCGATGCTGCAAGGCATGCGCAAGCCGGTGAACGACCTGTCGCGCGGCGCACTGGTTGACGATATCGTCTACACCGTCGCGCTGACGGCGATCCAGTCTTCCCAGGCTGACGCCGCCGCCGCCAAGGCCTGATAGCCCATTAACGCCCCGTTCCGGACGGGGTGGTGGATAATGAGTATTGGCGTAAACAATAAAGCACCGCTCAAGCATATTGAGCGGTGCTTTTTTTATTCTCAAGAGGAAGTCATGTCTCTCTCAAGCGGGCGAAGCTCGCTGCCTTCCTCACGCTGAATGCGCACCAATTTCCGTAGAAACAAACAAATAGCCGCAATATCGCCAGCGAGACACTCCTGTTCCGCCGCAAAATAAGAATACTCTTAATTAAAGGCCCGCCTTATTCTGATGACTGGGTTTTGTGCTAGACACTATGCACACTCATAAAAAAACCTGAAGGTTTACCCTATGGCACACACTGGTCAGTCCGTTGAGAAAATAGCCAAAACGCTCATTAACAATGCCATTAATTACGATTCCTACCTCTGGAAGATCGACCGGCTCGGCCCCACAACGAACAGAATGCTGGCGCTGGCTTTCTCTCTGACGAGGGGAAAAAGAGAGGTATCGGGATTAACCCGCTTCGTGGGCCACAGCGCAGGCATCACGCATGACGCCTCCCTATTTGACCGATATATTGCAGAACTGCAGGCGAAAGAGAAAAAAAGCCAGCGGCTGATTCTGCCGTGGAGCGGTAAAAAGGAAGTTGAAGCGCGGCCTTTTACCGCATGTGCCGAAGCCCATGTATGGCTTGAGCTTTATGCTCGCAATCTGCACCCACGTCATTACTACTGCGTTGCTTTCAACGGGGATGGGAGGATCGCGCCGTGTTGCAATAACTGCAAGATGTGGGTCCACAACGCGTTTTTCGGCGTTGTCACGCCCAATACCGAATATAACAACCGACACACCTATTCTCCGCGTTAAGGCGCGCGTTGCCTTAGCGACGTTTCATGGCCTTATCCATCAGGCAACGCCGGTCACTGACCGGCGTCTTGGCCTTTTCTAATGCTGCGCCAGCAGCTGCTTGGCAGCCTCCAGAATGTGCTCGGCGGTCAGGCCGTACTCCTGCTGTAAAAACGCCTGGGTGCCCACCTGGCCGTAACGCTCCTTCACCCCCACACGCCGCATCGGCGTCGGGCATTCCTCAGCCAATACCTCCGCCACCGCCGACCCCAGCCCGTTATGAATGCTGTGGTTTTCACAGGTGACGATGCGTCCGGTCTTGGCCGCGTAGGTTTTGATCAGTTCACGGTCAATAGGCTTGAGGGTGAACATATCGATCACCGCCGCGCTCACGCCCTGCCGCGCCAGCATCTCCGCCGCCTTCAGCGCCTCCGCCACCATGATGCCGTTGGCGATCAGCGTGATATCGTCGCCGTCGCGCAGCAGGTTGCCCTTGCCGATGGTAAAGCGCGAGCCGTCCTGGTAGATGCGCGTCGCCTGCTTGCGGATGGTGCGCACCCAGTAGAAGCCGCGCAGATCCATCAGCTGGCGCAGAATGTCGGCGAACATGGTGGCGTCGGTCACTTCCAGCACCACCGAGTGCGCCAGCCCGCGCACGATGCCCATATCCTCGAACGACATGTGGGTGCCGCCGTTGTGGCAGGCGCTCACCCCGGCGTCGGAAGCGATCACCTTGACGTTGTTGCGCTGATAATCCAGCGACATGAACAGCTGATCGAAACAGCGGCGGCTGGCGAAGGCGGTAAAGGTGTGCACGAAAGGCACCCGGCCGGTCAGCGACAGTCCGGCGGCGACGCCAATCACGTTGGCCTCCATGATGCCGCAGTTAATCACGTGCTGCGGGTGATCCTTGTGCACGCCGTCCATCGCCATGGAGCTCATCAGGTCCGCCTCCAGCGCGATGATCGGCGCGCCCGCTTCAATCTGCCGCCGCACCGCGCCGGCATAGACTTTGCGCATTTCGACGGCGTCGTTTTCCAACTGCGTCACTACGTTAAACATGGGCGGCCTCCAGTTCGGCGATGGCTTTTTCAATCTCCTGCTGCACGTCCGGCGTCAGGCGCAGGTGGTGTGAGTTCGACAGGTTTTCCAAATAGGTCACCCCCTGTCCCTTGATGCTGTCGAGCACGATCGCCAGCGGCCGCTGTTCTCCGCCGCGCGCCGGCCTCACCGCCGCCAACAGCGCCGCAATGTCGTCGCCCTTGATGGCCTGCACCTCAAAGCCGAAAGCGCGGAACTTGGCGGCCAGATCGAACGGTTGGATCACCTCGTCCAGCGCGCCGTCCAGCTGCTGTTTGTTGTAATCGATAAACAGCGTCAGGTTGTTCAGATTATGGTGGGCGATAAACTGGAACGCCTCCCAGCACTGCCCTTCATTCAGTTCACCGTCGCCGAGGATGCTGAACACCCGATTGCGGCGCCCCGCCAGCCGATGGGACAGCGCCATGCCGGCGGCGATCGACACGCCCTGCCCCAGCGAGCCGGTAGTGGCATCCACGCCGCGCGTGCGCAGCCGGTCCGGATGGCTCGGCAGGCGCGTGCCGTTCTGATTGAGGGTTTGCAACTCCGCCAGCGGGAAGTAACCCTTGATCGCCAGCGTGCTGTACAGCGCCGGGCCGGCGTGCCCCTTCGACAGCACGAAGTCATCGCGCTCCGGCCAGTCCGGATCCGCCGGATCGATGCGCATCACGCCGCCGTACAATACCGCCAGCGTCTCGACCACCGACATACAGCCGCCGTAGTGGCCAAACCCCAGCCCGGTCAACGCCTTCAAGGTTTCCAGGCGGATGGCGCGCGCCAGGGCGCGCAGCTCTTCAATTTCCATTTCGCTCGTTGTGTCATTCATCACTCTGCCCTCGTTATTTCTCGACGCGGTCAGCGGCCGGCGCGCCTTTGCGTTTTCCCAGGAAGTTATGCGCCACCAGCAGCGCGAACACGGCGACAATCGCCAGCATGATCATCTCTTTCGACATAAAGCGCGCCATGTTGCCCAGCAGGATGCCGATCGCGCCGAAGTCGGCGTCGGAGAAGGTGGTGTTGGCAAAGCCCAGCGCCCCCAGCACCGGCAACAGCAGCACCGGCAGGAAGGTGATCAGCAGACCGTTGGCGAAAGCGCCCAGCATCGCGCCGCGCCGCCCGCCGGTGGCGTTGCCGAACACCCCGGCGGTAGCGCCGGTGAAGAAATGCGGCACCACGCCGGGCAGGATCAGCACCATCTTCAGTTGCCCCAGCAGGAACAGCCCGGCCAACCCGCCGAGGAAGCTGAACAGGAAGCCGATCAGCACCGCGTTGGGGGCATAGGGATACACCACCGGGCAATCCAGCGCCGGCCGCGCGTTAGGCACCAGTTTTTCCGAGAAGCCGGTGAACGCCGGCACGATCTCCGCCAGAATCAAGCGCACGCCCTGCAGGATGATGAACACCCCGGCGGCGAAGGTAATGGCCTGGATTATTGAATACACCAGGTAGTTCTGGCCGCCGCTGAGCTCGCTTTCCACATAGGCCCGCCCGGCGCAGATCGCCAGGATCAGGTAGATGACGATCATGGTCATCGAGATCGAAATGGAGCTGTCGCGCAGGAAACTGAGGTTTTTCGGCAGGTTCATCTCTTCGGTCGAGCGCGAGTTTTTCCCCACTTTCGAGCCGATCCAACCGGACAGCACGTAGCCCAGGGTGCCGAAGTGGCCGAAGGCGATATCGTCGTTGCCGGTGATGCGGCGCATATAGCGCTGGGCGATCGCCGGGAAGAACGCCATCACCAGCCCCAGGGTCAGCGCGCCGGTGAACACCAGCTGTACGCCCTCGAAGCCCGCCACCGTCAGGATGATGCCGATCATGCAGGCCATGTAAAAGGTGTGGTGGCCGGTGAGGAAGATGTATTTCAATCGGGTAAAGCGCGCCACCACGATATTCGCCACCATGCCGAACGCCATGATCAGCGCGGTGGAAGCGCCGTATTTCTCTAGCGCGATGGAGACGATAGCTTCGTTATTCGGAATGATGCCCTGAATATTAAACGCGTGTTCGAACATGCCGCCCAGCGGATTGAGCGACCCGACCAATACCGTGGCGCCGCCGCCCAACACGATAAAGCCGAGAATGGTTTTTACCGTGCCTTTCACCACGTCGGAAAACGATTTCTTTTGCGCCAGCAAACCGATCAGCGCAATAAGCCCGACCAGTACCGAAGGCACCTTTAATATATCCACCACAAACTTAAGCGTTTCCTGGATAAACATATCCACCTCGCCAATCGTTTTATTCAGATGATTGAGTGGGCTTCGAAGTAAGCGCGCAGCTTGGCTTCCAGCTCATTAATGTCGATGATGTTGCTGATCACCACCAGCTGCTCGGCCGGTACGCTGGCGCTGTCGGCGATGTCTTTCGCCATCACGAACACGTCGGCGGCGCCGGGAGTGGCGGACGACAGATCGGAGTGTTCGACCTCGGCCTCCACCCCCATCTTTTTCAGCACCTTTTTAATGTTCATTTCCACCATAAAGCTGCTGCCGAGACCTGAACCGCAAATCGCCATGATTTTCATGATATCCACCTGTTGAATTTAGCGTGTAGGGTAGCGCCGCCGGAAATATTCCCGACGTTATGGGCATTAATAATGTTCCTGGTGATTAAACGTTAATAGCGGGCAATAATATCCTCAATTTGCCGTTTATCTGTGGCGTGAAATAACGCCTCCATCGCCGTGTTATCGGAAAATAATTCCGCCAACTGCGAAATCATTTCAATGTGACTGTTGCCGTCGGGTGCGGAAAGCATCACCACCACCTGAACCGGATCGTTATCCGCAGAATGAAAATTCACGCCCTGGTGGATCTTCAGCAGCGACAGCCCCAGCGCGTTGGCGCCCTGCTCCGGCCGCGCGTGCGGCATCGCGATGCCCGGCGCCAGGACGAAGTAGGGGCCAAGCTGCTCCTGCTGATGAAAGATGGCCGTCAGGTAATTCGGCGTAATCACCCCGCGTTGCAGCAGCGGTTGCGCGCTCAGCGTTACCGCCTGGCGCCAGTCCTCCACCCGTTCGCACAGCTGTATATGATCGGCGGTCAGCCATTCTTTCAGCACGTTACCCTCCCAAGCGTTGATGGTTTCGGCCGGTGATTAATTCACCGACGACGGTAAAACTTTAATCAACCCCTCTCGGCTGCACAGTGATTGGCATCACAAAGATAGCGCTACCAAAACGTTATCATGCAGAACTGTGATAGCGCTATCAAAACGCTATGCCGCGGCGCGGCGTTAACCACAATTTTTTCTCGCTCTTCCGGGTTACGGGGTAGAATGTGCCGCATACTGGGATCGTCGAAGCCGCGCCGTCGGCTTCCCACCCTCACAATCTTTGTGCGCCGCGCGCGCATTTCAGTCGGGATTAGGCATGTCGATCGGTAAAAAACGCCGCAGCACAGGCAGGGTGACGTTGGCTGACGTAGCGCAGCTGGCGGGCGTCGGCACCATGACGGTGTCGCGCGCGCTGCGCACGCCGGAACAGGTTTCGGACAAACTGCGCGAGAAGATAGACGCGGCGGTAAACGAGCTGGGCTATCTGCCCAATCTGGCCGCCAGCTCGCTGGCCTCGGCCTCGTCCTACACCATCGCCATGGTGGTGCCCAGCCTGTCCGAATCCGGCTGCGCCGAGATGTTCGCCGGCCTGCAGAAAGTGCTGCAGCCCGCCGGCTATCACATCATGCTGGCGGAGTCGCAGCACCACCTGGAACGCGAGGAGAAACTGCTGGAGACGCTGCTCTCTTACAACCTGGCGGCGGCGGTGCTGCTCAGCGTCGAGCATTCGCAAAATGCCCGCAACGCGTTGATCGCCGCCAACATTCCGGTGGTGGAGATCGGCGCCGTACGCGCCGATCCGATCGACATGAGCATCGGCATCGATTACGTGGCGGCCATGTATCAGCTGACGCAAACGGTGATCGCCAGCGGTTACCAGAATATCGGGCTGCTGTGCGCCAATCAGGAACAGTGGATTTTCCAGCAGCACCTGCAGGGCTGGCACAAGGCGCTGCTGCGCAACCATATGTCGCCGCATCGGGTCATCAACGCCGCGCAGCCCGCCAGCTTCAGCACCGGCGCGCAGCAGCTGCCGGAATTCTTGCTGGCCTGGCCGGAGCTGGACGCGCTGGTGTGCGCGTCGGACGAACTGGCGGGCGGCGTGCTGTATGAATGCCAGCGGCGGCGCATCAAGGTGCCGGACAATCTGGCGGTGGTGGGCTTCGGCAACAGCGAGTTCAGCCGGGTGTGCCAGCCGCCGCTGACCACCATGACCATTCCGCATCGCGACATCGGCATTCAGGCCGGCCAGGCGCTGCTGGCGCGGCTGAACGAGCATCCCTGGCAGCCGCCAGGCTCCCTGCCCGCCACGCTGTGCCGCCGCGACAGCTGCTGAATCCGCCCGTAAAAAAAGCCGGTCGATGACCGGCTTTTCCATGCGCAGGCGGCTCAGTGATTGTCGAGCGGCTTGCCGTAATCCTGTTCATTGTTGCGCGTCAGCCACAGCGACAGCGCCTTCAGCGAATCCGGGGTAAACTCGTCGCAGCGGGCGGTGATCTCTTCCGGCGTCAGCCAACACACCTCGGCCACTTCTTCTTCCTGCAGCGCGAACGGCCCGTGCGATACGCAGCTGAACAGCGCGCCCCACACCCGGCACTGCTCTTCCTCGAAGTAGAACAGACCGTGCTCGGCGAAAGGCACGCCGGCGATGCCCAGCTCCTCTTCCGCCTCGCGCCGCGCCGAATCCAGCACGTTTTCACCGCTTTGCACTACGCCGCCCGCCGTCGCGTCCAGCCAGCCCGGGTAGAAGTCCTTGATCTCGGTGCGACGCTGCACCAGAATTTTTCCCATCCCATCATGCACCACAATATAGGTAGCACGATGACGCAGCCGCTCCGCCCGCATCTGTTGACGACTGGATTGAGCAATCACCTCGTTTTGCTCGTCGACGATATCAACCCACTCGGTATCTGCAGCCTGACCCTGTTCCGCCATCCTCTAAAACCTTCTATTTTGGCGCGATGCAATCCCGCGCGCTGGTTAATCAATGAGTGTTTTTCAAAGATTTTTATTGTGTGTGTATAAATTAGTGCGTTTAGCGTGTTAACGCCACCTCCGCGACGACCTTGCCGTCGTCGAGCGTCAGCACGCGCAAAGTGCCGCTTTCCAACATGCCGTAGCTGGCGGGAAAGCCCCCTTTCGGGATGCTGACCGAGCCCGGATTGAAGCAATAGATCTCACCCTGCCGCTCCGCCTGCGGCAGATGCGTATGGCCATAGGCCAGGACGTCACCGCAGGATAACGGCGGCAGTGCCGAGGGATGATAAAGGTGACCGTGGGTCAAAAACAATCGTCTTTTTTGCAGTAAAACCTGTTGCCAGGGCGCCTCGATGGGAAACGTCAGCAGCATCTGATCGACCTCGCTGTCGCAATTGCCGCGAACGGCGATGATCTTGTCGCTATAGCGATTCAATCGTTCGGCAACCTGAGCGGGCTGATACCCGGCGGGCAGCGCGTTGCGCGGGCCGTGATTCAGCAAATCACCCAGAAGAATCAACCAGTCGGCGCCGTGTTGTGCGAACAATTCCAGCACGCGTTCGGTAGCCGGCAGCGAACCGTGGATATCCGAGGCGAACATCAGCTTCATAACCTTGTCCTATAGAGGGAAATAAGCGCCATTTTACCGCGCCGGCGACGTGCGGCAAACCGCCGCCCGCCCCGGTGGAGAATTGTGATCCAACTGCGCAGATAGCATCGGACGAATCCCACATAGCCTGCTATCCTTAGCTGCTATTGTTGGATCTCTGATATACCTTTGTGCGCGGCGAAGACCGCAGCAACGTGTAATGAATTACAGATCACCTTACCGCAGGAGGCAACATGATTGACCTGTATTACGCGCCTACTCCCAATGGTCACAAGATCACCTTGTTTTTGGAAGAGGTCGGCTTACCCTACCGTATCCATCGCGTAAACATCAGCGCCGGCGAGCAGTTCAAGCCGGACTTTCTGAGCATTTCTCCCAACAACAAAATCCCGGCGATCGTCGATCAGCAACCGGTGGACGGCGGCGCGCCGATCAGCCTGTTCGAATCCGGGGAAATCCTGCTGTATCTGGCGGAGAAGACCGGCAAGCTGCTGAGCAAAGGCCTGCGCGAACGCGCCGCTACCCTGCAGTGGCTGTTCTGGCAGGTGGCCGGATTCGGGCCGATGCTCGGGCAGAATCACCACTTTAACCACTACGCGCCGCAGCCGGTGCCTTACGCCATCGAGCGTTACCATCTGGAGACCAAGCGGCTGTACGGCGTACTGGAAGCTGAACTGCAAAAACACCCGTACCTGGGCGGCGACAACTACAGCATCGCCGATATCGCCACCTACCCGTGGGTCGTGTCGCATCCGCGCCAGCGCATCGATCTGGCGGATTACCCGGCGGTGCGCAACTGGTTCGAGCGCATCAGCAATCGCCCGGCGACCGAGCGCGCCTACAAACTGGCCGAACAAGCCTAAGTGCCCCACCGACTCCCCGTCGGCCGGGGAGTCACATCGTCCCTGCGTTATCATTTCCCTACTTTCCGTGTATTCTGAACGCTAATAATCAGACCTATGGAGAATCTCTGATGTCTTTCAGTCAACCCGACGCCGTTATTCGCATTAAAAATCTGCGGCTGCGCACGTTCATCGGTATCAAGGAAGAGGAAATCAACAACCGACAGGACGTCCTGATCAACGTGGTGATCCACTACCCGGCGGACAAGGCGCGCAACAGCGAAGATATCGCCGATGCGCTCAACTACCGCACCATCACCAAAGCGATCATCCGCCATGTGGAAGATAACCGTTTCGCGTTGCTGGAAAAATTAACGCAGGATGTGCTCGATATCGTAAAAGAACACGCCTGGGTGACCTATGCTGAAGTGGAGATAGATAAACTTCTGGCCCTGCGCTACGCCGACTCGGTTTCCATGACCATGAGCTACCGCCGGGACTAATTCAGGGAGGTCGACCATGCGGATCCTGATCACCGGCGCAACGGGATTGATAGGCAGCAGCCTGACGGCAAGACTGCTGGCGCTTTCTCACCACATTACGGTGCTGACCCGAGACGAACGGCGAGCCCGAGCCCGGCTGGGTGACCGGCCGAGCTATTGGCGAACGCTGGACGACCGGCAATCGCTGGATGAATTCGACGCGGTGATCAACCTGGCCGGCGAACCTATCGCCGACAAGCGCTGGAGTGCGCAGCAGAAAGAGCGGCTGTGCCGCAGCCGCTGGGATCTGACCGAACGCTTGGCGAAGCTGATCAAAGCCGGCAGCACGCCCCCCGGCGTGCTGATTTCCGGTTCCGCCGTCGGCTACTACGGCGATCAGGGGCAGGCGGTGGTGACCGAAGAGGAGCCGCCGCACGACGAATTCACCCACCAGCTGTGTCAGCGCTGGGAAGCGCTGGCGCTGCAGGCGCAAAGCGACACCACCCGCGTCTGCCTGCTGCGCACCGGCGTGGTGCTGGCGCCACAGGGCGGCGCGCTGGCCAAAATGCTGCCGCCGTTCCGCTTCGGGCTCGGCGGCCCGATCGGCGACGGTCGCCAATACCTGCCGTGGATCCACCTCGAAGACATGGTCAACGGCATTATTTATCTGCTGGATCACGCCACCCTGAGCGGCCCGTTCAACATGGTGGCTCCTTACCCGGTGCACAACGAGCAATTCGCCGCCCAATTGGCCAACGTGCTCGATCGCCCGGCGTTTCTGCGGGTGCCGGCGTTCGTCATGCGGCTGTTGATGGGGGAAGCGGCGGTGCTGGTGCTCGGCGGTCAGCGGGCGGTGCCGAAGCGCCTGGAAGAGGCCGGTTTCCACTTCCGTTATCTGGAGCTGGAACAGGCATTGGATGACGTTGTCAATCAGCGGGCCGAAGCCCGCTGATCTGAGGTTACTTCAACGCGCCGGACAGGAACTGCTGCAGGCGCGGGCTTTTGGGATTGCCGAACAGCTCGGCCGGCGGGCCCTGCTCTTCGATCAACCCTTTGTGCAGGAAGATCACGTGGTTCGAAACGTGGCGCGCAAATTCCATTTCGTGCGTCACCACCACCATGGTTTTCCCCTCCTCCGCCAGCTTCTGCATGATGCGCAGCACCTCGCCCACCAGCTCGGGATCCAGCGCCGACGTCGGTTCGTCAAACAGCAGCACCTCCGGCTCCATCGCCAATGCGCGGGCAATAGAGACGCGCTGCTGCTGGCCGCCCGACAGGTGCACCGGGTACTTGCCGCGCGCCCGCTCGTCGATGCCCACTTTATCCAGGTAGCGCACCGCGCGCTCGTGCGCGTCGGCCTTGCTCAGCCCCAGCACCTGCACCGGCGCCTCCATCACGTTCTCCAGCACTGTCATATGGCTCCACAGGTTAAAATGCTGGAACACCATGGTCAGGCGGGTGCGCAGCAGCTGCAGCTGCTTCTTGTCGAATACCTTCAGCTGGCCGTCCTTGTCGCGCACCATGCGAATATCTTCGTTGTTCAGGCTGATCGAGCCTTCGCTCGGCTTCTCGAGGAAGTTGATACAGCGCAGAAAGGTGCTTTTGCCGGAGCCGGAGGAGCCGATGATGCTGATCACATCCCCGGCGTTGGCCGCTAGCGAGACGCCCTTCAGCACCTCGTGATCGCCATAGCGTTTGTGCAGTTCAGTGACGGCTAATTTATTCTCAGACATGGTTTTTCTTCCCGTCATTTATCAGTGACTAACGTGTGCCATCCAGCGTTTTTCAGCTTTGCGGAACAGGCTGATTAACACGTAGGAGATGATCAGGTACAACACCGCCGCAATGCCGAAAGCGTAAAACGGCTGATAGGTCGCGGCATTGATGTCGCGCGCAATCTTCAGCAGATCCGGCACGGTGGCGGTAAACGCCAGCGCGGTGGAGTGCAGCATCAGGATCACTTCGTTGCTGTAGGCTGGCAGCGCGGTGCGCAGCGCCGAAGGCAAAATGATGCAGCGATACATCTTGAAGCGCGAGAAACCGTAGGCGTTGGCGGCCTCGATTTCACCGTGCGGCACCGAGCGGATCGCCCCGGCGAAAATCTCGGTGGTATACGCGCAGGTGTTGAGCGTCAGCGCCAGGATGGTGCAGTTGAGCCCGCTGCGGAAAAACGCGTTGAGAAACTCGCTGCCGCGCACGATTTCCAGGCTGTACATGCCGGAGTAGAACACCAGCAACTGCACGTACAGCGGCGTGCCGCGAAACACGTAGGTGTAGAGCCATACCGGGAAACGCACCCAGCGCAGGGAAGAGACGCGCGCCACCGCCATCGGGATCGCCAGCAGCCCGCCCATCACCACAGAGGCGATCAGCAGCCACAGCGTGACCGCCACGCCGGTGAAACGGTAGCCGTCGCTCCACAGCAGCGACTGCCAGTACTGTTGCAGGATATCGATCATAGCTCGGCCCTCTTGACGCCCAGTGAGTAACGCCGTTCAAGCCACAGCAGCACGCCGTTGGAAACGGTAGTAAAAATCAGGTAAACCACGCCGGCTACGATGGCGAAGAAGAACGGCTGATAGGTGCCTTTCCCCGCCAACTGCGTGGCTTTCACCACGTCGTTCAGGCCAAGGATAGACACCAGCGCCGTCGCCTTCAGGATCACCTGCCAGTTGTTGCCGATGCCCGGCAAGGCGAAGCGCATCATCGCCGGGAACAAAATGCGCCGAAAGATCTGCGCGCCGCTGAAGCCGTAGGCCGTCGCCGCCTCAATCTGCCCTTTCGGCACCGCCAAGTAGGCGCCGCGGAAGGTTTCGGTAAAGTACGCGCCGTAAATAAAGCCGAGGGTAATGATGCCGGCACCGAGCGGATCGATATCGATCTGCGAGAAACCGAGCAGCGTGGTGATGTTGTTCAAGGCGATTTGCAGACCATAAAAAATCAGCAGCATCAGCACCAGATCGGGCACGCCGCGGATCAGCGTGGTGTAAGCGCCGAACAGGCCGGAAATAAGGGGGTTGTGGGAGAGTTTGCCGCCGGCGCCGATCAACCCGATCACCACCGCCAACAATACGGAACTGAGGGCCAACTCCAGCGTCACCAGAGCCCCCTCGAAAATCAGTTGGGAATAGCCTTGCAGCATCTACTTCACCCTGTCGTCTAGGATCCGAACCATCGGAGCCGGTGCACCGGCCCCGCAGTCACAGCATGGAACGGTTAGCGGATTAGCCGCCGTAGACGTCGAAGTCGAAGTACTTTTTCGCGTATTTATCGTAGGTGCCGTCTTTGCGCATCTCGGCGAAGGCTTTGTCCAGCGCCGCTTTCAGCTCGGTATCGGTTTTGCGCAGCCCCATGCCGGTGCCGACGCCGAAGAATTTGTCATCCTTCACCGATTCGCCGGCGAACGCGTAGTCTTTGCCCGGCGGCTGTTTCAGGAAGCCATCGCTGCCCGCCACTTCATCCTGGAAGGCGGCGTCGATGCGCCCGGAGGCCAGATCGGCGTAGACCAGATCCTGGTTCTGATAAGGCACCACGGTGACGCCCTTCGGCTGCCACATGGCGTTGGCGTAGGCTTCCTGGGTCGTGCCCTGCAGCACGCCCACGCTCTTGCCTTTCAACGCATCCACGGTAGGCAACAGCTTAGACCCCTTCGGCGCGATCAGGCGGGCGTTGGCGGCATACAGCTTGTCGGTAAAGGCGATTTCCTGCTGGCGTTTTTCGGTGATGGACAGCGAAGAGATGATAGCGTCGATCTTTTTCGCCTTGAGGGATGGGATCAGCGCGTCAAAGTCGCTCTCCACGAAGGTGCATTGGGTATTTATGCGTTTGCACAGCTCTTTGGCCAAATCGATATCGAAGCCGACCAGCTCGCCTTTGGCGTTTTTGGATTCAAACGGCGCATAAGTCGGATCGGTACCGATCTTCAATGTCGATGGGATAGCGGCGAATGCGCTGTTTGCGGCCGCCAAAGCCAAGACTAAAGGAAGAACCTTAACCAGCTTTTTCATAAATTACCCTCAAATTGATTTTTTTGATGCCACTACGGGCATTACTTTTCCCCACCAAATCAATTTGCAGTAATCGTGCCACATTAGGTGCTACGGGCGGAGGGAACGGCTCCGGCCTTCACAATACTGTTTCCTGGGACGATAACCGCAAAATTAAATCGGCCGCTCGGGGCCGCGCCACTGGCAGCCGCGACAGGACGGCGCCATGAAACAGTGAACGTGATGAAGTGGGATCATTATGGTGCATGCGCCGCCCTAATTCAGTGCGGTGTTGCACAAATGTACCAATTTGGGGATGAAAATGTTAATCAGCGCCCTGCCAACGGGTAAACAGATCGGCCGGCAATTCGATATCAAACTGATCGATCACCCGATTGACGGTCTGATCGATGATGTCTTCCACGCTTTTCGGCTGGTGATAAAACGCCGGCACCGGGGGCATGATCACTGCACCCATTTCCACCGCCTGCGTCATCAGCCGCAGGTGCCCAAGGTGCAACGGCGTTTCACGCACGCACAATACCAGGCGGCGGCGTTCTTTCAGCACCACGTCGGCGGCGCGGGTCAGCAGTCCGTCGCTGTAGCTGTTGACGATGCCGGACAGCGTTTTGACTGAACAAGGCAAAATCGCCATGCCCAGGGTTTTGAAGGAACCGGAAGAGATGGCGGCGGCGATATCGCGCGCATCGTGAACCACATCGGCCAGCGCCTGCACTTCACGCAGACTGTACGGCGTTTCCAACGCCAGCGTCTGCCTTGCAGCGTTGCTCATCACCAAATGGGTTTCCACCTCTGCGACGTCGCGCAAGACCTGTAACAGGCGCACGCCGTAGATAGCGCCGCTGGCGCCGGAAATGCCGATGATGAGTCGTTTCATGAAGAATGGCCTCTGCCGTAAAAAGTAAAAAATAAGATCAGGCAGACTTTGCCGCAATGGCGAGGGATAAGCAAGTTCACAGGAGCAAGGCGCACCGCCGCAGACGCGGCGATGCCCCCTGATGGATCAACGCAGGCGGTTAGCCTTCGTTATGCAGTTCCAGATTTTCCGCTTCGGTCTGTCCCCGCAGCGCCTTGGCGTCGTCGTTGCGCAGCGACTCCAGGTATTCCAGATAGCTTTGATCGACGTCTTTGGTCACGTAGATGCCGTTGAATACCGAGCATTCGAACTGGGTGATGTCCGGGTTTTCTTCACGCACCGCTTCGATCAGATCGTCGAGATCCTGGAAGATCAGCCCATCGGCGCCGATGATTTGGCGGATTTCATCCACTTCGCGCCCGTGGGCGATCAGTTCGTTGGCGCTCGGCATGTCGATGCCGTAGACGTTAGGGAAACGCACTTCCGGCGCGGCGGAAGCCAGGTACACGCGCTTGGCGCCCGCTTCGCGCGCCATCTCGACGATCTGCTCTGAGGTCGTGCCGCGCACGATGGAATCGTCCACCAGCAGCACGTTCTTGTCGCGGAACTCGGCGCGGTTGGCGTTCAGCTTGCGGCGCACCGACTGACGACGCGCCTGCTGGCCCGGCATGATGAAGGTGCGGCCGACGTAGCGGTTCTTCACAAAGCCCTGGCGGTAGGGTTTGTCGAGAATGCGCGCGATCTCCAGCGCGATGTCGCAGGAGGTTTCCGGAATCGGGATCACCACGTCGATGTCCAGATCTTCCCATTCACGGGCAATCTTCTCGCCCAGCTTCTGGCCCATGCGCACGCGGGCGCTGTAGACCGAGATCTTGTCCATAAAGGAGTCCGGGCGCGCGAAATAGACGTATTCGAACAGGCACGGATTGGTTTTCGGATTCTCTGCGCACTGGCGGGTGAACAGCTGGCCTTTGGTGGTGATGTACACCGCTTCGCCCGGCGCCACGTCGCGCAGGAATTCAAAGCCCAGGGTATCCAGCGCCACGCTCTCGGAAGCCACCATATACTCGCTGCGGCCATCTTCCAGCGTGCGTTTGCCGATCACCAGCGGACGAATGCCGTACGGGTCGCGGAACGCCAGCAGGCCGTGGCCGATAATCATCGCCACGCAGGCGTAAGCGCCGCGCAGTTGCTGATGCATCGCGGCGACCGCGGTAAAGATGTTGTCGGCCTCCAGCGGATAATGCGGGAAGCGGTCCAGCTCGCTGGCCAGCACGTTCAGCAGGATTTCCGAGTCGGAGGTGGTGTTGACATGGCGGCGGCCGCTTTCGAACAGCTTTTGGCGCAGCTCATGGGCATTGGTCAGGTTGCCGTTGTGGGCCAGCGTAATGCCGAACGGCGAGTTGACGTAGAAAGGCTGGGCCTCAGAGGCGCTCGAGCTGCCGGCCGTCGGGTAACGCACATGGCCAATGCCCATGTTGCCCTGCAAGCGTTGCATATGGCGCGCCTCAAATACATCCTTCACCAGGCCGTTGGCTTTGCGCAAACGGAACCCGTTGTGGGCGTCAATGGTGACGATGCCTGCGGCATCCTGGCCACGGTGCTGAAGCACCGTCAGCGCATCATAAATCGACTGGTTTACCGGCATAAAACCGGCGATACCGACAATACCGCACATGTTGTCTTTTCCTCATCAGCGCTACCGCCCCGGCAATTGGGTCGGCAAGAAACTCGACGTGCTCTGCAGGTAGTCAAAGAACCACCTGATGACGTAACTGAACTGGGGAATCAGCTGCGACTGTTTCCAGTCGGCACTTTGTGAAAAGCCGGTAAAGGTATCCAGGAAGAACAGGATCGCCGCAACGATCAACACGCCGCGCAATGCGCCGAAGCAGATGCCCAGCACCCTGTCGGTGCCCGACAGCCCGGTTTTCTCTACCAGTGAGCTAATCACATAGTTAACAATAGCCCCTACGATCAGGGTCGCGATGAACAAAATCGCGATCGCGATGCCGTTTCGCACCAGTTCATCTTCAAAACGAGTGAAATAGACCGCAAGGTAAGAGTAGAAATGGCTGGCAACAAAAAACGCACATCCCCATGTCACAAGTGACAATGCTTCGCGAACAAACCCTCGGATCAGGCTCACCAGAGCCGAAAATCCAATCACCGCTATAATGACGTAATCAATCCAGACCATGAACTATTCCAATGATGAATCGCCCCTGCATCCAATTCGCGGCGAATTCTAACAGAAAAAGAAAACGTTTGCGTAGGGGATTTCCTACCACGTTACAAATAAAAAGCGGCGATTAGAAAATCCCCAATCGCCGCGCCTACATAGGTGATTTCACCTGTAAAAGGCGCGGTTTCTCTCGAGATCTCTCCACCACTCCTTAATTCAGGGGCGCATCCTGCTGCGCCCCTGCGGGGTTTAACGGCCGTACGGCTTCACCTGCCCGCTCAGCCCGCTGATCGAGTTCAGCGACGGCAATGCCGCCTGCAGCTTCTGCTTGGAAGCATCCGGGCCGACGTAGATGCGGGTGATCTGCCCTTGCACCGGCGTTGACGGCACGGTGAAGGCGCGATAGCCCGAAAGACGCAGCGAGGCGACAATTTCGTTCGCCTTGGCGGCATTTTTCAACGCCCCGAGCTGCACGACATAGGCTTGCCCGGCCGGCGCTTTTTCTTCCGCCGGTTTCGGCTGCGGTGTCGGCTCAGGCTTCGGCGCCGGTTCCGGTTTCGGCTCCGGCTTAGGCGTCGGTTTCACTTCCACCGGCTTCGGCTGCGGCGCCGGTTTCGGTTTCACCTCTACCGGTTTGGTTTCCACCGGTTTCGGCTTCGGCTGCTGCTGCACCGGCTGAGGACGCGTCTCGACCGGCGGCGGCGCCACCTGCGTCGGTTGCTGAGCATTCTGTCGCACCGCCTGTTGCGCCGCCGCTTCGTTGGCCGCCTGCTGCTCGACCAGCGCGCCCGCCCCTTCCGGCGGCTGCGCCGGCAACGGCTGCGTCACCGGCGGCAACACGTCGTTCTCTTCGACGTCGCCCGCCTTCGGCACCAAAGGAATGGCCGCGAATTCATCCTCGTAATGCTTCTTTTTGCCGTCCAGCAACCCTGGCAGGATGATCACCCCCAGCGCCACCAGAATCACGGTTCCGACCAGTCGGTTCTGAAATTTACTCGCCACTCACACTCCCCGCATCTCGTCTGACGCCGCCATCACCTGCGCAACGGTGTGGAACGATCCACAGACGATCACAATATCCTGTTTATCAGCATCCTGCATAGCCTGCCGCCAGGCAGTTTCGACATCATTAAAACGTCGCGGTTCCGCCAGATGTTGCGCCAGCAGTTCGACGCTGGCGCCGCGCGGGCCGTCGAGCGGTGCGCAGTACCATTCATCCACCTGCTCGCTCAGGCAGGCCAGCGTACCGGCGATGTCCTTGTCCGACAGCATGCCCACCACCGCTCGCACCTTGCCGCCGTCGCGCGGCAGCTTGGCCAGACGCCCGGCGAGATAGCCGGCGGCGTGCGGGTTGTGCGCCACATCGAGGATCAGCATCGGCTCCCGCCGCACGATCTGGAAACGCCCCGGCAGCGTCGCCTGCTGCAGCCCGGTGAAAATCGCGCGCTCGTCGATTTCCAGCGGGGAACAGTTCAGCGCCGCCAGCGCGGTAGCGGCGTTGGCCAGCGGCACATTCGGCGTCGGCAGATCGGTCAGCAGCGTGTCGCCGCCCTGCCACTGCCAGCGATCGCCCTGCTCGCTGAAGCGCCAGGCTTCACCGCGGCGATACAGCGGCGCGCCCAGCGTTTCGGCGACCTGGCGAATGCTGTCCGGCATATCGGGTTCGCCCACTACCGCCGGCTTGCCGCTGCGGAAAATGCCGGCCTTTTCACGGCCGATGCTTTCGCGATCGTTGCCCAGCCAGTCAGTGTGATCGAGCGCGATGCTGGTGATCACCGCCACGCTCGGATCGACGATGTTGGTGGCGTCGAGGCGCCCGCCCAGGCCGACTTCCAGGATCACCACGTCCAGCCGCGCCTGTTTGAACAGCTGCAGCGCCGACAGGGTGCCGAATTCAAAATAGGTCAGCGACGTTTCGCCGCGGCCGGCTTCAATGGCGGCAAACGAGCGGCTGTGCTCCGCTTCGCTCAGCTCTTCCCCCTGAATGCGCACGCGTTCGGTGTAGCGCACCAGATGCGGTGAGCTGTAGACGCCGACGCGCAGGCCGGCGGCCAGCAGAATGGCTTCAAGGGTGCGACAGGTCGTGCCTTTGCCGTTAGTGCCGGCAACGGTGAACACCGTGGGAGCGGGGGTCAGTAAGTCCAGATGCGCCGCGACGCGCTGCACGCGTTCGAGGCCGAGTTCGATCGCCTGGCTGTGCAGACGTTCCAGATAGTAAAGCCACGAGCTCAATGGCGACGTGGCTTGGGGAATTTGGTGGTTTTGCATGAGTCCCATCACTGAACTTGGGTTCATTAATCCATCAGGGCACCACCCTCACCGCAGTAAAGGCGATGCGCTTCGTCACTGCCGCCCATCTGCAAACCGCAACCTCATAGGCCGCGGCCGGCAGGGAACGGGCATCAGCCGTCACTTAGCCACAAAGTGGCGGCTGAACCCGGGCGGGATCCGTCTTTGCCTCAGGCGTCAGCCTGCTGCTCCGGCTCAATGACCGGCGCGGCCTCATCGAAATGCGGCTGCGGCTGGTTGGTCAGCTTGGACAGAATGCTCGCCAGCGTTTGGCGCATTTCCGGGCGGCGAACGATCATGTCGATCGCGCCTTTTTCGATCAGGAACTCGCTGCGCTGGAAGCCCGGCGGCAATTTCTCGCGCACGGTCTGCTCGATCACGCGCGGGCCGGCAAAGCCGATCAGCGCTTTCGGCTCGGCGATATTGATATCGCCCAGCATCGCCAGGCTGGCGGAGACGCCGCCCATGGTCGGGTCGGTCAGCACGGAGATGTACGGCAAGCCGCGCTCCTGCATTTTGGCCAACGCCGCGCTGGTTTTCGCCATCTGCATCAGCGACATCAGCGCTTCCTGCATGCGCGCGCCGCCGCTGGCGGAGAAGCACACCAGCGGACAGTTGTCCTCCAGCGCCTGCTCAACCGCACGCACGAAACGCGCGCCGACCACGGAAGACATCGAACCGCCGATAAAGGCGAATTCAAAGGACGCCGCGACGATCGGCATGCCGTACAGCGTGCCCTTCATCACCACCAGCGCGTCTTTCTCGCCAGTCGCTTTCTGTGCGGCGACCAAGCGATCTTTATAGCGTTTGGAATCCTTGAATTTCAGAACGTCTCTCGGCTCCAGATCGCTGCCCAACTCCACTTCGCTGCCTTCATCCAGCAGGGTATGCAGACGCGCGCGCGCGCTCATGCGCATATGGTGGTCGCACTTCGGACACACTTCCAGATTACGCTCCAGCTCGGCGCGGTAGAGAACCTGGCCGCAGCTGTCGCATTTGGTCCAAACCCCTTCAGGAATGCTCGCCTTACGGGTTTGTGTGATATTGCTCTTGTTAAGAATTCGTTCGATCCAGCTCATCGATGACCTTTCTGTTTGAACCTGACACAAGCCAGTCCGCTGTTCATGCTTTAACAATCCCCCCGAAAACACCCCCAATGAAAAAATGCCCGTACGCCGCGCGGCAAGCGCGCGACCGAGGCATCGGTTTCAGGGTTGTTCGCAGGAACAGACCATAATGTCGCTCATTAAACCATATCGGCCCGACGCTGTGGACAAAAAACTGGTCGAACCGACAGGTTGCGCGATGTTTTTACTGTTTTTGCTGGCGGGCGGCGGCGCGCTTGTGGCGCCAAATTTCAATCACCCCCGGCAGAATCGAAACGATGATGATCCCGACGATCAGCAGTTTCAGGTTCTCCTGCACCACCGGCAGATCGCCGAACAGGTAGCCAGCATAAGTGAAGAGCAGCACCCAAACCAGTGCGCCAATCACGTTGTAGGCGGCGAAGTGGCGATAGGACATATGCCCCATGCCGGCGACGAACGGCGCAAAAGTACGCACGATCGGCACGAATCGCGCCAGAATAATCGTCTTCCCGCCGTGCTTCTCATAAAACTGATGCGTTTTATCCAGGTAGCTGCGGCGGAAGATTTTCGAATTCGGGTTGCTGAACAGCTTCTCGCCGAACAACCGCCCGATAGTGTAGTTCACCGCATCGCCGATGATCGCCGCCACGGCCATCAACGCCACCATGGTGTGCACGTTCAGATCGTTGGTCGGCAAAGCCGCCAGCGCGCCGGCGACGAACAGCAAAGAATCCCCCGGCAGGAACGGGGTCACCACCAAACCGGTCTCGCAAAACAGGATCAGGAACAGAATAGCGTAGACCCACATGCCGTATTGTGCGACCAGTTCGGCCAGGTGCACATCAATATGCAGAATGAAATCAATAATAAACTTGATGATGTCCATAAATTCTCTCATTGATGCCGGGCGTTTCAATCACCCGGCAGAAGCACAAGGGAGCGACGCTTTCAGGCGTGCCGGCGTTTAATCGTCGGGTAAAAACAGTGGCCCCATCGGCGGCCGCGGGATGCCAAAGTGGTCGGGATAGTCCACGGAAACCAGATACAGCCCCTCGGCTCGCGCCGTCGCCGCCGCCAGATTGCGATTCTTCAGCGCCAGCAACTCGGCCATCCAGTTCTCATCCTGATTGCCGCAGCCGATCTCCATCAGGCTGCCGACGATGTTGCGAACCATGTGATGCACGAAGGCATTCGCCTTGATATCTACCACAATATATTCGCCGTAGCGCGTAACCTTAACGTGTTTTACGCAGCGCCACGGGGTGCGCGACTGGCATTGCACCGCGCGAAACGAGGTAAAGTCGTTCTCGCCCAGCAATGCCTGCGCCGCCCGATGCATGCGGTCCGCGTCCAGCGGGTGATAAAAATGCGTCACTCCCTGTTGCAACACCGCCGGCCGGTAGCGATGATTGAAAATAATATAGCGGTAACGGCGCGCGGTGGCGCTGAAACGCGCGTGAAAATCATCAGCGACGGGGCTCACCCAGCGCACCGCGATATCCGGCGGCAAATGGGTGTTGACGCCCATCGTCCAGGCGGCGTCCTTGCGCCGCGCGGTGGTTTCGAAGTGCACCACCTGCCCGGTGGCGTGCACCCCGGCGTCGGTGCGCCCGGCGCACAGCACGTTGATCGGCGCATCCGCCACCTTGCTCAACGCCTGCTCCAGCCGTTCCTGCACGCTGGCCACTTCTTGCTGCCGCTGCCAGCCGTAGTAACGGCTGCCGTCATATTCGATGCCCAGCGCTACCTTCAGCGTCGGCTGAGTGGGCGAGACCACCTCAGACATCAGTACATCTGCTCCTGCACCAGACGCTCGGCGGTTTCGATCGCCATCAACGCGCCGCCGAAGCGGACGTTGTCCGCCACCGTCCAGAACTGCAACAGCTCGGGGATGCCGTAATCGTTGCGCAGACACCCGATGCTGAGCGCATCGCTGCCGGAAGCTTCGGTGACCTGAGTCGGGTAATCGTCCTCTTCACTCAGTTGAACGTCCTCGACCTCTTCAAGCTCGCTGCGCGCCTCTTCGGCGGACAGCGGACGCAGCGCTTCCAGGTGCACGACCTGCGCGTGGCCATAAAACACCGGCGACTGGATGCAGCTCACCGAAATCGGCAACCCTTCGTCCTGCAGCACCTTGCGCACCTGATCGACGATCAGGCGTTCTTCGCGCACGCTACCCTGCTCGTCGGCGACAAGCGGCAGCATATTAAACGCCAGCTGTTTAGTGAAAACGCCTTCTTCGGCCGGGATGCCGTTCAACAGACGCGCGCTCTGGCCAGCCAGATCGTCCACCGCCGCCTTGCCGCGCGAGGATACCGACATCAGCGTCGTGACGTGCAGGCGCGACAGCCCCGCCTGTTCGGTCAGCGGTTTGATCGCCGTCAGCAGTTGGCTGACCATGCTGTCGGCCACCGCGACGATGTTGCGGTTGCGGTAATCCGCCAGCACCTGCGGGTTAACGCCAGGCACCACCAGCGGCACATCCGGTTCCATGGCGAACAGGCCGCTGGTGTCGATCACCAGACAGCCCATGTTGCCGGCCTCTTCGGCATAGCGCGCGGAAGCGTCGCTGCCGGCGACGAAGAAGGCCAGCTGCGCCTGCGACCAATCGAACTCTTCGGCGTTTTGCACCAGAATAGACTTGCCGTTGAAGCGCACATTGGCGCCCGCGCTGCGTTCGCTTGCCAGAGGATAGAGCTCACCCACCGGGAACTGGCGTTCCTGCAACAATTCCAGCAACGCTTCACCTACCGCGCCAGTGGCGCCGAGCAGCGCGATATTCCAGCCGTCAGACATTGGGTTTTCTCCAGAGTATTTCATTCATAAAAGCAGACGGGCAGTGCAGCCACCGCCCGATAATCTTTGCCGCTCACTGTAGCGGCGTTGGCTTAAGACAACCTTACGCGCTACGCGATGCTGAAGCCCAACTTGCCGAGCAGCTCGGCGCTGGCGCTGTCATCGCATTGCACGGCCAGCGAAGACCACTCGCGGCGTTCCTGGTAGTGCTTGCGCAGGCGATCGAACTCGCCCGGTTGCCCAGCGACTTTGCGCAGCGGCGCATCATCGCGGCGCACATCATACACCAAGTGCATCAATCGTTTTAACCGCGCTTCATCCAGCGGGCCGTTGAGACGGATCTGGCTGAACTCCGGCACCGGCAGCAGCGAGGCCAGCGCCACCTGTTGCGGCTGCCCCAGATGACGGCTGAACGCTTCGAACACCTGGGTGGTGCCACGCGCCTTGCCTTCCAGCGTATACCCGGCGATGTGCGCGGTGCCGATATCCACCCGCGCCAACAGCGGCAAGGCGAGATCCGGCTCCGGTTCCCACACGTCCAGCACCGTGCTCAGCTTTTTGCCTTTTTCCAGCGCCTGCAGCAACGCGGCGTTATCCACCACCGGCCCGCGGCAGGCGTTGATCAGAATGCGGTTGTCCGGCAACGCCGCCAGCAGATCGGCGTTCGCCAGGTGCAATGAATGATACGGGCCGGATTTATTCAGCGGCGTATGGAAGGTCAGCACGTCGGCCTCGGCCACCAACTTCGCCAGTGGCCAGAATTCCCCGGCGTCGCCGCGATCGGCGCGCGGCGGATCGCACAGCAGCGTGCGCACGCCCAGCGCTTTGAGGCGCGCGTCCAGACGCGAACCGACGTTGCCCACGCCAACGATGCCGACGGTTTTATCCCGCAGCTGGAAGCCGTCACGCTCGGCCAGCAGCATCAATGCGGAGAACACATACTCGACCACCGCGATGGCGTTGCAGCCCGGCGCGGCGGAAAACCCGATGCCCTGCCGTTGCAGCCAGGCGTCATCGACGTGATCGGTGCCGGCGGTAGCGGTGCCGACAAAACCGATGCGGCTGCCGGCCAACAAGGCTTCATTGACCTTGGTGACCGAACGCACCATCAGCGCGTCGGCATCCGCCAGCGCCTCAAGCGGGATCGGACGCCCCGGCACCGCCCGCACGTCGCCCAGGCGGCTGAACAGCTCGGCCGCATACGGCATATTTTCATCAACCAGAATTTTCACTGCGTTCTCCGACGGTTTACGGCTATTTGTCTGCGAAATAGTGTGCCACTGAATCAGGCACGGCGAAAGCGCTCAGGGGTGGTGCCGGCGATCTGCTGGAACATGACGATAAAGGCCGACGCGGAGCTGTAGCCGACCTCCAACGCCACGTCCTGCACGGTTTTGCCCTGTTCGAGCAGCGACACGGCGTGCAGGAACCGCAGGCGCTGGCGCCATTCGCTGAACGGCATGCCCAAATCCTGCTGGCAGCGGCGAGACAGCGTGCGCTCGGTGGTGTATACCCGCTTCGCCCACGTCGCCAGCGAGGTGTTGTCCGCCGGGCAATGTTCCAGCGCCTCCAGCACCGGCGCCAAAAACTTGTCGTCCGACGACGGCAGATAGGTTTGCTGGCGCGGCGACAGATGCAGCTGGTCGATCAGCACCTGGCAGAGGCGCAAATCCGCCTCCGTCTGCGGAATGTACTGTTTGCGCGCATAGAAATCCTCGGCAATGGCGCGAAAGATCGGCGTCACATTGACCAGACAAGGATCGGCCGGCATGCCGGCGCACAGCGCCGGCGCGATGTCCACCATGCGGCACTGCGCCAGCCGCTGGTTGTAACAGGAGTGCTCGATGCCCGCCGGCGTCCACAGCACGAACTCCGGCGGCGCCAGAAAGCGCTGCCCGCCGATGCGCAGCACCATCACCCCGGCTTTGACCCACATCAATTGGCCCCAGGTATGGCTGTGCGGCTGGAATTCGGTGCGGACGTTGAACTCCTCGCAACGAAACTGCACCGGGTTTGGCGCCGGGATCAGCGACTCGGGGAAATGGCGGATTTCTGGCATGGTTTCGTCCCGTGATTTGTCTTATTTACGCCGATTTTTGTCTGAATATCGTTATATATGATAAACCGGACACGCGTAGACTAGCCAGCATGTTGGACGCTATTGAGAATAATTGTCATGAATATGCTTTTCCCCCTGCTGGCCGTGCTGATTTGGTCGATTAACGCCGTCGTCAGCAAACTCTCCGCCACCGCCATCGATCCGGCGGCCATCTCGCTCTACCGCTGGCTGCTGGCGCTGATCGCCCTGACGCCGTTTGTGCTGCCGGGCGTGCTTCGCAACTGGGCGCAGGTGCGCGCCAACTGGTGGAAGCTGATGATCCTCGGCTTGCTCGGCATGGTGCTGTATCAAAGCCTGGCCTATTACGCGGCGCACAGCGTCAGCGCGCTGTTTATGGGCATCATCGTGTCGCTGATCCCACTGCTGACCATCCTGATCAGCATCGTACTGCTGCGCATTGCGCCGACCGTCGGCGTGCTGCTCGGCAGCATTCTCTCCTTCTGCGGTTTGATCTGGCTGGTCAGCGGCGGTCAGCCCGGCGCGCTGTTGCAGCACGGTATCGGCAAAGGGGAATTGATGATGCTACTCGCCACCGCCTCTTACGCGCTGTATGGCGTGTTGACCAAACGCTGGGCCATCGCGCTGCCGAACTGGCAATCGCTCTACGTGCAGATCCTGTTCGGCGTGCTGTTGCTGCTGCCGAATTTCCTGATGGCGCAGGATGTCGGCTTGAACGGCCATAACCTGCCGCTGGTGCTGTTCGCCGGCATTCCGGCCTCGATCATCGCGCCGTACCTGTGGATCCAGGGCGTGCTGCGCCTGGGCGCCAACACCACCTCGATCTTCATGAACCTGGCGCCGGTGTTTACCGCCGCTATCGCGGTGCTGTTCCTGCATGAGCAATTGCACGGTTACCACCTGATCGGCGGCGGCATCACCCTGCTGGGCGTGATCCTGTCGCAGCGGCTGCGCACGCCGCTGACGCGTAAAGCCAAAGCCCCGGCGGCAGGCGCAGATTCCTGCAAAGAACAGGCTTAAGCCAGCAACCTGAAACGCACCCGCACCAACAGGCCGCCCAGCGCGGCGGAGCTCAACAGCTCCGGGCGGGTGCCGTGATACGCGGTGATGTCCTTCACCAACGCCAATCCCAAACCGGCGCCCGGCTGATCGCCCACGTTGTCCAAGCGATGAAACGGCTGCAGCGCCAACGCCTTGTCCTGCAAGGCGATGCCCGGGCCGCTGTCTTCTATCTCCAGCACCCCTTCCCCCGTAGCCTTGTCCCGCGTAAGGCGGGCGGTCACCACGCCCTCGTGCGGCGTGTATTTCAGCGCGTTGTCCAGCAGATTGGCGCACAGCTCGGCCAACAGCAGCGGCTCCCCCGCGACCTGACACGCCGCTTCACCCTCGAAACCGAGATCGATCTGTTTGCTGCGCGCCTGTGGCAAGCGAGAGAAACAGGCGTCACGCAGCACCTGCGCCAAATTGACCGGCTGCAGCTTGCGATCGGCGCTGTGCTCGCTGGCTTTCAGGCGCGAGAGGTGTAGCAGACGGTCGGTGAGCGCCACGGTGTTATCCAGCGTCGCGCTCATCGCCTGCAGACTTTCGCGCCACTGCTGCGGCCGATCGCTGGCCAGCGCCACCCCGACCTGGGTCTTCAGCACCGCCAACGGGGTGCGCAGCTGGTGAGAGGCGTCAGCGCTGAAGCGTTCCTGACGCGCCACCATCAGCCGCAGCCGTTCGATGTAACGATTAAAGGCCACCAGCAGCGGCTGCATCTCCGACCAGGGAAGAACCCGCGGCAAAGGCGTCAGTTCGCCCGGATCGCGCCGCAGCATGATGCCGGAGAGTTTACGCATCGGCTTCAACACCCGCTTGAGCAGCGCGAACGCCAGGATCAGGGTCAACACCACCACCGTGCCCTGGCTCAACAGCGCCGCGATCATCATCTGCCGCGCCAGGTAACGACGCGATTCCAGGGTTTCCGCCACCAGAATGGTCGCCATGCCGCTCACGCCCGACTCGTTGACCGGTTGAAACAGCGCCGCCACGCGGATCGGCCGGCCGAGGTATTCCGCATCGTAGAAATGCACCAATGCCGGATAGAGGGTGGAGCGTGGAATGTGAGGCGGCAACGACGGCAAATCGTCATAGCCCGAGATGCTTTTCCCCTGCGGCGAGATCACCTCGTAATAGAGCTGATCGTTCATGTTGCGCTCGAAGCTGTCGAGCACCACATAAGGCACATCGACCACCAGCTTGCCTTCGCGCACCACCAGCCGCTCCGCCACGGTGCGCGCCGACGCCAGCAGCGTGCGATCGTAGGCCAGGGTGGCGGCGCTCATGGCGCTGAAGTAGTGGGTGTAGATAGAGATGCCGCCCAGCGCCAGCAGCGGCAGGCCAAAAAACAGCAGCAGTTGATAAAACAGAGAGCGCGGCGCGTTAAACCACCGCATTGCACAGTTCCAGGCTGTAGCCCAGACCGCGCAGCGTGACGATCGCCACGTCGCTGCCCTGCAGCTTTTTTCGCAAACGGTGTACGTAAAGCTCGATGCTCTCCGGATTGGCCTCGTCAGACAGCGTAAACACCTGCTCAAACAGCTGCTGCTTGGCCACCGGGCGGCCGCGCCGGTGCATCAGCGCGGTCAGCACCGCCAGCTCGCGCGGCGTCAGCGCCAGCGGTTTGCTCTCCAGCAGGAAATAACCTTCGTCATGATAGGTCAACGCGCCGTATTGCAACGCCGGCTGCGCGGCGCCGACGCTGCGGCGCAGCAACGCCCGAATGCGCGCCTCCAGCTCGTCCAGTTCAAACGGTTTGGTCAGGTAGTCATCCGCCCCCAGATTCAGGCCTTTCACCCGATCGGTCACGTCGGTGCGCGCCGTCAGCAACAGCACCGGCAGATCCTGCCCGCGCTTGCGCAGGCGCGCCAGCAAATCGAGACCGTTCAGACGCGGCAACGCCACATCCAGCACCGCCAGCGCATAGCGTTCATTAAGCAACAGGTGGTCGGCGGCCACGCCATCCGGCGCGACGTCGACGGCAAATCCGGCGCCGGTCAGCGCCTTTTGCAACCAGTGAGACAGCTCGGGGTGATCTTCAACCAATAATAGTCGCATGTTCCCATTCCATTGATTTTCCTGAACAACCAGACACCGATGCGGCGTCTGTTAACAGGTCGATAACAGAGAATGGCATGGAAAATAAGGGGATAAAAGAGCGCCGCGCCGCCAGTTTTGGGAGCTGGCACACAATTATGCGTACTGGGGCGCGCTCGTGTGACGCCTCAGATCAGCGTGATGGGGCTATCGGCGAGAGCAAGATCCAACACCGGACGCAGCTTATCGGCGGTAAACGGCGAAGAAACCAGCACGGAGCGGTTGTTGGCGGCAAACACCAGATCGATGCCGGTCACACAGGCGGTCATCTGGCAAGCATACTTTTCACCGTCGGCGTTGACGAAATGCAGCTCAAATACGCCAATCTCAGGGCGCAAGCGCTTCAAACGACACTGCCCGGCTTCTCCCGCCATCTCGGCGTAGACCTCTGGCAACCGTTTAATCGCACATACCTTGGCGCTGTCCCTGCCGCCAAACAATTTCCCTAACGAAAACATATCACTGCATCTCTATTCATTTTATTACAGATGATTTTAACGCGAATGACTATCGGCAATCCTGACATTACGCAGGGTTTTGGCCGGTTTTGCGCGCTGTTCTCTGCGCCCATTCTATGTTAGCGCACCCGCCGTTCGCTCGCGACAAGAGACCCTAATCACAGACTGGAAACTTTTCCGTCCGCTGAAAGGTAAATGAAAGGTTGTTGTTTTAACAATCCTGCAACCGCACCCGGCGGGATTCAAAACCAGAACAATACCGAGGGCAAGTCACAATGAAAAAAATAATGACCCGTACCTTTACCGCCGCCGCCCTGCTGCTGGCGGCCAATCAGGCCTTTGCCGTGGAAGCGCCCAAACGCACTGAGTGCATCGCACCAGCCAAACCCGGCGGCGGCTTCGATCTGACCTGCAAACTGATTCAGGTATCACTGCAGGACACCAAGGCCATTGATAAACCGATGCGCGTCACCTATATGCCCGGCGGCGTCGGCGCGGTGGCCTACAACGCCATCGTCGCGCAGCGCCCGGCGGAGTTCGGCACCGTGGTGGCCTTCTCCGGCGGTTCGCTGCTCAACCTGGCCCAGGGCAAGTTCGGCCGCTACAACGTGGACGACGTGAAATGGCTGGCGGCGGTCGGTACCGACTACGGCATGATCGCGGTGCGCGCCGACTCGCCTTACAAAACCTTGAAAGACTTGATGGACGCTTTCCAAAAAGATCCCAACAGCGTGGTGTTCGGCGCCGGCGCCTCGATCGGCAGCCAGGACTGGATGAAAACCGCGCTGCTGGCGCGCGAAGTCGGCGTGGATCCGCGCAAGATGCGCTACGTGGCGTTCGAAGGCGGCGGCGAGCCGGTGACCGCACTGCTGGGCAACCACATCCAGGCGGTATCCGGCGATCTGAGCGAAATGGTGCCTTACCTGCAGGGCGACAAGATCCGCGTGCTGGCGGTGTATGCCGAGCAACGCCTGCCGGGCCAGTTGGCCGACATTCCCACCGCCAAAGAGCAGGGATACAGCTTGGTGTGGCCGATCATTCGCGGCTTCTACGTCGGGCCGAAAGTCAGCGATGAGGAGTATCAGTGGTGGATCGACACCTTCCAGAAAATGATGGCGACCGAGGAATTCAAGCAGCAGCGCGATCTGCGCGGCCTGTTCGAGTTCAACCTGACAGGCAAAGAGCTAGACGCCTACGTGAAGAATCAGGTTACCCAATACCGTGAGCAGGCGAAAGTGTTCGGCCTGGCCAAATAACCGCAGGGGAAAACCATGAGCGATCGTATTTTTGCCGGCTTTTGGCTGCTGCTGTGTATCGGCGGGCTGTTCATCGGCTGGGGCATTCAAAGCGAATACAGCTATGAACCGCTGGGACCACGCCCGTTCCCGCTGGCGATCCTCAGCCTTATGGCGCTGTGCGCGGCCCTGTTGTTGCTGCGCCGCCCACAGGCGGTGGAGTGGCCGCACCACAAAGTGCTGCAGCGGCTGCTGGTGCTAGTGATCACCCTGGTGCTGTATGCCTGGGGGTTTGAATGGCTCGGTTTCCCGCTGGCGACCGCGCTGCTGACGTTCAGCATCGGCCTGCTGTTTCAGGCCAGTCTGCCGGCGGCGGCCATCTCCGGCGTCATCATGGGCGCAGCGTTGTACTACGCCTTTGACCAACTTCTCGATGTCACACTGCCGCTCGGCGCCTGGCTGAGCTAACGGGAGCGATGATGGATACCTGGATGTATTTGACCCAAGGGTTCGAAGTGGCGCTGGTGCCGCAGAACCTGATTATCGCCCTGATTGGCTGCTTCGTCGGCACCATCGTCGGCCTGTTGCCGGGGCTGGGGCCGATCAACGGCGTGGCGATCCTGCTGCCTCTGGCGTTCGCCCTCAAACTGCCGGCCGAATCGGCGCTGATCCTGCTGGCGACGGTGTATATCGGCTGCGAGTACGGCGGGCGCATCTCGTCGATTCTGCTCAACGTGCCGGGCGATGCGGCGGCGATCATGACCGCGCTGGACGGCTACCCGATGGCGCAGCAGGGGCGCGCCGGCGTGGCGCTGTCCATCTCGGCGGTCAGCTCGTTCGTCGGCTCGATGATCGCCATCGGCGGCATCATTCTGTTCGCGCCGCTGCTGGCCCGCTGGTCGCTGGCCTTCGGCCCGGCGGAGTATTTTGCCCTGATGGTGTTCGCCATCGCCTGCCTCGGCAGCATGATGAGCCAAAATCCGCTGAAATCGCTGCTGGCGGCGCTGATCGGCCTGGGGCTGGCGACGGTGGGCGTCGACGCCAACACCGGCGTTTACCGCTTTACCTTCGACAGCGTGCACCTCTCCGACGGCGTGCAGTTTATCGTGGTGGTGATCGGCCTGTTCTCGGTCAGTGAAATTCTGCTGATGCTGGAAAGCACCAGCGCCGGGCAAAAGCTGGTGCGTAAAACCGGCCGGTTGCTGTTCAACCGCAAAGAGGCGGCGCAGTGCGCCGGCCCGACCCTGCGTTCGTCGGTGATCGGCTTCTTCGTCGGCATTCTGCCGGGCGCCGGCGCTACTATCGCCAGCGCGCTGACCTACATGACCGAGAAGAAAATCAGCGGCAACAGCGACACCTTCGGCAAAGGCGACATCCGCGGCGTCGCGGCGCCGGAAGCGGCCAACAACGCCTCGGCCTGCGGTTCGTTCATTCCGATGCTGACGTTGGGGGTGCCGGGATCCGGCACCACGGCGGTGATGATGGGGGCGCTGACGCTGTATAACATCACCCCCGGTCCGGCGATGTTTACCGAACAACCGGATATCGTCTGGGGGCTGATCGCCGCGCTGCTGATCGCTAACGTCATCTTGCTGATCATGAACCTGCCGCTGGTTGGCCTGTTCACCCGCATGCTGACCATCCCGCTGTGGTTCCTGGTGCCGGCGATCGCCGCGGTTTCCGCGGTGGGGGTTTATGCGGTACACAGCACCACCTTCGACCTGCTGTTGATGGTCGGGTTGGGAGTGTTCGGCTATATCCTGCGGAAAATGCACTTCCCGATGTCGCCGCTGATTCTGGGCTTCGTGCTGGGTGAGATGCTGGAGCAGAACCTGCGCCGCGCGCTGTCGATCAGCAACGGCGAATTCGGCATCCTGTGGAGCAGCAGCATCGCGCAAACGCTGCTGGTGCTGGCCGTCGCGGTGCTGGCGCTGCCGCCGCTGCTGCGCCTGATGCGCAAACGCCGCCATCCGGCGATCGAGGCCAAGGCCGAGTAACGCGAAACGGGCGGGAATTTCCCGCCCGTTGTGTTTAACGGCCCAGGGCCGCCATTCCCCTTTCCAACGCATCGATATCGTCATCGGCAAGCAACGGCTGGATCGCCGCGAAGTCCGCCTCAGGCAACTCATAGATGCGCAAGGCGAGCAAGCGCGCGATGACTTCCGGCGCGAATCGCCAACGGATAAACCTCGCCGGATTGCCGCCGACGATGGCATAAGGTTCAACATCGCCGGTCACCACGCTGCCGGCGGCGACGATCGCCCCTTCGCCTATCGATACCCCTGGCATCAACATCGCCCGCATGCCAATCCAGCAACCGTCACCCAGCCGGGTATCGCCTTTGGGGCGGTACGCCTGTTTGATGGTTGCCATAAACGGGTACAGGCTCAACCAGTCGATGCGATGGGTGTGATTGCCCCCCATCAGGATCACCGCTTCGGCCGCGATGCAGACATAGTCGCCGATCAGCAGGCGATCTATTTCGCCCAGCGGCTGCCATTGCCGGCTGACCGCGTCGCCGTGCAGATAGCGCACCACCGAGCGTTCGAAACCGTTATCCCAGCAGTCGCTGTAGTAGCTGTGGGTGCCTTTGACGATAATATTCGGGTTGGTCACCGTCTGATGCAGCAGTTCGGTGTTGGACCAGTGTTTTTCGGACATGGCGTATTCTCTTGTTACGGGAATAAAAGCCACGGAACGGAATGTCTGTGGCCGTGTTGTCGTTCACTCAACACGGCCCATCAAGCGATAAGCGCTCGTTTCAATCTCGGGTTATTCATGATTACCGCCTCTCTTGCGAGGCGAAATGGTAACCGATCACGCCTCGGCGGTCTTGCTTTTCAACAGCAGCACCCCACCCATGACCAACGCGCTGCCCAGCAGCTGCAGCTGATTCATGTTTTCCCCCAGCAGGAAATAGGCGATCACCGCGGTGAAAACCAGCTCCAACGACAGGATCAGGTTGGCTACGGCCAGCGGCAGCGTTTTCAGGCTGATGTTATACAACCCGAAGCCCAACAGCGTCGGCCCGGCGGCCAGCGCCAGCAGCAACAGCCAGCCGCTCCACTGAATGCCCTGCGCGCCGTGCGACAGGAACCACAGATCGCCGGCCATGCCGTGGAACGCCGCCAGCGGGAACGCCGTCAGCGCCGCATTGAACACCAGCTGATACAGCGCCGAAAAACCGAAAACGTACAAAATGGTGTTCCACACCGGATAGCCCCGTTCGCTGGCCACCCGCCCGCCGAGGGTATACAGGGTATAGCCGATGCCCGACAGCATCCCCACCAGCAGCCCCAACAAGTCGAAGTGCTGATTGCCCATGCTGTCGCCGTTGCTGACCAGGAAACAACCGCCCAGGCTGATGGCGATCACCAGCAGCTGGCGCAGCGTCAGGCGTTCGCTGTACATCACCCAGCCGAGGAACACGGTAAAGCCCACCGAACAGTAGGTCAGAATGGTCGCCACCGATGCGCCGTTCAGCGCCACCGACAGCGTCCACAGGCTGTTGAACAGCGCCAGCAGCAGCCCGTAAAGCGCGTAGAACAATACCTGTTCACGGCGCAGGCGCGCCCACTGCGGTTTCACCACCAACAGCAGCGGCAACAGCACCAGCGCCACCAGCGCCGCGCGCCAGAACGCCAGCACGAAGGTCGGCATGTGATAGTATTCGGTCAGCGCTCGGATGATGATGGCGGTAAAGGCCAGCAGCATGGCGCTGATAATGGCGATGACGTAACCCTGGCGGCTGCCCTGCAAGAGACGCGCGCCGGGCAACAAAGGCCGGGCGGAAACGCCTGACGGTAATGACATGAGATCCTCGGGAAAATGGCGACATAAATGCTCAGGCGCACAGTGTAACGCGGCCATTTTTTCTCACTATAGCCACTTTTCGGCCTTGTCATGCAGGCCACTTTTCTGCGCTTGAAGCCCTGTTGACATGGGGTATAGTAAAAAGCTCTCTCCCTAACCGGGCCAATTTCGCATGCACATTCCGTTAGATCGCGAGCAGGACGTTCCGCTCTATTTACAGATCGAAGAAGCGCTGCGGCGCGCCATCCTCACCGGCGTGTTCGTGGATGGCGACAAGCTGCCCTCGACGCGCACGCTGGCGGCCGAATTGGCGGTCAGCCGTTTGACGGTGGATAACGCCTATGCCGAACTGGCGGCCAAGGGCTTTTTGCACCAGCGACGCGGCAGCGGCGCCTATGTTGCGCACCCGCAGACGCAAACGCGCCCGGCCCGGCCGACCAGCGATGCCCCCTTCCCGCTGGAGAGCTTCACCACCCTCACCTCGCGGCTGGACGGCTATGCCGACGCCCCGCTGCCGGAGGGGCTGATCAACTTCGCCGCCGGCGTCGGCAGCCCTAAGGTGTTCCCACTGGAGGCATTTCGCAAAGTGCTGCTGTCGGTGCTCAGCCGCCACGCGGAAGAGGCCTTCAGCTACGGCGAATACTGCGGCTACTACCCGCTGCGCGATACGCTGAGCCGCATCCTCAGCGCACAGGGCATCCCCACGCAGGCGGAACAGGTGCTGATCACCAACGGCTCGCAGCATGCCATCAGCCTGGTGGTGCAAAGCCTGCTGGCGCCGGGCGATACGGTGATCGTCGAAGAACCGACCTACGCCGAAGCGCTGGGCCTGCTGCGCCAGCACCGCATCAATATCGTTACCGTGCCCGGCGATCGCTACGGCATGCTGGTCGAACGATTGCCCGAGTTGCTGGAACGCCACCGCCCCAAATTGATCTACACCATCCCCAACTTCCACAACCCGACCGGCCGTTGCCTGAGCGAAGCTCGCCGGCGGCGCCTGCTGGCGATCGCCCAACGGGCCGGCGTGGTGATCCTGGAGGACGATTTCGTCGGCGATCTGCGTTACCAGGGCAAACAGCTGCCGTCGCTGCGTGCGCTGGCGCAGCCGGGCGCGGTGATCTACGTCAGCACCTTCTCCAAAATGCTGCTGCCCAGCATGCGCATCGGCTATCTGGTGGCGGACAGCGAGCACTATCAGCGCTTCGCGCGGCGCAAGCACGTTGACAGCTTCACCAGTTCCAGCCTGATCCAGCGGGCGCTGGACGCGTTTGTCACCGTCGGCCGTTACGACAAGCAGCTGCGGCGCGCCGGGCGCGTCTATCGCCTGCATCTGGAAGTGATGATCGACGCGTTGCAGCGGCGGTTGCCGCCGGGGTGCCGTTTCGAAACGCCGCAAGGCGGCTTGTTTATCTGGCTGACGCTGCCGGAGGCGGTGACTACCACCGAGCTGATGCCGGTGGCCTGGCGGCACGGCGTCACTTTCGCGCGCGGCGAATGCTTTTATGCCCAGGAACAGCTGGGCGCGCACAGTCTGCGGCTAAACTTCGCCGCCAACTCGCCGCCGCAGATTGAAGAAGGCATCGCCCGGCTGGGCCGGGCGATTGAGGAAGTGATAGCAGAGAAAAACGCCGGTTAGACGGCGGCCCACCACAGCCGCAGCTTCATTCCCCAGTAGCTGGTCCAGCCGGTGGTGCTCTGCACCACCTTGCCCTGCGAGACCACCACGAAGGTCGGCGTCACGCCAATCCGCCACTGCGCCGACAGCGCGCCGGCCGGATCGTTGACCACCGGCAGCGCCAGCCGTTTGCGCGCCAGCCACTGTTTCACCTGGGTATCGTCGCCCGATCGCAGCGCGACGGTCAGCACGTTGCCGCCCGCCGCCTGCAAACGGGCGACGTCCGGCGTGGTGAAACGACAAACGCCGCACCAGCTGGCCCAGAAGTAAACCAGCAGCGGCCGCTCATGACTGAGCTGCGCCAACGACACGCGCTCGCCGTCCAACGTGGTCAGCGTCTGGGCATCGAAGGCCGGCGGCGCCTGCGGCGCGTTCAGCCAATCCATCACCGTGATCACCGCCAGTGCGATCAGCGCCAGCAGCAGCAACTCGCGCCCCCAGCGCTTGAGCTTAGCCATGGTTGGCCTTCGCCAGCTGCTGCTTCACCATCGTTTCCAGCTCTTCATAGGACACCGCCCCTGGCAGCATCCGATCGCCGATCAGCGTCGCCGGCGTCCCTTGTACGCCCAGTTGTTCCGCCAACGCCATATTGGTGCGCAGCGTGGTCATGCTCTGTTCGCTCGGCGCCACCGCCTTGACGCCGGTTTTCTCCTGCGCGGCGGCGATGCTGGCGTTGTCGTGGAAGCCCTTTTTCGCCATCAACCGCTGATGCAAGGCCCAGAATTGCTCCGGGTGCTGCTGCCAGGTGGTGAGCGCCACGCGCGCCGAACTGACCGAACTTTCGCCCTTGAACGGCAACAGCTTCACCACCAGCGCCACATCCGGGTATTGCTTGACGATTTTCTCCAGCATCGGATCAAACCGCTTGCAGTACGGGCAGTTATAGTCGGTAAAGGTCACCAGCGTCAGTTTGGCGTTGGCGGCGCCCAGGCGCGGGCTGGCCGGATCCTGATACAGCGTTTTGGCATTCTGCTTGATAGCCTGGCTGATTTGCTGGCCTGCGGTTTGCTGCTGCCAGGCATCCACCGCCTGCGCCAGAATGTCCGGGTTGGACACCAGCGTTTCGCGGATCATCTCTTTGATACGCGCCTCTTGCGCCGGGGTGAAAGGCTCGGCGGCCCACACCGGGGCGGCGATGATCATCAGTAAAATCAGTAGCTTTTTCATTGTTCGGTTCCTTTGGCATGGGAAAGCGTTTGCAGCACGGCGTCACGGGTCAACAGCGGGGATAACACCTCGCCGTCCGGGCTGCCGGGGCCATAGATTTGGTTGAAAGGCACGGCGACGCTGCCGCGCTTTTGCAGGAAGGCGCTGATGTCGGCCGACGGGCGGCTCCAGTCGCCGCGCAGCGCGACCACGTCATCAGCGCTCAACGCCCGCTGTACGTCATCGCGCAGCAGCACATTGAATTTGTTGGCTTTACAGGTCACGCACCAGTCAGCGGTCACGTCGACGAACACCCGTTTATGTTGCGCCAGCGCCTCGGCGATCGCCTGTTCGCTCAGCGGTTGCCACTGAACCCGATCCTGCAACGGCTGGCACCACAGACCGGCGGTCAGCGAACCGGCCAGCAAGGCCACACCCGCCAGCACCACAGTGCCCGCCGCCAGCTTGACCGCCAAGCGCGCCCCCTGCTGACGCCACACCGCCAGCAGCAACGCCAGCAGCGCCAGCGCCCCCAGCCACAGCGTGGCCTGCATGCCGATATGATTGCTCAGCAGGCTCAGCAGCCACAGCGACGACGCCAGCATCAACAACCCCATCGCCAGCTTGACGGTATTCATCCAGCGGCCGGGGCGCGGCAAGCGCAGCGCCAGCGAAGGCCAGGCGGCGATCAGCAACCACGGCAGACTCATGCCGATGCCGAGCGCGATGAACATGCCCCACAGCACCGGCAGCGACGCCGCCAGCGCGAAGGCCACCGCCGTGCCGAGAAACGGCGCCGAGCACGGCGTCGCCAGCAGCGTGGCGAAGGCGCCCTGCCAGAAATGGCCGCTCAGGCCGTGCCCGTTATGGGTGGCCAGCGACGTGTTCAGATCGGACGAGAGGCGCAGATGAAACAGGCCAAACAGGTTGGCGCTGAACAGCAGCGTCACCAGCACCATAAAGCCGATAAACCACGGATTCTGGAACTGAATGCCCCAGCCGAGCGCGTGGTTGCCGAGCCGCAGCAGCGTCATTAGCAAGGCCAACGCCATAAACGAGGCGACAATACCCAGCGACGACGCCAGGAACTGCAGCCGTATGCTGCGCCGATCGCGCCGCTCCACCTGCAGGATGGAACCGAGCTTGATGCCCAACACCGGCAGGACGCACGGCATCAGATTGAGGATCACCCCGCCCGCCAGCGCCATCAATACCGCCTGCCATAACGGGAACGCCGCACCGGCGGGCGCAGCCAGCGGCTCGCCAATCGGCAGCGTAATCTGCTGCGCCATGCCGCCGTCGTCGATCACCAGCGTCAGCGTTTTTCCGCGCAGATCCGGTGCCGCCTCTCCCCAGCCATCGCTGACCGGGACTCGCGCCAGCAACCGATCGCCGTCGGTTTCAACCTGCGGCTTGCCGAGATCGGCATCCGCCAGCGTATCGAAGAACAGCGCGGGCCGCTGCCAACCGGCGGCGCGTTCGGCGGCAATCTGCAGCTCGCCGCTGCGATACCCGGCCTTGACGTTCTCCGTCAACCCGGCGGCGATCGGCACCTGTCCCATCGCCTGCGCGAAGTCGTGGTTAAACTGCGGATCGTTCGGCGCCGTCAGATCCAGGCTGAACGGGTAGTCGGTCAGAATGCAGACATTGCTGCAGGTGGACAACGTCAGAGTGCCCGCCAACGGGCCGGATACCGGGCCTGGCATCACGATCGGCAGCGTGACCCGATCGTGATAGCCCTGGGTGGAAATGCCGGCCACCTCGAAACGCTGCGGCGTCGGCCAGTGCCAGGTCGCCGGCGGCGGGTGGCCTTGCCAGACGATAGCCGGCGCGATGCCGCCTTCGCCCGGGGAACGCCAGTAGGTTTTCCAGCCTTTTTGCAGCTCGACCGACAGCAGCAGACGGGTCTCTCCCGGCTGTGACGTGTCGGCGCGCAGCCGCACCTTGGCATGATCGTTGGCCGGATTTTGCAACCAGCCGCTGTCCGCCGCCTGCAAGGCGGGCAGCCACAGCATAAACAGGCAAGCGCAGGCCAGCCTGATAATTTTCAACATGTTAATTCTCCATAAATGATTAATTCACCGCGAAAAACGGGCGATTAACTCATTCACGGAAGACGCATAATCGAAGGTGCACCCTGAGGGTGGGCGGAGAAATGGCGCGAGGAGGAGGAATGCGCAGACGCGCGGCAATGCTCGGCGCCAACAGCGCCAGCAGCAGGCCCAGCCCGAACAGCACGGTTTCGAACATTACCGGCGGCGCGGCCAGCAATGATTTGGCGCTCAGTTCACAGGGCGTCGGCTGCGCTTCGGCGGCGTCGCTGGATTGAACGGCGGTAGCGGCCGGGATCCCCAGCGTTTGCTGCAGCGCATGCAGGCCCGCCATGCGCTGGGTCATGCACGTCAGCACCACCAGGCAAGCCAGGCATAAAAACCATTTTGCAATCCGCTGCCGTTTAACCATGCCATCCTCATGTTCAGATCTGGGGTTATCTTAGCGGCGCAGACGCGATTAGCAACGTTTTGTCGGTAAAGAAATGTCTGAGCGGCGGTATTGATGGCGGCGAATTACAGGTATCATAGAGGGTAAGCCTGCGCTTTTCGCCGGGTACGATGACGATTCTCTCCTCCAGACACACTGCGGGGATACACAGCGAAGGACTGGTGATATGCAACCTTTGAGTGGGCCGGGCACCCCAATCGCCGGCGAGCGCCCCCCTTCCCCGGGCAAAACGGCGGCCACTGACGATCAACCCCTCTCTCCGGCGCAGCGCACGACGCTGGAAAAACTGATCGTGAAAATCATGACGCTCAGCCCGGTAAAATCGGCGGAGATCTGGGCGTCTCTGCGTCACGATCTCGGCGCCGACAAAGGCGGCGAACTGCTGGCGCGCCATTTTCAACCGGCGGAACAGCTGCTGCAAACGCGCCTGACGCAGGCGCAGCAAAACCATGCCGGGCGCCAACTGCTGCAACAGCTGGCCGAGTTGCTGCCGCAGGGCAATAATCGCCAGGCGGTCAGTGACTTTATTCGTCAACGGTTCGGCCATACGGTGTTGAGCCAGTTAAGCCCACCACAGCTGCAGCAGGTGCTGAATCTGTTGCAGACCGGCGGCCTGACCATTCCCCAACCGCAGCAAACCGCCACCAGCGATCGCCCGCTGCTGCCCGCAGAGCATCAAAGCCTGCAGCAGCAGGTCACCAAACTCAGCGCCGCGACCGGTGAAGCGCCGGCTAAAATTTGGCAAACGCTGTTCGATCTGGCGGGCGTGAAAACCAACGATCCGCTGCCGGCACGCCACTTCCAGCTGCTGAACCAGTTTTTACAGGTGAAGGTGGCGCTCAGCCCGCAGAACGCGCCAACGCTTAACAACCTGCTGGCGGCGCTCAAACAGCCGGCGGATGAGCAAGAACTGCAGCAGATGAACGACTATTGCCAGACGCGCTTCAACTGCGGCGCCAACGCGCCGCTGACGCATCCGCAAATGAGCGACGCCATTCATCAGCTGTTTGCCCGCCGCCTGGAGAAAGCCGGCCAGGCGCAGCCGATCGCCAGCCCTCCTGTTGAACCGCAGCCGCTGCTCAACCCGCTAATCGCCGCCCTGCCTCTGCCGCTGCAAAAAGCGCTGAGCAAGCCCGCCGTGGCGCTGATCCTGCTGCTGCTGGCGTTGGCCGTCGTGCTGGCGCTGGTGTTTTAACGCCTCAGGCGCAGCCGCAGTCCGCTGCGGCCGCCCGGGAGCGCAGTGACCCCGGCAGTTCGCCGATAGCCAACGGATGGCCGTCGCGCAGCCAGAAATCCAGCCCGCCAATCAACTCCTTCACCCTGAACCCCAACTTCGCCAGCTTGTAGGCGCCTTTGGTGGAACCGTTGCAGCCGATGCCGTCGCAGTAGGTCACATACACCTTTTGGCGATCCAGGTGCGCCGTGCCGGCTTCATCCATCAGGCGATGCGGCAAGCTGAGCGCGCCGGGGATATGCCCGGCGGCGTACAGCGCCTCCGCACGGGTGTCGATCACCACCATCCCGTCCACGCCATTGCGCAAATCTTCCGCCACGTCCCAGGCATCCGCATAGCGGCTCAGCTTGGCCGCCAGATAGGCCAGGCTCTCTTCCGGCGCTGCCGGCGGAAAGGCCAGCACCAAGGATTCTTTCGACATATCACTCACTCCCGTTTTTCAAGACAGATGACAATAGTGCCCGATTTTGGTCTTATGATTGATACCCATTTTTTACTCATGATAAGACCCATTATGCGGCACACGCTGATCACGCTGTTTCAGCAATCGCCCCAGGCCATCGGCACGCTGCGCGAACGTCTGTGTGCGGCATTGCGGCAGGCCATCCACCGCGGCGCATTGAGCGTCGGACAACGGCTGCCCTCCAGCCGAGTGCTGGCTGGGGATCTGAACCTCTCAAGGGTGACCGTCGAAGCCGCCTACGGCCAGTTGGAGGCGGAAGGGTATTTGCAGCGCCGCGTCGGCCAGGGCACATATGTGGCTATCCGCATCGCCAAATCGCCGCCGCCGGCGACCCGCACCGCCATGCCGCGCCTTTCGCGGCGCGGCCAACAGATCGTGCAAACCGGCGGCTGCCGCGATCCGCAGCACCCTCAGGCCTTCGCTGCCGGCTCGCCGGACCTGCGCGCGTTTCCGCTGGCCTTGTGGAAGCAGTTGACCGCGCAACGCTTGCGCCTGCAGGGAGAAAGCCTGCTGCGCTACGGCGATCCGCAAGGCTATCTGCCGCTGCGCGAAGCGATTGCCGCCCACGTCAACCAAACGCGCGGCGTAGTCTGCGATGCGAGCCAGGTTATCGTGCTGACCAGTTCGCAGCAGGCGCTGCAAATGATCGCCACCTTACTGTTGGACAGCGGTGAGGGTGTCTGGATGGAAGAGCCGGGTTACGCCGGGGCGAGAAACGCCTTTATCAGCGCCGGCGCCACGCTGACGCCGGTGGCGGTAGACGGCGACGGCCTGCAAGCAGAACCTTCCTTGCCCGATCCGCGTTTGATTTATCTGACGCCCTCGCACCAATACCCGACCGGCGCGGCGCTCAGCCTGGCGCGCCGCTTGGCGTTGCTGGCGCTGGCGGAGCGGCAACAGGCCTGGATCATCGAGGACGATTACGATAGCGAGTTTCACTACGACGGGCTGCCGATCCCGGCGATGCAAGGCCTGGATCGCCATGGCCGGGTGCTCTATCTCGGCACCTTCTCCAAATCGTTGTTCCCTTCGCTGCGGCTGGCGTACCTGATCGTGCCGCCCGCGCTGGTCGCTCCCTTCGTCACCGCGCGCACGGTCTATGACGGCCACAGCGCGCAATTGATGCAGGCAGTGACCGCCGAGTTCATCCGCCAGGGGCACTTCGCCGCGCATATTCGCTACATGCGCCAGCTCTATCACAGCCGGCGCGATGTGCTGCTGACGGAAGTGCGCGAAAAGCTGAGCCACTTCGCCACGGCCGCTCCCGCCGCCGGCGGCCTGCAGCTCAGCGTTTGGCTGCCGCCCGGCCGGGAGGCGGCACTCAGCCAACAGGCGCGGCGGCTCGGCGTCCTTACGCCCGGGTTAACGGCGCAATACCAAACGGTTCAGGCCCAGCGAGACGGATGGCTGCTGGGTTTTTCGGCCCTGACGCCGGGCGAGATCCGCAGCGCCGTCGAGCGGCTGGCTCGGATCGCCGCGGCTTAGCCCTGCCCCGAAGAGACACCGGCCGGTTTATTGCTCGGTCAGGCGCATCTCCGCCACCAGCGGCAGGTGATCGCTCACCGCCGGCCAGTGCACGCCGTTCCAATCGCCGCTGGCGTTCGGCACCGTCAGGCTGTCAAGATGCCAACGCTGCGCATTGCCGCTAAAGATGTAATCCACCTTGATTTCGGCGTTTTCCGCCGGCCAGCTGCGGCCGTCCTGCCCGTCCGGCATGATGTCGTTCCAATAGCGGCTCAGCTCCAGCCAGGTGACGCTGCCCGGCACGTCGTTCATGTCGCCGAACAGCAGTTTGATGCCGCGCACTTCGATGGTGCGATCGTTCAGCTCCCGCACCTGATCCAGACGCATCGTCGGATCTTCCTTGGTGTCGAGATGGGTGTTGAACAGGGTGATCGGCGTCGGGAACTCCGGCACATCGACCTTGGCGCTGAAGACGATGCGCTGCTCGCGCTGGCCGGACGGCAACGGATAGATCGCGGCGTCGTGCAGCGGATACTTCGAGAGAAACGCCAGGCCGTATTCACCGCCGTCGAAATCGATCGCCCGGCCGAACACCGCCTGCATGCCGGTCAGCTTCGCCAGTTCCGCCGCCTGATCGACCCGCCCGCTGCGGGCGGTGAGTTTATCCACCTCCTGCAGCGCCACCACGTCGACGTTCATCGCGCGAATCGCCTTGGCGATGGCGGTCATGTCGCTGACCTTGCCGGCGGCGATATTGAAGCTGGCGACACGGATCTTCGGCGCCTGTTCCAGTTCGTAGGTTTTGTTCTTCAGGCCGCCCAACGCGCTGGCCACCTCGCGGCTGTTGGCGTTGCTGTTGGCGTGCCCGGTATCGGCGGACGACCAGGCGCTGTGAGAGATGCCCAGAGACAGTAAGGTGATGAGCAAAGCGTGACCGGTGTGCATGAATTCTCCTTGAGGGACAGATAAGTGTTATGCGGGCGCTTCCCGGCCCACAGCTAACACCGATTTTGCCGCAGAAACCTGCGACTATTTTCCTGGTTGCACCGCTATTTTTCGTTTCTGCGCGATTCTTCGCATTCTGGCGGTTTACGCATTGCGCCGTTGGACAATCGGCTGATTTCGTTTTAAAACCGGTAGATTGCCAACCGCGAGGAGTTCCGATGACCAGCCCGATTGCCGAACAGCTTACCGAACGTTTCTTCCGCTATCTGGCGGTGACCAGCCAGAGCGACGCCGCCGCAACCGCCCTGCCCAGCACGCCGGGGCAGCATGAGATGGCGCAACTGTTGGCGGACGAGCTGCGCCGGCTCGGCCTGGCCGACGTGCAGATCGACGAGCACGCCACCGTGACCGCCCGCAAGCCCGGCACCCAACCCGGCGCGCCGCGCATCGGCTTCATCACGCATATCGACACCGTGGACGTCGGCCTGTCGCCCGAAATTCGCCCGCAGCGCCTGCGCTTCACCGGCGAGGATTTATGCCTGAATGCCGAGCAGGACATCTGGCTGCGTACCGCCGAGCATCCGGAGATCCTGCCCTACCGGAACGAAGAGATCCTGTTCAGCGACGGCACCAGCGTGCTGGGCGCCGACAATAAGGCGGCGGTCACCGTGGTGATGACGCTGCTGGCCAACCTGACCGCGGCCGATCGCCACGGCGATATCGTGGTGGCGTTCGTGCCGGACGAAGAAATTGGCCTGCGCGGCGCCAAGGCGCTGGATCTGCAGCGTTTCCCCGTCGATTTCGCCTACACCATCGACTGCTGCGAACTGGGTGAAGTGGTGTACGAGAATTTCAACGCGGCGGCGGCGGAGATCCGCATCGAGGGGGTGACCGCCCACCCGATGTCGGCGAAAAACGTATTAATCAACCCGATACGCATCGCCAACGACATCATTAACCGATTCGATGTGCAGGATACTCCGGAGCACACCGAAGGGCGCGAGGGCTATTTCTGGTTCACCGATCTGGCCGCCAACGCCAATCAGGCGACGCTGAAGGTGTCGATTCGCGACTTCGATCGCGCGGCGTTCGAGGCGCGCAAGGCCCGCCTTGAGGAAACGGTGCGCCAGGTGGCGGCCAACTATCCGCGGGCCAACGTCAGCTGCAGCATCAGCGACATCTACAGCAACATCAGCAACGCCATCGGCGAGGACCGGCGCGCCATCGATCTGATCTTCGGCGCCCTCGCCGCCCACGGCATCCCGCCGAAGGTGATCCCGATGCGCGGCGGCACCGACGGCGCGGCGCTCTCCAGCCGCGGCATCCTGACGCCCAATTACTTCACCGGCGCGCATAACTTTCACTCGCGCTTCGAGTTTTTACCCGTCAGCGCCTTCGTGAAATCCTATCAGGTAACCCGCAGCATTTGCCTGCTGGCCGCGCGGCAAAGCGGCCAACCGGCTTAGCTCATCACCCAGCCGAGCAACGCGGCCCATACCAACAGCGGCAGCGAATAATAGTGGAAGCGCAACCAGATCTTGCGCTCCCCCGCCATGCGCAGCGCAATCAGGTTGGCGAGCGATCCGATCGCCAACCCGAAGCCGCCGGCGTTGACCGCATAGGCCAGCTGAGCGCTGGAGGGCACATAGTTGAGCAACAGTATGGTGGCCGGCACGTTGCTGACGATCTGCGATAGCCCGACGCCCAACGCATACACGCTCCCCTCGCTCAGCCCGGCGATGGCGGCGAACGCCGGCTGAAGCGGCGGCAAACGGGTAAACAGGCCGACATCGATGAACATGGCGGCGAACACGAAAATCAGACTCCAGTCGATCTGCAACAGCACTCGGCGCGCCAGCAGCAAGAAACCGACGAACACCGCCAGCAGCCCGTACAACGGCAGATCGAAATCGAGACACAGCAGGAAAACCGCATACAGCCCGACACAGCTCAGCAACAGCGGCCGCTGGTAGGGATACCCCTCGGTATTCGGCGTTTTCACGATGTCGCGCGCCGGGAAGCTGAACCAAGTCAGCACCAGCAGGCTCAACATCATTGCGACGCCAAACGGCGCCATCTGGCCGATGAAACCGAGGAAAGAGAGGCCGGAGCGGCTCCACAGCAGGATATTTTGCGGGTTGCCGATCGGCGTCAGCAACGAACCGGCGTTCACCGCCAGCGCCTGGAAGATGATCAAGCGGCCAACGGGCAGCGCCGACAGCTTTTTCAGCGTGATGGTGAGCGGAATGACGATAAACAGCGCCACATCGTTGGTAAGAAACGACGACAGCAGCGCGGCGGAAAACACCAGGAACAGCGCCAGCCGCCGTTCGCTGTGCAAGCGGTTGATAATCTTGCGGCCGACAAAATCGAAGTAGCCGCTGACCTCCACCCCTTTGGTCAGCAGCATCAGCCCCAACAGGGTGATGAGGGTACGGCCGTCGATGAAACCACCCAGCGCCGACAGCGGTTGCGGATGAAAAGCGAACATCGCCACGCCGGCCAGCAGCAATGCATGCAAGAAGCGATCTTTGACAAAGGGGTGGATAAGCCGAGAAATGGCGGTTGAACTCATAGCGGCAGTGTGAACCTCACCGAAAAGAATGGGCAGACGTTAGCTCAGACGCGGCTTCAGCGCCAGCAAAATGCTATTTTACCTTTATTCGCTTTTCATTTGCCGCGCTTTACTTTATTTGTAGCGGCTTTCACGGTTTCAAAGGACATGTTATGGCTTCCCTGCTCGCCAAAGGGGCGTTGCTCAGCGCCTTATGCGCCCTGCTCGCCGCCTGCGACGATCCCGCCTCTCGCCCGCAAATCGATATCGACGGCAAGACCATGGGCACCTTCTACAGCGTTAAGGTCAGCGGTGACGTCGCGATCGGCAAACAAGAGCTGCAGCGGCAGATCGACACGGTGCTCGAACGGGCCAACGACGATATCTCTACCTACCGCGCCGATTCGGTGCTATCGCGGTTTAACCGCAGCGCCAGCCTCGAGCCGCAGCCTATCCCGCGCGGCATGGCGGATATCGTATTGATGGCCCAACGCATCGGCCGCGATACCGGCGGCGCCATGGACATCACCGTCGGCCCACTGGTGAACCTGTGGGGATTTGGCCCAGACAAGCATCCGGTCAAGGTGCCGGAACAGGCGCAGATCGACGCGGCGAAGCAGAACATCGGCCTGCAGCACCTGAAGCTGATCAGCGACAGTCGCGGGGAGTGGCTGCAAAAAGATCTGCCGGGCATGTATGTCGATCTCTCGACGCTGGGCGAAGGCTATGGCGCCGATGAGCTGGTGCGCCTGATGAACCGTCACGGCATTACCAACTACCTGGTGTCGGTAGGCGGCGCGGTCTCTTCGCGCGGCGTCAACGGCCAGGGCAAACCCTGGCGGGTGGCGATCCAAAAGCCGACTGACCGTGAAAACGCAGTGCAGGCGCTGGTGGATCTGCACGGTTACGGCATCAGCACCGCCGGCAGCTACCGCAACTACTTCGAACAAAACGGCCAGCGTTACTCCCATGTCATCGATCCGACCACCGGCAGGCCGATCAGCCACCGGCTGGTTTCCGCCACGGTGATCGCCCCGACCGCGCTCGAGGCCGACGGCTGGGATACCGGCTTGATGGTGCTGGGCCCGGAGAAAGCGTTGCAGCTTGCAGAAGAGAAAGGGCTGGCGGTCTACCTGATCAGCAAAACCGACGACGGTTTCAGCGCCGTGATGACGCCGCAGTTCAAAGCATTTTTAGTGCAGTGAGATAAAAAAGCCCGGCGCGCAATGGCCGGGCTTATTCCTGTTCCGCGCCGATCACTTGGTCAGCGCGATGATACCGAGGGTCAGACCGGCAACCGCCGCCGCGCCGCCGGCGATCGCGCCCGCGGTTTCCCAGTTATCCTGAGTGGTGCCCTTCATACAGGTGTTGGTGTGCACCAGACGCCCCTGGTCATCGTAGACCGGCACGCAGGGAGAATCGGTGGCGCATCCGGCCAATACGGCCGACAGTAACCCAACCGCAATTAACTTTTTCATACTTCTTGCCTCAATGTTCGATCACTTTAGAAAGCTACGCCGAGCGATAATCACGCTACCTGGCTATTGTATGCCCAACGCGTGTAATGGCGAGGTAATGATGTGTCAGGGGATGTGATTTGGGAAAACTCCGAGCGCCCGGCCGGTGGGCTTCGGGCAGTAAAAAGCCCGCGAAAACGCGGGCTTGTTAGCGGAATGACGCGCCGGCGGAATTATTTCGCCAGTTTGCGCATCACCAGCGTGGCGTTGGTGCCACCGAAGCCGAAGCTGTTGGACATCACGGTGGTCAGCTCGCGCTGGGTCGGCTGAGTCACGATGTTCATGCCGACCGCCTGTTCATCCAGGGTTTCGATGTTGATGCTCGGCGCGATAAAGCCGTGCTCCAGCATCAGCAGGCTGTAGATCGCTTCCTGCACGCCCGCGGCGCCCAGCGAGTGGCCGGTCATCGCCTTGGTGGAGGAGATGGCCGGGGTATTGTCGCCGAACACTTCACGAATGGCGCCCAGCTCTTTCACGTCGCCTACTGGCGTAGAGGTGCCGTGCACGTTGATGTAATCGATCGGCGCATCCAGATCCTGCATCGCCATCTTCATGCAGCGCACTGCGCCTTCGCCCGAAGGGGCAACCATGTCGGCGCCGTCGGAAGTCGCGCCGTAGCCGACGATTTCCGCATAGATGTGCGCGCCGCGCGCCAGCGCGTGCTCCAGCTCTTCAACCACCACCATGCCGCCGCCGCCGGCGATGACGAAACCGTCACGATCGGCGTCATAGGTGCGGGACGCTTTTTCCGGCGTGTCGTTGTACTTGGTGGACAGCGCGCCCATCGCGTCGAACTCGCAGGCCATTTCCCAGCACAGCTCTTCGCCGCCGCCGGCGAACACGATGTCCTGTTTGCCCAGCTGGATTTGCTCAACCGCGTTGCCGATGCAGTGCGCGGAGGTCGCACAAGCGGAGCTGATGGAGTAGTTCACGCCGTGGATTTTGAACGGCGTTGCCAGGCAGGCGGAAACGCCGGAAGCCATGGCCTTGGTCACCACGTACGGGCCAACCGCTTTCAGACCGCGCGGGCTGCGCATCGCATCGGCGCCAAACACCTGGAAGCGCGGAGAACCGCCGCCAGAACCGGCGATCAGGCCTACGCGCGGGTTGTTTTGATACTCTTCTTCCTTCAGGCCGGAAGACGCGATCGCTTCTTGCATCGCCAGGAAGGCATAGATGGAAGCGTCGCTCATGAAACGCACCGCCTTGCGGTCGATCAGGCCGGTAGTGTCGAGCTTAACTTGCCCCCATACGTGACTACGCATGCCGGAATCTTTCAGCTCCTGGGAGAAAGTGATCCCAGAACGTCCTTCCTGCAGGCTTGCCAGGACCTCCTGCTGGTTATTACCAATGCTGGAGACAACTCCCAGGCCAGTAATCACTGCACGTTTCATTCAATACCTCTTCCACTATTTACCTACGGGATTTTGCATCGCACTTTAGCGTACAGATGTAAGCCGAACAAGTCCGATCAGCGTTTTTCAGCTTTATTGTTGTCCAGTTTGCGCCGGGGCGCCAGCGCCGTTAGAATTCGCGGCATCCCTTGAATTTCGAGCCATTGACCGTGAACCACGCCCCCATCCAAACCGCAACGCTAACCTGGAACGAACAGGGTACACCTGTTTCGAAACAGTTTGATGACGTCTATTTTTCCAATCAGGATGGGCTGGAAGAAACCCGCTACGTCTTCCTGCACGGCAATCGGCTGCCGCAACGTTTCGCCGCCCATCCGCGCTCGCTGTTTGTCGTGGCGGAAACCGGGTTCGGCACCGGACTCAATTTCCTCACGCTGTGGCAGGCCTTCGCCGGCTTTCGCCAGGCCGAGCCGGACGCAACGCTGCAGCGCCTGCACTTTATCAGCTTCGAAAAATTCCCCCTGCAGCAGGCTGACCTGGCGGCGGCGCATGCGCGCTGGCCGGAGTTGGCGCCTTATGCCGACGAGCTGCGCGCCCAGTGGCCGCTGCCGTTGCCGGGTTGCCATCGCCTGCTGTTAGCCGAAGGCCGCATTACGCTCGATCTGTGGTTCGGCGACGTCAACGATCTGCTGCCGCAGTTTGACGCCAGCATGAATAACCAGGTGGATGCCTGGTTCCTCGACGGTTTCGCGCCGGCAAAAAACCCCGACATGTGGACCGATCAACTGTTCGCCTCCATGGCGCGTTTCGCCCGGCCGGGAGGCAGCTTCGCCACCTTTACCGCCGCCGGCTTCGTGCGCCGCGGCTTGCAACAGGCCGGTTTTCAGGTCAACCGCTGCAAAGGCTTCGGCCAAAAGCGTGAGATGCTCGCCGGCGAGCTCCCGGCCGATGCGCAGCCCGCCGCACATCCGGCGCCCTGGTATCGACGCCCGGCGGCGGACAACACCGCCGACATCGCCCTGATCGGCGGCGGCGTCGCCAGCGCGCTCACCGCGCTGGCCTTGCTGCGCCGCGGCGCCACCGTCACGCTGTACTGCGCCGATGAGCAGGCGGCCGAGGGCGCATCCGGCAACCGCCAGGGTGCGATTTATCCTTTGCTCAACGGCAGCGGCGACGCGCTGGAGAGCTTTTTCAGCGCTGCGTTTCCCTTCGCCCGCCGCCAGTACGATGCCCTGTTGCAACAAGGCGTCGCCTTTGATCACCAGTGGTGCGGCGTCAGCCAGTTGGCCTATGACGAAAAGAGCGGCGCCAAGATCGCCAATATGCTGCAAACCGACTGGCCGCAGGCCTTGGCGATGGCGGCCGACCGCGAGACGCTCAGCGAACGGTGCGGCGTCGATACCGGCTTTGGCGGCATCACCTACCCGCTAGGCGGCTGGCTTTGCCCGGCCGAACTGACGCGCGGCGCTATCGCGCTGGCGCAGCGTCAGGGCTTGGTCTGCCACTACCGGCACGATGCGCAGGCGCTGACCCAGGAAGAAAACGGCTGGCGCATCGATTTCGCCAACGGCGACAGCCGGCGCCATGCCACGGTGATCCTGGCCAACGGCCATCGGTTGGCCGAGCTGGCGCCGACGGAAGCTCTGCCGCTGTATTCGGTACGCGGGCAGGTGTCGCATATCCCAAGCTCGCCGGCCCTCGGTCAATTGAAACAGGTATTGTGTTACGACGGCTACCTGACGCCGGTCAACGCCAACAACGGCCACCACTGCATCGGCGCCAGCTACCAACGCGGCGACACCGCCACCGACTACCGCGAGCAGGAGCAACAGGAGAACCGCGAGCGCCTGCTGCGCTGCCTGCCTGAGCAGGCCTGGCCGCAGCAGGTGGACGTCAGCGCGCATCAGGCGCGCTGCGGCGTGCGCAGCGCCACTCGCGATCATCTGCCGATGGTCGGCGCGCTGCCGGACTATCAGGCCACCCTGGCGCAGTATCGGGACTTGCAGCGGCAGAACCAGCGCGGCGAAACCGTCGCCGATGCGCCGGTCTATCCCGGTCTGTTCGCTATCGGCGGGTTAGGCTCGCGCGGCTTGTGTTCGGCGCCGTTGGCGGCGGAAATTTTGGCGGCGCAGCTGTTCGGCGAGCCGTTGCCGGGCGATGCACGCCTGCTGGCGGCGTTGAATCCGAATCGGATGTGGGTGCGGAAATTGCTGAAAGGACGTGCGGTTTAATCAACCTTGAGGGGCGCGGCGACGCGCCCCGGCATGACGATCAGGCGGCAGGGGTTGCAGCCTGATAGAGGTTTTCCCACATGCCGCGCACCAGGATCTGATCCGGCGGCGAGAGTTCCCCGGCGGCGATCGCTTTGTGCAGGCTATCCTCCACCCGCGCTTTCAGCGCTTCGGCGGTGTGTTCTCCCTGCTCTTCCGCCTCGGCCACCGCCAGCGTCAGATGACCGCGCAGGTAGCCACCGGCAAACAGTTCATCATCGCTGGCGTGCTCTACCATGTCATCAATCAGCGCCAAAATGCGCGCTTCAAATTCTGCGATCATCAAATTTCCTCATTAAATAACGGGCTGTGGCGTCAGTTGAGATCTTCCGGATACGGAAAGTGCTCGGCCGCCAACGGTGGCGTATTGTAGAACGATTGCAACGCCTGAATAAAGCGCGCAGGCCTTGTGGGTATTCCCTGCTCCAGCAGCGCCAATACCCGGGCGCGCACCTTGCGTTGAAACGCGATGCGATCCGGCTCGCAGTCGCCGTTCAGGTTGTCGCAGCTGACGTTGAACGGGAAACCGGCCGCCACGCAGAACATCCATTCCAGCGCCTGCGGTTTGACCTCTACCGCTTCAAATTCGCTCTGGGTCTGCGCGTCCCGCCCATCCGGGCAATACCAATAACCGAAGTCCACCAATTGACGGCGCGCGTCACCGGCGATGCACCAGTGCGAAATTTCGTGCAGGCCGCTGGCGTAGAAGCCGTGGGCAAACACGATGCGGTGATACGGCAGTTCATCGTCGGCCGGCAGGTAGATCGGTTCGTCGTCGCCCTTCACCAGGCGGGTGTTGTAGTCATCGCTGAAGCAGCGATTGAAGATCTCGATCAACTGCTCATAGTGATGGCGGGTCTGCGTGTCTGACATAAAAAAACTCTATAACCACAAAAATAAAGAGGCCATTATACCCGATAACCGGCGGGGGGATACGGGCGCATAAACGGCGCCCATTTTCATCGTCAACCGTGCGCGAAGGCCGTCAACCACTGCTGAATCTCTGCGCCGTGATTGTCGTAAAGCAGCTTGAGACTCATCACCAGCGAGACGATCACGATCATCGGCCGAATCAATTTCTGGCCGCGGGTCAGCACCATGTGTGCGCCCAGACGCGCCCCCAGCACCTGCCCCACCAGCATCACCAGACCGATGCTCCACACCACCTTGCCGCCGATGATGAACAGCGCCAACCCGCCGACGTTGGAGGTAAAGTTCAGCACTTTGGCGTGCGCCGTGGACTTGGCGAGGTTGAAACCGCACAGCGTTACGTAGGCCAGCGCGTAGAATGAGCCGGCGCCGGGGCCGAAGAAACCGTCGTAAAACCCGACGCAACCGCCGGCCACCAGCCCGAACGGCAAGGCGCCGAGGCGGCGTTGACGATCTTCCTCACCCAGTCGCGGCATCAACAAGAAATAGAGACCGATGCCGATCACCAGCAGCGGCAGCATCTGCCGCAGCAAATCGGCGCGCATATGCTGCACCAGAATCGCGCCGGCGATCGAGCCGGTCAGCGTCAGAAAAATCGTCAGCTTCTGGTCGTTGAGGTTCACCGCTCGCCGACGAATGAAGTACAGACTGGCGGAGAAGGAGCCGCCGACCGACTGCAGCTTATTGGTCGCCAGCGCCTGCGCCGGAGGAACCCCCACTGCCAGCAAGGCCGGCACCGTCAGTAATCCGCCGCCGCCGGCGATGGAGTCGATAAACCCCGCCAGCAGCGCTACCGCAAACAACACCCCGAGCATCTCGGGGCCAATGACGAACCAGTCCATGTGTTATTCCGCTGAGAAATGGTGATCCAGCAATGCCTGACAGGTCGGCGGTAACGGCGGCGGCACGGGTTTGCCCGGCTTCGCGTTCGGCTGATGCGGTACGAACCAGCTCGCCAGTTCGGCACCGCAGCCATCGCCCGGCGGCGGCGTATCCTGCTCCTGGCACTCCAGGCTGCCGGCCGGACAACGCAGACGCACGTGCATGTGCGCACGGTGGCCGAACCACGGCCGCACCTTGTGCAGCCAGGCGCGATCGGCGCCGGCGTCCAGGCACAGACGCTGCTTGATCGCCGGGTTGACAAAGATGCGCGTCACGTCCGCATCCTGCGCCGCCAGTTTGATCAGCGACTCAATCTGCGGTTGCCATTGGCTCGCCACCACCTGTTTGCCGTCGCCCGACACCAGGTCGATCGGCTGCGGTTTGAGCAATTGCTGCGCGCTCCAGCGTTGGCGCGGCAGCTGCAGCCAGATGTCGACATCGAGCCCAGACTGATGGCTGGCGTGGCCGCTGCTGAAGCGCCCGCCGGCCGGCATCGCCATGTCGCCGATCAGCACCGTGCCCAGCGCTTTCTGGTTCGCTTTGCTGCTGAGGCGCTGTATGAACGCCAGCAGATCCGGATGGCCGAAATAGCGGCGCTGGTCGGTACGCATCACCTGATAATCCGGTGAATTCAGCGGCAACGGCTGCGCGCCGATGATGCAGCCGTTGGCGAAACCGCCCACCGCCTGCGGCGCGCCGGCCACCGGATGGTCGATTTTCTGCCACGGCGTCAGCGCCATGGCGGAAGCGGAGGCCGTCAGGGCCACCAGGCCCAACATCCAGTTTTTCATGGCGATTACCAGCGAGGCACGTCGGAAACCACATCACCGTTTTGCGCACGCTGGCGCAACAGGTGATCCATCAACACGATCGCCATCATCGCTTCGGCGATCGGTACGGCGCGGATACCCACGCACGGATCGTGGCGACCGCGCGTCACCATTTCCACCGCTTCCCCGTGGCGATTGATGGTGCGGCCCGGCACCATGATGCTGGAGGTTGGCTTCAGCGCCAGATGCGCGATCACCGGTTGGCCGCTGCTGATGCCGCCGAGAATGCCGCCGGCATGGTTGCTCTGGAAGCCTTCCGGGGTGATTTCATCGCGGTTTTCGCTGCCGCGTTTGGTCACCACGGCGAACCCGTCGCCGATCTCCACGCCTTTCACCGCGTTGATGCTCATCAACGCGTGCGCCAGATCGGCATCGAGGCGGTCAAACACCGGCTCGCCCAGGCCAACCGGCACGTTTTCCGCAATCACGCTGACCTTGGCGCCGATGGAGTCGCCCTCTTTTTTCAGCGCGCGCATCAGTTCGTCCAGCGCTTCCAGCTTGTCCGGATCCGGGCAGAAGAACGGGTTCTGTTCGACCTGATCCCAGTCTTTCAGCTCGCAGGTCACGTCGCCGATCTGCGCCAGATAGCCGCGCACCTGCACGCCGAATTTCTGCTGCAGGTATTTCTTGGCGATAGCGCCCGCCGCGACGCGCATGGCGGTTTCACGCGCCGAAGAGCGGCCGCCGCCGCGATAGTCGCGCAGACCGTATTTCTGTTCGTAGGTGTAGTCGGCATGTCCTGGACGGAACACGTCTTTGATGGCGCTGTAATCTTGCGAGCGCTGATCGGTGTTCTCAATGATCAGACCGATGCTGGTGCCGGTGGTCACGCCTTCGAATACGCCGGAGAGAATGCGCACCTGATCCGGTTCGCGGCGCTGGGTGGTGTAACGCGAGGTGCCCGGACGACGGCGGTCCAGATCGTGTTGCAAATCGGCTTCGGTGAGCGGGATGCCGGGCGGCACGCCGTCGACGATACAACCCAGCGCCACCCCGTGAGATTCACCGAAGGTGGTGACGCGGAAAATCTGCCCAATACTGTTTCCTGCCATCACGGCTCCTTACCGTTAGTCTTTTATCGTTATGAGGCCCGCCATGCGGGCCTTGGAAATGCGGCTTAGCTGCGATAGAGGCTGAAGTGATCCTTGCAATCCACCAGCTGCTGTTTGGTCAGCATGAACACGCCGTCGCCGCCGTTTTCGAATTCCAGCCAGGTGAACGGGATGTCCGGATATTGTTCCATCAGATGTACCATGCTGTTGCCCACTTCACAAATCAGCACGCCGTCGTCGGTCAGGTAGTCCGGCGCGCAGGCCAGGATGCGGCGCACCAGCTTCAGGCCGTCGCTGCCCGCCGCCAGCCCCAGTTCCGGCTCAAAGCGGAACTCCTGCGGCAGATCCGACATGTCTTCCGCATCGACGTACGGCGGGTTGGTGACGATCAGATCGTACTGGATCGCGGGAACGTCGCGGAACAGATCGGAACGGATCGGGATCACCTGGTGCTCGACGCCGTGCGCCTGAATATTGCGCTCGGTCACCGCCAGCACGTCGCTGGAGATGTCCACCGCGTCCACTTCCGCTTCCGGGAAAGCGTAGCCACAGGCGATGGCGATGCAGCCGCTGCCGGTGCACATGTCGAGAATATGGCGCGGCGGGTGCGGGATCAGCGCGCTGAAACGATCGTTGATCAACTCGCCGATCGGCGAGCGCGGCACCAGCACGCGTTCGTCGACGTAGAATTCCATGCCGCAGAACCAGGCCTTGTTGGTCAGGTAGGCGACCGGGATACGCTCGTTGACGCGGCGGATCACGCGCTCAACGATGCGATGGCGCTCGCTGGAAGTCAGACGAGCGGTATGCATGTCCTCCGGAATGTCCAACGGCAGAAACAGGCTTGGCAGCACCAATTGCACCGCTTCGTCCCACGGATTGTCGGTTCCGTGACCATAATAGATATTGGCGGCGTTGAAACGGCTTACCGTCCAGCGCAGCATATCTTGAATGGTGTGCAGTTCGTTCACTGCTTCGTCGACGAAAATTTTGTCCAATTTGCCCTCCGGCAGGCGCTGTGTTTCATGATTTAGCCGCATAGTTTGCCATGAAGCCCGCGACAAATCACGCGCGCCCCTCGCGCTTTTCACTCTGGCCCGAGTTTTGCGTCGACAGCGCTCATTCACAAGGTAAACTAGCGAAATAAACGATTTCCGGTGAATGAAGCATGAAGAACAAGCCCCCTCTGAGCAAAGACGAACAACAGCTCTTCAGAGAGTCGGTGGCGGGCGCAAAAAAGCTGCGCCAGGACACCATCGTCCACCGCCCGCCGAAGCTCAAGGTGAAACAGGTTGCGCCGCAGCGGCTGCTGCAGGAGCAGGTCGATGCCAGCTATTATTTTTCAGATGAATATCAGCCGCAGCTGGAAGAGGAAGGCCCGACGCGCTACGTGCGCCCCGGCAGCAGCCCGTATGAGCTGAAGAAGCTGCGACGCGGCGATTATTCGCCGGAGCTGTTTCTTGATTTGCACGGCCTGACTCAGCTGCAGGCCAAGCAGGAATTGGGGGCGCTGATCGCCGCCTGCAAACGCGAGCATGTGCACTGCGCCTGCGTGATGCACGGGCACGGCAAACACATTCTCAAACAGCAAACGCCGCTGTGGCTGGCGCAGCATCCCGACGTGCTGGCGTTCCATCAGGCGCCGAAGGAATGGGGCGGCAACGCCGCCGTTCTGCTGTTGGTGGAGCTGGCAGAATAGCCTCCCGCAGAAACGACTCAGGGCGATGTCAGACATCGCCCTGAGTTTATTCCGCACCGCATCCGCGGCTCACACTTTGGCCATCACCTGCGACGGGCTGACCTGCCATTCAAATTTGCCGTAGCTGCCGTCCGCCGGCAGATCGACGTTGGCGATCGCCGAGGTCGCGAACATCGGCGGGCACTCGCCCGGACACAGTTCCGCCACCAGATACCCCACCAGCGGCAGGTGCGACACGATCAGCACCGAGCTCACCCCTTGCATCGCCAGCGCCTGAAGATAGCTGCCGACCTGTTCGGCGTTCCCGCCCGGCGTCAGCTCGGGCAGCACTTCTTCGCCCTCCGGCAGCGTCAAGGCTTCACGCACCGTCGCCAGCGTCTGTTCGGCCCGCAGATAGGGGCTGACCAGCACGCGTTCGATATCCACAGACTTGGTGTTCAACCAGGCCGCCATCTGACGGGACTCGTCGCGGCCGCACAGGGTAAGGGGCCTTACCGCATCGCTGGCTGCCTCGAGCGCCGCCTCTCCGTGACGCATAATCAAAACTTGCATATTGCACCGCTGTTGTTGACAAAGTAACGCTATACAGAAACGCCGTGCGTGCTGTACCGCCGAGTTTTACAACCCCAAAGCCAAAGCTTTAAAACGATAACGCGCCGTCTCTTTATGGCGGCCGGGCATTTTGCCTGAAAGTTTGCGTAAAGAAAATGCTGTTTTTTACAGCAATCCTCCCCGGGCAAACCTCGATTGCTCATAGAACAATCAATTCAACGGGTTAAATTTTAACCTTTTCGCCATGAAAATTATTGATGGCGCTCAAGCTAACTTACCGCTGCCGCAGCCTTGCTGTACAGCCTCACGGGCTGACGCTGTCGCAAGGAGTGATGGCGATCACAACGCGGCCCTGTTGCAACTATAGTGCAAATCGGGCCGCCCTGCGTTCAACTCCCCAGCGGGTAAAAACGTTCGCCCTGCTGCGCCATGCGCTGCAGGCGTTCGCAGGGCGCGAAGTGCTCGCCGTGCTGCTGACGCAGGTAGTCCAGCGTCTTCACCACTTTCTCGGCGCCGAGTTCATCCATATAGCGGAACGGGCCGCCAAGGAACGGCGGGAAACCGATGCCGAACACCGCACCGATGTCACCGTCGCGCGCGCTGCGGATCACGCCTTCATCCAGGCAGCGCGCCGCTTCGTTCAGCATCATCATCACGCAGCGCTGGGCAATGGTCGCCGGCAGCATGTGCGCCTTCGGCGTGACGCCGAGCAACGTATACAATGAGGTGTCCGCGCGCTTACGCCGCTGGCGCTGCTGCCCCTCGCTCGGGTAAAGATAGAAGCCGCGGCCGTTCTTGCGCCCTTTGCGCCCGTCCTTCAGCACCGCATCGAACGCGGCAGGCGCGGCGAAGCGCGGCCCCAGCGCCTCAACCAGCACCGGAATGATCTTGGTGCCGACGTCGATGCCCACTTCGTCCAACAGGGTGATAGGGCCGACCGGGAAGCCGAAGTCCACCAGTGCTTTGTCCAGCGATTCAATGGGCTCGCCTTCCAGCAGGCAGCGCGCCGCTTCGTTGATGTACGGCGCCAGGATGCGGTTGACATAAAAACCGGCGCTGTCGCCCACCACGATGGCGGTCTTGCCCTGCTTGTGCGCCAGCGCCACGGTGGTGGCGATGGTTTGTTCGCTGGTGCCAGCGTGCGGGATCACTTCCACCAGCGGCATTTTGTCCACCGGGCTGAAGTAGTGCAGACCGATCACCTGCTGCGGCCGCTGGGCCTGTTCGGCGATTTGACCGATAGGCAGCGAGGAGGTATTGGAGGCGAACACGGTATGCGGCGCGCAGTTCGCTTCAATCTCGGCCACCATTTTCTGCTTCAGCGCCAGATCCTCAAACACCGCCTCGACCACGATATCCACCTGCTCGAAGCCGGTGTAATCGGTAGAGCCGGAGATCAACATCATCTGCTTTTGCCGCTCCGCCGGGCGCATGCGCTTGCTGCGCACCCGCTTGCCGAGCACGTCCCAACTGTATTTCAGCGCATGATTGATGCCGGTTTCATTGATGTCTTTGATGCGAACCGGCAAACCGCCGCGGGTGGCGGTGACGCAGGCGATGCCGCCCCCCATCAGGCCGCCGCCGAGAATGCCGACGCGATGCAAGGCGCGCGGCTGAGCATCGCCGCCCCGCTCTTTTTTCAGCGCGGTGGAAGCGAAGAACAGGCTGCGCAACGCCGCCGATTGCGGCGTCATCGCCAGCTCGCCAAAGGCGCGCGCTTCGGCTTCATAGCCGCTGGCGCTGCCGTGATCCAGCCCGGTGCGCACCACCTGAATAATGCGCTCCGCCGCCGGGTAGTTGCCGTGCGTTTTCGCCAACGTTTTCTTGCGCACGATGCTGAACAGCAGATTTCTGCCCAGCGGGCCGTTGAGCAGACGATCCTGCCACGGCAGCTCGCGCTGATGCTTCCAGCCCTGCTTCACCCGCTCGATGGCGGTCTGCAGCAAAATCGATTGCGGCACGGCGTCGTCCACCAGCCCCATGCGCAGCGCCTGGCGGGCGCGAATGTGCTTGCCGGTCAGGATCATGTCCAGCGCCTTGGCGGCGCCTACCAGGCGCGGCAGGCGCTGAGTGCCGCCGGAGCCCGGCAGCAAGCCCAGCTGCACTTCCGGCAGACCGAGCGCGGTTTTGTCATCCAGCGAACAGACGCGGCCGTGGCAGGCCAGCGCCAATTCCAGCCCGCCGCCCAGGCAGGCGCCGTGGATGGCCGCCACCACCGGCACCGGGAAGGCGGCGATCTGCGCCAGCGTGCTCTGCCCTTTCTTGGCCAGCGTTTCCGCCTCTTTGGCGCTGGTGCAGGCGGCGATCATGGTGATATCGGCGCCGGCGATAAACGAGTCCGGCTTGCCGGAAACGATCACCAGCCCTTCCAGCGCAGTATGCTGCTGCGCGCGGATCAGCACGTCGTTAACCTGTTCGACGAACTCGGCCTTGAGCGTATTGACCTTGTCGCCCGGCACGTCGATGGTGATCACCCCGATGTTGTCGGGGCGGATCGTCAGTTGAAAGGCCGACGGTTTGGCGCGCTGCTCGTGCAATGCGTTTTCGACGCTCATCATTCCACCTCCACGATCATCGCGGCCCCTAACCCGCCGGCGGCGCAGGCGGTGGTCAGGCCCAGCCCGCCGCCGCGGCGTTTCAGCTCACGCAGCGTCTGGGTAATCATGCGCGCGCCGGTGGCGGCGAACGGGTGACCATAGGCGATAGAACCGCCCAATACGTTGAATTTGTCCATGTCCACTTCGCCGATTGCCTGGCTGCGGCCAAGCTTCTCGCGGGCGAACGCTTCGCTGGCGAACATCTTCAGGTTGGCCAGCGTTTGCGCGGCGAAGGCTTCATGCATGTCGATGAGCGTCAGATCGGCCAGGCCGATGCCGGCGCGATCCAGCGCCAGCGGCGTGGCGTAGGAGGGCCCCAGCAGCATGTCTTCCCACACATCGATGGCAGCGAAGGCGAAACTGCGCAGATAGCCGAGCGGCTGCAGCCCCAACTCTTTGGCGCGCGATTCGCTCATCATCAGTACCGCCGCCGCGCCGTCGGTCAACGGCGTGCTGTTGGCCGCAGTGACGCTGCCGTGCTTGCGATCGAACGCCGGTTTCAGCTTGGCGTAGGAAGCCAGGCTGGAGTCTTTGCGGATATTGTTGTCTTCAGAAAGCTGAGCGCGGTAAGGCGGCACGTAGGCGGTCATCACCTCGTCGCGCAGCCACCCCTCCCGCCAGGCTTTGGCCGCCAGCTCGTGGGAACGATGCGCCAGCGCATCTTGCGCTTCACGGGTGATGCCGTGGCTTTTCGCCATCTGTTCGGCGGTATCGCCCATGCGCAGGCCGGTGGAATACTCCGCCACCGCCGGCGGCACCGGCATCAGATCGCGGAATTTCAGCCGGCTGAACAATTTGAGGCGCTGCGACAGCGTGCGCGCCTTGTTGACGTCCACCAACGTGCGCGCCAGCGCCTTGCTGACGCCGATCGGCAAGACGGAAGAAGAGTCCGCCCCGCCGGCGATGCCGACGCTGATGCTGCCGGCCATGATGCTCTCCGCCACGTTGGCGATCGCCTGGAAGCTGGTGGCGCAGGCGCGCGACACGCTGTAGGCGTCGGTATGGACGCTCATGCCGGTGCCAAGCACGATCTCACGCGCGATGTTCGGCGCCTCGGGCATTTGCACCACCTGGCCGAACACCAGTTGTTCGATCAGTTGCGGCTCGATACCGCTGCGCGCCAACAGCTCGCTCACCGCCGTTTTCCCTAAATCCACCGCCGGAATGCCGTGATAGGCGGTCGCCTGTTTGGCAAAGGGGGTACGCAGTCCATTCACAATCGCAATGCGGTCACCATGACGGGTCACCAACGGCAGTGCCTTACTCATAAATGCTCCTGAAGAAAATAACGTCAGCGCAATGGGCAGAAAGAGGTCTGACCTGATGAGGTCATTGTTAACCAAACGGTTACATTTGGCAAACCGGCAGAGATCAAAACTGCGAGCAGGCGCACTTTCTATCGGGAACGAGGCGGGGAAGGAAATCCCCGGCGCGCAGCAGGCGGCGCCGGGGGTAAAGCGGGGATTAACGCAGGCCGAGCTGGAAGATCAGGGTTTCCGCCTGGCAGGCGAAGGTAAAATCGGCTTCCAATTGTACGCCGCCGTCAACCGGTTTAATGCTACTGCTGATGTCACAGGGGTCGGATTCGACCGCGCGCGCCTTTTCGCTCAGCGCCGCCAGCATCGCCTCCGCATCTTGTTGATTGCTGAACACCTGGCTGTAGGATGCGGTGCAATCGGTGTTATCCATCACGGTGCCGACATCCACGCAGCAACACGCGGCGGTTTCCTGGGCGCTGCATTTATTAATTGCATCTGACATGGTTGGTTCTCCTCAAGGGCCTCTGTTATCAGCCCAAATTGCCGTTTTATTCACCGGCGCAAAGCCACAAAATTCTGTGGGTATTTTACGCTCCCAAGCCGGCAATCACTAGCACTTACTTTTACTGGGTGTTTTAAGTGATGGAAATCACAAATAAAAAGGAGCGCCTGCTAAGAAATGGTAAGAATTTTGTTATTTACCACTGTCTTTTTGTTAAGCAGATCTCTTTTTTGATATCAGAGTGGAAATATCTCAAAAACAAACTTGCAACATTTTCACAGGTCAGACCTATACTTCAGCCACTGGTCTGATTTGTCTGAACGATAACGGACCCTACAATCCCGCGCTCCTTGTTACTTCGTGTAACAATAGTTTAAATAATAAACACATAATGAGGTTTTGGTCATGAGCCAGAAAAACCTATTGACTAAATCAGCTCTCGCAGCTGCAGTGGCAATTATTTCTTCAAACGTGTCTGCCGCAGGATTCCAGCTGAATGAGTTCTCATCAGCTGGTTTAGGACGTTCGTATTCTGGCGAAGGCGCCATGGCGGATACGGCGGCCTCCGCAAGCCGCAACCCGGCGTTGCTGATGATGTATACCCGCCCGGAACTCTCTTTCGGCGCAGTCTTCATCGATCCGGACGTAGATATTTCCGGTACCTCACCTTCCCGCGCCAGCCTGGATGCGAAAAACATCGCGCCGACCGCCTGGGTGCCGAACCTGCATTATGTTCACCCGATTAACGATCAATTCGCCGTAGGCGGCTCGGTCACCAGCAACTTTGGTTTGGCGACCGAATACAACAACGGTTATGCGGCGGGCTCCATGGGCGGCAAAACCGATCTGGAAACCCTGAACCTGAACCTGAGCGGCGCTTATCGCCTGAACAAGAACTTCAGCTTCGGTCTGGGTTTTGACGCCGTCTACGCCAAGGCTAAACTCGAGCGTTACGCCGGCGATCTGCCAAAATTGATCGCCGGATCGGGCCAGTTACCGCCACAGTTGGCCGGCCCGGTTTCGCAGATCCCGGCAGATACCCAGATTTCGCACCTGAAAGGCGACGAATGGGGCTTCGGCTGGAACGCCGGTATTCTCTACGAAGTGGATGAAAACAACCGTTACGGCTTCACCTATCGCTCAGAAGTGAAAATCGACTTCGACGGCGATTACAAGAGCAGCCTGCCTTCAGCCTTCAACCCGTTGCTGGCCTCTAAAGGTCTGCCGTGGGGCACCAACGGCACCACCATCCCGGGTTCTCTGAGCCTGCACCTGCCTGAAATGTGGGAGCTGTCCGGTTACAACAAAGTGGCGCCGCAGTGGGCCGTTCACTACAGCCTGGCCTACACCAGCTGGAGCCAGTTCCAGGAGTTGAGAGCCACCGGCAACAACGGCCAGACGCTGTTCCAGAAGCATGAAGGCTTCAAAGACGCTTACCGCATCGCGCTGGGCACCACCTACTTCTACGACGATAACTGGACCTTCCGTACCGGTATCGCCTTCGATGACAGCCCGGTGCCTGCCCAAAACCGTTCGATCTCCATTCCGGATCAGGACCGTTTCTGGCTGAGTGCCGGTACCACCTATGCGTTCAACAAAGACGCCTCGGTTGACGTCGGCGTGTCCTACATGCACGGCCAGAAAGTCACCATCAATGAAGGTCCTTACACCTTCACCTCCGAAGGCAAGGCCTGGCTGTACGGCGCCAACTTCAACTACCGCTTCTAATCTCGCCTGAGATGGATGCCAAAGCGCCCCGCGGGGCGCTTTTTCTTTGCCTGTCGCTCGCCGCGGGCGTAAAAAAACCCGCCAGACGGCGGGTTTTCATGGGCATAAGGCCGGCGGTTACTGCGAGTCGATTTCGTCCAGATCGCCCTGAATCGCCTTGGCGTTCGGGTTCTCTTCCGGCTTGAGCGAACCGCCGTTGGCGATGAAGTCGTGGCGCTGGAAGTAAGCTTCACGCACCATGACATAAGGATCGGAGGAGTTGCGCAGCAGGCCGTCGGAATCCAGCAGTTGAGCGCGAGTTTCGATCCCCTCGACCACCCATTTGCCCGCCGACATCCAGAAAGTCAGGTAGCTCAGCATCGGATACAGCGTATCCGCAAAGTCGCCGCCGTCTTCACGCAGGGTAAAGCTGCCGTAGCCTGGCAGCATCACGTACGGACCGTAGCCCACATCGTAATGCCCCAACGTGCTGCCGAAACGGTTCGGCTCTTCGCGCGCCAGTTTCGGGTTGGCCATGCCGGCCACGTCGATCAGGCCGCCCATCCCGAGCAGGGTGTTCAGGAAGAAACGGTTGAAGTGGATCATCCCGCGGTAAGGATCGCCCTTCAGGAAGGCGTTGACCATGCTGGCCGGCTCTTCCAGGTTAGAGGTGAAGTTGCTGATGCCGTTACGCGCCGGCATCGGCACGTAGTCACGCCAGGCCACCGCGACCGGACGCAGGATATAAGGATCCAGGACGTTGTAGTTGAAGTCGAACATCGTCCGGTTAAATCCTTCCAGAGGATCGGAACGCCCTTGCGGCTCATTGTCTGGCGCGCTGGCACAGCCCACCAGTAATGCCGCTGCGAATGCCACCCCAGTCAGGCGAAAGTTCATATTTTTCTCCATAAAAACACGTTCGGTCTTATTTTTCAGGGACCTGCTTGTTTATCTGAACGCTAACCTGCTCTTTGCCGCTGAATGTCTGCAGCGAGCTTTCGCCGAACCAGTCCCCCGGCTGCGGCGTGGCCAATCCGTCCTGTGAGAGGCGCACACGCACCTGCACCTGATGCTGTGCCGAGAGTAGACGCTCGGGCATCATGGCGTTGCTGTCGTCCAGAGAGAAAGACAGCGGAAAACGGCTCAACGGCAATTGTTTTACCGCGACCGGCACCGGGCTGACGCCGTCGGTCACCGAGATAACCAGCGTCCCCTGCGGCGGCATGGCTTTCGCCGCCTGCGGTGACAGCGAAACAGTCACATTCAGTTTAACAGTTTCTCCGCCAGCCTGGGCTTTTGCTTGTGCAATACTGCGCTTTATCACTTCCGCGCGCGGATCGTTGGCCGGCAGCAGCTGCAACATCACCTGCCAGGCGCCGATCGCCTGTTTGAAATCGCCCTGTTCGAAAGCATTAAACGCCAACAGGCTGAGCACCCGCGGATCGCTGTGATTTTCCGCAATCATGCGCCGCAACAGCTGCGTCGCCTGCTTGTTATCCTCCGGATCGTTGGATCGCGTCAAGACCTCGGCATAGCCGAGCCGCACTTCCAGACTATTCGGATCCAATTGATAGGCATGGGCAAACGCCTGCGTGGCGGTAGTGGCGTTGTTCAGCGCCATGCCGACGCGCCCCAGCATCATCCAGTCATTGATATTGCGATCGTCCTGCTGCAGCTCGGTGCGCAGCCCCAGCCCGAGGCGAGCGATCTCTTCCATGCTCAGCGGTTTGGCGCGCTCATTGGCGACGCGCTCACGCAATTCCGGCATTTGCGCCTGCACCAGACGCCAGTCCAGCACCTGCGCCAGCCCGCCGGTTTTCAGATAAAAGCCAACGGTCACCGCCAGCAATAACAGCACGCCCGGCACTAACGCCCAGCGGTTGATCGGCTTCGCCTGCGCCATCTGCTCGGCCGGGATGTCGTTCAACAGGTTCTGTTGCAGCTCTTTCACCAGTTCCGGGCGCTCGGCCACCACGCCCTGTTGCTCGTCCTGCTCCAGTTCGCTGAGGCGATCCTGATAGAACGCCTTGTTGAGCGCATCGCGCGTGGCGGCGCTCTGCTTGCCGTGGCGCATCGCCGGCACCACCAGCGTTGCTGCGGCGCCGGCCAGCAACACGCAAATAATCAGCCAAAAAGCCATTAGGGTTTCTTCCTGTCAGTCTCTTGCAACAGCGCCGCCAGGCGCTGCCGTTCCCGTTCAGAGAATTCATCGTCCACCGCCGCGTCGGGCCGGCGACGGGTGCGCAGGATCACCACCGCCCCGCCTATCAGCACGAACAGCAGCGGGCCGATCCACAAGATCAGCGTCGCCGGCGTTACCGGCGGTTCGTAGGTGACGAAATTGCCATAACGCGCCACCATGTAGTCGATGATCTGCTGCTTGCTTTGCCCCTGCATCATCAGCTCATACACCTTGGTGCGCATGTCGGCGGCGATGATGGCGTTGGAATCGGCAATGCTGTTGTTCTGGCATTTAGGGCAACGCAGCTGTTCGGTCAACTCGCGATACTGCTGCTCCTGCTCGACGGAGTTAAAGCGATAGGTATCGATCGCCGCAGCGGCGCTCCAGCTCAGCAACGCGGCGCACAACAGGACAATCAGCCTCATGCCTCACCCCCGTACTTTCTATACAGCGGCAGCACTTCCTGCTGCCAGACGCGCTCGTTCATGTCGCCGGCGTGGCGATAGCGAATAATCCCCTGGCCGTCGATAAGGAAGGTCTCAGGCGCGCCGTACACCCCGAGATCCAAGCCCAGCATGCCATCGCCGTCATACAGGCTGAGGGCATAGGGATTGCCGAGGGAATTGAGCCAGGTCACCGCCTTGGCGCGATCGTCTTTATAGTTCAGGCCGACCACCCGCACGCCGCGCGCCGCCAGCGTATTGAGATACTGGTGCTCCGCGCGGCAGGTCGGGCACCAGGTCGCCCAGACGTTGAGCAATATCGGCTTGCCGTCGCGCAGCACCGCCTGATCGTAGGTTTTGCCCGGCTGATCCAACGATTCCAGCCTGAAGGTCGGCACCGGTTTGCCGATCAGCGCCGACTCCAGCATGGTCGGATCTTCGCCGCCGGCGTTGCGCGTCAGTTGCACCATCAGGGCCACCACCAGCAGCAGGAAGAGCACCAACGGGATAAACAGCAGCTTACGCTTCATGATTGCGCCTCCAGCTTGCCTTCACGCTTGAGCTTTTTGCTCATGCGATAACGCGGGTCGAGAATGCACAGCAGGCCGCCGATCGCCATAAAGACGCCGCCGAACCAGATCCAGCGCACGAAGGGTTTGTAATACAGGCGCACCGCCCAGGAGCCGTCTTCCAGCTCCTCGCCCAGCGCCGCGTACAGATCGCGGCTGAACCCGCCGTCGATCGCCGCCTCGGTCATCATGCTGCGCGCCACGCTGTAGTAGCGTTTCTCCGCGTGCAGCGTCGCCTCCGGCTTGCCGTTGCGCGTGACGTCGATGATACCGACGCCGCCGCTGTAGTTCGGGCCGCGAATGTCGTGCACGTCGCGGAACACGAAGTGATAGTTGTGAATATCCACGCTGTCGCCGGCCTTCATCCGCACGTCGCGCTCCACGCTGTAGTTCTGGCTGAAGGCGATGCCGATCACCGTCACCGCCACGCCGAGGTGGCCGAGCACCATGCCCCAGTGGCTGCGGGACAGCTGCCGCAGGCCGCGCCAGAAACCGTGACGATGGGTGGCGCGCTCATGCAGCTCCATCAGCGTCAGGATGATCACCCACAGCGCCATAATCAGGCCCACCACCGTCATGCCGGCGATGCTGTCCTGCAACAGCCACGGCAGCAGAATCGACAGCACCAGCGTCACCAGCAGCGCCACGCCGAGGCGGCGCCACAGCTTGCCCGGCTCATCGCGGCGCCAGCGCACCAGCGGCCCGATGCCCAACAGCAGCGCCAACGGCGCCATCAGCCAGGTGAACATGGTGTTGAAGAACGGCTCGCCGATCGAAATGCTGCCCAGCCCCAACTGTTTGTGCACCAGCGGCAGCAACGTGCCCAACAGCACCACCAGCATGGCGGCGATCAGCAACACGTTGTTGCCCAGCAGGAAGGTCTCGCGCGAGAAGGTCTCGTGCTGCACCCGGCTGCGCACCTGGCCGCCCTTGACCGCGTACAGCAGCAGCGAACCGCCGATGACGATCACCAGATAGGCGAGAATAAACATGCCGCGCGCCGGGTCGGAGGCGAAGGAGTGCACCGAGACCAGCACGCCGGAGCGCACCAGGAAGGTGCCCAGCAGGCACAGCGAGAAGGCGGTGATCGCCAGCAACACCGTCCAGGCTTTGAACGTGCCGCGTTTCTCGGTCACCGCCAGCGAATGCATCAGCGCGGTGCCGGCCAGCCACGGCATAAAGGAAGCGTTCTCCACCGGATCCCAGAACCACCAGCCGCCCCAGCCCAGCTCATAGTAGGCCCAGGCCGATCCGAGCACGATGCCCAGCGTGAGGAACACCCAGGCGGCGGTGGTCCACGGGCGCGACCAGCGCGCCCAGGCGGTGTCGAGCCGGCCGGCCATCAGCGAGGCGATGGCGAACGCGAAGGCGACCGAGAAGCCGACATAGCCCATGTACAGCAGCGGCGGGTGGAAGATCAGGCCGATATCCTGCAGCAGCGGGTTGAGATCGCTGCCGTCGATCGGGAAGTTAGGCAGCGTGCGGGTGAACGGGTTGGAGGTCATGATGATGAACAGCAGGAAGCCGGCGGTGATCATGCCCATCACCGACAACACCCGCGCCACCGCGTCCTGTGGCATCGCCCGGCTGCACAACGCCACCGCCAGCGACCAGCAGCTCAGCAGCAGCACCCACAGCAGCAGCGAACCTTCGTGCGCCCCCCAGGTGGCGGCGATGCGGTAATACACCGGTAGTTGGGTATTGGAGTTGGTGGCCACGTAGGCGACGGTAAAGTCATTGACTACGAAGGCATGCACCAGGCACAGGAACGCCAGCGCAATCGCGGCGAACATGCCGTAGGTCAGCGGGCGGGCCACCGCCATCATGCGGCTGTCCTGCCGCGCCGCGCCCCACTGCGGGTAAATGCTCAGCAGCAGCGCGATCGCCAGCGCCAGGCACAGCAGAAAACTGCCCAGTTCCGGCATCATGACTTGGCGCCCTCCGCCTGCGGCGCGTTATACGCTTCCGCCGGCCCTTTGTGATTCTCTTTCATCGCGTCGGCCACTTCCGGCGGAGTGTATTTCTCGTCGTGCTTGGCCAGCACTTCGCGCGCATTGACCACGTTGCCCTCGCCCAGCACGCCCTGCGCCACCACGCCCTGCCCTTCGCGGAACAGGTCCGGCAGAATGCCGGTGTAGGTCACGCCGATCGCGCCGCGCGCATCGTAAATCTTGAAGCTGACCTGCAGCGTATTGGGATCGCGCTTCACCGAGCCGGGCATCACCATGCCGCCGATGCGCAGCCGCTGGCCAACCTCGGGCTTTTCATGGTTTTCGCCCTTGCCCTGCAGGATTTCACCCGGGGTGTAGAACAGATCGATGTTGGAGCGCAGCGCGTACAGCATCAGGGTTGCGGTCAGCGCGATGCCGATCAGCACAACGATCGCCAGATAAAGGCGGCTTTTACGACGTGGATTCACAATGATTTCTCCCGCGGTGCGGCGGATTTTTGTTTTGATTGTTGCGCATGGCGAATGCGCCGCTCGCGCGCCTGACGGCGGCCGATCTCGGCGAGCAATAGCCGCCGCTGCCAGACGGTGTGCGCCACCAGCCCCAACAGCGAAATCAGCGTGACGGCAACCGCCAGCCAGACATAGAAGGCATAACCGCCCATGGCGAAAAACGCCGGCCAGGAATCGAACGCGGCATTCATGACTGACGCTCCTTATTCACCAGCCCGGCAACCCACGGGCGTTGGCGCTCCTGGAACAGGATCAGATTGCGCAGGCGCATCAGCGTCAGCGTGACGAACAACAGCAGGTAGCCGAGGATCGCCCAGCGCAGCGGGGTGCGCATGCTTGGCGCGATGGATTGCTGCATGTTGGTCGAGCCCTGATGCAGCGTATTCCACCATTCGACGGAGAAATGGATGATCGGAATGTTCACCACGCCCACCAGCACCAGAATGCCGGCGGCGCGGCCCGCCAGGCGGCGGTCCTCGAAAGCGTTATACAGCGCGATGACGCCCATATAGAGGAACAGCAGCACCAGTTCGGAGGTCAGACGCGCGTCCCATACCCACCAGGTGCCCCACATCGGCTTACCCCAGGCGGAGCCGGTCACCAGCGCGATAAAGGTGAACACCGCGCCGATCGGCGCCATCGCCGCCACCACGGTATCGGACATTTTCATCTGCCACACCAGGCCGATAAACGCCGCCACCGCCATCGAGGCGTAGATGCCCATCGACCACATGGCCGCCGGCACATGAATATAAATGATGCGGAAGCTATCGCCCTGCTGATAATCCTTCGGCGCGAAGCCAAAGCCCCATGCCCAGCCAAGCAGCAGGCAGGCCGCCGCCGCCAGCCCCAGCCAGGGGATAAAGCGGCCGCAGACGTGATACAGCCGTTCGGGCCGCGCCAGTTGATGTAACCATTTCCACATTGTCGTCAGTGCTCACGGTAATTTTTATGCGTCGGCCGCTCCGAACGTTCGAAACGGCGAAAATCTTCTGTGGGGTACGCTCTTGTCGGCCTTGCCCCGTCTGTTCTCAATACGTTAGCTAGTGCACGCTCACTCGCAGCGCCGCCGCGGTGGCAAACGGCGCCAATGTTACGCTGCCCGCCAGCATCGCGCCGAGTATCGCCAGATAACCGTCGATCGGCATGCCCATCGAGGCGGCGTCGATCGCGCCGGTGGCGAAGATCAGCACCGGGATATACAGCGGCAGCACCAGCAGGCTGAGCAGCACGCCCCCTTTGCGCAGGCCGACGGTCAGCCCCACGCCGATAGCGCCGATCAGACTCAGCGTCGGCGTGCCGAGCAGCAGCGTACCCGCCACCGCCAGCCAGGTTTGCATATTAAGCGACAGCAGCAGCGCCACCAGCGGCGACAGGATCAGCAGCGGCAATCCCGTCACAACCCAGTGAGCACACACTTTGCCCAGCACCGTCATCGGCAGCGGCGTCGGCAGCAGCAACAGCTGCTCCAGCGAACCGTCGAGAAAGTCGTCGCGAAACAGCCGCTCCAGCGACAGCAGCGAGGCCAGCAGCGCCGCCACCCACACGATGCCCGGCGCAATGCGCGCCAGCAGCTGCGGTTCAGGGCCAATCCCCAGCGGGAACAGCGTGATCACAATCAGGAAAAACCACAGCGGGTTGACGATCTCCGACCCTTTACGGCAGGCGATCTTCAATTCGCGACGCACCAGAGTCAAAAACATCACAAACTCCCCGCGTCGTGTTCCGCCAAACGAATTTTGCCCACCGTTTGGCTGACGCCGGCCAAATCCTGGTGCGTGGTCAACAATACCATGCCGCCCCGCTGCGCATGTTGTTCAAAAAGGCTAATCAACTCGGCCACGCCCTGTTTATCGATTGCCGTCAACGGTTCATCGAGGATCCACAGCGGCGCCGCGCTCAGCCACAGGCGCGCCAGCGCCACGCGCCGCTGCTGCCCCGCCGACAGCTGCGCCACCGGCAGATCTTCGTAACCCACCAGCCCCACCTGCTCCAGCGCGCGCCAGATGGCCTGATGCTCGGCCGCGCCGCGCACCGCCTGATAAAACTGCAGATTTTCGAAGGGTGTCAATACGGCTTTGATGCCCGGTTGATGGCCGATAAACAGCAAATCTTGCTGATACGCCGCGCGATCGCGCAGCGTGTTGCGCCCGCGCCAGCACACCTCACCGCCGTCCGGCCGCGCCAGACCGGCGAGGATGCGCAGCAAACTGGTCTTGCCCGCGCCGTTCGGCCCTTCTACCTGAATGATATCGCCCGGCTGAACTGAAAAGCTTAGCTCGCTAAACAGGATGCGCTCATCGCGCACGCAACTCAGACTTTTGGCTTCCAGCATCAGGGAACTCATATTTTTCTTTGGGATAGCGAATCATAGCATAAGCCTTTCCCCACACGCAGCCTGCGGCGGGCGCGCCGAGGGGCCAATATGGCGAGCAGGATCAAGAATGCGTGGAAAAAATCGGCGGATTTTAACTCTTGTTACCTTTTTCTGTATTTCGCCGCATTTAGGCCGGGCAACTACGCTTAATGACGTGAACTCACCCTTATTGAGCAGGAGCGACAGCATGAACGAACAGCCACGCCAGAAGCACGAGCCGGATGAGACAATGCAGGTAGAGAGCGAAGAGCAGGAACAGGGCAAACGCGAAATCGAAGTCAGGGAAGAAAATTTGCCTTCGCGCGCGGCGGCGGTGCATGAGCAGATCCGGATGGAAGGCGAAAAAGAGCTGGAGCGCGACGGGCTGGCGCTGCTGTGGTCGGCGATCGCCGCCGGGCTGTCGATGGGCGCCTCGCTGGCGGCGAAAGGCATTTTCCACGCCCGCTTGCCGGACGATCCCAGCCGCTTTTTCATTGAGAACCTCGGCTACACCTTCGGTTTTATCATTGTCATTATGGCGCGCCAGCAGCTGTTTACCGAAAACACCGTCACGGCGGTGTTGCCGATCATGCATAAGCCCACGCCGCGCAACCTGCTTATCCTGCTGCGCCTGTGGGGCGTAGTGCTGCTCGGCAATCTGATCGGCACCGCGCTGGCGGCGCTGGCGTTTACCCATATGCCGCTGTTCGACGCCGAAACGCGCCGCGCCTTCATCAGTCTGGGCGAAGAGGTGATGCGCCATACGCCGGGAGAAATGTTCGCCAACGGCATCCTGGCCGGCTGGATCATCGCCACCATGGTATGGATGTTCCCGGCCGCCGGCGCGGCGAAAATCTGGGTGATCGTGTTGATGACCTACCTGGTGGCGATTTGCGATTTGACGCATATCGTGGTCGGCTCGGTGGAGATCCTGTATCTGGTGTTCAACGGCGCGATGGGATGGCAAGCATTCGTTTATCCGTTCGCCCTGCCGACGCTGGCGGGCAACATCATCGGCGGCACCTTTATCTTTGCGCTGATAAGCCACGCGCAAATCCGCAACGATTTGAGCGCCAAAAATAAGGCGGCGCGCGTGCAAGAGAAAAAACGGCGCCACGGCGGGGAAAAACCGTGATCGCCGTCGGTTAGCCGAGGAAATTTCGGCGCGAACTGGCGAGGTATTGAGCAAACGCGCCGCTAAGCGCTTATTCTGCGGGTAAAAAAAGGTATAATGCCCCGGCAGCTTTGGTTGCCGGTCCGCAGCGTCCCCGTAGTTAAACGGATATAACAAGCCCCTCCTAAGGGCTAGTTACTGGTTCGATTCCAGTCGGGGACGCCATTTTTCCTTATCGAGCCAATGCGCATCGACCGCCCGCGGCCCCTGCTTCAATCCCTTGCTCAGCCCTAATTTCATCCCTGCGGGTGCAGGCACGCCATCCAGGTCATTCCTGCCAACGCGATTGGCTGATGTTCCCGATTATTGGTCATCGCATTTCCTGAAAACATGAACAGAATAAATGCCAGCGTGAATTGAATGGCCCGTTTTCCTAAACCGGCAACGATGATTCGTCCAAAGGCAGACAGCCTTAAATACAGTAGCAGGAGTGCGTGGTGCCGTTTATTCATCGAATCGGGGCGATTTTCTCTATTCATGACGTCTCCTTTTCCATCACTACGTCACAGGAATAAGTATATCGACATTGATAACCTTACTGTTTGAATTTTCATCTCTATATAGCTCGATAAAGAAGCTTTCTCTCATTTTGACGTTGATAGCCGGCAAGTAAGCGTCATATATCCCCTCAAAAAAATTAACGTACTCAGGCAACTCGCCCATAAAGGGAATAACAATATATTTGCCCATTGGGATATAGAAGTTGAAGATGGAGTGAAAAACTGCCTGATCCTTGCCATTGGCATGGCATTTATTCCCCCTGCTTTTCTCTACATTATATGCCCCCCAATTTTTGCTTAGCCGTTTCTCATTAGTCTGCGCAATATCATTGGCATCTCTGTATTTCCTTATAGAATGGAAAATTAATGTTTTGTAATGCTTCAGCATCTCGATGTCATCCGGCATGACCGTATGATAGAAATAGGGTTTATTATCGTTGCCGTACGGGGGGATCTGCGTGGAAAAATCCCATCCCCGGCTGTTTCTAAAGCTGTTGGGCGTTTCGCCAAAGAAACGTTTGAATGCCCGGGTGTAGCATTGCTGAGAGGCAAACCCCGATGCCAAGGCGACATCCAATATGTTCCCTTGATGCTGTTTGAGCAAGACAGCCGATCGGCTCAGCTTTCTATTCCTGATATACGTCCCGAGCGTAATGCCAAAATAATGCTTAAACAACCGCTGTAAATGCCATTTAGAGTAACCCGAGATAATTGAAACCTTCTCAACCGAAAGTCCCTCCACAATATTCTTTTCCATATACTCCAATACTTGTAAAAGAATATCTCTTCTGTAATCCATGTGCGCTCCTTGCATTTATAAAATCCGTATCCTTTTCATTAAAATCGTTAAGCGAAGAAATTAAGTCATTAAGATTAATCCTAAAAAATCACACCCTCTTCTTTTTATTCTTACACCCTCCAAGAGGTCATTATATAAATAACTGAAAACGATCATGTTATATAAATCCACCCACAAGAAAATCGAAAAACAAAATTTAACGACACAAAGTGCATCTATTAAAGGAGCACTTGCGCCGCCAGTGAGAATCACACTTTCTGTTAAATTTTTTATCTTAAAGTGTTTTTTTATCGCATCAATTGCATGGCCGAATAGGAATTTCATCATCAGAAATGAAATCGCATTTTATAGCCTTGATTGTTGATAACACTTATTGCAGCTAATGGGTAAAGCCTGAGCCGTGGCTAAGGAAGCTGAGAGGAATAAACTCAAAGCCTGAACATCAGGCTTAATAATCACCTGTCGCAACAGTGAGTTTCTTTTTTATCTTTCCCTGCACAGAAAAAGCGGATGCATCAACAAATCATGTTAGAGGTCATATATTGCCTTCCCGTCCGGGGGGCATGGATGCTCCCGCACCGCGCCAGCCTCTCCGCCGTCAAGCGCCAAGCCGATACGCGCCATAGTTTGTTACCCTAACCGCCCGCTCCTCAAAAAAAAGCCCAGCACGCAAGGCTGGGCTTTTCATCCAATGTACGGATTAGTCCGTCAGGTTGTCGATCTCTGCCGCTCTGTGCTTACGCAACAGATACAGCAGCAAGGACACCCGTCGCTCGGTCCGTTCCGGGGTATCCGGCGGCAAGTTATAGCGCAAGGTGTAGCGCTCGTTGTTCTCGTTGCAAAAATCGATGACCAGTACGGGCGCGGACGCTCCCGCCACTTTTCGATAATTCAGCGAGATGCACGACAGGTTTTTGCCCATCTCAACTCACCGTGACGGTACGGCGGGTTGACTCGGCAATTCGCCCCACGCCGGCGCTCAACGCAGCGCCGAGCAGCAGTATCAGCAGTGAGCCCCACGCGGCGCGAGAGAGTTGCTTGGCCGCTTCATCAGCCGCTTCACGCGCTTTCTGCTCGGCCTCGGCCTTGAGTTTTTCCACCTTCTGCACCGCCTGCTGATAAGCCTGGGCGTAGTTATCGACGATTTGGCTCGCTTCATCACGGCTCTTGCCGGTGCGTGCCGCAACAATATTCACCAGCGCGTCCTTATCGGCGGCGCTCAACGTCGGCTCACCGGACTGCTTAACGCGCTCGAACCACTGCTTAAGCTCAGTGGCGGCCTGCGCCGGATCGGCCGCGGCATCCACGGCCGACTGTTTGCCGTCGGCGGCCGCCCGATTGGCTTTCTGCTCCAACCGAGCCGGATCCAGCTCCGGCTTACCGGTCTGCTTAAGCGTTGCGTTCAACTGGCTTTCCAGGTTTCTCCAGTCCAGGCTGATGCCCTTTTTATCCAACTGTTGCTTCAGGCTGTCGCCCACGCTTGGCGCCGCCGCCGCCAGGCCGCTGCCCGCCAGCGAGAGCCCTTTGCCAACCGCGTTGCCAGCCAGCCCCACCACACCGCTTGCCAGCGACACCATCAACCAGGTGGTCAGCAAGGTGGTGATCGCCCAGCTCAGCAGGCCATGCAAGCCGCCGCGATTCGGCGCGGTGCGGCCAGCGACGAATGCGCCCGCGGCCAGCGACGCCAGCGTTGAAACCAGCAGCCAGATCCCGGTGCCGGTGCCAAATCCGCTCAGCGGGTTGCCCTTTTGCATCATATCCACGGCCTGGGCACCGATCGCCGTCCCCAGCACGCTGAATATCAGATAAGTCACCAGCGCCACGGCACTCCCGGCCAATATCGAGCCCCATGACACCTGAAACGCAAAGCGATTTGATTCATAGACAGTGGTCATCGTTGTTCCTTATATTTTCTGGACAAGTGATTGCACGCACGGCACAAAACCGCGCAGACAAATTCAGTCTGCCGCGCGGCATCATCGGCCGTCCCGGTTCATTTGCACCAGAACGCCTGGTGCATTCACACCCTGCGAATACGCACGTTATGCACTAAGCTGCTCAGCGAGTAGCGTAACCCGCGGCCGCCTTAAGAGGCCGCTCCCCTTCTGTCTAGCGGAGAACACATGAGCCAATCCGTCTTGGCCAGCGAAACCAACCGCGGCCACCTGCAGCAAATCATCTCCGGCTTGTCCGACGGCGTGATCCTGACGGATACCGATCAAACCCTGCTATGGGCCAACGAGGCCGCGTTAGCCATGCATGGCGTGAGCCACCAGCAAGCCCTGGGGGCCAATGCCGGTGAGTACGCGGCGCGTTTTGCCCTGCGCTATCGCAACAACCATCCGCTGACTTTGGAACAGTACCCTTTGAACCGGGTTGCCGATGGCGAGACCTTCACCGATGTGGTGGTGGAAGTTCGCCAGGTCGACGATCCGGACAGTTTCTGGGTGCACCGCCTGCGGAGCCTGATCGTCACCGATCCGCAGGGGCAGCCGGAGCTGCTGGCGCTGATCATGAGCGACGCGACGGAGTGGGCCAGCGCCGAACAGCGCTTTGAAAAAACCTTTAACGCCAATCCGGCGCCGGCGGTCATCTGTCGGCTCAGCGATCTGCGCTACGTCAAGGTCAATCAAGGGTTCCTTGATATGACCGGTTACCAACGTGAACAGGTCTTGGGGCGTTCGGTTTATGAACTGGACGTCCTGCAACAGGCCGAGCATAAAGAGCTGGCCGTGCAGCGCCTGGGGGAAGGCGCCACCATTCCGCAGATGGAGGCCGAACTGAAACTGCCCGACGGAGGCAGCAAGCTGGTGGTGGTTGCCGGTCAGCCGTTGGACATCAATGAAGACGACTGCATGCTGTTCACGTTTACCGATCTCGAACCCCGGCGCCAGGCTGAATCGGCGCTGCGAGAAAGTGAAGAGCGGTTCGCCAAGTCTTTTCGCCTGAGCCCGGTGCCAACGCTGGTGTGTACTGCAGACGGGCGGCGCGTGCTGGATGTTAACGAAGCCTTCGTCCGCGCCATCGAATACAACGCCGAAGCCTTGATCGGCAAATCGGTCGACGAGATCCCGGTTTTTGACGATCCCGAGGCGGGCAGCCGTTTGTTTGCCGCCCTGGAAAAAACCGGCAATGTTGAAGGGATGGACATCCGGGTGCGCAAGAAAGGGAGCGAGTTAATCGACTGCGTGGCCTCGGCGGATGCCGTCAGCATCCATAATGCGCCCTGCTATCTGTTGGTGCTCATGGACATTACCGAACGCAAGCGCTCGGAGCTGGAGCTGGTGAACGCCATCGAGGAAGTGATGCAGGACGCCTCGTGGTTTAGCCAAACCCTGATCGAAAAACTGGCTAATGTGAAAAGCATCAATCGGTCCAACCAGGCCGGGTTTGCCGCCAGCGATCTCACCCCGCGCGAGCGCGATGTGCTGGGTTTGATCTGCGAGGGACTGCCGGACAAGAAAATCGCGGCGCGCCTCAATCTGGCGCTCAACACCATTCGCAATCATGTCGCGACGGTCTATTCCAAACTCGGCGTGCACAGCCGCAGCGAAGCCATCGTATGGGCCAGAGAACGCGGGCTGTTTACCGGCGGACCGGCCTCGATGAATGGCAAGTAGCCTGCAAATGCACTAGCCATACCGATGCAAACGCCCCTTATGAGCACCGAGTGAAGTGCATAACATGGCGGTGCAAATGCAGGCTTTCGCCCTGTGCGAATGCCAAACGGATCGAACCTAAGGAGCGCATCATAATGAACAGCGAAAAAGCCAATGGCATGATGGAAAAAGTGGCGGGCAAAGCGCAGGAAATCGCGGGCGACGTCAGCGGCAACGAACGTTGGCAGGCCGAAGGCGTCACGCGCCAGGCAGTGGGCGCGCTGCAAGAAAAATACGGCGACGCCCTGAGCTGCGCCGGCAGCATGATGAAGAAAAATCCCCTCGCCGCGTTGGCACTCATTGCCGGCGCAGGTCTGTTGGCCGGCCTGCTGCTGCGCCGCCGTTGATCAGCGCCGACGAGCAAACCGCTTTTCCCTGAATGCCGTGTCCGGTGGGCAGCCACCGGGCACGGTTCTCTGGCCAGGCGGGGGATTGCTGCCTCCCTCTCGTTGGCATCCGGGCTTAACGCGTGCTCTGCGTCGCCATGCGACGGATTATTATGGCGAAACCGTTATATCCCGCATGGAACATGAGCCTTTATCGTTCAAGCTGTCGCACACCGCCTTCACTCGCGGCTTAACGGCACCTCTTTTATTATATTCGTCCTATTGCTGATTATCATCGCTCTCTCAATCAACGCCCCCAGCGCCTGTTATTTCCGCTTGTTATGCAAGTAAGTTAATTTTCCCTCAACATAACGAAATTCCTCGACATAAAAACCGAATATATCAATCAGGCTGGGTTTATCCTCCGCGCCATTAAATGTTAATATTACCGGATTATGCGCACGGAGAAATAGCATGTTCCCCAGTAAAAAACATTCGCAGCGGGCGACCCCGCTGACCAGCTATCAATTTTCCAGGCTGCATACTTTCGAATGCGTCGCCCGTCATTTATCTTTTGCGCTGGCGGCACAAGAATTGTCGATCACCCCCAGTGCCGTGAGCCACCGCATTAATTTGCTCGAAAAGGAATTGGGGTTTCTGCTATTCCAACGCTTTCATCGCAGAATTACGCTGACGCCGGAGGGCGAACGCATGCAATGGGCGCTGGACAGCTCCTTCAACACCTTGAATCAGGAAATCCTGGACATCAAAAATCGCGAGTTGACGGGGACCTTGACCCTTTACTCGCACCCGTCCCTGGTGCAATGTCTGCTGCTGCCGCGCATCGGCGACTTTATCGCCCAGCACCCCACCATTCACCTCAACATTCTGACCGGGCAGGAAATCATCAACCTGGCCAACCGCGGCGTGGATCTGGCGATGTACTTCGGCAAACTGCGCTCGGGGCGGCATCTGGAAGAGGCCTTTATGCAGGAATCGATGGTGCCGATCTGCACGCCGCAGTACGCCGCCGCACACAATCTGTATGATGCGCCGGAAAACCTGGCTCACTGTACGCTACTGCACGATCGCTACAACTCCGGCGAAGATGAGTGGCAAACCTGGTCACAACACTTTGCGCTGGGGCTGGATACCGACAGTAAAAGTATGGAGTTCGACCGCTCCGATCTTGCGGTGCTGGCCGCCACGCGGCACCTTGGCGTCGCCATGGGGCGGCTCAATCTGGTGCAGGATTGGATCAAAAGCGGTGAGCTGATCATCCCGTTCAGCAATATGACCGTGCCCTGTGAGCACTGCTATTTTACCTCGACCATCTCCGAGCGGCAGTGGCCGAAGATCCTCGCGTTTAAGCAGTGGATCATGAAGACCTTTCCTCTGGCCTGACGGCCAGAGGCTTATTTCCATATGTTGGGGGAATAAGAGAAGTGCAGCGCACAGGAATAAATGCGCCCGTCTTCTGAATAGGAGATGTATTTCCGATTTTTATCCCAGGTCAGCAGGGAATTATTGGCAAAGTAATAAACCTCCAGCGGCATCCCGTTAGCCAATTTCGACCAACCTCGGTTTCTTATCACGGTAAAGTCACCGTTATCGCTGAGCGTAATCAACGGCACGCCCCAGGCATAGCGGGATATTTGCATCTGAATAATGAATTGGCTTGCGCAGCTTATTTGGTAATTTTGTACATCAACATCCATAATTTATATTTTTGGTGCCACCCTACGGTCAAAATAAATAAGATATGAACAACTCACCACGATTAACCCCAGTACGATCAGCACGGCACCCAATACAAACTCAATTTGCAGCGGCTCGCCGAGCATGACGACCCCAGCCAGGATGCCGAATACCGGCGTCATAAAGGTGAGAATGCCCAGCGAAGAAGCCTGATAGCGGCGCAACAGTGAAAACCAGATCAGGTAGCTGAAAAACGACACGATCACCGTTTGGAACAGCAAACTGCTCCAGGCCACCGTGCTCATGACGACGTGCAAATTGCCCGACGCTATCGCCAGCAACGACAGCAGCACGCAGGCGCCCGTCAACTGGAACAGCAGCGTCTGTTTAGCCGGGCACTCCGCCAGACGCGTGGTACGGATCACCAGCGTAGAACCGCCCCAGGCGATCCCCGCCAGCAGGCCGTAGAGATCGCCCTTTAACCGAGCTGCGTCGCCGCTGCCCTCAGCCATGCCCGATATGGCCAACACCACGCCGCCAAAGGCGATGAGCATGCCAAGCCACTGCACCGGCGACAGGCGTTCCTGGCGAATCAGAAAATGCAGGCCGAGAGCGGAAAACAGCGGCGCGGTGTACAAAAACACCGCCATATGCGAAGCGCTGGTATAGCGCAGCCCTTCGGAGACAAAAAAGAACTCCAGCGCGAACAATGCCCCTACGCTCAAACCGGCGCTCAGCGTGGCGCGATCCCAGGTGAAGCACTCGCCGCGGCAACGCGCCAGCAGGTAAACCCCCAGCGCGGCGAGACCGGAGCGAATGGCAATTTGCAGCACCGCCGACACATCCGGCTCGGCGGCCTTGATCGCCACCTGCTGCATCCCCCAAATGGCGCATAGCATCACCATGGCGGCGGCAGCCCTGCCGTCGATACCGATTCTTGCATTCATAATAGGATTCCCGCCGCCGTTGAAATAATCACAGGCTGCCGTCGCGTTATTCTTTATACACCACGATTTCCTGATAAAGCTTAATAACTTCGCCATCGCTGTCGACGGAGTCGGTATATTCAGTTTGCTGCGCCAGGTGAATCACCTTCCAGCCTTTTCGCGCCAATTCAGGGATCGTCAGGCGTCCCACGTCGCGGCAGAAAAACAGCGTGTCGTCAGACAACCTTAACTTACTAACCTCTGCATAATCATAAGCTTGAGAATGGCAAACGTGCGACTCCGCCGCCATCGCCGGTAATGAAAACAGCCCCACCAACAGCATTAACAGATTTCTCATGGCGACCTCCCAATCGCTTATTCCTGCCAACCGATTACGCAAAAATGGCTCACGTTAATACGGCGGTGACAGGCTGGAATTAATTATCTCTTGCATGGCTGAAATTACAGGCTGGGGTTGGTGACTGACAAATGAAAAATATAAACCTTGGCGTTAAATGAATTCATCCGAGTGGAGAGAGAGGCAGAGCGGCCACTTTCACCGCACGAAATGGTCAAAAACCGGCCAATAATTAGCAAGAAAAGTAATTATTTATTTTACCGTTTATGCTACAAATGCCGCCCGCCGCTAAAAAACCAAAAAAACCGTCAAAATGCGCAAAAATGCAGCTTTCTGCGCAAAACATCGGCATGGCGGCGCTGATGAGGGCGGTCATACCTAAAACAGGGATAACACATGGCAATGAAATTGCGCGTAATGACTCAAGCGGTGGCGCTGGGTCTGGCGATCGGCAGCGCGTCGTTCGCCGCTCAGGCGGAAATCACCCTGCTGAAGCAAGATCCACAGGCCGGCGATCCGCTCAGCCGCCTTAACTTCACCGTTGGCGGCAGTATTCGTCCGCAGTTCAACAACATGACGGGCGACGGTGACAAGGGCTCGTACAAGCGTAACGGCTTCGACGGCGGCACCCGCTTCCGTTTCGCTGCGGACTACTATCTGTTCGACGATATCAGCTGGATCAGCTACTACGAGCTGGGCGTGAACATTCCGGCGCTGTTTGACTGGGATCACCACTATGCCGACGGCGCGAGAAACACCAGCCGCCGCATGCTGTACACCGGCCTGAAAAGCAATACCTGGGGCCAGATGACCTTCGGTCAGCAGAACAGCGTTTATTATGACGTGGTGGGCGCCAAGACCGATATCTGGGACTACGACATGCTGGCCCAGGCGCCGGGCAACGGCATCAACGGCGACTACGACGGCTCTTACCGTTCACGCAAAATGCTGAAGTACAAGAACCGCTTCGGCGATGCGGACGTTTACGCTTCGTACCTGTTCAGCGACAGCGACTACCTGCCGGGCAACGGCCTGCGCTACAAGCGCAAAGGCGGCGGCTCTCTGGGTGTGGATTACCACATTACGCCGGACCTGACCTGGGGCACCGCCTGGAACTATACCCGCGCCGAAATGCGCAATCCGTCCACCAGCGGCAGCAAGAGCTATGACCAGAACATTTTCGGTACCGCCATCAGCTGGAAACCGGACAACTGGACCCTGACCTTCGGCGGCGGTTACTACAACGACTTCCTGACCACCAAAAAAGCCGACGTTAATAATTACTTCGCCGGCGATGCGTGGGGTATCGAATACCTGGCCGGTTATACCGTGCCGGTTGGCCAGTACGCGGTGAAATCGGTGATGCCGTACTTCATGGGCGACCGCCTGGAATACATCACCGGCCGCAACTACCAGCGCATCGATAACGGCCTCGGGGTGACCGTACAGTTCGACTACGGTTTCCGCGTTGACGTGGAGCACGTACTGACATCGAGCACCGACAACCTCGGCGATATGACCGTGGTGCGTCTGCGCTACGATTTCTGATTACTCAGAATGCAAAAAAGGCCGCACAAGCGGCCTTTTTCGTTTATTGACGCAGCGTCAGAAGCCACCGCGCGCCGAGCGCCCGACCGCTTCGCCCAGTTGCCATACCGCCATGGCGTAATGGGTGCTGTGGTTATAGCGGGTGATGACGTAGAAGTTCGGCAGACCGTACCAATACTGGTAGCCGGTGCCGACATCCAGCCGCAGCAGGCTGGCCTCTTGGTTATCGCCGAGCGAACCCTGCGGGCTCAGGCCGGCTTCGGCCAGCGCGGCGACCGAGTAGCGCGTCTTGAAGCCGTTTTCCAACCCCGGCGCCTGGCCGTTGGCCTGAATGGCGACCGGCTCGCCTTTGGACCAGCCGTGCGCTTTGAAGTAATTGGCCACGCTGCCGATGGCATCGACCGGATCCCACAGGTTGATATGCCCATCGCCGTTGAAATCGACCGCATAGCTTTTGAAGGAAGAAGGCATGAACTGCCCGTAGCCCATCGCACCGGCGAAGGAGCCGCGCAACTCGAGCGGATCGTCGCCTTCGGTGCGCGACATCAGCAAGAAGGTTTCCAACTCACCGGCGAAGTAATCGGCGCGGCGCGGGTAGTCGAAGGCCAGCGTCGCCAGCGCATCGATAATGCGGGTTTTACCCATTACGCGGCCCCAACGGGTTTCCACGCCGATAATCCCCACGATAATCTCCGGCGGCACGCCGTACACCTGCCAGGCACGCTGCAGCGCATCCTGATATTGATTCCAGAACACTACGCCGTTTTGCACGTTATCCGGGGTGATGAACTTGTTGCGGTAGCGCAGCCAGGAGCCATTCGGCCCGGTTGGCCCCTGGGTAGACGGCGTCGGCGCCTGCCTGTCCATCAGCCGCAGCACCGAATCCAATCGCCGAGCCTGCGCCAGCACGTCGTGCAGCTGCTGCCGGTCAAAACCGTGTTCCTGCACCATCTTCTCGATAAAGCGCGCAGTATTCGGGTTATTGGCGAAATCCCCACCCAGCGGCGCGCCGCTGTGCGCCGGGCTCAGCAAAAAGCCGCCCTTTACCGGGGCGCTCTGCGGCGTAGCGGTGGTACTGGGTTTCGGCGTGCTGCTACAGGCAGCAAGCAAGGTAATCAGCGGTAAAAGCGCAACCAGGTGACGCATCGGATATCCATATAGCCATGCAAGAGATAAGTGGGAGTTATGTTAATGCATTGTTCAATGCGAACAAACAGGATTATGCCGCCAATGACCGCGTCAGGTAGCCAAACGTGCCAAATTGTGACGTTTTGCACGGGCAAAGAACGCCCGGTGCGGCCGCGCTGAAACTCAACCGCAACTAAATGAGAAAAGTTATCACCTTGACGCCCACGTTTGCCCCGATAAAATGCCCGACTGCTTGCCACCCGGCTATCGCCGCAATGATCACGACAATGGACTGTGATGGAATCTCTCGGACAACTCGCCAAAGACCTGTACCGTGGGCGCATCTCGCGCAAACCGTTTATTTTCTCGCTGGCGATCTTCGCCATCGGTATCGTGCTGCTGTCGTTTCTGTCGACCTATCTGGATAAAAACCATTTTCGCGCCCACGCGCACGGCGACGGCGCCGAATTCGTCTCGGTGCTGCTGTATCTGCTGTGCATTATGGTGTGGGCGTTGTTCTGTTTCGGCCTGGTCACGTGGTTCATGGCCAAAACCGCGTTCCGACTCAACGATATCGGCCTGCCCGGTTGGGCGTTGGCCGTCGCGTGCTATGTTTGCTCGGTGCTCAACAACTACTCCCCCGGCCCGGTAGCGCGCTGGCTGCCGTTGTTCAGTCTGGCAGTCATGGTCTGCGCCCTGCTGTTGCCGCCCGACGGGCTGCGACGCAAGCCGCGTGAACAGACCGATTGAGTGCCATTCCGCTCAAGGCTATGGCTATCCGCCGGCCGTACCGTCACAATAGCGCCTCATTCAGGTTTTAATCAGGGATCGCCATGTTCAGCCATTACTTCGCCCATTACGCCTTCGATCGCGACAGCGACGCCTGGCAGCTCGGTTTTCGCGACTTCCCCGAGTGGCAAACCGCCTGCTATAAACGCGAAGACATCGAACTGGAGGCGCAGGAAAGCCTGTTGGCCGCCCTCGCCGCCACGATGGATGAAGGTTTGCCCCTGCCCGCCCCTTCCCCTCTGCAAGCCGATGAGTTGAGGGTACATCTGCCGGCGCTGGTGGCGCTGAAAATCGAACTGCACAACGCCATGCTGCGCAAAAACACCGGTAAAGCGGCGCTGGCGCGCAAGCTGGGTTTCAACGGCGGGCAAATGGAGCGGTTGCTGGATATCGGTTACGCCTCGAAGGTGGAAGCGTTGGAGCAGGCGCTGTATCTGCTGGGCTACGACGTGCGTGTGACAATAAGTGAAGTTTGCCAATAAGTTAGCAACAGGTAAGCAAAATATTATCCGCAGGGGCTAAATTTTCCTCCATTCGCGCCGATGTGATCGTTACCTAATCCTCTGTCGCAACAACGAAGGCTAAAAATGGAGTGGAGTCGCCGTCATATTTGGGCCGTTATTCTGCTGTCTTGTCTCGTTTTTTGGGTCATTCTGGCGACCGGCATCAACGCCGTCGCCTGAGCGCCTGCCGCTGCATTGCTTCATCCCTTATTTTACAGCCCGCCACGGCGGGCTAGTTCCTGTCGCCCGCCGATAAAAAGCGTTATAAAACAGCGCGCCCTGTTCAAAAAACAGCCGAAAATTGTGATCAAAAACACAGTATTGAAATCAGACCAGTATTGAGAGTACATTAGCGCCGATCCTGTCGCGGTTCGGATTTTACCTCACGGAGCATGAGGCGCGACAACCGGACAACCCGCGCGCGAGGACGTTGTTCTTTCGTTTGGAAGAACCCGCCCGACAAACAGGTTGCCCATAAAACACTCAGCACAACAATCGGGATCATTGCTGGCGAGGACTCCAGACAGGAGTTGTTCAGTGAAATATTTTTTGATGGGCGTGTCATTCATGCTGGTTGCCTGGGTTGGCACCTTCATGTTGATGGTTGCCTGACCGGGAACACAGCCAAAGGGACGCGCGAGCGTCCCTTTGTCGTTTCCGTCGTTCGCCGTTATTTGCCCGGCATCATGCGGCGCAGGGTGTCGTCCTTGCGCAGGTAGTGGTGATACAGCGCCGCCAGCGCATGCGCGCCAATGATAAAGTAGCCGATATTCGCCAGCGTCTCATGAACCGTTTTAACCAGCTTGCGCATCACCGGATCCGGCGTCACCCATTGCGGTACCGGCCACCCCAGTAAAGTCCACGATTTCCCGCCGTAGGCCAGGGTTAACACGCCCAGCAGCGGCAACATCAGGAATACCACGTACAGCAGCCAATGGAAGATCTTGGCGCCCACTTCCTGCCATTCCTCCAGCGGCGGCGTGGTCGGCGGCGTCGCGTGGAGAGTGCGCACCGCCAGCCGAATCAGCATCAGGGCAAAAACCGAAGCCCCAAAATTAAAGTGCAGATTTTTGACCAGCGGCGCCCACGCCTCCGGCACCGAATCCTTCAGCAACATCGCCGCGTAGGTGAGGATCACCATCAGCAGCGTCAACCAATGTAAAACGATTTGCGATCGCGCGTAGCGGTTGCTCATACACTCTGTCCAAAAAATAAAATTCAGCGTAGTCGAGCATAATGGGGAAATAATGAAGAAAACCTTGGGGCGGGAAAAAATAAGGCCGGACAAACATCCGGCCTGACAGGATTATTTGGTGCCGCCGCCTTTGCCCGGCATCAGCAACCCGTCCGCACGGAACATCGCCTTGATGCCGCGCACCGCCTGGCGGATACGGTCCTGATTTTCGATCAGCGCGAAGCGCACATGGGTATCGCCATAATCGCCGAAGCCGATGCCCGGCGAAACGCAAACCTTGGCTTCCGCCAGCAGGCGTTTGGCGAACTCCAGCGAACCGAGATGGGCATAAGGTTCGGGAATTTTCGCCCAGACGTACATCGACGCCTTTGGATTTTCCACCATCCAGCCGGCCTCATGCAGCCCCTTAACCAGCACGTTGCGGCGCTGCCGATACTGCTCGGCGATATCGCGCACGCACTGCTGATCGCCTTCCAGCGCGGCGATGGCCGCGACCTGCAGCGGCGTAAAGGTCCCGTAGTCGTGATAACTTTTGATGCGCGCCAGCGCGCTGACCAGCTCGGGGTTGCCGACCATGAAACCGATGCGCCAGCCGGCCATGTTGTAGCTTTTCGACAGGGTGAAGAACTCCACCGCAATGTCTTTCGCCCCCGGCACCTGCATGATCGACGGCGCTTTCCAGCCGTCATAGACGATGTCGGCATAGGCCAGATCGTGGATCACCAGCACGTTGTACTGTTTGGCTAGCGCCACCACCCGCTCGAAGAAATCCAGCTCCACGCACTGCGCGGTCGGGTTGGACGGGAAGCCGAGGATCATCATTTTCGGGCGCGGAATGGTTTCGCGAATGGCGCGCTCCAGCTCGCCGAAGAAGTCTACGCCGTCCACCAGCGGCACCGAGCGCACCTGAGCGCCGGCGATCACCGCGCCGTAAATGTGGATCGGGTAACTGGGGTTCGGCACCAGCACGGTATCGCCGTGATCGAGGGTCGCCAGCATCAGGTGCGCCAGCCCCTCTTTCGAACCGATAGTGACGATGGCTTCGCTTTCCGGATCGATATCCACCTGATAACGATCGGCATACCAGCGCGAAATGGCGCGGCGCAGGCGCGGAATGCCGCGCGAGGTGGAATAACCGTGGGTGTCATCGCGCTGGGCGACGGCGCACAGTTTTTCCACGATGTGCGGCGGCGTCGGGCCGTCGGGGTTACCCATGCTGAAGTCGATAATATCCTCGCCGCGACGGCGTGCGGCCATCTTCAGTTCGGCGGTGATGTTGAATACGTAAGGGGGAAGGCGTTCAATGCGCGTGAAACGGCGCTGTGGACTGTTATCAGCCATAGGGGATTCCTCGATAAACGTTAGCGCCCGGACCGTCCGAGCGACGCTGGCCAGCGAACTGACCGAATATCGAAAATAGCGCAGCGCCGACGAGCTTGTCGATACCCGGCGCGATATTTTTATTTGCCGCCCTGAAACTCCGCCGCCAGCAGCCCGAACAGCCAGTCGTCGCGCCACTCTCCCGCCAGGCGGAAGTTATCGCGCAGCGTGCCTTCCAACTGAAAACCGCACGACTCCAGCAGACCGCGCGAGGCGAGGTTGCCGGAGGTCACGGTAGCGGTCAGCTTGTGAAAACCGCAGGCGTTCACCGCAAAATCCAGCACCGCCCGCAGCGACTCCTTGCCATAGCCCTTGCCCTGCCCGGCAGGCAAACTCCCGTATCCCACCTCCGCTTGCCGATACGGCAGCCAGTGCGGGCGAAAGCCGGTAATGCCCACCGCCTCCCCGCTGTGCTTCTCACGCATCACCAGGCACAGCCACTGTTCGCCGTGTTTGTCCCAGGCCGGCAGCCGCGCGTCGAAACGCTCGCGGATCGCCACTTCGCTGAGCGGATCGGCGATATAGCGGATCACCTCAGGATCCTGGTAAAGGCGCAGAAACAGCGGCCAATCCTCGGCGGTTATCGACTGTAAGTGCAGACGTTCAGTGACCAGCTGCATAAAATCTCCGAAAAACGAAAAAGAGGAAATTACGAATGAAAGATATCTCTTTATTTTCCCCGATTGGTTGCCGATAATCATTCACGTTAAAACCACAAAACCATAACGTCTTGCCCGATTCCCTACAACTGCCCGCCGCAGTGACTCACGCGGCACCAGGAGAACACCATGGCCTCTTTAGTCATCGATGATATTCCGCAGACGATCGTTAACGTCAAGCGCCAGCTGCGCCAGGCCTTGCCGAACTACCGCGAAGTCTTTCAGGCGCTGGAGGAGAACATCCGCGGCCAGGTCGACCAGATCCGCCGCGAACTGGCCGCCGGCCATAATCCGGTGCCGCAGATCGACGCGGAAGATATCCTGCAGCAGCGCGTCAGCGATCAACAAATAGCGCTGATCAAACAGCGCGGCGCCTGCGCCATTCGCGGCGTGTTTCCCCGCGCCAAGGCCGAAGGCTGGAACCGGGAAATCGGCGACTATCTCGAGCGCAACAACTTCGTCGAGCGATTGAAAAACGCCGCCGAAGACAACTATTTCGGCAAGCTGGCCGCCAGCAAGCCACAGATTTACGGCATCTATTGGTCAAAACCGCAGGTTGAAGCGCGGCAGGACGCGCGCATGCATGCGGTGCAGGTGTTCCTCAACAGCCTGTGGGCCACCGAAAGCAACGGCAAGCAGCATTTCGATCCGACTCGCGTCGCCACCTACGCCGATCGCACCCGCCGCCGCCCGCCGAACTCCTCGTCGCTGGGCCTGTCGCCGCACGTCGACAGCGGCACCATCGAGCGCTGGCTGGACGAGAACTTCCGCTATGTGTATCGCCACGTCTTCTCCGGCAACTGGCAGCAGTACGATCCCTTCGCCGCCGACGGCCGCACCGAAGTGCGCGAAATAGCCTCCCCGGCAGTCTGCTCGATGTTCCGCACCTTCCAGGGCTGGACGGCGCTGACGCCGCAGCGCACCAACGCCGGCACGCTGAACCTGGTGCCGATCGCCAACGCCATGGCCTATGTGCTGCTGCGCGCGCTGCAGGACGACGTCGCCGATGACGATCTGTGCGATGCGGCGCCGGGTCGCGCGCTGTCGATCTCGGAAAAATGGCATCCCCTTTTATTAAGCGGGATTTCCCCTATTCCCGATCTGGAGCCGGGCGACACGGTCTTTTGGCACTGCGATGTGATCCACGCGGTGGAGAACGAACATAACGGCGAGTTCGACAGCAACGTGATGTACATCGCCGCCGCACCGGGCTGCGAGAAAAACGACGCCTATCTGCAGCGCCAGCTGCCGAGCTTTATCGACGGCAGAACGCCGCCGGACTTCGCCCCCGACGATTTCGAGGTCGATTTCGAGGGCCGCGCCACCGTCGAGCTGCTGACGCCGCTGGGCAAAGCGCAGCTCGGCATGCGCTGACCGCCGCCCCCAGCCACGGGCCTCTCTCGCTGTGGTATACTGCCGTCATCCGTAGGCCGCAGCGAGACCCCGTCGTGCACCCTTTTTTTGAAATGCTGTTGGCGGTGTTTGATCGCGCCGCGCTGATGTTGATCTGTCTGTTTTTCCTGACCCGCACCCGGCTGTTCCGCCAACTGCTGCAAAAAGAAGACCATACGCCGCTCGAGCTCGGCATCGTCACGGCAATCTTCTCGCTGTTCGCGCTGTTCAGCACCTACTCCGGCATCAACGTTGAGGGCTCGCTGGTCAACGTGCGCGTCATCGCCATCATGGCCGGCGGCATCCTGTTCGGCCCCTGGGTGGGGATCGTCACCGGCATCATCGCCGGGGTGCACCGCTATCTGATCGACATCGGCGGCATCACCTCGGTGCCCTGCCTTATCACCAGCATCATCGCCGGCATCAGCGCCGGTTACATCAACCTCAAGGTCAAAAAAGAGCAGCGCTGGCGCGCCGGCATCGTCGGCGGCATGCTGTGCGAATCCCTCACCATGCTACTGATCGTGCTGTGGGCCAAGCCGACCGAGCTCGGGCTCGACATCGTGTCGCAGATCGCGCTGCCGATGATCCTCGGCACGGTGTGCATCGGCCTGATCGTGCTGCTGGTGCAGAGCGTCGAAGATGAAAAAGAAGTGATCGCCGCGCGCCAGGCCAAGCTGGCGCTGGATATCGCCCACAAGACGCTGCCCTATTTCCGCAACATCAACAGCGAATCGCTGGCCACCATCTGCGATATCATCCGCCAGGATATCCGCGCCGACGCAGTGGCGATCACCGATACCCATCAGGTGCTGGCTTACGTCGGCGTAGGGCGCGAAGCCTACCCGATCGGCCGCGAAGGGCTGAGCCGCGTCACTCGCGAAAGCATTCGCCACGGCAAAATCATCATCAAAAACAACCTGGAAAATCCGGCCGCGCCGCAGATCCATTCGCAGCTGGTGGTGCCGCTGTGGGAAAAAGGCGAAGTGACCGGCGCGCTGAAAATTTACTACTGCCACGCTCACCAGATCACCAACACGCTGAAGGTGATGGCGGTCGGGCTGTCGCAGATCATCTCCACCCAGATGGAGGTTTCGCGCATCGAGCACCTGCGCCAGATGGCGGATAAAGCCGAAATGCGCGCGCTGCAGAGCAAGATTAACCCGCACTTCCTGTTCAACGCGCTGAACGCCATCTCTTCCTCCATCCGTCTGAATCCGGACACCGCGCGCCAGCTGATCATCAACCTGTCGCGCTACCTGCGCTACAACCTGGAGCTGAACGACGAACTGATCGATATCCGCAAGGAGCTGCATCAGATCCAGGATTACATCGCCATCGAACAGGCGCGTTTCGGCGCCAAGCTGACGGTGATTTACGACATCGACGACGACGTCTCGGTGCGCATTCCGAGCCTGCTGATCCAGCCGCTGGTGGAGAACGCCATCGTGCACGGCATCCAGCCCTGCAAGGGCAAAGGGGTAGTGGTGATCGCGGTGAAAGATCAGGGCGACCGGGTGAAGATTTCGGTGAAGGATACCGGCCACGGCATCAATCAGGAGACCATCGATCGGGTGGCGCGCAACGAGATGCCGGGCCACAATATCGGCCTGCTCAACGTACACCACCGCGTGTCGCTGCTGTACGGTGAAGGGCTGCATATCCGCCGCCTGGAGCCGGGCACCGAAATCGCGTTCTACATCAGCAAAAACGGCGGCAAGCTGCACCAGGAGCCGAGCGCGCCGCCGGTCGGGGAGGCCTCATGAAAGCCATTATCGTGGAAGACGAATTCCTCGCGCAGGAAGAACTCAGCTACCTGATCAAGAAACACAGCAATATCGATATCGTCGCCACCTTCGAGGATGGCCTCGACGTCCTCAAATACCTGCAGACCCACCAGGTCGACGCCATTTTCCTCGACATCAACATCCCGTCGCTGGACGGCGTGTTGCTGGCGCAAAACATCAGCAAATTCGCCCATCGGCCGTCGATCGTGTTCATCACCGCCTATAAAGAGCACGCGGTGGAAGCGTTCGAGATCGAAGCGTTCGACTATATCCTCAAGCCCTATCACGAGGCGCGCATCGTCACCATGCTGCAAAAGCTGGAGGCGCTGCATCATCGCCCCGCCGGCGCGACGGAGCCGGCCAGCGCGCCGAGCCGCGGCAGCCACAGCATCAACCTGATCAAAGACGAGCGGATCATCGTTACCGACATCAACGATATCTATTACGCCGCCGCCGATGAAAAGGTGACGCGGGTCTATACCCGCCGGGAAGAGTTCGTGATGCCGATGAACATCACCGAGTTTTACGGCCGGCTGCCGGAAGAGCATTTCTTCCGCTGCCACCGCTCTTACTGCGTTAACCTGGCGAAGATCCGCGAGATCGTGCCCTGGTTCAACAATACCTACATTCTGCGGCTGAGCGATCTCGAGTTTGAAGTGCCGGTCAGCCGCAGCAAGGTGAAAGAGTTCCGCAAGCTGATGCGCCTGTAAGCGCTTACCAGCGCGGGCCCGGACGATAGTAATACCCCGGCGGCGGCGGTGGCGGCATGCGGTAATGCGGCCGGTCGCGCCAGTCGCGCGGCGGCGGCCCGTAGTAAATCACCCGGGGCGGCGGGCCGTAATAGTACCCGCGCGGGCGTTCATACCGGCGGTGATCGGCCCACCAGCGCGGATCGCGCCAGCGATAGCCGTCCCAGTAATGGCCGCGATTGTCGCGATCGCCGATATGCAACGACAGGCCAGGCACGTTCACGCCGATGGAGACGTCGGCCTGGCTCGCCAGCGGCAGCGCCAGCAGCGCAGCCAGTAACAACAGCGTTTTTTTCATTTCATGGCTCCTGCAGAGCGGACCTTGTCCGATCGCAGATAACATAGCTCCGCGCTCACCGCCGCTCTATAGGCGCAATGCCGATTTACGCCTTTCAGACGCATCCTTCACAATTCCACCACAATCGTTCACCGGCGATTAACAATAAATCGTTGATATCTTTGATGTAGATCACGTGTCACCCCCGGCATTTCACGGGCTTTCAGGCGCAAAAACGGCAACTCACGCCGCATAAAATGCATTTCATTCCTTCCGTCGTGCAACTCATTCCCGATCCGCCGCCCGCCGCAGGGGCCGGCCATATAATAAGCCCATACCGCGGGAACGCTGATTCACCCCGCAAATTTCAGCCAACGGCTCACGCCCGGCAACGCACACACAGGAAGGAGACCGGCCATGAACAGCAAACCGGCAAATCGCAGCTTAATCGTTCTCGGCACCATCATCTGTCAGATGGGTCTGGGCACCATCTACACCTGGAGCCTGTTCAACCAGCCGCTGGTCGACAAGTTCCACTGGGGGCTGGCGGACGTCGCCACCACCTTCTCCATCACCAGCTTCTTCCTGGCCTTCGCCACGCTGTTCGCCGGTAAGCTGCAAGAACGCTTCGGCATCCGCAACCTGACGCTGTGCTCCGGCATCCTGGTCGGCCTGGGCCTTATCGCCAGCGCCCACGTCAGCTCGCTCGACATGATCTACCTGCTGGCCGGCGTGGTGGTGGGCTTTGCAGTCGGTATCGCCTACATCTCCACCCTGTCCAACCTGATCAAATGGTTCCCGGCCAACAAAGGCCTGATTTCCGGCATCTCCGTCGGCGCCTTCGGCAGCGGCAGCCTGCTGTTCAAATACGTCAATGCCGCCCTGATCGCCGACGTCGGCGTTTCCGGCGCCTTCTTCTACTGGGGTGCCATCGTGATGGGCCTGATCGTCGTCGGCTCCCTGCTGCTGAAAGAGCCGGTGCTGGCGACCAACGCAGCACAGCCAGGCGCTAACGGTCTGGGCAACGACTTCAGCGTGCGCCAGATGCTGGCCACCAAAGAAGCCTACCTGCTGTTCACCATCTTCTTTGCCGCCTGCATGAGCGGTCTGTACCTGATTGGCATCGTGAAAGACATGGGCGTTCAACTGGCCGGGATGGACTTGGCCACCGCCGCCAACACCGTATCCGCCGTCGCCATCTTCAATACCGCCGGCCGCATCATCCTGGGCACGCTGTCCGATAAAGTGGGCCGTATGCGCGTCATCAGCTTCACCATGCTGGTTACCGTGCTGGCGATTGTCGCCCTGAGCTTCATGACCCTGAACCACACGCTGTTCTTCATCTGCGTCGGCGCGGTGGCCTTCTGCTTCGGCGGCAACATCACCGTGTTCCCGGCGATTGTCGGCGACTTCTTCGGCCTGAAAAATCACAGCAAGAACTACGGCATCATCTACCAGGGCTTCGGCCTGGGCGCGCTGGCCGGTTCGTTCGTCGCCAAATACTTCGGCGGCTTCCACGCCACCTTCATGGTGATTGGCGTCCTGTCCGCCGCCTCCTTGCTGATTACGCTGTTCATCAAAGCGCCGAAAGCCGTGGAAGTGGAAAGCGAAGAAACCGCACAGGCGGCAGAGCTGGCCAAAGCCTGATACCCCGCGAAAACGACAAGGGGCGCAACCTGCGGGTTGCGCCCCTTTTTTTATCGTGCCGCCGCGTTGCTTACAGCTGCATGCCCAGCGTCTGGCGCAGATGCGCGCCGGCTCCCAGCAGGCCCGGTTGGCCATGGGTTATCATGAACACCGGGATGTCGCGCACATAGTCGCGGAAACGCCCCTTGTCTTCGAAGGCGGCGCGGAAGCCCGAGGCCTTGAAGAATTCCATAAAGCGCGGCACGATGCCGCCGGCGATGTACACGCCGCCAAAGGTGCCCAGATTCAGCGCCAGGTTGCCGCCAAAGCGCCCCATGATCACGCAAAACAGCGACAGCGCGCGGCGGCTGTCGATGCAGCTGTCGGCCAGCGCCCGCTCGGTAATGTCCTTCGGCTCCAGTTTCTCCGGCAGGCGGTTGTCCGCCTTGACGATGGCGCGATACAGGTTGACCAGGCCCGGCCCGGACAGCACGCGCTCGGCGGAAACGTGCCCCACTTCACCGCGCAGCACCTCCAGAATAATGTCTTCTTCTTCGCTGTTCGGTGCGAAATCGACATGGCCGCCCTCGCCCGGCAGGCTGACCCAGCGGCGATCGACCTGCACCAGGTGGGCAACACCCAGCCCGGTGCCGGCGCCGTACACCGCGATCGGTTTGCCCGGCTGAGCCTCGCCGCCGCCAAACTGCAGCACGTCGTCCGGCGAAAGCATCGGGATCGCCATCGAGACGGCGGTGAAATCGTTGATCACTTCCAGATGACTCAACCCCAGGCTGGCCTTCATTTCTTTGATCGAGAACGCCCAGCTGTGGTTGGTCATCGCCACCCAGTCTTCGGTCACCGGGCAGGCGATCGCAATACAGGCGTCCTGCACCTCGATATCGCATTCTTTCAGGTAGTGGCGGATCACCGCCTCCAGGCTGTCGAACTCCAGGCCGGAATAGGTTTTCGCCTGGGTAATCTCACCCGTCGCAACAGTGCACAACGCCAGGCGGGCATTGGTGCCGCCAACATCACCTACGAGGGCATAGGTCATTGATTTCGTCTCCGCAAAATGAAAAATAAAAAGCTGCCCACACTGTAAAATCCTGCTGCGAAAACAACAATCACCCGCCTCGGATCTGCGCCCCAATAGCGATCCGGATCACAAAAAACGTTTCAGCTGGCCTGCCAAGCCGCGATTTGAAACAAATTGCGGCAAAAAACGCCCTCCGGCGACTGTTAACCAGCATCGACGCCGGGCAATATCAATGCGTGCCTGCTCGCCGATAGTCTGGCAAGCTGTGGTCACTGCCCAATCACCCGCTCTCCCTGCCCCGCAGGGAGGCATCGACAAGGGATTATCCATGCTGCATCCGCGCGCCAATGCCATGTTGGCCTTTGCTTTGCCTGCGCTGATTATCGGTTCCGCCTCCAGTCTGGTGCTGCTGTTGATGATGAAAGTCGCCGCTACGCTGCAGCAATGGCTGTGGGTGACGCTGCCCGACGCGCTGAGCCTGGACGCCCAGGCACCCTGGTGGCCGCTCGGCATGCTGACGCTGACCGGCGTGGCGGTCGGCCTGATCGTGCGCTATATGCCGGGCCATGCCGGGCCGGATCCGGCGACGGAATCGCTGATCGGCATGCCGCTGCCGCTCTCCGCCCTGCCGGGGCTGGGATTGGCGCTGATCGTCGGCCTGGCCGGCGGCGTCAGCCTCGGGCCGGAGAACCCGATCACCGCCATCAATATCGCGCTGGTAGCGACGGCGGGGGCGCGCCTGTTGCCTAAGGTGCCGCGCATGGACTGGATCATCCTGGCGGCCGCGGGCACCATCGGCGCGATGTTCGGCACGCCGGTCGCCGCCGCGCTGATTTTCTCGCAAACCCTGGCGGGCAATAACGAAACGCCGCTGTGGGATCGGCTGTTCGCCCCGCTGGTGGCCGCCGCCGCCGGCGCGGTCACCACCCAGCTGTTCTTCGTGCCCAATTTCGCCCTGCAACTCGACGCCTATGACGTAACCCGGCTGCCGGACATCTTCAGCGGCGCCATCGTGGCGCTGATCGCCATCGCGCTCGGCATGGTGGCGCTGTGGTGCTTCCCGCACGCGCACCGTCTGTTCCATTCGATGAAGAATCCGGTGTTGATGTTAGGACTGGGCGGTTTTGTCCTGGGCCTGCTGGCGCTGTTCGGCGGAGAGATTACCCTGTTCAAAGGGCTGGATGAAATGAAACGCCTCGCGGCAGACGGCAACTATTCGGTGCCGGCGCTGTTGACCATTACCCTGACCAAGCTGGCGGCGCTGGTGATCGCCGCTGCCTGCGGCTTTCGCGGCGGGCGCATCTTCCCGGCGGTGTTCGTCGGGGTGGCGCTGGGGCTGATGCTGCACCAGCATGTGCCTGCGGTGCCGGCGGCGATCACCGTCTCCTGCGCCATCATGGGGCTGGTGCTGGTGGTGACGCGCGACGGCTGGCTCAGCCTGTTTATGGCGGTGGCGGTGGTGCCGGATCTGCACCTGTTGCCGATCTTGTGCATCGTGATGCTGCCCGCCTGGCTGGCGCTGGCGGGCAAACCCTTGATGCTGGTGAACCGCCGGCAACCGCCGCACGACGATTAGGCCAGCGCGAACGCCGCGGCGGCGCGAGCGTGGATCGCGGTGGTGTCGAACACCGGCACCGAGGCATCCCGCTCGCTCACCAGCAAGCCTATCTCGGTGCAGCCGAAAATAATCCCCTGCGCGCCCTGTTGTTCCAGATCGCTGATGATCCGGCGATACTCGTCGCGCGAGGCGTCGCGAATTTTGCCGAGGCAGAGTTCGTCATAGATGATGCGGTGCACGATGTCACGATCGGCGCTGACCGGCGTCACCACGTCGATGCCGTGCAATTCCTGCAGGCGGCCGCGGTAGAAGGTCTGCTCCATGGTAAAACGCGTGCCTAGCAGCCCGACGCGGCGAATGTTTTTCTCCCGCACCTGCAGCGCCGTGGCATCGGCGATGTGAATCAGCGGCAGGCCGCTGGCCTGCTCGACCGCCTCCGCCACCTTGTGCATGGTGTTGGTGCAGATCACGATCGCTTCGGCGCCGGCGGCGCGCAAAGCCACGGCGGCGGCGGCCAGCAGCCGGCCGGCGCCATCCCAATCCCCCTGGTGCTGCAAGCGTTCAACCTCCTGAAAATCGACGCTGTAGAGTACGATTTTGGCCGAATGCAGCCCGCCGAGGCGCGCCTTTACCTGCTCGTTGATGGTGCGGTAATACGGAATGGTGGATTCCCAGCTCATGCCGCCCAGCAAGCCCAACACTTTCATCCTTCGTTCCTCAGCATTTTCCGACGATCCTCTGACCTTACCTGAGAATCGCCGGGCTGACGACGCCTTATTTGGCGCCGGAATTGATCGGCTGGCGCGCTTCGAACCAGCGCTGACGCAGCATGTCGTACAGCCAGTTGTAGGCCATGGTGTACGGCAGGAAGAACAGGAAGAAACCGATTTCCAGCATAAACGCCTGCGCCCAGGAAATGCTCAGCATCCAGGCGGCGATCGGCACGCCGATCAGGATAAAACCGGCCTCAAAGCCGACGGCGTGCAGCGCGCGCACCTTCAGGTTACGCACCACCCGGCTGACCGGCCACAGGCGGTCGAACACCGTGTTGTAAACCATGTTCCACAGCATCGCGACGGTGGACAGCATCACCGCCAACGCACCGACCTGCACCATTGAGCGGTTGAGCAGCCACGCGCCCAGCGGGGCGCAAACCATCACGGCGATGGCCTCGAAACCGACGGCGTGGACGATACGTTCAATGAGAGACTTGTTTTGCAGTTGCATACATCACCTTTTATTCAACAGTTGTTGCGAAAGCCAGGTGATTATCATCGCTTTTTTGGGTAGATTAAAAATAGACTCCATCGATAAAGTAGATATATGCACTATTCACCGGAAGCGTTACAGGCATTCGTGGAAGCCGCCGCACTCGGCTCATTTTCCGCCGCCGCGCGCAAGCTGCGCAAAAGCCAATCCACCGTCAGCACCGCCATCGCCAATCTGGAAGCAGACCTGGCCTTGACGCTGTTCGATCGCAGCGCGCGCCAACCGGTGCTCACCGCCGCCGGCCGCAAGGTGCTGGGGCACGTGCAGGAGATCCTCGCCGCCAGCGAGCGGCTCGACGCGCTGAGCATTCAGCTGGCGGGCAATGTCGAACCGCGCCTGAGCATGGTGTTTTCCGATACCTACCAGCCGAAGCATCACGACAGCCTGATGCAACGGTTTGAACAACGTTACCCAGAGATTGAACTGGAATGGATGATCGCCGAGGAAGGCGACGTTATCGATCTGCTGCAAAGCGGCCGCGCGCATTTGGGCATGGTGGAAGTGCAAAAAACCTATCCGCCGGATATCGCCTTCTCCCGGCTGCCTGAACAGACCGAAATGGGGCTGTTCGTCGCGCATGGGCATCCGCTGGCGCAGGTCGCCGCGCCGACTCCGGAGCAGTTATCCAGCACCCGTCAGCTGATCCTGAATACTTACACCGGCGCCGAAGCGGCCAGACAAGGCGGGCTGGTCTGGTCGGCGCCCAGCTATCTGCTGTTGCTGGAGATGGCGGAACAGGGATTCGGTTGGGCGGTGCTGCCGCACTGGCTGGTGCAACAATACGGCCACGGCAGGCTCACCCAGCTGCGCCCGCGCGGCTGGCCCAAACTGATTTCGGTGGATGCGGTATGGTCCAAACTGACCCCGCCGGGCCCGGCGGGGTACTGGATGCTGGAGCGATTGCTGGAAGACGACGCGGCTCAGGCGGCAGCGTTGCGCGACTGAATGACGCGCGAGATCGTCTCAAGCAGTTCGGGAATATCCATCTTCGGCAGCATCACTTCGATGAAAGCCAGCCGGTCGCCCTGCGCCGCTTCACTCAGCGCCTGGCGCAGCGCCTCCGGCTGACTGACCCGCAACGCCGTCACCGGCCGCCCACCGGCCAATGCCGTTGGCAGCTGCGTCCAGTTCCACCGCGCGATGTCGTTGTAACTCTGCTCCGGCCCGTGGATAGCGCGTTCAATCGTGTAGCCCTGATTATTCAGCACGAAGATCACCGGTTTAAGCCCATCTCGCAGCATCGATCCCAGCTCCTGCACGGTCAATTGCGCGGCACCGTCGCCGATCAACAGCACCACCCGGCGCTGCGGTTCGGCGGTCTGCACGCCGAACGCCGCCGGTAAGGTATAGCCGATCGATCCCCAGAGCGCCTGCACGATCATCCGGCTGCCGCGCGGCAGCGTTAACGTGGCCGCACCAAAACAAGCCGTGCCTTGATCGGCCAGCACAATATCGCCCGGCCGCAGAAAATCCTGCATTTGTCGCCAGAAAGCCTGTTGATCCAACCCTTCCCCATCGGCTTCCGGCAGCGTCGGACGGACGATCGTCGGCAACGGCCAACGCGACGCCAGCGACAGAGTCAGGCGGTGCAGCGCCTGCACGGCGGCGCACATCGGGATGCGGCTGAACCGTTGACGACCGACCCAGGCTTCGAACGGTTGGATATCGATGCATTTTTCCGTCGGCAGATGATGCGTGAATCCCCCGGTGATGGTGTCGGTGAAGCGCACGCCGACGTTGATCACCACGTCGGCGTTTTCGATCGACTGTTGCACCGACGGATCGCAAGCGCCGCCGCAGTAGGTGCCGACAAAACCTGCGCGGTTCTCATCCAGCACGCCCTTGCCGAGCAACAGGCTGGCATGTGGGATCGCCACTTCCTGCATCCAGCTATCCAGCGCCGTTTCAACACCAAAGCGGTCCGCCAGAAAGTCCGCCAGCAGCGACACTTGCCGCGCCGATTGCAGCTTTTCACGCGCTGCGGCGATAAACGCCTGCAATGCGCTCCGCGACAGCCTGGCCTGGCGCAGCATCAGCGGCGCCGGTTTGGCCGGCAGCGGCGCTTGTGCGACGTCGCTGGGCAACATCAGGTAAACCGGGCGATGCTCCAGCAAGGCGGCGTCGATCAGGCGGTCGATCTCCCTGGCGGCGTTGTCGGCGGTCAGGTTGGCCTGTGCGACGCTGACTTCTTTGGCTATCCGCGCAAAGTGAGTGAAGTCGCCATCGCCCAGCGAATGGTGCAGCAAATCGCCGGCGCGCTGGGCGCGCAGCGCCGGGGTGCCCACCACGTGGATCACCGGCAGGTATTCGGCATAACTGCCGGCCACGCCGTTCAGCGCACTCAGCTCCCCGACGCCGAAGGTGGTCAGCAGCGCCGCGGCCGGTTTGCAACGCGCATAGCCGTCGGCGGCGTAGGCGGCGTTCAGTTCGTTGGCACAGCCTACCCAGGTGATTTGCGGATGCGCGATGACGTGATCGAGGAATTGCAGGTTGTAATCCCCCGGCACGCCAAAGACGTGGCGGATGCCAATCTGGGCCAGACGATCGAGCAGATAATCGGCCACCGTGTAGATCTGAGTCATGATCATCACCTGTCTGCAGCTGAAGCGATTATCTTTAAGTATCGAAGATACTGGTTAATTTTCGAACAGCGCTTTCCGTGTCGAGCGGCAACCTGGCGTTACATGCCGGCCTTGTGATCGCCCCCTCGGCGGCACGCTGTGAAAACGCATACACTCAAAACACGCCACTTCTTCGCCGACAAAGGATCACGATGTCCTACCCAGCCTCCCCCTCGCGTTATCAAGATATGGAGTACCGGCGCTGCGGCCGCAGCGGATTGAAGCTGCCCGCCGTCTCGCTCGGGCTATGGCACAACTTTGGCGACGCCACGCTGTACGACAACGCCCGCACCCTGATCCGCTGCGCCTTCGATCGCGGCATAACCCACTTCGATCTGGCCAACAACTACGGCCCGCCGCCCGGCGCCGCCGAGGAAAACTTTGGCCGCATTCTCAACGCCGATCTGCGGGCCTGGCGCGACGAGCTGATCGTCTCATCCAAAGCCGGTTACACCATGTGGCCCGGCCCCTACGGCGATTGGGGCTCGAAAAAGTACCTGGTCGCCAGCCTCGATCAGAGCCTCAGGCGCATGGGGTTGGAGTATGTGGATATCTTTTATCACCATCGGCCGGACCCGGAAACGCCGCTGGAAGAAACCATGGCCGCGCTGGATCTGTTGGTGCGTCAGGGCAAAGCGCTGTATGTCGGTTTGTCCAACTACCCGGCCGAGCGCGCGCGCCAGGCGTTCGACATCCTGCAGCGGCTCGGCACGCCGTGCGTGATCCACCAGCCCAAGTATTCGATGTTTGAACGCGGGCCGGAGGCGGAATTGCTGGATACGCTGGCGGATCATGGCGTCGGCGCGATCGCCTTCTCCCCGCTGGCGGGCGGCCTGCTGACCGATCGTTATCTGCACGGCGTCCCGCAAGATTCCCGCGCCGCCAGCGGCAGCCGTTTCCTGCAGCCGGAGCAGCTGACCGCCGACCGACTGGACAAGGTGCGCCGCCTCGATGCGCTGGCGCGGCAACGCGGGCAGAAGCTGTCGCAGATGGCGCTGGCCTGGGTGCTGCGCGGCGATCGCGTCACCTCGGTGCTGATCGGCGCCAGCAAGACTGCGCAGATAGAAGACGCGGTGGGCATGCTGGCCAATCGTCACTTCACTGAAGAAGAGCTTGCGCAGATCGAGAATATTTTATTGTAATCGCTTACAAATTCCGCCGCTCAATTGAGCGGCGATGCCCCAGAAAAATCTCAAATCTCGGCCTCCGGCGCCCTTTTCAGAGTGGCTCTCAGATTCAACCCCATGCGCCGGCGCTATGATGCCGATATTGCAGTAAAAATAACGATAAGGCCGTTTTTTAAACTGATGAACGCGCTTCATAAAGTGATCAACGGCCAGGCCGCGCAAGCGGAAAGGAGAAGTCATGTTTAAACCTCTGCTCTTGGCCGCCATCTTGGCGGCGACGGTACTGCCCGCCGCACAGCAGGCGCACGCCGAAGGGATCAGCATCGATCTGATGCCGGGCGTTTCATTGCGCATCGGCGATCAGGACAATCGCGGCCGTTACTGGGACGGTTACGACTGGCGCGATCGCGACTGGTGGCAAGGCCATCAGGGACGCTATCTCGGCGATCGCAGCCCGCGTGGCTATTACTGGGATGGCTATCGCTGGCGCGACCGCGACTACTGGCGCAAATATTACTACTCGCGCGACGGGCGCTATTACAAATGCGACCATCATTGCGACAAGCATTACTGGAAGAAAGAGAAAAAACACCACCACGATCATGACCGCGATCGCTGGCGCCGCCACGGCGATGACGACCGCGATTAACGACAACGGGCCGGCGCAACGCCGGCCCGCACTGTTTTCGCCTACAGCACGCTGCCGATCAGCAAGTAGCCATTCAACCCCACCACCACCAACACGATCAGCTTGCCCAGGTTTTGCACCACGGGGCCATTAACCATCTCCCCCATCAGCGCCCGATTGCCGGTGAAAGCCAGCAGCGGCACCAGCGCCAGCGCAATGCCGAAGCTGAGCAGCACCTGACTCAGCACCAGAATGCGCGTGGCGTCCATCCCCAGCATGATAACGATAAACGACGGCAGCATGGTCACCGCGCGGCGCAGCCACAGCGGGATATGGAAATGCACGAACCCTTGCATCACCACCTGCCCCGCCAGCGTGCCCACCACGGTGGAAGAAAGACCGGCGGCCACCAGGCTCAGGCCAAACACGGTGGCGGCGGCTTGCCCGAGCAGCGGTTGCAGCGTCAGATAAGCCACGTCGAGATCGGCGATGCCGCTGTGGCCGCTGAAATGAAACGCGGCGGCGGCAGTGGCCATCATCGCCAGGTTGACGAATCCGGCGATGGTCATGGCGACGGCGACGTCGACTTTGGTGGCGGCATAGCGCTCCGCCTTGTCGTGCTCACCGCCGACTTGGGTGAGCGACGAATGCAGATAGATCACGTGCGGCATGATGGTGGCGCCCAATACCCCGGCGGCCAGGAATACCGCATCGCCGTTGGGCAAATCGGGCAACGCCATGCCTTTCAGCAGCGGCGCAAGCTGCGGCTGGGAGAACGCCAGCTCGACGATGTAAGCGGCGGCGACGAACAGCAGCAGGCCGCCGATCACCCACTCCAGCGGCTTTTGCCCGCGCTTTTGCAGCATCAGAATTAAAAAGGTGGCGATGCCGGTCAGCACCGCGCCCTGCAACAAGGAGACGCCGAGCAGCAGCTTGAAGCCGATCGCCGCGCCGATAAACTCAGCCAGATCGGTCGCCATGGCGATAATCTCCGCCTGCACCCAATAGGCCCACACCGCCGGCCGCGGAAAGCGATCGCGAATATGCTCGGCCAGATTTTTCCCGGTGGCGATCCCCAGCTTGGCGGACAACAGCTGAATCAGCATCGCCATCACGTTGGCCCAGACCACGACCCACAGCAGGCTATAGCCGAACGAGGCGCCGGCCTGGATATTGGTGGCGAAGTTGCCGGGGTCGATGTAGCCGATAGCGGCGATGAAGGCGGGCCCCATCAGCGAGAGTTTGATTTTTCTGGCGGAGCGACCGGAGGTGGTTTCAACCACGCGACTGTTCAGCATATGTTGAACCCTTACTGAAATTACGTTTATCTCCACTCTATATAAATGATAATAATTATCAAGCGCATTTAGAGCGGTAAAACTTATCTCTGCAATAGCCAACATTAACGGTTTTATCGAAGGGTTCGACACCGTACTTGCCGATTTCCGTGCTTTTGGGGTGGGATTTTGGCTGCAATACCCCTGAAAGACAGGTTAGCACAAGAATACGAATTTCCTATGTCTGAGTTAACATCTTGATTTTTTATGCTTTTGCGCAACACTTTAGGAGAACTCCCACTATGATTTTCCATATTTGCAATAGAAGTCTCGTTTTTAAACGTAGCGTTACATAAAATGACAGCCGAAATTCAGCCTGCCTCAAATTTGGAGCAAACATGTCCCATATTGCGCACTTTGCGTTGGCGATAGTGGTGGTGGCGATCCTGGCCCTGTTGGTGTGCCGCGATCGCAAAAGCATCCGCATTCGCTATGTTATTCAATTATTGGTTATCGAAGTACTGCTGGCCTACTTTTTCCTGCATTCGGAAGCGGGTTTGGGCTTCGTAAAAGGATTCGCCGCGCTGTTTGACAAACTGCTCGGGTTTGCGGGACAAGGGACTGATTTCGTGTTCGGCGGCATGGGCGACAAAGGCCTGGCGTTCTTCTTCCTGAAGGTGCTGTGCCCGATCGTCTTCATTTCGGCGCTGATCGGTATTCTGCAGTACATCAAAGTGCTGCCTTTCATCATCCGCATTATCGGTACCGTGCTGTCGAAAGTGAACGGCATGGGCAAGCTGGAGTCGTTCAACGCCGTCAGCTCGCTGATCCTGGGCCAATCCGAAAACTTCATCGCCTACAAGGATATCCTGGGCAAGATGTCGGAAAAGCGCATGTACACCATGGCAGCGACCGCGATGTCTACGGTGTCCATGTCCATCGTCGGCGCCTACATGACCATGCTGGACGCCAAGTTCGTGGTGGCGGCGCTGGTACTGAACATGTTCAGCACCTTTATCGTGCTGTCGTTGGTCAACCCGTATGACACCAATAAAGAAGAAGAGCTGCACCTCGGCAACCTGCACGAAGGCCAGAGCTTCTTTGAAATGCTGGGCGAATACATCCTGGCCGGCTTCAAAGTAGCGATTATCGTCGCCGCGATGCTGATTGGTTTCATCGCCCTGATCGCCGCGCTTAACGGCGTGTTCAGCGCCATCTTCGGCCTGAGCTTCCAGGAAATCCTCGGCTACTTCTTCTATCCGTTTGCCTGGATCATGGGTATTCCTAAGCACGAAGCCCTGCAGGTCGGCAGCATCATGGCCACCAAGCTGGTTTCCAACGAATTCGTGGCCATGATGGAACTGCAGAAAGTCTCTGCCGAGCTGTCGCCGCGCAGTCTGGGGATCCTGTCGGTGTTCCTGGTGTCCTTCGCCAACTTCTCTTCCATCGGCATCGTGGCCGGCGCGATCAAGGGCCTGAACGAACACCAGGGCAACGTAGTGTCCCGCTTCGGTCTGAAGCTGGTCTACGGCTCTACGCTGGTCAGCATCCTGTCCGCTTCCATCGCGGGTCTGGTGCTGGGCTAAGCCTGAAATTTACAGCAATGATAAGGCGCCTGCAGGCGCCTTTTTTATTATTCTTCAGCCCTTAGTAACTCGTCCTATCCGCAAAGCGGAAGTCAATCTCAAAATCGGTTAGCGCCAAGCCATAACGCCGCTTATGCCGGTTTATATACGAAGGCAACACGTTGAAAGAATCGCTTCTCCCGTTAATTTAGAGCCTGCGCGTTCCCATATCGCAATGAGATAAACGCTATATCATTGCAATGGCGATGAGCACATCCTTTCGGCTATGGACAAGGCGTGTCTTTATTCTGAGTTGATTTTATGAAATAACGTTAGTTGAAGGAATTCGCTAACAGCGTTGTAATTTCCTCAGAAATAATTGGCGACGCGTTGTAATAAGAATCTACACTTTCAACAACCACGATTTTTTTATTATCCTCACTCGCCGTCCAACAGGGTACGACCGCCAAGGTTCCTTCCGCATAGGAAAAGGAAGAGATAATGGTAAACAATGATTCGGATATAATGTCCAACTTCCTGCGATCACAATAAGCATCAATATCTAAACTTCGCATCAGCAAGTCAGCGGATTGCGGGACATGCACATCAGCCCCCACTCTAATGACAGTCCCATCAACAGAAGGGACAACCCATAGATTGTACTCTTTTTCCGTTATCAGTATCGGCGAGAGAAGATTTCCCACGGAGTGGGAAAGATAATAATCTCTAAATACCCGATTCACGGCAGGGCAAACTTGATAAATTGAACTTATCTCATTGATCTTATAGCCATTTGTGAATTTTATAATAGTGTCATATATACGCTTGTTTTCATCAAAAAAAATCACACCACTTTCAATGCTGTTTAAGTCTCCAATGTTTTTGTTTCTAAAAACATTGACACTGGTAAAGAACGCCAGCTCATCCTGAAAGTAGGAAAAAATCTCTGCCGTGTTTAGCAGAATGGAGTCATAACTCACAAAAACAGATTTGTTTTTGCAGTTAATGAAAGAGGGAAAATTGATGGCCCCATCATCACCGCAATTCTGCACCTCATAGGGCAAGTCATGCTGTTCGTAAAGGCGGGCAAGATGAGCGACTTCTGATCTTTCGATAATACGAATCATTTTCTCTTTTCTGCCAAACTCTCCGCTGGAGGACAGAATAAACTTTTCCCACATCCATTGTGACTGCGTGGAAAAACGGCTGAGGCGTTGATTATTCTCGTGAATGCGTCGCCACAGACAATGATTTCCAAAGGAGGTTTTAAAGTCATCATAATCACTGTCATCAAGGAAGAAATCGACGGAAATTCCTTTTCTGGCGCAAGCCAGGGCCGTCATTACCGCAGTTACCCCGCCGCCACCCACAATTGCGATATTTTTATTTTTTTTCATGGATAACCTCATCCAATAGTAACGAAACACTAACAATAGTTTCTTCAAGAAAACAACATCAATGTCAATAGATACAAACAGTCAACATTAATTAGCATATTAACTATCACGCAGTTAATCAGAATATAAAACTATTCACGTTGCTGAAATTTGAGATGAATTCGCAATCACTTAGCATAAAAAACCATATGTGTAGAATTATACTCTAAAAATATCGATATTGGCGCACATTAAGACTGCTGATTTTTTTTTCATGTAGACTGAATTTCATTAACAAATCACACCCGCAAGGAGGTCTAGTGACAGAATAAAAATCCAATAAAAAAACAAAAACAAGAATGTTATAAGAACTTAACATGTTAATGATGGCATCAATCACCTGAAAAGAGGGGGTTTATCACCCATTTACATATGATAGCGTGATGGTTGAAAATTTATAATTTACGCGCAGTTACTATACAAGGATATTTATATGAATAAGCATATGCAGAGATCCCTACTGCTTGCCGGCATTCCTTTGGCAATGTCCGTCATTGCCACAGCTACCGCAGCAGACGGCACCATAAACTTTACCGGTAATGTCACCGACCAAACCTGCACAGTTGAAGCAGGCAGTGCCAACCAAACCATTCCAATGGGCAACATCAGCGCTAAGGCATTCAAGACCGCTGGCGATACCGCTCTGCCGACAAAATTCAGCATTGCCTTAGCCGGCTGCCCTGAATCGGTAACAAAAGCGTCGGTAAAATTCGACGGCGCATACGCACAAGGCAATTCGACATTGTTGTCACTCAATGCGGAGAAAGGCGTGGCCACGGGTCTTGGCGTAGCCATCTATGAGGCCGATGGCACCACGCAAATTCCAATGGCTTCATTTTCTACAGCGCAGAGTGTGCAAAAAGATATCAGCAATGTCTTTACCTATGTCGCGAAATACATGGCGACATCAGACACCGTCACCGTCGGACCGGCGAATGCCACGACACAATTCAGCATCTCTTATAACTGATCATCTTAGTCTATCAGGTCAGCAAATATTGCCGGCCTGATAGCACGCGCCATCAAGGACGGCTTGCTTATGAAACAGAGTAAATATTATTTGCTGGCAATATTATTTTTTTCATACGGCGCCTCGGCAAGCGTAACGCTAGGCGGTACTCGTATCGTATACGAAGAAAGTAAAAAAGAAGCGAACATTTCAGTCAGTAATCAAGATAAAAATAGTCCCGTACTTATTCAAACATGGGTAGAAAGTTTCTCATCTGACGATAAAAAAGAGGTTCCATTTATTGTTACGCCCCCCTTATTCAGGTTGGAGGCAGAGCAAGAGAACATCCTTAGAATTATTTATTCTGGAGATAACCTGCCGCAGCATAAAGAATCAATATATTGGTTAAGCGTAAGATCGATACCATCAACCCAAAAATCAAAAGAGAACAAGTTACTCATTACCGTTCAAAACAGAATAAAAATATTTTACAGGCCTAAACATCTATCAAAAGATGAAGCCATTGACGCCTACAAAAAAATTCGTTTCTCACTGAAAGGAAAAACCTTAGAGGCAAAAAACCCAACGCCATTCCACGTCTCTTTTTACTCTGTAAGCATCGATGGTAAAGAAGTGAAAGAGGCCGACATGATTACGCCGCAGAGCACTAAGAAGTGGTTATTGCCAAAAGAAATTCATGGTAAAGAAATAAGATGGCAAGCGATCAATGATTATGGGGGAATAACTCAGGCGATAAGCGCACCACTATAGTAAATTTGCAAGGGGATGCAAAAATGATGATAAGAAATAATACCACTCATAAAACATCGGTGTTGTTCTTTTGTGTTCTTTCTTCACCTGCGGCTCTCGCTGAAGATTATTTTGACCCCTCGGCATTAAACAGGAATCATCAGACTATTGTTGACTTATCCAAATTTAATAACGCGAGTCATCAACTGCCGGGCGATTACTGGGTAGATATCTATGTGGACAACGTGTTTTTTGCCAATCAAAAAGTGTCTTTCTATCATGCAGAAGGCATTTTGCAGCCCCGCATCCATCGCAGCGATCTCGATTCTTGGGGGGTTCGCATGGATAAAATAAAAACAGTCAATGACAGTGAACTGGCGGCATCCCCCATCAGTAAAATTATTCCTGGCAGCCAGGCTGTTTTTGATTTTAACAAACAAAGATTGGATTTAAATATCCCACAGGCATACATTGAAAATCATCCCAGGGACTGGGTTAACCCTGCACTTTGGGATGATGGCATCCGCGCCTTTTTGTTAGATTACAGTTTTAGCGGTACCGAGACGCGGAAAGCGAAAAATAAAGATAATCAATACTTAAATTTGCGCAGCGGTTTCAACTATGATGCCTGGCGCTTTAGAAACTATGCCACCTACTCAAGCCAAAACAGCGCCAAGTGGAAAAGCATTAACACCTATGCCGAACGCAGCTTTAGGGACAGTAAAAACACGCTGACCATTGGCGATAGTTCAACATCCGGCGACGTTTTTGACAGTTTCCAATTTCGCGGAGTGAAACTGGCAAGCGATCCGAGCATGTTGCCCGATAGCCAGAGAGGGTTTGCCCCGACGGTGAGAGGCATAGCGCAAAGCAATGCAGAGATCACTATAAAACAAAATGGCTATATGATTTATCAAACATATGTGCCTGCGGGGAGTTTTGAGATAACTGATATTTACCCTACCACTTCCAGCGGTGGGTTACAGGTGATCATCAAAGAAGCGGATGGTTCAGAAAGGAGTTTCTTTCAGCCTTTTTCCTCCGTTCCCATTATGCTCAGGGAGGACATGAAAAAAAATGAACTCACAATCGGAGAATATCGTTCTGCGCGGGACGATAGCCAAAATGCTAAGTTCCTGCAGTCATCCGTAATTTATGGTCTTAAAGATGATAAAACACTCTATGGCGGTGCCATTATTTCAGAAAAACACCAGGGAATCTCTTTCGGCATTGGCAGCAGTCTGGGGTTGCTGGGCTCCCTCTCTGCAGATGTCACGCATAGCAAAAGCCGGTTGGTCACCGGGCAGGATCGTAATGGGCAACAATATCGTATCCAGTATGCAAAAAATATTGAAACAACGGGTACCAACTTTACGCTGGCCGGCTATCAATACTCAACGTCAGGCTACTTAAGCTTTTCGCAACTAAATGATATGAATGCCAATCTTAAAAGAAAGTGGCTGACACGCGGCGTAAAAAGAAACAAGTTGGTTATCAATATTAATCAGCCCATACGAGACTTTGGCAGTTTATATATCAATGGTTATCAACAGAACTATTGGCACAGCGACGCCGTTGAACGAAATGTTCTAATGGGATTCTCCACGAACCAATTTGGGGTTAGCTGCAATATTGGGTTCGGCTACAATAGCAGCCGCTATACGGACAGACCCGACAAGATCGCCACGCTCAATGTTCAGATCCCGCTGAACAAATGGCAATCAAACAGCTGGGTAAATTATACCTCAAGCAAGAGCAGCAAAGGAAAACTCAATCAACAACTGGGGTTAAGCGGAACCGCGCTGGAAAATAATCAGCTCAGTTATAACGTTTCTGCATCCCAAAGCAGCAATCGCCCCGGCAATGCTGGCAACAGTTCTGTTTATTATCGCAGCAAATATGGCGAAATAGGCGCCGGATACAGCTTTGATAAAGATATGCAGCGAATAAACTACAGTCTGCGAGGCGGCGCCGTGGCTCATCGCAACGGCATTACATTGTCCCAATCGCTGGGTGACACTATTGCTTTAGTTGAGGTGCCAAATGCACGCGATGTTGAAGTCATCAACAGTACCGGTGTAACGACCGATTGGCGAGGTTACGCCGTGGTGCCCTATATCAGCAGCTATCATAAGAATCGAATTAATTTAAATCCGCAATCCTTTGATGACTCTGTTGAAATAGAAAAAAATAGCCAAACGGTCATCCCGACGAAAGGTGCGATTGTTGTTGCCAACTTTGCCTCTAAAATCGGCAATCGCATTATTTTTAACGTTGCCCACCAGAGTACAGCGATTCCTTTCGGTGCCGTTGCGACATTGCTTACCGACCGAGGCAAGACGGGTATCGTCGGCAATAACAACACGGTTTATATGAGCGGCATGCCCGACTCAGGAACAATAGCGTTGAGCTGGGGAGCAGAAAGAGGTTGCCAGGGTAATTACAATATTGCCCCTAACAACCCTGTATCAAGAATTAAGCGTATTAATTTGCAGTGTGAATAAGACAAACACAATAAACCTCTATCGCTTGCCATATTCAATTTTAGAACATGGTAGCCAGTTACAAGCAGACTGATAAATCACCTGCGAGAGAACATCGCCAAAGGACATCAGCATGACGACATCAAGGCTAATCACAGCCGCCCAGATCGCCAAAACAGTAAGCATTCTGGTCTTGTTATTTTCTTTTTCAGCCAAGGGAGACGGTGATTGCCGTGCAATATGGCACAATCCACTACGCATCGAGCAATCCAGCATTACCGTCCCGGCTGGCGCCAAAATAGGCGATCTTATCGGCCAGGGAGAATCTAACTTTTCAGTAAAATTACTGGAAAATAACACGGGCTTCTCCTTGGGTGAGCGAGGCGACTTGGTTATGCAGCCCTTCTCCGATCTGACTGCGACAGACTTAAAGTACAATGGCATCACTGTCTATGAAACGAGTTGGAAGGGCGTCGGCATTGCCATGTCGCTTAATGACAAACCGGGCCTCATCGAGTTCTATGGCCCCCGCGAGACGCCTATCGGCTATATCCTGGGCGCTAACTTTAAACATTATCTTATCAAGACAGGCGATATACAGCCTGGTACCATGCCCTTGTTCGCGCCTTTCTTTTTCAACTATGCCTGCTTAAGAGCCTCAAATGCCAGGAGATTGGGTCACGTTTATTATCCTGCCGTCAATATTGCCGTCGAGGGCTGTCGCCTGAACACGCCGTCGAAACAGGTTATTTTAGACAAGGTTAATCGGCGGGTATTTTCCGGTCCTGGCAGCGTGGCCGGGAATACTCCCTTCAACATCGCTCTAGAGTGCAATGCCAACACAAAAGTTGACTTGGAAATACGCGGGGAAACGGTTAATGGTCATCATCAAGTTTTGGCGATTACGCCTTCCACAGAGGCTGCCACCGGCATCGGCCTACAGATTCTGCACAACGGCGCTCCCTTTGAGTTGGGTTCCGCAACCAACGTATTAAACGAAACATTAATAGGGATAAATGAAATCCCACTCAGTGCGCAATATTACCAAACTGAAGAGAAAATCACGCCGGGAGAAGTCAATGCCGTCGCTCATTTCACCGTCTCATATCGCTGATTTTAGTATTGTTATGACGTGCCAAGACAAAATCGGACGCAATAGCGGCAACGTCTAGTAAGGCTATCAAGGAAAAATTTTGCGTAAAAGCAGCGGACAAAGGCAGCTAAAAGGATATAAAGCAAAAAGCCGACCCTAAGGTCGGCTTTTCAAATGGTGGTGGAGCTAGACGGGATCGAACCGTCGACCTCTTGCATGCCATGCAAGCGCTCTCCCAGCTGAGCTATAGCCCCACAAAATTGGTACGCGTTGACCGGCGTTACGGTATTCCCCAACCTCTCTGAGAAGAAGGTTGGTGGAGCTAGACGGGATCGAACCGTCGACCTCTTGCATGCCATGCAAGCGCTCTCCCAGCTGAGCTATAGCCCCGTTCCACAATCACTTTGTGCTGTGAACGGGCCGCATAATATGAAACCCGCTCAAAGCTGTCAACGGCTAAATTGAATTACTGAATCAAGCGTTGAAAAAGCCGCCAAATCAGCATCTTTGGCGCCAAAAAATCATCACTTTGCGCAGAGTTCATCCATTTTGCGCGCTACTTCTCAAAATGGCAAAAGACCCTGCATATCACGTTGATTTTTAATTAACGGAATGTTAGCGAAATGCGCTTGAGTCGGGCTCCCGAGCGGCATAGACTGCCCGCGCCATAAACTTTATTACGATAAACCGAGTCCGTCATGTCTTTGCATTCACCAAAAGAAATCGCCGCCCTCGCCGTTCAGGCCGGGGTAAACAAAAGCCGCGCCCCTCTTGCTAATCTGCTGATTCTGGGCTTTCTCGCCGGCGCCTTTATCGCTACCGGCTTCCTGTTGGATATTCACGTCATCGGCACCCTGCCGGCCGAATGGGGCTCTTTCGGCGCGCTGTTGGGCGCCGCGGTGTTCCCTATCGGTTTGATCCTGACCATTCTGGCCGGCGGCGAACTGCTGACCGGCAACATGATGACCTTGCCAATGGCCTGGTTCGCCCGTGAAATTCCCGCCATCGCCGTGCTGCGCAACTGGTTTTGGGTCACCCTGGCCAACTTCGCCGGCAGCGTGGCCGTCGCCTACTTCTTCGGCCACCTGCTGGGCCTGACCGAAGGCGCGTTTTTACATAAGACGCTGGCGATCGCGCAGGCCAAAGTGGATGCGGACTTCCTGCACGCCTTCATTTCTGGCGTCGGCTGCAACTGGCTGGTATGCCTGGCGGTGTGGTTAGCCTTCGCCAGCAAAGATGTGCCGGGCAAAGTGATCGGCATGTGGTTCCCGGTCATGGCTTTTGTCGCCATCGGCTTCCAGCACGTGGTGGCGAATATGTTCATCATCCCGGCGGCCATCTTTGCCGGCGGCATGGGCTGGGAGCAGTATCTGCCTAATTTCGTCGCGGTATTTCTCGGCAATGCGCTGGGCGGCGCCGGCTTTGTCGGGTTGATGTATTTCCTCGCCTATCGCCCGGGATTGCCGGCCGGCGAACAAGCCTGATAAACGACAATAAAAAAGCCCCGGGATCGCTCTTCGGGGCTTTTTCTTTATGGATGGCGTATCAGGCTAATCAGGCCTGCGCTTCACGCTCGGCGATGTAAGCCAGCGCCATATCGATGCGCTGCAGCGAACGCTTCTGGCCGATCGCATGCACGGTCACGTCCATGCCCGGCGACTGGCCGGCGCCGGTCACCGCCACGCGCAGCGGCATGCCGACTTTGCCCATGCCGACGCCCAGCTCATCCGCCGTGCCCTGAATGGCGTCGTGCACGTTTTCCGGCGTCCAGACGGTGATGGCGGCCAGCTTGGCGCGCACCGCTTCCAGCGGCTGACGCGCGACCGGACGCAGGTGCTTCTTGGCGGCGTCGGCGTCGAACTCGCTGAAGTCTTCGTAGAAGTAACGGCAAGACTCCGCCATCTCTTTCAGCGTCTTGCAGCGCTCGCCCAGCAGCTTGACGATATCCTTCAGTTCCGGCCCGTTGCGGGTTTCAATGCCCAGTTGCTCAACGTGCCATGCCAGATGCACCGCCACTTCTTCCGCCGGCATATGGTTGATGTAGTGGTGATTCAGCCACTGCAGCTTCTCGGTGTTGAACGCGCTGGCGGATTTGTTGATCGCTTCCAGCGTGAAGAACTCTTTCATCTCGTCGATGGAGAAGATCTCCTGATCGCCGTGGGACCAGCCCAGACGCACCAGGTAGTTCAGCAGCGCCTGCGGCAGATAGCCGTCGTCGCGGTACTGCATCACGCCCACGGCGCCGTGACGTTTGGACAGCTTTTTACCGTCGTCGCCGAGGATCATCGACACGTGCGCGTATTCCGGCACCGGCGCGCCCAGCGCTTTCAGAATGTTGATCTGGCGCGGGGTGTTGTTGATGTGGTCTTCGCCACGGATCACGTGGGTGATTTCCATGTCCCAGTCATCGACAACGACGCAGAAGTTATAGGTTGGCGAACCGTCGGTGCGGCGGATGATCAGATCGTCCAGCTCCTGGTTGCTGAATTCGATCGGGCCGCGAATTTTATCGTCGAAGATCACCGATCCTTCCTGCGGGTTGCGGAAGCGCACCACGTGCGGCTCGTCGTCGGTGTGGCTGCACTGGCTGTCGCGGCAGTGGCCGTCGTAACGCGGCTTCTCGCCGTTTTCCATCTGCTTCTCGCGCAGCGCTTCCAGTCGCTCCCTGGAGCAATAGCATTTATAGGCGGTGCCCTGCTCCAGCATTTCGTCGATGACCGCGTTGTAGCGATCGAAACGCTTGGTCTGGAAGTACGGGCCTTCATCCCAATCCAGGTTCAACCAGTTCATGCCATCCATAATTGCGTCGATCGCGTCCTGGGTAGAGCGTTCCAGATCGGTATCTTCGATACGCAGAACGAACTCACCGCCCGCATGGCGGCTGAACAGCCAGGAATAAAGTGCGGTACGCGCGCCGCCGACGTGAAGATAGCCGGTCGGGCTCGGTGCAAAACGGGTTTTGATTTTCATTGGGTTCACTGCCTTATTACGCAACGCGTGTCGGCGATGGCCGACGATTGCTCGGAATTGAAAAAAGAGTGGACGACATTGTATCACCACGCGCTAATTCCTCAACGCCGACACGATATTGCGCCGGTCGATTTCGCGCGTTTTGCGGCGAGTTTCGCATAGCGTTGCGCAAAGAATCGGCGCCGTTGGCGATAATTATCGCGCCCTGCCTAAATTTGCGGCGAACGATTGAAATCATTTTAAAAACCGTTGACTCACTTTGAACTATCCCTATAATGCGACTCCAACAAGACGGGGCGATTAGCTCAGTTGGTAGAGCATCTCCTTTACACGGAGGGGGTCGGCGGTTCGAGCCCGTCATCGCCCACCATCTTGTTGAGAAAAATGAGAACGAATGAGGGTGATTAGCTCAGTTGGTAGAGCATCTCCTTTACACGGAGGGGGTCGGCGGTTCGAGCCCGTCATCACCCACCATCATTCTCTCGTTTAGCAGTGCCTGGAAGTCCTGAAGTGGGTGATTAGCTCAGTTGGTAGAGCATCTCCTTTACACGGAGGGGGTCGGCGGTTCGAGCCCGTCATCACCCACCACTTCTGCGGGTCGTTAGCTCAGTTGGTAGAGCAGTTGACTTTTAATCAATTGGTCGCAGGTTCGAATCCTGCACGACCCACCAATTCAGAAAAAAGCGCCTTTTGGCGCTTTTTTCGTTTCTGTAACACCCAAACCTGACTTATCCTCTTGCCAACAGAGTTTACCGAGTTGTGCAGGATGAGACAAAAGCATTTATGCTTTTGAACAGCGCTTGCGCTGGCCCGAAGGGGCCGTCTATGAAATAGGCGGATAGCCGTAGAGGCTCGAGCATCGCGCAGCGATACGACAACGCGCAGCGTTGCCCGCAGGGTGAGGCCACAGGCCGAATCAATCCTGCACGACCCACCAATTCAGAAAAAAGCGCCTTTTGGCGCTTTTTTCGTTTCTGCCGTTCGCCTCCCTTTCTTCATTCGCCACGCGCTGAGATACGAATGGTTATCATTTTGACGGCTTGAATGGTAAATTAGCGGGCATAACACTACCCAGCAATCCGCACGCGGATTGATACGCCTTAGTTCAAGGAAAGAAAGAGCCCGCTCATGACCCTATCCTTACGTCAGCTGTTCATTTCAGTTATTGCCGCCGCGGCCTTGCTGCTCAGCGGTTGCGGCCCGGACGACAAGAGCGACGGGCAGAAACCGTCCGCCCCCGCTGCCGACAGCAGTTGGCCGCGCACCATCGATAGCGCCAAAGGGAAGTTCACGCTGGAAAAACCGCCGCAGCGCATCGTGTCTACCAGCGTCACCATCACCGGCACATTGCTGGCTATCGACGCCCCGGTGGTCGCCAGCGCCGCCACCAGTCCAAATCCCCTGGTGGCCGATCAACAAGGCTTCTTTACCCAGTGGAGCGAAGTGGCCAAACAGCGCCACGTCGAACGGCTGTATCAGGTGGAACCCAATGCCGAAGCCGTCGCCGCCGCCGCGCCGGATTTGATCGTCGTCGCCGCGACCGGCGGTGATTCGGCGCTGAAACTGTACGATCAGCTGTCCGCCATTGCGCCGACGCTGGTGCTCGATTACGGCGACAAAAGCTGGCAACAGCTGGCCAGCGAACTCGGTGAGATCACCGGTCACGAAGCCGGCGCCAAACAGGCGGAAGATCGTTTCGAACAGCGCGTGGAACAAGTGAAGCAGGCGATTACCCTGCCGCCGCAGCCGACCACGCCGCTGGTGTATGCCGACAACGGCCGCGAAGCCATGCTGTGGACGCCGGGCTCCGCCCAAGGCAAGCTGCTGACCCAGCTCGGCTTCCAGCTGGCTACCCCGCCGGAAAGCGCCAAAGGCAACGCCAGCATGGGGAAACGCCATGACATCATCCAGATCTCCGGCGAAAAAATGGCCGAAGGCCTGAACGGCAAAACCCTGATCCTGTTCGCCACCAATGAGCGCAAAGTGCAAGAGGTGCTGGCCAACCCGTTCCTCAAACATCTGGAACCAGTGGAACAGCGGCACGTCTACGCCGTCGGCAACGATACCTTCCGCCTCGATTACTACAGCGCCACCAACATGCTGAACCAAATCGAACGGCTGTTCAAAAAGCCCTGAATCACGCCGTCGGCAGGCCAGTCCCCTGCCGACGCTTTTCGCAAACGGGGCAACCATTCACATTCAATCAATTGAAATATCAATAGTTATTAACATCGTCCACGCGCCTTCGCCACCAACCGGCGGGTGCATGCGGGCGTAAACTCGTGTTACTATTGGCGCCCTTCACGAACGCAAATAACAATGAGAATAAAAATCATAAAGGAGTTACCGGTGTGAACGTACCCACTCCGACTGAGCGGACGCTTTCGTCCGCACCGCACGCAGCTTACGCCAGTGGCTTCAAACGCATCGCCGGGTTCGGTATCGGCTTGGCGTTGTTGTTGCTGTGCATCATTGCCAGCCTGATGCTGGGTTCCAAAGCCATCCCCTTCCATACCGTCTGGCTCAGCCTACAGGGCGCCGCGAGCGGCTCCGACAGCACCATCATTCTCAACGCCCGGGTGCCCCGTACGCTGGCGGGCATTTTGGCCGGCATGGCGCTCGGCGCCGCCGGCTCGCTGATTCAGGCATTGACGCGCAACCCGCTGGCCGATCCCGGCGTGCTCGGCATCAACGCCGGCGCCAGCTTCGCCGTGGTCATCGGCATCATGTTTTTCGGCGCCGCCACCACCGAAAGCTATATGGCCTACGCCTTTGTCGGCGCGGCCGTGACCACCCTGCTGGTCTACCTGATAGGCACGCTGGCGGGCGGGCGCATCAACCCGGTGCGGCTGACGCTGGCCGGCGTGGCGATCGGCGCGGTGCTGGTCGGCATCACCACCGGGCTGTCGCTGATCGATCCGCAAACCTTCGACCAACTGCGCTTCTGGCAGGCCGGCACGCTGGATATCCGCACGCTGGCCACCCTGCCGGTGACCGCCCCCGCCATTTTGCTCGGCTGCCTGCTGACGCTGCTCATCGCCCGGCCGCTGAATACCATCGGCATGGGGGAAGATCTGGCTATCGCGCTCGGCGCGCGCGTAGTGCTGACTCAGGCGATCGCAGTGATCGCCATTACGCTGCTGTGCGGCGCGGCGACCGCCACCGTCGGCCCGATCAGTTTCATCGGCCTGATGGTGCCGCATATCGCCCGCTGGTGGGTCGGCCCCGACCAACGCTGGATCCTGCCCTACTCCATGCTGCTGGCGCCGATTTTACTGCTGTGCGCCGACGTGGTCGGCCGCTTGCTGGCGGCCGGTGAACTGCGGGTTTCCATCGTGGCGGCCTTCATCGGCGCGCCGATGCTGATCTGGCTGGTGCGCCGCAAGAAAACGCTGGGGGGTCTGTGATGAGTCTGCCGCACACGCTGCATATCGGCCGCCCGGACGGCGTCATCAACGGGCGCCTGCCGCTGCGCCTGCTGCTGATCAACCTTTCACTGTTGGCGCTGTGTCTGGCGATGGCCGTCGCCGCCCTGTGCTACGGCACGCTGCAACTTTCGCTGGAGCAGGTTTTTGCCGCGCTGACCGGCGAGGCGCCGAAAAACCTGGTCACCGTGGTCACCCAATGGCGCTTGCCGCGCATCGCCATGGCGCTGCTGTTAGGCGCCGCGCTCGGCATGAGCGGCGCCATCTTCCAGTCGATTATCCGCAACCCGCTCGGCAGCCCGGACGTGATTGGCTTTAACATGGGGGCTTACACCGGCGCGCTGATCGCCATCACCCTGTTCAACGGCGGCTATTACTACATCGCCGGCGGCGCGCTGGCCGGCGGCATTCTCGCCGCGCTGGCCATCTACCTGCTGGCCTGGCGACAAGGCATCGCCGGCTTCCGGCTGATCATCGTCGGCATCGCCATCAGCGCGGTGCTGGTCTCCACCAATACCTGGCTGATCATCACCGCCTCGCTCGAGCGCGCCATGGACGCCGCCATGTGGCAGGCCGGCTCGCTCAACGGCATGACCTGGCAGAAAGCCCAGCCCGCCACGGCGTTCATCCTGCTGGCGGCCGCGGCCGCGCTGTTGATGGGCAAACGGCTGCAGCTGCTGGAAATGGGCGACGACACGGCGCGCGCGCTGGGCGTGAACGCCGAAGGCAGCCGGCTGTGGCTGATGCTGTTCGGCGTCACCCTCACCGCCGCCGTCACCGCCACCGCCGGGCCGATTTCCTTTATCGCGCTGGCGGCGCCGCAAATCGCCCGCCGCTTGGCCGGGCAATCCTCGGTCACCCTGACGTCCTCGGCGCTGATGGGCGCGGCGCTGCTGCTCGGCGCCGACGTGGTGTCCCAACATCTTTTCGCGCCGATCCAACTGCCGGTCGGGATCGTGACCGTCTGCATCGGCGGCCTGTACCTGATTTGGCTGCTCATCCGTGAGGCCCGCAGATAGATAATGAAGAGTGATAATGCCATGAGCCACCGCCTGCACGCCTCGCACCTGAAGCTGGGCTACGACAATAAAATCATCGCTGACGATCTGAGCGTGGCGATCCCCGACGGCGCCTTTACGGTGATCGTCGGGCCGAACGCCTGCGGCAAATCGACGCTGTTGCGCGCCCTGTGCCGCCTGCTGAAACCCAGCGCCGGCGAGGTGATGCTGGACGGCAAGAACATCAGCAGTTTCGCCACCAAGGCGCTGGCGCGCGAGCTTGGCCTGCTGCCGCAAACCTCGATCGCACCGGACAGCATCACCGTGGCGGACCTGGTGTCGCGCGGCCGCTATCCGCACCAGAGCCTGCTGAAACAGTGGACACAGGCCGACAAACAGGCGGTGGAAGCCGCCATGGCGGCCACCAACGTCAGCCAACTGGCGGATCGCAGCGTCGACGAGCTGTCCGGCGGGCAGCGTCAGCGCGTCTGGGTAGCGATGGCGTTGGCGCAGCAAACGCCGCTGCTGCTGCTGGATGAACCGACGACGTATCTGGACATCGCGCACCAGATCGAGCTGCTGGATCTGTTCCGCCAGCTCAACCGCGAGCGCGGTCAAACCTTGATCGCGGTGCTGCACGATCTCAACCACGCCTGCCGCTATGCCGATCACATCATCGCCATGCGCGATGGCAAGATCGTGGCGGAAGGGAAACCGGCGGAGATCATTACCGCCGAACTGGTGGAGCGGGTGTTCGGCATGCCGTGCATGATCATCGACGATCCGCTGTCCCACACGCCGCTGGTGATCCCGCGCGGCCGCTATCACTGCGACGCGCCGCAGGCATGAAAAAGGCCGGGTTAACCCGGCCTTGTCGTTACTTCTCCAGCGACACCTGTTTGAAAATGTGTTTGCCGAACGGGTCGATTTCGTAGCCTTTTACTGCCTTGCGCACCGGTTCGAAGATAGTCGAGTGCGCGATCATCAGCGCCGGCATCTGATCGTGCATCATCACCTGCGCCTGCTGATACATCGCCACCCGTTTGGCGTGATCGTTCTCTTCGCGCGCCTGCAGGATCAGCTGGTCGAACGGTTTATAGCACCATTTCGCCGAGTTGGAGCCGCCGAGCGAAGCGCAGGTGAACAGCGGGCCGAAGAAGTTGTCCGGATCGCCGTTGGCGGTGGTCCAGCCCATCAGCGCGGTCTGGTGTTCGCCGTTTTTAATCCGCTGTAAATACTCGCCCCACTCGAAGGTGACGATTTTGGCGCGCACGCCGATTTTGGCCCAGTCGGCCTGGATCATCTCCGCCATGCGCTTGGCGTTGGGGTTATAGGGCCGCTGCACCGGCATCGCCCACAGATCGATGTCGAAGCCCTGCCCCAGCCCGGCCTCCTGCAACAGCTGCTTCGCCCGCTCCGGTGAATACGGGTAGTCTTCAAGCTGCGCGTTGCTGCCCCATTGAGCCGGCGGCAGTAGGTTCTTGGCCGGCTGACCGGCGCCGTGGAACACCGCGTCGATGATCGCCGGCTTGTTGACCGCCAGCGCCAACGCCTGGCGCACCTTAACGTTATCCAACGGTTTCTTCTGGGTGTTGAACGCCAGGAAGCCGATATTCAAGCCGGATTTTTCCATCACCTGGATGTTGCCGTCCTGCCGCATGCGCGCCAGATCCGCCGGATTGGGGAACGGCATCACCTGGCATTCGTTCTTTTGCAGCTTGGCGTAACGCACCGCCGCATCCGGCGTGATCGAGAACACCAGCCGATCAAGCTTCGGCTTGCCTTCCCAGTAGCGGTCGAACGCCTTATAGAGGATTTTCGCGTCCTTCTGGTACTGCACCAGCTGGAACGGCCCGGTGCCGATCGGATCGTTGTCCACCCGCTGCGGCGTGCCGGCCTTCAGCATCGCGTCGGCATATTCCGCCGATAAAATGGTGGCGAAATACATGCCCAGATCGGCGACGAACGGCGCCTCGGCGCGGGAGAGCTCAAAGCGCACGGTGTGGTCATCCACCTTGACGATCCGGTCAATCAGCGTGCCGAACTCCATCGACTCGAAGTTGGTGTAGGCGCCATTGGAGACCTTGTGATACGGGTTGTTGGCGTCCTTCTGGCGCATAAACGAGAAGATGACGTCATCGGCGTTGAAATCGCGGGTGGGCGTAAAATATTTATTGCTCTGGAATGCCACGCCCTTGCGCAGATGGAAGGTATAGCGCTTGCCGTCTTCGCTCACCTCCCAGCTTTCCGCCAGGCTGGGTTGCAGCTCGACGGTGCCGGGTTTGAAATCCACCAGTCGGTTGTAGATCGCCGCCGAACTGGCGTCTACCGTGGTGCCGGAGGTGAACAGCTGCGGGTTGAAGCCTTCCGGCGAGCCTTCGGAACAGTAGACCAGCGTATTGGCCCGCGCGCCGCCGGCAATCGCCAACGCCAGCAGCCCGATCGTTATTGCTTTTCTTTTCATTGCGCTATCCCCAGTGGTGAAAAAACAGCCGAACGGATAGCAATAAATCATGCAGTTAGCGATGTAAAGGACAAATTCCGCACATAAAAACGGGCAGGCGCGCAAGCGGCCTGCCCCGGTGAAACGGCGCGAGGATGATGAAATTAAATCATCTGGCTGAAGTTCATCTGCGCCATCAGCTTATAGTTATCGGCGTAGTCGACCGGAATGGCCACCACCACCGGCCCCTGGATCTCCATCGCCTTGCGCAGCATCGGCCGCAGATCTTCCACCGACTGCACGGCGAAACCAACCGCGCCGCAGGATTCCGCGTAGGCCTTGAAGTCGATCGGCCCGAACTCCACGCCGGATTTGCGCTGGTATTTGTTCACTTCCTGCATTTCCACCATGTTGTAAGCGTTATCGACCCAGATCACGTGCACGATGTTGTTTTTCAGCCGCACCGCGGTCTCCAGCTCCATGCTCGACTGCATGAAGCCGCCGTCGCCGGAGATTGACACCACCTTGTCGCCGGGGCGCACCAGCGCCGCGCCGATGGCCCACGGCAGCGCTACCCCCATGGTTTGCTGTCCGTTGGAGATCAACAGCTGGCGAGCGCGGAAGCTGTAAAGATAGCGGGCGATCCAGATGTGGAAACTGCCCATGTCCACGCACAGCGTCACGTCGTCGCTGACGATGTCCTGCAGCTCCTTGACGATGCGCAACGGATGGATCGGCATGCCGCCGCGGCGCGCGGCGCGTTCCGCCAATTCGGCGCGCTGGCGGCCGAGATCGGTCAGGATCAGTTCCACCTCCGCCGGGACGCAGACCGCCTCATTGAACGCTTCGGTCATCATGTTCAGCGTGGCGCTGATGTTGCCCACCAGCTCGACGTCCGGCCGATAGCAGGTATCGATGTCCGCCGGCAGCACGTCGATATGCACCAGCTTCAGCCGCCCGTGGCTGTTCCACATGCAGGGATCGTATTCGATCGGATCGTAGCCGACGCTGACCACCAGATCGGCCTTTTGCAACAGCTGATCGGCCGGCTGGTTGTTGAACAGGCCGACGCGGCCGGCGAAACGGGCAAAGTGATTGACGTCAATCACCCCCGCCGCCTGATAGGTGCCGACCACCGGCATATGGGTGCGGTACAGCAGATGGCGCACCGCCTCGCTGTTCTCCGGCCGGCTGGCCTGCAAGCCCAGCAGCAGCACCGGGCATTTGGCCTGGCGGATCAGTTTCACCGCCGCCTGAATGTCGTCCGCCGCCGCGGCCCCCATGCGCGGCAAGCGGCATCCCGCCAGCACCGGCGCCGTGACCGGCTCATTGACGATATCCATCGGCAGGCTGACGAACGAGGCTCCCGGCCGGCCGAACTCGGCGCGGCGGAAGGCGTTGGCGATCACCTCGGAAATCGCCGAACCGGCATGCACTTCGGCGCAGTACTTGGTCACCGGCCGGAACATGCTGACGGTATCCATGCTCTGATGCGTCTGCTTCAGGCTGTCGGCGCGCTTCACCGCCCCGCCGAAGGCCACCACCGCGTCCCCCTCCGAGGTGGCGGTGGCTAGCCCGGTGATCAGGTTGGAGCTGCCCGGCCCGGAGGTGACCAGCGCCACCCCGGCCTTGCCGGTCAGGCGGCCGACCGCCGCCGCCATAAAGGCCGCGTTGGCCTCATGCCGCACCACTACCGTTTCGATCGACGGCGCATCTTCCAGCGAATCGAACACCCGGTCGATCTTGGCGCCCGGAATGCCGAAAACGTGTTTGACGCCCTGCGCTTCCAGGTTTTTCACCACCAAGTCGGCGCCGCATTGCCAGTCATTGCCTGTTTTTTCCTGTGCCATGGTTCCACCTCCTAAGAAAACGATCGCCGGGATTAGCCCTCGGCGGAACGAATCGCGCGATCCAAATCCTCTGGACAGAGGTTGGCGCGCAAGAAATCCGCATCATGCGGCAACTGAAGATTGAGACGGGTGATGACGCCGAACTGCAGGCGGCCATGATCGAGCTGGTAATCCAGCACGTGGCCGCCGCCGCTGCGGTCGTCGGTAACGAAGTGTTCGTGATAGCCGGCCACGCCGATGCCCTGCATGTAATCGGGCGAGCGGAAGCCGACCAGCGTGCCGCGCCGCTGATGGAACGAGAAGGTCGGCTGCTCTTCTATCGCTTCCAGCATTGGGCGGTAAGGTCGTTCCTGACGCGGCACGGTGCGGGTTTCGACATGGCTGAACTCACCGTCGACCCGCACCGCGCAGAACAGGTTCGGCGAGGCGACCTGTTCATCGATGCATTGGTGCAGTTGCGCCTTGGTGATCGGCCGATCGAATTGCTGGCTGACGCTGGGCTGGAAAAAGGTGACGACGGCGAAAGGGGTTTTCTGTTGCAAACCGGCCGGGCGAGCGCTGCCGTCGGCGCGCAGCTGGTGTATTTCCTGATCGAAGGCGATCAGTTCGCCATCCAGATGATTGAAGGTGCCGAGGCCGAAATCGCCGTGTTTCAGCAATTCGGCGATGGTGGTCTCCCCTTCATAAACCCCGTCGATGAGGGCGCTCATCAGCGAGATTTGATAGATTTCGCCCTCCCCGGCGTTGATCGACTGCCTGGCGAAACCCTGCGCCAAATGGCGCGCACAGGAACACCCGTGTTTTTCGTTCATGCTGACTCCTCCACCAGCGCGGAACTGCGGTTCCACGCGTTCAAAAGACCCGCCGACGGCGGGCCAAGATGCCCCTCAGGCGCGTTCATCAGTTGGAACGATTCAGCCTGAGGCGACAAAAAAACCGGCACGGCTGGCCGGCCGATATCCAGAAACAACAGGAAGATAAGTGAAAGTAAAGACTCACTAATCATTGAGGTTGAGTCGGATATCAAATTGAACGGTTAATCTGGTGTTGGAGCGACAATCAACGCCACAGGCGGCTCACGCAGCCTGGGAAAAACATCTGCTATTTGGTGCTAAACGCCGCAAGGTTTATGCGTTTTCTCTCTATGCGGCCGGGATGCGGCGGCGCTGAAGCCCGTCGTCAACCCGCAATCAGAGTAGCCGCAGCATCGCCAACAGAGAAGCGGGTATTCATAAGAAACGCTTTTGCATATAATGCAAAAATGAATGACGCCCGCTATGTAGAACATCTGCCAATCTTTCTCGACGTGGCCCGCCTGGGCAGCTTTTCCGCCGCCGCGCGCCAGCTGGGTATGGTGCCTTCTTCGCTGGTGCGCCATATCGATGCGCTGGAAAGCGCGCTCGGCGCGACGCTGTTCGTGCGCTCCACCCGCGGCCTGTTGCTGACCGACGCCGGCGAGCTGCTGCTGGCACGCGCCGCCGCGCTGATAACGGACATTACCGGCATTCGCGCCGAGCTGAACGCGCTGAACGAAACGCCGCAGGGCACGCTGCGCATCAGCTGCCTGCCGACCTTCGGCAAAACCTATGTGCTGCCGCTGCTGCCGACGCTGGCGGAACGTTACCCTCAGCTGTGGGTCGATCTCGATCTGACCGAACGCCAGACCGATCCGACCCAGGAACGGCTGGACGCCGCCATCCGTATCGGCGAGCAGAAGGACAGCGCGCTGTACGCCAGCCGCATCGCCACCCAACGCTGGGTGATGTGCGCCAGCCCCGGCTACGTCGCCCGCTATGGCCTGCCGAGCGATCTGGAGGCGCTGCCGCAGCACCGGCTGATCGCCCGCTACCACAAACAACAGCCGGCCTGCTGGGCGCAGATCCTCGACGCGGCGTTGATGAACCGCTGCACCATGGCGCTGCGTTGCGATGACTTCACCGCGCAGCGTCAGGCGGCGCTGCTCGGCCTCGGCATCGCCTTTCTGCCCAACTGGGTGGTGGGGCCGGACGTGCAGCATGGGCGGCTGGTGCAGATGCTGGAAGATCCGCGCCATGAACAGCAAGGCATCTATCTGCTGCGGCCGGTGGCGAAGGTATCCGCCCGCCTGGCGGCCTTCACCGCCCTGCTGCAGCAAACCATCGGTCAACCGCCCAACTGGGCGTAAAGCGGGGTGACGCGGCCGCGCAGCGCCGGGCTGTCGCTCTCGTCTTTCAGTTCGACGCCGGTCAGCCTTCGCCGGCACGCCTGTTCCAGCAGCCAGGCCAATTTGAACGCCGCTTGCGGATAATCCAGCCCCTCCGGCCGCACATTGGAGATGCAGTTGCGCTCTGAGTCCCCTCTGCGCGCGTTCGGCTCCCAGGTCAGATAAACGCCCAGGCTGTCCGGCGACGACAGCCCCGGCCGTTCGCCGATCAGCACCGCCACCGCCTGGGCCTGCAGGCACTCGCCGATCTCATCCCCCAGCGCCACTCGCGCCTGATGCGCCAACACCACCGGCGCGATCGCCAGCCCCAACGTATCGAGATAGGGCCGCAGCGCCTGCAGCAGCGGCAATGCCTGGCGGTGCACCGCCTTGGAGGAGAGGCCATCCGCCACCACCAGCAGCAGATCGGTCCGGCGCGGCGGCACGCCGAGCAGCAGGCGGCGGCTGTCCGTCGCCAATCGCCGCCCCAGATCCGGACGGCGCAGATAGGCGGCGCGGTCCACGGCCTGGCTGTGCACCGCCAGCGTGGGCCAACCGGCATCGTGCAGATCCGCCGCCAGCCGTTCGCTCTCGAATGGCTGATGCACCGCGTCGCGCGCCTGGGCATGGGCCAGGCCGAAGCGCAGCAGCTCGTCGGTCGGCAGACTGGCGCCGGTGCGCCCCAGCGCGATGCGCGCGTCGGTAAAGGCGCGCAGCGCGTCCCAACTGTTGACGTGAACCGGTTTGCTCATGTCCGTTCTCCCTGCAGCGCCAGCAACAGCGGGTGATTGGCGGCGGCGTCGCGCAGCCGTCCGCGCTCGTCGGTGATGTTCATCGCCGCCAGCCAGGCGGCGAATTCCGGCGCGTGCTTCAGCCCCAGCAGTTCACGGATATAGAGCGCGTCGTGGAACGAGGTGCTTTGGTAATTGAGCATGATGTCGTCCGCGCCCGGCACGCCGATCAGGAACGTCAGCCCGGCGGCGGCCAACAGCGTCAGCAGCGTGTCCATGTCGTCCTGATCGGCCTCGGCATGGTTGGTGTAACAGACATCGCAGCCCAGCGGCAGGCCGAGCAGCTTGCCGCAGAAGTGATCCTCCAGCCCGGCGCGGATAATTTGTTTGCCGTCATACAGGTATTCAGGGCCGATAAACCCCACCACGGTGTTGATCAGCAGCGGTGAGAAATGCCGCGCCACCGCATAGGCGCGCGCCTCGCAGGTCTGCTGATCGACGCCGTGATGCGCGTTAGCCGACAGGCAACTGCCCTGCCCGGTTTCGAAGTACATTACGTTATCGCCCAACGTGCCGCGCTTGAGGCTCAGCGCCGCCTGCTGCGCTTCCGCCAGCAGCGCCAGACTGATGCCGAAACCGCGATTGGCCGCTTCGGTACCGGCGATCGACTGAAACACCAGATCCACCGGCGCGCCGCGCTCCATCAGCCGCAGCGTGTTGGTCACGTGGGTCAGCACGCAGGATTGGGTGGGTATAGCGAAGCGCTGGATCACATCGTCCAGCATGTAGTTAAGTTTTTCCAGCAGCGGCAGGCTGTCGCTGGCCGGATTGATGCCGACCACCGCGTCGCCGCTGCCGTACAGCAAACCATCCAGCATGCTGGCGGCGATGCCTTGCAGGCTGTCGGTCGGGTGATTGGGCTGCAGCCGCACGCTGAGGTGGCCCGGCAGACCGATGGTATTGCGAAAGCGCGTCACCACCCGGCATTTCTTCGCCACCAGGATCAGATCCTGATTGCGCATGATCTTGCTTACCGCCGCCGCCATCTCCGGCGTAATGCCGGCGGCCACCTGCGCCAGCATGGCGCTGTCCGCCTGCTCGCTCAGCAACCAGTTGCGAAAATCGCCGATCGTGAGGTGCGAGATGGGCTCAAAGGCGGCGGCGTCGTGGCTATCGATGATCAGGCGCGTCACCTCGTCCTGCTCGTACGGCACCAGCGGCTGCTGCAGGAACGCCTTGAGCGGCACATCCGCCAGCGCGATGCGCGCCGCCATGCGCTCTTCGGCGCTTTCCGCCGCCACCTCCGCCAGATAATCGCCGGAACGCGCCGGCGAAGCTTTCGCCATCAGCTGGCGCAGGCCGCCGAAGCGATAGCCGCGTTGGCCCAACGTTGCCTGATACATAGCCCCCTCCCTTGCCCTGAGTGACGAGATAAAAGCCCTGCACCAAGTGTAGTCAGTGAAGCAAGAAAATTAATTTGCCTGCTATCGCCGCCATCGCGCATCCCCCCATTTCACCCGCCGCCGCTTCGGGTTACAGTAGCCGCGAAAACGGGAGGGGTGATGGATCCGCAACGACAAATTATCGACTGGCTGCAACAAGATAGCGCACGCATGGCCGCCCTGCGCACCGTGCGCCGGCTCGGCCTGAATGACTGGTGCCTCGGCGCCGGCTTTGTGCGCAACCTGGTGTGGGATCGGCGCCACGGCTATGTGGAGCCCACGCCGCTCAACGATATCGACGTGATCCACTTCGATGCGGAGCGGGCGGACACCGAACGCGATCGCATGCTGGAGGCGCGGCTGCAGCAGTGGCTGCCGCAGCCGTGGTCGGTCAAGAACCAGGCGCGCATGCACCTGCGCAGCGGCCGCGCGCCCTACCGCAACAGCGAAGAAGCCATCAGCTTCTGGACCGAAGTGGAAACGGCGATCGGCGCGCGCCTGAACGCCGACGACAGCATCACGCTGGTCGCCCCTTTCGGGCTCGCGGCGCTGTTCAACGACACCATTACCTTCAACGTGAAAAATGGCGATCGCACGGCCTATGCCCAGCGGGTGCTCGACAAAGGCTGGCTGCTGCGCTGGCCGCGTCTGCAGCAGGTAAAGATTTAGCCGCCGCTGCCGATACCCTGAACAGCGAGATCCAGACTCAGGGAGAGCAACCATGTCGACCACCATCACCATGATAGTACCGATCAAGAATACCGTCCCCGGCGTCAGCAACGTGTTCAGCGCGCCAGGCCATCAGGGCGAATTGCTGATGGCCAAACCGGTCAACAACCAGCCGCAAGGCGGCAAGATGGAGAAAAACGAACGCGCCAACGGCAATGACGAACCGGTCAACCTCAATGAAAGCCGCGCTTCGGCGCGCATCAAGGCGCTGAACCGGCAGATTCAGGCGCTGCAGCAAAAGCTGGTGGAACTGAAGGATTCCGACGCCGATCCCAAAGAGATCGAAAAGCAGAAACAGCTGATCGAAGCGCAGATCAAGATGTTGCAGGCCGAGATCGCACGCATCCAGAAAGAAGAAATGGAAAAGCAGCAGCAGGAGCAAATGGAAAAAGCCGCGGCGAAATCCGGCGACGGCGTAAACCGCCCAACGCCGCTCAACGCCGTGGACGTCTATATCTGAGTCAATATGCCGCGTTTTCCCGCCGGCGCTGTTGCAGCAGCGCCGCCTGCTGACGCGCCACCTGCCAGATGGCCTCCGCCGCCGGCGTCAGTGAGCGGTTCTTGCGCCGCACCAGCATCAGCGCGCGGTTAATTTCCGGCACCAGCCGCCGCACCCGGAGCCGACCCCCTTCCGGCAACGGCAGCGCCAACGCCGGGAAAATGCTGATGCCAATCCCCTCCGCCACCATCGGGAACAACGTGGCCGGATGGCCGATTTCCTGCACCACCTGCGCCTCCACGCCCTGCTGTCTCAGCGCACTGTCGATCAGCGGCCGGCTGCCCGACGCATAGTCCTGCAACACCAGGCGGCAGCCGTTTAGCGCCGACCAACGCACCTCTTGCTGCTCAGCAAACGGGTGATCGTCGCGGCACAGCAGCAGAAACGGTTCATGCAGCACCGCTTCGCACTCCAGATCCACCGCCTGTACCGGATCGACCACGATGCCGAAATCCACCTCGGCGTTGCGCACGCTGTGCAGCACCTGCTGCTGCGCCTGATCGCGCAGCATGATGCGGATCTCCGGGTATTCACGCTCGCCGGCGGCGATGCACTGCGGCATCAGATGGGCGGAAATGGTTTGGCTCGTCGCCACCCGCACCGTGCCGCTGCGCTGTACGCCAAAGCTGCGCGCATCCAGCAAAGCGGCCTGCAGTTCGTCCAGCAGCCGCTCGACCCGGTTGGCCAACCGCAGACCGGCGTCGGTCAACACCACTTCACGCGTGGTGCGATCCAGCAGCCGCACGCCGACCTCCGCTTCCAGCTCTTTCACGCTGTGGCTGACCGCCGATTGCGTCAGGCCGATCGCCTCACCGGCGCGGCTGAAGCTGCCGTGGCGGGCGATGGCGACGAACACCCGCAGCTGTTTGAGTGAATAATTCATGTGTTTTATTCATATATGAATTAAATAAATCAATTTAATTATTATATATCCGCGCGGGAGAATAGCCCCATCGATTTTCTACCCTGAGCGCACCGCCATGAGATTTCTGCCCGATCGTTTTACCCTGACGCTGATCGCTACCGTGCTGCTGGCGTCGTTCCTGCCGGCGCGCGGCGAGTTCGTCGGCTGGCTCAACGCCCTGACCATCGCCGCCATCGCCCTGCTGTTCTTCATGCACGGCGCCAAGCTGTCGCGCGAGGCCATCCTGGCCGGCAGCAACAACTGGCGGCTGCATCTGTGGGTGATGTGCAGCACCTTCATCATTTTTCCGGCGCTGGGCGTGCTGTTTGCCTGGTGGGCGCCGATCGACGTCAGCCCCGAGCTGTACGCCGGTTTCATCTACCTGTGCATCCTGCCGGCCACCGTGCAATCGGCCATCGCCTTCACCTCGCTGGCGGGCGGCAACGTCGCGGCGGCGGTATGCAGCGCTTCCGCCTCCAGCCTGCTCGGGATCTTCGTGTCGCCGCTGCTGGTCGGCCTGCTGATGAACGTGCACGGCGATACCGGCGGCCTGCGGCAGGTCGGTTCGATCGTGCTGCAGCTGCTGGTGCCGTTCGTCGCCGGTCACCTGCTGCGGCCGCTGATCGGCGGCTGGATCGAACGCCATCGGCCGCTTATCGGTAAAACCGATCAGACCTCGATTCTGCTGGTGGTGTACGCCGCCTTCAGCGAGGCGGTGACGCACGGCATCTGGCATCAGGTAGGGATGGGCTCACTGGCGTTTATCGTCGGCGGCAGCATCGTGCTGCTGGCGATCGTGCTGGTGGTAAACACTTACATGGCGCGCTGGCTGGGGTTCAGCAAAGCGGACGAGATCACCATCGTATTCTGCGGTTCGAAGAAGAGCCTGGCGAACGGCATTCCGATGGCCAATATCCTGTTCCCGGCGGCGACGGTGGGGATCATGGTGCTGCCGCTGATGGTGTTCCATCAGGTGCAGCTGATGACCTGTGCGGTATTGGCGAAAAGGTATCAGCGCAAGCAGCAGGCGCAACAGGCGGTGCCCAACGCGCAGGCGACGCGCGGGTAAAAAAAGACGGGCCAAGGCCCGTCAGTTCAGTTTTTCTTCAGCGGCTTGACCAGGTGGTCAAGCCCTTCGATTTTAATCGCCAGCGTCATCTCCATCAGCATGCCGAGCTTGCCTTTGGGGAATTCGCCCTTGCGCGCGAACCACAGCAGGTACTCTTCGGGCAGATCGATCAGCACCCGCCCCTGGTACTTGCCGAACGGCATCACGGTATTGGCGATCTCCAGCAGGTTTTCTTTTTCCATCACTCACCCAGCAAGCGGATCATCTCCGCTTCGTCGATCACGGCGATACCCAGCTCCTGCGCCTTCGCCAGCTTGGAGCCCGCCGCCTCGCCGGCGATCACCAGATCGGTTTTCTTCGACACGCTGCCGCTGACCTTGGCGCCCAGCGCCGTCAGGCGATCTTTGGCCTCGTCGCGCGACAGCTGGCTCAGCGAGCCGGTCAGCACCACGGTTTTGCCGGCGAACGGGCTGTCTATCTCTTCCGCCACCACCACCACCGGCGCCGGCCAGTGGATGCCGATCTCGGCGCCCACCAACTCGTTGATCACCTGCTGATTGAGCGCTTCATCGAGGAAGTTGCGCGTGTGTTTGGCCACCACTTCGCCGACGTCCGGCACCTCTTTCAGCGCCTCGATGTCGGCGGCGAACAGCTTCTCGAGCGATCCGAAATGCGCCGCCAGGTTGGCGGCGGTCGCTTCGCCGACCTCGCGAATGCCGAGCGCATACAGGAAGCGAGCGAAGGTGGTCTGCTTGGATTTCTCCAGCGCGTTGACCAGATTCTGCGCCGATTTCGGCCCCATACGATCCAGGCCGGTCAGAATGCCGGCGGACAGCCGGAACAGATCGGCCGGGTTCTTCACGTACTCCTTGTCCACCAGCTGCTCGATGATCTTGTCGCCCATGCCTTCAACGTCCAGTGCGCGGCGGGAAACGAAATGCTTCAACGCCTCTTTGCGCTGCGCGCCGCAGATAAGACCGCCGGTGCAGCGCGCCACGGCCTCGCCTTCCACGCGCTCAACGTCGGAACCGCACACCGGGCAGTGCAGCGGGAACACCACTTCGCGCGCATCCTGCGGCCGACGGTCTTCCAGCACGCCCACCACCTGCGGGATCACGTCGCCGGCGCGGCGCACGATCACCGTATCGCCGATGCGCAGCCCCAACCGCTCAATTTCATCGGCGTTGTGCAAGGTGGCGTTGCTGACGGTCACCCCGGCCACCAGCACCGGCTCAAGGCGCGCCACCGGCGTAATCGCGCCGGTGCGGCCAACCTGAAACTCCACTTCGCGCACCACGGTGATCTGCTCCTGCGCTGGGAATTTGAACGCCGTCGCCCAGCGCGGCGCACGCGCCACGAAGCCCAGCGTTTCCTGCAGATCGATGTCGTCAATCTTGATCACCACGCCGTCAATATCGAAACCGAGCTGTGCGCGGTCCCGCTCGACCTGGCGATAGAACGCCAGCACTTCCTCGCTGCCGGTACGGCGCTGGGCGCGATCGCTGACCGGCAGGCCCCAGGCCTTGAACTGCATCAGGCGTTCAAAGTGGCTGCGCGGCAGCTCGCCGCCTTCCAGCAGGCCAACGCCATAGCAGAAGAAGGTCAGCGGGCGTTTAGCGGTAATGCGCGGATCGAGCTGGCGCAGCGAGCCGGCGGCGGCGTTGCGCGGGTTGGCGAACACCTTGCCGTCTTTGCGCCGCGCCTCTTCGTTCATCTGTTCAAACCCGGCCTGCGGCATGAACACTTCGCCGCGCACTTCCAGCCGGCGCGGGATGTTGTCGCCGGTCAGGCGCAGCGGGATGGCGCGAATGGTGCGCACGTTGGAGGTGATGTTCTCGCCGGTGGTGCCGTCGCCGCGCGTCGCCGCACGCACCAGCTCGCCGTCTTCATACAGCAGGCTGACCGCCAGGCCGTCCAGCTTCAGCTCGCAGCAGAAGGTCAGCGGATCGCTGCTCTTGAGCCTGTCCTGCACGCGCTTGTAAAACGCCAGGAAGCTCTCTTCGTCGAACACGTTGTCCAGCGACAGCATCGGCACTTCGTGACGCACCTGGTCAAACGCCGCCAGCGGCGCCGCGCCCACGCGCTGGGTCGGCGAATCGGCGGTGATCAGCTCCGGATGCGCGCTCTCGAGCTCGCGCAGCTCGCGCATCAGGCGGTCATATTCCGCATCCGGCACTTCGGGCGCATCCAGCACATGATACTGGTATTCATGATGGCGCAATGTGGCTCGTAGTTGATTGATTTGTTGGATTATCGATTCCATGGCTCACCATCAAAGATAAAAAACCCCCGGCTAGCGGGGGCTTTGTTGTTACGGATGTTCAGTGCGCGCGGCAACCCGGTCAGGCGTTGTTTTCCAACACTTCACGGATGCGCGCTTTGTAGGTTTCCAGCTTCTGCGGCGTCATCATGCGGCGCTCGTCGTCCAGCACCACACCGCCCACGTCGTCGGCGATGCGCTGCGCCGACTGCAGCATCAGCTTGAAGTTCTGATTGGCGTCGCCGTAAGACGGCACCATCATGAACATCGACACGCCCGGCGTGGAGAAATCGGACATCATGTCAGGATCGAACGACCCCGGCTTGACCATGTTCGCCAGGCTGAACAGCACCGGGCCGCTGCCGGCCGGGCTGATATGGCGGTGGAAGATGCCCATCTCGCCAAACTGGAAGCCCGCCTGCAACACGCTCTGCAGCAGCACTTCGCCGCCGATCACGCCGCCCTGGTGGGCCGCGACGTGCAGCACCAGCACGGTCTCTTTGAGTTTAGCCTGTACTGGCGCAGCGGCCGGCTGTTGCGGCTGCGGCGCAGGTTCCGACACAGGCTTCACTTCCGGCGCTTGCTGCACCGGGGCGGGTTCGGCGTGGAATGCCGGTTCCGCCGCCAGCGGCGCCTCATGTTCATGCGGCAGATCGTCAACGCGCGGCTCGCGGCGCGCGGCCGGTTGCGGTTGCTGCGGCTCGGCCGGTTCTTCGTCCGGCGCGTAGTTGTTCAGCAGGATGTCATCGTACTCCGGCCGCTGAGACAGCGGAGGCGGCGTCTGATGAGCAGCCGGCTGAACGGCGCGGGGCACAGGCGCAGCCGCCGGAGCGGGCTTCGGCGCGGCCACGGGTTCTTCGCGTGCGGCATCGAAATGGCCGAATGACGGCTCGTCTTGCGGGTGAGCGGCGCGTACGCGCACCTCACCGACGCCTTCTTCGAGATCGTCGATCGGAGTTTGTTCACGTTCCTTTTGGGAACGTTTGGCTGGGCGATCACGGAAGAGCGCTGACCGTTCTTTGCGACTGGTCCACAGACCGTGCAATAACAGCGCTATTATGGCGATCGCGCCAACAACGATTAATATCAGACGCAAATCCTGCATCATTGCTATCTCTGTTGTTCCAATACATTGCCACCGCGGCAAACATTCACTCTTTAACTCTATTTGCCCGCGCACACAAGTGCAAGTCCGTGCTGAACTTTATGCCAATAAAGATGATTATACTGCCTTTTTCTGCTGGTTTTTCAGCCAACCCTACCCTAGCCAGTGGAAAATCATCCCTATATGATAATGATGCCTGTTCAGACAACGAGATAACTTAAGATATGTCCTATACGCAGCCCCCTTCCCGTTCCACCAGCGGCATTCATTATTTTGCCGAAGGCTGGCGCCTGATTTCGCGCCCGGGGATTAAACGCTATGTGGTCCTGCCGTTGCTGGTCAACGTGCTGCTGATGGGCTCCGCTTTCTGGTGGCTGTTCAGCCGCCTCGGCGACTGGATCCCGGCGATGATGAGCCACGTGCCCGACTGGCTGCAATGGTTGAGCTACCTGCTGTGGCCGCTGGCGGTCATTTCGGTGCTGCTGGTGTTCAGCTATCTGTTCAGCACCCTCACCAATCTTATTGCCGCCCCGTTCTGCGGCCTGCTGGCCGAACAGCTCGAAGGCAGCCTGACCGGCAAACCGCTGCCGGACACCGGCCTGCTCGGCATCGCCAAAGACCTGCCGCGCATCATGGCGCGCGAATGGCGCAAGCTGATGTATTACCTGCCGCGCGCGCTGCTGCTGCTGGCGCTGTACTTCATGCCCGGCATCGGCCAGACGGTGGCGCCGGTGCTGTGGTTCCTGTTCAGCGCCTGGATGCTGGCGATCCAGTATTGCGACTATCCGTTCGACAACCACAAGGTGAGCTTTGCCGATATGCGCCGCGCATTGCGCCAGCACAAAACCGACAATCTGCAGTTCGGCGCGCTGGTCAGCCTGTTCACCATGATCCCCATCCTCAACCTGGTGATCCTGCCGGTCGCCGTCTGCGGCGCCACCGCGATGTGGGTCGATCGTTATCGCTCGCAATTCGTCCGATAATCGCCGTTTTTTACCGCCGGCAGCGCGGGAATTTTCGACAGGGCGCGCATTTCGCGCCCTTATCATTGTGCTTAAAACTTATTTCCTAATAACATATAGATATACCAATTCTTTACTTCCCTGCCGGTACTGTTAGCGTATGCTTTCGATGTTCCCCACATTTTCATAGAGTTAAAGGACGGGCTATGAGCAAGATATATGAAGACAACTCATTAACAATCGGCCATACGCCGCTGGTTCGTCTGAACCGTATCGGCAACGGACGCATTCTGGCCAAGGTTGAATCACGCAACCCGAGCTTCAGCGTCAAATGCCGCATCGGTGCCAATATGATTTGGGATGCGGAACAACGCGGCGTGCTGACCGCCGGCAAGGAACTGGTGGAGCCGACCAGCGGCAACACCGGCATCGCGCTGGCCTTCGTGGCCGCCGCGCGCGGCTACAAGCTGACGCTGACCATGCCGGAAACCATGAGCATCGAGCGCCGCAAGCTGCTCAAGGCGCTGGGCGCCAATCTGGTGCTGACCGAAGGGGCGAAAGGCATGAAAGGCGCCATCGCCAAAGCGGAAGAGATCGTCGCTACCGATCCGAACCGCTACCTGATCCTGCAGCAGTTCAGCAACCCGGCCAACCCGGCCATCCATGAAAAAACCACCGGTCCGGAAATCTGGGAAGACACTGACGGGGAAGTCGACGTGTTCATCTCCGGTGTCGGCACCGGCGGCACGCTGACCGGCGTCAGCCGCTACATCAAGAACACCAAAGGCAAAGCCATCACCACCGTGGCGGTCGAGCCGACCGACTCGCCGGTCATCAGCCAGGCGCTGGCCGGTGAAGAGCTGAAGCCGGGCCCGCATAAAATTCAGGGCATCGGCGCCGGCTTCATTCCAGGCAACCTCGATCTGGACCTGGTGGATCGCGTCGAAAAAATCTCCAACGACGAAGCCATCAGCATGGCGCGCCGTCTGATGGACGAAGAGGGCATCCTGGCGGGCATCTCCTCCGGCGCAGCGGTCGCGGCGGCGGTAAAACTGGCCGAAGAACCGGCGTTCGCCGACAAGACCATTGTGGTTATCCTGCCCTCTTCCGGCGAACGTTATCTCAGCACCGCGCTGTTTGCCGATCTGTTCACCGAGCAGGAATTGCAGCAGTAATTCCGGCACTGCACAAATCGCTAAAAAAGCACCCCACGGGGTGCTTTTTTGTGGACTGGATCAAACTTTATAGCAGTCCAAGATTGCTTTTGCCCTTCGCCTTTAGTATTTAACGGTGCATTATTTCGATGCGCAAAATTAATCACTCTCCGAGCCCGGTCAAGGCTGAATCGATTTACTCATCTGTCGCCGACGCGGCGAATCGGGCATAATGGGGAGCGGATTGGAACGACGTCAAAAGCCGAGTTTTTTGATCTGAAGTGCCTAACGCGTCGTTTTCTGTTGCATCAACGTTCGCCCCTGTCCATAGTCAGGCGCTATAACCAGACAAGCTAAAGTCAGGCCCCTGGGCTAAACTTTAGCTCCACAACATTAATCCAATAAGTTGGGGAAACATCAATGTTCCAGCAAGAAGTTACTATTACCGCTCCGAATGGTCTGCATACTCGCCCTGCCGCTCAGTTCGTTAAAGAAGCCAAAGGCTTCACGTCTGACATCACCGTAACCTCCAACGGCAAAAGCGCCAGCGCCAAAAGCCTGTTCAAACTGCAAACTCTGGGGCTGACTCAAGGGACCGTAGTGACCATCGAAGCTGTTGGTGAAGACGAGCAGAAAGCCGTTGAGCACTTGGTAAAACTGATGGCAGAGCTTGAGTAATCGGCCCGTCTTTTTAGTTAACACCAGTCAAGAGTAAGGTAGGGTTATGATTTCAGGCATTTTAGTATCACCGGGCATCGCTTTTGGTAAGGCTCTCTTGCTGAAAGAAGACGACATTGTCATCAACCGGAAGAAAATCTCTGCTGATCAAGTAGAGCAGGAAGTCTCGCGTTTTCTGGCCGGCCGCGCGAAAGCGTCCGAACAGCTGGAAGCGATCAAGACCAAAGCTGGCGAAACCTTCGGCGAAGAGAAGGAAGCTATCTTCGAAGGCCACATCATGTTGCTGGAAGACGAAGAGCTTGAGCAGGAAATCATAGCCCTAATCAAAGACGATCTGGCCTCCGCAGACGCCGCCGCCTACACCGTGATCGAAGGCCAGGCCAAAGCGCTGGAAGAGCTGGACGACGAATACCTGAAAGAACGCGCCGCCGACGTGCGCGACATCGGCAAACGCCTGCTGCAGAACATTCTGGGCATGCCTATCGTCGATCTGGGCTCCATTCAGGACGAAGTGATCCTGGTGGCCACCGATCTGACCCCGTCCGAGACCGCACAGCTGAACCTGGACAAAGTGCTGGGCTTCATTACCGATCTCGGCGGCCGCACCTCCCACACCTCTATCATGGCGCGCTCCCTGGAGCTGCCGGCGATCGTCGGCACCAGCGACGTGACCAAGCAGGTGAAGAACGACGACTATCTGATTCTGGACGCGGTTAACAACCAGATTTACGTTAACCCGACCGCTGACGTTATCGATCAGCTGAAAGCCGCCCAGAACCAATACATCACCGAGAAAAACGATCTGGCCAAGCTGAAGGACCTGCCGGCGATTACGCTGGACGGCCATCAGGTTGAAGTCTGCGCCAACATCGGCACCGTGCGCGACGTCGCGGGTGCAGAGCGCAACGGCGCGGAAGGCGTCGGCCTGTATCGTACCGAATTCCTGTTCATGGACCGCGACTCGCTGCCAACCGAAGACGAGCAGTTCCAGGCTTATAAAGCCGTGGCGGAAGCCATGGGCTCGCAGGCCGTGATCGTCCGCACCATGGACATCGGCGGCGACAAAGACCTGCCGTACATGAACCTGCCGAAGGAAGAGAACCCGTTCCTCGGCTGGCGCGCCATCCGCATCGCGATGGACCGCCGTGAAATTCTGCACGCCCAGCTGCGCGCCATCCTGCGCGCCTCGGCGTTCGGCAAACTGCGCATCATGTTCCCGATGATCATCTCCGTGGAAGAAGTGCGCGATCTGAAAGGCGAAATCGAGACGCTGAAGGCGCAGCTGCGCGAAGAAGGCAAGGCGTTTGACGAGAGCATCGAAGTGGGCGTGATGGTGGAAACACCGGCTGCAGCGGTCATCGCTCACCACCTGGCGAAAGAAGTCGACTTCTTTAGTATTGGGACAAACGATCTAACCCAGTATACTCTGGCGGTAGATCGCGGCAACGAGCTGATTTCTCATCTCTATAACCCGATGTCCCCATCAGTGCTTGGCCTGATCAAACAGGTTATTGATGCATCTCACGCGGAAGGCAAGTGGACCGGCATGTGCGGCGAACTGGCTGGCGATGAGCGTGCTACACTGTTGTTATTGGGCATGGGGCTGGATGAGTTCAGCATGAGTGCGATTTCAATCCCGCGCATCAAGAAAATTATTCGCAACACGAATTTCGAAGATGTGAAGGCGTTGGCAGCGCAAGCCTTGGCACAGCCAACGGCACAAGACCTGATGAATTGCGTCAATAAATTCATCGAAGAAAAAACGCTCTGCTAAACTTCCACGACACTGGAACGCCGCCCAATTTAATGCTTAGGAGAAGATCATGGGTTTGTTCGATAAACTGAAATCTCTGGTTTCTGATGACAAGAAAGACACGGGCACTATCGAGATCGTCGCTCCCCTTTCTGGCGAAATCGTCAATATCGAAGATGTGCCGGACGTAGTGTTCGCTGAAAAAATCGTTGGCGACGGTATCGCCATCAAACCGGCCGGCAACAAAATGGTTGCTCCGGTTGACGGCACCATCGGTAAGATTTTCGAAACCAACCATGCATTCTCTATCGAATCCGACAGCGGCATTGAGCTGTTCGTCCACTTCGGCATCGATACCGTAGAACTGAAAGGCGAAGGCTTCAAACGCATCGCCGAAGAAGGTCAGCGCGTCAAGAAAGGTGACGTCGTTATCGAGTTCAACCTGCCACTGCTGGAAGAGAAAGCCAAGTCTACCCTGACGCCGGTCGTTATCTCCAACATGGACGAGATCAAAGAGCTGATCAAACTGTCCGGCAGCGTGACCGTTGGCGAAACCCCGATCATCCGCATCAAGAAGTAATCGCGAATGAGCATGATAAACGGCGCCCTCGGCGCCGTTTTTTTTATCCCCTTCGTCGTATCCCAATCTCGCTACGTTATGACGACCAACGCGGGATACGCAGGGTAATGATCAGCCCCTCTTTGTCGCCGTTGCGCGCCTCAACCTGGCCGCCGTGCGCCAACACCACCTTGCGGGTAATCGCCAGCCCCAGGCCGTAGCCCTTGCCCGACTGCGCCGACTTCACGCGCACGAATGGATCGAAGATGCTCGACAGTTTCGACTCCTCTACGCCCGGCCCCTGATCGCTGACGGCGAGCTGGAACTGGTTGTCGATGCGCAACAGCGCCACAGTCACCCGCTGGCCCTGGCTGGAGAAGCGCAGCGCATTGCGCACAATGTTGTCCACCGCGCGCCGCATCAGCTCCGCATTGCCCTTGACGGTATACTCCACGTCCGACTCGGCCTGCAGCACGATCTCCACGCCGGGCACCTGCGCCTCGTAGCGCGCATCGCTCACCACCGCGTCCACCAGGCCGTACAGATCGAAGTACTCCTCGTCCGGCAGGCTGCTGTGTTCGGTGCGCGACAGCGCCAGCAGCTCGCCGATCATTTTGTCCAGCCGCCCCGACTCATGTTCGATGCGCTTGAGCGAGGTTTCGACGTTGCCGGCATTCTGCCGCGCCAGGCCGATCGCCAACTGCAGGCGCGCCAGCGGCGAACGCAGTTCGTGCGAAACATCGTGCAGCAGCTGCTCGCGGGCGCTGACCAGCAGTTCCAGCCGCTCGGCCATGGTGTCGAAATCGCGCGCCACGTCGGACAGCTCGTCATGACGGCGCCGCATTTTCGGGAACAGCCGCACCGACAGATCGCCCTGCGCCACCCGATCCAGGCCGCCGCGCAGCTGACGCATCGGCCGGGTCAGGTTCCAGGCCAGTACGGCGCTGAACAGCAAACCGCCCAGCCCGCCGACCCACAACATCGGCGCAGGAATATTAAAGAAATGGGAACGCCGCTCCGGCCGATACTCTTCGCGCAGCCCGCGCACGTTATAACTCAGCCAGTATCCCTGCCCTTCCCCGGTCTGCACCCAGGCGGAAATCGCTTTCGGCATCCGCCGCCCTTCAAACAGCGGCTCTTCCGGCGCGGGCGGCGGCGGTTGAGTCATCGGCGTAACCGACAGCAGACGCCTGTCGTCCTCGGGCCAGTCGCGCATCAGCGCTTCCAGCGCCGGCATGCCGCCGCTGCGCAATTGGGTGGCGGCGGAGGTCAGCTGCAGGCCGATCGCCCGCCGCGCCATGGCGTTCTCCGGCGGCACATAGCGATCGCCATAAAGAGAAAATGCCACCCACAGGGCCTGCGTCATGATGAGAAAGGTCAGCCAAAAGCCGAGCAAAATTTTCCAGAACAGTCTTCCGCGCATGTCAGGTTACCGGATGCGATAGCCGATGCTGCGCACCGTTTCGATGCTCAGCGTATTGCCGGCCAACGCGCTCAGCTTCTGGCGGATATTGCTGATATGCACATCCACGCTGCGGTCATAGGCTTCACGCGGGCGCCCCAGCCCCTTCTCGGACAATTCGTCCTTAGACACCACGCGGTCCGGCGCGCGCAGCAACAGCTCCAACAGATTGAATTCCGAAGCGGTCAGATCAAACGCCTTGCCGCGCCATTCGCTGCTGCGGGTTGACGGATTCAGCGTCAGCTCGCCAACGCTGATGGCGGCCTCGTCGTCCGCTTCTTGCGGCCGTTCTTCGAAACGGCGCAGCACCGCGCGCAAACGCGCCACCAATTCGCGCGGATAGCAGGGTTTGGGCATGTAATCGTCGGCGCCCATCTCCAGACCAATCACCCGATCGATGTTGTCACCTTTGGCGGTCAGCATGATGATCGGCAGCCGGCTCTTTTTGCGCACGTCGCGCAGCACGTCGATGCCGCTCATATCCGGCAGCATGATGTCGAGGATCATCGCGGTATAGTCGCCCGACAGCGCGCCCTCTACCCCCGCCTTACCGGTCAGTACCAGCGTGGCGTCGAAACCTTCGCCCGTCAGGTATTCGCTCAGCATGGTGCCAAGCTCCAGGTCATCGTCGACCAGTAAAATTTTCATGCCTTGCTCCTTCACCGATTTTCGTTATTTTCCCGCCAATTTCGCTGGTCCGCAGCCAGTTTTACTCAATCCTTACACATCGCTCCTGGCGTCTCGCCACCGTTAGTGTGGCTGCTGTCGCGGGATTTCTCTACTTCAGTCATGGCATTGGCGCACGAGCAAGCGGCAGCCGCCGCAAGCGGGGCTGCCATCTGTCGAAAGGAAAGTGGAAAGGTTTTCCCGACGGAGTACACCGTCGGGAGGGCACGCTCAGCCGAACACGCCGGTAGACAGGTAGCGATCGCCACGGTCGCAGACAATCGCCACCACCACGCTGCCGGGGTGAGCCGCGGCGACGCGCAAGGCGCCGACCACCGCACCGCCGGAGCTGACGCCGCAGAAGATGCCTTCACGCTGCGCCAGCTGGCGCATGGTCTGCTCGGCATCGCCCTGTTCGATATCCAGCACCTGATCCACCAACTCCGGGCGGAAAATACCCGGCAGGTAAGCGGGTGCCCAGCGGCGAATGCCGGGGATGCTGCTGCCCTCCGCCGGCTGCAGGCCGATGATCTGCACCTGCGGATTCTGGCTCTTCAGGTAACCGCCCACGCCGGTAATGGTGCCGGTGGTGCCCATGCTGGAAACGAAATGCGTGATGCGCCCTTCGGTTTGACGCCAAATCTCCGGGCCGGTGGTGGTGAAATGGGCGTAGGGATTGTCCAGGTTGTTGAACTGATCCAGCACCTTGCCCTGCCCCTGACGCTGCATCTCCAGCGCCAGATCGCGCGCCCCTTCCATGCCCTGCTCACGGCTGACCAAGATCAGCTCGGCGCCGTAGGCACGCATCGCCGCCTGCCGCTCCAGGCTCATGTTCTCCGGCATCAGCAGCTTCAGCGTATAGCCTTTCAATGCAGCGATCATCGCCAGCGCAATGCCGGTGTTGCCGCTGGTGGCCTCAATCAGCACGTCGCCGGGCCTGATCTCACCGCGCAGCTCCGCCTGCTGGATCATCGCCAACGCAGCGCGATCCTTCACCGATCCCGCCGGATTGTTGCCTTCCAGTTTGACCCATACCTCGCTGCCCGCCTGGGCGGCCAGCCGTTGCAGTTTTACCAGCGGGGTATTCCCGATGCATTGTTCGAGCGTTGTCACGATCTTTGCCTGTGTGTTGGTGTGCGTAAAGTAAAAAGGCAACCCTGGGGTTGCCTTGAAGAAAAGGGCTGCTAAAACCTATCAGGCGCTTTTGGCTAACGCAACAGGTTGCAGCAGTTGATCGCCGGCATACAGCCGCGCATTGAGGCTGCCGACGTAATAACGGCCGCCGCGCACCGGCGTGGCGTTGCCTTCCGGCAGCACCACGCCGATCGGTTCCTGGTGCCAGCCGATCGGCTGCACCGTCAGCTGCCAGAAGTGGCCGCGCGGGCTGACTTCCAGCACCTGAACCGGCAGCGGGCAACGTTCGCTGCTTTCGGTCGCCACTTCCATTTCCCACGGGCGCAGGAACAGATCGACGCTGCCCTGATGCATCGGCTGGAACGACAGCGGCCACTGGTGCGCACCGACGAACAGCTGGGAGCCGCGAATTTCGCCGTTCAGACGGTTCACTTCCCCCATGAATTCCAGCACAAAGCGGCTCGCCGGCTCGCGCATAATCTCCTCCGGCGAGCCAACCTGTTCGATATTGCCCTGGCTCATCACCACGATGCGGTCGGCCACTTCCATCGCCTCTTCCTGATCGTGGGTGACGAACACGCTGGTGAATTTCAGCTCTTCATGCAGCTGACGCAGCCAGCGGCGCAGCTCTTTGCGCACCTGCGCATCCAGCGCGCCGAACGGTTCATCCAGCAGCAGAATCTGCGGTTCCACCGCCAGGGCGCGCGCCAGCGCCACGCGCTGTTTCTGGCCGCCGGACAGCTGCGACGGATAGCGGGTAGCCAGGTGGCCCAGCTGCACCATGTCCAGCAGCTGAGTGACTTTCTGTTTGATCGCCGCGGCGTTCGGGCGCTCGCGGCGCGGCAGCACGGTCAGGCCGAAGGCGATGTTGTCGAACACCGTCATGTGGCGGAACAGCGCATAGTGCTGAAATACGAAGCCCACGCGCCTGTCGCGCGCGTGCATGTGGCTGACGTCGGTGCCGTGGAAGCCCAGCTTGCCGCCGCTCTGGCTTTCCAGCCCGGCGATGATGCGCAGCAGCGTGGTCTTGCCGGAACCGGACGGCCCGAGCAGCGCCACCATTTCGCTGGAAGCAATATCGAGCGAGATATCGTTCAATACCTTGGTGCGACCGAAGGACTTGTTGATGCCGTTAATCTCAATGCTCATGATTTTCCTCCCGCTCGAGACGCGCGTTTTGACGTTCCAGACGCCACTGCAGCGCGCTCTTCAAAAATAGGGTAACGATCGCCATCAGGGTCAACAGGGCGGCGGCGGTAAAGGCCCCGACGGTGTTGTAATCCTGCTGCAACAGCTCGACCTGCAGCGGCAGGCTGTAGGTTTCGCCGCGAATCGAACCGGACACCACCGACACCGCGCCGAACTCGCCGATGGCGCGCGCGTTGGTCAGCACCACGCCGTACAGCAGCGCCCAGCGAATGTTGGGCAGCGTCACGCGGCGGAACATTTGCCAGCCGGACGCCCCCAGCAGGATGGCGGCCTCATCTTCCTGGCTGCCCTGGCTGAGCATCATCGGCACCAGCTCGCGCACCACGAAGGGACAGGTGACGAAAATGGTCACCAGCACCATGCCCGGCCAGGAGAACATGATCTGGATGTTATGCGCATCCAGCCAGCCACCCAGCAGGCCGTTGCTGCCGTAAAACAGCAGATAAATCAGCCCCGCCACCACCGGTGAAACGGCGAACGGGATATCGATCAGCGTCAGCAGCAGCTGGCGGCCGGGGAAGGTAAAACGCGTCACCAGCCACGCCAGCAACGTGCCGAACACCAGGTTGAACGGCACGGTGATCAGCGCGATCAGGACCGTCAGCCAAATGGCGTGCAGCATGTCCGGATCGAGCAAATTGCTCCACATCGCGCCGAATCCTTTGGAGAAGGCCTCGGCGAAAATCGATATCATCGGCACCACCAGCAGCAGCACCGAAAACAGCGTGCCGATGCCGATCAGCGTCCACTTGCCCCAGTTGACGCGCGGGCGCTCGGCGCCGTTGAAGGCGGAAATATCAGCCATCAGTGCCCTCCTCCCAAACGTCTGCCGAAGCGGCTTTGCAAGACGTTAATGCTGAACAGCAGCAGCAGCGACGCCGCCAGGATCACCGAGGCGATGGCGCTGGCCGCCGGGTAATCGAACTCCTGCAAACGCACAAAAATCATCAGCGAGGTCACTTCCGTCTTCCAGGCGATGTTGCCGGCGATGAAAATCACCGCCCCGAACTCGCCCAGACTGCGGGTAAAGGAAATGGCGGTGCCGGCCAGCAGCGCCGGCGCCACCTCAGGCAACACCACGCGGCGAAAACTCTGCCAGCGCGTGGCGCCCAGCGTCTCGGCCGCCTCTTCGTACTCCGGCCCTAACTCTTCCAGCACCGGCTGCACGGTACGCACCACAAACGGCAGGCTGGTGAACGCCATCGCCACCGCGATCCCAAGCCAGGTGAAGGTGACCTTGATGTCGAAGTGCGCCAGCCACTGCCCGTACCAGCCCGTGGTGGAAAACAGGCCGGCCAGCGTCAGGCCGGCTACCGCCGTCGGCAGCGCGAACGGCAGGTCGATCAGGCCATCCAGCAGCGAACGGCCGGGAAAGCGGTAGCGCGTCAGGATCCAGGCCATCAGCATGCCGAACACCGCGTTGAACAGGCTGGCGACAGCGGCCGCCAGCAGCGTCACTTTGTACGCCGCCACCACCTGCGGGTTGGAAATCACTTCCCAATATTGCGCCAGGCTCATCTGCGCCAGCTGCATCACCAGCGCACTGAGCGGCAGCAGCAGGATCAGACAGGTATAAAACAGGCTGCTGCCGAGGCTGAGGCCAAATCCGGGCAGCACCCGCTTACTGGACGACAACGCCAACATTTACTTGCGCCCTGCCGCTAACAGCTGATCCAGCTCGCCGCCGGTGGCGAAGTGGGTTTTCATCACCTGCGGCCAGCCGCCGAATTGATCTTCCACGCGGAACAGTTGGGTGTCCGGGAATTGCCCCTTGGCCGCCGCCATCGCTTTCTGGTCATACACGCGGTAGTAGAAACTGGTGATCACCTGCTGCGCCGCCGGGCTGTAGAGATAGTTCAGATAGGCTTTGGCCGCTTGTTCGGTGCCGTTGCGCGCGACGTTTTTGTCGACCCAGGCCACCGGGAACTCCGCCAGAATATCGACCGGCGGCACGATCACTTCGTACTTGTCTTCACCGTATTGCTTGCGGATGTTGTTCACTTCGGACTCAAAGCTGATCAGCACGTCGCCCAAACCGCGCTCGACGAAGGTGGTGGTCGCGCCGCGGCCGCCGGTATCGAACACCAGCACGTTTTTCAGGAAACGGGTCATGAAGGCGCGGGTCTTGGCCGCATCGTTGCCGTCGGCCTGGCTGGCGGCGCCCCAGGCGGCCAGATAGGTGTAACGGCCGTTGCCGGAGGTTTTCGGGTTCGGGAACACCAACTTCACGTCGTCGCGCACCAAATCGTTCCAGGTGTGGATGCCCTTCGGGTTGTCCTTGCGCACCAAAAACGCCATGGTGGAATAGAACGGCGAGCTGTTGTTCGGCAGACGCGACTGCCAGTCCGCCGGGATCAGCTGCCCGCGATCGTGCAGGATCTGCACGTCGGTGACCTGGTTGTAGGTCACCACGTCGGCGCGCAGGCCCTGCAGGATCGCCAACGCCTGCTTCGACGAGCCGGCGTGCGATTGTTTGATGGTCAGCTTGTCATTCGGATGCTGCTGATTCCACTGCTGTTCAAAGCCGGGATTCAGCGCGACGAACAATTCACGGGAAACGTCATAAGAGCTGTTCAGCAATTCCGCCGCCGACGCGGCGCCGCTCGCCAACAGCGCAGCCGCCAGCCAACTTTTCAGCACGAGATTTTTAACCCGGTTTTGTTTCATTCTGCACCTTATCACTGAGTCATTCCTTCAGGCTTTCGCCTTATTGACGACCAGTGTATTTATAACTCGGTGCGGAGCTGTAACGCTTTTATATACCGTTTAGTGATTTACAAGCATCAAACGCTATAAGGCAGGAAATGCGAGGCGTTTTGGGGCGGGAAAACAGACCGAAGCCGGACGCGCCGGCTTCGGCAACGGCGTCAAAGTGACAGCAGGCGCGTCAGCGATGGCGCAAAGTAGTAGCTGCCGGTGACCGCACGGCTGAAACGCAGCATTGCGTCGCGTTTGCCGTCCAGATCGCCGAACATGCTCAGCAGCTGCTGCTCGATATTGTGCAGGCGCGCGCAATAGGCGATGAAGAACAGGCCGTGCTTGCCGCTGGCGGTGCCGTAAGGCAGGCTCTGGCGCAGAATCTTCAGGCCCTTGCCGTCCTCTTTCAGATCGACACGGCTGACGTGCGAAGTATCCGGACGCCGATCCGCCGGCAGCTCTTCGCTGTCGTGCTTGGTGCGGCCGATGATCTGCTCCTGCTGTTCGGTGGTAAAACGCTGCCACTGGCGCAGGTTGTGCTCGTAACGTTGCACCAGCACGTAGCTGCCGCCCGCATCCTCTTCACCCTCGGCGATCGTCGCCACTGCCGGGCGCTGGTCGCCCTGCGGGTTTTCGGTGCCGTCGATGAAGCCGCTCAGATCGCGCTCTTCCACCCAGCGGAAGCCGTGGGTTTCTTCCTCAATCTTGATGACGCTGCCGAACGCCGCCAGCGCGGCCTGCGCCAGCGTGAAGTTGACGTCGTGGCGCAGCGACTGGATGTGGATCAGCATATCGCGCTGGGTGGCCGGCGCCAGCCCTTTGCCGAGCGGCGTGAACGGCTTCAGCTCTTTCGCGCCCTGGCCGCTGGAGAGATCGTGCCAGACGTCGTAGCCGAAAGCGATCACCGCGCCGAGGCGCGCATCGGGGAACTGCTGCTGCAGCTCGCTCAGCGTCTGACAAAACTGTTTGCAGCCCTGGCGCAAATCGGCGAATTCGCCCTGTACGCTGGCTTCCATAAAAATGGCGAAACGGCAGTGCTCCAGCAGAATGCCGCTCTGAACCTGTGTCATGTTGTTATCCTCAATACCAGAATCCGGCAACAGGTAAGGTATGGCGGTTGACGCGCGGGGTCCCTGTTACAAACGCGCGCTATCATACCGCAAGCACAGGCGATTGCCTTGCAGCAGCGCAAAGAAAATAGGGGTAATGATTTGGACAAGCAGGCGCCGGGAACCGGCGCCCGTTGAACGCGTTACTGCTGCGGCTTGGCGTGCCAAATGATTTTGCTGACCGTCCAGCTTTTCAGGGTGTCGTCCGGCGGGATGATATCCTGCGCTCCGGCCCACTTGCCGCTGAAGATGTAGGTGACGTATTTGCTCTGCTCCGCCACGCACTCCACTTTACCGGCGTCTTCACCGCTGCCCGGCTTACAGGAGCCAAACGCCTTGCTGTACATGTCGCCAAACGGCGTGCCGAGCTTGTTGCCCCACTCCGTCGCCACTTTCGGATCCATCACGTCCACCCGCTGCAGGCGCCCTTTCGGTTCGCCGGTGATCACCAGCTTCACTTCGTCGCCGGACAGCGCCTGATAGTAAGAGACGATCTGGCCGTTGTTAGTCGCCATGCCGCCGCGCAGGCGGTAGTTGCCGTCCAGCCCGTCGTTGATGGCGCTTTCCGACATCGGCGTGCCGGCGTTGAGCTTGCCGACGCCCTTGGCGCCGACTTCCAGGCTGCTGCCGAACCAGTTAAACGGCGACAGGCTGGACCAAGAGAAATTAGACATGCTCGAACAGCCGGTCAGTAACAGCGGAAGCCCTAACAACAGGGGGCGAATATTCATCTCTAGCTCCTTAGACATCAATGGCATGGGGCGGGTCACCCGCTCCTGCCGCATTCGGCGTTTTGCTGCGTGCCAGCCTCTCACAACGGCCCGCACTACGCCAACGGTTGCCAGCTTGGAGTGCGGAAAATGCGAAAAGTGCCGCACTTCTCGGCAATTAGTCGGCGCGCTCCGCTGGCGCGAAACAGGCTTTCAGACGCGCATTCAGCAGCAGATAGCTCAGCGCCAGCGCGTCGAGCAGCGCCAACGTCAGCTCCAGCCCCGGCGCATCGCCGTCCTGGCGCCACAGGCTGAACAGCGAGCCGCCGAACGACGCCAGCAGCGAGACAGCCAGCCCCCAGCGCCAGCCGCGCCACAGTCGCGGCCACTGGTGGCGACGGCCGCTCAGCAAAAACGCCAGCGCCGCCGGCAGACCGAGCAGCATGCCGTACCAAAAGCGTTGGGTATCCGGATAAAACAACGCCAACAAGCTTTCGCCCTGCTCGCGCGAAGCGCCGGCCATCACGAACAACAGCCAGGTGCGCGCCTGCAAAATCAGCACGGCCCAAAATCCCAGCGGCAGCCGCAGCGCGCCGTGCTGATCGTAATCGTCCGGGGAAAACCGGGGTGAGAATGGCTTCAACGCTCGTTCCTTGCCAACAGAATAAAGACTATGGCTACAGATGGGCGCCGGCGATGGGAATTTCAATGCGTCGGCTTAAGAAGCTCTTAAGATCGGCGTGTTTTAATCCTTATCACTTAGCAAGCACCCGATATCAGCGGGATGTGATTTTCGATAACGATAAGGAAGCGCAACATGAAAAAACTGACTCTGGCCACTCTGATCGCGCTGTGCAGCGCACCGGTACTGGCGCAACAAGGCGGGTTCCTCGATCCGGCCGCGCCGCAGGCTCAAACGCAAACCACCGCACAAGGTGGTTTCTCCGGCCCCAGCGCGGCGCTGACCACCGTGGACAAGGTGAAATCGCTGAGCGACGACACCTGGGTGATGCTGCAGGGCAACATCGAACAGCGCATCGGCGACGAAACCTATACCTTCCGCGACGCCACCGGCACCCTGACGGTCGATATCGACCGCAAACGCTGGAACGGCCAGACCGTTACGCCGAAAGACAAGGTGCAGCTGGAAGGGAAAGTGGATAAAGACTGGAACAGCCTCGAAGTGGACGTGAAAACCGTCAAAAAGCTGCCGTAATGCGTTGCGGCGGGCGGGGCAACGCCGCCGCCCGCCGCTCGATCAATATTCCTGATCTTCGATCAGCCGCTTGCCCAGGCTGGTGATGCCCTGGATCTCGTAGCCGAGCTTCTCGTACATCTCAACCACCGTGTCGTTGTCTTCGCGCACCATAATCTGGATCTTCGGGCAGCCGCGGGCGATCAGCTTCTTCTCCAGACGGTTGATCAACGCATTGGCGATGCCGCGCCCGCGATAGTCAGGGTGCACCCCGAGGTAATACGCCGATCCGCGGTGGCCGTCATAGCCGCCCATCACCGAACCGACTACTTCGCCGCCGACTTCCGCCACCAGGAACAGCTCCGGGTCGTGGTTCAGCTTGCGCTCGATGTCCATTTCCGGATCGTTCCAGGGCCGCAGCAGATCGCAGCGCTCCCACAGGGTAATGACTTCTTCAAAGTCGTCTTGTCGAAATACGCGAATTTCCATCGATGTTGGCCGCTGTTAATTAAGGTGTTTATCTGATTATCGCGTGATTATTCACTTACGCAATATCAAACTGCGATTTACCGCGCTATTTGCCCCGAAATCGCCGGTAACAGGCGTAATAAATGGAAATAGTTATCGGGTCGATTAATGATAATCAATACGATATAACGTCGCGAAATAGAATCGTCGACGGAGCGTTGCGTAATGAAAAAGCAGGGTAAACCATTCCTCAATTTTAAGCCGCTTGCCGTTTCCCCTACGCGACGCCAACTGTTGCTTTCCGGCCTGGCGGTCGCGCTGTTCGGCGTGAAAAACCCAAGCGCCAAGGCGGAAGGCCTGCTGCGCAATCAGCACAGCAAACCGGCGGCGAAACCGGCCGGCGGCAAAAAGCGGGTGATGATCGATCCCGGCCACGGCGGCATCGACTCCGGCGCGGTCGGCCACGAAGGCTCGCAGGAAAAACACATCGTGCTGGAAATCGCCAACCACGTGCGCCGTTTCCTGCATGAGCACGATCACATCGAGGCGCGCCTGACGCGCGAAGAAGACGAATTCATTCCGCTGTTCCAGCGGGTGGAGATCGCCCACCAGCACCAGGCCGATCTGTTCATTTCCATTCACGCCGACGGTTTTACCAGCCCGTCGGCCTCCGGCGCTTCGGTATTCGCCCTCTCCAACCGCGGCGCCAGCAGCGCCATGGCGCGCTACCTGTCCAACCGTGAAAACGCCGCCGACGACGTAGCGGGCGGCAAATACAAGGATCAGGACAACTACCTGCAGCAGGTGCTGTTCGATCTGGTGCAAACCGACACCATCAACAACAGCCTGACGCTCGGCCGCCACGTGCTCGGCCAAATTCGTCCGGTACACCATCTGCACAGCGACAGCACCGAACAGGCGGCGTTCGCGGTGCTGAAATCCCCGTCCATTCCCTCGGTACTGGTGGAAACCTCGTTCATCACCAACCCGAACGAAGAACGGCTGCTGGGCACCACCGCGTTTCGCGAGAAAATCGCCCGCGCCATCGCGGACGGCATCGTCAACTTCTTCGACTACTTCGACGCACACCAACGCAAACCCCGCTGATGCCGCGGGCGGCGAATAAGAGTATACTCAGCGCCTTGTTCAGCCAGACGCTATAAAGACCCCGCATGAGTTTACCTAACATCGCTGAAGTAAAATCCTTCCTGCTGGCGCTGCAGGATCATATCTGCGCGCAGCTCGCCCAGGCCGATGGCGCCGCCGTGTTCACCGAAGACCAATGGACGCGTGAAGAAGGCGGCGGTGGCCGCAGCCGTGTGCTGACCAACGGCGCGGTGTTCGAACAGGCGGGGGTCAATTTCTCGCACGTCTCCGGCGCCACCCTGCCGGCCTCGGCGACCGCGCACCGTCCGGAACTGGCCGGGCGCAGCTTCCAGGCGATGGGTGTCTCCCTGGTTATCCATCCGCTCAGCCCCTACGTGCCCACCAGCCACGCCAACGTGCGCTTCTTCATCGCTGAAAAGCCGGGCGAAGCGCCGGTATGGTGGTTCGGCGGCGGCTTTGATCTGACGCCGTTCTACGGCTTCGCAGAGGATGCCGTGCACTGGCACCGCACCGCAGCCGAGCTGTGCGCGCCGTTCGGCGACGAGGTCTACCCCAAATATAAACAGTGGTGCGACGATTACTTCTTCATCAAGCATCGCAACGAAGCGCGCGGCATCGGCGGCCTGTTCTACGACGATCTGAACACCCCGGATTTCGACCATTGTTTCGCCTTCACCCGCGCGGTGGGCCAGGGCTTCCTCGACGCCTACCTGCCGATCGTCGAAAAACGCAAGGCCTTGACCTGGGGCGAGCGCGAGCGCCAGTTCCAGCTGTATCGCCGCGGCCGCTATGTGGAGTTCAACCTGGTGTGGGATCGCGGCACGCTGTTCGGGCTGCAAACCGGCGGGCGCACCGAGTCCATCCTGATGTCGATGCCGCCGTTGGTGCGTTGGGAATATAACTACCAGCCGGACACAGGCAGCCCGGAAGCGGCGCTGGCGCGCGATTTCCTGCCGGTGCGCGACTGGCTGCAGGAGCCGAAATAATGCAGATTTGGGTCGATGCGGACGCCTGTCCGAACGTGATCAAAGAGGTGCTGTTCCGCGCCGCCGATCGCACCGCCATCACCGTGACGCTGGTGGCGAACCAACCGCTGCGCACGCCGCCGTCGAAATACATCCGTTCGCTGCAGGTGGCGGCCGGCTTCGACGTGGCCGATAACGAGATCGTGCGCCGCTGCGAAGCGGGCGATCTGGTGATCACCGCCGACATTCCGCTGGCGGCGGAGGTGATTGAGAAAGGCGCGGTGGCGCTGAACCCGCGCGGCGAACGCTATACGCCGGACACCATTCGCGAGCGCCTCAACATGCGCGATTTTATGGATACCCTGCGCGCCAGCGGCATTCAGACCGGCGGCCCGAACGCCCTGAACCAGCGCGACCGCCAGCAGTTCGCCAACGAGCTGGACAAATGGCTGCTGCAGGCGAAACGGGCGCAGTGACTGCGCCCTGCTCTGCTGCGGTTTAGAAGCGCACCTCCCCGCCGAAGATATAGGTGCGCCCACGGGCGGTGTTGGTCGGCGTCTCATACTGCGACTGCGACGGCAGCGAGTTCATCTTGTTGAGCGCGTCCGAATAGTCTCTGTCCATCAGGTTTTGCACGCTGAGCTTCAGCAGCAGATTGCGATTCACCTGATAGGTGCCGTACAGATCGATAATGGTCGGAATATGCGGCGCCGGCTCCTTCAGCAACTGCTCATTCTCATCGTAATCAGAGTCCGGCGACAGGCGCACCGACTTGCCGGTGTATTTCACCACCCCGCCCAGCGTCAGTTTTTCGTCCAGCAGGCGCACCCCGCTGTCCAGCGTGAAGTAGAATTCCGGCAGCTCGCTGATATCGCCCGCGCCGAATACGTTGCTGGCCTGGTTGGTCGGCTGGGAGGTATGCTCCTTGCTTAACGACAGCTTGGTGAAGGCGAAACCGGCGTCGTACAGCGCTTCAAGCTCCACCCCGCGCGTTTTGACCGGATCGGGAGCATTGCTGTACATGGTCATGCTGACGTTGATGTCCGCGTTATCCCACTCTTCCTGCGTCGCCTGCGAACGGTTGCACTTCTGACGGTTTTTACACACCAGGTAGGTTTGGCTGGATATGTAGTTTTTGATCCTGGTTTCGAAATAGACCGCTTTCAGTTGGAAGCTGTCCTGCTTGAACAACAGATCGTGAGCATTGGCGTTGAACCCGCCCTGCCAGGTCTCCGCTTTTTCACCCTTCAGGAACGGGTTCATCGACTGGCCGCCGCTGTTGGCGAAGAACACTTCCTGGATATTCGGCCCGCGCATCGACTTGCTGTAGCTGACGAACGGCTGCAGCCACGGCGTCACCTGCGCCGACAGCATGACCGACGGGTTGAAGCCGTGTTCGTTGCGGTTGATAGTGCCGGCGCCCTGAGGGAAGCACTCTACGCGCTCATCACAGGCCGGCTTGTAGCCGGAGAGGCGATAGGCAGTGTAGTTCAGGTCGACATTTCCCTGCCAGATGCCGTAGTTGGCCTGCAACCCACTGTACAGGCTGGAGATATCTTGTTTGCCGGCAATGCCCACCGGCATGCTTTCCGCCTGATCCTGATCCGTCACCAGCCCGGATGCCTTTTTCTTATACTCGTTGCGTACCAGCTTGCCGCCGTAGCTGAAGGCGAAATCAATATCCCGCAGGCTGAAACGGCTGGTGTTGTTGATATCCAGCGCATCGGAAATGTTTTTCGCCGTACTGTCGCTGAACCCCGCCATGTTGTTGGACATGAACTTCTGCTCACCGCGACTGGTGCTGGCGGTCAATTTGAAATCGATCAGTTCCGAGAACGGCGCGTAGTGGTATTTGAGGTAAAAATCGTCGCTGTCGATGTGGCGGCGGGTGATTTTATTCTGGTAGCGGCGCGCCGACAGTTCGATGCTGTTGAAGGCATCCGGCTTGATGTCCACTTTGAACAGCTGAGATTTCGGGTTCTGGCGGTAGGTTTTATCGACGTTGAACATCTCGCTGTCGAAACCGGCGCCGTTTTTGTAGTTGGAGGTGATGGAGCTGCCGCTGATCGCCGCCATCGCCCCCAGGCTGCCGCCGTCGGCAAAGGCGGCGGTTTTGGCGCCCACGGCGATCATGCCGCTGCGACCGATGCCGTTATTGCCCACCGAGAATTTGGTGCGTACGCCGAACGGGTTGTCGCCAAAGACTACGTCGTCCACGCCGATAGTGCGGAAGTTGGCGCTGCCCGCCAAGGCGTTAACGCCGTCGGAACCGGTGGCGTTGCCGCGCGCCACATCGACGCCGACGATAAAGTTCGGATCGATCAGCGCCCCGAACTGGCTGGTGGGCATGCCGCCGTGCGCTGCATCGCTCGGGGAGTTGCCGTAGTAGTTTTGCGTAATGCCGTCGACCATGGTGTTGACCCGGCCGAAGCCGCTCAGGCCGCGGATATTGACGCTGACCGATCCCTGGCCGGGGTCGATCTGGGTATAGGTGCCCGGCATGCTGCGCAGAATGCTGTCCACCGACTCCAGATTTTGGTTCTCGTCGCGCGAGCTGAACGCGCCCGGCCTCGCCAACGCGTCTTTTTCGCTGCTTTTGCCGCCGTCGGCGGCCGAGACGTTGAGCGGGCTGAACGCCACGCTGCCTTTATTGTTTTCCGCCTGTTCCTGCGCGGCCACAGCCTGCCCGTGCAGCACCAGTCCCGCGCCGATCAGGCTCGCTATCATTTTAATTTTCATATATCCCCAGAAATAGCCAATAAGGTTTGATGGCCGACAATGCCCAGCAAAAAGCCCGCCGAAAGCGCGGTATAAAAGGTTGTTATTGTTTTATTGCGCCGCAGCGTGCCGCGGCGCTGAAGGTTATTTCTGCGCCCGCCGATCCGCCGCCAGAATAAAGGCGTACTCCAGCGCGCCGTTTTCCAGCCGCGCCAGGCGGCCCGATTTGCCGCCGTGGCCGGCGGTCATGTCGGTGGAGAGCAGCAGCAGCGAATCGCCCTGTTTGAAACGCCGCAGCTTCGCCACCCATTTGGCCGGCTCCCAATACTGCACCTGCGAGTCGTATAAACCGCTGGTGACCAGCAGGTTCGGGTAGCGCTGTTTGCGCACGTTGTCATACGGGCTGTAGGACTTCATCAGCGCATAGGCGGCCGGCTGGTGCGGGTTGCCCCACTCCTCGTATTCGCCGGTAGTGAGCGGAATGCTGTCGTCCAGCATGGTGGTCACCACGTCGACGAAAGGCACCTGCGCCACCACCGCGTTGTACAGCTGCGGCGCCTGATTGATCACCGCCCCCATCAGCAAACCGCCGGCGCTGCCGCCCATGGCGTAGATGCGCCCCGGCTGGCCGTAGCCGCCGTTGATCAGCGCCTGGGTGGCGTCGATGAAATCGTTGAAGCTGTTCGGTTTGTGCGTCAGCTTGCCCTGTTTGTACCAGCTCTGCCCCAGTTCGCCGCCGCCGCGCACGTGGATCAGCGCATAGACGAAGCCGCGATCCAGCAGGCTGATGCGGTTCGCGCTGAACGCCGGATCCATGCTCATGCCGTAAGCGCCATAGCCGTAGACCAGCAGCGGGTTATGGCCGTTCTTGAACAGCGACTTGCGGTACACCAGCGAGACCGGCACCTTCACGCCGTCGCGCGCCGTGACCCAGATGCGCTCGCTGTGATACAGGCTGGGATCGACGCCTTTCACTTCCTGCTGCTTGAGCAGAGTGCGCTCGCCCTTGTTCAGATCCCACTCATAGGTGCGGGTCGGCGTGGTCATCGCCGAATAGCCGTAGCGCAAACGATCGCTGTCCGGCTCCGGGTTATAGCCCAGCCAGGCCATGTAGCTGGCGTCGTCGAACGGGATGGCGCGCTCGGTTTTGCCATCCCAGCTGATTTGCCGCAGCTGCACCAGCCCGTTGGCGCGTTCCTGCACCACCAGCCAGTCGCGGAACAGGCTGAAGCTTTCCACCTCATGCTGCGCCTGCGGCGCAATCAGCGTCTGCCAAGGTTTGCCCGCCGCCGCCGTGCGGTACAGGCCAAAGTTCGGATCCTGATGGTTGGAACGCAGATAGAACTCGCCGCGGTAGTGATCGAGATAATACTCGCGGCCGTTTTGCCGGGCGGCGAACAGCTGCGGCTCGCGCTGCGGCTGGCTGGCGTCGATCAGGCGCACTTCGGACGTGGTGTTGCCGCTGATGGTCAGAATCAGGTAATCGCGCGAAGAAGAACGGCCGAGGCTGAGGTAGAACGCCGGATCGTTTTCCTGGTACACCAGCTTATCTTCCGCCGTCGGCGTCCCGTACTGATGGCGATAAACCTGGTACGGCAACAGCGTTTGCGGGTGGTTACGCACGTAGAACAGGGTTTGGCTATCGTTGGCCCATACCATGTTGCCGGAGGTGTTTTCCAGCGTTTCCGGCGACCAGCGTTCGCTGTCTATCTCGCGCAGGGAGATGCGGTATTGGCGGCGGCCCTGCAGATCTTCGGCCACCGCCAGGCGGCGGTTGTCCAGGCTGACGTCCATCGCCCCCAGGCGATAATAGGCATGGCCGGCCGCGCGCTGATTGGCGTCCAACAGGGTTTGCCACGGCGCGTCGGCGGTGAGCGCCTGGCGCTGATACCGCGCGAAATCTTTACCGGCGGCGTAGCTTTCCTGATAGCGATAGCCGTTGAGCTGATACGGCACCGAACGATCGTCAGGGTTCATACGGCCCAGCATCTCCTGATACAGCGTGGCGCGCAGCGTCTGGTACGGCGCCATCATCTGCTCGGTGTAGCGGTTCTCCGCCTTCAGGTAGTCCAGCACCTTCCGCTCTTTTCGGCTGTCGTCGCGCAGCCAGTAGTAATCGTCGGTACGCGTCTCGCCGTGGGCCGTCAGCGCTTTCGGCGCCCGTTCCGCCAACGGCGGCTGCGGTTGCGCCAGCGCGGCGCCTGCGATGCCTAAAGAAAGCCAGAGCGCGGCCGCGATGCGACGGCGCGGGGTAAATAACAGCGGATTCATAATCCCTCACGAAGTTTGAAGAGCCGGACGGCGGCGCTGCCGCGTCTGCGGGCATTAACGGCGGGCATTCAGCTCCGCCAGATTGAAATCGATCGGCATCCTTACCCTGACGGCCCCCTGCTGCAGCATCTCCGGCGGCGGCGGCGGCAACGGCTGCGCGCGCGACACCACCGCCACCGCTTCCCGATCCAATGACGCGGTGCCGGAACGGATCTGCAGGGTCACGTTCGATACCCGCCCCTGCGCATCGACGCTGAAACTGACCTGCGGCATGCCGCTGCGCCGGCGGTTGCGGGCATCCGGGGGATACTCTTTGATGCGGTTCAGTTTGCCCTTCACCAGGCTCTCCCACGACAGCTTGGCCTGCGCGTTGCTGTTGGCGTCGCTGTTGATCGGAGCGGCGGTTTGGTGAGAGAGCGTCTGCGCCTGCGGCGCAGCGGCGCTGGATGCGGCGGCGTTGCGCGTCTCTTTCGCCTGTTCCTGCGGTTTCGGCTGCGCTTTTTGCGGGGGACGGTGCTCGGCGCGCTTCTTGTCCGCCGTCACGATCTTCGCTTTATCGGCGCGCGCCAGCTTGGGCAGATCCGGCTGTTGCTGCTGTTCCGCCGGCTGCGCCGCAGCGGATTCCGCCTGTTGCACGCCCAGCGGCAACGGTTTGCTTTCCGGCGCTTCAATCTGCGCCGCCCAGCTCATCATCACCGCCGGCGGCGGCAGCTCGACCGGCTCGAGCGCCGTCTGCGGCCAATAAAACAGCAACGCTAACGCCGCGTGCGCCGCCAGGGCGAGCAGCAAGCCGCGCGCCCAGCGCGGCTGCGCAAAGGCCGGAGGGGGATAAGACTGACTTAACATAGGGGCATTAGCTTACTTAATTGCGAATGATTGCAGATCACATTTACTAATGATAATCATTTGCAACTATAATTAACACCCCTTTTCACTGCCTTAACGTATTCATTTCACTGATGGTGTGATCCACAGGTAGTCCGCCGTGTGCGCGTCAACCTGTACGCCCGGCTCCGCCAGCATCAGCACCGTCGGCGCCGCCGCCGGTTGCAGATCCCGCACGTGCAGCGGCACGCCCACCGATTTGGCGGCGTGATAACCGCCGGCGATCAATAGCGCGGGCGTCGGCGCCGCCAGCAGGCGCTCCGCCATGCGCCTGTCGCGCTGTTGCTGGATTGCCAGCATCGCATGCAGCTGCGCGGCCTCAATCTGGCCGCCGTGCGAAGTGCGGATGGTCTCTTCCAGCGCCTTGCGCACCGCCGGCTGCGACGAGAGCTGCCCCGCCGGAAACTGCGGCTGCTGATAGAACGCCGCGATCTCGCTGCGATCCAGGTTGGCCGACCACAGCGGGTAAGGCGCGCGCATCGCCGCCATCGTCACCCCGCCATACAGTTCCCACTTCCAGCCCGGCTGCCAGGCGATCAGCTCCGCCACGCGGCCGTCACGCACCGTGGGATCGCTCTGCAGCCACTGCTTGACCTTGTCGACCTGCGCCTGCTGGTTCGGGTTGATCATCTCCATCAGCACGCTGCCCTGCGGCCGCCGTTGCGGCAGCTGCTGCACCAGCCATTGCTCAATCTGATGGTGGTAAGGATTGTCATGCTTTTCCCCCACGATCACCCGCGGCTGCTGCGCCAACCGCGTCAACAGCTGCTCGGGCGTCAGGGTCACGCCGCTGTGCAGATCGGTGATATTCCCCATGCTCGCGACGTCGCTGGCCGGCGTCTTCACCGGCGTTTGGCTGCAGGCGCCGAGCGCCAACGCCGCCAATAAAATCAGATATCTCATCATGTTGCCCCATTAGCGAAAATGGCGACATTATAGATAATAATTATCATTTTCATATAGATCTGACCTGACGATTTTTTTACGCGGCGATCGCCGGTGACGCATTGCGTTGAAACGGCATTGCGGGTATAACCAATAGCCATTCAGATATTTAGACGTCTATACGGATAGATTATTATGCACTCATCGGCGCCCGCCGCAGGGCAGTTCAAACGCAGCATGAAGGCCCGGCATCTGGTGATGCTGTCGCTGGGCGGCGTGATCGGCACCGGGCTGTTTTTCAATACCGGCTACATCATCTCCACCACCGGGGCGCTCGGCACGCTGCTGGCCTACCTGATCGGCGCGCTGGTGGTATATCTGGTGATGCTGTGCCTGGGCGAGCTGTCGGTGGCGATGCCGGAAACCGGCGCCTTTCACGTCTATGCTTCGCGCTATCTGGGGCCGGCCACCGGCTATGCCGTCGCCTGGCTGTATTGGCTCACCTGGACGGTGGCGCTGGGCTCCAGCCTGACCGCCGCCGGATTCTGCATGCAGTACTGGTTCCCGCAGTCGCCGGTGTGGCTGTGGTGTCTGATCTTCTGCGCGGCCATTTTCCTGCTCAACGTGGTGACCACCCGCTTTTTTGCCGAAAGCGAGTTCTGGTTTTCGCTGATCAAAGTGGTGACCATTCTGGCGTTTATCATTCTGGGCGGCGCCGCCATGTTCGGCCTGCTGCCGATGAAAGACGGCACGCCGGCGCCGTTCCTGCACAACCTGACCGCTTCCGGCTGGCTGCCGCACGGCACGCTGCCGATCCTGATGACCATGGTGGCGGTGAACTTCGCCTTCTCCGGCACGGAACTGATCGGCATCGCCGCCGGTGAAACCGAGAACCCGGAGAAAGTCGTGCCGCTGGCGATCCGCACCACGGTGATCCGCCTGATGCTGTTCTTTATCGGCACGGTGTTTGTGCTGGCGGCGTTGATCCCCATGGATCAGGCGGGGATCGTCAAAAGCCCGTTCGTGCTGGTGTTTGAACGCATCGGCGTGCCTTACGCCGCCGATATCTTCAACTTCGTGATCCTGACCGCCATCCTGTCGGCGGCCAACTCCGGCCTGTACGCCTCGGGGCGCATGCTGTGGTCGCTGGCCCACCAGCGCACCCTGCCGGCCTACTTTGCGCGCGTCAATGCGCGCGGCATTCCGATCAACGCCCTGACCTTCAGCATGCTCGGCGGCGTGCTGGCGCTGCTGACCAGCGTGATCGCGCCGGATACGGTGTTCGTCGCCCTGTCGGCGATCTCCGGCTTTGCGGTGGTGGCGGTGTGGCTGAGCATCTGCGCCGCCCACTATGCTTTCCGCCGCGCCTATCTGCGCAGCGGCCAGCCGATAAGCGGCCTGAAATACCGTGCGCCCGGCTATCCATTGACGCCGATCCTCGGCTTTGCGCTGTGCCTGCTGGCCTGCATCGGGCTGGCGTTCGATCCGGAGCAGCGCATCGCGCTCTACTGCGGGCTGCCGTTCGTCGCCCTGTGCTACCTCACCTATTTCCTGACCCGGCGCGCCGGGCAAAAAAACGCTTTAGGAGAACAACATGTCGGTTAACAACCCCGTCGCTCGTTTGCTGGCCGAACGGCCGACGCTGATCCTGGACGGCGCGCTGGCCACCGAGCTGGAAGCGCGCGGCTGCGATCTGACCGATCCGCTGTGGTCGGCCAAGGTGCTGATTGAAAATCCCGAGCTTATCTATCAGGTGCATCTCGATTATTTCAACGCCGGCGCCCAATGCGCCATCACCGCCAGCTATCAGGCCACGCCGCAGGGCTTCTCGCGCCGCGGCCTGGATCAGGATCAATCGCTGGCGCTGATCGCCAAAAGCGTACAGCTGGCGCAACGCGCGCGGGGCGATTATCTGGCCGCACACCCGCAGGCGGCGCCGCTGTTGATCGCCGGTTCGGTGGGCCCGTACGGCGCCTATCTGGCCGACGGCTCGGAATACCGCGGCGACTACCGGCTGGCGCAGAATGACATGATTGCCTTCCACCGCCCGCGCCTCGCCGCGCTGGCCGCCGCCGGCGTCGATCTGCTGGCCTGCGAAACGCTGCCGTCGTTCGCTGAACTGCAGGCGCTGCTGACGCTGCTGCAGGAGTTCCCGACGCTCGGCGCCTGGTTCGCCTTCACCCTGCGCGACAGCCAACATCTCAGCGACGGCACGCCGCTGACGGAGGTCCTGTCCGCGCTGCGCGGCAATCCGCAGGTGTTGGCCATCGGCATCAACTGCATCGCGCTGGACAAGGTCGCCCCGGCGCTGCGCCAACTGGGCGCGCTGGCCGACAAACCGCTGCTGGTCTACCCGAACTCCGGCGAGCATTACGATGCCGTCAGCAAAACCTGGCACGCCTGCGGCGGCGAGCACGGCAGCCTGGCCGATCAGGCGACGGAGTGGCGCACGCTCGGCGCACAATTGATCGGCGGCTGTTGTCGCACTACGCCGCAGGATATTCGCGCCATCGCCGCGCGCTGTAAGAAATGAGCAGGGGGGTTATTCGGTTAGCCGGCGTAAGTGTTCAGCGGCTTGTTCTACGTTGAGGCGGCCTTGAGCTGCTTCAACCGTAATTTCGACCAGTTCTGCGTCTTCCCGCAGTGCAATGCCATTAATACCGAGAAATAGCGCCATGCTTTGGAAGGCCGTACGTTTGTTGCCATCAAGAAAAATGTGACCGTGGCTGATGGCGATGAGATAGAGCGCGGCCAAGCGGTATACGTCTGTGACGTTCTCGTAGTGGTAAGCATTGAGCACGCGGTTGGCTACAGCCTCAACTTTGCTGCCTTCCTGGCGGCCGTGAGGCACAATTTCAGCATTGAACTCCGCAATATCCTCTGCGGTCAAAAAGATCATCTATTCGCCAGCGCCTTAATCGTATCCGCGTGTTTAGCCTGAATGCGCGCTTTCACTTTGGCTTTGACCAAAACCTCATAGTCGGCCTTACTGATGATGTAAACCTCATCGTGTCCGCGGCGCGTCACTTCCACCGGCTGTTTTTGCGCTTCCAAAAGCACCTCGGCCAAATTGTTTCTCGCCGCCGTGTAGCTAATCGTAGTCATTTTCTTTACCTGTACATGTACATATTTGACGATTATTTGTACCACGTCCGCTGGAAATAAAAAAGCCCCCGGCGCCAACGGCGCAGGGGGCCAGTCATTCAACCCGGGCTTACAGCGGTTCGGTCTGGGCTTCCACCACCGCCAGCGCCACCATGTTGACGATGCGGCGCACCGAGGCGATCGGCGTCAGGATGTGCACCGGTTTGGCCACCCCCATCAGCACCGGCCCGACGGTCACCCCTTCCGAGCAGGAGACGCGCAGCAGGTTGTAGCTGATGCGCGCCGCTTCCATATTCGGCATGATCAGCAGGTTGGCCGAGCCTTTCAGCGGGCTGTCCGGCATCAGATCGTGACGGATGCTTTCCACCAGCGCGGCGTCGCCGTGCATTTCACCGTCGATCTCCAGCTCCGGCGCCAGCTCGTTCACCAGCTCCAGCGTTTTACGCATCTTGCGCGCCGCCGGGCAATCAGACGAACCGAAGCTGGAGTGAGACAGCAGCGCCACCTTCGGCTCGATGCCGAAACGGCGCACGGTTTCCGCCGCCATCAGGGTGATCTCCGCCAGCTGTTCCGGCGTCGGATCGTCGTTGACGTAGGTGTCAGCGATGAAGGTGTTGCCGCTCGGCAGCAGCAGCGCGTTCATCGCGCCGGCGACGTGCGCGCCTTCACGGAAGCCGAACACGTTCTTCACCACGTCGTAATGCTCGTGGTAGCTGCCGATGGTGCCGCAGATCATCGCATCCGCTTCGCCGCGGTGCAGCATGATGGCGGCGATCAGCGTCGGGTTGCCGATCACCGCGCGGCGTGCCTGCTCTTGCGAAACGCCGCGGCGTTTCATGATCTGGTAGTACTCGCCCCAGTATTCGTTGAAGCGCGGATCCGACTCGTTGTTCACCACTTCGAAATCTTTGCCCGGCGTCAATTGCAGGCCCAGCTTTTTCAGGCGCATCTCGATCACGCTCGGACGGCCGACCAGGATCGGGAAAGCCAGCCCCTGCGACACCAGCTCTTGCGTGGCGTGCAGCACGCGCTCTTCCTCACCTTCCGCCAGCACCACCCGCTTCACCTCTTTGCGCGCCTGCGAGAAGATCGGTTTCATGAACAGGTTGGTTTTGTAGACGAACTCCGCCAGCTTCTCCACGTAGGCGTCGAAGTCTTCGATCGGGCGCGTCGCCACGCCGGAGTCCATCGCCGCCTTGGCCACCGCCGGCGCGATCTTGACGATCAGACGCGGATCGAACGGTTTCGGAATGATGTATTCCGGCCCGAAGGAGAGATCCTGATCGTCATACGCGGAGGCTACCACGTCGCTCTGTTCCGCCAGCGCCAGATCGGCGATGGCATGCACGCAGGCCAGCTTCATCTCTTCGTTGATGGTGGTGGCGCCCACGTCCAGCGCGCCGCGGAAAATGAACGGGAAGCACAAGACGTTGTTCACCTGGTTCGGGTAGTCGGAACGGCCGGTACAGATGATGGCGTCCGGGCGCACCGCTTTGGCCAGCGGCGGCAGAATTTCCGGTTCCGGGTTGGCCAGCGCCATGATCAGCGGATCGCGCGCCATGGTTTTCACCATATCCTGCGTCAGCACGCCCGGGCCGGAGCAGCCGAGGAAGATGTCGGCGTTCGGGATGGCGTCGCCCAACGTGCGCTGGCCGTTATCCTCGATGGCGTAGGCGGCTTTGGTCTGTTCCATATTGGCGTCGCGGCCTTTATAGATGACGCCCTTGGAGTCGCAGACGGTGATGTTCTGTTGACGCAGCCCCAGCGCCACCAGCAAGTTCAGGCAGGCGATGGACGCCGCGCCGGCGCCGGACACCACCAGCCGCACGTCGGAGATGTTCTTCTTCACCACGCGCAGGCCGTTGAGCACCGCGGCGGTGGTAATGATCGCCGTGCCGTGCTGGTCGTCGTGGAACACCGGGATCTTCATGCGCTCACGCAGTTTCTGTTCGATGTAGAAACACTCCGGCGCCTTGATGTCTTCCAGGTTGATGCCGCCGAAGGTCGGTTCCAGCGCGGCGATAATGTCGATTAATTTGTCAGGGTTATGCTCATCCACTTCGATATCAAATACATCGATACCGGAAAACTTCTTGAACAAAACGCCCTTGCCTTCCATCACCGGCTTACCGGCCAACGCGCCGATATTGCCCAGACCCAGTACCGCCGTGCCGTTGGAAATCACCGCCACCAGGTTGCCGCGCGCGGTGTATTTGTAGGCCGCCAGCGGATCTTCGGCGATCTCGAGGCAAGGCGCGGCGACGCCCGGCGAATAAGCCAGCGCCAGATCGCGCTGGGTCGCCAACGGTTTGGTTGGGGAAACCTGGATCTTCCCTGGGACAGGAAACTGATGGAAATCAAGGGCACTCTGTTTGAGCTGTTCGTCCATTATGGATTCCTTTGTTTTTTGCTTTTATGTTGAGGTAAGGCTTTGAGGCTGCGCCCTGCCGTGGGCCATGGCGCCCAGGTACAATGACAGGGCACAGCCTTGAAGTATAGTGAGAGAAACATCACAAACTTTGAAGCGCGCCATAACCTTGGTCGAAAGACCGTTTTAAAAGTAAAAAAAGAAGGCCTGCGGGACAAGTCAGACAAGTGCCGCCGTCAGCGCGGCGGCAGCGTGGCGCGCCAGGCGTTGAGCGTCTCCACCTGACCGGCGCAAATGTGTAACGAGGTTTGTAACGCCAGGGCATAGCTTACCGCATCGCCCCAGGTCTCCCCCTGCAGCTGCGGCTGCTCACAGGGAGCGAATACCGACTCAGGGGGCAACAGCGGCACGGCCTGCGGCGCCGGCGGCCGGGCGCAGGAGCTCAAACACAGCGCCAGGCAGAGGCTGAGCGGCGCAGGGATCGTTTTTAATCGCTTCACGGTATTTCCTCTGATAAGCCTCGTGTTGCTGGCGCAGCTGCTGTTCCTGCCGCTGCTGCGCCGCCATCAGCGCACGATTTTGCGCATCCTGGGTCTGCAGGGTGGCGATTAGCCCGGCCTGCTGCGCCAGGCTTTTTTGCAATTCCGCCGCCTGTTGCCGCGCGGACACCAACTGGTGCGACAGCAACGCGCTGTAGCCGCCGAGGCAGATGGCCGCCAGCAACAGCAGCAGCAACCCGCCCTGCATCAGTTTTTGCAGCCAGCCGCTCATGCCGGATAGTCCCGAAACGGCAGCTGGAAGTGCGGGCCGTCCTTGAGGGTCTTCCATTCGCCGCCCCATTCGACGTTGATGCCGCATTCACGCGCCGCGCGCCGCACCGCCACCGCAATTTGCGCGTAGTAATCCCACTCCCAGGAGACCACGCCCGCCGGCATCGCCACCACGTCCACCGCGTGCCCGGTCAGATGGCGGCTGCGCAGCGTTTGGCTGTTGCCGGCGCGCACCATTTCCCGCTGGCGCGCCATGCTGCGCAGCCCCTCGTTAACGGAAAACGGCACCAGGGAATAGCGCAGCGCCAGACGAATAACGCGCACCAGATCCGGATGCACGCCGCGCAGGTTCTCTTCGCTGCGGGCGGTAAAGCGAATCTCTTCGATGTCATTTAACATTTTTAAACCCCGTTTTTTTGCCGATGAATTTTTTAATTAAGGCGTTGATGTAATCCGCCCCCATAAAGCCAATCAATACGCTGGCCAAATTCGCCCAGTTTAATTCCAGGCCCATCAGCGCCAGCGCATCGCGCACCGTCCAGGCCAATAACGCGCACATCGCCGCATTCAATAAACGTCGCCGAATACCCACGTTGCGATAGGCGCCGTGTAATAGCGCCATCACGCCGGCCAGAATGGCGTTCAATACCGGCTGAAGATATTCACATACTCGCTGGACTATTAAGCCAACAGCGTCAGGCTCTATGCTGGACATAGCTCATCTCCTTTTTTATTTTTAATTAAATGCCAATCACGGCCGGTGGGACATCGGATACTCAGAATCTAGTTAAGGATGCTATTACAAAGCAAATGAATAAATACAGGCCCTATGGTCGAATTCATTCATGCTGAATGCTGGCACAACACATAAACGCCAAGGCAGGCGGCAGTGAATAAAAAATTCATTCTTATCGTGATTTGTTTCGACTGTTATTTCTGCGAAAAATAAACATTAATGGCAACGGGAAATATTTCCCCATCGAAAAACATCCACTCTGGAGAAATGCCATGTCCACACGTAAAGCCGTTATTGGGTATTATTTTATTCCGACCAACCAAATCAATAATTACACCGAGACCGATACATCTGTCGTGCCGTTCCCGGTTTCCAACATCACGCCGGCCAAAGCCAAACAGCTGACGCACATTAACTTCTCGTTCCTGGATATCAACGGCAATCTGGAATGCGCCTGGGATCCGGCCACCAATGACGCCAAGGCGCGCGATGTGGTCAACCGTCTGACCGCGCTCAAAGCGCACAACCCCAGCCTGCGCATCATGTTCTCCATCGGCGGCTGGTACTACTCCAACGATCTGGGCGTGTCGCATGCCAACTACGTCAACGCGGTGAAAACTCCGGCGTCGCGCGCCAAGTTCGCCCAATCCTGCGTGCGCATCATGAAGGATTACGGCTTCGACGGCGTGGACATCGACTGGGAGTACCCGCAAGCCTCGGAAGTGGACGGTTTCATCGCCGCGCTGCAGGAGATCCGCACCCTGCTGAACCAGCAAACCGTCGCCGACGGCCGCCAGGCGTTGCCGTACCAGTTGACCATCGCCGGCGCCGGCGGCGCCTTCTTCCTGTCGCGCTATTACAGCAAGCTGGCGCAGATCGTCGCGCCGCTCGATTACATCAACCTGATGACCTACGATCTGGCCGGCCCCTGGGAGAAGGTAACCAACCACCAGGCGGCGCTGTTCGGCGATGCGGCCGGGCCGACCTTCTACAATGCGCTGCGCGAAGCCAACCTGGGCTGGAGCTGGGAAGAGCTGACCCGCGCCTTCCCCAGCCCGTTCAGCCTGACGGTCGACGCCGCGGTGCAGCAACACCTGATGATGGAAGGCGTGCCGAGCGCCAAAATCGTGATGGGCGTGCCCTTCTACGGCCGCGCCTTCAAGGGCGTCAGCGGTGGCAACGGCGGGCAATACAGCAGCCACAGCACGCCGGGCGAAGATCCGTACCCGAACACCGATTACTGGCTGGTGGGCTGCGAAGAGTGCGTGCGCGACAAGGATCCGCGCATCGCCTCCTATCGCCAGCTGGAGCAGATGCTGCTGGGCAACTACGGCTATCAGCGGCTGTGGAACGACAAGACCAAAACGCCTTACCTGTATCATGCGCAGAAAGGGCTGTTCGTCACCTATGACGATGCCGAGAGCTTCAAATACAAAGCGAAATACATCAAGCAGCAGCAACTGGGCGGCGTGATGTTCTGGCATCTGGGTCAAGACAACCGCAACGGCGATCTGCTGGCCTCGCTGGATCGCTATTTCAACGCCGCGGACTACGACGACAGCCAGCTGGATATGGGCACCGGGCTGCGCTACACCGGCGTCGGCCCCGGCAACCTGCCGATCATGACCGCGCCGGCTTATGTGCCGGGCACCACTTACGCGCAGGGCGCGCTGGTGTCCTATCAGGGTTACGTCTGGCAGACCAAGTGGGGTTACATCACCTCGGCGCCCGGTTCTGACGGCGCCTGGCTGAAAGTGGGCCGCGTGGCGTAAGCCGTAAAAAAACCCCGTAGCCGAATGCTGCGGGGTTTTCATTGAGTTAACCGTTTGATTTTCGCGTCCCTTCGTCTCTATTCCTTCAGTTGTGGCACCAAGGATAACCGCCATCCCGCACCACTTCGCGGCCCATCAGGCTGTAGACATCGCTTTTGCGCGTCAGCCGCTCATGCCACCAGTTAAACCCGGCGCCCTTGCTGGCCGGGTGCCACGCCAACCAAATCATTTCGTCGCCCTTTTGCATCTCTACCGGCACCGTCACCAGTTCGCCGCTGGCCAATTCCTTTTCGATCAAAGCAGGCGGCAGAAAAGCGTGGCCGATGCCGCGTTTGAGCAGCGCCAGGTTGCTTTCCACGTCGCATACCACCAACTGACGCTGCAAGGGCAGCGTGCCGTGATTGCGCTTGGGCAGCTCATGGCTGCTGTCGGCGATCACCACCACGATGTCGTTCAACCGCTGTTTCTTGCACACCGGCTTTCTCTGCGCCGCGAACGGGTGCGAAGGCGACACGCACAGCACAAAGTTGAGTTTGCCGAGCATCAGGGTTTTGGCCTGCACGCTGTCGGGAATTTGGCCGATGGCGATGATCAGATCCGCCCGGTTGTTCTTCAACGCATCCCAGGTGCCGTTCAACGCTTCCCGCTGTACCGAGATACTGGCGTTCGGGCAATGTTGAATATAGTCGCGGATATCCTGCGTCAGGGTTTCCAACGGGAAGAAGGTGTCTACCGCCAGGCGGATATTATTGTCCAGCTTGGGGATGTTGCGCACCCGGCTTTCCAGATCCTGCACCGCATTTAATATCCAGCTGCCTTCCTGCAGGAGAAATTCCCCTTCATCCGTCAGGGTAATCATGGGGCCATTGCGATGAAAAAGTTTCACGCAGAGTTTGCTTTCAATATTGGAAACCCGATAAGAGATCGCCGAAGGCGTTTTATGCAGCGCCTCCGCCGCCATAGAGAAAGATCCGGTGCTCTTGATGGTGCTGATTATTTTAATCGCGTCCAGGGATAATCTAGTCATACAAATTCCTCTTTAAAATAAAATAAGAAAAATGACACTAAATTCCCAAGGTGGTGGCGCACAAAAATCGATCAAATCGAACAAGGGTACTCATAGCAACAAGCAATATACTTCATAAATGAGAGCGCTATCTTAAATACTATTCATCACGACCTGATATAAAATTCATCATAGCGCCCTACTTTTACACAGCGACAGTTAAATAAATTCAGCCTAACGATCAAAGTTCGTCATCATAATAATTTTCGTTAATAGCCGTTAAAACATTCCGCTCTATCGCATGACCAGAATGATAAAAATAAAACAAGCCGACAAGAAGGGTTATTTCTAATTGCGTTATTAGTCTCTCATTTTGTCGGTGAAATACGCTCAACTTACAACATAATTTCAGTCAGGAGTGACTTATGAACAAAACTTCCCGTACCCTGCTCTCTCTGGGCCTGCTGAGCGCGGCCATGTTCGGCGTTTCGCAACAGGCGAATGCTCACGGTTATGTCGAGTCGCCGGCCAGCCGCGCCTACCAGTGCAAACTGCAGCTCAACACCCAGTGCGGCAGCGTGCAGTACGAACCGCAGAGCGTCGAAGGCCTGAAAGGCTTCCCGCAGGCCGGTCCGGTTGACGGCCATATCGCCAGCGCCAACAAGTCCACCTTCTTCGAACTGGATCAGCAAACGCCGACGCGCTGGAACAAGCTCAACCTGAAAACCGGCCCGAACTCCTTTACCTGGAAGCTGACCGCGCGTCACAGCACCACCAGCTGGCGCTATTTCATCACCAAGCCGAACTGGGACGCTTCGCAACCGCTGACCCGCGCTTCCTTTGACCTGACGCCGTTCTGCCAGTTCAACGACGGCGGCGCCATCCCTGCCGCGCAGGTCACCCACCAGTGCAACATACCGGCAGATCGCAGCGGTTCGCACGTGATCCTTGCCGTGTGGGACATAGCCGACACCGCCAACGCCTTCTATCAGGCGATCGACGTCAACCTGAGCAAGTAATCCGTCAAAAGGGGGACATCTCTGGAGGGTTCAGCCTGGCGCTGAACCCTTTTTTTGCAGGTGCCGCTATTGCGACATATTGAGGATAGTGCGCACATTGAGCGCGCTGGTGGCGATAATATCGATGGCGCCGGTGCGCAGCGCGCCCAAAATCGCCAGCGCCTTGGTATTCTCGGAGGCAATGGCGATCACGCAAGGAATTTTGCGCAGCTCATCAATGCTCAGCCCAATCACACGGTCATTCATCACCGTGTCGACATGCTGCCCCTGGGCATTGAAAAAGTCATAGCCGGCGATGTCGCCGATCACGCCCTGATTAAGGCTGGCGTCGATAATCTCGTGCGGCGTAAACCACCCCAATTTCACCATATAGCTGTTTTCATTCATGTCGCCAATGCCGACTAACGCCACATCGGCCTTACGCGCGCGATCCAGGGTTTCCTTGATCGTGCCGTTCTGCATGAAGGCGTCTTTCAACGCGCGATTTTCGACGTAGGCCGGCGCATAGAGCGTCTCGCTGCTGCCGCCGAACTTCTTCGCCAAACGCCGGCTGATGTGGTCGGCGTTGATCGCATCCCCCGGGCGGTGGGTGCCGCCGATGCCGCAGATGAACTTGCAGTTGCGCTCCGTCACGCTGCCGACGTGATCGGCGATCGCCGCCACGTTGCGTCCCTGCCCGACCGCCAACACCATATCGTCTTTCAGCGACATCGCCAGGTAGTTGGACACCAGCGCCGCCACCTGCCGACGCTGTTCCTCTTCGTCCTGATGATCGAGCGCGATCAGCGCGCGGCTGATGGGAAAACGTTCCATCATCTGCTGTTCCAGCCGGGTGCTGAACACCGGGTGATAACGCACGTTGATCTCGACGATGCCTTCTTCCTTGGCGCGCTTGAGCAAACGACCGACTTTGATCCGTGAGATGCCGAACTTTTTGGCGATCTCTTCCTGCGTGATCTCATCCTGATAATAAGCAACGGCGATTTCGGTCAGCAGTTCGTTATCCTGGGACACAGTTTGTTTTTCCATCCGTTAGACGTTTCCCCACGGCAGGCCGGTTAATCATGGCGGAGGGACGATACACGCCCCTCCGACAATGCTGAATGCCCGCTAGTATAACGCGTTCAGGCGGCAACGGTATTCAGTCGTTGCTCCACCTCGTCCGCCAATCGGGTCAAGAGCAGGCAGCAAGATACCGCGCCGGCGTCCAGTACGCCGCGCGAACGCTCACCCAGACGGCTGGCGCGGCCGATTTTCGCCACCAGCTCGCGCGTGGAATCGCGCCCGCGCGCCGCGGCGATCCTCATCTGTTCCAGCGCAGCGGCGAAGTCGTCACCGCGCCCCGCCGCCTGCTCAAACGCCGCTACCGCCGGTATCAGCGTATCCATCAGACACTTGTCTCCCACGCCCGCGCTGCTGATGTCCTGCAGTTCGCGCAATCCGCCGTGCAACATCGCCAAAAATGCCTGCTTATCCAGCACGCTGCGCTCGCGCACGCTCTCCGCCATGCCCATGAACAGGCTGCCGTACAGCGGCCCCATCGAACCGCCGATGCCCTCCATCAGCGCATCAGAAACCGCATCGAACGCCTGCGCCAGCGTGAGCTCGCGGCCGCGAATGGCATCGCCGCACATCGCGAATCCCTTCGACATGTTAATGCCGTGGTCACCGTCACCGATGGCGCCGTCAATTTCGCTCAGGTATTCGCGGTTGCTGACAATGGTTTCTATCAGCCCCGTAACGATCTCACTGCCGTACCGGGTTGAAATTTGTTCCGTCATGATTCACTCCACCTGGGTTAAGCCTAAAGATTGCGCCGGCATGTCCAGCAGCGTTTTCAGTTCGTCATCCAGCGTCATCAGCGTCAGCGTCACGCCCATCATTTCCAGCGACGTGAAGTAATTGCCGACATAGCGCCGATGCACCCGCACGCCTTTCGCCGTCAACCGACGCTCTATTTCGGCATAATAGATATACAGCTCCATCACCGGCGTGGCGCCAAGCCCGGAGATCAGCAACGCCACCTCCTGCCCCTGTTCCAGCGGCATGTCGTTGAGCACGAAATCGAGCATGGTGCCGGCCATCGCCGACGCCGACTGGATCGGCGATACCTCAATGCCCGGTTCGCCGTGATGGCCGATGCCGATCTCCATCTTGCCGTCTTCAATATGAAAATTGGGTTTGCCGACCGCGGGAATGGTGCAGGAACTGAGGCCGACGCCGATCGAACGACACCGGTCGATGGCTTTTTGCGCCGCGCCGATCACGCCGTCCAGATCGTATCCCTTGGCCGCCGCCGCCGCGCCGACCTTCCACATCAGAATTTCTCCGGCCACGCCGCGCCGTTTATCGATCTCACTGGCCGGCGCCGAGGCGACGTCATCGTTAGCCACCACGGTTTTCACCCGTATGCCGGCCGCCGTGGCCTTCTTGATCGCCATCTTGACGTTCATGTTGTCGCCGGCGTAGTTGCCGTACAGGCAAGCGACGCCCGCACCGCTGTCCGCCGCCTTGAAAGCGTCGAGAAAAGCCCCCGCCGTAGGCGATGAAAAAATCTCGCCAATCGCGACGGCATCCAGCATGTTTTTGCCGACATAGCCCAGAAACGCCGGCTCATGGCCGGAACCGCCGCCGGTGACGATGCCCACTTTGCCGGCGATCGGCGCCGGCGGATATTTCAACACCCGCGCATTGTCGGTGGCGGCGTAATAGTCCGGGTGGGCCAGCTTATAGCCCTGAATGGCGTCTTCCACTACGTGATCGGGATCGTTAATGATTCTGTTCATCGCGGCCTCTCTGTCGCCTGAATAAGAAATTATTGAATGGTGTAACCGCCGTCGACCACCAGGTTGGCGCCGGTGATCATCGCCGCCGCGTCACCGGCCAAAAACAGGGCGCTGGCGGCGATATCTTGCGGCTCAGCAAAGCGCCGCAGCGGAATTTTCTGCTTCATCTGCTCAGCCACCTCGCCAGACCAGGCTTTGCGCCCCAGCTCCGTCAAAACCACGGTGGGTGAAATGGCGTTGACCCGCACGCTGTGTGGCCCCCACTCCAGCGCCAGCACCTGGGTCAAGCCGATAACGCCCGCTTTGCTGGCGCAATAGGCCAGGTGATTAGGCAATGCCACCACCCCGGCCTGCGAGGCGAAATTGATGATGCTGCCGCCGCGCTGGCGAATGAAACGGCGGCCCACCGCCTGGCAGGTGAGAAACACGCCTTTCAGATTGACCGCCAGGGTTGCATCCCACGCCGTTTCCGGCAGTTCCTCAGCGGGATGCAGCGCAACGATGCCGGCGCTGTTGACCAGCACGTCCAGCCGCCCGAAATGCGCCTCAATCTGCGCCACCGCCCGCTCCACCGACGCGGCATCGGTGACGTCGGCCACGACACCCAGCGCCGCCTCGGCGTCCAGCTGTCGCGCCACTTCCGCAACCTGCGGCGCACGATCGAGCAGCGCCACGCGCGCGCCGTTTTGCAGATAGCGTTCGGCGATAGCGAGGCCGATCCCCGCAGCGCCGCCGGTAATCAGCGCCACCTTGCCCTGCAGCGAGAGCTCGCGCGGCGCCGTAGTTTGATGATTAATCATATATTTCCCCTTAAAACTGTGAACTTCGCCCTCGGTCAGGATATTTTCGCCAAACTCGCGCCGCGTTCTTCCGACGCCGTCGCGCTTTCCTTCGGCAGCGTGACAAATTTCATCAGCACGCCGCTGAACAGGTACAAGCCGGTAAAGATCCAGATCACGCCAACGGTGCCGAGACTGCCGATAAACAGCCCCACCACCGCCGGGCCGACAAAGGTGCTCAGGCCGGCGCCCAGATTGAGAATCGACATCGCCGCGCCCTTATTGTCCGGCGCCAGCGACGGCATGATGGCCGACAGCGGCACGAACGCCGCCAGGCAGGCGCCGAACAAACCGGCGGCGCAAACGGTCAGCAGGTAGTTGGCGCCGAAGAATTGCGGCACGTAGTAGAACATCAGCGTGGTCAAGGCGCAGCCGACGCAGCCGAACCACATCACCACATTGCGCCAGCCGAGACCGTCGCTGATCACGCCGAAAATCAGGTTGAAAATGATGTTGACCGTCCACAGCGCGGCGTACATCTGCAGCCAATGCGTGCGGGTGAATCCCATATCCATCATGTACATGGGCATGAATACGACGAAGCCGTATGCCGCGGAGGTATTAATGGTGCGCACGATGCCGCCCAGGCCGATCTTCGGGTTTTCAAACGCGATGGTGATGCCTTTCAAGACGTAACCCAGCGACGCCTTTTCACGGTTGCCGCTCTGTGCCGCGCCTTCGTCGCGATTGAGCATCAGCGCAATCACCGCGCCCAGCACGACGAAAATCAGCGCGCTCCACAGCGTGTGGATCTCGCCGAGATAAGGCAGCATGATGCTGGAATACAGCACGCCCAGCACGCTGAGCCCGCCGCTGTAAACGAACCAGAAAATCCCCACCGCCGACCCCAGTCTTTCCGGCGGCGCCTCATACGCCACCCACACCAAAAAACCGTAGGCGAACAACGGATAACCCAAGCCGCGCAGCGCATAGGTCGGCACCATGATCGCCAGGTTGTTGCTCGGCAGGCCGAACGTCAAAAAGCACACCGAACCGAACAGAAACAGCAGCAGGCCGGCCAACATCACCCGCCGGGCGGTAAAGATTTCCGCCAGCACGCCGGAAAACCAGGCGGCGATCGCGGCCGCAAAGCCATAAACGCTGAACAGCAGCGCCGATTCCTGAATGCTCAGCCCCTTGCCGATCAAATAAGGCGACAGCCATCCTTGTTCCAGCCCTTCGCCCATCATGAACACCAACACGCCGGCATAGCCCAGCAGCAGTTTCGGTGACAGACCAATGCGATGAATCAGTCCATGCAACATAGAACACCCCAGCACATGTGATTATGGAGGCGCAGGCTCGCCCGCACCCGAAGAACGATGCAGGTTTCAGAGGTTTGGATTAAGCACCACTTTGATTGAACCGATGCCGCGCTTCATCAGCTCGAAGCCCTCGGCGAACTGTTCCAGCGGCAGCGTATGCGTCACCACGCCTTCGGTCGGCAGATCGCCATTGGCGATGCCTTCGATCACCAGCGGGTAGCAGTAAGGGCCGAGGTGCGAACCGAGCACGTCCAGCTCTTTGCGGTCGCTGATGATGCTCCAGTCGACGGTCACCGGATCCTTGAACACGGAAAATTCCACGAAGGTGCCGAGTTTGCGGATCAGCGTCAGGCCCTGTTCCACGGACTTTTGGGCGCCGGTCGCCTCGATGTAGATGTCGCAGCCGTAGCCGTCGGTCATCGCTTTAACCGCCGCGGGCACATCGTCACGGGTCGGGTTCAGCGTCACATCCGCGCCGAAGCGCTTCGCCAGCGCCAGACGCTCGTCGGACAGATCCAGCACCACCAGCTTCGAGGGCCCGGACTTTTTGATCGCCCCGATCATGCCCAGCCCCAGGGTGCCGGCGCCGGCCAGCACCACGACATCGCCCAGTTTGATATTGGCGCGTTGCACCGCATGGAAGGAGCAAGCATAGGGTTCGATCAGAATGGCTTTTTCGATCGGCAGATCGGCCGGCACGTGATAGTTAATCGCCTCTTTGGTGAACTTCATGTACTCGGCCATGCCGCCATTGACGTTTTTCTGGAAACCGTACAGGTCATGCTTTTCGCACATCCAATACTGGCCGCGGTTGCAGAAGCGGCATTGCCAACAGGGAACGATCTGTTCTGATATCACCCGATCGCCGAGATTGAAGCCCTCGACGCCTTCGCCGTATCCCACCACGTGGCCGATAAACTCATGACCGGGGATCATCGGCGCCTTGATGTATGCCGGTTGTTTTTCATCGCCCCAGAAGCTGGGCGCCCCTTCGAACGCTTTAACATCGCCGGCGCAGATGCCGCAGGCCTCGATCTTCACCAGGATCTCTTTCGGGCCGATCTTCGGTACCGGCACCTGTTCCAGGCGGTAATCTTTCGGGGCGTACGCCACAACCGCCTTCATGATCTCGGGGATACCGTCCGCCATTTTCGCCTCTGTCATGCAGGTCTGACACATAGCACTCTCCTCTGGTAGGGTGACTCTTTATGATCAATAACACAAACAAAGAACAAATGAACACTAACGTCACGCGTTCAATTTGCCCACAGAGAACTTACCAAACTGTGATATCGCTCAAAAACCCGTCTGCATGAGGATAAATAACGATTAAAACCCCTTTTTTAGTGACAACCGTCACCTTTTAAAGGGGGAGCAGAAAAATCAGGTAAAAAACAAAAGAACATCAATTGAACATTTGATTAAACAGGGATACGGTAATGAACGTGGCGCCACCGAGGATCGCCGCCCTTTTCGTTACCAATCAGGAGACCGCTATGCTGCCTATCGCCATCGGCGCCGACGATGCCGCCATTGAACTGAAGGATCTGATCGTCGCCCACCTGCAACGACGGGACATTCCCGTCATTGACTACACGACGGATCGCACCGCAGAAACGGGGATCTATCCCGATATCGCCTATCGCGTCGCGCAGGCGATACGGGAGGAAAAACATCGGCGGGGGATCCTGCTGTGCGGCACCGGCATCGGTATGAGCATCGTGGCCAATAAAGTGCCCGGCATTCGCGCGGCGCAGTGTCACGATACCTACTCCGCCCAACGGGCGCGCAAAAGCAATGATGCGCAGATCATCACGCTGGGCGCGCGGGTCATCGGCGCCGAACTGGCGAAAACCATCGTCGATGCCTGGCTGGAATCGGAGTTTGAAGGGGGAGGATCGGCGCCGAAAGTCGAGCGGATCGGCTATTACGAAAACGCGGTCGGTCGGCGTTAAACCGCCTGCAGTCTCGATGGCGGTCGCGCGCAAGCCGCGCTCCGCCTGGGTTTATTCGTCATTCATTGTTATTATCCATCGCAACAATCAGAAAAAGCGCATTTTCATTCTCGATCCGATGATGCAGTGTGTTCCCCCTATGATGAAAAAGGTTCTCATTTCCCTACGTTGAGCTTGGTCAAGGAGCTTATCAATGAATCAATTAGACGCACTCAAGCAGCTGACCACGGTGGTCGCCGACAGCGGCGATATCGAATCCATCCGCCAGTTCGAACCCCAGGACGCCACCACCAACCCTTCGCTGATCCTGAAAGCCGCCGCGCTGCCGCAGTACAAAGCGCTGATCACCGAAGCGCTGGAGTATGCCCGCCGTCAGGGCGGCAGCAAGGAAACCCAGCTGATCAACGCCAGCGATAAACTGGCGGTCAACATCGGCGTCGAGATCCTCAAAAGCGTGCCGGGCCGCATCTCCACCGAAGTGGACGCCCGCCTGTCGTTCGACCGCGGCATGTGCGTCGCCAAAGCGCGCAAACTGATCGGCATGTATCAGGAACAGGGCATCGACAAATCGCGCATCCTGATCAAGCTGGCTTCCACCTGGGAAGGCATCAAAGCCGCCGAAGAGTTGGAAAAAGAAGGCATCAACACCAACCTGACGCTGCTGTTCTCCTTCGCTCAGGCCCGCGCCTGCGCCGAAGCCGGCGTGTATCTGATCTCGCCGTTCGTCGGCCGCATCTATGACTGGTACCAGGCTAAACAGCCTGCCGCCGACTACGACGCCGATCAGGATCCGGGCGTGAAATCGGTGCGCACCATCTATGAATACTACAAGCGTCATCGTTACCAGACGGTGATCATGGGCGCCAGCTTCCGCAAAGTTGAGCAGATCCTGGCGCTGGCCGGCTGCGATCGCCTGACCATCGCGCCGAACCTGCTGGAGCAGCTGAAAAACAGCGAACAGCCGGTCGAGCGCAAGCTGACCCCGTCGACCGAGGGCTTCCACCAACCCGCTCCGCTGGCCGAAGCGGAATTCCGCTGGCTGCACAATCAGGACGCCATGGCGGTAGAAAAACTCGCCGAAGGCATCCGCCTGTTCGCCGTCGACCAGCAAAAGCTGGAAGACATGTTGGCCGCTCAACTGTAATCGCACTGGAGTTTCGTTATGTCTTCTCGTAAAGAGCTTGCCAACGCCATCCGCGCACTCAGCATGGACGCCGTACAAAAAGCAAATTCCGGCCACCCGGGGGCCCCTATGGGCATGGCGGACATCGCCGAAGTCCTGTGGCGCGACTACCTCAACCACAACCCGACTAACCCGCACTGGGCTGACCGCGACCGTTTCGTGCTCTCCAACGGCCACGGCTCCATGTTGATTTACAGCCTCCTGCACCTCACCGGCTACGACCTGCCGATGCGCGAGCTGGAAAACTTCCGTCAGCTGCATTCCAAAACCCCGGGCCACCCGGAGTACGGTTACACCCCGGGCGTTGAGACCACCACCGGCCCGCTGGGCCAGGGTATCGCCAACGCCGTCGGCTTCGCCATTGCCGAACGCACCCTGGCGGCGCAGTTCAACCGCCCTGGCCACGACATCGTCGACCACCACACCTACGCCTTCATGGGCGACGGCTGCATGATGGAAGGCATTTCGCACGAAGTCTGCTCCCTGGCCGGCACCCTCAAGCTCGGCAAGCTGACCGCCTTCTACGATGACAACGGCATCTCCATCGACGGCCACGTCGACGGCTGGTTCACCGACGACACCGCCCTGCGTTTCGAAGCCTACGGCTGGCACGTGGTGCGCAACGTCGACGGCCACAACCCGGACGCCATCAAGGCGGCGATTGAAGAAGCCCGCAAGGTGACCGACAAGCCGTCGC
>NZ_JAEIOH010000019.1:0-2523 GCF_017811775.1 Serratia sp. X10 | reverse complement strand
GTCAGGCCGTAGGCCTCCTGCATCCACACCAGCCGGTTGACCACCCCGCGGTGTTCGTTCATCGCGCCCTTTGGTTTACCGGTCGAGCCCGAGGTGTAAATCACGTACGCCAGGTGCGACGCCTGCGTGCGCGGCGCCGGGTTCTCGGCACTCAGCGTCTCCGGCAACGCGGCCTCCAGCGCCAGCTGCGGCGTCGCGGGTTCGCCCAGCGCCGCCCGGCCGGCGGCGTCCGCCAGCAGCAGCACCGGGTCGGCATCCTGCAGGATGTACTGCAGGCGTTCGCCCGGATAGGCTGGATCCAGCGGCACATAGGCGCCGCCGGCCTTGAGGATGCCGAACAGCGCCGTCACCATGTTCAGGCCGCGTTCGGCGCACACCGCCACCCGGCTGTCCGGGCCCACGCCGCGCGCAATCAGCGCGTGCGCCAGCCGGTTGGCGCGGGCGTTCAACTGGGCGTAGCTCAGGCTTTCCGCGCCGCTCACCAGCGCGATGGCATCCGGCGTGCGGCGCACCTGCCGCTCGAACAGCGCCGCCAGCGTCTGATCCAGCGGGTAGTCACGCTCGGTGCGGTTCCAGCCATGCAGCAGCAGCTCGCGTTCCGCTTCCGGCACCACCGCCAGTGAACACACCGGCGTATCCGGCGCCTGCTCCAGCGCTTGCGCCAGTGAGTCCAGCGCCTGCACCATATAGTCACATACGCGCTGCGCATCGATCGCTTCGGTTACCTGCGCCGTAATGCCCAGCGAATCGCCGCCGTCCTCCACCGACAAGACGAACGGATAGTTGGTGCGCTCTTCGGCGCTCAGCAGGCTGACGCCTTCGGGCAGCGCTACGGCCTCGCCGTTGTTGTGGCGATAGTTGAGCAGGGCGCTGAACAGCGGCGCTCCAGGGCTGACGCCGCTGCAGCGCTGCGCCAAGGCCAGCGGCGCATGTTCATGGGCCAGCAGCCCGCTCAATCGCACATGCGCCTCCCTTGCCGCCGCCTCCGCGCCGCGCCGATCAATGTCCAGGCGCAGCGGCAGCGTGTTGATAAACAGCCCCAATGCCCGTTCCGCGCCTTCAGCGCCCTGCAGGCGCCCCAGCAATACGGTGCCGAATACGACCGCGTCTCGCCCGCTGACGCGCGCCAGCACCTGCGCCCACGCCAGATGGCACAAACTGGCCAGGCTGACGCCCAACCGCCGCGCCTGCCGCCGCAGCCGCAGGTTCAGGGCCGAAGAAAGCGCCTGGTAGCGGCTGACGATCTGCCGTCCCTCGCCGTGCACATCACTCAAGCCGAACGGCAGAACCGGCTCGCTGATATCCGCCAACATGTCGCGGAAGAAACGTTCATGCTCTGCTTCGCTGAGCGTCAGGCGCGCCTGCGCCACCGCATTGCGGAACGGCTGGGCGGCGCCAAGCCGTGCGCCGCGACCGGCGAGGATTTCGCTGACCTCTTGCTCCATAAAGGCCAGCGTGGAGTGATCGCCAATCAGATGGTGCCACTGCTGCAAGGCGCACCACCGGCCATCCTCCTCTTGCGCGACGGTAAAGTTGAGCAGCGGCGCGCGGGTCAGCTCCTGTCGCTGATGCAGCGGATCAAAACCGGCCGCCAACTGTTGCCAAACCGGGCCGTCGGCCAGATCGAAACGCCGCTCGCTGAGTGCCAGCTCGGCCTTGCGCCACACCACCTGCACCGGCGAAGACACGCCCTGCGTGATGAACGCGGTGCGCAGAATGTCATGGCGATCGATCACCTGCTGCATCGCCGCCAGCCAGGCATCCAGGCGCGCACGGCTGTCGAAGCGCAGCACCGCGGACAGCTGGTACGGATCGCCCTGCTCCGCCAGCAGATGGTGGAACAAAATCCCCTCCTGCAGCGGCGACAAAGCGTAGATGTCCTGTACATTCGCCACGCCGCCCGGCACCTGCGCCACCACCGCGTCAATCTCCGGCTGGCTCAGCGTCGCCAGCGGCAACATCTCCGGCGTAATGGCGGCGCAACCCGGCAAGATGCGGTTTTCCGGTATGTCGATTTCCCCTTGCGCGCTCACCGCCTGCGCCAGCGCCGCCAGCGTCGGCGTTGAGAACAGCGTCTGCACGTTCGCCGCCAAACCGGCGCGCCGCAGTTGAGCCATCAACTTCACCGCCAGCAGCGAGTGGCCGCCCAGTTCGAAGAAGTTGTCGTGGCGGCCAACCCGCTCCACGTTCAGCAACTCGCGCCAGATCTCCGCCAGCAGCGTTTCGCGCTCACCCTGCGGCGCTTCGTACGCCGCCTGGCTCTGCATCCCCTGTGGCTCCGGCAGCGCCCGCCGGTCCAGTTTTCCGTTCGGCGACAGCGGCAACGCCACCACCACCACCCAGGCCGACGGCACCATGTAGTCCGGCAGCGCCGCGCTCACATGCTGCCGCAGCGTGCCCGCCAGCGTCTCTTCCGCCACGTCCGCCGCCGGCACCACCCACGCCACCAGCCGCTTGTCGTCGCCCACCGCGCGCGCATCCACCACCGCTTCGCGCACCGCCGGGTGCGTCGCCAGCGTCGCC
>NZ_JAEIOH010000018.1:0-2877 GCF_017811775.1 Serratia sp. X10 | reverse complement strand
AAGGCCCAGGGAAGACTCATCTTGAGGCAAGTTTCGCGCTTAGATGCTTTCAGCGCTTATCTTTTCCGCACTTAGCTACCGGGCAATGCCATTGGCATGACAACCCGAACACCAGTGGTGCGTTCACTCCGGTCCTCTCGTACTAGGAGCAACCCCTCTCAATCTTCCAACGCCCACGGCAGATAGGGACCGAACTGTCTCACGACGTTCTAAACCCAGCTCGCGTACCACTTTAAATGGCGAACAGCCATACCCTTGGGACCTACTTCAGCCCCAGGATGTGATGAGCCGACATCGAGGTGCCAAACACCGCCGTCGATATGAACTCTTGGGCGGTATCAGCCTGTTATCCCCGGAGTACCTTTTATCCGTTGAGCGATGGCCCTTCCATTCAGAACCACCGGATCACTAAGACCTACTTTCGTACCTGCTCGAGCCGTCACTCTCGCAGTCAAGCTAGCTTATGCCTTTGCACTAACCTCACGATGTCCGACCGTGATTAGCTAACCTTCGTGCTCCTCCGTTACTCTTTGGGAGGAGACCGCCCCAGTCAAACTACCCACCAGACACTGTCCTCACCCCAGATTATGGGGCCGAGTTAGAACATCAAACATTAAAGGGTGGTATTTCAAGGATGGCTCCACGCAGACTGGCGTCCACGCTTCAAAGCCTCCCACCTATCCTACACATCAAGGCTCAATGTTCAGTGTCAAGCTATAGTAAAGGTTCACGGGGTCTTTCCGTCTTGCCGCGGGTACACTGCATCTTCACAGCGAGTTCAATTTCACTGAGTCTCGGGTGGAGACAGCCTGGCCATCATTACGCCATTCGTGCAGGTCGGAACTTACCCGACAAGGAATTTCGCTACCTTAGGACCGTTATAGTTACGGCCGCCGTTTACTGGGGCTTCGATCAAGAGCTTCGCCTTGCGGCTGACCCCATCAATTAACCTTCCAGCACCGGGCAGGCGTCACACCGTATACGTCCACTTTCGTGTTTGCACAGTGCTGTGTTTTTATTAAACAGTTGCAGCCAGCTGGTATCTTCGACTGGCTTCAGCTCCATCCGCGAGGGACTTCACCTACATGCCAGCGTGCCTTCTCCCGAAGTTACGGCACCATTTTGCCTAGTTCCTTCACCCGAGTTCTCTCAAGCGCCTTGGTATTCTCTACCTGACCACCTGTGTCGGTTTGGGGTACGATTTAATGTTACCTGGAGCTTAGAGGATTTTCCTGGAAGCAGGGCATCAACTACTTCTGCACCGTAGTGCATCGTCATCACGCCTCAGGGTTAATATGCAACCGGATTTACCAGGTCACACCCCCTACACGCTTAAACCGGGACAACCGTCGCCCGGCCAGCCTAGCCTTCTCCGTCCCCCCTTCGCAGTAACACCAAGTACAGGAATATTAACCTGTTTCCCATCGACTACGCTTTTCAGCCTCGCCTTAGGGGTCGACTCACCCTGCCCCGATTAACGTTGGACAGGAACCCTTGGTCTTCCGGCGAGCGGGCTTTTCACCCGCTTTATCGTTACTTATGTCAGCATTCGCACTTCTGATACCTCCAGCAACCCTCACAGGCCACCTTCAACGGCTTACAGAACGCTCCCCTACCCAACAACGCCTAAGCGTCGCTGCCGCAGCTTCGGTGCATGGTTTAGCCCCGTTACATCTTCCGCGCAGGCCGACTCGACCAGTGAGCTATTACGCTTTCTTTAAATGATGGCTGCTTCTAAGCCAACATCCTGGCTGTCTATGCCTTCCCACATCGTTTCCCACTTAACCATGACTTTGGGACCTTAGCTGGCGGTCTGGGTTGTTTCCCTCTTCACGACGGACGTTAGCACCCGCCGTGTGTCTCCCGTGATAACATTCTTCGGTATTCGGAGTTTGCATCGGTTTGGTAAGCCGGGATGGCCCCCTAGCCGAAACAGTGCTCTACCCCCGAAGATGAGTTCACGAGGCGCTACCTAAATAGCTTTCGGGGAGAACCAGCTATCTCCCGGTTTGATTGGCCTTTCACCCCCAGCCACAAGTCATCCGCTAATTTTTCAACATTAGTCGGTTCGGTCCTCCAGTTAGTGTTACCCAACCTTCAACCTGCCCATGGCTAGATCACCGGGTTTCGGGTCTATACCTTGCAACTATTCGCCCAGTTAAGACTCGGTTTCCCTACGGCTCCCCTATACGGTTAACCTTGCTACAAAATATAAGTCGCTGACCCATTATACAAAAGGTACGCAGTCACACCACGAAGGTGCTCCCACTGCTTGTACGTACACGGTTTCAGGTTCTATTTCACTCCCCTCGCCGGGGTTCTTTTCGCCTTTCCCTCACGGTACTGGTTCACTATCGGTCAGTCAGGAGTATTTAGCCTTGGAGGATGGTCCCCCCATATTCAGACAGGATGTCACGTGTCCCGCCCTACTCATCGAACTCACGACCTGTGCATTTTAGTGTACGGGGCTATCACCCTTTGCTGCGCGACTTTCCAGACGCTTCCACTAACACACAAGCCGATTCAGGTTCTGGGCTCCTCCCCGTTCGCTCGCCGCTACTGGGGGAATCTCGGTTGATTTCTTTTCCTCGGGGTACTTAGATGTTTCAGTTCCCCCGGTTCGCCTCATGCCACTATGTATTCATGACATGATAGTGTGTCGAAACACACTGGGTTTCCCCATTCGGGTATCGCCGGTTATAACGGTTCATATCACCTTACCGACGCTTTTCGCAGATTAGCACGCCCTTCATCGCCTCTGACTGCCTAGGCATCCACCGTGTACGCTTAGTCACTTAACCTCACAACCCGAAGATGTTTCCATCGTTCGCGCTGCAAACATTTGAGAGACTCTATGACAGGTTACTCTTTATCCCA
>NZ_JAEIOH010000017.1:0-3160 GCF_017811775.1 Serratia sp. X10 | reverse complement strand
CGGAAATCGATCGCCGCGCGGTAAGCGCCGGCGCTCAGCGTCGCCGGAGTGCGCACCGGCGTCACCGTATACGTCAGGGTGTTTTGTCCCGGCGTCAGCAATACCGGTTTGTTGCGCGCGCCGAGGCGGACCGGCAGACCGCGGGCATCCGCCAACTGCAACCCCAAACCGGTGACGCCGGCGACCCTGACCAGACCTGGCGCGTCGTCATCCGTCGGCGCGGAAAACGCGACGGACACCGCAGGCTGGCTGCCGCTCCAGGCCAGAACCCCGGTCCAGGCGTCGCGGTTGCTCGCCGGCGCCCGCAGGCAGTCTTTCAGCGTCAGCTCGAAGGCGACCGGCGTGCCGCGATCGCCCGGGCGCTGGAAGTGCGCCGTTCCCGTCTCGCCCAGCCATACCTCCTGGCGGGCGGTGGTCATTTCCAGACTGCAGGCGCTTTCCGTTAACGCGCCGTAGACGTGGAGCGTGCCGTTCGCCCCCTCAACGTCCCAGTTATCCACCGCGCGGGCCGGCGGCATCAGCATCAGCATCGTGCCCGCCGTCAGCGGCACCATCAGCGCGGCCAACACCGTCAGGCCAATAGTGCGTCGCTGATGACGTTCATAGGCCTTTCCCAACAGCATGGGGTTCTTTCGTTGCATGATTCGTTCACTCCGCTGTGTTCATGACTTGGTCTTCCCTGCTTGCGCGCGGCGCGTCATTTGGCGACCGGCACGACCTGGCAGGCATTGCCGGCGCAGCGGAAGTTCAACTGCGGCCGACCACCGTAATCGTTGATGTACGCCAGCGACGGGCCGCTGCCGAGGCTCGCGGCGGAGACGTTCAGCGGGGCGCTGGCCTTCGGCGCCACCATCAACGGTTCAAAGCCGGCGGCCCCTTTCCCGCCCTTGCCGGCGCTCGCCTCAACGATCGTCACGTAATACGGGGTCGGGTTGTTCACCACGTACTTGTCGCCCTGCCGGGTCAGCGTCAGCTGCTCCTGCCACGGTGCGGCGTTCTTTTCCGGGGCGAGCGCCGCCGGGCGATAAAACATTTTGATGCGCGTCTGCAGCGCTATCTGCAGCGTGTTCGGCTTATTGCTGCGCGGCGGTATTTCGCGCAGGTTGAAGTAATACAGCGTCTCCCTGTCCTGCGGCAGCTGACGCGCCGCCGGCAGCGACTGGATCTTCACCTGGCTCGGTTTGCCCGGCTCCACCCGCTGCACCGGCGGCAGCACGGTGAAAGGGCTTTGGATCTTGTTGCCGCGATCGTCTTCGATCCATCCCTGGGCCAGATACGGCAACTGTTTGTTCTGGTTACTGATGTTGAGACTGACCGTTTTCAGGTCGCCGTCGAAAATCACGCGCGTGCGATCCAGCGCGATAGCCGCATGGGCGGGCAGGCCAATCGCGCCGATCGTCAACGCGGCGGCGAGCGAGCTCAAAAGGGAAACGGTCTTTCTGGTCATAGTCAGATTCATCATGTCTTCACGGTTCCAGTCAGCCGAAGGCGGGCGATTCCGCCCCGGCGGTTTAGCGGCGAAGCACGCTCCGCCGGGGTATCAGTTGGCGTTCTCCGCCGGCTTGTTACCGGTGAGAGGACGGCAAGGCAGCAGCAACGTGTTCATCAGCATTTCGGCCGGCAACGGCGCCGGCAGCTGGATTTCACACTGCGCCGCGCCGTTCCAGTGCACGCTCATGCGCTCGCCGGGGTTGAGGCCGGACAGGTAAACGCTGCCGCCGTCATTGATGATGCCGGTCTCCTGTTTGCGGGCATTCAGCACCGTGGCGCCAAACGGCGGCTCACTGCCGTCCGCCAGCTTGACGATCGCCATCGCCTTCTCGCCGGCAATCACCTCGAACTTTCGGTAGCCGATGGCGCCCTCGGTCAACGTGGCCTGCACCACGGAACGCGTCGCCTCGACGTTGTCGCCCAGGCTGTTGAGATCGATGCTGGCCTTGTTGCGGTAGTAGCTGTTCACATCCGCCACCACCGCCTTGCCGTAACGGTTGGTCAGCACCGTACTGCCGTAGCCACGCACCGGCACACCGGCGACGCCTTCGGTATCGAGCAGCAAGCGCGTGCCGCCCGGCGTATTGACGCGATGCAGCACCGCCCCTTCCGCCGCCATCGTCAGGCCGCCCTGCGCGCCGATGCCGACGGCGCTGTAGCGGCCGGCCTGGTAGCTGGCGTTGGCGTTGATCTGCGCCATATCGCCCTGATGGCTGTAATACCCGCTGGCGGTCGCCCCACTGCGCGCGGCACCCGCGCTGATCTGATAGTTGTTGTGTTCATCGACCCGGTTGTAGTAACCGACCCGATGGGCGTTCTCTTCGCGATCGAGCGTCATGTTGTAACTGAGCGTCCCGGCGCTGCCCCAGGGCAGCGACAGCGACAGGTACATCCCGTCGTCGTTGCGCTCGTTGTAACGGTTACGATAGGCCGACAGCGAAACGCTGACGTTCTTGAAATCGCCGATATCGAAGTAGCGCGATACCATCAGGTTGTAACGATCGTTCGGCGCCCGATCCCAATAGGTTTGGTGGCTGTAGTTGAGATAGGTGCTGAGCCCCAGATCGCGGAACTGTTTGTTGAAGGTGATGGTGTACATCTCCTTGCTCTTGCCGCTGCGTCCCCCTTCGTAACGCGCATCGAGGTAGTCCCCCATGCTCATGAAGTCCTCCTGGGAGAAGCGGTAACCGGCGAAGGTGACCTGGCTGTCGTATTCATCGAAGTTCTTCGAATAGCTCAACCGATACGAACCGCCGGTAAGCGTGCCCTCCTGCGGCAAACGCGCGCGCGACTGCGTGGCGTCGAACGACAGCGCCCCCAGCGCCATCAGATCGCGCCCGATCCCCAGCGACAGCGCGTTGTAATCGCCGCCGGCGATGCCACCGCCGTACAGCGACCAGCCGTTGCTGATGCCCCAGGAGAACTCGCCGGTGCCGAACATCGGCCCGCGCAGGTGATGCCCCCACTCCGACGGTTTGCCCGTCGCCAGCTTGTAACGCACCGTGCCCGGGCGCGTCAGGTAAGGAATGTTGGCGGTGTTCATCTTGAACTCCTGCACGCTGCCGTCCTGCTCTTCGACGCGCACGTCCAGCTCGCCGGAAACGGCGTCGTTGATGTCCTGAATGCGGAACGGCCCCGCCGCCACTTGCGTTTCATACAGCACGCGCCC
>NZ_JAEIOH010000016.1:0-4386 GCF_017811775.1 Serratia sp. X10 | reverse complement strand
AGCTTATCGGCGAGATTGGCGGCCAGACGATGGACGTCATCCGCACGCAGGGCGAGATTGCCGGGCTGAAGGCACAGAAAGACCCGGCGGCGCTGGCGCAGGCCAGGGAGCAGCTTGAGAAGAGCGGTAAACCGACGAACGATGCGGCGGTGATGCAGCGGGCGTACGACAACGCGATGCGGCAATACGGTACCGGCAGCGATCTGCAGAAGGCGGCGCAGGCGGTGACGGGGGCGCTGACGGCACTGGCGGGCAATAACCTGGCGGGCGCGCTGGCGAGCGGTGCCTCGCCATACCTGGCGACGGAAATCAAGAAACGGGTCGGCGAAGACAACGTTGCGGCCAACGCAATGGCGCACGCGGTGCTGGGCGCGGTGACGGCGCAGCTGAACAACCAGTCGGCCGCGGCAGGCGGACTGGGCGCCGGCGGCGGGGAACTGGCGGCGCGCTACATTGCCGGGCAGCTGTTCCCGGGCAAAACGGCGCAGCAGCTGAGCGAAAGCGAGAAACAGCAGGTCAGCGCGCTGAGCCAGTTGGCTGCAGGGCTTGCAGGCGGTCTGGCGACGGGGGATACTGCGGGAGCGGTGACCGGCGGGCAGGCGGGTAAGAATGCGGTGGAGAATAACGCACTGAGTGATATTGTTGACGCTGTATCTCAGGGTAAGACTCCTCAGCAGGTAGCCGAAGAGCGTGTCGATGCAGAAAACGAGCGCTATAAGCAGCAAAACTGTGCCGGAATGAGTGCGGAAGCGTGCTCGGTGAAGATGTATACTGAACGACGGGAAGAACTGAAAGATATCCTGTCGACAGGTGCAGATTTTGTGCCAGTGGTTGGCGATATCAAGAGTTTTGCGGAAGCGCAGAGTGCTTTAGATTATCTGGTAGCGGCGATAGGGATTATACCGGGTGCGGGTGATGCCGCGGGCAAAGCGATCAAGGCGGCAGAGACAGCGCTGAAGAAAGGGGATGTTGCTGAAGCGTCTAAGCAGCTAAATAAAGCTAGTAGTGAAATATCAGCACATAATGCTGCCACTTACCCAAAATTGAAAGAAGAGTTAAAACAGCAAAACCTGAATAATATTGCCAAGCAAGATCCTCGGTTGGCAGCGGTAGTTAAAGGTGACAATGGAAAGCTTAACTACGGTATTGGCTCAGGCAGCAAAGAAGAAGCCGATCGCTTGGGTAAAATTTGGGTGGGCGATGGAGCTAGGCCACTCAGTGATGGAAAAGGCTTAATAAGTGCCGACGGCACTCGTGTTTATCGTTATCCCGCCTCTAAGCCGAATACACCACAAGAACTAAGCCCAACAGGTGTTCAAGCTAACTTTGAAACATTAAAAGACGGTCAAAAAATAGGTAATGCGCACATGGTGATAACTCAATGAAAGGTGAGCTTAAATCTTTAGGTGTTTACTCAGCAGAATTCACTCCAGAAACTTATCAACCTGATGAGATCGATTGTTTTGGGTTATGGATCAACTTATGTATCGGTCCTGAAAATGAGGTCGGAGGGCATGATTATCAAGTGTTAATTTGCACTCCCGAATGGCTTTGTAAGCATCGCTGGGTGCCTGAGCTGATACGTCATACTCTGCTGGTTCGAAAGTACGATCTTGATGAGATCACCAAAACCATCACGGATTATATTGACCAGTGTGAGGGGAGTGACTGGATGGAGATTGCTCAGAAACTCTCTCGTGTTTTTGCTTGGGAATTCGAAGATTACCAACCTTACCATCCATAAGTAGTTGCCAGTCCTTGGCTGGGGTAGTCGCTTTTATGTGTAACGGCCGGCGGCATGCTGTCGGGCGCCAACAACAGCGGGCACGCCGAGGGTACGACAAAAGCCGGGGTCAGTGAGGGAACGCTGATAGTCCGTGACACCGACAAACAGCAGCAGGATGTGGCGCAGCTAAACCGGGATACCGAACATGCCAACGACGGCAGCATCAGCCCGATATTCAACAAGGAGAAGGAGCAGAACCGGCTGAAGCAGGCGCAGCTTATCGGCGAGATTGGCGGCCAGACGATGGACGTCATCCGCACGCAGGGCGAGATTGCCGGGTTGAAGGCACAGAAAGACCCGGCGGCGCTGGCACAGGCCAGGGAGCAGCTTGAGAAGAGCGGCAAACCGACGAACGATGCGGCGGTGATGAAGCAGGCGTACGACAACGCGATGCGGCAATACGGTACCGGCAGCGACTTGCAGAAGGCGGCGCAGGCGGTGACGGGAGCGCTGACGGCGCTGGCGGGCAATAACCTGGCGGGCGCGCTGGCGAGCGGTGCCTCGCCGTATCTGGCGACGGAAATCAAGAAACGGGTCGGTGAGGATAATATCGCCGCCAACGCGATGGCACACGCTGTGCTGGGCGCAGTGACGGCGCAGCTGAACAACCAGTCAGCCGCAGCTGGAGGGCTGGGTGCGGGCGGCGGGGAACTGGCGGCGCGCTACATTGCCGGCCAGCTGTACCCGGGCAAAACGGCGCAGCAGCTGAGCGAAAGCGAGAAACAACAGGTCAGCGCGCTGAGCCAGTTGGCTGCAGGGCTTGCAGGAGGCCTGGCGACGGGGGATACTGCGGGAGCGGTGACCGGCGGGCAGGCAGGGAAGACGGCGGTGGAGAATAACTTCCTCAGTACGACATCTTCAACGAAACGGGATGAGTTGGCAGAGAAAGTGCTGCAAGGTGATAAAACACTGCAAACTGCAAAAGAGTTTTTACAGTTGGAAAATGCCGATCAACGTAGTGATGCACTGGTCGCCAAATTCAACAAAGATCCGACAGGGATGACATCGGGAGAACGCGCTGAGTTGACCAGTTATCTGATGGTCTACGCTGCCGAAATGCAGGCTCAGTACGGTGAGGCAGTCACTAAAGAACTGATTACGGGAATGCTGACAGGGCAGGATTATCTGAAATCAGCCCCGCAGACTGAAGCCCAGCAAAAAGCGCAAACCATCATGAATACCTGGGGCTACCATAAATCCAATGCGAGTATTGGGGACCCTGTGGTTCTGTATGGTCTGGGGCCGCTGGGGAGCTCAGTCAAAGCCGGGATGCTAGGCAATGCGGCGATAGGCGTTGGTGTTAATACAGCCGTTCAACTTGGTGGTAAAGATCCCTTTAACTACGTTGATGCGATACTTGCCGGTGTTACTGCCGCAGCTACTACAGGTAAAGGCATAGGTGTATCTGCTGGAATCAATATGGGCGGAGCAGCTTTGGGTAGTGCTGTAAAAGGTGAGGACCCTACTAATTCTACAATTGGTGCAGGAGTTGGTTCTGTTCTTGGTAGTGTCGGAGGAGCGATAATAAAAGGTTCAACTTCAACGGTTGCTAAAGAAAGTATATCTGACCTGACTGGTGCAGTAGGGGGAAGTTATATCAGTGAAAAAACTGGAAACTTGGTAAAAGATACACTTGAGGAAATAGATAAAAACAATGTTAAAAAATGACTTTTTTCGGCTAGTTAGTCTCGTACTAATGTGTCTTGTTTTATTTTTTTTCTTTGATGCCGCTTCTGTACTGCTCGCGTCGTTGTTGGTTTATTTTAAAACGGGAGTTTTCTTGTTCAACTGGAAAGATATTTTTTCCTCATTCTTGCAGACAGGATACATAGGAGGGGGCGTCTTGGGGACGGCTATTTGGATTAAAATCAAGATACAAGAACACCAAGTTAGGAAAAAAAACAACAGATCCAATTAGCTTTACTTTTACAAAGTGGTTAACGATAGTCTTATAAATCCCGGCCAGTTGGCCGGGATTTTTGCTTTTACGCCCTAAAAACCTCCACTTCCCGCCGCTGCAACCGGAACACACCAGGCGCAGCGGTGACTTCCAGTTGTTCCGCATCGGTAATGCCGGACTCCGTAAGCCAGTCGCCGCTGATAATCACCTCGCCGTTCTCCCGCGCCCAATAGGCTCCTAAATTCTGCCTATCTTGGCTGGTCTCGCAGAGTTTTTCCTAGCTGGCTTCGTTAGTGACGACAGTGATCTTGAGTGTGGGATGCTGAATCGTCTCGGCCGGCGTCAATGCCGGCAAGGGGCATGAGAACGGCAACGGCCTGACCCATACCGAAACTACCCTGGATGCGGGCAGCCATCTCAGCCTGACCAGCGGCCGCGACACCAAATTGAAAGGCGCGCAGGCCAGCGGCGAAAAGGTTACCGTCGACGTGGGCCGTGACCTGACGCTGCAAAGTGAACAGGATAGCGACCGCTATGATGCCAAACAGCAAAACGCCAGCGTGGGCGGCAGTTTCACCTTCGGTTCGATGACCGGCTCCGCCAACGTAAGTGCCAGCAAGGACAAGCTGCACAGCAACTTCGACTCGGTAAAAGAACAGACCGGGCTGTTTGCCGGCAAAGGCGGGTATGACGTCAAGGT
>NZ_JAEIOH010000015.1:0-5440 GCF_017811775.1 Serratia sp. X10 | reverse complement strand
CTTTTTCTTCTGGCGCGTTATCGATCTGGTCGAAAGCACGTGCAGAACCGCCGTAGGTTTTAGCCAGAACGGTAGTGATCGCTGCAGTCAGGGTAGTTTTACCGTGGTCAACGTGGCCGATAGTACCGACGTTAACGTGCGGTTTTGTACGTTCAAACTTTTCTTTAGACATCGATTGTCCCTCTAAGACACGGATAAATCGGTGGTATCACCACATCAACCAAGCATTTGCTCGTTGAATCCAGAACAGAAAGAAAATCAGGGGGCGAGAAATTAAGAAGTGGTGCTGATAGGCAGATTCGAACTGCCGACCTCACCCTTACCAAGGGTGCGCTCTACCAACTGAGCTATATCAGCACATCTTGGAGCGGGCAGTGGGAATCGAACCCACATCATCAGCTTGGAAGGCTGAGGTAATAGCCATTATACGATGCCCGCATCCTGGAACTCGGCTACCTGATTTTTCTGTAGAATTTTGGGGATAGAGCAGGATTGTTCATCACTCGGCTCGTATCCTTCGGGCCGGCTGCGCCTCGCGCTGCACAACTCGAACCTTGCCGAAGGCTTTCGCCCTCTCCTCCCGCCATCAACCGTTGCGGTGTTTATCGCATCTCAGTTAATCGCCGAAGGCAAGATTTGGTGGTGGGGGAAGGATTCGAACCTTCGAAGTCTGTGACGGCAGATTTACAGTCTGCTCCCTTTGGCCGCTCGGGAACCCCACCAGATTTTTACTCTTTGTGACTTGAATGGTGCCGGCTACCGGAATCGAACTGGTGACCTACTGATTACAAGTCAGTTGCTCTACCTACTGAGCTAAGCCGGCATCAAGTGCAGCGCATTCTAGGTAGAGCGGGCGACCTATGCAACAAAAAAATTGCTTTACGCGCACTTTCGCTCACAAATCAGTCAATTTTGCATGCTGTCATGCAATTCGCAGCCTGTGGCGTGCAAACATTCATCACTTACGACAATCATTCTCTACAATTTTATCCACTTTTTGCAAGCTTTGAACGCCCCTTTCTACGTGTCGGGCTTCTCAAAACACGTAACCCGCGACGGTAAACCGTGAGCGGGATCGATGCACCAAAAAGAGGATGGCTGCCCTGGTTAGTGGCGTGAACTACACTTATTCCTCGCCCTTTCGCCGTGGCTATGCCTTTCGTCGCTCTGGCGCAGTTATTGCTTATCTTCATTACCCCCATATCTGGAGGAATGACCGATGAAAATAGTGCCTATCAACGCCGCTACGCTCCCGATTTATCGCGATGAATTGGCTCGCCTGTTGACCGATGCGGTCACCCACGGCGCTTCAGTGGGCTACGACACCTTAATCCCGCATGAAGACGCCGAGAGTTACTTCCACAGCCTGCGTCCGGCCTTGGCCAAGGGCGAGCTGCTATTGTGGATTGCCCGCGACGAACGCGGCGTCGTTGGCACCGTTCAACTCGAGCTCTGCCAGAAACCAAATGGCCGTAATCGTGCGGAGGTGGTGAAACTGCTGGTTCATAGCCGCGCTCGTCGCAACGGCGTAGGCCTGGCGCTAATGAAGACGTTGGAGCAAGCGGCACTGCAACAGCAGCGCGGGCTACTGTATCTGGATACACAGGCCGGTTCGGCGGCAGAAGCACTTTATCGCAGTCTGGGCTATCGCTGCCTGGGTGAAATGCCTGACTATGCGGCCGGACCCGATGGCTATTACCACTCAACCGTCATTTATTACAAACGTCTGTTCACCGTGACCCCGTCTTCACGCGCTATCGCCAGCTAACCTTCAGGCGGTATCCTGACTCTATGATACCGCCTTGCAATCCCGCTATATCAACTGCGCGCCGCTTCGCACAATTGACATAAACTGCTGCCTATCGACAACTTTTGCGAAAAAAGTCTACGCCAAAAACGAAGCTGTCTATAATATGCAGCTTGTTTATTCTCTGGAGTTGGCGTCCGGCGCCTTTCCCAACCTGCGTTAACAGGCAGAATTTGGCTTATGATAAAAAGAGATCAATCTTTAGCAACGCCTTACCTACAGTTCGATCGTACCCAGTGGGCTGCGTTGCGAGATTCGGTGCCGCTGACGTTGTCGGAAGAAGAGATCGTTAAACTGAAAGGGATTAACGAAGATCTCTCGTTGGAAGAAGTTGCGCAGATTTATCTGCCGCTGTCACGACTGTTGAACTTCTATATCAGTTCCAACCTGCGCCGGCAGGCGGTACTGGAACAATTCCTCGGCACCGACGGGCAAAAGATTCCCTATGTCATCGGCATCGCCGGCAGCGTAGCCGTCGGCAAGAGCACGACCGCACGTCTGTTGCAGGCGCTGCTGAGCCGCTGGCCGGAACACCGCAGCGTTGAGCTGATCACGACCGACGGCTTCTTGCACCCAAACAAGGTGCTGAACGAACGCGGTTTGATGAAGAAAAAAGGCTTCCCGCAGTCTTACGATATGCATAGCCTGGTGAAGTTCGTGTCGGAAGTGAAATCCGGCGCCAAACGCGTCACCGCCCCGGTTTATTCCCATTTGATCTATGACGTTGTGCCCGAAGGTAATAAAGTCATCGAACAGCCGGACATTCTTATCCTGGAAGGGCTTAACGTATTGCAAAGCGGTATGGATTATCCTCACGATCCACATCGCGTATTCGTTTCCGACTTCGTCGACTTCTCCATATATGTCGATGCGCCGGAGACGCTATTGCAAAGCTGGTATATCAACCGTTTCCTGAAATTCCGTCAGGGCGCATTTTCCAATCCTGATTCTTATTTCCATAATTATTCAAAATTGCCGGAACCGGAGGCGATTAATATCGCCACGCAATTATGGAATGAAATCAATGGATTGAATTTGCAGCAGAACATACTGCCTACCCGCGAACGCGCGAGCCTGATTATGACCAAAAGTGCCAACCATGCCGTTGAAAGCGTGCGTTTAAGAAAATAAGCCTACCGAACGATCAAGGGGACGCTGCCGTCCCCTTGTCTTTTCTCACTATTCCGCGCTGCGCAGCGATATCTCTCCGCCGATAAAGGGTTTGATTTCCCCTTCTTGTTCCAGCAGAAGTGCACCTTGCGAGTCGATACCCCGGGCGATACCCACAATCTGTCGCTCGCCAATCAGCAGTTTGACCGGTCTGTCGATAAAATTATCCAGCGTGCGCCAACGGCCAATAAATGGCGCCAGCCCATCTATCTCGAATTGTTTTAAGGACTGCCGCAATTCATTAAGCAGAGTGGCGGTCAGCTCATTACGATCGATGTTAATGCCGGCTTCTTGCAGGTTAATCCAACCTTGATTGATCCCACTCGCATTGGTATCCCGCATCGCCAAATTAATGCCGGCGCCGATGACCAACTGAGCCGCGTCGCCGGTTTTCCCCGTCAACTCGACCAGAATCCCTGCCAATTTGCGATCGTTCAGGTAAAGATCGTTGGGCCATTTGACTCGCACGTCTTTAGCGCCGAGACGCTGCAAGACCTCCGCCATCACCATGCCGATCACCAGGCTCAGCCCCATTGCCGCAGCTGGCCCCTGTTCCAATCGCCAAAACATCGACAGGTATAAATTGGCGCCAAACGGCGAGATCCACTGCCGCCCGCGGCGTCCTCGTCCTGCCTGTTGGTATTCAGCGACGCAGGCGTCGCCGGATTGCAGCGTTTCGATACGGTCCTGCAAATATTGATTGGTAGAGTCTACGACCGGCAGCACGGTAACTCGCTTGTCGTCCAGCCCGCTAAGAATGCGTTCCGCTTCCAAGAGCTGCATGGGAGCAGGCAAGCTGTATCCTTTCCCCGGTACAGTAAAGACATCCAGCCCCCACTCGCGAACGGTTTGAATATGCTTATTGATCGCGGCGCGGCTCATGCCCAATGACTCACCGAGCTGTTCCCCGGAATGGAATTCACCGTCGGCCAGTAGCGCGATCAGTTTTAACGGGACCTTGGTATCTCTCATGACAGCACCACCACAGCGTTCAATTCACCGGTCGCGCCAATGAAACGCACCTCAGGTTCCAGCCATACGCCGAATTTATCGGCCACTGTCTTACGTACATGGCGCGCCAGAGCCACCACATCCTGACTATGTGCATTATCGATATTCACCAGCACCAGCGCCTGCTGGCGGTGTACGGCGGCACCACCGATGCGATAGCCCTTCAATTCGCACTGATCGATCAGCCAGCCAGCGGCCAGCTTCACCTGGCCATCCTGCTGTGGATAATGCGGCATGCCGGGATATTGTGCGATGAGTTCTGCGGCTTTACCCGCGTTCACCAGCGGATTCTTGAAGAAACTGCCGGCATTACCGGTTTCACTCGGGTCCGGCAGCTTGCTGCGGCGCATGGCACACACGGATTCGAATACCTGAAGTGGCGTCACCGTGGCGGGATCCAGCTTGGCCAGATCGCCATAGCTCAGCTTGGGTTGCCACTGCTTGCTCAGACGCAGACCCAGCCCGACAATGGCATGCCCAGTTTGGAAGCGATGCTTGAAAATGCTTTCCCGATAGCCGAAACCACAATCGGCTGCCGGAATGCGATCGATGGCACCCGTAGAGAAGTCCAGCAGGTCGACATACTCACAGACATCTTTCAATTCGACGCCATAGGCACCGATATTCTGGATAGGCGCGGAGCCGGCCAATCCAGGAATCAACGCCAGGTTCTCCAACCCGCAGATCCCGGCCTGCAGCGTATATTGCACCAGATCGTGCCAATTCTCACCGGCGCTGACATGGAGATACCAGGCATCGTTATCTTCTCGAACATCGATGCCCTTCAGTTGGTTAACCATGACCGTACCCGAAAAGTCTTCCAGGAACAGTACGTTGCTACCTTCACCGAGAATCAGCAGCGGCTCCTGACGCTTGCGCGTTTGTTGCCAGACTTTGAGCATCAACTCAATTCTATCGGCGATGACCAGGTGCGCTGCGTTGACCGGGAGCGCAAAAGTATTGTGGTTTTTTAAGGACGCGCTTTCAGTAGACATAACGTTCAGTACCCATGCGGAAATAATCTTTTGCTTAGTCTACTCGATTCGAAGCGTCTGGCTAATATTTGTTTTAATTAACGTGAAATTTATCGAGTAATGCACTGAAGAATTAGGATTTATCTTTGATATAACAGGATAATTCTTATCAACATGTTCATAAATAGGCATTTTTATTATTTAAATAATAATCTGAATCTATCAATTATATATTGAGCTGGTTATTCTCCTGCTCAAAAGCATTATACGTGCTTATGTAAATAAGCAACGTCCGCTGAAATAGGTATTTTTCTAAGCAATAGATACGATCAGGGGATTTATTTTGCGCATAGCAAAAAGCCCTGAACGTCAGTTCAGGGCTTTCGGCTTTATTTGATGCCTGGCAGTGTCCTACTCTCGCATGGGGAGACCCCACACTACCATCGGCGCTACGGCGTTTCACTTCTGAGTTCGGCAT
>NZ_JAEIOH010000014.1:0-25841 GCF_017811775.1 Serratia sp. X10 | reverse complement strand
TGGTCGTCACACGCCATTCTTCAAAGGCTACCGTCCACAGTTCTACTTCCGTACTACTGACGTGACCGGTACCATCGAACTGCCAGAAGGCGTAGAGATGGTAATGCCAGGCGACAACGTGAACATGGTTGTAACCCTGATTCACCCAATCGCGATGGACGACGGTCTGCGTTTCGCAATCCGTGAAGGCGGCCGTACTGTAGGCGCTGGTGTTGTTGCTAAAGTTATCGCTTAATCGCGAATAATTTTTCGACACAAAAAAGGGCACTTCGGTGCCCTTTTTTTATGCAATTTGTACAAATCTTAATTGAAATAAAAACCATTCCTATTTAGACTCAATGCATTGGTTAAGAAGTGAGTCTCTCTATGTATGTATGTCTGTGTAATGCGGTGACTGACAAAGCGATCCGTAATGCGGTGCGTCAGCACAATCCCCATACCATGAAGCAGCTGCGTGAACTTGTGCCGATTGGTACCGATTGTGGGAAGTGCGTTCGTCAGGCAAGACAGATTATGGTGGAGGAACACGGAACTATCATCCCAATGCATGAAGTTGCCTAACAAAGGGTAAGGTTATTTTTGACTCTTGGCTTACAGGTTCTACACTTTTAGAACTGGCCAGGAGGAGTTACCTATGAAAGGCGATAAAAAGATCATTGCTCACCTCAACAAACTGCTCGGCAACGAGCTGGTTGCCATCAATCAATATTTCCTGCACGCTCGCATGTTCAAGAATTGGGGTTTAATGCGCCTCAACGACAAGGAATATCATGAGTCGATCGACGAAATGAAACATGCCGATCGCTACATCGAGCGTATCCTGTTCCTGGAAGGGATACCGAATCTGCAAGATCTCGGCAAGCTGAACATCGGCGAAGACATTGAAGAGATGCTGCGTTCCGATCTGGCGCTGGAGCTGGCGGGCGCCAAGAACCTGCGCGAAGGCATCGCCTATGCCGATTCGATCCACGATTACGTCAGCCGCGATTTGATGATTGATATCCTGGCCGATGAAGAAGAGCATATCGACTGGCTGGAAACGGAGCTGGATCTGATTGCCCGTCTCGGAATTCAGAACTATGCCCAGGCCCAGATTTTAGAGCGCAAAGAGTAAGCCAGCCTTCCGTTCGTCATCGCCTCTCCTGCCGGCGGCCGTTTTTACGGTGGGGCAGGGGAGCTGCCCGCCAAGCATAATTCATACCTTGATCGCCACCTTCATCCCGCGACCGTCGCTGAAGGCGCAAAAATGACGATTTCCTGAGCATATTTCCAACTGCGGCTTGCTTCCTGGGCCATTTTGCGTATAATGCGCGGGCTTACCTAATCTTGGTAAGCCTGATTTTAGCGAATCAGTCGATTGGCAGGCCTTTTTTGCCTTTCGAACAATACTCCCGATATGGGGGTTATATGTTGACGATTACACTCCCCCATCAATCGAAATGGGTGTGAGGAGTAATTATTTACGTTTATAAATAATTGGAGCTCTGGTCTCATGCAGAACCAAAGAATCCGTATCCGCCTGAAAGCGTTTGATCATCGTCTGATCGATCAATCAACCGCGGAAATCGTCGAGACTGCAAAGCGCACTGGTGCGCAAGTCCGTGGTCCGATCCCGCTGCCAACTCGCAAAGAGCGCTTTACCGTCCTGATCTCTCCGCACGTCAACAAAGACGCGCGCGATCAGTACGAGATTCGCACTCACAAGCGTCTGGTTGACATCGTTGAGCCAACCGAGAAAACCGTTGATGCTCTGATGCGTCTGGATCTGGCTGCCGGTGTAGACGTGCAGATCAGCCTGGGTTAATCAGGTCATTGAGCGATTGAGAGGTTGAAACAATGATTGGTTTAGTCGGTAAAAAAGTGGGTATGACCCGTATCTTCACTGAAGATGGCGTTTCTATCCCAGTAACCGTAATTGAAATTGAAGCGAACCGCGTGACTCAGGTTAAAAGCCTGGACACCGACGGTTACCGTGCCGTTCAGGTTACCACTGGTAGCAAAAAAGCTAACCGTGTAACCAAGCCGGAAGCGGGCCATTTCGCTAAAGCTGGCGTTGAAGCTGGCCGTGGTCTGTGGGAATTCCGCCTGGAAGAAGGTCAGGAGTTTGCTGCAGGTCAGGAAATTAGCGTAGAAATCTTCGCTGACGTTAAAAAAGTCGATGTTACCGGTACTTCTAAAGGTAAAGGTTTTGCTGGCACTGTTAAGCGCTGGAACTTCCGTACCCAAGACGCTACCCACGGTAACTCCTTGTCTCACCGCGTTCCGGGTTCTATCGGTCAGAACCAGACTCCGGGCAAAGTGTTCAAAGGCAAGAAAATGGCTGGCCACCTGGGTGATGAGCGCGTAACCGTTCAGAGCCTGGACGTAGTACGTGTTGACGCTGAGCGCAACCTGCTGCTGGTTAAGGGTGCTGTACCGGGCGCAACCGGTGGCAACCTGATCGTTAAACCAGCTGTGAAGGCGTAAGGGGATAGCAATGGAATTAGTATTGAAAGACGCGCAAAGCGCGCTGACTGTTTCCGAAACTACCTTCGGTCGTGATTTCAACGAAGCGCTGGTACACCAGGTTGTTGTTGCTTATGCAGCAGGTGCCCGTCAAGGTACCCGTGCTCAGAAGACCCGTGCTGAAGTAACTGGTTCCGGCAAAAAGCCATGGCGTCAGAAAGGCACCGGCCGTGCGCGTTCAGGTTCTATCAAGAGCCCGATCTGGCGTTCAGGCGGCGTGACCTTTGCTGCTAAGCCACAGGACCACAGTCAGAAAGTAAACAAAAAGATGTACCGCGGCGCGCTGAAAAGCATCCTGTCCGAACTGGTACGTCAAGATCGTCTGATCGTTGTCGAGAAGTTCTCTGTAGAAGCGCCTAAAACTAAGCTGCTGGCACAGAAACTGAAAGATATGGCTCTGGAAGACGTGCTGATCGTGACCGGTGAACTGGATGAGAATCTGTTCCTGGCAGCTCGCAACCTGTACAAGGTTGACGTGCGCGATGTAGCAGGTATCGATCCGGTTAGCCTGATCGCCTTCGACAAAGTGGTTATGACTGCTGATGCTGTGAAGCAAGTTGAGGAGATGCTGGCATGATCCGTGAAGAACGTTTGCTGAAAGTGCTGCGTGCACCGCACGTATCTGAAAAAGCATCCGCTGCGATGGAAAAAAGCAACACCATCGTTCTCAAAGTTGCCAAAGACGCGACCAAAGCAGAAATCAAAGCTGCAGTGCAGAAACTGTTTGAAGTCGAAGTCGAAGACGTGAACACCCTGGTTGTTAAAGGGAAAGTGAAACGTCACGGTCAGCGTGTTGGTCGTCGTAGCGACTGGAAAAAAGCTTACGTCACCCTGAAAGAAGGCCAGAATCTGGACTTCATCGGCGGCGCAGAGTAAGTCGGAGGAGTAAGAACAATGGCAATTGTTAAATGTAAACCTACATCTCCGGGTCGTCGCCACGTTGTTAAAGTGGTTAACCCTGAGCTGCACAAGGGTAAACCTTATGCCCCGCTGCTGGAAAAACTGAGCAAAAGCGGTGGTCGTAACAACAATGGCCGTATCACCACCCGTCATATCGGTGGTGGCCACAAGCAACATTATCGTCTGGTTGACTTCAAGCGCAACAAAGACGGTATCCCTGCTGTGGTTGAGCGTCTGGAGTACGATCCGAACCGTTCCGCGAACATCGCGCTGGTTCTGTACAAAGACGGCGAACGCCGTTACATCCTGGCGCCGAAAGGCCTGAAAGCTGGTGACCAGATTCAATCTGGCGTTGATGCTGCAATCAAAGCAGGTAACACCCTGCCGATGCGCAACATTCCAGTTGGTTCAACGGTTCACAACGTAGAAATGAAACCAGGCAAAGGCGGCCAGATGGCTCGCTCCGCTGGTGCCTACGTTCAGATCGTTGCTCGTGATGGTTCCTACGTAACTCTGCGTCTGCGCTCCGGCGAAATGCGTAAAGTTCCAGCTGATTGCCGCGCCACCCTGGGTGAAGTCGGTAACGCTGAACACATGCTTCGCGTTCTGGGTAAAGCAGGTGCTGCACGTTGGCGTGGTGTTCGTCCTACCGTTCGCGGTACGGCGATGAACCCGGTAGATCACCCGCACGGTGGTGGTGAAGGTCGTAACTTTGGTAAGCACCCGGTAACTCCGTGGGGCGTTCAGACCAAAGGTAAGAAGACCCGTAGCAACAAGCGTACTGATAAGTTCATCGTACGTCGCCGTAGCAAAAAATAATTAGAGGATAAGCCATGCCACGTTCTCTCAAGAAAGGTCCTTTTATTGACCTGCACTTGCTGAAGAAGGTAGAGAAAGCGGTGGAAAGCGGTGACAAGAAGCCTTTGCGCACTTGGTCCCGTCGTTCAACGATCTTTCCTAACATGATCGGTTTGACCATCGCTGTCCATAATGGTCGTCAGCACGTACCAGTGTTCGTTTCCGATGAAATGGTCGGTCACAAACTGGGTGAATTCGCGCCGACTCGTACTTATCGCGGCCATGCGGCTGATAAAAAAGCTAAAAAGCGCTAAGGTAGGAGGAAGAGATGGAAACTATCGCTAAACATCGCCACGCTCGTTCTTCTGCTCAGAAGGTTCGCCTTGTTGCTGACCTGATTCGCGGTAAGAAAGTGTCGCAAGCTCTGGAAACTCTGACCTACACCAACAAGAAAGCTGCTGGTCTGGTTAAGAAAGTGCTGGAGTCTGCCATTGCTAACGCAGAACACAACGATGGCGCTGACATCGATGATCTGAAAGTTACGAAAATCTTCGTAGACGAAGGCCCAAGCATGAAGCGCATTATGCCGCGTGCAAAAGGTCGTGCAGATCGCATCCTGAAGCGCACCAGCCACATTACTGTGGTTGTGTCCGATCGCTGAGACTCTGGAGACTAGCAATGGGTCAGAAAGTACATCCTAATGGTATTCGCCTGGGTATTGTCAAACCTTGGAACTCTACTTGGTATGCGAATACCAAAGAATTCGCTGACAACCTGGACAGCGACTTTAAAGTTCGTCAATTCCTGACTAAGGAACTGTCGAAAGCTTCCGTTTCTCGCATCGTTATCGAGCGTCCTGCGAAGAGCATCCGTGTGACCATTCACACTGCTCGCCCAGGCATCGTTATCGGCAAGAAAGGTGAAGACGTCGAAAAACTGCGCAAGGTCGTAGCGGACATCGCTGGCGTTCCTGCACAGATCAACATCGCCGAAGTCCGTAAACCGGAACTCGACGCTAAATTGGTTGCTGACAGCATCACTTCTCAGCTGGAACGTCGCGTTATGTTCCGTCGTGCTATGAAGCGTGCAGTACAGAACGCAATGCGTCTTGGCGCTAAAGGTATCAAAGTTGAAGTAAGCGGCCGTCTTGGCGGCGCTGAAATCGCACGTACCGAATGGTACCGCGAAGGTCGTGTTCCATTGCACACTCTGCGTGCGGACATCGACTACAACACATCTGAAGCGCACACCACTTATGGTGTAATCGGCGTTAAGGTATGGATCTTCAAAGGTGAGATCCTGGGTGGTATGGCTGCAGTTGAACAACCGGAACCGGCTGCTCAACCTAAAAAGCAGCAGCGTAAAGGCCGCAAGTAAGGAGAGTCGCTGATGTTACAACCAAAGCGTACAAAATTCCGTAAGGTGCACAAGGGCCGCAACCGTGGTCTGGCGCAAGGTACGGATGTTAGCTTCGGCACTTTCGGTCTGAAAGCTGTTGGCCGTGGCCGTCTGACTGCTCGTCAAATCGAAGCAGCTCGTCGTGCAATGACTCGTGCAGTTAAGCGTCAAGGCAAGATCTGGATCCGTGTATTCCCGGACAAACCGATCACCGAGAAGCCGCTGGAAGTGCGTATGGGTAAAGGTAAGGGTAACGTGGAGTATTGGGTTGCCCTGATCCAGCCTGGTAAGGTCCTGTACGAAATGGACGGCGTGCCAGAAGAGGTTGCCCGCGAGGCATTCAAACTGGCAGCAGCGAAACTGCCGATCAAAACCACCTTTGTAACTAAGACGGTGATGTAATGAAAGCACAAGAGCTGCGTGAAAAAAGCGTTGAAGAGCTGAATGCCGAGCTGCTCAACCTGCTGCGTGAGCAATTCAACTTGCGCATGCAGGCGGCCAGTGGCCAGCTGCAACAAACTCACCTGTTGAAACAAGTGCGTCGTGACGTCGCACGCGTTAAGACTTTACTGACTCAAAAGGCGGGTGTGTAAATGACTGAAGTTATCCGTACCCTGCAGGGTCGTGTTGTTAGCGATAAAATGGAGAAATCCATCGTTGTTGCTATCGAGCGTACTGTGAAGCACCCAATCTACGGGAAATTCATCAAACGTACGACCAAGCTGCACGTACATGACGAGAACAACGAATGTGGTACCGGCGACGTGGTAGAAATCCGCGAATGCCGCCCACTGTCCAAGACCAAGTCCTGGACGTTGGTTCGCGTTGTAGAGAAAGCGATTCTGTAATAGAGTAGCTGGCTCTCACTTAATAAACGGCTCAGAAAATGAGCCGTTTATTTTTTCTACCCATACCAAGTAAGCGGTGTTATAATGCTGCGCCCTCGGTTATGGGGCTTTTCAACGGCCTAATTTTACTTGGGTCTTTAAAGTAGTAGTTGACATTAGCGGAGCACTAAAATGATCCAAGAACAGACTATGCTGAACGTCGCCGACAACTCCGGTGCACGTCGCGTAATGTGTATCAAGGTTCTAGGTGGCTCGCACCGTCGCTACGCAGGCGTCGGCGACATCATCAAAATTACCATCAAGGAAGCAATTCCTCGCGGTAAGGTGAAGAAAGGCGATGTTCTGAAGGCGGTAGTGGTGCGCACCAAGAAGGGTGTACGTCGCCCGGACGGTTCTGTCATTCGCTTCGATGGCAATGCATGCGTTATTTTGAACAATAACAGCGAGCAGCCAATCGGTACGCGTATTTTTGGGCCGGTAACTCGTGAACTGCGTAATGAGAAGTTCATGAAAATTATCTCTCTGGCACCAGAAGTACTCTAAGGAGCGAACATGGCAGCGAAGATCCGTCGTGATGACGAAGTTATCGTGATTACCGGGAAAGACAAAGGTAAGCGCGGTAAAGTAAAAAATGTCCTGTCTGCTGGCAAGGTCATTGTTGAAGGCATCAACCTGGTTAAGAAACACCAGAAGCCGGTTCCGGCTCTGAACCAACCAGGCGGCATTGTTGAAAAAGAAGCTGCAATTCAGGTTTCTAACATTGCTATCTTCAACGCGGCTACCGGCAAGGCTGACCGTGTAGGTTTTAGATTCGAAGACGGCAAAAAAGTCCGTTTCTTCAAGTCTAACAGCGAAACTATCAAGTAATTTGGAGTAATACGATGGCGAAACTGCATGATTACTACAAAGACGAGGTAGTTAAACAACTGATGTCTCAGTTTAACTACAATTCTGTCATGCAAGTCCCTCGGGTCGAGAAGATCACCCTGAACATGGGTGTTGGTGAAGCGATCGCTGACAAGAAACTGCTGGATAACGCAGCAGCGGATCTGGCAGCTATCTCCGGTCAAAAACCGTTGATCACCAAAGCCCGCAAATCTGTTGCAGGCTTCAAAATCCGTCAGGGCTATCCGATCGGCTGTAAAGTAACTCTGCGTGGCGAACGCATGTGGGAGTTCTTTGAGCGTCTGATCTCCATTGCTGTTCCACGTATCCGTGACTTCCGTGGCCTGTCCGCTAAGTCATTCGATGGCCGTGGCAACTACAGCATGGGTGTGCGTGAGCAAATCATCTTCCCAGAAATCGACTACGACAAAGTCGATCGCGTACGTGGTCTGGATATTACCATCACCACTACCGCGCAATCTGATGATGAAGGCCGCGCGCTGCTGGCTGCTTTTAACTTCCCGTTCCGCAAGTAAGGCAGGGTTAACTTATGGCTAAGCAATCAATGAAAGCACGCGAAGTCAAGCGCGTGAAATTAGCTGACAAGTTCTTTGCTAAACGCGCTGAACTGAAAGCTATCATCTCTGATGTGAACGCATCCGACGAAGATCGTTGGAATGCTGTTCTCAAGCTGCAAACTCTGCCGCGTGATTCCAGCCCGTCTCGTCAGCGTAAACGCTGCCGCCAAACTGGCCGTCCACATGGTTATGTGGGCAAATTCGGGTTGAGCCGTATTAAGCTTCGTGAAGCCGCTATGCGCGGTGAAGTACCAGGCTTGAAAAAGGCTAGCTGGTAATTACCAATTGAATCACGGGAGTAAAGACAGATGAGCATGCAAGATCCGATCGCGGATATGCTGACCCGTATCCGTAACGGTCAAGCCGCGAACAAAGTTGCGGTCACCATGCCTTCCTCCAAGCTGAAAGTGGCAATTGCCAACGTGCTGAAGGAAGAAGGTTTTATTGAAGATTTCAAAATCGAAGGCGACGCCAAGCCTGTTCTGGAACTGGTACTGAAGTACTTCCAGGGCAAAGCTGTGGTAGAAAGCATTCAACGTATCAGCCGTCCAGGTCTGCGCATCTACAAGAAAAAAGATGAGCTGCCAAAAGTTATGGCCGGTTTGGGTATCGCTGTTGTTTCTACCTCTAAAGGTGTTATGACCGATCGTGCAGCTCGCCAGGCTGGTCTGGGTGGCGAGATTATCTGCTACGTAGCTTAATTCGGGAGGAAAGAATGTCTCGTGTTGCAAAAGCACCCGTCGTCATTCCTGCCGGCGTAGAGGTAAAACTCAACGGTCAGGTTATTTCGATTAAGGGTAAGAACGGCGAGTTGACTCGTACTATCCACGACGCCGTTGAAGTGAAGCAAGAAGCTAACGCACTGACTTTCGCTCCGCGCGAAGGTTTTGCTAACGCATGGGCCCAAGCGGGTACCACGCGCGCTCTGCTGAACGCAATGGTTGTTGGTGTTACCGAAGGCTTCACCAAGAAGCTTCAACTGGTAGGTGTTGGTTATCGTGCTGCCGTTAAAGGCAACGTGGTGAATTTGGCCCTGGGCTTCTCTCACCCTATCGATCACCAGCTGCCGGCAGGTATCACTGCTGAATGCCCAAGCCAAACTGAAATCGTGCTGAAAGGCGCTGATAAGCAGGTAATTGGCCAGGTAGCAGCAGATCTGCGCGCTTACCGTCGTCCTGAGCCTTACAAAGGCAAGGGTGTTCGTTACGCCGACGAAGTCGTGCGTACCAAAGAGGCTAAGAAGAAGTAAGGTAACACTATGGATAAGAAATCTGCTCGTATCCGTCGTGCGACCCGCGCACGCCGCAAGCTCCAAGAGCTGGGTGCAACCCGCCTGGTGGTACATCGTACCCCGCGTCACATTTACGCACAGGTGATTGCTCCAAACGGTTCTGAAGTACTGGTAGCCGCTTCTACTTTAGAAAAAGCTATCGCGGAGCAACTGAAGTATTCCGGTAACAAAGACGCAGCAGCAGCCGTAGGTAAAGCTCTGGCTGAGCGCGCGTTGGAAAAAGGGATTGCGAAAGTATCCTTTGACCGTTCCGGTTTCCAATATCATGGTCGAGTCCAGGCACTGGCAGATGCTGCCCGTGAAGCTGGCCTTCAGTTCTAAGGAAGAGGTTTAAGATGGCTCACATCGAAAAACAAGCTGGCGAACTGCAGGAAAAGCTGATCGCGGTAAACCGCGTATCTAAAACCGTAAAAGGTGGCCGTATTTTCAGCTTTACCGCACTGACTGTAGTTGGTGATGGTAACGGTCGCGTTGGTTTTGGCTACGGCAAAGCACGCGAAGTTCCAGCAGCGATCCAGAAAGCGATGGAAAAAGCCCGTCGCAACATGATGAACGTCGCGCTGAACAGCGGCACCCTGCAGCACCCTGTTAAGGGCGCTCACACGGGTTCTCGCGTGTTCATGCAGCCTGCTCATGAAGGTACCGGTATCATCGCGGGCGGTGCAATGCGCGCCGTTCTCGAAGTTGCTGGGGTGCACAACGTATTGGCTAAAGCTTATGGTTCCACCAACCCGATCAACGTGGTTCGTGCAACTATCGACGCTCTGGCGAATATGAAGTCTCCTGAAATGGTCGCTGCTAAGCGTGGTAAATCCGTTGCCGACATTCTGGGGTAATTGACCATGGCTAAGACTATTAAAGTTACACAAACTCGCAGCTCAATTGGCCGTCTGCCGAAGCATAAAGCTACTCTGCTCGGTCTGGGTCTGCGTCGTATTGGTCACACCGTAGAGCGCGAGGATACTCCTGCTGTTCGCGGTATGGTCAACCTGGTTTCCTACATGGTTAAAGTTGAGGAGTAACAGATGCGTTTAAATACTCTGTCTCCGGCTGAAGGTGCCAAGCATGCGCCTAAGCGTGTAGGTCGTGGTATTGGTTCTGGCCTGGGTAAAACCGGCGGCCGTGGTCACAAAGGTCAGAAGTCTCGTTCTGGCGGTGGCGTACGTCGTGGTTTCGAAGGTGGTCAGATGCCTCTGTACCGTCGTCTGCCGAAATTCGGCTTCACTTCACGCAAAGCGATGATCACGGCAGAAGTTCGTCTGTCTGAACTGGCTCTGGTTGAAGGCGATGTTATCGACCTGAACGCGCTGAAAGCCGCTAACGTAGTTGGTGTCCAGATCGAATTCGCGAAAGTTGTACTTTCTGGCGAAGTCGCTCGTCCGGTAACCCTGCGTGGTCTGCGTGTCACCAAAGGCGCTCGTGCTGCTATCGAGGCTGCTGGCGGTAAAATTGAGGAATAAGTAGCAGATGGCTAAGCAACCAGGATTAGATTTTCAAAGTGCTAAAGGCGGGCTCGGCGAGCTGAAGCGCAGACTTTTGTTTGTAATCGGCGCGCTGATTGTCTTCCGTATCGGCTCTTTCATTCCGATTCCTGGTATCGATGCCACTGTGCTTGCCAAATTGCTTGAGCAGCAGAGAGGCACTATCATTGAAATGTTTAACATGTTCTCTGGTGGTGCCCTCAGCCGTGCTTCTATCTTTGCTCTGGGGATCATGCCGTATATTTCGGCGTCGATCATTATCCAGCTACTGACGGTGGTCCATCCGGCGTTGGCGGAAATCAAGAAAGAAGGGGAGGCTGGCCGTCGCAAGATTAGTCAGTACACCCGTTACGGTACGCTGGTATTGGCCATATTCCAGTCGATCGGTATTGCTACCGGTCTGCCGAATATGCCTGGTATGCAGGGCCTGGTGTTAAACCCAGGCTTTGCATTCTACTTTACTGCGGTTGTGAGCTTGGTCACCGGGACAATGTTCCTGATGTGGCTGGGTGAGCAGATTACTGAGCGCGGTATCGGCAACGGTATCTCGATCATTATCTTCGCGGGTATTGTAGCGGGGCTCCCGCCGGCAGTGGCCCATACTATCGAGCAAGCGCGGCAAGGCGACCTGCACTTCCTCCTGCTGCTGTTGGTTGCAGTATTGGTGTTTGCAGTAACCTTCTTCGTTGTTTTCATCGAGCGTGGTCAACGTCGTATCGTCGTTAACTATGCGAAGCGTCAACAAGGTCGTCGTGTTTATGCAGCACAGAGTACACACTTACCGTTGAAAGTGAACATGGCGGGTGTTATCCCGGCGATTTTCGCTTCCAGCATTATTCTGTTCCCGGCCACGATTGCATCATGGTTTGGGGGCGGTACCGGTTGGAACTGGCTGACTACGATTTCGCTGTATTTGCAGCCAGGGCAACCGCTTTATGTGTTACTCTATGCGTCTGCAATCATCTTCTTCTGTTTCTTCTACACGGCGTTGGTATTCAACCCGCGTGAGACAGCAGATAACCTGAAGAAGTCCGGTGCCTTCGTACCAGGAATTCGTCCGGGAGAGCAAACGGCGAAGTATATCGATAAAGTAATGACGCGTTTAACCCTGGTGGGCGCGATGTACATTACTTTCATCTGCCTGATCCCGGAGTTCATGCGTGATGCAATGAAAGTACCATTCTACTTTGGTGGTACCTCGCTACTGATCGTGGTTGTCGTCATCATGGACTTTATGGCTCAAGTGCAAACTCTGATGATGTCAAGTCAGTACGAGTCTGCATTGAAGAAAGCAAATCTGAAAGGCTATAACCGCTAGTCAGATTCGTTTGAGAAGTTACGGAGAGTAAAAATGAAAGTTCGTGCTTCCGTCAAGAAATTATGTCGTAACTGCAAAATCGTTAAGCGTAACGGTGTCGTTCGTGTGATTTGCAGCGCCGAGCCGAAGCATAAACAGCGTCAAGGCTGATTATCTCGCATATTTTTCTTGCAAAGTTGGGTTGAGCTGGCTAGATTAGCCAGCCAATCTTTTGTATGTCGCACTGCAACATTATTTGAGTATCCTGAAAACGGGCTTTTCAGAATGGTGTTGCTGTATAAAATAGTAGGAGTGCATAGTGGCCCGTATAGCAGGCATTAACATTCCTGATCATAAACATACCGTTATCGCCTTAACGTCGATCTTCGGTATCGGTAAAACCCGTTCACAGGCTATCTGTGCATCCACGGGTATTGCTGAAAATGTTAAGATCAGTGAGCTGTCTGAAGAGCAAATCGAAAAGCTTCGTGATGCAGTTGCCAAATACACCGTTGAGGGTGATTTGCGTCGTGAAATTACCCTGAGCATCAAGCGTCTTATGGACCTTGGTTGCTATCGTGGTTTGCGTCATCGTCGTGGTCTGCCGGTACGCGGTCAGCGCACCAAGACCAACGCTCGTACCCGTAAGGGTCCGCGCAAGCCGATCAAGAAATAATCGGGGTTATTGAATAATGGCAAAGGCACCTGTTCGTACACGTAAGCGTGTAAGAAAGCAAGTCTCTGACGGCGTGGCTCATATCCATGCTTCTTTCAACAACACCATCGTTACCATCACTGATCGTCAGGGTAATGCTTTGGGTTGGGCAACAGCCGGTGGTTCCGGTTTCCGTGGTTCTCGTAAGTCCACTCCGTTCGCAGCACAGGTTGCAGCAGAACGTTGTGCTGACGCAGTAAAAGAATACGGTATCAAGAACCTGGAAGTTATGGTTAAAGGACCTGGTCCTGGTCGTGAGTCTACTATCCGCGCTCTGAACGCGGCTGGTTTCCGCATCACTAATATTACTGATGTGACTCCGATCCCTCATAACGGTTGTCGTCCGCCGAAAAAGCGCCGCGTGTAACGCAGCTTTTAGGATTGTTGGAGAAAGAAAATGGCAAGATATTTGGGTCCTAAGCTCAAGCTGAGCCGTCGTGAGGGCACAGACCTGTTCCTTAAGTCTGGCGTTCGCGCGATCGATTCCAAGTGTAAAATTGAACAAGCACCTGGTCAGCACGGTGCGCGTAAACCGCGTCTGTCTGATTACGGTGTTCAGTTGCGTGAGAAGCAGAAAGTTCGCCGTATGTACGGCATTCTGGAGCGTCAATTCCGTAACTATTACAAAGAAGCAACCCGCCTGAAGGGCAACACCGGTGAAAACCTGTTGCAGCTGCTGGAAGGTCGTCTGGACAACGTTGTTTACCGTATGGGCTTCGGCGCTACTCGTGCAGAGTCACGTCAGCTGGTTAGCCACAAAGCAGTTATGGTAAACGGTCGCGTTGTTAACATCGCTTCTTATCAGGTATCTCCGAATGACGTAGTCAGCATCCGCGAGAAAGCTAAAAAGCAGTCTCGTGTTAAAGCTTCTCTGGAGCTGGCTGAGCAGCGTGAAAAGCCGACTTGGCTGGAAGTTGATGCTGCTAAGATGGAAGGCGTGTTCAAGCGTATGCCTGAACGTACCGATCTGTCTGCGGACATTAACGAACACCTGATCGTCGAGCTTTACTCCAAGTAAAGCTTAGTACCAAAGAGAGGACACAATGCAGGGTTCTGTGACAGAGTTTCTAAAACCGCGCCTGGTAGATATCGAGCAAGTCAGTTCGACGCACGCCAAGGTGACCCTTGAGCCTTTAGAGCGTGGCTTTGGCCATACTCTTGGCAACGCACTGCGCCGTATTCTGCTTTCATCTATGCCGGGTTGCGCGGTGACCGAGGTTGAGATTGATGGTGTACTGCATGAGTACAGCACCAAAGAAGGCGTACAGGAAGATATCCTGGAGATCCTGCTCAACCTGAAAGGGCTGGCGGTGAGAGTTCAAGGCAAAGACGAAGTTATTCTTACCCTGAATAAATCTGGCATTGGCCCTGTGACCGCTGCCGACATCACCCATGATGGTGATGTCGAAATCGTCAAGCCTCAGCACGTGATCTGCCACCTGACTGATGAGAACGCGGCTATCAGCATGCGTATCAAAGTTCAGCGCGGTCGCGGTTATGTGCCGGCTTCTGCCCGAATTCATTCGGAAGAAGATGAGCGCCCAATCGGTCGTCTGTTGGTTGACGCCTGCTACAGCCCTGTAGAGCGTATCGCCTACAATGTTGAAGCTGCGCGTGTAGAACAGCGTACTGACTTGGATAAGCTGGTCATCGAGATGGAGACCAATGGCACGATCGATCCTGAAGAGGCGATCCGCCGTGCGGCCACCATTCTGGCTGAACAACTTGAAGCTTTCGTTGACCTGCGTGATGTACGTCAGCCGGAAGTTAAAGAAGAGAAACCGGAATTCGATCCGATCTTGCTGCGCCCTGTTGACGATCTGGAATTGACTGTCCGCTCTGCTAACTGCCTCAAGGCAGAAGCTATCCACTACATCGGTGATCTGGTACAGCGTACCGAGGTTGAGTTGCTGAAAACGCCAAACCTGGGTAAAAAATCTCTTACCGAGATTAAAGACGTGCTGGCCTCACGTGGTCTGTCTCTGGGCATGCGCCTGGAAAACTGGCCGCCGGCAAGCATTGCTGACGAGTAACCGGATCACAGGTTAAGGTTTTACTGAGAAGGATAAGGTCATGCGCCATCGTAAGAGTGGTCGTCAACTGAACCGTAACAGCAGCCATCGCCAGGCTATGTTCCGTAACATGGCCGGCTCTTTGGTTCGTCATGAGATCATCAAGACGACCCTGCCAAAAGCAAAAGAGCTGCGTCGCGTTGTTGAGCCGCTGATTACTCTTGCCAAGACCGACAGCGTAGCTAATCGTCGTCTGGCATTCGCCCGTACTCGTGATAACGAGATCGTGGCAAAACTGTTTAACGAGCTGGGCCCGCGTTTCGCGAGCCGTGCCGGTGGTTACACTCGCATTCTGAAGTGTGGCTTCCGCGCAGGCGACAACGCGCCGATGGCATACATCGAGCTGGTTGATCGTGCTGAGTCTCAAGCAGAAGTAGCAACTGCAGAGTAATCTGTAGACGCGTAAAAAAACCGGGCTTGCCCGGTTTTTTTACGTCCAAATCCAGCCAAATGTGCTCAATTCCCCCGCCGTGCTTAAAATCCCCGCTCCTATCCATTATGCTAAGACTCATTCCATAGGCTCACCGAGGCTGTCTGTTATGGGGTTGCTCGACCAATGGGCGGAACGTCATATCCTTGATGCCCAGGAGAAAGGCGAGTTCGACAATTTGCCCGGCCAGGGACAACCGCTGGCGCTGGACGATGACAGCGCGGTGCCTGCTGAGCTACGCGCCGGTTACCGTCTGCTGAAAAATGCCGGTTATCTGCCGCCGGCGCTGGAAGATCGCAAAGAGGCATTAACCGTTGCTCACTTACTGCAAGGGATCAACAGTGAGCATCCGGACTATGTCGATCTCAGCAAGCGTATGGCACTGCTGGAACATCGGTTGCGTCAGGCTGGAATGAGCACGGACTTCTTGCATGGCGAATATCAGCGCGCGCTGGACGGTAAACTCACCCGAGAGGAGAAGTAATGTTCAAGATAGGTCAGTTGGCCAAGCTTGCCGAAGTGACGCCGGACACCGTGCGTTACTATGAAAAGCAGGGCATGATGGATCACAATGTCCGTACTGAAGGCGGTTATCGGCTGTACACCGAGCAGGATTTGCAGCGGCTGCGTTTTATCCGTTATGCCAAGCAGTTGGGCTTTACTCTGGAAACGATCGCCGAGCTGTTGTCGATCCGGGTCGATCCGGAACATCATACCTGCCAGGAATCGAAGTCTATCGTTGATGCGCGCCTGAGCGAAGTGGAAAGCAAGTTGGCGGAGCTGACCCGGATGCGCGAATCGTTGAAACGGTTGAGCGACGCCTGCTGCGGTACCGCCCATACCAGCAACTACTGTTCGATCCTGGAAACTTTGGAACAGGGCGCCAGCGATGACAAAGGCAAAAAAGGTTGCTGACGGCACTTTAATTTTTATATCACCGGCAGTATTATCGCCCCGTTTTATTCCTCATATTTTACAGGAGCATTATCATGACGAAATATCGTCACACCAAAGGTCAGATTCAAGATAACGCCATTGAGGCGCTGCTGCATGATCCGCTATTCCGTCAGCGGGTAGAAAAGAATGTGAAAGGCAAAGGCAGCTATCGGCGTAAAGAAAAACACATCAAAGGCGGTAACTGGGAGGCCAGTGGCAAACTATCAAACGATAATTTACCACTGGCCTTCTGGTTTTAAGGCATTAAAAAAGCCACCTTCATCCGGTGGCTTTTTATTGGCATAACCAAACGCTGTCTTACAGTTTCGGTTGCTGTTGATGGCTCAGCAAATCACGGATTTCCGTCAGCAGTTTCTCTTCTGCTGTAGGTTCTGGCGGCGCTGCCGGAGCTTCTTCCTGTTTGCGGCGCATTTTGTTCATCAATTTAATCGCCAGGAAGATGGCGAAGGCGACAATCACGAAGTCAAATACGGTTTGGATGAATGAACCGTAGTTCATTACCACCGCCGGTACGGCGCCCTGAGCTTCACGTAATACCAGATGGAACTGTTTAAAGTCGACGCCGCCGATCAGTAAGCCCAGCGGAGGCATGATGATATCAGCGACGAAGGATGAAACAATCTTGCCGAAAGCGGCGCCGATAATCACACCGACGGCCAGATCGACCACGTTGCCGCGCATGGCAAATTCGCGAAACTCTTTCAACATACTCATAGAACGCACCCCTTGCAGAATTAATAACTCAAGTTTAACAAAGCAATTTCCCTTTGCCACAAAAGGAGAGAAGTTTTATCTCCCCTCAAGGCAGAGAACAACTACGCGATTATAGACCATCGCCAAATAAATTCGTTCTACAAGAAGAAGGGGCTCGGTTGGAACAGGCGTTCAACGTCCGGCACGAATTTCTTGTCGGTAATAAACATGATGACATGATCGCCCTGTTCGATTTTGCTGTTGCCGTTAGCGATGATGACGTCGTCGCCACGAACGATAGCGCCGATGGTGGTACCCGGTGGCAGCTTGATATCTTCAACGATACGGCCAACCACTTTGGACGTGCTTTCATCGCCGTGGGCAATCGCTTCGATCGCCTCTGCTACGCCGCGGCGCAGTGACGAGACGCTGACGATATCCGCTTTGCGCACATGCCCAAGCAGCGCGGAGATGGTTGCCTGTTGCGGTGAAATGGCAATATCGATCACGCTGCCTTGCACCAGATCGACATAGGCGCGCCGCTGGATCAAGACCATCACTTTCTTGGCGCCCATGCGCTTGGCCAGCATGGCCGACATGATGTTGGCCTCATCGTCGTTGGTGATGGCGATGAAGACATCCACCTGCTCGACGTGCTCTTCGGCCAGCAGTTCCTGGTCGGAGGCATCGCCGTAGAACACGATGGTATCGTGCAACTGCTCGGCCAGTTCGGCAGCACGTTGCTGATTGCGCTCAATGAGTTTGACGTTATAGTCTTTCTCCAGCTTGGCGGCCAGGCCGGCGCCGACGTTGCCGCCGCCGACGATCATGATGCGCTTATAAGGTTTTTCCAGCCGTTGCAGTTCGCTCATCACCGCGCGAATGTGCTGTGAGGCGGCGACGAAGAACACTTCATCACCGGCTTCGATAATGGTCGAGCCTTGCGGACGAATCGGCCGATCCTGGCGGAAAATGGCGGCGACGCGGGTGTCGATATGTGGCATGTGTTCGCGCATCGAAGAGAGCGCATTGCCGACCAGCGGGCCGCCGTAATAGGCTTTAACCGCGGCGATGCTGACCTTGCCTTCGGCGAAGTTGACCACCTGCAGCGCGCCGGGGTATTCAATCAGCTTGTAGATATAGTCGATGACCAGCTGCTCCGGCGAAATCAGATGGTCGATCGGCACCGCTTCCGGCAGGAACAGTTTCTCCGACTCGCGGATATATTCCGGCGCGCGGATACGGGCGATACGGTTGGGGGTATTAAACAGAGAATAGGCGATCTGGCAGGCGATCATGTTGGTTTCGTCGGAGTTGGTGACGGCGACCAGCATGTCGGCATCTTCTGCGCCGGCTTCGCGCAGCACCCGGGGGTGAGAACCATGTCCCTGAACCACTCGCAGATCGAATTTATCCTGCAGCTGACGCAACCGGCCGGAGTCGGTATCGACGACGGTGATATCGTTGTTTTCACCTACCAGGTTTTCCGCCAGCGTCCCGCCAACCTGCCCGGCACCAAGAATAATTATTTTCATCGTGTTCTCTGCTTCACACTGAAAGACTTAGGGCGCGTACGCACCCTGAAGAATTACATTTTAATCAGCTTAGCGTAAAAGAAGCCATCGCCGTCCTCGGGATGCGGGATATTCTGCCGTCCCGGCCGCTGCGCATCGCCGGTTTCAACCAGCTTGGCATCGGCATGGCGCTGCAAGAACGCGGCGATCTGGCTACTGTTTTCATCCGGCAGAATAGAGCAGGTTGCGTAAACCATTACGCCGCCTGATTTCAGATGCGGCCAGACGGCTTCCAGGATATCGGCCTGCAGGGCGGCGAGTTCGGCGATGTCGCGATCGCGGCGCAGCCATTTGATGTCGGGATGACGGCGGATCACGCCGGTGGCCGAACAAGGCGCGTCCAGCAGGATACGGTCGAACTGCTTGTCACCGCACCATTGCTGCGGTGTGCGGCCATCGCCCAGTTTAACCTCTGCGTGTAAACGCAGACGCTGCAGGTTTTCTTTCACCCGCGCCAGACGCTGTTCGTCGATATCGACGGCCATAACCTGTGCTTTCGGCGCCGCTTCCAGAATATGCGTGGTTTTGCCGCCGGGCGCGGCGCACAAATCGAGGATCTGTTCACCGTCTTGTGGATCCAGCAGATCAACACAGCCTTGGGCTGAGGCATCTTGCACGGTGACCCAGCCGTCGGCGAACCCTGGCAGATCGGTCACGGCGCAAGGTGCCAGCAACCGCACGGCGTCGGCATAGTCTGCATGAGGCTCCGCGGCGATGCCGGCGTCGGTCAGCAGCTGCAGGTAAGCCTCACGGGTGTGATGCAGGCGGTTGACGCGCAGCCACATCGGCGGCTTCTGGTTATTGGCGTCGACGATCTGTTGCCAGTTGGCGGGATAAGCCTGTTGGATGCGTTTCAGCAACCAGCTCGGGTGCAGGTAGCGGCTGTCATTGTTGGCGGCGCGCTGCAGAAGTTCTTCCTGCTGGCGCTGGAATTGCCGCAAGACGCCGTTAATCAAACCTTTCAACTGTGGGCGTTTCAGCGCTACCGCCCCTTCCACGGTTTCCGCCAGCACGGCGTGCGCCGGGATGCGGGTATACAGCAGCTGGTACAAGCCGACCATCAACAAATAGTGCAGCGTGCGCTGCTTGCCGGTCAGCGGTTTGGCCATTAATTGCTGAATGCACCATTCGAGCTGCGGCAGTACGCGTAACGTGCCGAAGCACAGTTCCTGCAGCAACCCGCGGTCTTTATCGCTGATGGAGGTTTGCAGCGCCGGCAGGACAGTACTCAGTGACTGCCCTTGATCCAGCACCTGGCCGATGGCTTTGGCAGCGATGCTGCGGAGATTGTAATTATTTTTCATAGGCTGAAGCTGATAACGATCGGCATTAAGAAAATAACGGCCCGGCGATGAACGGCCGGGCAGTGGGGTGACTTACAGCCGGTTACCCGGGGTAAACCATTCACGACGTGAATTTAACAGATCTTGCGCCGACATCGGTTTCTTGCCGGCGGGCTGCAGTTGGATCAGATTGAGGATACCGTCGGCGGTCGCCACCTGAATGCCGTGCTTGTCGGCATGGATAACGGTGCCCGGCTCCGCGTTGGCGCTTTCCGCCAGTACGCTGGCCTGCCACACTTTCACCGGTTGCTCATCGATGGTGAAGTAGCTTATCGGCCAAGGGTTGAAGGCGCGGATGCAACGCTCCAGCTGTGCGGCGGACAGTGTCCAATCCAGGCGAGCTTCTTCTTTGCTCAGCTTCTCGGCGTAGGTGACCTGCGACTCGTCCTGCACTTCGCGGGTGGCGCTGCCGTCGGCCATTTGGCGCAACGTCGTCAGCATGCCCTGCGGGCCGAGCTGCGCCAGTTTGTCGTAGAGGCTGGCGCTGGTGTCGCTGCTCTCAATCGGGCAGGCGATCTTGTGCATCATGTCGCCGGTATCGAGGCCGACATCCATCTGCATGATGGTCACGCCGGTTTCGCTGTCGCCGGCCCAGAGTGAACGCTGGATCGGCGCCGCGCCGCGCCAGCGAGGCAGCAGCGAACCATGTACGTTGATGCAGCCAAGACGCGGCATATCCAGCACCGCTTGCGGCAGAATCAACCCGTAGGCAACCACCACCATCACGTCGGCGTTGAGATCCGCCACCAGACGCTGGTTCTCTTCGGGGCGCAGCGATTTAGGCTGAAATACCGGCAATTGGTGTTGTTCGGCCAGCATTTTGACCGGGCTGGGCGTCAGCTTGTTGCCGCGGCCTGCCGGGCGGTCGGGCTGAGTGAATACGCCGACAATCTGGTGCTCAGATGACAACAGCGCGTCAAGATGACGCGCTGCGAAGTCTGGTGTTCCGGCGAAAATAATCCGTAAAGAGTCAGACACGTTGATTTCCTGATCGGTTAGGCGCGGGCTTGAAGCTTGGCCATTTTTTCCAGTTTCTGACGAATGCGCTGGCGCTTGAGCGGCGACAGGTAATCGACGAACAGTTTGCCCATCAGGTGATCCATCTCGTGCTGGATGCAGATCGCCAGCAGATCGTCCGCTTCCAGCTCGAAAGGTTTGCCTTCACGATCCAGCGCGCGGATCTTCACCTGCGCGGCGCGCGGCACTAACGCACGCTGCTCTGGAATGGAAAGACAGCCTTCCTCGATGCCGGTTTCGCCGCTCTTTTCCAGCAGCTCCGGGTTGATCAGCACCAGGCGCTGATCGCGATTCTCGGAGACGTCGATCACGATAATGCGCTGATGGATATCCACCTGAGTCGCAGCCAGGCCAATGCCTTCCTCTGCGTACATGGTTTCAAACATATCATCCACGATGCGCTGGATATCTGCATTGACTTCTTTTACCGGCGCTGCGACTTTGCGCAGACGCTCGTCTGGGAAATGTAATACCTGCAAGACTGACATATATCTTTAGATCTGTATCCGAGTAATGAACGAGGTTTAACCTCTATTCTAGACATTTCCCGACCTGATTGACAGCATTGCGCACCAATTGCTCAGATTGGCAATACCACCGTTTTTGCTGAGGGAACAGACGATGCGGCCGGAAGAGATCGCTTTACGGATGCGGGGAGTCACGGGGCTACAGACCGTCGTGGCCAGTCGGCTCGTGCGACAGTTATCGCAAATGAGTGGCGAGCCTCGCCGCGTGTTGCATGAGCTGGGATTGAACGAACGGCAGCAGGCACAGTTCAACCGAGTGGATCCCGTCTATCTGGCGGCCACCCTGCGTTGGCTGGAGGAGCCGGCGCACAGTATGCTGAACTATGGGGCGGCCGGCTATCCTGAAAACCTGGCTCAGATCGACGACGCGCCGCTGTTTCTGCTGATCAAGGGCGCTCCTCGGGTGCTGTTGCAACCTCAGCTCGCTATGGTCGGCAGCCGGCAGTTCAGCCATTACGGCGAGCGTTGGGCGAACCATTTCGCCGAGGAGTTGGCGCGTTGCGGTTTCACCATCACCAGCGGTTTGGCGATCGGCATCGACGGCATTTGCCATCGTGCGGCGCTGGCGGCCGATGGCTGCACGATTGCGGTGTTGGGCAGCGGGCTGGGCAATATCTATCCGCGCCGGCACCGCCGGCTCGCGGAGCAGATAGTCGAGCAGGGCGGAGCCGTGATTTCAGATCATTTAGTCACCGATTTGCCGCTGGCCGACCATTTCCCACGCCGTAACCGCATTATCAGCGGGCTCAGCCTGGGGGTTCTGGTCATAGAAGCTTCGCTGCGCAGCGGTACCCTGGTGACGGCTCGCTACGCGTTGGAGCAGGGGCGTGAGGTGTTCGCCTTGCCTGGGCCATTAGGAAACCCGATGAGTGAGGGGACGCATGGGTTAATCCAGCAGGGCGCGCATCTGGTCACCGGGCCGAAAGATATCGCCGAATTGCTGGGAAGCGGCCTTCAATGGCTGTCACTGAACGAAAATACAACTATTTGTGCGTCGCAGGCTGAAGTTGAATTGCCATTTGGCGATGTGTTGGCTAACGTAGGAGATGAGGTGACACCTGTTGACGTCGTCGCTGAACGTGCCGGCCAACCTGTGCCAGTGGTGGTAATCAAGTTACTCGAGCTGGAGTTAGCAGGGTGGATCGCAGCTGTACCCGGCGGCTATGTCCGAATAAGGAGGGCAAGCCATGTTCGACGTACTCATGTACTTGTTTGAAACTTATATCCACAATGAACCAGAGATGCGCGTCGATCAGGATCAACTGACCGATGATCTCGCTCAGGCGGGGTTTCATCGGGATGATATCTACAACGCGTTGAATTGGCTTGAGAAGTTGGCTGACCTGCAAGAGGGTCAAAATGCCCCTTACTTTATGGATGCCGATCCGCTGGCAATGCGGATCTACACCGAAGAAGAAGGTGCACGTCTGGACGCCGACTGCCGTGGTTTTCTCCTGTTCCTGGAACAGATTCAGGTATTGAACCTCGAAACCCGTGAAATGGTTATCGACCGCGTTATGGCTTTGGATAATGCGGAATTCGATCTCGAAGATCTGAAATGGGTCGTGTTGATGGTGCTGTTTAATATCCCCGGATATGAAAGCGCCTATCAGCAAATGGAAGAACTGTTGTTTGAAGTGAACGAAGGTTATCTGCATTGAGCCGATAACGCGCATAGAAGACGTTATGACAAAAAACGCGATTTTTGCCGCCAGGCAAAATGAACCCTGTCCGGAATGCGGGGCCGAACTGGTGATCCGTAGCGGTCGCCACGGCCCCTTCCTCGGCTGTTCCCAGTACCCTGAATGCCAATATATTCGGCCGCTGAAAGCACAGGCCGATGGACATATCGTTAAGGTCTTGGATGGGCAACAGTGCCCGAAATGTCAGGCGACGTTGGTGCTGCGCCAGGGGCGCTATGGCATGTTTATCGGCTGCAGCGATTATCCGCAGTGCGATCACACTGAAGTGATCGATAAGCCTGACGAAACCGCCATTACCTGTCCGCAGTGCGGCCAAGGCAAACTGCTGCAGCGCAAGTCGCGTTACGGCAAAGTTTTTCATTCCTGCGATCGTTACCCGGAATGCCAGTTTGCCCTCAATGTTAAACCTGTCGCCGGTGAGTGCGCCTATTGCCATTATCCGCTGCTGATGGAAAAGCGCACGGCAAAAGGCCCCGTCCTGTGCTGTGCCAGCAAGCTGTGCGGAAAACCCGTCGCGACTACAGAATAATCACATCATGAACTCAGAATTAAGCCCGAACCTTTTATCTATCATCGATGCTTTGCATCAACAGCAGGTGATTGCGTATCCCACAGAAGCCGTATTCGGCCTGGGTTGCGATCCCGACAGCGAGCAGGCGGTCAATGCATTGCTGGCGCTGAAACAGCGGCCGTGGGAGAAGGGGCTGATTTTGATCGCCGCCGACTATGCACAGCTTAAGCCTTATATCGACGACAGTGCACTCAGCGAACAGCAGCGCACGACGATGTTTGCCAGCTGGCCTGGGCCGGTAACCTGGGTTTTGCCCGCTCGGCCGGAGACGCCGCGTTTGCTGACCGGACGCTTCAGCTCGCTGGCAGTGCGCGTCAGCGATCATCCGTTGGTGCAGCAGCTGTGTCGGCAGTACGGCAAGCCGCTGGTGTCGACCAGCGCCAATCTCAGTGGGCTGGAGCCATGCCGCAGTGCGGATGAGGTTACGCGGCAGTTCGGCGAAGCTTTCCCGGTATTGCGCGGCAAGGTGGGTGGCCGTCTTAATCCTTCCGAAATCAGAGACGTTCTGACCGGCGAACAGATCCGTCAGGGCTAGAGGTAATGGGCATGGAGAAGTTTGCGGTATTTGGCAACCCTATCGGCCACAGCAAGTCGCCGCGAATTCATGCGCTGTTTGCTGCCCAGACCGGCATTGAGCATCCTTATGGAACGGTGTTGGCGCCGTTAGACGGTTTTGAAACCAGCCTGCAGGCGTTTATCCGCGCCGGAGGGCTGGGGGCGAACGTCACGGTGCCCTTCAAGGAGCGTGCTTATTCGGCCGCTTCTGAGCTGAGCGAGCGCGCAGCGATGGCCGGTGCGGTCAACACTCTGAAGGTATTGCCGAATGGCGAGCTGTTGGGGGATAACACCGACGGCATCGGGTTGCTGACCGATCTACAGCGTCAGCAATTGATCCGGCCGCAGGATCGCATCCTGCTGGTGGGCGCCGGCGGCGCAGCGCGCGGCGTGATCCTGCCGCTGCTGTCTTTCGGCTGTCGGCTAACGATTACCAACCGCACCTTCAGCCGAGCCCAGGCGTTGGCAGACGCTTTTCGGCATCTGGGGGAGATCTCGGCGGCGCCGATGGATCAATTGGATCAGCAAGCGTTCGAACTGGTGATCAATGCGACGGCGTCCGGCATCAGCGGAGAGATCCCGGCGTTGCCGGCGAGCGTAGTTAATGCGCGTACTCGTTGCTATGACATGTTCTATCAGCAGGGCGCTACGCCATTCCTGGCCTGGGCGCAGCAGCAGGGGACAACGGAATATGCCGATGGGCTGGGCATGCTGGTGGGGCAGGCGGCGCATGCTTTCCTGCTTTGGCATGGAGTGATGCCAGAGATTGAGCCGGTATTGCGCCAGTTGCGCAGCGAACTGGCGGCATAAATGCAACCCCGTTCTCTTTATAGGGAACGGGGCGTCCGTCAGATGTCTTCCGACAGGTATTCATCTTTCCAGCGTACATAGTTGTTCGAAGAATAAAGCAATCCTTCCAACTCGGCGGCGGTCAACGGCCGAACCTGGCGTGCCGGGCTGCCCATATAGAGATAGCCGCTGACCAGGCGTTTGCCTGGCGGCACTAAACTGCCGGCGCCAATCATCACGTCGTCTTCTACGACTACACCGTCCAGCAGGATCGATCCCATACCGACCAGCACCCGGTTGCCGATGGCGCAGCCGTGCAGCATCGCTTTATGGCCTACGGTCACGTCTTCTCCAATCAACAGGGGATAACCGTCGGGGTTATGTTCGGAGCGGTGAGTCACGTGCAGTACGCTGCCGTCCTGTATGTTGCTGCGCGCGCCGATCTTTACCGCATTGACGTCGCCGCGGATAGCGACCAGCGGCCAGATGCTGACGTCATCCGCCAGATCGACGTCGCCGATGACGACGCTGGAAGGATCGATCAAGACGCGCTGACCGAGTTTGGGGGTGTATTGAAGATAAGAACGTACTGCATCGGACATGGTGCTTGCCTCACGTCGGGATCATATTTACCGGCAATACTAGACTCTGGCGATGGAATTACAACCAATCGCAGCGCCGGATCCTGCGGAAAATGGCCCTGATCGCACAAGATCCACCCGGAAGGGCTGAAAAGTGTGCAAACAAAAAGAAAAGATCAAAAAAGGGGTTGTGCAAAAAACTCGGATCCCTATAATGCGCCTCCATCGACACGGCGCAAGTGATTCACTTCACACAGCGGCCGGGAAGAAAGAGAAAAAATCCTGAAAATTAGGGTTGACTCTGAAAGAGGAAAGCGTAATATACGCCACCTC
>NZ_JAEIOH010000013.1:0-30727 GCF_017811775.1 Serratia sp. X10 | reverse complement strand
GAGTGCCCACACAGATTGTCTGATAAATTGTTAAAGAGCAGTGAGTTAGGCGCTTTCGCTTGCTAACTCGAGGTGGCGTATATTACGCTTTCCTCTTTCAGAGTCAACCCTAATTTTCAGGATTTTTCTCTGCGACCCCCGGATACTCTGTGAAGTTGTTCACATGTTCCGTGTCGATGGAGGCGCATTATAGGGAGTTCCTCGCAGGCCGCAACAGGTATTTTCAGCAAAAACGATCGTTAGCTGCATTCCACAGCAAAACCCCGCTTTATACCCACTTGCACACAGTGTTATCCACAGATGCGATTTGTACGGAAAATTTACGAGCGCCACGCAAACGTTTTCGCTACAATTCCCCGCGACGAAACGATCCCCCTTTTTACGGGGGCGTTACCTGAATTTGTGCCTGTCCCTCCCTTTATAAGGCAAAAAACCGCGCTTTATAGAGAGAACGAGGTAGACATTCACGTAACGCTCTTTAATTGCGACTCAAAGCCAAGGGATAAAACCATGCAACAACCTCGTCCAATCCGCCGGGCTCTGCTCAGCGTGTCTGACAAAGCCGGTATCGTTGAATTCGCCGAAGCGCTTTCCCAGCGCGGCGTTGAACTGCTCTCCACCGGCGGCACCGCCCGCCTGCTGGCAGACGCCGGTCTGCCCGTTACCGAAGTTTCCGACTACACCGGCTTCCCGGAAATGATGGACGGACGAGTTAAGACCCTGCATCCCAAAGTTCACGGCGGTATCCTCGGCCGCCGCGGCCAGGACGACGCGGTCATGAATCAGCATGACATCCAGCCTATCGACATGGTGGTCGTCAATCTGTACCCGTTCGCCCAAACCGTAGCGCGCCCGGATTGCTCGCTGGAAGACGCGGTCGAAAATATCGATATCGGCGGCCCGACCATGGTGCGCTCCGCCGCCAAGAACCATAAAGACGTCGCCATCGTGGTGAAGAGCAGCGACTACGCCGCCATCATTACCGAGATGGACAACAACGACGGTTCGCTGCGCTATGCCACCCGTTTCGATCTCGCCATCAAGGCCTTCGAACACACCGCCGCCTACGACAGCATGATCGCCAACTACTTCGGCGCGCTGGTGCCGGCGTACCACGGCGAGACCGAGCAGCCGTCCGGCCGCTTCCCGCGCACCCTGAACCTCAACTACATCAAGAAGCAGGATATGCGCTACGGTGAGAACAGCCACCAGCAGGCCGCCTTCTATATAGAAGAAGAGGTAAAGGAAGCGTCCGTCGCGACCGCCGAGCAGCTGCAGGGCAAAGCACTCTCCTATAACAACATCGCCGATACCGACGCCGCGCTGGAATGCGTGAAAGAGTTCGCCGAACCGGCCTGCGTGATCGTCAAACACGCCAACCCTTGCGGCGTGGCGATCGGCGACGACATCCTGGCCGCCTATGAGCGCGCTTACCAAACCGACCCGACTTCCGCCTTCGGCGGCATCATCGCCTTTAACCGCGAGCTGGACGCCGCCACCGCGCAGGCGATCATCAGCCGTCAGTTCGTGGAAGTGATCATCGCGCCAAACGTCACCCAGGAAGCGCGCTCCCTGCTGGCCGCCAAACAGAACGTGCGCGTGCTGGCCTGCGGCCAGTGGCAGCAACGCGTGGCGGGGCTGGACTTCAAGCGCGTCAACGGCGGGCTGCTGGTGCAGGATCGCGATCTGGGCATGGTGACCGCCGCCGATCTGCGCGTGGTATCCGAGCGCCAGCCGACCGAACAGGAACTTCGTGACGCGCTGTTCTGCTGGAAAGTGGCCAAGTTCGTGAAATCCAACGCCATCGTTTATGCACGTGACAACATGACCATCGGCATAGGCGCCGGCCAGATGAGCCGCGTTTACTCCGCCAAGATCGCCGGCATCAAAGCGGGCGACGAAGGGCTGGAAGTAAAAGGCTCCGCCATGGCCTCCGACGCCTTCTTCCCGTTCCGCGACGGCATCGACGCCGCAGCGGCGGTTGGCATCACCTGCGTGATCCAGCCTGGCGGCTCGATCCGCGACGACGAAGTGATCGCCGCCGCCAACGAACACGGCATTGCGATGATCTTCACCGACATGCGTCACTTCCGCCATTAATTCCTTTTGCCGCGTGCGCTTCGGCGCACGCCATTCGTGGAGCCCCTGATGAACATTTTGATTATCGGCAACGGCGGGCGCGAGCACGCGCTGGCCTGGAAAGCCGCCCAGTCTCCGCTGGCGGATAAAGTCTACGTTGCGCCGGGCAATGCCGGCACCGCGCTGGAAGCCAATCTGGAGAACGTGGCGATCGCCGCCACCGATATCCCCGCCCTGGTCGCTTTCGCCCAGAGCCATGACATCGGTCTGACCATCGTCGGGCCGGAAGCCCCGCTGGTGATTGGCGTGGTCGACGCCTTCCAGGCCGCCGGTCTGAAAATCTTCGGCCCGACGCAGGCCGCCGCACAGCTCGAAGGCTCCAAAGCTTTCACTAAGGATTTCCTGGCGCGCCACCGCATCCCGACCGCCGAATATGAAAACTTCACCGACGTGGAGCCGGCGCTGGCCTACGTGCGCAGCAAAGGCGCGCCGATCGTCATCAAGGCCGATGGCCTGGCGGCCGGTAAGGGCGTGATCGTCGCGATGACGCTGCAGGAAGCGGAAGAGGCGGTGCGCGACATGTTGGCCGGCAATGCCTTCGGCGACGCCGGCCATCGCATCGTCGTGGAAGAGTTCCTCGACGGCGAAGAAGCCAGCTTCATCGTGATGGTCGACGGCGAGAACGTGGTGCCGATGGCCACCAGCCAGGACCACAAGCGCGTCGGCGACGGCGACACCGGCCCGAACACCGGCGGCATGGGTGCTTACTCCCCGGCACCGGTAGTGACCGACGAAATCCACCGGCGCGCCATGGATCAGGTGATCTGGCCGACGGTGCGCGGCATGGCGGCGGAAGGCAACACCTACGTCGGCTTCCTTTACGCCGGCCTGATGATCGCCGCCGACGGCCAGCCGAAGGTGATCGAATTCAACTGTCGTTTCGGCGATCCGGAAACCCAGCCGATCATGCTGCGCCTGCGTTCCGATCTGGTGGAACTGTGCCTGGCGGGAGCCGAAGGCCGCCTGAACGAGAAAACCTCCGACTGGGACGAGCGCCCTGCGCTCGGCGTGGTGCTGGCGGCCGGCGGTTATCCGGGTGACTATCGCAACGGCGAGGTGATCCAGGGGCTGCCGCAACAGGAAAGCGCCGACGGTAAGGTCTTCCATGCCGGCACGCGCCTGCAGGGCGATGACGTCGTCACCAACGGCGGTCGCGTTCTGTGCGTGACGGCGCTGGGCGACACCGTGGCGCAGGCGCAACAACGCGCCTATCAGCTGGCGGAAGGCATCCAGTGGCCGGGCAGCTTCTGCCGCAAAGATATCGGTTATCGCGCGATTGCGCGCGGCAAGTGATTTGACCTGATAAGGTCATGACAAGAGGCTCCGCAGCGCGGGGCCTTTTTTATAGCTGGTCTTCTTTCGGTTCCCAGCTGCAGAAGTCGTCGTTCGCCACCAGCAGCAGCTCGCTGCCTTCCGGCCCTTCCAACCAGGCGACGCTCACCGGCCGGCTGCTGCTGCGGGCGCGTTTTTCGATCCAGGCGATGGCGGAGGCATCCAACCCGGGTTTTAAGCGCTGCCCGTCGCAGGTTTGCACTTCGCCCTGCAACCAACGCCCCTGCAGCAATTTGACCTTGCCGGCGCGCAGCGCATTGCTGACTTCGAGGATCCGTCGCGCCTGATATTGATACAGGGCGATTTCATCGCGGGTCAGCGGTTCGCGGCGTGTCGCCAGCTGGCGCTGCATAAAGCTCACCGTGCCGTCATCGGCAAAGCGCAGTTGAATGGAATCTCGATCGCCGTCGGCGTCGTTGCGTTTGATTTGGCGCAGCACGTCGCCCTGATAGGTGTACAGCGTGGTGATGGTACCCGGTCCGCGGTAGGGACTATAGACGCTGACCAGCACCTGCGGACGATGTTGCTCATCGTCTTTACGCCACAGGCGTATCACGCCCTGATCGGCCACAAAGCCGCTGGCGGTAAAGCTGGGAATATCGGAATGGAAACTGCAGGCGCTCAGACCGAGGGCGATGCCGGCGGCCATGAGCACCCGACGAGTAAACAAAAGGGGCGCCATCGCCCCTCTGTTTAATCTTTTCACCGAGGCGCGGTCTTATTTAACAGCGTCTTTCAGTGCTTTGCCAGAAACGAACGCAGGCACGTTGGCTGCTGCGATTTTGATTTCTTTGCCAGTCTGTGGGTTGCGGCCAGTGCGCTCGCTACGATGGTTTACTTTGAAAGTGCCGAAGCCAACCAATTGTACTGCATCACCTTCTTTCAGAGACTCAGTAATAGCAGCCAGGGTGGATTCCAGAGCCAGTTTAGCTTGTGCTTTGGAAAGGTCAGCCTTGTCCGCGATTACATCAATCAGTTGAGTCTTGTTCATAAGTTATCCTTACAGTGTGTTTATCGTTTGCAAAGCATCGAGTGCGACGGATATGCCGATTGACAGCACTCTCCTGCATACACGCACCGATAGCCACTTTTTTTACGCCCCCCAAATGTAGACCAGACAGGGTGCGGATGTGAAGCCTTAAGGCATGACAAATCAGGCGTTAAATCACGTTTTGTTGCCTTATTGCGCTAAATTTATCCCGATGTTGCTGATACCGGCCTCTCGCAGGTCGGATCGCAGCCCCTTGATCAGGTCTATATCGCGCTCTTCACAGGCGTCCAACAGGCGGAAAATTTCCCATTGAATGTCCCATTCTTCCTCTACCGCCGGCAAACTTCCCAACTCTTCGTCGGTCATTTCCCTACCGGCTTGGGTCATTTCCAACATCGCCACGGTGCGAATCGATGTTTCGCTGATGGCGATGGCGTGCTCCAGCGTCTCCCCGCCGAGCCGCGAATGGATCAGTTCCCCTAATGCGATACAGGCATCAATTGCCGGGTAAACGCCGTAAAGATCGTAATCTTCCGCCGACGGAATCGCCTCTTCCAACTTCTCGAGCTGGCTGTCGAAGTTGACCTTGGCGTCCTTAACCACCAGCGTTTCCCACACCAAATCCAGAATGCGGCGATAAACCGCCGGATCGCCGAACTCGGTCTGTTTGCAGAACATCTGGTAATTCGGGTACATACGCTCGCACAAACTGGCCATAAAGGTCAAATGTTGCCAAGCCTCGTGCCGTTCCAGACGTAAATGAATCGGGTTACGTAGCATGCTTTACTCTCTTACGCGTTATCTGCGGCGCAGTGTACCCGAAATCGCTCATGGCGACACCTCCGGATGCTGCTGCAACCAACGCTGAAACGCCGGACGGCGCGAAGCGATGGCATCGGCCCAGCGGGTCGGCTCCGGCAAACGGTAGCCCGCCATACAGCGCTGCACCCACGCCAGCGCGCTGTCGGCGCCCACGCGGTGACCGGTAGAGATGAACAGCGGGTTGCAGCGCGCCTTGCTGCGCCATACCCAGCCCAGCTGTTCCCCCTTATCTTCCAACGGCGCCAGCGCGCCGACGGCGGCCTCCAGCGGCGCGAATTTGCCGCACAGGCGCTTCTTGGCCACGCCGATGGTCGGTACATCGACCAGCAGGCCAAAATGGCTGGCGACGCCGAGGCGCCGCGGATGTGAAGTGCCATGTCCATCGACGAAGATCAGCCCCGGCTTTTGCCGCAGCTGTGCCCAGGCGGCCAACAGCGCCGGGTATTCGCGAAACGACAGGAAGCCCGGGATATAAGGCATGACGGTGGCGATGCGCGCCACCTGATATTCCACCAGCTCCAGCGACGGATAGCGCAGTATGGCGATGGCGGCACGCGTCACCGCCCCCTCCTGCTCGAAGCCCACGTCGGCGCCGGCGATGAAGGCCGGCGGTTCGGCCGGCAGATCGTCGTAGCGAATGACTTCAGCAGCGCGCCGCAGCTGTTCGGCGCGCAGGGCCTGCATATCGGTCACATCGAATCCTTAACGGTGGTATTTCGCCGACTGCGCGTGCACCGCCTCGACGAAGGCGCCGGCGTGCTCAGGCGGCACATCCTGATGGATGCCGTGGCCCAGGTTGAACACATGACCGTTGCCGTGGCCAAAACCGGCCAGAATGGTCTCCACCTCTTCCTCGATGCGCGCCGGAGAAGCATAGAGCATCGACGGATCCATATTGCCCTGCAGCGCCACTTTGTCGCCCACGCGCCGACGCGCGTCGGCGATATCGGTGGTCCAGTCCAGCCCCAGCGCATCGCAGCCGGTAGCGGCCATCGCCTCCAGCCACTGCCCGCCGCCTTTGGTAAACAGCGTCACCGGCACGCGGCGGCCGTCATTTTCACGCAGCAGGCCATCGACGATCTTGTGCATGTAGTGCAACGAGAACTCGCGGTAATCGCGCCCGGTCAGCACCCCGCCCCAGGTGTCGAACACCATCACCGACTGCGCGCCGGCCTTGATTTGGGCGTTGAGGTACAGGATCACGCTGTCCGCCAGCTTGTCCAGCAACAGGTGCAGCGTGGCAGGTTCGGCATACATCATTTTTTTCAGCTTGGTGAAGGCCTTGCTGCTCCCGCCTTCAACCATATAGGTAGCCAGCGTCCACGGGCTGCCGGAGAAGCCGATCAGCGGCACTTCGCCCTTCAGCTCGCGGCGGATGGTGCGCACCGCGTTCATCACATAGCCCAGCTCCACTTCCGGATCGAACGCCGGCAGTTTGTCGACGTCGGCACGGCAGGTGATAGGTGAGCTGAAACGCGGGCCTTCGCCGGCTTCAAAGTGCAGGCCAAGCCCCATGGCGTCGGGAATGGTGAGAATGTCGGAGAACAGAATGGCGGCGTCCAGTGCATAGCGGCGCAGCGGCTGCAGCGTAACCTCACAGGCCAGCTCCGCGTTCTTGCACAGCGACATGAAATCACCGGCCTGGGCGCGGGTCGCCTTGTACTCCGGCAAATAACGACCGGCCTGGCGCATCATCCATACGGGGGTCACATCCACCGGCTGGCGCAACAGCGCGCGCAGGTAGCGATCGTTCTTCAACTCAGTCATTTATGGGGCTCCCTTAATAATCTGCCGGCCATTGTACATTATTCTTCCCGGCACAGCGCCACGGTGTCCTCAATCAACCGGCGCGCCACGGTGCCGGGCGGCGGCAACAGCGGCAGTTGGTCGTAGCGATACCAGCCTGCGTTGAGCAGCTCCTTGGGATCGTGACGAAGGTCGCCCTGATGGTAATCGGCCATAAAGGCCATCATCAGCGAGTGTGGGAACGGCCAGGGTTGTGAAGTGACGTAGCGCAGGTTCTTGATTTCGATATTGCTCTCTTCCATCACTTCGCGCGCCACCGCCTGCTCCAGCGTTTCGCCCACTTCGACGAAACCGGCCAGCACCGTGTGGATACCGCCGCGATGACGCACGTGCTGTGCCAGCAGGATCTGATCGTCGCGCCGAATGGCGACGATCACGCAGGGCGCAATCTGCGGGTAGTACCGTTCTTTGCAGTGGCCGCAGAGGCAGGCGCTTTCGGTGCGGCTGAGATGCATCTCATGGCCGCAGTAGCCGCAATAGCGATGGGAGCGGTAGAAATCCGCCAGCTGCACGCCGCGCCCGGCAAGCTGGAACAGACCACGATCCTGATCCAACAGCTGACGCACCGATCCCATCTCCCGCGGCATCGCCTGGCGCACCAGCCAGACCGGCGCGCCCTCCCACTCACCGATGACGCGCGCCATGTGGCCCTGCAGCCCGAGGGCAGAGGCCGTCCCTGACGGCAATTCACCGTTCGGTAACCAAAGTTTGCTTTCATGGCTGACGATCCACCAGCCGTTTTCATTGCCCGTTAATGCAAGTTCCATATCGTTGTTGCACAACCTCAGCTTCACTGGCACTCTACAAATCGGCTTTGTTACATTTTAATAACTTACCGGTTACTTTTGTTACTTACACGGAGTCAAACATGCTCAACCGTTTGGAAAGGCTGACTCAGCGCGTTGGCGGTAGTAATGAATTAGTTGATCAATGGCTTCAGGCCCGCAAGCAGTTGCTGGTCGCCTACTGCACGCTGGTAGGCCTCAAACCGAATAAAGAAAAGCATACGCCGCTGAATGAAAAAGCGCTGGAGAACTTTTGCCATAACCTGGTGGATTACCTCTCCGCAGGGCATTTTCATATCTATGACAGAATTATCAAACAAGTGGAAGGCGCAGCCAGTCCGAAAATGTCGCTGGCGGTGAACATCTACCCCAAGCTGTGGGCCAACACCGAACAGATCATGGCGTTCCACGATCGCTATACCGAAGTGGATATCGATCAGGAGGTTTGTCTGGAATTCCATCAGGCCTTGTCGGATATCGGCGAAACGCTGGCGGCGCGCTTTGCGCTGGAAGATAAGCTGATCCTGTTGGAAGCGGAGGCCGCGCAGCAACCGCTGCCGGACCAGGCGCTGGATCCGGCGCGTTAAAATTTTATAGTTTTTTTTCTTATCCCTCCTATACTGGGGGGCATCTTGTCGGAGTGCCTAGCGCCTGATTTGTTCATCGAATCAGCCAGGCTGAGACCGTTAATTCGGGATCCGCGGAACCTGATCGGGTTAATACCCGCGAAGGGAACAAGAGTAATCTATCGCCACAGGCACGGCCTTTCCCTTGCGGGCGCCCAGCCTTATCGGCCACCATCATTACTCCCTCCGAGCTCCAGACAAGCAACTTTCCCAACCCAACACACTGGTAGGAACTTGCTATGTCTAACGTTAATCCACCGCGCGCCCGTAAAGCGCAACGCGAAGCCGCCCAGCAGTTTATCGACACGCTGCAAGGCATGGCTTTCCCGAACTCTCGCCGCATCTACTTGCAGGGCTCGCGCCGCGATATCCAGGTGCCGATGCGCGAAATTCAGCTCAGCCCGACCCTGGTCGGCGGCAGCAAAGATAACCCGCAGTATGAACAGAACGAAGCGATCCCGGTGTATGATACCGCCGGCCCCTACGGCGATCCGCAGGCCGAGCTCGATGTGCACGCCGGCCTGGCCAAGCTGCGCGCCGGCTGGATCGACGCGCGCGGCGATACCGAGGCCCTGAGCGGCGCCAGTTCCGGCTTCACCCAACAGCGGCTGGCGGACGAAGGGCTGGATCACCTGCGCTTCGAACACCTGCCGCTGCCGCGCAAAGCGCTGCCGGGCAAGCGCGTCACCCAACTGCACTATGCCCGCGCCGGCATCGTCACCCCGGAGATGGAGTTCATCGCCATCCGTGAAAACATGGGGCGCGAACGCATTCGCGGTGAGGTGCTGCGCCACCAGCATCCGGGCCAAAGCTGGGGCGCCAACCTGCCGGACAACATCACGCCGGAGTTCGTGCGTCAGGAAGTGGCCGCCGGCCGCGCCATCATTCCCGCCAACATCAATCACCCTGAGGCGGAGCCGATGATTATCGGCCGCAATTTCCTGGTGAAGGTGAACGCCAATATCGGCAACTCGGCGGTCACCTCGTCGATCGAAGAAGAGGTGGAGAAGCTGGTGTGGGCCACCCGCTGGGGCGCAGACACCGTGATGGATCTCTCCACCGGCCGCTACATTCACGAAACCCGCGAATGGATCCTGCGCAACAGCCCGGTGCCCATCGGCACCGTGCCGATCTACCAGGCGCTGGAGAAGGTCAACGGCGTGGCGGAAAACCTCACCTGGGAGATGTTCCGCGATACGCTGCTGGAACAGGCTGAACAAGGGGTCGACTACTTCACCATCCACGCCGGCGTGCTGCTGCGCTACGTGCCGATGACCGCCAAACGCCTGACCGGCATCGTGTCGCGCGGCGGCTCGATCATGGCCAAATGGTGTCTGTCGCACCATCAGGAAAACTTCCTCTATCAGCACTTCCGTGAAATCTGCGAGATCTGCGCCGCCTACGACGTTTCGCTGTCGCTCGGCGACGGCCTGCGCCCCGGTTCGATTCAGGACGCCAACGACGAGGCCCAGTTCGCCGAGCTGCATACGCTGGGTGAGCTGACCAAAATCGCCTGGGAATACGACGTACAGGTGATGATTGAAGGTCCGGGCCACGTGCCGATGCAAATGATCCGCCGCAACATGACCGAAGAGCTGGAACATTGCCACGAAGCGCCGTTCTACACCCTTGGCCCGCTGACCACCGATATCGCCCCGGGCTATGACCATTTCACCTCCGGCATCGGCGCGGCGATGATTGGCTGGTTCGGCTGCGCCATGCTGTGTTACGTCACGCCGAAAGAGCACCTCGGCCTGCCAAATAAAGAGGACGTCAAACAGGGCCTGATCACCTACAAGATCGCCGCCCACGCCGCCGATCTGGCCAAAGGCCATCCGGGCGCGCAGATCCGCGATAACGCCATGTCCAAGGCGCGCTTCGAATTCCGTTGGGAAGATCAGTTCAATCTGGCGCTCGATCCGGCCACCGCGCGCGCCTATCACGACGAAACCCTGCCGCAGGAGTCCGGCAAGATCGCTCACTTCTGCTCGATGTGCGGACCGAAATTCTGCTCGATGAAGATTTCACAAGAGGTGCGCGACTATGCCGCCGCCCAAGAGGCCGCCAAACCGATCGAGGTGCAGCTGACCGGCATGGAAAAAATGTCCGCCGAGTTCCGCGCCCGCGGCAGCGACCTCTATCACAGCGCCGCCTCACTGCAAGAGGAGACCAGCAATGACTGATATCACTACCCCCTTCCCGGCGACGCCTCACAAACTGGGGCTCTACCCGGTGGTCGACAGCGTTGAGTGGATCGCTCGCCTGCTGGAGGCCGGCGTTACCACGATCCAGCTGCGCATCAAGGATCTGCCGGACGAGCAGGTCGAAGAGGATATCGCCGCCGCCATCGCGCTGGGCCGGCGTTATCAGGCACGGCTGTTCATCAACGATTACTGGCGGCTGGCGATCAAGCACGGCGCCTACGGCGTACATCTGGGCCAGGAAGATCTCGATACCACCGATTTGGCGGCCATCTACCGCGCCGGGCTGCGGCTGGGGGTTTCCACCCATGACGATGCCGAGCTGGCGCGCGCGCTGGCGGTGAAACCTTCCTACATCGCGCTGGGGCACATCTTCCCCACTCAGACCAAAGACATGCCTTCGGCGCCGCAGGGGCTGGCGGAGTTGAAACGCCACATCGCCGGTTTGGCGGATTATCCGACGGTGGCGATCGGCGGGATCAGTATCGATCGCGTGCCGGCGGTGCTGGCGTGCGGCGTCGGCAGCGTGGCGGTGGTCAGCGCCATCACCCAGGCGCCGGACTGGCGTGCGGCGACGGCCGAACTGCTGCGGCTGATCGAAGGTAAGGAGCCGAACGATGCTTAACGATCGGGAGTTCCTGCGCTACAGCCGCCAGCTGCTGCTGGAGGATGTCGGCCCGGAAGGTCAGGAAAAACTCAAGCGCGCCACGGTGCTGATCGTCGGCCTGGGGGGGCTGGGATCCCCGGCTTCGCTGTATCTGGCCGCCGCCGGCGTCGGCACGCTGCTGCTGGCCGACGACGACCAGCTGCACGTCACCAACCTGCAGCGGCAAATCCTGTACCGCAGCGCCGATACCGCCACCGGCAAGGCGGCGCTGGCGCAACGCCATCTGCAGGCGTTGAACCCGTTGGTGGAGTCCATCCCGCTGGCGCAGCGGCTGCAAGGGCAAGCGCTGCGCGACGCGGTCGCCCGCGCCGATCTGGTGCTGGACTGTTGCGACAACATGGCGACCCGCCATGAGGTCAACGCCGCCTGCATCGCCGCCGCCAAGCCGCTGATCAGCGGCAGCGCAGTGGGTTTCAGCGGCCAGCTGCTGGTGCTCGAGCCGCCCTATGCGCACGGCTGCTACGCCTGCCTGTACCCGGAGCAGGAAGAACCGCAGCGCAACTGCCGCACCGCCGGGGTGCTCGGCCCGGTGGTGGGCGTGATCGGCACTCTGCAAGCGCTGGAGGCCATCAAGATGCTGGCCGGCATGCCTTCCTCCCTCAGTGGCAAGCTGCGGCTGTTCGACGGCAAGCAGCAGAGCTGGAGCACGCTGCAGCTGAGCCGGGCCCGCGCCTGCCCGGTATGCGGAGGCGCCGCATGAAGATCCGTCTGAACGACCAACCGCTGGAGCTGGCGCAGCCGCTCAGCGTCGCCGCCCTGCTGACCCAGCTGGAACGCCACCAGCCGGGCACCGCGCTGGCGATCAACCAAACCATCATCCCACGCGCCGACTGGGCCGACCATCAGGTGCAGGACGGTGACGACATTTTGCTGTTTCAAGCGATCGCCGGAGGCTGACATGCTGAAAATCGCCGATACCACTTTTACCTCGCGCCTGTTCACCGGCACCGGCAAGTTCGCCACCCCGGCGCTGATGTTGGAGGCGCTGGCGGCCTCCGGCTCACAACTGGTGACCATGGCCATGAAGCGCGTCGATCTGCGCGGCGGCAACGACGCCATTTTGGCGCCGCTGCAACAGTTGGGCGTCAGGCTGTTGCCCAATACCTCCGGCGCCAAAACGGCCGCTGAAGCGGTGTTCGCCGCCCGACTGGCGCGCGAAGCACTCGGCACCCACTGGGTGAAGCTGGAGATCCATCCCGATGTGAAATACCTGCTGCCGGATCCGATAGAAACGCTGAAGGCGGCGGAAACGCTGGTGAAAGACGGTTTTGTGGTGCTGCCCTACTGCGGCGCCGATCCGGTGCTGTGCAAACGGCTGGAAGAAGTGGGATGCGCGGCGGTGATGCCGCTCGGCGCCCCTATCGGCTCCAACCGCGGTCTGCGCACCCGTGACTTCCTCGAAATCATCATCGAGCAAGCCAAGGTGCCGGTGGTGGTAGACGCCGGCATCGGCGCGCCGAGCCACGCGCTGGAAGCGATGGAGCTGGGCGCCGACGCGGTGCTGGTGAATACCGCCATCGCCGTGGCGCGCGATCCGGTGCAGATGGCGCGGGCGTTTCGCCTGGCGCTGGAGGCCGGCGAGCTGGCACGCAGCGCCGGATTAGGCTCCAGCCAGCGCAGCGCGGTCGCCTCCAGCCCGCTGACCGCTTTCCTCAGCCAGCCAGAGGAGGCGCAGTGATGGCCGACGATTTCAGTAGCCGCTGGCAACAGCTGGACTGGGACGACATTACGCTGTGCATCAACGGCAAAACGGCGCGCGACGTGGAACGCGCGTTGAACGCCGACAAGCTGACGCGCGACGACTTTATGGCGCTGATCTCCCCTGCGGCCGCGCCGTATCTGGAACCGTTGGCGCAACGCGCGCAGTTGCTGACCCGTCAGCGGTTCGGCAACGTCGTCAGCTTCTATGTGCCGCTGTACCTGTCCAACCTGTGCGCCAACGACTGCACCTACTGCGGCTTTTCGATGAGCAACCGCATCAAGCGCAAAACGCTGGATGCGGCGGAGATCGCCCGCGAGTGCGAAGCCATCAAGGCGTTGGGGTTCGAACATCTGTTGCTGGTCACCGGCGAACATCAGACCAAGGTCGGCATGGACTATTTTCGCCAGCACATTCCGGCGATCCGCCGCCACTTCAGCTCGCTGATGATGGAAGTGCAGCCGCTGGCGCAGGAGGAATACGCCGAACTGAAAACGCTGGGCCTGGACGGCGTGCTGGTGTATCAGGAAACCTACCATCCGGCCACCTATCTGCAGCACCACCTGCGCGGCCAGAAGCAGGATTTCCATTGGCGCCTGGCCACGCCGGATCGCCTGGGGCGCGCCGGGATCGACAAGATCGGCCTCGGCGCGTTAATCGGCCTGTCCCACAGCTGGCGAACCGACTGCTATCTGCTGGCGGAACACCTGTTCTACCTGCAGCAAACCTATTGGCAGAGCCGCTACTCGATCTCGTTCCCACGCCTGCGCCCCTGCGCCGGCGGTATTGAGCCCGCGTCTATCATGAGTGAGCCTCAGCTGGTGCAGCTGATCTGCGCCTTCCGGCTGTTCGCGCCGGACGTTGAGCTGTCGCTGTCTACCCGGGAGTCGCCGTACTTCCGCGATCATATGATCCCGGTGGCGATCAATAGCGTCAGCGCCGGATCCAAGACGCAACCCGGCGGCTATGCCGACGACGTACCGCCTGAGCTGGAACAGTTCGAGCCGCACGACGGCCGCACGCCGCAGCAGGTCGCCGAGGCCATCAGCAACGCCGGGCTGCAGCCGGTGTGGAAAGACTGGGACGATTATCTGGGACGCAGCGCGCAATAGACGGCAACGTTTGCCGCCGTGTGAAGAAAACGCTGGAGCGGCCGCGCAATGACGAACGATGACGCTGGCGCCGGCAAACGCGCCGATTATAGTGACGTTGCCGACCGCCAAACCCGGTGTCGGCCGGGGCCGTTACCCTCTCGATGGCCCCGCCTTATCCCACCCCGGATCGCGCACAGACGCTCTTGCGCGACTCCGGTTCCTCAGCAACGGCCATCCTGGAACCTCGCCTGAGGGCACGCACGAACAGGCGGTTTTATCGGCTCAAGTGACGGGCATGATGAGGGAATAGCGGTGTTCAGCACTCACGCAGAGTGTTTTTCAATGGAGCCCGTTGCGGCAGAGAACGGCAGAACGAGGAAAAAGTCGATGCAAAGACGAAAAGTGACTCGAGGGGTAATCCCCGATACTGCCAATGGCCCTGGTGTTGGCCGTCGCGTTTTTTTGCCGCCTGCTCCCTGCTTACGGACAAGAGCAGGCGGTTTATTTTGTGAGACTGGCAACCCCCCCCAGGACGCGAATCACACAGTATGTGCGCTAATTAACCATACAAACGATTAAATGTGAATGTCTTTTGAGTGTTTTTTTATTTGATATCGAGTGTATTCTGAGTTTGCCAAGGAAAATCAAACTGATATCGCCGCAACCTCCGGGGCATCATCTATAATCCAGCACGGGTCCTCGCGCAGATTTGCCACGCTCGCGGTCAACATCAAAAAAACCAAGGTTGTCATGAAGAAAACGCCAAATTACATCGATGCAATCAGCGCGTTGCTCACTCTGAAAGGGGTTGGCGACAGAAAACATGCCTCCACGATGGCCAACATACTGAACCTTCAGTACAACAGCGCCAAACAGAAGCTGGATGGTAAAAGGGGCATCACCCTCGACGAAGTCAGAAAGGTGTTTCAATACTTCAACGAGCCATTCGCCGGCCAAAGAACGCATAACGGCGTTTTTATCATGAACAGCATTCACAAACGCTGTAAGGTTGAAGTCGACGAACACCCGGTGACACAGCTGGACGACGACGAAACCTACGCCTACAAAAAAGATGACCTTTTCATCATCAATACCAGCCGGGATACGCAGGCCGACGTACCGCTGTACAGAGTCAACAAGATAGACTTTCTGCCGGCGCCGCGCATCGCGATCCTGGACAACGACAGCGATATCCTCGAGCTGTTGAAGAAAATCGCCTGCCGCTACGGCATTGAGACCGAGACCTTTCAAACGGCGGATGCCATGCTGGCCGCACTTGAGCAACAGTCCTTTGAGGCGTTTATTCTGGACTGGCTGTTGGACTTCGGCGAAACCTCAGAACGCGTCGTGAAGAAAATAAAGGACACCCTCGATCCGCACGCGCGCATCATCATTCTGACCGGCCAGCTGAATCACTATGAGAAGAATATCGGCGATATGATCCTGCACTATGACGTGCACCTGGTGGAAAAACCGACCAAACCGCTGATTATCTCCTCACTGCTGCTGTCGAATTTATTCTTTAATTAGTTTGACCGGAATGCGGATGAAAAACGATGAGCCAACGCCTTCGGTGGATTTGACTCTGATGGCGCCTTTCAGCGTCGTCACATAATTCTTGATAATGGTCAGCCCCAGCCCCAGTCCCTGCCGCGTTTCCCTTTCTACTCCCTGATTGAACGCCTTGTACAACCGTTCCAGATTATTAACGTTAAATCCGATGCCGTTGTCTTTTACCCATAAATACAGATTGCCGTGGCACACCTTCACGTTGAGGATGATCGCGCCGTGGTGGGTAAATTTGTCCGCGTTGCTGAGCAGATTGGCCAATATTCGGTAGAGCTTGTATTTGTCGGAGCAAATCAAACCAACATAGGATGAACGACGCACCACGATGCGATTACCGCGCCCGGCGCTGATACTGGTCATGGCATCGTCCACCACCTCATGCAGCCGAAAGGTGGAAATATTGACGTTGACCTCCCCCATTTCAAACCGCGAATAATCCATCACCTCGCGCGTTTGTTCGGCGATCTTGTTGCCGTGGTAGGAGATCAGGCGGGCCTCCTTTTTCAGCTCTTCCTGCGCCAGCTCGTGCTCCATGATATCCGCGGCGATGACGATGGCCTGCGTCGAACCGGCGATTTCATGGTAGATGGATGAGATAAAAATGTTCTTGTTCTTGATGATCTCTTTTAACGAGAAGGCGTTTCTCACCACCAGGAACATCATCAGGAACACCAACATCAGCGATAAGACGGCGAACATCTCGGCTTTTCTTGAATTATCCTGGATGATGCCTTTAACCTCGGTGAAGTTTTTAATTTGTATCCGATAAATAATCTCCTGGATATCGACCAACGTGCCCTCGATGTCATCCATATAAGCGAGGATATCCGCCTTGCTTTTCCGCCCTGCCAGCAAACCGACGGAAAGATCGCCCAGCGTTCGGTACTGTTGCTTCAGCAGAGCGACGTTCTTGATAAATTCGTCGTCGTAATAGAAAGAGTCGCTGAAGGTGGAGCGGCTCTCCAGGATTTGGATCTTCGAGTAAAATATTTTCTTTTTAATCAGGAAAGCGTCGTAGTCGTCGTTTTCACTGAGCAGCAGCGCAGTTTTGGTTCTTTCAAACGCCAGAAACAGGATCTCGGCCACCGAGTAGTTATCCAGATTGGGTTCGATCTGCTTATAACGATCTTTTACGCCACCGAAGTTAATGGCAATCAGCAAAATTAATAAGGAGAAGATGGCAACCAACGCGATAAGAGTACCGATCAGTTTCTTGCTCATCTCATTTAATCTCCAGCCGTTTGACTTGCCAGACGGTTTTCGCGTTCACGTCCAGGTTATTCAGCTCGGGGTATTGATCGCGCGGATAGATAATAGCGAACGGCCCCAGCTCCCCCACGTCGATCGGCTTACCGCCGCGCAGATAGGCGATAATCACGCGATATTTAATCATCTCGTCAATCGACATCGAATAGGAATAGTCGTCCCACGCGAAGGCCCGCACCGACTTCCCTTGCAGATGGTACGCTTTCACCAGCTCCGAAAACTCAACGCCGGTGAACGCCTCTTCCGGGGTGAAATTGGTCGAGGTTTTAATCGTGTGCGACGGCATCGCCTCCAGCATCTGCCGGGTGACCTTGATCTTCTCGCCGTCCGCCGGCTTCAGGTAAAAAGAGTCAACGGCCGCGTACAGCGGCGCGCTGAACAGCGAAAGCAGCAGTAACGTCATCAATCCTTTGATTTTCATTATTCACCCTCTTTGCGTTTCACCAGCTCCGCCTGACCAAACTCATCCCGCCCGATCAGTTCCCAACCGTGATGTTGATAAAAACCTTCGGCTTTAGAGCCGGGATCGGTGGTTAAGTGAATGGCTTCGGCGCCGTGCTCAAACATCCAGGCAGTGACGCGCGCCAGCAAGGCTGAACCCATCCCCATTGATTGGTATTCCGGCTTCACGAACAATCCGCCAATCAACGGTTCGGGGATGAACAACCCGAATCCAACGCCGGCATAGTCCTCGCCATACTTGCAGATCCAGCCACCGCCCTGGTTGATGTCTTCCAGCGCCTGCTTGCGCTGCAGATACTGGATCTGATGCGGATGCAGCAGATTCTCTTCGACGGAAAAGCGGATCTCATACAGGTAAGGCAGGTGTTTCGCCGTCAGTTTTTCGAAGGTAATGAGGCTGTCCATGTTTTGTGCTGTCCTTGGTTGTCAGGTAAAAAGCGCCGGTCAATTTCTGCTGTAACCATAGTAGCAAAGTTTGTCATAACCCGGCGCGAGGCGAAAAAAAACCGCCCCCTAGGGAGCGGTTTATCTGGCGATAGGCCCGGCGTAGCGGGCCCGCGGCGCGGATGACGATTACTCGTCGTCGCTGCCGCCCAGACCTGCGTTAAGCAGTTCGGCCAGGTTCGCAGTCGCTTCTTCCGCGCTGACTTGCGGAACAACCGGCGCTTCGCCCTGAGCACGACGACGCATGCGATCCTGATGATAAGCGTAACCGGTACCGGCTGGGATCAGACGGCCCACGATGACGTTCTCTTTCAGGCCACGCAGTTCGTCGCGCTTGCCGGCTACGGCAGCTTCGGTCAGAACGCGCGTCGTTTCCTGGAACGATGCGGCGGAGATGAAGGACTCGGTCGCCAAGGAAGCCTTGGTGATACCCAGCAGATCGCGCGAGAAGGTTGCCGGGATCTTACCTTCAGCTTCCAGCTGACGGTTGGCAATCTTGACGCGAGACACTTCAGCCTGCTCGCCTTCCAGGAACTCGGAGCCACCAGCGCTAACGATAGTGCCTTTACGCAGCATCTGACGAACGATAACTTCGATGTGCTTATCGTTAATCTTAACGCCTTGCAGACGGTAAACTTCCTGCACTTCGTTGGTGATGTAGCGGGTAACCGCATGCACGCCACGCAGACGCAGAATGTCGTGCGGAGACTCTGGGCCGTCGGAGACGACGTCGCCACGTTCCACCACTTCGCCTTCGAACACGTTGAGCTGACGCCATTTCGGAATCATCTCTTCGTAAGCGTCGCTGCCGTCCAGCGGAGAGATCACCAGGCGACGTTTGCCTTTGGTCTCTTTACCGAACGAGATAATCCCGCTGATTTCAGCCAGGATTGCCGGCTCTTTCGGACGACGCGCTTCGAACAGGTCGGCAACGCGCGGCAGACCACCGGTAATATCCTTGGTACCGCCGGATTCCTGAGGAATACGCGCCAGGGTATCACCCGCACCGATCTGAATGCCGTCTTCCAGCTGAACGATCGCTTTGCCCGGCAGGAAGTATTGAGCAGGCATATCAGTACCTGGGATCAATACGTCTTCGCCCTTAGCGTCAACGATTTTCAGTGCCGGACGCAGGTCTTTACCGCTACCGGTACGCTCTGCGCTGTCCAGAACAACCAGAGAAGACAAACCGGTCAGTTCGTCGGTCTGACGAGTAATCGTCTGGCCGTCGACCATGTCGGCGAAGCGAATGAAGCCGCTGACTTCACTGATGACCGGCATGGTGTGCGGATCCCAGTTAGCAACGGTTTCGCCGCCGTTAACTTCTTCACCGTCGCCTTTGCCCATCACGGCGCCGTAAGGCACCTTGTAGCTTTCTTTGGTACGGCCGAATTCGTCGATCAGTTTCAGTTCGGTGTTACGCGAGGTGATCACCAGCTTGCCTGCGGCGTTCATAACGAACTTCGCGTTGCTCAGCTTGATGCTACCCTTGTTTTTCACCTGAATGCTGGATTCAGCAGCCGCACGAGATGCCGCACCACCGATGTGGAACGTACGCATCGTCAGCTGTGTACCCGGCTCACCGATGGACTGTGCCGCGATAACGCCGATGGCTTCACCTTTGTTGATGATGTGGCCACGTGCCAGGTCGCGACCGTAGCAGTTTGCACACACACCGAAGTCGGTTTCACAGCTCACCACGGAACGGACTTTAACGCTGTCGACAGAGTTCTCTTCCAACAGGTCACACGCCTTCTCGTTCAGCAGGGTGTTGCGTGGCACCAGAATGTCCGCCGTACCCGGCTTGAGGACGTCTTCTGCCGTCACACGGCCCAGAACGCGTTCACGCAGCGGCTCTTTCACGTCGCCACCTTCGATAACCGGAGTCATCAGGATGCCGTCGTGGGTGCCACAGTCGTCTTCAGTCACCACCAGGTCCTGCGCCACGTCAACCAGACGACGGGTCAGATAACCGGAGTTCGCGGTTTTCAGTGCGGTATCCGCCAGACCTTTACGAGCACCGTGAGTGGAGATGAAGTACTGGAGTACGTTCAGACCTTCACGGAAGTTCGCGGTGATTGGCGTTTCGATGATGGAGCCGTCCGGCTTCGCCATCAGACCACGCATACCGGCCAGCTGACGAATCTGAGCGGCGGAACCACGCGCACCGGAGTCGGCCATCATAAAGATGCTGTTGAAGGAAACTTGCTGTTCCACTTCGCCGTCACGGTTAACCACGTCTTCTACCGACAGGTTTTCCATCATCGCTTTCGCAACGCGTTCGTTCGCGGCAGCCCAGATATCGATCACTTTGTTGTAGCGTTCGCCGGCGGTCACCAGACCAGACTGGAACTGCTCCTGGATCTCGGCAACTTCGGTTTCCGCTTCTTCGATGATCTCCGCCTTCTTGGCCGGGATAACCATGTCGTCGATACCTACGGAAGCGCCGGAACGGGCTGCGTAAGCAAAGCCGGTGTACATGATCTGGTCAGCAAAGATAACGGTCGGCTTCAGGCCCAGGATGCGGTAACAGGTGTTCAGCATCTTGGAGATCGCTTTCTTGCCCAAAGGCTGGTTAACGATCGCGTACGGCAGACCTTTCGGTACGATCATCCACAGGATGGCGCGGCCGATGGTGGTGTCGATGATGCTGGTCTGAGAGGTCCACTCGCCTTCGGCGTTCTTGACGTCTTCGGTGATACGCACTTTAACGCGCGCATGCAGCGACGCCAGGCCGGCGCGGTAAACACGCTCAGCTTCTTTGGAACCGTTCAGCACCATGCCTTCGCCTTTGGCGTTAACACAGTCGCGGGTCATGTAGTACAGACCCAGTACAACGTCCTGAGAAGGAACGATGATTGGCTCGCCGTTCGCTGGGGACAGGATGTTGTTGGTGGACATCATCAGCGCACGCGCTTCCAGCTGGGCTTCCAGCGTCAGCGGTACGTGAACGGCCATCTGGTCACCATCGAAGTCGGCGTTATATGCCGCACAAACCAGCGGGTGCAGCTGGATCGCTTTACCTTCGATCAGAACCGGTTCAAACGCCTGGATACCCAAACGGTGCAGGGTTGGTGCACGGTTCAGCAGTACCGGGTGTTCGCGAATCACTTCGTCCAGGATATCCCAAACGACGGCTTCTTCACGCTCAACCATTTTCTTGGCGGCTTTGATGGTGGTGGCCAAGCCACGCAGCTCCAATTTGCCGTAGATGAACGGTTTGAACAGCTCCAACGCCATCTTCTTAGGCAGACCGCACTGATGCAGACGCAGGTATGGACCTACGGTGATAACGGAACGGCCTGAGTAGTCAACGCGTTTACCGAGCAGGTTCTGACGGAAACGACCCTGCTTACCTTTGATCATGTCGGCCAAAGATTTCAGAGGGCGTTTGTTGGAACCGGTGATCGCACGACCGCGACGGCCGTTATCCAGCAGGGCGTCTACCGCTTCTTGCAGCATACGCTTTTCGTTGCGCACGATGATGTCCGGCGCAGCCAGATCCAGCAGGCGTTTCAGACGGTTGTTACGGTTGATCACGCGGCGATACAGATCGTTCAGATCCGACGTCGCGAAACGACCGCCATCCAGCGGAACCAGCGGACGCAGATCCGGCGGCAGTACCGGCAGCACGGTCAGGATCATCCACTCCGGCTTGTTTCCGGACTGTACGAACGCTTCCAGCAGCTTGATACGCTTGGTCAGCTTCTTGCGCTTGGTTTCGGAGTTGGTTTCGTTCAGCTCTTCACGCAGCTGCTCGCACTCGGCTTCCAGATCCATGTTTTTCAACAGGGCCTGAATGGCTTCCGCACCCATCTTGGCGTCGAATTCGTCACCGAACTCTTCCAGCGCGTCCAGATACTGCTCTTCGGTCAGGATCTGACGACGCTCGAGGTTGGTCATACCGCCTTCGACCACCACATAGGATTCGAAGTACAGTACGCGTTCGATGTCACGCAGCGGCATATCCAGCAGCAAACCGATGCGGGATGGCAGCGATTTCAGGAACCAGATGTGCGCAGTCGGGGAAGCCAGCTCGATGTGGCCCATGCGTTCACGACGCACTTTGGTCTGGGTCACTTCAACGCCGCACTTCTCACAGATCACGCCGCGGTGTTTCAAGCGCTTGTACTTACCGCACAGGCACTCGTAATCTTTTACCGGCCCGAAGATACGGGCGCAGAAAAGGCCGTCACGCTCTGGTTTGAACGTACGGTAGTTAATGGTTTCCGGCTTCTTAACTTCACCGAACGACCACGAACGGATCATGTCTGGCGAGGCCAGAGCAATCTTGATCGCATCAAACTCTTCGGTCTTAGTTTGCGCTTTCAGAAACTTCAATAAGTCTTTCACGGATTGGCTCCTGTCGGAGTTAAACCTGTTGGGCACCCACAACCGCAGTAGGTACCCGTGTGACCTGAACAACCACCCTCAGGCTCCCTTAGGCGGGGAGCCTGAGCCGGAATGACGATTACTCGTCTTCCAGTTCGATGTTGATGCCGAGCGAGCGGATTTCTTTCAACAGTACGTTGAAGGATTCCGGCATGCCTGGCTCCATCCGGTGATCGCCATCCACGATGTTTTTGTACATCTTGGTACGGCCGTTAACGTCATCCGACTTAACGGTGAGCATTTCCTGCAGGGTATAAGCCGCGCCGTATGCTTCCAGTGCCCACACTTCCATCTCACCGAAGCGTTGACCACCGAACTGCGCTTTACCACCCAGAGGCTGCTGAGTAACCAAGCTGTAAGAACCGGTTGAACGAGCGTGCATTTTATCGTCAACCAAGTGGTTCAGTTTCAGCATGTACATATAGCCGACAGTAACCTGGCGCTCGAATTGCTCACCGGTACGGCCATCGAACAGCGTGATCTGACCGGAGGTCGGGATACCGCCCATTTCCAGCAGCTTCTTGATTTCAGTCTCTTTCGCACCGTCAAACACCGGCGTTGCGATCGGCATACCTTTTTTCAGGTTCTCTGCCAGACGCAGCACTTCGTCGTCGCTGAAGGTGTTCAGGTCAACTTTCTGGCAAACGTCGTCGCCCAAATCGTAGGCCTTCTGGATGAACTCACGCAGCTTGGCCACTTCCTGCTGCTGCTTCAGCATCTGGTTGATCTTCTCACCGATGCCTTTCGCAGCCATACCCAGGTGGGTTTCCAGGATCTGACCGATGTTCATACGTGATGGTACGCCCAGCGGGTTCAGTACGATGTCTACCGGCGTGCCGTTTTCATCGTAAGGCATATCTTCGATCGGGTTGATCTTGGAGATAACACCCTTGTTACCGTGGCGGCCCGCCATCTTGTCACCCGGTTGGATCTGACGTTTAACGGCCAGATAAACCTTGACGATTTTCAGTACGCCCGGCGCCAGATCGTCGCCCTGAGTGATCTTACGACGCTTGGCTTCCAGCTTCTTCTCGAAGTCGGATTTCAGTTCGTCGTACTGCTCAGCCAGCTGCTCCAGCTGGTTTTGCTTCTCTTCGTCGGTCAGGCCCAGTTCCAGCCAGCGATCGCGCGGCAGCTTGCTCAGCTTGTCGGCTTCGATGCCACCGGCAACCAGTACCGCGTGGATACGCGCAAACAGGCCGGCTTCCAGGATCTGCAGTTCTTCAGTCAGGTCTTTCTTCGCCTGCTTCAGCTGCATCTCTTCGATTTCCAACGCGCGCTTGTCTTTTTCCACGCCATCGCGGGTGAAGACCTGCACGTCGATAACCGTACCGGAAACGCCGTTCGGCACACGCAGAGAAGAGTCTTTAACGTCAGACGCTTTCTCACCGAAGATCGCACGCAGCAGTTTCTCTTCCGGCGTCAGCTGGGTTTCGCCTTTAGGCGTTACCTTACCGACCAGGATGTCGCCGCCGGTCACTTCAGCACCGATATACACGATACCGGACTCATCCAGCTTGGAGAGCGCCGCTTCACCCACGTTAGGGATGTCGGCGGTGATCTCTTCAGGCCCCAGCTTGGTGTCACGAGACACACACGCCAGTTCCTGGATGTGGATGGTGGTGAAGCGATCTTCCTGCACCACGCGCTCGGAGACCAAGATGGAGTCTTCGAAGTTGTAGCCGTTCCAAGGCATGAACGCTACGCGCATGTTCTGGCCCAGCGCCAGTTCGCCCAGGTCTGTCGATGGGCCATCCGCCAGCACGTCGCCGCGCTCGATTGGCTCACCCAGATTCACACACGGCATCTGGTTGATGCAGGTGTTCTGGTTAGAACGGGTGTACTTGGTCAGGTTGTAAATATCGATACCTGCTTCGCCCGGGTACATCTCGTCTTCGTTAACTTTGATAACGATACGGGAAGCATCCACGTACTGAATCACACCGCCGCGTTTGGCAACGGCGGTTACGCCGGAGTCAACCGCTACAGCGCGTTCCATACCGGTACCGACCAGCGGCTTATCAGCGCGCAGGGTTGGTACGGCCTGACGTTGCATGTTCGCACCCATCAATGCACGGTTGGCGTCATCGTGTTCCAGGAATGGAATCAGTGAGGCACCAACGGAAACAACCTGCTGGGTGGATACGTCCATGTAGTCAACCTGATCGCGGCTAAACAGGCTTGATTCGCCTTTGCTGCGGCAGGTGACCAGGTCTTCTACGAAGCGGCCTTCTTCATCCAGGTTGGAGTTCGCCTGGGCGATAACGAAGTTGCCTTCTTCAATAGCAGACAGATAGTTGATTTCATCGGTCACCACGCCGTCACGCACGCGGCGGTACGGGGTTTCCAGGAAGCCATACTCGTTAGTCTGTGCGTACACGGACAGGGAGTTGATCAGACCGATGTTTGGACCTTCCGGCGTTTCGATTGGGCACACGCGGCCGTAGTGGGTCGGGTGTACGTCTCGAACTTCAAAGCCGGCGCGCTCACGGGTCAGACCGCCCGGGCCCAGTGCGGAGATACGACGCTTGTGCGTGATCTCGGACAACGGGTTGTTCTGGTCCATGAACTGGGACAGCTGGCTGGAACCGAAGAACTCTTTCACCGCCGCCGAAATCGGTTTGGCGTTGATCATGTCCTGAGGCATCAGGGTATCCAGATCGCCCAGAGACAGACGCTCTTTCACCGCACGCTCAACACGCACCAGACCTACGCGGAACTGGTTCTCGGCCATTTCGCCGACGGAGCGGATACGGCGGTTGCCCAAGTGGTCGATATCGTCCACTTCGCCCTTGCCGTTACGGATATCGATGAGCTTCTTCATCACTTCGATGATGTCGTCTTTGCTCAGGATGCCCGAACCTTCGATCTCGTCACGCAGCAGAGAACGGTTGAACTTCATACGGCCAACCGCAGACAGATCGTAGCGGTCTTCGGAGAAGAACAGGTTCTCGAACAGGCTTTCGGCAGCTTCGCGCGTTGGCGGCTCACCAGGACGCATCATGCGGTAGATTTCTACCAGCGAGCTCAGACGATCGTTGGTCGGATCGACACGCAGCGTTTCAGAGATGTACGCGCCGTGGTCCAGATCGTTGGTGAACAGCGTTTCGATGCGCTTGTGGCCGGACTGGCTCAGCTTGGCCAGCAGATCCAGCGACAGCTCCATGTTGGCTGCGCAGATCAGTTCGCCGGTATTGGTATCGATATAGTCTTTCGCGACCACTTTGCCCGCGATGTACTCTACCGGTACTTCAATGCTCTGAATGTCGTCTTTTTCCAGCTGACGGATATGACGAGCGGTGATGCGACGGCCTTTCTCTACGTAGATCTTGCCGTTGGCTTCGATATCGAACGAAGCGGTCTCACCACGCAGGCGCTCTGGCACCAGCTCCATCTGCAGCTTGTTGTCGCGGATTTCGAAGACGATCTTGTCAAAGAACAGGTCGAGGATCTGTTCAGTGGTGTAGTTCAGCGCGCGCAGAATGATGGTCGCAGGCAGTTTGCGGCGACGGTCAATACGCACGAACAGGTTGTCTTTCGGATCGAACTCGAAGTCCAACCATGAACCGCGGTAAGGGATGATGCGTGCGTTGTACAGCACTTTACCCGAGGAGTGGGTTTTACCCTTATCGCTGTCGAAGAATACGCCAGGACTACGGTGCAACTGAGATACGATAACCCTCTCAGTACCGTTGATCACAAAGGTGCCGTTTTCGGTCATGAGCGGAATTTCGCCCATGTAGACTTCTTGTTCCTTGATGTCTTTGACCGTACCTTCAGGCGCTTCGCGCTCATAGATAACCAGGCGCAGTTTTACGCGCAGCGGTGCAGAGAACGTCACACCACGGATCTGGCACTCTTTGACGTCGAAGACCGGCTCACCAAGACGGTAGCTAACGTATTGCAGCTCCGAATTGCCACTGTAGCTCTGGATAGGGAAAACAGAACGGAATGCGGCTTCAAGGCCGTACTGCCCTTCTGGATCTTGCTCGATAAACTTCTGGAACGAGTCAAGCTGGATAGAAAGGAGATATGGTATGTCCAGCACTTGTGGACGTTTACCAAAATCCTTACGAATACGTTTTTTCTCGGTATAGGAGTAAACCATAGGGTTCCTCAGCTCGCTGATCAGTGACCCAATCTGTCCGTCCGATTAGGGACAGTTCATGCAACACCGTTTTGTCGACCGGAAAGCGGGAACACTTTCCGCAATATCTCTTGCTATCACGCTTAAACCATTTCATCGCGCCTTCCCCCAGAACTCCTGGTAGTGCAAAGACCGCGGTATATTAAGTCGTCGATAGAAACAAACATTGGGAGGCGAAACCAGCAGCCAAACAGTGTGAAACGCTACTGGCGCCCTACAGCGCAAAAAGGCTGGTGACTAAAAAGTCACCAGCCATCAGCCTAAAAGACTAGGCTGCAACCGGAAGGGTTGGCTTATTTAACTTCAACTTCTGCGCCAGCTTCTTCCAGAGATTTTTTCAGAGCTTCTGCGTCATCTTTGCTCACGCCTTCTTTCAGAGCGGCTGGAGCAGATTCAACCAGGTCTTTAGCTTCTTTCAGACCCAGGCCGGTAGCGCCACGTACTGCTTTGATAACAGCAACTTTGTTAGCGCCTGCAGCTTTCAGGATAACGTCGAACTCAGTTTTCTCTTCAGCAGCTTCAGCTGGGCCAGCAGCTACAGCTACAGCAGCAGCAGCAGAAACGCCGAATTTTTCTTCCATAGCGGAAACCAGTTCAACAACGTCCATTACGGACATAGCGGCAACTGCTTCCAGGATTTGGTCTTTAGTGATAGACATAACAATTGTTCCTAAAATTCAGAAATAGTTTAAATACGTTAGCAAAGGCTAAGAAAGAGTGGCTTACGCCGCTTCTTTCTGATCGCGTACTGCAGCCAGAGTGCGAACCAGTTTGCCGGCAGCGGCTTCTTTCATGGTTGCCATCAGGCGTGCGATCGCTTCTTCGTAAGTTGGCAGCGTCGCCAGGCGGTCGATTTGCGCCGCTGGGATCAGCTCACCTTCAAAGGCCGCAGCTTTAACCTCGAATTTTGCATTCGCTTTCGCGAACTCTTTGAACAGACGAGCAGCAGCGCCCGGGTGTTCGTGAGAGAATGCAATCAAGGTTGGACCGACAAACGTGTCTTTCAGGCATTCGAATGGAGTGCCTTCAACTACGCGACGCATCAGGGTGTTGCGAACAACACGCATGTAAACGCCAGCTTCACGACCTGCTTTACGCAGTTCAGTCATTTTATCTACGGTAACGCCGCGGGAATCCGCAACAACCGCAGACAGCGCGCCTTTGGCTACTTCGCTGACTTCAGCAACAATCGCTTGTTTGTCTTGAAGATTTAATGCCATTAGCTTTTTGCTCCTGGATTAGCCGGGGAAAATCCCCCGGAACTCACTTCACTCGGCGCTTTGTAAAACGCCACGCCGAGCGGCTTAACACGGTGAGCAGAATCCAGCAAAGACATTCTTTTATAAAAAAGAAAAATTTTCTTAGGCTCTGTCACCGTCTACGCAGGAAGGATTAAGTATCTTGCGATACACCTGCGGTCTTGGACGGAGGCCTGGATAGGCCAGGCTCCAACCGAAAAATCTTTGTTTTGCCTACGGCATAGCCAATAGCAAAACCTTGGGGCATAAGATTCTAGACAAATCTCGGCCCCAAGTCAAAGCGATAATCGCAAGTACGATTAGTTCGCTGCGGCAGACAGACCGCTTTGATCGATAGCAACGCCAGCACCCATGGTGGTGGAGAGGCTAACTTTCTTGATGTACATGCCTTTCGCCTGAGAAGGTTTTGCTTTTTTCAGCGCAACCAGCAGGGCTTCCAGGTTTTCTTTCAGTTTGTCTGCGTCGAAATCAACCTTACCGATAGTGGTATGGATGATGCCGTTTTTGTCGTTACGGTAGCGAACCTGACCTGCTTTAGCGTTTTTCACTGCTTCAGCAACGTTCGGAGTAACGGTACCCACTTTCGGGTTTGGCATCAGGCCGCGTGGACCCAGGATCTGGCCCAGTTGACCTACAACGCGCATTGCATCCGGGGAAGCAATAACAACGTCGAAGTTCATTTCGCCTTTCTTGATCTGCTCAGCCAGATCGTCCATACCTACCAGCTCTGCGCCGGCAGCTTTCGCTGCTTCAGCGTTAGCGCCTTGGGTAAATACGGCAACGCGAACGGAACGACCGGTGCCGTGTGGCAGAACGGTAGCGCCACGAACGTTTTGGTCAGATTTACGAGCGTCGATACCGAGGTTAACGGCAACGTCAACGCTTTCTACGAATTTAGCGGTGGCCAGCTCTTTCAGCAGAGCAACAGCTTCAGTGATGTCATACTGTTTAGTAGCATCAACTTTGTCACGGATCACGCGCATGCGCTTGGTCAGCTTAGCCATCTCTTAATCCTCCACTACCAGGCCCATGGAACGAGCGGTACCTTCGATGGAGCGAGTCATCGCTTCAACGTCAGAACCAGTCATGTCCGCAGCTTTGGTTTCTGCGATTTCACGTACCTGAGCACGGGTCACTTTACCTACTTTGTCTTTGTTCGGCTTACCGGAACCAGACTTGATACCAGCCGCTTTTTTCAGCAGAACTGCTGCTGGCGGGGTTTTGGTAACGAAAGTGAAGGAGCGATCAGAATAAACGGTGATAACAACCGGAATCGGCAGACCTTTCTCAACGCTGTCAGTTTTAGCGTTGAATGCCTTACAGAATTCCATGATGTTAACGCCCTGCTGACCCAGAGCTGGACCCACTGGTGGGCTCGGGTTAGCCATACCAGCTGCAACTTGCAGCTTAACGTAGGCTTGTACTTTCTTAGCCATTTAAATTTCCTCGGTTTGGGTAGTATCGCCTCGTGAGAGGCTCCCCGTGTTTAACCTCGCCGGACAAACATCAGGCAAGGCATCTAAAAACAAAAGGCGCGAAATTGTAGTTCAATTTCGCGCCTTTGACAAGCGGCAACGGACCGCTTATTGCTGATTATTCGATCAGCCTTTTTCAACCTGGCTGAAGTCCAGTTCCACCGGCGTTGCACGGCCGAAGATGGAAACGGAAACTTTCAGGCGGCTCTTTTCGTAATCGACTTCTTCGACCACGCCGTTGAAATCGGCAAACGGGCCGTCGTTGACGCGCACCAGCTCGCCCGGCTCGAACAGCGTTTTCGGACGCGGTTTGTCACCGACCTGCTGCAGGCGGTTCATGATCGCATCAACTTCTTTATCGCTGATCGGCGCAGGACGGTCAGACGTACCGCCAATGAACCCCATGACACGCGGTACGCTGCGCACCAGGTGCCAGCTGGCGTCATTCATCACCATCTGCACCAGCACGTAGCCAGGGAAGAATTTACGCTCGCTCTTGCGACGCTGACCACCACGGATTTCAACCACTTCTTCCGTAGGCACCATCACTTCGCCGAACAGCTCTTCCATATCGTGCAGTTTGATGTGTTCACGCAGCGATTGCGCTACGCGACCTTCAAAACCGGAAAACGCCTGAACGACGTACCAACGTTTTTTTGGAGCTTCAGACATTTTAGAACCTCAGGCCAGTAATAAACGACACCAGACGGACCAGAATACCATCCAGCCCCCACAGAATCAGTGACATCACGGCGGTTACCGCGGCAACGATCAACGTGGTGTGTAGCGTTTCCTGACGAGTTGGCCAAATCACTTTACGTACTTCGGTACGCGCTTCGCGGGCAAACGCAACGGTAGCTTTGCCTTTGGTGGTCATCAGAGCCACTGCACCTGCAACGGCGATGATCAGCACAACTGCCAGCGCGCGCAATGGCAGGCTTAAATCACGGTAGTAATAGTTACCGACAATAGCCACAACCAACAGAACGGCGACGATCAGCCACTTTGCCGCTTCCAGGCCGCGTCCGCTCCCTTGAGCCTCGGTATTCGCACTCATAAACCAACCTGTCACAATGATGATTCAGAACAAACAACTTTGCCTCGCATTGCGAGGCAAACCAAACCGATCGGATACCGCACGAGCGATATCCCGGTGTTTTACGCCATGACGTATTCAGTCAATACGGTTTAAGAGCCCATCTCACCAATGATTATGACTGCAAAATCGCTGATGAGATAGGTTCTAGTTCACAGCGTAGAAAAAGGGCATCAAATGATGCCCTTTTACCGCGTGTCGCGTCAAACTTTATCAGCGATTAAGCGATAACTTTAGCAACAACACCAGCGCCTACAGTACGGCCGCCTTCACGGATTGCGAAACGCAGACCGTCATCCATCGCGATTGGGTGAATCAGGGTAACTTTCATGTTCACGTTGTCGCCTGGCATTACCATCTCTACGCCTTCTGGCAGTTCGATGGTACCGGTCACGTCAGTAGTACGGAAGTAGAACTGTGGACGGTAGCCTTTGAAGAATGGCGTGTGACGACCA
>NZ_JAEIOH010000012.1:0-91287 GCF_017811775.1 Serratia sp. X10 | reverse complement strand
TCGGCGGCGGCAGCGGATCGGCCTCGCCGCGACGGAAAGCGCCGTACAGCGCGCCCAATTCGCGCAGCAGTATGCCGGTCGACCAGCCGTCGGAGACGATGTGATGGCAGGTGAGCAGGAACAGATGTTCCTCATCCGCCAGGCGGAGCAGCGCGGCGCGCACCAGCGGCCCCTGCGTCAAATCGAACGATTGAGTGGCCGCCTGACGGCACAGCGTTTCAGCCTGCGCGGGGTGACGTCGCAGATCGTGGAACGCAAGCGGTAACCCGTTTGCCGGCAAAATCTGTACCTGTGGCCGATCTTCCCGGGTGATGAACCGGCTGCGCAGCGATTCGTGGCGCGCATAGAGCGCGTCCAGCCCCTGTTGCAACGCCTGCCGGTCCAACCGACCGCGCAGCCGCAACGCCAGCGGGATATGGTAGGTTTCGCTCATCCCCTCCAACTGGGTCAGGAACCACAGACGCTGCTGAGCAAACGACAGGGGCAATTCCCCATCGCGCGCCACCGGCAGCATCGGGATCGATTCCTGCGTCGGCGCAACCTGCAGCGCCTGGGCCAACACGTGCAACACCGGACTGGCGAACAGCGCGTGCAACGGCAGCTGCCATCCGGCCTGTTGCACGCGGTTCGCCAGGCGCACCGCCATCAGCGAATGCCCGCCCAGTTCGAAGAAGTGGTCGTAACGGCCAATCCGTTCTACGCCCAACAGCTCATGCCAGATAGCCGCCAACAGATTTTCTGCCTCGCCCTGCGGCGGCGCATAGGCCTCGCGCGCGCAGGCGTCGACCTGCGGCACCGGCAGGGCGCGCTTGTCCAATTTGCCGTTGCCGGTCAGCGGCAACGCCTCCAGCCAAACGTAAGCCGCCGGCACCATATAGTCCGGCAACCGCGCCTGCAGATGCCGGCGCAATTCGGTCGCCAGCGTAGCGCGTTCCGTCACCGGCGCCGGAACTACCCACGCCACCAGTCGCTTATTCCCGTCGCCATCGTCGATAGCGTCCACGGCTACGCTGCGCACGCGCGGATCGGCGCTCAGCTGCGCTTCCACCTCACCGCACTCGATGCGGAAACCGCGGATTTTCACCTGCTGGTCGTTGCGCCCCAGGTATTCGATATCCCCCCCCGGCAGATAGCGCGCCAGATCGCCGGTGCGATACATGCGCGCACCCGGCGCCCGGTTGAAAGGGTCTTCGAGAAAACGTTCCGCCGTCAATTCGGGCCGGTTCAGGTAGCCTCGCGCCACCCCTTCACCGCCGACGTACAGTTCGCCGATCGCTCCCATCGGCACCGGTTCGCCATCGGTGCCCAGCAGATACAGTCGCAAATCCGGAATGCGGCAACCGATCGGGCTGGCGACGATCGCCGTATCCTGCGCCGACAGCGGCCGGTACGTCACGTGCACCGTGGTTTCGGTGATGCCGTACATGTTGACCAATCGCGTCTGCCGGTTCTCTGGACGAGCAAACCACGGCGCGAGATCGGAAGGTTTCAGCATTTCACCACCGAACACGATCTCGCGCAGCTGATGGCGCGCTTCGCTGTGCGCCTGAGCCTGGATAAAGGCTTTGAAGGCGCTCGGCGTCTGATTCAATACCGTGATGCCGCTGCGGCAGAGGAAATGATAAAAGTCCGGCGCCGAACGGGCGATCTCCTGCGGTACGATGAACAGCTGGCCGCCATACAACCAGGCGCCCCAGATCTCCCAAACCGAAAAGTCGAAGGCGAATGAGTGGAACAAGCACCACTTGTCGGCGGCGCTGAAGTTAAACCAGGCGTTGGTGGCGCTGAACAAGCGCGCGACCTGGCGATGCTCCACCATGACCCCTTTCGGTTTGCCGGTCGAACCGGAGGTGTAAATCACATACGCCAGGTGTGATGGCCGCACCTCGACGTCCTGCAGATCGTCGCCTTTCCCCGTCAACGGCTGTTCCAGCGCCAATACCGGCACCTCGCAGCCGCCCAGCGCTTGCCTGCCGAGTTCATCCGCCAACAGCAGCACCGGCGCGGAGTCCGCCAGGATGTACTGTAGCCGCTCTCCGCTATAGGCGGGATCCAACGGCACATAGGCGCCGCCGGCTTTGAGGATCCCCAGCAACCCGGCCAGCATCGGCAGACCGCGTCCGGCGCACAGCGCCACCAGACTGTCCGGTTGTACGCCAAGCTCTATCAGCCGATGGGCCCATCGGTTCGCCCAGGTATTCAATTCAGCGTAAGTCAGGCTGTCATCGCCGTATGTCATCGCCGTCGCATCTGGCGTGCGTTTGACCTGCGCTTCGAACAGCCGATGCAGACACGCCGCCGGCGAGTGCGAAGCAACGGTGTGATTGAGGCCCTGCAGCAACTGCGTGCGTTCTTCCTCGGAAACCAGATTGAGTTCGCCGATGGTGCGACGATGAGAGCCCGCTCTCACCGCGTCGTTGAGCAGCATCAGCAGATGTTGCGTCGCACGCAACATCTGTTCGTCAGCCACTGAGGCGGCGTCGTATACCCAACGGAAGGCGCCGTCAGCCTTGCAGATTTGCAATACCGCGCGCGAGCCGGAAGCCATGATGGCAGCCACGCCCTCGTCTTCAGGCTGCAACCCTGTCTCTGAACGCCGGCTGACGATCGATACCGCCGTCGGCCAAGCTTGGGGCGCCCGCAGATCCGCATCGCCCGTCAGCAACGCGGGATGATAATCAGCATGAGCGCGCAACCGGCCGTATTCTTGTTCCAGCGCGGCCAATGCCTGCTGGAAATTGTAGGAGTGATCAACTGAGACCTGCAGCGGCAGCACGCGCGCGCTCAGGTGAGCCCAACGTCCCCAATCCCGATCGTTCGACGTAATCCAACCCAGCTGAAAATCGGTTTCATTACACATGCGCGCCAGATAGAGGGTTGCTGCCGCCAGCACCTGCTCGCCGGCAATCTTTTCCAGGCGCTGCCAGGCCGTGGCCTGCCAGCGTGCGGGAAGGTCCGCCCGGCGGTCAGGCCCTGGCGGGAACGGCGCCGGATAAAAGCGTGTCAGACGCGGTTGCCAGAAAGCGGCGCTGTCGGCGCTGGCGCCATAGGCCGCGCCTAACAGCGAAGCTTCGGCATCGCTAAGCGTCGGCAAGACCGAGCCGACAGACAGGCCGCAGGCCTGCGCCAGCGCATCACCCGGCTGAATCGAGCCGTCGGCGCGCAAGAACGGCCCGACGCGCACCATGCCGGGATGCGCGGCGATCTCCCAGCCGTCGGTCTCGATGCGCAGCAGGGTGCCGGGTTCGGCCTGGCGTTCATCGCTCACCGCCAGCAGCGTCGTCACGCCCAGCACACGCTCCGCCAACAGTATCTTCGCCGCGCATCCCGCGCCATGGCTCAGCGAGCTCACCAGGCGCTGCAGCGCCTGAGCCGGGCGATCCCAACGGATGATGCCGCCGGCAGGCGGTTGCCGCCGGTTGGCGTAAAAGCTGCCGCCGGCCCCGGCATCCGCCAACGTCGCCACTTGCCGATCCAACGCCTCGATCGTTCCCGTCGTTGAAGCGTTCAGCGCGCGTAAAATGAACTGGAAACGACGCTGCAAAACATCCAGATCGTCTAATGAATTTGCATAGGCGGCGTCAGAAAAAGTGACGTCCAGTTCATTCGCCTGCTGGTCTTCATACAGCATAATCTGTAGATCGCCGGACGGAATATTGCCACCGTAATACCAACGGGTGCGGCATCCCCAGAAAGGATCGCCATGGTCGAAAGAAACGATGTTAATTGAAGGGCCAAACCAGGCGGAATCCGTTGCGCCATTATCACGCCGAATATCCTCCCCACGATATAATTGATGGCGAACCACTTTCGCTATTTCAGCCGCCACTTTCTGGATAAATTCAGCCAGGCTTAGCTGAGGTTCAACCTTAATAATCAAAGGGACAACGTTAGAGGTCATACCAATACTGTTTCGTTCCCTTGTCCCGGTCACCGGCATGCTGAAATTAAGATATTCGCTGCCGGTTAAGCTGTAGAAACATAATGCTACGGCGGCGGCCAATATATGCGCACGGTGTACGCCGATATTGTCAGCTTGTTGCTGCAGCTGATCCAATGCCTCTTTTTCCAGCAGCTGCGTGTTGTGGTGCATCGCAGCGTCCGGCGTCAATACGGCCCTGCGTGACAAGCTCTGCGGCGCGGCGGCGGTATATTCCCGCCAAAACGCCTGATCGGAAGAAAAGCGCGAAGAGTCGCGGTACTTGATGTCGTTTTCATACAGCAGAGAGAAATTGCAGTTGGCGAATTCAGGGATGACGCCGCCGGACGCCAGCGCGTTATAGTAAGCCGCGATGCGCCGCATCACTTCCTCGGCACTGCGGCCGTCGGTGATCATATGGTGGAAACGGCGATAGAGGATGTAGCGCTGCGGCGCGAGCGTAATGACATAAAAACTAAAAGGTTCTTCTCCCGTAGCGCGGCGCGGCAGCGCCGAATCCGCCACCATCCAGCGTCTGGCCGCCTGCAGAGGATCGGGCTCCTTGCTGAGATCGAGCGTGAACAGCGGCTCATGTGTACGTGGCGCGCGGTATTGATAAAGCTCACCGTCTTTTTCCACAAAATGCGCTTGCAGAGCCGGCGTTTCTTCGACGATGGCGTCGATGGCTTGCCGCAGTAGCTTAACGTTGAGCGGCCCGTCGACCTGTCCGTAGCCCCAGATATTGAATGACAAATCTTTGGAGATGTTTTCCCCCAGCCAGAGTTCACGCTGGGCGGTTGTTATTTCATGCAGCTCAACTTTCTCCGTTGCGGCCTGAGCCCCTGCACGGAATTCCCCACTCTTCACATCAGTTTGTTTGTTCATAATATTCTCTAGCACGTTTTCATTACGTTAATGAAATAGACCGTCAGGATTTAGGCAAAGGCTGGCCGCCCGACAGTTCAAGTCAGAATAAAAAAACCGTAGAAAAGCTGGGTCTCCCCCAACTAAGAAAGGATAGAATGGCTAATCCAGAGGTCCCCCCTGCGCCTCAATTTGCTGAGCTGTGAAGTATAGGAGAGGATATTTTTTTTGGCGAAACGTGCGAAAGGGAATAAATGACCATTTTATTTCCCCGATATTACTCAGGGATGACGAGGGTATTGAACTTGTATTAACCTGATATAATTGGATAATAATTAATATTTTTTTGTATTATTTATCGAGGTTAATATGCAGCAATTCTTACGATAAGAGCCTCTCCATATCAATAAGTTATACTTTATTGTTTGAAAAACAATAATTAATAATTTAATTAATTCATTGTCATCGAAATTTATGCCCGGTTTTATCGGCAGCGGCTCTATCGCTTTTTGTTATAACAATGGGAAAAATTATGCTGAAAAAATTTTGCGTTTTTTCGTGCGCAAATCAACGGCACCGTTCCCAACCGCAGACAAGGTCAATGGGGCGGCAGAGCCCGCCCCAAGAGGTCTTACCACATCAGCCGGCCGATCAATGGCGCGGCCACGACCGTGATGATGCCGGCCAGCATCATCACCAAACTCGACACCACGCCCTCCTGCGGCCCCAGCTCATAGGCGCGGGCGGTGCCGGCGCCATGCGACGAGGCGCCAAATCCGGCGCCCTTCGCCAGACGGCTGCGCACCGCCAGCCGCAAAAACAAAATATCCCCCACCGCCATGCCGAACACCCCGGTGATCACCACGAACAGCGCCACCAGATCCGGCTGCCCGCCCATCTGTTTGGCGGCCTCCAGCGCGAACGGCGTAGTGATCGACCGCACCGCCAGGCTGCGCTGCACCTCTTCCGGCAATGTCAGCAAGCGCGCCAGCCACACCGAGCTGTACACCGCCACCAGCACCGCCGTCGTTACGCCGGCGGTCAGCGACAGCCAGTGACGACGGATGATATGCAGGTTCTCGTACACCGGCACCGCGAAGGCGATGGTCGCCGGCCCCAACAGCCACAGCAGCCAGTGGGTTTCACCGATGTAGTCCTGATAGGAGATATGGGTGACCACCAGCAGCAACACCAGAATCATCGGCGTCAGCACCAGCGGCATCAGCAGCAACGTGCGGCGGCGGCGATAGAGTTTCTTGTTGGCGAAGTACAGCGCCAGCGTCGCCAGAAAACAGGCCAGGCTAAGGATGAAATCATTCATGGCGCTGCTTCCGTCGCTGCAGCCAAATCTCCAGCCGATATACCCTGTCCACCACCAGCCCGGTGGCGCCCAGCGTGAGCATGGTGCTGACCGCGATCACCAGAAAGATCTTCCAGCCCTCGACCATCAGCAGCTGGGCATAGTTGACCACCGCCACCACCGCCGGCACGAAAAACAGCAGCATTTCCGCCAGCAGCCAGCGGGAACCGGCCTTGACCCAGCTCAGCGGCAGAATGCGCAGCAGGATCAGCGCCAACAGCATCAGCATGCCGACGATATTGGCGGGAAGCGGCAGGTGGAATTGTTGCACCAGACGATCGGCGAGCAGGAACAGCGCCGCATACAACGCCACCTGAATCGGCACCTGCAAACGGGTCAGCAGGGAGGGGGCTACGCGGCGTAACGCCAGAGACATGAAAGATGACCTCAAACAATAAATTGACGGCCTACAGTATACGCAGCCGGGAAACCACGCCTGAAATGAATTAAAATTATCGACATCATGCCGTCCGGGAATAGTTTCCCACCGGTAGCGTCCCCAAGGAGAACCCTAACGTGGATGTCCGCACCCTGCGCTACTTCGTTGAAGTGGTGCGCCAGCAAAGCTTCACCCGCGCGGCGGAAAAACTGTTCGTCACCCAGCCCACCATCAGCAAGATGCTGCGGCATCTGGAGGAGGAGCTGGAGTGCACGCTGCTGATCCGCGAAGGCCGCAAGCTGCGCCTGACCGACAGCGGCCAGGCGGTGTATCAGCGCGGCCTGACGATCCTAGACGAATTCCGCCAGTTGGAGGCGGAGCTGGAAGACATCGGTTCAGTGAAAAAAGGGGTGCTGCGGCTCGGCATTCCGCCGATGGTCGGCAGGCAGATCGCCGATCTAATCCGCCGTTTTCGCCAGACCTACCCCGGCATCGAATTAAAAATTTCCGAACTGGGCGGGCTGTCGGTCGAGCAGGCGGTGATGTCCGGCGAGCTGGATCTGGCGATGACGGTGCTGCCCTTCGATTCGGAACAGCCGCTGACCTTTCTGCCGCTGCTGGGCCATCCGATGTGCGTGGTGGCGCCGCGCACGCCGCAGTGGCTCAATCGCACCCGCATCAATATCGCCGAATTGGCCGACAGCCCGATCCTGATTTATAACGAAGACTTTGCGCTGTACAAGATGCTGATGAAGGCGTTTAGCCAGGCCGGTTTTGAGCCGCAAATCGCGGTGCGCAGCGGCCAGTGGGACTTCCTCGCCTCGATGGTGCAGGCCGGCGTGGGCATCGCCATGCTGCCGGAACCGGTTTGCCGCTGGCTGGATAAGGAAAACCTGGTTTGGCTGCCGCTGGAGCCGCGCATGGAATGGAAAATCGGCCTGATCTGGCGCCAGGGCAGCTATTTGTCGCACAGCGCGCAAGCCTGGATAGCCTGCTGCCGCGACTACTGGCCGCCGGTCAAGTAGCCAAAAAACAAGGGCCGCACAGGCGGCCCTTCGGGACGGAAATAAGAGGAAAAACGTTTATTCCTCCCTCTGCGTTTACCCTTCGCGCTCGATCAGCAGCGCTTCGAGCAAATCGAGATCGTGCAGCAGTTTTTGCAGCGTCTCGTTGCTGATTTTCTGCGTGGCGCGCAGGTGGTACAGCTCGCCGCGCTCGGCGCGCAGCGCCGTCAGGCGGAAACGCCGCTCGAGGTTCTCCATCGCCAGCGCATTCTCGATATCGTCTTTCGACGCGATACGCCGCCGCAGCATGCCCGTCACCCGCGAGCTGACCTCTTTCAACACCTGCGGATCGAGGTTCTCTTCGGTATCGGCGACCAGGCGCTCTTCCATTTTATTCACGCTCTCGATCGCCACCTCGGCCGCCATGGCGATCGCCATCCGCTCTTCCTGCTTGCTGGCGCTCTTGTCGGTCACCTGCACGCCGCGCAACAGCAGCGGCAACGCCAGCACGCCGACAATCAACGACAGCAGGATCACCCCGGCGGCGATAAACACCAGCTGATAACGCGCCGGGAAGGCGGTGCCGTCGCTTAGCAACAGCGGTATCGACAGTACGCCGGCAAGGGTAATCGCCCCGCGCACCCCGGCGAACGACGCCACCCACAGCTCACGCGTGCTGTAATCGCCGAACTGCAGCGGACGCTTTTTCATAAAGCGGTTACTGGCCTTCTTCATCACCCACAGCCAGGTGAAACGCAGCACCAGCAGCGCGGCGTAGATGGTGGCCACGTCGGCGAACAGATACCAGGTCTGGATGGTCGGATCCAGCTCCGCCTGCAGGATGGAGGTTTCAAGAATGCCCGGCAGCTGCAGGCCCAACATGATGAACACCATGCCGTTGAACACGAATTCCAGCATCGCCCACACGCTGTTGGCGCGCAGGCGCATCGCCAGCGGCGCGTTGCGGATCACGCCGGATTGGCTGATGGTCATCCCCGCCGCCACCGCCGCCAGGATGCCGGAAACGCCGATATGTTCGGCGATCAGGTAGGACGCGAACGGCAGCAGCAGCAGGAACACGATCTGGGTCGCCGGATCGTCGCCGCTCCAGCGGCTCATCACCCGCAGCGATTTACTGTAAGTCCAGGTGACCGCCACGCCGGCCAACAGGCCGCCGATCGCCACTTTGAGGAATTCAAGGGTCGCGCCACCCACGGTGAACACCATCGTGCCCATCGCCACCGCGATGGCGAACTTGAGCGACACCAGGCCGGACGCGTCGTTCATCAGCGCCTCGCCCTCGAGCACGCCCATGATCGGCTTGGGGATCCGCCCTTTGCCGACGATGCCGGACAGCGCCACGGCATCGGTCGGCGACAGCACCGCCGCCAGCGCGAAGGCCGCCACCAGCGGAATGCCCGGCACCATGGCGTAGATCAGATAACCGACGCCGACCACGGTGATCAGCACCAGCACCAGCGCCAGGCCGAGAATTTCACGCCCGTGATGCAGGAATTCGCGCGTCGGCGTTTTCCAGCCGTCGGCGAACAGCAACGGCGGGATGAACAGCACCAGGAACAGTTCGGGATCAAAATCGACGTGCAGCCCGAAATGCGGCCAGGCCAACAGGGCCCCGATGGCGATTTGCATCAGCGGCAGCGGCACCTGGAACGGCAACATGCGCGTCACCACCCCGGACAGGGAGACCACCAGGATCAAAATGAGGATTGTAAAAAAGATTTCCATGCTTTCCTTAGACTCTACGATTCAGACGACATCGGCTCAGGGCCTGCGTTGGTCCCGATAGTAGATCACTTTTTTTACAGCCGTTAAAGCTTGTTGTGCCTTTCAAAACGCGGTGCAGAGCAGAAGAAGACTTATCTTAAGAAGGGAATTGCCGTCACAGGCTCCCCCGCCCGATGGGCGAGGGAAATCCAAGAGGCTTAAATCGCCCAGCCGCCGGCGTAGAACGCCACCAGCGCCACGGCGATCAGCACGGTGCCGATGTTCAGCTTGCGCCATTCGCCGGAGAAGATGCGGCCGATGACCAGCGAGCTGAAGCCCAGCATGATGCCGGTGACGATGTTGCAGGTCAGCACGATGAACACGGCACACAGCAGGCCGGCCATCGCGTCGACGAAGTCGTTGAAGTCCAGCTTGGTGACGTTGCTCAGCATCAACAGGCCGACGTACATCAGCGCCGGCGCGGTGGCGTAGACCGGCACCAGATAGGCCAGCGGCGACAGGAACAGGATCAGCAGGAACAGAACGCCGACCACGGTGGCGGTCAGGCCGGTCTTGCCGCCCGCGGCGGTGCCGGCGGCGGACTCGATGTAGACTGCGGCGGGCGCGGCGCCCACCAGCCCGGAGAAGATGCTGCTCAGGGAATCTGAGGTCAGCGCCTTGCCGCCGTTGATGATCTGGCCGTCTTTATCCAGCAGGTTGGCCTGCCCGGCTACCGCGCGGATGGTGCCGGTGGCGTCGAACACCGCGGTCATCACCAGCGCCAGCACGCTCGGCAACACCACCGGCTGCAATGCGCCCATGATATCCAGGCTGAAGATCAACGATTTGCCGTCAGCGTCCGCCAGGCTCGGCATGGCGAACAGCCCCTGATATTTCACCGCCGGGTCGAAGATCAGGCCGATGATGGAAATGGCGATGATCACCAGCAGAATGCCGCCGGGCACGCGCAGTTTCTCCAGGCCGAAGATCACCGCCAGGCCGACCAGCGTCATGACGACCGGGAAAGAGGTGAACGCGCCGAGCGCCACCGGCAAGCCATCCAGCGGGTTCTTCACCACCAGGCCGACGCCGTTGGCGGCGATCAGCAGCAGGAACAGCCCGATGCCGATGCCGGTGCCGTGCGCCACGCCCATCGGCAGGTTGCGCAGGATCCAGGCGCGGATGCCGGTGACCGAGATGACGGTAAACAGCACGCCCATCAGGAACACCGCGCCCAGCGCCACCGGAATGCTGATATGTTGGCCGAGCACCAGGCTGAAAGCGGTAAAGGCGGTCAACGAGATCGCACAGCCGATGGCCATCGGCAGGTTAGCCCACAGCCCCATCAGCAGCGAGCCCAGACCGGCCACCAGACAGGTGGAAACGAACACCGCCGCCGGCGGGAAGCCCGCTTTGCCCAGCATGCTCGGCACCACGATCACCGAGTACACCATCGCCAGGAAGGTGGTCAGCCCCGCCACCACCTCCTGACGCACGCTGCTGCCGCGCGCGGAAATTTTAAAATAGCCATCAAGCCCGCCGGTTGGTTTTGCGGCGTGGTTCGCTTGAGAGTTCGACATAGGTTACTTCCCCTGTGTTTCATGAATCGGCCCGTCGCAGCAGGCCTGTAATCTCGCCCGCGCCTGATCGCCACGTAATCGTTTACGTCACGTTCCGCTTCCTTGCCCTTCCGTCGCACCGCCAACGGCGATGCGCACCAAGGCAAACGTTTAACTCGCAGCGCGCGGTACGGGTGATTTATGGTGGTTTATTCAAGGCAAACGATTATCCTGCCTTCCCTAGCGTCTAATCAACTAAAGATCGCGGCAATTTATGCAGAAAGCGGCGGGAAGGGCTTGTGCGCGAAAAGACGGGGCGATCCGGCGCCCCTGCCAGCCTGTTTCACGGCGATCTTATTGCGCCTGCACCGCTGCGGGATCCATATACATCAATTCCCAGATATGGCCGTCCAGATCCTGAAATCCGTGGCCGTACATCACGCCATAGTCCCGCGGCGGATGATAGGTATTGCCGCCGCCGGCGATCGCCTTGCGCACCAGTTCGTCCACCGCCGCCCGGCTGGGTTGCGACAGGCACACCAACACTTCGGTGGCCTGTTTGGCGTCGCCGATCGGGTTCGGGGTAAACATCCTGAATTTGTCGTGGGTCAGCAGCATCACGTAAATCGTGTCGCTGACCACCATGCAGGCGGCGGTATCGTCGGTAAATTGCGGGTTGAAGCTGAAGCCGAGCTGGGTGAAAAACGCCATTGAGGCGGGCAGATCGCGTACGGGCAGATTTACGAAGATTTGCGTAGCCATGGGCTACCTCCGATGAAGAATGACCCCATCGAGTATAGCCCATCCGCTTAACTCAGCAGGTCGTAAGGGCCGCCCTGTTCCAGCGCCCGCTGGTAAGCGGGCCGGGCGTGGATGCGCTGCAGGAAGCCGCGCAGTTTCGGGCAATTGTCCAACGCGCCGCGCGCCGCCATCGCCTCGAGCGGGAAGCTCATCTGTATGTCCGCCGCGCTGAAATCGTTGCCGACGAACCAGCTGCCCTTGTTCAGGTGCTGTTCGAGATACTCGCAGTGCGGCGCGATCTGTTTGTCGAGGTATTCGCGCTGTACGCCCTTGCCGATCGCGCCCGCCACCGGCCGCAGCAGCCAGGGGATCGGCGGCTGGCCGAGACGGCTGAACACCAGCTTCATCACCAACAGCGGCATCAGCGATCCCTCAGCGTAGTGCAACCAGTAGCGGTATTGCTGGCGCGCGTGGAAGTCCGTCGGCATAAACATGCCCTGTGCGTCGTAGGCTTCCTGCAAGTATTCGATAATGGCGCCGGATTCCGCCAGCGTCAGATCGCCATCGACGATCACCGGCGATTTGCCCAGCGGGTGGATCTTTTTCAGCGCCGGCGGCGCCAGCAGAGTGTGCGGATCGCGCTCGTAGCGTTGCACCTGATAGGGCACGCCCAGCTCTTCCAAAAACCACAGAATGCGCTGCGACCGCGAGTGATTGAGATGATGAACAATGATCATGATGACGCTCCTGTCCGCTGCCACACCAGTTCGCCGATCTGCACGCCGTTGCCGAGCTGCAGCGGCACCGTGCGCAACGTCAGCCGATCGGCGTTAAAGGCGTAAAAGCGCACCTGACGGCTGCCTATCCAATTGGGGAACGAGCAGCCTTCAACCTGATGCACCACCCGTTGCTCGCTTTCTTCCACCTGATAACGGCCGAAATAGCAAATCATATTGATGAAGGCGGCATGGATCTCCCGCTCGGATCCCTGCGCCAAATCGTCGGCGACGAAACGCGGCCGCACGGCGCTGTATAGCTGCGCCGCCATCGTGCCGTTGGCCTCATAGTGGATGCGCCCCAACACCTGCTCGCCCAGCGGGTAATTCAGCTCGCCGTTCTGGTTTTTGAACGCCGACGACACCAACGCCCAGCTGCCGATAAACGCGTTTACCGTCATGACGTTTCTCCGGTTAAGGATCGTCTGTAAAGGGTAGTGGCAATTTTTACCGCACGCCAACGGCTGAAAAACCGTCAATTTATTTGACAGAGATACTCAAAACTCTCCGATTTTTTATTCACACCCGGTGCACTAGTATTTAACACATCGAGAGACAACACGCTCTCACCTAATAAATACTCTGAGGAACACATCATGAAAAACGTCAAAATTTTTGCTACCGCTGCACTGCTGGCTACCGCTTCTTTCGCTACCTTCGCCGCTGAGCTGCCAACCAGCCAGCCAGCCGCAGACGCGCAGAAAATCGGCGTAGTCACCGTGAGCGGCGCCGCCAACCTGAGCGCGCTGGAAAGCGAACTGGCCAGCAAAGCCGCCGCGTCGGGCGCCAGTTCCTACCGCATCGTCGCCGCCGGCGGCCAAAACAAACTGTACGGCACCGCAGAAATCTTCAACTGATCGTCGGACAGCCAATCGACGGAAGAAAGAAGCCCCGCAAGGGGCTTTTCTCGTTTCAGGCGGTCAGAGCTCTTTGTGGACAGTGATCGCCATTCATTTCACCCATACTGAATGACAGCGCAAAACCCTCACCCACTTTGGAGAAATAGCATGACGACAGCACAACCTCTGCAAGGCAAAGTCGCATTCGTTCAGGGCGGCTCCCGCGGCATCGGCGCCGCCATCGTGAAACGGTTAGCGAACGAAGGCGCCGCCGTCGCCTTTACCTACGCCGCCTCGGCCGATCGCGCAGAAGCGGTGGCGAGCGCCGTGACCGCCGCCGGCGGCAAAGCCCTCGCCATCAAGGCCGACAGCACCGATGCAGCGGCGCTGCAGCAGGCGGTTCGCCAGGCGGTGAGCCACTTCGGCAACCTGGATATTCTGGTGAACAACGCCGGGGTGTTTACATTGGGCAGCACCGAAGCGCTGGCGCTGGACGATCTGGATCGCATGCTGGCGGTTAACGTGCGCAGCGTATTTGTCGCCAGCCAAGAGGCGGCGCGCCACATGAACGACGGCGGGCGCATCATCCACATCGGCAGCACCAACGCCGAGCGCGTGCCGTTCGGCGGCGCGGCGGTGTATGCGATGAGCAAATCGGCGCTGGTCGGCCTGACCAAAGGCATGGCGCGCGATCTCGGCCCGCGCGGCATCACCGTCAACAACGTGCAGCCCGGCCCGGTGGACACCGAAATGAACCCGGACGCCGGCGAGTTCGCCGATCAGCTCAAGCAGCTGATGGCGATCGGCCGCTACGGCAAAGATGAAGAGATCGCCGGTTTTGTCGCTTACCTGGCCGGCCCGCAGGCGGGTTATATCACCGGCGCCAGCCTGAGCATCGACGGCGGCTTCTCGGCGTAACCGTCCCTAAAATGCAAAAAGCCCCTTGCGGGGCTTTTTTATTGGCTGCAAACGGCCGGAGATCAGAACGGAATATCGTCGTCGAAATCCATTGGCGGTTCGTTGCTGGTCGCCGGAGCGCTGTTCTGCGCCGGACGAGACTGCTGCTGGCCGCCGCTGAACTGGTTGCTGCCCTGTGGCTGTTGAGGCTGGCCCCAACCGCCCTGGCCGCCGGCAGATTGACCGGCCGGTGCGCCGCCGCCCTGACGGCCGCCCAGCATCTGCATGGTGCCGCCGACGTTAACCACGATCTCGGTGGTGTAGCGATCCTGGCCGCTCTGATCCTGCCATTTACGGGTCTGCAGGGAGCCTTCGATGTAAACCTGAGAGCCTTTGCGCAGGTATTCGCCCGCCACTTCAGCCAGTTTGCCGAACAGCACGACGCGGTGCCACTCGGTCTTCTCTTTCTGTTCGCCGGTCGCTTTGTCACGCCAGCTTTCGGAGGTCGCCAGGGTAATGTTGGCCACTGCGCCGCCGTTCGGCATGTAACGGACTTCTGGATCCTGACCCAGATTCCCGACCAGAATTACTTTGTTTACGCCTCTGCTGGCCATGAGCACTTCTCCCGATGATTGATTTCTACACAGTATAAACGCGTCAGTTTACCACGCTGAGTACGAAACCACACCCGTGTTGATAAGTGCGAATTGCATTCCAGAATTGTCTTTCCAATCGACCTTATTGCATTCGCATACTGGATATCCATTCAGGTTTTTTTGTGTCATAATTATGCGTTTCGACCTGGCTGTGCCGGTTTTTTGCGAGATCCATCACAAAATCCCCCGCAAAAATCGCGACAGGCGCGGTGTATCATCAAGACGGGAAGTGTAAATGGACAATATCGAAGTTCGTGGTGCTCGAACCCATAATCTGAAAAACATCAACCTGATCATCCCGCGTGACAAACTGATCGTCGTCACCGGCCTGTCCGGTTCCGGCAAGTCTTCGCTGGCTTTCGATACGCTGTATGCCGAAGGGCAGCGGCGCTATGTCGAATCACTCTCCGCCTATGCGCGCCAGTTCCTGTCGCTGATGGAAAAACCGGACGTCGACCATATTGAAGGTCTGTCGCCGGCGATCTCCATCGAGCAGAAATCCACCTCGCATAACCCGCGATCCACGGTCGGCACCATCACCGAGATCCACGACTACCTGCGCCTGCTGTTCGCCCGCGTCGGCGAGCCGCGCTGCCCGGATCACCATGTGCCGCTGGCGGCGCAGACCGTCAGCCAGATGGTCGACAATGTGCTGAGCCAGCCGGAAGGCAAGCGCCTGATGCTGCTGGCGCCGGTGGTGAAAGATCGCAAGGGCGAACACACCAAAACGCTGGAAAACCTGGCCGCCCAGGGCTATATCCGCGCGCGCATCGACGGTGAAGTGTGCGATCTGTCCGATCCGCCGAAGCTGGAGCTGCAGAAAAAACACACCATCGAAGTGGTGGTCGACCGTTTCAAGGTGCGCGACGACATGGCGCAGCGCCTGGCCGAATCGTTCGAAACCGCGCTGGAGCTCTCGGGCGGCACCGCGGTGGTGGCGGACATGGACGACGAAAAAGCGGACGAGCTGCTGTTCTCCGCCAACTTCGCCTGCCCGATCTGCGGCTACAGCATGCGCGAACTGGAACCGCGCCTGTTTTCCTTCAACAACCCGGCCGGCGCCTGCCCGACCTGCGACGGCCTGGGCGTGCAACAGTTCTTCGATCCGGATCGCGTGGTGCAAAACCCCGAGCTGTCGCTGGCCGGCGGCGCGATCCGCGGCTGGGATCGCCGCAACTTCTATTACTTCCAGATGCTGCGCTCGCTGGCGGAGCACTATGAGTTCGACGTCGAAGCCCCGTTCAACACCCTGAGCGCCAACGTGCAGAAAGCGGTGCTGAGCGGCTCCGGCAAAGAGTCGATCGAATTCAAATACATCAACGATCGCGGTGACACCACCGTGCGCCGCCACCCGTTCGAAGGCGTGCTGCACAACATGGAGCGCCGCTATAAAGAGACCGAATCCAGCGCGGTGCGCGAAGAGCTGGCGAAGTTCATCAGCAACCGCCCTTGCGCCTCATGCCACGGCACCCGCCTGCGCGAAGAAGCGCGCAACGTGTTCGTCGAAGACACTACGCTGCCGGAGATCTCCGATCTGAGCATCGGCCACGCGATGACCTTCTTCCAGAACATGAAGCTCAGCGGCCAGCGCGCCAAGATCGCCGAAAAAGTGCTGAAAGAGATAGGCGATCGCCTGAAGTTCCTGGTGAACGTCGGCCTGAACTACCTGTCGCTGTCCCGTTCGGCGGAAACGCTCTCCGGCGGCGAAGCGCAGCGTATCCGCTTGGCCAGCCAGATCGGCGCCGGTTTGGTGGGCGTGATGTACGTGCTGGATGAGCCGTCGATCGGCCTGCACCAGCGCGACAACGAGCGCCTGCTGGAAACGCTGATCCACCTGCGCAACCTCGGCAACACGGTGATTGTGGTGGAGCATGACGAAGACGCCATCCGCGCCGCCGACCACGTGATCGACATCGGCCCCGGCGCCGGCGTACACGGCGGCCAGGTGGTGGCGGAAGGCACCGTCGACGACATCATGGCGCAGCCGGAATCGCTGACCGGCCAGTTCCTCAGCGGCAAGCGCGAGATCGCCATCCCCGCGCAGCGCGTGCAGGCCGATCCGACCAAGGTGCTGAAGCTGAGCGGCGCGCGCGGCAACAACCTGAAGGACGTGACGCTGACGCTGCCGGTCGGTCTGTTTACCTGCATCACCGGCGTGTCCGGCTCCGGCAAGTCGACGCTGATCAACGATACGCTGTTCCCGATCGCCCAGCGCCAGCTTAACGGCGCCACCATCGCCGAGCCTGCGCCATTCCGCGAAGTGACCGGCCTGGAACATTTCGACAAGGTGATCGATATCGATCAGAGCCCGATCGGCCGCACGCCGCGCTCCAACCCGGCCACTTACACCGGCATCTTCACCCCGGTGCGCGAGCTGTTCGCCGGCGTGCCGGAGTCGCGCAGCCGCGGCTATACGCCGGGCCGCTTCAGCTTCAACGTCAAGGGCGGGCGCTGTGAAGCCTGCCAGGGCGACGGGGTGATCAAGGTCGAGATGCACTTCCTGCCGGACATCTACGTCCCGTGCGACCAGTGCAAAGGCAAACGCTATAACCGCGAAACGCTGGAAGTGAAGTACAAAGGCAAGAGCATCCACGAAGTGCTGGAGATGACCATCGAAGAAGCGCGCGATTTCTTCGACGCGGTGCCGGCGCTGGCGCGCAAGCTGCAAACCCTGATGGATGTCGGCCTGTCCTACATCCGCCTCGGCCAGTCGGCCACCACGCTCTCCGGCGGTGAGGCGCAGCGCGTCAAGCTGGCGCGCGAGCTGTCGAAACGCGGCACCGGCCAGACGCTGTATATTCTCGACGAGCCGACCACCGGTCTGCACTTCGCCGATATCCAACAGCTGTTGGCGGTGCTGCATCAGCTGCGCGATCAGGGCAATACCATCGTGGTCATCGAGCATAACCTGGACGTGATCAAAACCGCCGACTGGATCGTCGATCTGGGGCCGGAAGGCGGCAGCGGCGGCGGCGAGATCCTGGTCGCCGGCACGCCGGAAACGGTCGCCGAGTGTGAAAAATCGCACACCGCGCGCTTCCTGAAACCGCTGTTGGAAAAATAACGGCGGATGATACGCTCAACGAGGCGCCCTATTCCGCCTCGTTGAGCAATCAACCTATCCTTCTGCGAGAAACATTAAATACTCTTCTCTGCATCATTCCTTTAAAAACAGGCGCTTTGAACCCAGCCAATAATAAACTCGCCCCATCATGCCATTTGTTTGGCTTTTGTTTATTCCCCATGCGTTTCACTATTGCGGTGAAATAACGCCAATGGCGCGCCGTCGTCTGCCGATTAATCAATATAAACATGGCGTTTATCAATAAGCCGTCATTTAAACGCGGGCCTGCGGGCCGTTTATTCAATGGGATGATATAAAGGTGTTTAACGTGGATAATAAACTGGGTACCTCTGCCGCCGCCCTGCTCTTTCTTTTTCCTCTCGCCGGTCAGGCGCAGGACGGCGAAGCGTCTTTAACGCTCGCCGGCGGCCTCGCCGTCGCTCCCGCCTATGAAGGCTCGTCTTTTTACAGCATTGAACCGCTGTATCAGGTGAATGCCGGCTATCAAAACGCCAGCTGGGGAGAATTCAGCGCGGGCAGCGAAGGGGCGCGCTGGCAATTCCCCATCGCCGGGCCCGTCGGCATCGCGTTATTGCTCAACTATGACGCCGGCCGTGACGAGGAAATCAAAACCTTGCGCGGGCGCAACACCCGGCTCAAAGGCATGGGCAAACTGGGCGGCGCGCTGGAAGCCGGCGCTGAGCTGAGCTACCAACTCGACCCCTTCCGCGCCTATGTCAAAGGGATGCAGGCGACGCGCAAACGCAGCTACGGCGGGGAAGAACTGGGCCACACCGCCTATGTGGAAAGCGGACTGACCGGGCAATATCCGCTCAGCGAACAGCTGACGCTTATCGGCAATCTCTCCACCACCTGGGCCAACAGCGGCTATCAGCGCGGCTATTTCGGCGTGACGTCGCAGCAGGCGCAGCACAGCGCCTTCAGCACGTATCGGCCGGGCAGCGGCTTCAAGGACGCGACGCTCACCGCCGCGCTCAACTACCAATGGCGACCGAACGTGGCCTTCCAGGCCGGCGTCGGCGTAACGCGCCTGCTGGGCGACGCGGCCGACAGCCCCATCGTTGAGAAAACCACCTCAGGCATGGCCTTCACCAGCGCCAGCTACAGCTTCTGACGTTTTTTGCCTAAGTCTGTGCAGGAAGGGATAAATGCCATGATTAAAAAACGAACTACAGTTTAGCTGAGTGTTAGGTAAACGGATGGATAATTAAACATTCATTATTTACCTGACAATGTCAGGCGTGGCTCTCCCTTATTAAGGATATTTTATGTGTCAACATCATGCGACGGAATGTCGTAATTTCACCGCATTTCGCCACCGCTGGGAAATGCCCATGATCTGGCTATCGGCGATAATTACCTTATTCGGTTTTTTATTTGGCATCGCCGCCGTCGTGGTAAATACAGATGGAACTGCACTTGGGTTGGGAGACGACGCCAAGGAAACATTGGATACCCTCAGCCTGCTCGCGTTATTACCGCTGATCCCGATCGCTTTCTATATTTACCGTTTCTATCTCGCCGCACAGGCGAAATCCAACGCCTTGCGCATCGGGCCGGCGCAATTTCCGGAACTGTTCGCGCTGTATCAGGATATCGGCCGTCGGCTGGAACTCAAGACGCTGCCCAAGCTTTATCTGACCAACGGCAACGGCGTGGTCAACGCCTTCGCGCTGGAGTGCAACCGCCGCCAGCGCTACGTGGTGATCCATGCTGAAATCGCCATGCTGATGCCCACCGCGCCGGAGATCGTGGAGTTCGTGCTGGCCCATGAATTGGCCCATCACAAGCTGCGGCACGTGTCGCTGTGGCGTCTGGCGATCGGCGTCGTGCCGCAGTCGCTGGTGTTGCCCGGCCTGGCGACCACTCGCGCGCAGGAGTATTCCGCCGATCGCGTGGCGCTCGCGGTGTGCCCGAACTACGCCAACACAGTGCGGCTGCTGGCCGTCGGCCCCTGGATGCAGCACGGCGTGAATCCGCAGGCCTGGCTGGAGCAGTGCGAAGAAGAGAACAAGGAGCTGTTTGTTCGCATCAGCAATCTGCTGTCAGACCATGCGGTGATGGTCAAACGCTTCAAGGCGCTCAAAGACATCGAGATGCACGGCTTCGAGCGCCATGGCAGCATGTTTTAATCCGCCCGACGGGCTTACAGCGTTTTCAGCACGCGCGCCGGGTTGCCGCCCACCACGCAGTTGGCCGGCACGTCTTTGGTGACCACCGCGCCGGAGGCCACGACCGCATTATCGCCGATGGTCACGCCCGGATTGATCACCGCGCGCCCGCCGATCCACACGTTGTCGCCAATCTTGACCGGCTTGCCGAACTCCGCGCCGCCGGCGCGCGTCTCGGCGTCCAGCGGATGGGTGGCGGTGTAGATATGCACGCCCGGCGCCAGCAGGCAGTTGTCGCCGATGTGCACCTCGCACACGTCGAGGATCACGCAGTCGAAATTGGCGTAGAAGTTCTTGCCGAGATAGATGTTATAGCCATAGTCGCAGCGGAACGTCGGCTCGATGGCGCCGCCTTGATAGCCGCCCAGCAGCTCGTCCAGCCACTGTTTGCGCAGCTCGCCCTCTTCCGGCGATGAGTGGTTGTAGCGATGCGTTATCTGGCGCGCGCGCCGACGCTCGCTGCGCAGCAGTTCATCGCCGGCGTCGTACAGTTCCCCGGCGATCATCTTGCGCTTTTCTTCGCTCATGGCCATGTCGGCCTCCTTCATCCGCGTTTCTTGAATGCCCAAGCGTAGCCGCTTTAGCCCGGCAATAAAAAGGGAACGTTCCCAATTTAAAGCCCCGATCACGGTTTAACGCGAGAAAGCAGGAGAAAACGGGCGGCGCCGCCGCCCGGCAATCAGGCGCGCAGTTCCTGGCGCACGTGTTCGGGCAAGCCTTCCACCACCAGCTGATAGGAGCTGTCGATCAACGTATAAAACTGCGAGTTCGGCAGGTTGCCGTCGAGAAACACCGTATTCCAGTGCGCCTTGTTCAGGCCATTGCAGGCGACGATCTCAGGGTGGTGTTCGCGCAGGCTTTCCGCCAGCTCCGGGCTGGACTTGACCGCCAGCGCCGGCCGCCCTTCCACTTCGCACACCATGGCGAACATCACGTCGCCCACCTTGATCTGGCTGGCCTGCCACTGGTTCTGGTCGCTTTGCTCCGCGCCCGGCTTCGCCATGCAGTACTCCAGCAATGCGCTGTTATTCATTGGGTTATTCCCCCTGTAATGTGGCCACAATACGGCGTGCTCCGCCGTGGATGCGGTGCTCCCCCAGCCAGATGCCCTGCCATGTGCCCAACATCAGCCGCCCGTGCCTGACGGGCAGCGTCAAGGAAGCGCCCAGCAGCGAGGATTTGATGTGCGCCGGCATGTCGTCCGGCCCTTCGTAATCATGCTGATAGGGGGCGTTTTCCGGCACCTGACGCAGGAAATGCTGCTCCATATCGGCTCGCACCGTGGGATCGCAGTTCTCGTTGAGCGTCAGCGAGGCCGAGGTATGCTGCAGCAACAGATGCAGCAGGCCGGTTTGCAGGCGGTGTAAGTGGGTTAACTGGTTGACTATCTCGTCGGTAACCAGATGAAAGCCACGCGCTTTTGCGCTGAGGATTAGCGTTTGCTGATGCCACATGAGTGAGCGCCCCTCAATCAGTATATTCTCTCTCCGGTTTGCGGCAACTTCGGCGGCGCGCCGGCAATAAAAAAGGAGCGATATCGCTATCGCTCCCGATGAACGTCCGTTCAGACTAACAGGCGTTACTGCACCGCAGCAAACGCCTCGGCTACCTGACGCACGTTGTCGTGGTTCAGGCCGGCCACGCACATGCGGCCGCTGTGGATCAGGTAGACGCCGAACTCTTCGCGCAGGCGATCGACCTGCGCCGCGCTGAAGCCGGTGTAGCTGAACATGCCGCGCTGCGCCAGCAGGTAATCGAAGTTGCGCTGCGGCAGCGCGCTCTTCAGGGTGTCCACCAACGCGTGGCGCATTTCGAGAATGCGGGTGCGCATGCTTTCCACTTCATTCAGCCACTGGGTTTTCAGCTCAGCGTCGTTCAGCACTTTGGCCACCAGCTGCGCGCCGAAGTTCGGCGGGCTCGAGTAGTTGCGGCGCACGGTCGCCTTCAGCTGGCCCAGCACGCGCCCGGCCGCTTCTTCGCTTTCGCACACCACCGACAGGCCGCCGACGCGCTCGCCGTACAGCGAGAAGATCTTCGAGAACGAGTTGCTCACCAGGCACGGCAAGCCGGCCGCCGCAATGGCGCGAATGGCGTAGACGTCCTGCTCCATACCGCCGCCGAAGCCCTGATAGGCGATGTCGAGGAACGGAATGATCTCACGATCGGCGATCACCTTGATCACTTCGTCCCACTGGGCGGGGGTCAGGTCTGAGCCAGTCGGGTTGTGACAGCACGGATGCAGCAGCGCGATGCTGTGCTTCGGCAGCTGTTTCAGCGCAGCCAGCATGGCGTCGAACTTCACGCCCAGGCTTTCGCCGTCAAAATACGGATAGGTATTCACCTTGAAACCGGCGCCGCTGAAGATGGCGACGTGGTTTTCCCAGGTGGGATCGCTGACCCACACCTGCGAATTCGGGAAGTAGCTTTTCAGGAAGTCCGCGCCCACTTTCAGCGCGCCGGAACCGCCGACGGTCTGAATGGTGGCGATGCGCCCCTGCTGCAGCATCGGGTGCTGCTCGCCGAACAGCAAATGCTGGATGGCGGTGCGGTAGGATTGCAGCCCTTCCATCGGCAGGTATACCGAGGCGCCGTGCTCGACGCTGTTCAACTGCGCTTGCGCCGCGGCGACCGCACGCATCTGCGGAATAACGCCCTGCGCATCGTAGTACAGGCCAATGCTCAGGTTCACCTTGTGCGCGCGCGGGTCTTGTTTGAATTTTTCCATCAGCGACAGAATGGGATCGCCGGCATAGGCGTCAACGTTCTGGAACACGTTTTTTTCTCCTGGTTTATTTATTGTGGTTTGGGCACAGCGTTACGTTCCTAATATAGACGGAAAAGCGTATTCGGTTTCAGCTTTCTCGCGTCACCGGCAACAAACCATTTTCCTTGATGCGATTGAGCACCACCGCCGTTTTGATATGCGCCACGCTTTTGTGCGGCGACAGCGTCTGGCTGATGAACTCGCTCAGCGCCGGCAGGTCCGCCACCGCCACTTTCAGCAGGTAATCGGCGTCGCCGGTGGTCTTGTAAGCGTCCAGGATCGCGTCCACGTCCTCCAGCATCTGATGAAAGCTGTCGATCTGCTCCTGAGCGTGCGTGATCAGGCTGACTTCAATCAGCCCCACCAGCCCCAGGCCGACCGCCTCCGGCGCCAGCCGCGCGTGGTAGCCGCGGATCAGCTGCGCCTGTTCCAGGCTGATGCGCCGCCGTGAACACTGGGAAGCGGAAAGCCCCACCAGTTCGCTCAGCTCCTGATTGGTCAAACGGCCGTTGGCCTGTAACAGCGTCAGGATTTTCATATCAAAATCGTCAATGTTGTACATAGCCACCTGTAAACTGTGTTAATAAATGTTGACGTTACAGCCTACCAGTTTTTTTACCGTTGCCGACGTCACACCCTGGCGCTTAAATCGCGTACAGCAGCAACGCCCGGCGTTTTCGCCGGTAAGCGGCATAAAAAACGGCTAACTCATGCAGGCAAACGACAATTAACGGCGAAGTAACGCATAAAACCACGAATGTATAAAAAGGACGCCAGATGAAAAAGTTACTCCCTCTCGCGCTGCTGCTCGCCGCCGGCAGCGCCGGCGCACAATCCCACCTAGACAAAGTGCTGCAGCAAAAGACCCTGGAGGTCTGCACCACCGGCGACTACAAGCCCTACACCTTCCTCAAGGAAGATGGCAGCTATGAAGGCATCGATATCGACATGGCGGAATCGCTGGCGAAGAGCCTGGGCGCCAAGGTGAAGTGGGTGAAAACCAGCTGGAAAACCCTGACGCCGGACTTCGTCTCCGGCAAGTGCGACATCGCCATGGGCGGCATCTCCGTCACGCTGGAGCGACAAAAACAGGTGTTCTTCGCCGACAAGCTGGATACCGACGGCAAAATTCCGCTGGTGCGCTGCACCGACGTGAAGAAATACCGCACGATAGAACAGATCAACAAACCGTCGGTGCGTCTGCTGGAACCGGCGGGCGGCACCAACGAAGCCTTCGTGCACGCCTATCTGCCAAAAGCCAAGCTGACGCTGACGCACGACAACATGAGTATTTTCCAGCAGCTGGTGGATCGCAAGGCGGACGTGATGATCACCGACGCCTCCGAGGCGCTGTACCAGCAGAAGCGCTATCCGAAGCTGTGCGCGGTGAATCCGACCAAACCGATGCAGTACGGCGAAAAGGCTTACATGCTGCCGCGCGACGATCTGAGCTGGAAACTGTATGTGGATCAGTGGCTGCACCTGGCCAAGGCGACCGGCGAGTATCAGAAAATTATCGACAAGTGGTTGGCGGTAAAGAAGTAACGCGTTGAAGAACGGGGCCGACGCGCGTCGGCCCCTGCGGCGTATCAGTCGCCGATGTATTCCATCGCCACGCGCTGCGTGAGCTTGGTGATCAGTTCATAAGCGCTGATGCCGGTACAGGCGGCGATGCGCTCGACCGGCAACGCCGGCCCCCACAGCACCGCTTCATCCCCTACTTTATCGGCGGCGGCCGGCCCGAGATCGACCGAAATCATGTCCATCGACACCCGGCCGACGATCGGCACTTCGCGGCCGTTGATCAGGATCGGCGTGCCGGTCGGCGCGCTGCGCGGGTAGCCGTCGCCGTACCCCATCGCCACCACGCCAAGGCGAGTATCGCGCGGGCTGACCCAGGTGCCGCCATAGCCCACCGCTTCGCCGGCCTTGTGCTCGCGCATCGCGATCAGACTGGATTTCAGCGTCATCGCCGGCTGCAGACCATGCTCGGCGCCGCTGCCGCTATCCAACGGCGACACGCCGTACAGAATGATGCCGGGGCGTACCCACTCGTTGTGGGCGTCCGGCCACAGCAGCGTGCCGCCGGAAGCGGCGACCGAGCGCTGGCCCGGTTTACCGCGCGCGAACTGCTCAAAGCAGGCGATCTGTTTCAGCGTGGCGTCGGATCCCGGCTCGTCGGCGCGGCTGAAGTGGCTCATGATATTGACCGGCTGCGCCACGTTGCGGCAGGCGCACAGACGCTGATAAAACGCCTCCGCCTGTTCGGGGCGCACCCCCAGCCGATGCATGCCGGTATCGAGCTTCATCCACACTGGCACCGGGCGCGCCAGCTCGGCCTGCTCCAGCGCCTCGAGCTGTTCGATGCTGTGCACCGCGGTTTCGATGTTGTTCGCCACCAGCACCGGCAGGTCTTCGGCGCTGAAGAAGCCTTCCAGCAACAGGATCGGCTTGACGATGCCGCCGGAGCGCAGCATCTGCGCCTCGCCGATGCGCGCTACGCCGTAGCAGTCGGCGTCTTGCAGGGTGTGTGCTGTTTCCAGCAGGCCATGTCCATAAGCGTTTGCTTTCACAACGGCAATCAGGCGGCTTTGCGGCGCCTGGCGGCGCACCTGTTGCAGATTATGTCGCAGAGCGCGGCGGTCGATTACAGCGGTTGCCGCTTTCATTTCAGTTCCTTAGCTGATTATTCGTCATCGTATTGTGGCCCCGCGTAGTTATCGAAACGCGACCACTGGCCGTTAAAGGTAAGGCGCACGGTGCCGATGGGGCCGTTACGCTGCTTACCGATAATAATTTCCGCGATCCCTTTCAGATCGCTGTTCTCGTGATACACCTCATCACGATAGATGAACATAATCAGGTCGGCGTCCTGCTCGATGGAGCCGGATTCACGCAGGTCGGAGTTGACCGGGCGTTTGTCGGCGCGCTGCTCCAGGCTTCGGTTCAGCTGCGACAGCGCCACCACCGGCACCTGCAGCTCTTTCGCCAGCGCCTTCAGCGAGCGCGAAATCTCGGCGATCTCCAGCGTACGGTTGTCGGACAGGGCCGGCACGCGCATCAGCTGCAGGTAGTCGATCATGATCAGGCTAAGCCCGTCGTGCTCACGGAAAATGCGCCGCGCACGCGAGCGCACTTCGGTCGGCGTCAGGCCGGAGGAGTCGTCGATGTACATGTTGCGCTTCTCCAGCAGGATGCCCATGGTGCTGGAAATGCGCGCCCAATCCTCGTCGTCAAGCTGACCGGTACGGATGCGCGTCTGATCCACGCGCGACAGCGACGCCAGCATACGCATCATGATCTGCTCGCCGGGCATCTCCAGGCTGAAGATCAACACCGGTTTTTCCTGGGTCATCGCGGCGTTCTCGCACAGGTTCATGGCGAAGGTGGTTTTCCCCATCGATGGACGGGCGGCGACGATGATCAGATCGGACTTTTGCATGCCCGCGGTTTTCTTGTTGAGGTCCTGATAACCGGTATCGACCCCGGTCACGCCGTCATGCGGCTGCTGATACAGCTGTTCAATGCGCGAGACGGTGTCTTCCAGGATGCGTTCGATGCCCTTCGGGCCCTCGTCTTTGCTGGCGCGGTTCTCGGCGATTTGGAATACGCGGGATTCTGCCAGATCGAGCAGGTCTTCGCTGCTGCGCCCCTGCGGATCGTAGCCAGCGTCGGCGATTTCGTTAGCCACCGAGATCATTTCGCGCACCACCGCGCGCTCGCGCACGATGTCGGCGTAGGCGCCGATGTTGGCGGCGCTCGGGGTGTTTTTCGACAGCTCGGCCAGGTAGGCGAAGCCCCCCACCGAGTCCAGCTCGCCCTTCTGTTCGAGCGATTCGGACAGGGTGATGAGGTCGATAGGCTTGCTCATCTCCAGCAGACGCTGCATCTCGGTAAAGATCAGGCGATGCGGGCGGCTGAAGAAGTCGTTGGCGACCACGCGTTCCGCCACGTTGTCCCAACGCTCGTTATCCAGCATCAAACCGCCCAACACCGACTGCTCGGCCTCCAGCGAGTGCGGCGGCATCTTCAGCCCTTCCATCTGACGATCTCTGGAACGCTCTCTGGTTTCGTCCGCGTTTGTTTTGTTGGTTGGTTTTTTTCCTGCCATGAAACGTAGTCTTTATCCGGTTGCGAATGAAGGATCCTGACGCGAGAGTATACGTGATTTTTGCGTCATAACCGATGCAAAAAAGGTATTGAACCCCGCACGGGCGAACTGGATCTCCGATACTAAAAAGAATAGGGTGAAATCAGACACTCCAACGAGGTAACCCAATGGCCAAGCGCATTCAATTCTCCGCCGTCGGCGGACCGGAAGTCTTGCAATACGTTGATTTTACACCGCTCGATCCGGCTGCCGGTGAAGTGCAGATCGAGAACAAGGCGATCGGCATCAACTACATCGACACCTATGTGCGCAGCGGGCTGTACGCGCCGGCCAGCCTGCCGAGCGGCCTCGGCACCGAAGCGGCCGGCGTGGTGGTCAAGGTCGGCGCCGGGGTCAGCGCGATCAAACCGGGCGACCGGGTGGTGTATGCGCAGTCGTCGCTCGGCGCCTACAGCGAGATCCACAACGTGCCGGAAGAGAAAGTGGCGCTGCTGCCGCACAACCTGAGCTTTGAGCAAGGCGCCGCTTCTTTCCTGAAAGGGCTGACGGTGCACTATCTGCTGCGCCAGACCCACGAAGTGCAGCCGGGTGAAGTATTTTTGTTCCATGCCGCCGCCGGCGGCGTCGGGCTGATCGCCTGTCAGTGGGCCAAAGCGCTGGGCGCGCGCCTGATCGGCAGCGTCGGCTCCGACGAGAAGGCGGCGCTGGCGAAGCAGGCCGGCGCCTGGGCCACCATCAACTACCATAAAGAGGATATCGCCCAGCGGGTGGCCGAGCTGACGCACGGCGAGAAGGTCGGCGTGGTATACGATTCGGTGGGGCAAAGCACCTGGCAGGCCTCGCTCAACAGCCTGAAGCGGCGCGGCCTGATGGTCAGCTTCGGCAACGCGTCCGGCCCGGTGACCGGCGTCGATCTGGCGCTGCTGAATCAAAAGGGCTCGCTGTACGTCACCCGCCCTTCCCTCAACGGCTACATCACCAACCGCGCCGAGCTGCAGTATGCCAGCAACGAGCTGTTCTCGCTGATCGGCAGCGGCGCCATTCGGGTGGAAGTGAGAGACGAGCAGAAATTCGCGCTGGCCGACGCCCAGCGTGCGCACCAGGTGCTGGAAAGCCGCAGCACCAGCGGTTCCAGCCTGCTGATCCCCTGATCGCGGCCAAAGAAAAGGGCTCCTTGCGGAGCCCTTTCTGTTACTGCGTTTTGTAGGGGTAGAGCAGAGTCCGCCAGAGACAGGGGTTGCTTTAGCAACACGAATTTTAGGTGTCTCTCACGGTGATGAAATCGGTCGCATCACTGCATCGACCAACATCCTAACAGCCCCGTCCGGCAAAAAACACGCTTTATGTGCCACATCGCCGGGGAAAACTGCCAAGCTGTGATCGCTGCCGCATTCGCGGTGCGGGAAATTGTGCAAGTTTCAGTGTGACTGTCTGATTATTCAGCAAAAAATCAGTAACGCCGGATCTGGGGTTTCTGCATTGAACGGTAAATCCATACCCCAACCACCGCCAAAATCAGCCACGGCAGCAGCTTAATGACCACTGCGAACAGCCCGCCCAACAGCATGAATGCCGCCGCCACCAACAGCGCAGCGAAAATCCCCAGCAGCGAGATGCCGGTCACCATCAGCATCACCACAAAACCAATGAGAAAGAAGATTTCCAACATGATTGCTCCTTTGCAATACAACGTATCTGCAGAGTGGATTACAAGAAGCGTGCCAGAACGGCGTATGGGCTAACCTATTGAAAACCTAAGGCAGGCATCCGGTAACGTACCGAACGCCTGGCGAAAAAGACTAACTGTTGGTCAAATTTTTTATGGATTACGCCATTTCGACGCGCGGCTGACGCACCAACGCCAGCGCCTGCTCCACCACCCGCGCATCGGCGCCCGGCTTGTGGGCGTTCTCGCTCAGATGGCGACGCCACTGGCGCGCGCCCGGCACGCCCTGGAACAGACCGAGAATATGGCGAGTAATGTGGCCAAGATAGGTGCCGTTAGACAGCTCGCGCTCGATATACGGATACAGCGCTTCGACGATCGCCACGCTGTCCGGCACCGCGGTCTGCGCGCCGAACAGTTCGCTGTCGACCCGCGCCAGGATACCCGGATTCTGATACGCCTCGCGCCCCATCATCACGCCGTCCAAGTGCTGCAGGTGCTGCCGCGCCTCTTCCAGCGTTTTCACCCCGCCGTTAATGGCGATGGTCAACGTCGGGAAATCCCGCTTCAGCTGATAGACGCGTGGATAGTCCAGCGGCGGCACTTCACGGTTTTCTTTCGGGCTGAGGCCGGAGAGCCAGGCCTTGCGCGCGTGGATGGTGAACATGTCGCACTCGCCGCGCCCGGCAACGGTCTCGATAAAGTCACACAGGAAGGCGTAGCTGTCCTGATCGTCGATGCCGATGCGGGTCTTCACCGTCACCGGGATCGACACCACGTCGCGCATCGCCTTGATGCAATCGGCGACCAGCGCCGCCTGGCCCATCAGACAGGCGCCGAACATGCCGTTTTGCACCCGATCGGACGGGCAGCCGACGTTGAGGTTAATCTCATCGTAACCGCGCTGCTCCGCCAGCTTGGCGCAATGCGCCAGCGCGGCCGGATCGCTGCCGCCCAGCTGCAGCGCCACCGGATGCTCTTCTTCGCTGTAGGCCAGATAGTCACCCTTGCCGTGGATGATCGCGCCGGTGGTCACCATCTCGGTGTACAGCAGCGTTTCCTTGGTCAGCAGGCGGTGGAAGTAACGGCAATGACGATCGGTCCAGTCGAGCATCGGCGCGATGGAGAAACGATTGGCGGCGTAGGTTGGGGCGTGGTTGTCTTTCGTCATGCTGAGTTACTGGCTACCTGAGTCTGTCTGGGTTCAACGAACGGCGCGCGGCCGCAAACGGCTATTATAACGACAATCGGCGCCGTTGGGAAAACCCGCTTGCCGCCGGCAAAAATAAGCGGAGACAAGGCGAATAAACCCGCTCGTTCAGGTGTTATCTCATTACGGGCGCGCACGGCGCCTCTGCCTTGAGGACATAACCATGAACAGCTTCATTAAACGCCTGCTGGCATCGGCCATTGCCGGCTGCCTGCTGTTGTCCGGCGCAGCGCTGGCGATGGGCGGCGACGGCAGCGGCCAAACCCCGCCAACCTGTCCGAAAGGCCAGGTCTACGACAGCAAAACTCAGACCTGCATGGTAGATAAAAGCGGCAAGGTCGACGACGCCGACCGCACTAACTACGCCTATGCACTGGCGAAAAGCGGCCGCTATCAGGAAGCGCTCGATATGCTCAATACGTTGAAAAATCCCAACACCGCCGTTGCGCTGAACTATCGCGGCTACGCCACGCGCAAACTTGGCCGCACCGATGAAGGGATCGGCTATTATTTAAAATCAGTAGCCCTCGATCCGAAATACCCCAAAGTGCGCGAGTATCTGGGGGAAGCCTATATGCTGAAAGGCCGGCCCGATCTGGCTCGCCAACAGCTGCAGGTGATCCAGTCGCTGTGCGGCAGCGGGTGCGAGGAGTACCGCGATTTGGCGGCGGCCATCGACCACCACCCGGAATCTTGATCCGACGCGCCTGCGGAGGTGACTATCAGCGGCGATGCGATACGCGATGAACTCGGCCACTATCTCTCCCGCCTGTGGCGCTATGCGCTGGTGCTTTCGCACCGGCGGGATGTCGCCGACGATCTGGTGCAGGCCACCTGCCTGCGTGCGCTGGAGCGCGCCGCGCAATTCACCCCCGGTTCACACCTGGATCGCTGGCTGTTTTCCATCTTGCACTCCATTTGGCTCAATGAAGTTCGCGCCCAACATCTTCGCCAGGGGCAAGGCTGCATGGCGGCGGAAGAGCTGGGCGATGCGGACAACGGCGAACGGCCGGTCTGGATCCATGAAGTGATGCGGCGCGTCAGCCGGCTGCCGACGGCCCAGCGCAACGCGCTGTTTCTGGTGTATGTCGAAGGGCTGTCTTACCGGGAGGCCGCGAACGTGCTGGCGGTGCCGATCGGCACCGTCATGAGCCGTTTGGCGGCCGCACGTCTGGCATTGGCCGATGACCGCCCGTTGGCAAACGACAGCCCGCACCGCAAAGAGAGCCATCCCGCCCCCTTGCCTCCTGCTCGTCGATAACGCCCTATTCCAACGAGCGGATAACCCGGCATGGCTGCCCCAGCGCCAGCACGTTGGCCGGGATGTCGCCGGTGACGATGCTGCCCGCGCCGATGGTCGTGCCGTCGCCAATGGTCACTCCCGGCAGGATCACTACGTTGCCGCCGATCCAGACGTTGTTGCCGATGGACACCGGCTGCGCCGAGGTGCGGAAAGGGAAATCCGGATCGCTGGTGAACCGCTCTGTGGCCTTCAGCGGGTGGCTCGGCGTATAGATTTGCACGTTGGGGCCGATCAGCGTGTTGTCGCCGATGGTGATGGTATTGCAGTCGAGGAACACCGCGTTGACGTTGATAAAACAGTTTTTACCGATGCGGACATGCTGCCCGTAGTCGCACCAGAATGGCGTTTCAATCCAGCTCGCCTCCCCCCAGGTGCCGAACAGCTCGCCGAGCAGGCGGTTTTTCTCGTCCGCCTGATGCGAGTCCAGCGCCCCCAGGCTTTTGATCAACGCCCTCGCCCGATGGTACAGGGCGATCAGTTCTTCATCGCGGCTGTTGTACTCCAGGCCGCTTAACAGCTTCTCTCTTTCCGTCATCACACAGGGCTCCTGCTCATCACGCGGGTGAAAGGCGTTATACCGCGCTCGTCCCCCGCTCTCCAGCGCTAAAACCGGCAACGTTGATTTGCCGCCCGACGGCGGGGAAAAGTTGTGACGCATCTCTCTTTTAGCGCGATCGGCGCGCCTTTCCCTGCGCTATCATCAGGGGAAAAGGGGGCAACTCTCGGCGATTCGCCGTAATCATGGTAAAATCGGCTTTTTTACGTACCGGGATATTTGCGATGAACTCAACCACCCAGGAAAAGCTGCTGGCGCAGGCTGAACGCCTCTGCCAGCAACGCAATGTGCGATTGACGCCGCAACGGCTGGAAGTGCTGCGTCTGATGACTCAGCAACCCGGTGCAATCAGCGCATATGACCTGCTCGATCTGCTGCGCGTCGCCGAACCGCAGGCCAAGCCGCCGACGGTATACCGCGCGCTGGATTTTCTGCTGGAGCAAGGGTTTATCCATAGAGTGGAGTCGGCCAACAGCTACGTGCTGTGCCACCATTTCGAACAGCCGATGCATACGTCCGCGCTGTTTATCTGCGACCGCTGCGGCCAGGTGACCGAACGCACCACCGAAGGCGTGGAGGAAACGCTGCGGAAGCTGGCGCAGGAAGCCGGATTTGCACTGCGGCACAGCGTAGTGGAAGCGCACGGTCTGTGCGCCGGTTGCGTTGAAGTTGAAGCTTGTGACAGCAAGCATGACTGCGCCGAACACGATCACAGCATCGCCATCAAGAAGAAGTAAGACGAAGTCAGGTACTTCCCTGTACCTGCGGCCGGGGCACCAGAGGATGGAGCGACGCCGGCCTGCGCTGTTGCCGGCCGCCGTCAGTGGCGGCCCTGCGTGTTACCAGCGGTGTTTGGTGTGATCTTCCCAGGCTTTCACCTCTTTTTCGGCCGCCTCTTTCTGGTAACCGTAGCGCTCCTGAATTTTGCCGACCAGCTGTTCGCGTTTCCCTTCGATGACCGTCAGATCGTCATCGGTCAGCTTGCCCCATTTCTCTTTCACTTTGCCTTTCAGCTGCTTCCAGTTACCGTCGGCTTGATCTTTATTCATAGTCTCTCCGTTAACCTGTGGTGAATCAGTGATCCCTGTTGCCGGCCGGGGTTAACCAGAAATTTTTCTGGTTGATGCTTCCTTCACCTTAAGAAGCACCGCTCCCCTTCATTTACCAGCCACATGATTCATTCTAGTTAAACATGGAAATAAAAAAGCCAAAACACAGAATAAAAAACCATTAACAAACAAGATAAAAACAAAAAACGCTAACAAACAACGAACTAACGCGAACAGACCAAGGCTGAAAACATGTAAGCAAACATGACCAAAATCATAAGAAAAACTAACCATTAACCCAACAAAACGTCCGGTTTAATGTGCAGTAAACCAGCTGCCGCGCACCTGGTGGCGGTGCCAAATCCAGCCCAATGCCACGCCACGCAACGTCAGAAACACCGCCAGCGCCAGCCAGAGCCCGTGGTTGCCAAGCAGCGGCACACTGAACAGCGTCAAACCGTACCCTGCCGCGGCCACCGCCATGCTGTTACGCATCTCAGCGCCGCGCGTGGCGCCGATAAACATGCCATCCAGCAAATAACACCACACCCCGACCAGCGGCAAAATGACCTGCCACGGTAAATAGTGGGCGGCCAACGCGCGCAGCTCCGGTAGGGAGGTCAACGCCGCCACGATCTGCTGGCCGGTAACGGCATACGCCAGGCCGAAGGCCAACGCGACCAGCCCCGCCTGCCTGCAGGCCGCGTGCCACACCTTACGCAGTTGACTGCCGTCCCGGGCGCCGTAGGCGTGGCCGGAATGGGCCTCCACCGCATAAGCGAAGCCGTCGAGCGCATAGGCGGTAAACGTCAGCAGGTTCATCAACACCGCGTTAACCGCCACCACATCGCTCCCCAGGCGAGCGCCGAAAATGGTCAGCGACGCAAAGCACAGCTGCAGCAGCAATGAACGCAACATGATGTCGCGATTGAGCGCCAGCAGGCGACGCAGATCGCCACGCCAGGCCTGGCGCAGCATCGCCAGGGTAATACCGCGCAGACGCATCACCCGCCACGCCAGCCACAGGCCGAGCAATAGCGTGGCATATTCGGCGATGGCGGTGGCCGCCGCCGCCCCTCGCACGTTCCAACCCAGGCCCATCACCAGCCAAATATCCAGCACGATGTTCAGCAGGTTGCCGACGATCAGCAGGATCACCGGCGCACGCACGTACTGCACGCCGAGCAGCCAGCCCAGCAGCACCAGGTTGGCCAGCGCCGCCGGCGCGCTCAACCAGCGGATCTCAAGAAAACGCCGCGCCTGCTCCAGCACCGCGCCATCGCCGCCGACGATCCGCAGCGCAAGTTCAATAAGCGGGTAGCGCAACAGGACGATCGCCCCCCCGGCCAACAGCGCCAGCAGCAGCGGTTGCATAAAGGCGCGCGCCAGCGCCTGCGGGTTCTTCGCTCCCAGCGCCTGCGCCGCGAGGCCGGTGGTGCTCATGCGCAGGAACAGCAGCAGCATGAACAGGAAGCTGGTCGCCACCGCGCCGATCGCCACGCCACCCAAATAGATCGGGCTGTCGAGGTGGCCGATCACCGCGGTGTCCACCAGCCCGAGCAGCGGCACGGTGATATTGGAGAAAATCATCGGCAGGGCGAGGCGCCACAGGGCTTTATCGGTGTCGCTGGTGAAGGCGGAAATCAGGCGCATGATGGGATGTTCCTGTGACAGAGTGACGAAGGGCGAAGTCAGAAACAAAAACGCCCCAAAACAGGGGCGATTGATACAGGGAGCGGCGGTGATGGCGCGGCGATTAAATCCAGTCGCCGTTGCGGATCACGCCGACCGCCAGCCCTTCGATCGTGAAATTCTGCTGGCGCAGATCGACCACGATCGGTTGGAATTCGTTGTTCTCCGGCAGCAGTTCAACCACGTTGCCGTGCTTTTTCAAGCGTTTGACCGTCACTTCGTCTTCGATGCGCGCGACCACGACCTGGCCGTTGCGCACGTCTTGCGTTTTGTGCACCGCCAGCAGATCGCCGTCCAGAATGCCGATGTCGCGCATCGACATGCCGTTCACCCGCAACAGGAAATCGGCGCTCGGTTTGAACAGGGATGGATCCACCTGGTAGTGCCCTTCGATGTGCTGCTGCGCCAGCAGCGGCTCGCCGGCGGCGACGCGGCCGATCAGCGGCAGCCCTTCTTCTTCTTCCATCAGCAGGCGGATACCGCGCGACGCGCCGGAGACGATTTCGATCACGCCTTTGCGTGCCAGCGCCTTCAGGTGCTCTTCGGCGGCGTTAGGCGAACGGAACCCCAGACGCATCGCGATCTCGGCACGCGTCGGCGGCATGCCCGTTTGCGAAATATGATCGCGAATCAGATCGTAGACCTCTTGCTGTCTGGTAGTTAGTGCTTTCATTCCGCCCCCTGTTTGTTTATACAGTCTTGCTGTGAGTATATACAGGTAAGCGCGGATTGGGAACCGAAGAATAAATAAAAATCAGTCAGTAGGCGCTTTGCGTCAGCCGAAATGCTGCCACAAGACCGTGCCCCAAACAAACAGCGCGAGCACGATCGCCAGCGACACCGCCGCCGATCCCATGTCCTTGGCCCGCCCGGACAGCTCATGGTGTTCGCTGCCGATGCGATCCACTACCGCCTCGATCGCGCTGTTCAGGATCTCGACGATCATCACCAGCGCCACCGATCCGATCAATAAAATGCGCGCTATCGCACCCACGTCCAGCCAGACAGCCAGTATGATAGCCAGGAGGGTCACCACCAGTTCCTGGCGGAACGCCGCCTCGTGTTGCCAGGCGGCGGAAAGCCCTTTATAAGAATAGCCGGCGGCCTTGATGATGCGGGTCAATCCGGTTGCTTGGTTTGCCATGTTTTCGTGCCTTTCTCAGAGGTCGGTCATAATAAAAAGAGTCTAGAACAGTCCGCGCTGACGGCTCTCGGTTTTCGAACACCACAGATCTGCTACCCGGTTTCTGGTATGCTTGCGGCGCATTGCTAACAAGAGGCTTCACGTTGTTATGTCAGGTTGGCGTAAAATTTATTATAAAATATTGAATTTACCACTTAAATTGTTGGTAAGAAGTAAGGTCATCCCTTCAGATCCGGTTACCGAGCTAGGGTTGGATCCCTCACGGCCGATTTTGTATGTTTTACCTTACAATTCCAAGGCGGATTTGCTGACGCTGCGCACCCAGTGCCTGGCGCAGGATCTGCCCGATCCGCTCAACGCGCTGGAGATCGACGGCACCGTGCTGCCGAGCTACGTGTTCATTCACGACGGCCCGCGCGTGTTCCGCTACTACACCCCGAAAGAAGAGTCGGTAAAGCTGTTCCACGACTACCTGGATCTGCATCGCAGCAATCCGGATCTCGACATTCAGATGCTGCCGGTTTCGGTCATGTTCGGCCGCTCGCCGGGCCGCGAAGGCCACGGCACGCCGCACCTGCGTCTGTTGAACGGCGTGCAAAAATTCTTCGCCGTGCTGTGGCTCGGCCGCGACAGCTTCGTGCGCTTCTCCAACACCGTGTCGCTGCGCCGCATGGCCACCGAACACGGCACGGATAAAACCATCGCGCAGAAACTGGCGCGCGTGGCGCGCATGCACTTCTCGCGTCAGCGCCTGGCCGCTGTAGGCCCAAGCCTGCCGGCCCGTCAGGATCTGTTCAACAAGCTGTTGGCGTCCAAAGCGATCGAAAAAGCGGTCGAGGACGAAGCGCGCAGCAAGAAGATCTCGCACGAGAAGGCCCAGCAGAACGCCATCGCGTTGATGGAAGAGATCGCCGCCGACTTCTCCTACGAAACCGTGCGTCTTTCCGATCGCGTGCTGAGCTGGACCTGGAACCGGTTGTATCAGGGCATCAACGTCACCAACGCCGAGCGCGTGCGCCAGCTCGCGCAGGACGGCCACGAGATTGTCTACGTACCCTGCCACCGCAGCCACATGGACTATCTGCTGCTGTCCTACGTGCTGTATCACCAGGGCCTGGTGCCGCCGCACATCGCCGCGGGCATCAACCTCAACTTCTGGCCGGCTGGCCCGATCTTCCGTCGCCTGGGCGCGTTCTTCATCCGCCGCACCTTCAAGGGCAACAAGCTTTACTCGACGGTGTTCCGCGAATACCTCGGCGAGCTGTTCACCCGCGGTTACTCGGTGGAATACTTCGTGGAAGGCGGTCGTTCCCGCACCGGGCGTCTGCTGGAACCGAAAACCGGCACCCTGTCGATGACCATCCAGGCGATGCTGCGCGGCGGCGCCCGTCCGATCACGCTGGTGCCGATCTACATCGGCTACGAGCATGTGATGGAAGTGGGCACTTACGCCAAAGAGCTGCGCGGCGCCACCAAGGAAAAAGAGAGCCTGCTGCAGATGCTGCGCGGCCTGCGCAAACTGCGCAATCTGGGCCAGGGTTACGTCAACTTCGGCGAACCGCTGCCGTTGACCGCTTACCTCAACCAGCACGTGCCGCAGTGGCGCGAGTCGATCGATCCGATCGAAGCTCAGCGCCCAAGCTGGCTGACGCCGACGGTCAACGATCTCGCCGGCCAGATCATGGTGCGCATCAACAATGCCGCCGCGGCCAACGCCATGAACCTGTGTTCCACCGCGCTGCTGGCCTCGCGCCAGCGTTCGCTGACCCGCGAACAATTGCTCGAGCAGCTCGAGTGCTACCTGCAGCTGATGCGCAACGCGCCTTACGCGCATGACGTCACCGTACCGTCGCAGACGCCGGACGAGCTGCTGGATCACGCGCTGAACATGAACAAGTTCGAGGTGGAAAAGGACAACATCGGCGACATCATCATTCTGCCGCGCGAGCAGGCGGTGCTGATGACCTATTACCGCAACAACATCCACCACCTGCTGGTGTTGCCGTCGCTGATCGCCAGCATCGTGATGCATCATCGCCGGGTATCGCGCGCAGAACTGCTGCGCCAGATTGGCATGATTTACCCGATGCTGAAAGCCGAGCTGTTCCTGCATAACGACAAGGAGCAACTGCCGGACGTGCTGCGGCCGATGATCGACGAGCTGATCCGTCAACAGCTGATCTGCGACAAAGGCGACGAGCTGGTGCTGAACCCGGCGCGCATTCGCCCGCTGCAGCTGCTGGCCGCCGGGGTGCGCGAAACCCTGCAACGCTACGCCATCACCATGTCGATCCTCAGCGCCAACCCGAGCATCAACCGCGGCGCGCTGGAGAAAGAGAGCCGCATCATGGCGCAGCGTCTGTCGGTGCTGCACGGCATCAACGCGCCGGAGTTCTTCGACAAGGCGGTGTTCTCCACCCTGGTGGCGACGCTGCGCGAAGAAGGCTACATCAACGACAGCGGCGATGCGATCCGCGAGCACACCCTCGAGGTGTACAACATGCTGAGCGATCTGATCACGCCGGAAATCAAGCTGACCATCGAAAGCGTCAACATGCCGGAAGAGACCAACGCTCTGCCGCAAACCGATGCGCAAGAAGAGAAAGACGAGTGATTTCGCCCGGCGCGAAAACACAAAAGGCACCCCTTGGGGTGCCTTTTTCTTGCTGCAGGAAACCGTTACGCCGGCAGATAGCTGAGCGCGATGCCGATAAACACCACTAGCCCAACATAATTGTTCTGCAGGAAGGCCTTGAAACAGGCCTCGCGCTCGCGCCCGGCGATCTGCTTCTGCTGGTGAATGAACAGCGCGCCCGCCAGCAACAGCGACCAGTAAAACGCGCCGCCGAGCTGCGCCAGATAACCGACCCACACCAACAGCAACAGCGTCGCGAACTGCAACAGCCCGACGATCAGCTTGTCATAACGCCCGAACAGGATAGCGGTGGACTTGATGCCGATCTTGAGGTCGTCATCGCGATCGACCATCGCATACAGCGTGTCATAGGCCACCGTCCAGCAGATGTTCGCCAGCAGCAGCAGCCAGCAGCTGAGCGGCAGCGATTCGCTGACCGCCGCATAGCCCATCGGAATGCCCCAGCCGAACGCGGCGCCCAGCACGAACTGCGGCAGGTTGGTCACCCGCTTCATAAACGGATACACCCAGGCCAGCGCCAGCGCCGCCAGCGACAGCCAGATGGTCATCGCATTCAGCGTCAACACCAGGCAGAACGAGATCAGCACCAGCACCACGAACAGCACCTTGGCCTCTTTCGCGCTCACCCGGCCGCTCGGCATCGGCCGCCCGGCAGTGCGCTTTACGTAGCCGTCCACCGCGCGATCGGCGTAGTCATTCACCACGCAGCCGGCGGCGCGCATCAGGAACACGCCGAGCACGAACACCACCAGAATCGACAGCGGTGGCACGCCTTTCCCGGCCAACCACAGCGCCCACAGCGTCGGCCACAACAGCAACAGCGTGCCGATCGGTTTATCAATGCGCATCAAATGGCTGTAAGCCCGCCATTTACTTTGAGTCACGCTTCCCTCCAACGTCTGCTCTCCTCTCTTATGCGGGAACCGCTGAATACAGCGGCGAAGCCGGTAAAAACAGTTCGGTCAGCAGCAGCGGCTTGCCCGCCAGCCGCAGCCGTGAACGACGCGCCCACAGCGCGTCCTGCCGGCCGATATGGATATAGTCGCGGGTCAGATCGCCGCTGCTGAACAGATAGCGCCCGAGTGGCAGCGTCCCCAAATCCACCAACGCCTGATCGGGGCCGGTCAGCGTATGTTCCGGGATCACCGTGCGCCCCAGCAGCCAGGGCTGGTCGTCGCCCAGCAGCACCACTTCGCGCAGCCAGTAGCGCGGGCTGTCGGGCAGGTGGTTCGCCTCGTCGCCCAGCGCCTCGCGCGTGACGAAGCATTCGCGCTGCGGTTCAACGCGCACCTGGGCGCAATGGCGTTCAAATCGGCGGGTCATGGAGCCTAACTCCATCAGCCAGTCGCTGACGGCGGCGGGCGCCGGAGGATCCTGTTCGGATAACCACTCCAGCGGCGGCAGGATGGAATCCCTGATGCCAGACATTGCTTTACTCCTCGCCTGAACCGCAGCCGGTACGGCGCGCCAGACGATACAAACTGTTAACAGGCCCCCATTGTAGCGCAGAAATGCGAAAGCGGCAGGCTGATTCGTGGCGAAAACGGCAGGCCTATCGGCCGGAAAAACCGGGGTTCTGTCATCTTTTTGCCATCCGCATTCTCTATCTTCATTTCCCGGCGCGCTGACGATTCTGTGATCGCCCGCAAAGTTTCAGCTTCCTCGCGTTGTGTTATCTACGCGCGTAGATACCCTGATACGGCAGCGTTGAATCGCCATGCGTCCGACATGATTTGTCGGCACACCTTTGTTGCCGGCACCAGGGAAACCATCTTTAACCGCGCCCCTCCAGGCGCAGAACAAAAGAGGATAGCACTGCCATGAGCGAAACAACGCTTGCCCCTTCACAGACCGCCGACGCCGCGTTGGCGGCCGATGAACGCCTGGCGACCAAAGAGGGGCGCAGCCAATTTTGGCGCGCCACCTTCTCCTGTTGGCTCGGCACCGCCATGGAATACGTCGACTTCGCGCTGTACGGCCTGGCGGCCGGCATGGTGTTCGGCGACGTGTTTTTCCCGGAAGCCACGCCGCTGGTGGCGTTGCTGGCCAGTTTCGCCACCTACTCCGTCGGCTTCGTCGCGCGGCCGATCGGCGCGCTGGTGTTCGGCTGGATCGGCGACCGCAAAGGCCGCCGCGTGGTGCTGATCACCACCGTGGCGCTGATGGGTCTCTCCACCACGCTGATAGGCCTGATCCCGTCCTATGCGCAAATCGGCGTCTGGGCGCCCGCCTGCCTGGTGATCCTGCGCTTCGCGCAGGGGTTCGGCGCCGGTGCTGAGCTGTCCGGCGGCGCGGTGATGCTGGCGGAATACGCGCCAGCCAAGCGGCGCGGGCTGGTGGCGTCGATCATCGCCATCGGCTCCAACAGCGGCACCCTGCTGGCGTCGCTGGTATGGCTGCTGGTGCTGCAGCTGGACAAGGAAGACCTGATGAGCTGGGGCTGGCGCATTCCGTTCCTCGCCAGCATTCTGATCGCCGGGGTGGCGCTGTACCTGCGCCGCCACGTGCGGGAAACGCCGGTGTTCGAACGCGAGCTGCAGCAAAACCACCAGCGCATGCTGGACGCCGCCCAGGCCGCGCCGGATACGCGCAGCTACCTGCAGCGCACTAAGGCGTTCTGGGTGATGCTCGGCCTGCGCATCGGCGAAAACGGCCCTTCCTACCTGTGCCAGGGCTTTATCGTCGGCTATGTCGCCAAGGTGCTGATGGTCGATAAATCGGTGCCGGCGCTGGCGGTGTTGATCGCCTCGCTGTGCGGTTTTCTGGTGATCCCGCTGGCCGGCTGGCTGTCCGATCGTTTCGGCCGCCGCATCACCTACCGGTGGTTCTGCCTGCTGCTGGTGCTGTACGCCTTCCCGGCGTTCTGGCTGCTCGACAGCCGTGAACCGGCTATCGTCATCTCGGTGATCGTGGTCGGCATGTGCATCGCGTCGCTGGGGATCTTCGGCGTTCAGGCGGCCTACGGCGTCGAACTGTTCGGCGTGAAGAATCGCTACTCCAAGATGGCGTTCGCCAAAGAGCTCGGTTCGATCCTCTCGGGCGGCACCGCGCCGCTGATCGCCACCGCGCTGCTGTCCGGTTTCGGTCACTGGTGGCCTGTCGCCTGCTATTTTGTTGTAATGGCGGCCATCGGCTTAATCACCACCTTCTTTGCTCCCGAAACCCGCGGCCGCGATCTCAACCTGCCGCAGGATGCCGCGTAGCGAGAAGGCGAACAGGACCTCAATTTGGATAATCACTCCGCGCGACGCGTTACCCGCGCCGACGTGGCCCGCGTAGCGGGCACCTCCGTCGCCGTGGTCAGCTATGTGATCAACAACGGCCCGCGCCCGGTGGCGGAAGCCACCCGGCTGCGCGTGCTGGCGGCTATCGAGCAGACCGGCTACCGGCCGAACGACATCGCGCGGGCGTTGGCCTCCGGCAGCACGCAAACCTACGGGCTGGTGGTGCCGGATATTTCCAACCCGTTCTTCGCCACGCTGGCGCGGGCGCTGCAGCAGGAGGCTTTCAGCCGCGGCCGCGTGCTGCTGCTGGGCGACGCCGGCGATGACCGGCAGCGCGAGTATGAGCTGATCAATAACCTGCTGCGTCGCCAGGTCGACGGCCTGCTGTACACCAGCGTCGATCGCCATCCGTGGTTCGAGCTGATCCGCGCCTCCGGCACGCCCTGCGTGATGATAGACACTATCGACAGCCAGGCTGGCGTCTGCGCCATCCGCGTCGACGAGCGCGACGCCGCCTGCCAGGCGACCCGCCATCTGCTGCAGCACGGCTATCGCGACATCGGCATTTTTATCGGTCCGCTAACCATGCTCAACGCGCAGGATCGCCTGAACGGCTGGCGCGATGCGCTGCTGGAGGCGGGCATTGCGCCGCGCGACGAGTGGATTTTCGAGGCGCCTTACACCCGCCAGGGCGGCTACCAGGCCACCCAGCGCATGGTGCAAGGCCCGCGCCCGCGCGCCGTTTTCACCTCCAACGAGCAGCAGGCGCTCGGCTGCCTGTCGGCGCTGGCGGAGCATGGGTTGCGCGCGCCGGACGATCTGGCGCTGATCTGTTTTAACGGCACGCAGCAATCCGAATTCAGCGTGCCGCCGCTCAGCGCGGTCGAGCAGCCGATCGACGCCATGGCCAAGCGGGCCATCGCCATGCTGGCCGCCGGCGCCGCGTCCGCCGAGCTGCATGAATTCGCTTTTCAACTGCGCATCCGCCGCTCGTGCGGCTGTTAGCGGTTTTTCAGGACACCTTCTATGCGTTTGATCATTGATTGCGATCCCGGCAACGGCGTTCCCGGCGCCAACGTCGACGACGGCCTGGCGCTGGCCCTGGCGCTGGCGGCCAAACCGCAGCTGCAGCTGGAACTGATCAGCATCGTGGCCGGCAACACCCCGCGCGAAGTGGGCTTCGCCGTCGCCAGCGAGCTGCTGGCGCAAAGCGGCTACCAGGTGCCGGTCGCCCTCGGCGCGGCGCGCGCCCTGAGCGAGCCGCCGGAACCATGGCGCGCGCATCTGGACAGGCCGATCGCCGATCCCAAGCTGGCAGCGCTGTGGCGCGACTTGCCCGCGCCCTCGCTCGCCAACGCGCCCGCACCGGACGCCGCCATCGCCATCGGCGAACTGATCTGCCGGCATCCCGGCGAGGTAACGCTGGCGGCGATCGGCCCGCTGACCAACGTGGCGCACGCCATGCAGCTGTACCCGCAGATGGCGCAGGCGGTGAAAGAGATCGTGATCATGGGCGGCGTGTTCAACGTCGAAGGGTACATCAAGGACACCAATTTTGGTTTGGATCCGGAAGCGGCGCGGCTGGTGCTGAACAGCGGCGCCAATATCACGCTGGCGCCGCTGGACGTCACCACCCAGACCATGCTGACCCAGGCGGATCTGGCCGTCCTGACGCAGCCGGACACGCCGCTGTGCCGCTATTTGCGCGCCACCACGCAGCCATGGATCGATTATTCGCGCCATACGCGGCGCCTGCCGGGCTGCTGGATCCATGATGCGCTGGTGATCGCCTGGCTGCTGGAACCGCAGCTGGTCACCACCGACATGTTCCATGTGGATGTGGCGCTGGAAGGGGCGTTGACGCGCGGCAGCTCACGCCGCTGGCGGCCGGACAGCCTGCGCCTGACGGTCGGCATGCCGCCGCCGCAGGGCAAGCCGGTGCGCATCATGCAGCAGGTCGACAACGCCCGTCTGCTGGCGTTGATCGGCGCAACGCTGGCCCGCGGATGAAAAAAGGTGCGCCAAAGCGCACCAATCATCGAGCCAGCATCGGCAGCGCCGGGTGTTACCCCTTGCCTTTAACGCTGCTGATAAACGTTTTACGCGCAGTGGTCGAGCCCAACTTCTCGGCCTCATTCATCAGCTTCAGCGCCTTGTCGATATCGCCCGCCTTCACCGCCTGCTTGATGCCGTTATTGAAGTAGCTTTCGGTGTCGTTGAGCATCGGCTCCGCCGGTTTCTCCGGCGTCGGTGCAGGCGCCGACACGGCGGCCGGTGCGCTTGATCCCACCACCACCGGCGCCACGGTCGGCGCAGGCTGCAGCATGCCGATCATCACGTTGCCGGTGCCCTGTTCCGCGGTCACCTTGAGCTTCAGCGTGCCGGTCGTCGCGTGGCCGGCGATCGGATCCGGGATATCCGGCACCGCGTTGCCCACGCCCTGCGCGTAGGCCTTGGCCGGGTTAGTCAGCTGCGTGGTTTTCGCCAAATCCTGACGGGTGGTGTACACCAGCAGGTAAATCTGTTTTTGACCGAGCGCCGGCGTCAGTTTCAGCGTGCCTTCGAGGCGATCGGAGGACATCGCTCCCGGCGGCTGGTAAGGAAAATAGCTGCTCGGGTAATACGCCGCCGGGCGCAGATGCTCGTCCAGCACCAGCACGCTCGGCGCGTACAGCGAATTGTTCTTGGCGAGGCTGCTCAGCGTCACTTCCAGCGAACCGCGATCGGCCGGCAGCGTATAGGCGGCGATCGCCCCCTGAATGTCGCCCTGATTGAGCTGCGGGCTAACGGCGTCGAGCTTCACTTCTTGCGACACCGGCGGTTGCAGCGGCTGCCACGGCAGGCTTTGCAACGTGGCGGCGCTGATGGCCGGGGCGACGGAAACGTTGGCCGGCGTATCGGCGTTGGCCGCCAAAGGCGCGCCGACGGTCAGCGCCAGCGACAGGCAGAGTGACAGCAGATTCTTTTTCATCGTTATATCCTCTTTCAGCACCGCGGCGGATCAGGCAAGAGATCGGGTCGCGGCGAATGCGGTTGGGGGAGAGCCGGCGGCCCTCCCCGTCCTGTCGTTACCACCAAATTTCCATCTGGGCGCCGAAGGTGACTTCGTCATCCTTGCCGCGGCTGAAGGTATGCATGCTGGTGTCGTTGTAAGCGGTGCCGGCGTTATACCCGGTATCGTCACTGGTGGCGTAACCCCACTTCTCGTCCCACTTGGCGTAGGTGGCGAACAGGCGGATGGCCGGACGCGACCAGATGCTGTTGCCCGCCTGCCACTGCTGCGCCAGGGTCACTTTGTACTGGCCGTTGCGATCGCCGGTGCGCTGAGATTTGACGTTGTCGTAGCCGGCTTCCAGCAGGGTGCTCATGATCGGCGTCCATTTGTACATCGGACGCACGCCCACGGTGTACCAGGTGGTGCCGTTGTTGTTGTCGCGGTCGATGTCCTGGAACATGGCGACGTACATCAGCGCCCACTGATCGTTGAAGTCGATGGCGCCGTGATCCAACACGCGGATCATCTTGCCGTTGTTATCGATGGTGGCGCCTTCGTTGCGGCCGTTGTTCTGCGAGGTCATCGAGTCGGTGGCGTACTGCAGCACGAATTTGTTGTAACCGTTCAGGATGCTTTGCGTGTGTTCGGCGGTGAACATCCAACCGTCTTTGCTGGCGCCGTCGGCCAGGCGGTAGTGGTCCTGCGCATTGGCGCGGCCGTAGTCCACGCCCAGCTCCAGGGTGCCGCCCGGGTTCAGCTCCAGCCCGGCCAGGCGCACGTCGAAGGTATCGTTGACGGTCGGACGCTGTTTCCATTCGTTATCCAGGTAGCCGTAAGAGCCGCCAGATTCCGAGTTGCGGGTCACGGCGGCGGACAGCTTGCCGAAGCCCAGATCGATGTTTTCCAGACCGGCGCCCGGGCCGGAGATATCCCAGTAGTAGAAGTCGATCATGTGAACGTCATGACGCTGATAGAAGCGCTTACCGGCCCACAGCGTGGAGCCTGGCAGCCAATCGATCAGGTTTTTACCCTGCACGTTGACTTCGCGGAAGCCCGGGGTCACGTCTTCCCAGTCGGAACGCTGCGAGACCGAATAGGCCAGGTTGGTGTCGAAATAGAAGCTCTTGTCGCCTTCTTTCCACACTTCCTGCCCCAGTTTCAATTCGGCGTAGGTTTCGCATTCGTTGCCGAGACGGTACTTGCTCGCGGCGCCGGTGGCCTTGAAGCACTGTTGCTCACCGCCGCTGCCGGTCCAGCCGATGCCGGAACGGGCGTAACCGTGGAAATCCACGGCCAGCGCCTGGGTGGAGAGAACACCGGCGGCGACAGCCAGTGCCAGAGGAAGTTTGCGCAGAGTAGTCATCATTATTCTCCTGTTATACCGACTTTGATGCTTTAAACGCCCGGCTCCTGGTGCAGCCGTTTACATGCCGTACCGTCTTCACGGAACAGGTGGCAACGGTGAGGCGGCAGGCCGATGGCGAATGTGGCACCTTCTTCTACCAGCACCACGTCGTTCTGGCGGTACACCAGGTTTTGACGGATGGCCGGGATTTGGATGTGGATTTGCGTCTCGTTGCCGAGCTGCTCTACCACCTGTACGTCGCCGGTAAGCCGCACTTCAGAGGCTTCACCGGGCAGCAGATGTTCGGGGCGAATGCCCAGTGACAGGTTGGCGCCGGGCTGAACGCCCGCGCCCTCCACCGGCAGCCACACCAGCTGGCGGTTGGGCAGTTCAACCTGCACCTGCCGTGATTCCGCTGCGGTCACCTTGACCGGCAGGAAGTTCATCTTCGGCGAGCCGATAAACCCGGCGACGAAGCGGTTGGCCGGATAGTGATACAGTTCCAACGGCTTGCCGACCTGCGCCACGCGCCCGGCGTCGAGCACCACGATCTTGTCGGCCAGCGTCATCGCTTCGACCTGATCGTGAGTGACGTAAATCATGGTGCGCTGCAGGCGCTTGTGCAGGCGGGAGATCTCGATGCGCATCTGCACCCGCAGCGCGGCGTCGAGGTTGGACAGCGGCTCGTCGAGCAGGAACACGTCCGGCTCGGCCACCAGCGTGCGGCCGATCGCCACGCGCTGACGCTGCCCGCCGGACAGCGCCTTCGGCCGCCGATCGAGCAGGTGCGCCAACTGCAGCACCTCGGAAACCTGGTTCACCCGTTGATTGATTTCCGCTTTCCTGGCGCCGGCCAGCTTCAGGCCGAACGACATGTTGTCCGCCACCGACAGGTGCGGATACAGCGCGTAAGACTGGAACACCATGCCGATGCCGCGCTCGGAAGGCGGCACTTCATTCATGCGTTTCTCGCCGATCAGCAGGTCGCCGGAGGTGATGTCCTCCAGCCCGGCGATCATGCGCAGCAGCGTCGATTTGCCGCAGCCCGACGGCCCGACAAACACCACAAACTCGCCGTCTTCGATGGTCAGATTGACGTCTTTGGAAATCACGGCCTCACCGAAGGCCTTATAAACGCTGCGCAGTGTCACGCTAGCCATGCGTTACTCCCCTGCTTTCGCAGTTAACATGTCGTGTGAAAATGGCGGAGGCAAAGCCCGCCAAAACCCATTGATGACCCTCTTGCTGCGCGCCGTGCTGCCATGCCAACGGCAAGGTCGCCTCAGACGGCGCGGCCGCCTGAGTATAAGGCTGCAGGTTTATCAGCGCTTCAAGGCATTGATCCTGATGGGTAATAAGTAAGCGCACCACGCCATCGCGCTGGCTGACCGCGCTCAGCTCGCCGCGCTGGAAAAGCGGCGAACGGCGCAGGGCCAGCAGCGTCTGGCAGTAACGCAAGGTGGAGTGGCTGTCGTGCTGTTGGCGACTGATGGCCAACGCGCGGTGTTCGATTGCCACCTGCTGATACCAGCTGACTTCGCCGGCGGTGACCTGTTCGGGCGCTTCATGCCACGGCATCGGCGTTTGCGCGCCGCGCGGATCCTGCAGGCCGGCGGCGTGCGGCAGCCCCAGCTCCTCGCCCTGGTACAGGCAGATCGGCGCCGGCAACATCGCCAGCAGCGTCAAAAAGGCGGCGGCGGAACGCAGGTCGCCCTGCCCCCAGCGGCTGACCACCCGAGGCTGATCGGCGTCACCGGTGCTCCACAGGCTGTCCGCCAACGTGGCGCGGCGGGCGTGCAGCACCGCCACCAGCTTTTCCGCGCTGAACGGCATCACGTCAAGCGCCAGCGCGCCGTGGGCGAACCGCTGCGCGGCGGCGGCATGACGAACGCGATGGGCTTCGTCGGCGTACCACAGCGTCAGCCCTTCGCCCGTCACCGCCGTTTCGGCCTCCGGCGCCAGCGCCTGCGGCAGCAACAGGCCGTCGATCGACAGCGCTTTCAGGTACGGCAGCGCCGCCAGCATGCCGTGCGCGTCGCCCACGCCGTCCCCGTTTCCGTCACGGAAACTGGCCGGATGGATCCGGTACAGGGTGGGCTGAGTGGCTATAGGCATTGACGACATAAATCCGGTATCCCTGCTGCGCGTGGCGTTGAAAATCAATGGGCCGATAGTGCGGGAGTCGCCGGAAAGGGTAATCATCCGTAACAGGATTTTTCATGGGGGAGGAGACGGGAGGATGAGAGAACGACCGCGGCGATGAGAAGTTCCGCGCTTAAGGCAAATCTGTGATCAATCCGGCAAAAATCGCCCCCCTATTTTGTGCCTGACGCCACAGAATAGAGCGCAACGTTAACTGGATCACACTCCTCATCTCAGGGGCGTAGAGGGGGGGAGGATGAGAATATGTCGCGTTGTGACCCACTATGATCGCGAAACGTCTCTCCTTGATTTATGTGCCCACAAAAGAAGGACTGGATTATGACTCGCAGCATTACCCTCGCCCGTACGCTGGCGCTCTCGGCACTGGCCACCCTGGTGCTCTCTTCTTCCGCCTTCGCCAAGATAGAGGAAGGCAAACTGGTTATCTGGATCAACGGCGACAAAGGCTATAACGGCCTGGCCGAAGTCGGCAAGAAATTCGAAAAAGACACCGGCATCAAAGTCACCGTCGAGCATCCCGACAAGCTGGAAGAGAAATACCCGCAGGTGGCCGCCACCGGCGACGGCCCGGACATCATCCTCTGGGCCCACGATCGCTTCGGCGGCTATGCGCAGTCCGGCCTGCTGGCCGAAGTCCACCCGTCCAAAGCCTTCCAGGACAAGCTGTTCCCGTTCACCTGGGACGCCGTACGCTATGACGGCAAGCTGATCGGCTACCCGATCGCCGTCGAAGCGCTGTCGCTGATTTACAATAAAGACCTGGTCAAACAGCCGCCGAAGACCTGGGAAGAGATCCCGGCGCTGGACAAACAGCTGCGCGCCAGCGGCAAGAGCGCCATCATGTGGAACCTGCAGGAACCCTACTTCACCTGGCCTATCATCGCCGCCGACGGCGGTTATGCCTTCAAGTATGAGAACGGCAAATACAACATCAAGGATGTCGGCGTCGTCAACGCCGGTTCGCAGGCCGGCCTGCAGTTCATCGTCGATCTGGTGAAAAACAAACACATCAACGCCGATACCGATTACTCGATCGCCGAAGCCGCGTTCAACAAAGGCCAGACCGCGATGACCATCAACGGCCCGTGGGCCTGGAACAACATCGAGCAGAGCAAAATCAACTACGGCGTAACGCTGCTGCCGACCTTCAAAGGCAAACCGTCCAAACCGTTCGTCGGCGTGCTGACCGCCGGTATCAACGCCGCCAGCCCGAATAAAGAGCTGGCGACCGAGTTCCTCGAGAACTATCTGCTGACCAACGAAGGGCTGGCGGACGTCAACAAAGACAAACCGCTGGGCGCGGTGGCGCTGAAGTCCTACCAGGAAACGCTGGCCAAAGATCCGAAGATCGCCGCCACCATGCAGAACTCGCAAAACGGGGAGATCATGCCGAACATTCCGCAGATGAGCGCTTTCTGGTACGCCGAACGCAGCGCGGTGCTCAATGCCGTCAGCGGCCGCCAAACGGTGAAAGCCGCGTTGGACGATGTGCAGACCCGTATCACCAAGTAATGTCGTTGTGCGGGGCGCCGTGTCGCCCCGCCGTTGCTTCACAGAAAGGAACGCCCTATGCAATTCGCTCACGCCGGGACGCCTGCGCGTAAAAAATCGAAGTGGTGGCAAAGCGACGCGCTGAAATGGCTGGTGGTCGGCCTGTTCAGCCTGGTGACCTGCTACCTGATTGTGTTGATGTATGCACAGGGTGAATACCTGTTCGCCATCCTGACGCTGATCCTGGTCAGCGCCGGGCTTTACGTCTTCGCCAACCGCCGCGCCTACGCCTGGCGCTATGTGTATCCCGGCGTCGCCGGCATGGGATTGTTCGTCCTGTTCCCGCTGATCTGCACCATTGCCATCGCCTTTACCAACTACAGCAGCACCAACCAGCTGACGTTTGAGCGCGCGCAATCGGTATTGATGCAGCGTCAGTTCCAAAGCGGCAAAACCTTCACCTTCGGCCTCTACCCGGCGGAAAACCAGCGGTGGCGCCTGCAGCTGACCTCGCCGGACAGTGAACAGCCGCTGATTTCCGAGCCTTTCCGCCTCGACGCGACGCCGCCGCCTCCCCTGAAATTGACGGCCCAGAGCGCTGCGCCGCAGGGCGAACCCGCCACGCTGCGGGTGATCACCCAGAACCGGCAGGCGCTGAGCCAACTGGTGGCGCAGCTGCCGGACGGCGATGAATTGCGCATGAGCTCCCTGCGCCAGTTCTCCGGCACCCGCCCGCTGTATGCGTTGGACCAAGACGGCAGCACGCTGACCAATAACCAGACTCAGGTGCGCTACCGGCCGAACGGCGACATCGGCTTCTATCAGGCGATCAACGCCGACGGCGGCTGGGCGCAGGAAACCCTGAGCCCAGGCTATACCGTCACCACCGGCTGGAAAAACTTCCTGCGGGTGCTGCAGGACGAGGGCATCAAAAAACCGTTCGTGTCGATCTTCATCTGGACCATCGTGTTCTCGGTGATGACGGTGATCCTCACCGTGGCGGTCGGCATGGTGCTGGCCTGCGTGGTGCAGTGGGAGGCGCTGAAAGGCAAGGCGATCTACCGCGTGCTGCTGATCCTGCCCTATGCGGTACCGTCGTTCATCTCGATCCTGATCTTCAAAGGCTTGTTCAACCAGAGCTTCGGCGAGATCAACATGATGCTCAGCCACCTGTTCGGCATCAAACCGGCCTGGTTCAGCGATCCGCTCACCGCCAAGAGCATGATCCTGATCGTCAACACCTGGCTCGGCTACCCGTACATGATGATCCTGTGCATGGGGCTGCTGAAGGCCATCCCGGACGATCTGTACGAGGCCTCGGCGATGGACGGCGCCAACCCGTGGCAAAACTTCTTCCGCATCACCTTCCCGCTGCTGATCAAGCCGCTGACGCCGCTGATGATCGCCAGCTTCGCCTTCAACTTTAACAACTTCGTGCTGATCCAGCTGCTGACCAACGGCGGCCCGGACATGATCGGCACCACCACGCCGGCCGGCTATACCGATCTGCTGGTCAGCTACACCTACCGCATCGCCTTCGAAGGCGGCGGCGGGCAAGACTTCGGGCTGGCGGCCGCCATCGCCACGCTGATCTTCCTGTTGGTGGGCGCGCTGGCGATCCTGAATTTGAAAGCCAGCAAGATGAACTTCGATTAGGGAGAATAACGATGGCCATGGTTCAACCCAAATCCCAGCGCCTGCGCCTGTGGATCACCCACATTTTGATGCTGTGCTTTATCGCCCTGATCATGTTCCCGCTGCTGATGGTGGTGGCCATCTCGCTGCGCGCCGGCAACTTCGCCACCGGCAGCCTGATACCGGAAACCCTCTCCTGGGATCACTGGCGGCTGGCGCTCGGCTTCAGCGTCACCCACGCCGACGGCAGCGTGACGCCGCCGCCGTTCCCGGTGCTGCTGTGGCTGTGGAACTCCATCAAGATCGCGGCGATCACCGCCATCGGCATCGTGACGCTGTCCACCACCTGCGCCTACGCCTTCGCCCGCATGCGTTTTCGCGGCAAGAGCACGCTGCTGAAAAGCATGCTGATCTTCCAGATGTTTCCAGCGGTGCTGTCGCTGGTGGCGCTGTACGCCTTGTTCGATCGCCTGGGCCAGTACATTCCGTTTATCGGCCTCAACACCCACGGCGGCGTGATCTTCGCCTATATGGGCGGCATCGCGCTGCATGTCTGGACCATCAAGGGCTATTTCGAAACCATCGACAATTCGCTGGAAGAGGCGGCGGCGCTGGATGGCGCCACGCCGTGGCAGGCGTTCCGTCTGGTGCTGTTGCCGCTGTCGGTGCCGATTCTGGCGGTGGTGTTCATTCTGTCGTTTATCGCCGCCATCACCGAGGTGCCGGTGGCGTCGCTGCTGCTGCGCGATGTAAACAGCTACACGCTGGCGGTGGGCATGCAGCAATATCTCAATCCGCAGAACTACCTGTGGGGCGATTTCGCCGCCGCCGCGGTGCTGTCGGCGATACCGATTACCGCCGTGTTCCTGCTGGCGCAGCGCTGGTTGGTGGGCGGCCTGACGGCCGGCGGCGTGAAGGGGTAATTTGTGCCACTGCAGTGCGTTTGATGTTTTTCCTTATCTTTTTTCAAGTTACAGCTAGGCGACCAGCTCGCTAAGCCCAGGCGCTTACTTCAGTAAGTATCTGGGGTTAGCGAGTGCAGTCAACAACGCTGTCGCTTGAAAGACGACGGGTAATTATATCCTGTGTCTTTGGCGGCCTTTGGCCGCCATTTTTATCGCTACTCCCGTTTCAGCCGATCGGTGTTGGCCAGATAGAGCGTCACCACCAGCACCAATATCGCCGCCGCGTAGATCAGGGTGTCGATGGGATTTTTGTGATCCACGATAATCAAACGAATAATCGCGGTAATGCCGATATAAATAAAATAGCGCAGCGGGAAATGATAACCCGACTCAAAATACTTGACGATCAAGGCGATAAATTCAAAGTACAGAAAATAAATCACGATGCCTTCAATCAACAGGTAAGAGGACGACTCTTCGCTGTTGATAAATAACACCTTCGCCAGATGGATGGTTTCCTTGACCAGAAACACCACCAGAATTGCCGCCAGCAGCAGAAGGCCCACGTTCAGCACTCGCTGCAGCCCTTTCGCTATCATTATCGAACGCGACGTTTTTGCCATAAAACCTCTCTCTGAATACCGCTTATATGATTCAAGCTTGCCAATATAGGCATTGTCCTAAAAATTACGCCCTTCGCGAAAGCACTTTAAACCTCATTTAATTCATAAAGTTATAATAAGATGTTTCTGGCTTATAGATTTGTAGCAAATCGAAATGTCAACTATCATGGGTCACAGAGATCTTTACATAAAACCAATAACCTCGAATTAACAAGGGAATTCTTTATGCGCGCTAAACTTAACGGACTGGTCGCTGCGGGCCTGTTTACCTGTGCATTATCCGGCCACGCCGCCGGCCTGGTAGCCCCTGACAACGATCTGCGTAACGATCTCGCCTGGTTGTCTGACCGCGGCGTCATCAACGTCAGCCTGTCCACCTGGCCACTGAGTCAGGAAGAGATCAGTTCCGTTATTGCGCAGGCCAAACCGGTCACCAATACCGAGAAAAACGTCATCGACCGCGTGCAACGCCGCGTTGACGCCCTGAAAGCCAACATCCGCGTCAGCGGTTATGCCTCGACCGATAAACCCGGCACCCCGCAGGGCTTCGGCCAAAACGAGTACGCCGACGATCGCCTGACCATCGGCGCCGGCGCCAACGGCGAGTTCTGGGACGTGCGTCTGCAGGGCTCGGTGGAAGGCGACCAGCGCGTCAGCGACGGCTCCAAATTCAATATGAACGGCTCCTACGGCGCGGTGAAAATCTGGAACCAATGGCTCTCCTTCGGCGAGGTCTCCCAGTGGTGGGGCCCGGGTTACGACGGCAGCCTGATCCGCTCCGACGCCGCGCGCCCGGTCGCCGGCTTTATGCTGCAGCGCGCCGACCAATCGCCGTTTGAAACGCCGTGGCTGTCGTGGATCGGCCGCTGGCAATACCAGTTGTCCGCCGGCCAGCTGTCGCAGTACGCTGCCGTGCCGGATACCAAACTGTTCGGCGGTCGCCTGACCATGATGCCGACCGACTTCCTGGAGCTGGGCGCTTCACGCGTCATGATGTGGGGCGGTGATGGCCGTCCGCACTCCTGGCGTTCCTTCTGGGATGGCGTAACCGGCAACGACAATACCGGCGATCCGAAAAACGATCCGGGCAACCAGTTGGGCGGCTTTGACTTCAAACTCAAATTGCAGCCGCTAGTCGGCATGCCGGTCAGCCTTTATGGCCAAATCACCGGCGAAGATGAAGCCGGCATGTTGCCTTCGCATAATGCCTATATGTTGGGGCTTGAAGGCCATCCGGAATGGGGCCCGACCACCATCAACTGGCATATCGAAGGTTCTGATACCCGTTCTAACGGCAACGCCAACAACGTGATGTACAACCACTACGTCTATCGGGGCGGTTACTACCAGCAAGGTTACCCGCTGGGCCACGCCATGGGCGGCGACGGCCAGATGTTGTCCGGTCGTGTCGAGCTGGTGCTGGACGACAGCCAGCGTTGGAGCACCCGCTTGGTATACGCCAAGGTGAATCCGAACAACCAAACCATCAACCGGGCGTTCCCGCGTTCCGATACGCTGAAGGGCATTCAGCTCGGCTGGGGTTACACCTTCCCGTCACAGGTTAAGTTCGACACCAGCCTGTGGTACACCGACAGCGATCACAGCACCGCCGATGACGTGGGTGCGGGCGTCAGCTTCGAAGTGCCGATCAACCTGTAACTTTTCGCAGACGTAAAAAAACCCGCCGCGGCGGGTTTTTTATTGGCTTCAGTTCAGGCAATTAGCGCCATTCCTTGAAGCGGTTGATCAGCGCATTGGTTGAGCTGTCGTGGCTGCTGATTTTCTCGCTGCCCGCCAGTTCCGGCAGGATGCGGTTGGCCAGCTGTTTGCCCAACTCCACGCCCCACTGATCGAAGGTGAAGATGTTCAGGATTGCGCCCTGGGTGAAGATCTTGTGCTCATACAGCGCAATCAGGCTGCCCAGACTGAACGGGGTGATTTCACGCAGCAGGATCGAGTTGGTCGGACGGTTGCCTTCAAACACTTTGAACGGCGCCACGTGTTTGACCTGCTCAGGGGTTTTACCCTGCGCCGCGAACTCGGCTTCCACCGTCTCCAGCGACTTGCCGAACGCCAGCGCTTCGGTCTGGGCGAAGAAGTTGGACAGCAATTTGGCGTGGTGATCGCCCAGCGGGTTATGGCTGATGGCCGGCGCGATGAAATCGCACGGCACCAGCTTGGTGCCCTGGTGGATCAGCTGGTAGAACGCATGCTGGCCGTTGGTGCCCGGCTCGCCCCAGATGATCGGGCCGGTCTGGTAATCCACCGGATTGCCGTTGCGATCGACGTACTTGCCGTTGGATTCCATGTTGCCCTGCTGGAAGTAAGCGGCAAAACGGTGCATGTACTGATCGTACGGCAGAATGGCTTCGGTTTCGGCACCGAAGAAGTTGTTGTACCAAATACCGATCAGCGCCAGCAGCACCGGCAGGTTTTTCTCCGCCGGCGTTTCGGCGAAGTGCTTATCCATGGCGTGCGCGCCGCTCAGCAGCTGCTCGAAGTTGTCGTAACCGATGGACAACGCGATCGACAGACCGATCGCCGACCACAGGGAGTAACGGCCGCCGACCCAGTCCCAGAATTCGAACATGTTGTCGGTATCGATGCCGAACTCGGCCACCGCTTTGCCGTTGGTGGACAACGCAGCGAAGTGCTTGGCCACGTGTTGTTGATCGGCGGCGCTGCTCAGGAACCAGTCGCGCGCGCTGTGGGCGTTGGTCATGGTTTCCTGAGTGGTGAAGGTTTTGGACGCCACCAGGAACAGCGTGGTTTCCGGGTTCAGCGGCTGCAGCGTTTCGGCGATGTGGGTGCCATCAACGTTGGAGACGAAGTGCATGTTCAGGTGGTTTTTATAAGGGCGCAGCGCTTCGGTCACCATGTAAGGGCCGAGATCCGAACCGCCGATGCCGATGTTCACCACGTCGGTGATCGGCTTGCCGGTGTAGCCTTTCCACTCGCCGCCGATGACGCGCGCGCAGAACTGTTTGATCTTGGCCAGCACCGCGTTCACTTCCGGCATCACGTCTTTGCCGTCGACCAGGATCGGGCTGTTGCTGCGATTGCGCAGGGCAATGTGCAGCACCGCGCGATCTTCGGTGCGGTTGATCTTCTCACCGGCGAACATCGATTTGATGGCGCCTTGCAGATCGGTTTCTTTCGCCAACGCCTGCAGCTTCTCCAGGGTTTCCTGCGTGATGCGGTTCTTGGAATAGTCCACCAACATTTGATCGTTGAAGGTCGCGGAGAACCTGGAGAAACGATCGCTGTCCTGGGCGAACAGGTCGGCGATCCGTACGTCTTTCATCTGTGCATAATGTTGCTGCAGGGCTTGCCAAGCAGCGGTTTGACTAGGATTGATATTTTTCATAGCAACACTCTTAGGCTTGAGAATAAAAATGACGCGTTTGTCCGATTGTAGCCTGTTCGACTGTGATTATGATCGCTTTTCTTGCGATAGGCGCTAACTGTCAACGCATTGCCGCCTCGTTTCAGCTTTCACTCTATACTTTTGGCTAACGGCCTGTTATCGGGGTTGCCGAATTGTCATCAGGCTGTGTCATCGTCGCTTATTTCGTCATTTGAAAGGGATCTCGCTTATGGAATTATCCGCCCCACTCATGTTGGTGCTTATCGGCCTGGCGTCGCTGCTTGCGCAGTGGCTGGCCTGGTTGCTGCGCCTGCCGGCCATCTTGCCGCTGCTGCTGTTCGGCATCGTGCTCGGCCCGACGGTGCATCTGGTGCAGCCGGATCTGCTGTTCGGCGATCTGCTGTTTCCGCTGGTGTCGCTGTCGGTGGCGATCATCCTGTTCGAAGGGGCGCTAACGCTGCGTTTCGAGGAGATACGCGGCCTCGGCGGCGTAGTGCGCAACCTGGTCACCGTCGGCATGCTGGTCACCTTTCTGGTCATCAGCCTCGCCAGCTGGTGGCTGCTGGATTTCCCGCCGGAGCTGGCGGCGTTGATCGGCGCGGTGACGGTGGTGACCGGGCCGACGGTGATCGCCCCGCTGATGCGCGTGGTGCGACCGAACGCCAACATTAACCAGGTGCTGCGCTGGGAAGGGATCGTCATCGATCCGGTCGGCGCCATCTTCACCCTGCTGGTGTTCGAGTTCATCGTGCTGAAGCAGAATGCGGAATCCTATACCCACCTGTTTTGGACGCTGGGCGTGACCGCCGCCGTCGGCCTGATCGCCGGCGCGCTGTTCGGTTACCTGCTCGGCCTGGCGCTGCGCCGCGTCTGGCTGCCGCGCTACCTGCAGAACCTGGCGGTGCTGGCGATCATGCTGACCGCCTTCGGCGTTTCCAACGCCATCGCCGACGAATCCGGTTTGCTGACCGTCACGGTGATGGGCATCTGGCTGGCCAACATGCGCGACGTGGACACCAGCGATATTCTGGCGTTCAAAGAGGAGCTGTCGGCGATCCTGATCTCGGCGCTGTTCATCATTCTGGCGGCGCGGCTCGACATCCAGGCGCTGTGGAACATGGGCTGGCCGCTGCTCCTGCTGCTGCTGGCGGTGCAGTTCATCGCCCGGCCGCTGTGCATCGCTGTGTCGACCTGGCGCTCTTCCCTGCACTGGCGCGATCGGCTGCTGCTGTGCTGGATCGCCCCGCGCGGCATCGTCGCCGCGGCGGTCAGCTCGCTGTTCGCGCTGACGCTGCAGCGCAGTGGCTATCAGGGCGCCGACCGGCTGGTGACCGTGGTGTTCGCCATCATCATCGGCACCGTGGTGTTGCAAAGCCTGACCAGCGGCATGATGGCGCGCTGGCTGCGGGTGCAGCAGCAGAAACCGCGCGGCGTGCTGATCGTCGGCGCCAACAGCGTAGCGCGCATGCTGGCGCAGGCGCTGATCAAGCTGAACGTGCCGGTGATCGTCACCGACAGCAGCTGGGAATACTACCGTCAGGCGCGCATGGACGGCATTCCGGCCTACTATGGCCACGCCTACTCCGAACACGCCGAGAACTATCTTGACCTGAGCAATATCGCCCAGGTGCTGGCGCTGTCGCCCAATCGTCACCAAAACGCGCTGGCCGTCTATCACTTCGGCCACCTCTTCGGCGAGGATCACGTGTTCGCCATTCGCTCGGGGGCGCCGTTGAAAGGACGCGGCGCCAGCGCGGAAAGTTCGCGTTTCCGCCGGCACGAAATTTTATTTAATCAGGAAGCCACCTACGGCCGTCTGAGCAGCCTGCTCGCCAGGGGGGCCACCATCAAAGCGACCAAATTGAACGAAAATTTCGGTTGGCTGGAGTATTTGGAGAAACATCAGGGCGTTATTCCGTTATTCAGCCAAAAGGAAGACGGTTCTCTGCAACCGATTGGCGCCGGTTCCACGCCTGCGATGCCCTGTACGCTTATCGCGCTGGTGCAAGATGAAAATCCCTCACCGTCTGTACGTTGACAGAATGACGATAACCGGCTATTCCTAACAGCCTACTTGCGCACCCGGTGCGCAAGCCAGAAGAGGCGCGTCGCCCAGGTAGAGTGTCAGAGGAGCCGTTTCTCCGTTGACGGCACCCGAGGGGGAGCGACGCCGAGGTAGGGTAATGGCCGGCCATTATCGTATCGACTACAGGGGCTGAATCCCCTGGGTTGTCACCAGGGGATCGCCCGCAGGGCGATCGACAAGGTGGGGCGCTTCTGGGTGTATCGTAGCCTGACCTCTACGCCTGCCCCCTGTTTACCGCTCTCCCCTTGTGCCAAGGCTATGGAATTACAGTGCCCCCAAACGGGCATCCCTGACACGAGGTTTCTACATGAACCAAGCAGTACCCCAGAATTCCACCGTGGTAGCCAAGTTCGGCGGCACCAGCGTCGCCGACTTTGAAGCCATGAACCGCAGCGCCGACGTCGTGCTGGCCAACCCGCAGGTCCGCCTGGTGGTGTTGTCCGCCTCGGCGGGCGTCACCAACCTGTTGGTCGCCCTGGCCGAAGGTTGCGAGGCCGACAAGCGCAACTACCAGCTTGATGAAATTCGTCGCATCCAATACGCCATCCTCGATCGCCTCGCGGCGCCTGCGGTGATCCGCGACGAGATAGACCGCCTGCTGGAAAACATCGCCATGCTGTCGGAGGCCGCGTCGCTGGCCACCTCGACGGCGTTGACCGACGAGCTGGTCAGCCATGGGGAACTGATGTCCACCCTGCTGTTCGTTGAAATCCTGCGCGCCCGCAACGTGCAGGCCGAATGGTTCGACGTGCGTAAAGTGATGCGCACCGACGATCACTTCGGCCGCGCCGTGCCGGACAGCGCCGCGCTCAGCGAACTGGCGCAGGCGCAGTTGCAGCCGCGTCTGCAGGAAGCGTTGGTGGTCACCCAGGGCTTTATCGGCAGCGAACCGAAAGGCCGCACCACCACGCTCGGCCGCGGCGGCAGCGACTATACCGCCGCGCTGCTCGGCGAAGCGCTCGGCGTCGGCCGGGTGGATATCTGGACCGACGTGCCGGGCATCTACACCACCGATCCGCGCGTGGTGCCGGCAGCCAAGCGCATCGATAAAATCGGTTTCGAAGAGGCGGCGGAAATGGCCACCTTCGGCGCCAAAGTGCTGCATCCGGCCACCCTGCTGCCGGCAGTGCGCAGCGACATTCCGGTGTTCGTCGGCTCCAGCAAGGATCCGGCGGCCGGCGGCACGCTGGTGTGCAACACCACCGAGAACCCGCCGCTGTTCCGCGCGCTGGCGCTGCGCCGCAAGCAAACGCTGCTGACGCTGCACAGCCTGAACATGCTGCACGCGCGCGGCTTCCTGGCCGAGGTGTTCAACATTCTGGCGCGCCACAATATCTCCGTCGATCTGATCACCACTTCGGAAGTCAGCATCGCCCTGACCATGGACACCACCGGCGCCACCTCCGTCGGCGGCAGCCTGCTGACCACCTCGCTGTTGACCGAGCTGTCGTCGCTGTGCCGGGTGGAAGTGGAAGAAAACCTGGCGCTGGTGGCGATCATCGGCAACCAGCTGTCGCGGGCCTGCGGCGTGGGCAAAGAGGTGTTCGGCGTGCTCGATCCGTTCAACATCCGCCTGATCTGCTACGGCGCCAGCAGCTATAACCTGTGCTTCCTGGTGCCGGGCGAAGAAGCCGAGCAGGTGGTGCGCACCCTGCACCACAATCTGTTCGAATAAGTCATTATCCCTGATTGCGGGCGCAGCATGCTGCGCCCCTGCGTCTAAAAAAATCCGTTCAAAACCGGCAGAGGTTCAGCTTGTTGAACCCGCAATAAAAACACAACCACATCCACCGTTCTCAATCTGGCTAAGGAAAACCTGCATGCTGGCACTACTCACGCGCTTATTCCCCCTGTGGGCGATACTGCTGTCCGTCGCCGCCTATTACACGCCGAGCACCTTTACCGGCATCGGCCCCTACGTCAGCCCGCTGCTGATGCTGATCATGTTCGCCATGGGCGTCACGCTGCGGCTCGACGACTTCAAACGCGTGCTGGCGCGCCCCGGCCCGGTGGCGGCAGGCATCTTCCTGCATTATCTGATCATGCCGCTGGCGGCCTGGATCCTGGCGATGCTGTTCCGCATGCCGCCGGATCTGTCCGCCGGCATGGTGCTGGTGGGCAGCGTGGCCAGCGGCACCGCGTCCAACGTGATGATCTACCTGGCCAAAGGAGACGTGGCGCTGTCGGTGACCATCTCGGCGGTCTCGACGCTGGTGGGGGTGTTCGCCACGCCGCTGCTGACCCGCCTGTACGTCGACGCCGAAATCAGCGTCGATATCATGGGCATGCTGCTCAGCATCCTGCAGATCGTGGTGATCCCGATCGGCCTGGGTCTGATCGTCCACCATACCCTGACCAAAACGGTGAAGCGCATTGAGCCGCTGCTGCCGGCGCTGTCGATGGTGTGCATCCTGGCGATCATCAGCGCGGTGGTGGCGGGTAGCCAAAGCCACATCGCCTCGGTCGGCCTGGTGGTGATCGTCGCGGTGATCCTGCACAACGGCATCGGTCTGTTGAGCGGCTACTGGGGCGGCAAGCTGTTCGGCTTCGACGAATCCACCTGCCGCACGCTGGCGATTGAAGTCGGCATGCAGAACTCCGGGCTGGCGGCCACGCTGGGCAAAATCTACTTCTCGCCGCTGGCCGCGCTGCCGGGCGCGCTGTTCTCGGTCTGGCACAATCTCTCCGGCTCGCTGCTGGCGGGTTATTGGTCCGGACGCCCCATCAAGAAAAAATAAGCCGCCTGCGGGGACGCAAACATTTGCGTCCCCGTTCTTCTCTGCGAAATTTCGTATTTCCCACTGGTCGGATTGTCATAATCCCCCCCATCCTCTATCATCCGTGAAAAATAAAAATTCAGATTCTTCCTATCCATGCCGATAATGTTGGCAAGGGGGAGAGATGCTCCACTTTTTTTAATTAATTAAGTCACCAGGGTTGCCCGCCAAAATAGAAGCAGCCTAATTATTATTTAGATCTATACCCACCGTCTTATTTGCTGCGGCAAATCGAGATACCTCGCAATGTGCATGTCGCTCATTATTTCGGGCCGGCCGTCGGTCGCCCGTGGTTAACCTCATGGATTGGGCTGGCTGCCCCGGCAGCCTCTCATAATGGATTACAATGATAAAAAAAATCACCGCCTTGATGCTGCTGGTCAGCACGGCCCTTTCCGCTGAAACCCTGCCGGATTCCCACATGATGCGGGATATGTCGATGGGGGAATCACGCCGCGCGCTGCAAGACAGCACGCGTGAAGTCAACCAGCTGATTGAACAGCGCCGCTATCAGCAACTGAAGCAACAGCGCCTGCTGGCGGAACCGGAACCGGCCGCGCCCGCCCTGCCGCAATCCGCGCAGTGCCTGCCGATCGCCGGCGTTTACCTGCAAGGCATTACTCTGCTCTCGCCGGCCGATTTGTCGGCCCTGAGCGCGCTGCCGGAAAACTGCATCAGCAGCAACGATATCAATCGCCTGACCCGCGAATTAACGCGCCTTTATGTGCAAAAAGGCTATATCACCGCACGCGTGCAAATTGTTCGCCCTAATTCGCAGGGGGAATTGGGGCTAAGCGTGACCGAAGGATTTATCGAGAAAATAGAAGGCGGCGATCGCTGGGTCAACAGCCGATTATTATTTCCTGGGCTGGAAGGCAAGCCGCTGAAATTAACCGAACTCGATCAAGGATTGGATCAGGCCAACCGTTTGCAATCGAATACCACCAAGCTGGATATATTACCCGGCCGCCAGGTTGGCGGTTCGGTCATTCGTTTGCGCAATCAGCACGCCAAGCCCTGGCTGATTACCGCCGGCACGGATAATTACGGCCAGAAAAGCACCGGCCAGTGGCTGGCGCGCGCCACCGCCACGCTGGACAGCCCGTTCGGCCTGTCGGACTTCGTCAGCCTGAACGCCAACAGCACGCTGGAAAACCCGGCTCACCGCTACAATCGCGCCTACACCCTGCTCTATTCGCTGCCGTACGGCGCGTTCACCTTCAGCGGGTTCGCCAGCTTCTCGTCCTATGAGAACCACCAGCAGCTGCCGCACAACGTGGTCAAACTGCACGGTCAGACCCAACAGTACGGGCTGCGCAGCGACTACGTGTTTTATCGCGACCACGATCAGATAGACAGCCTGAGCGGCCAGTTGACCTACAAGCGCATCGACAACTACTTCGAAAGCGTGCGTCTTGAGGTCAGCAGCCCAACGCTGACCCTGGCCGAGCTGAGCGCCAGCCATCTGCAAATTCTGCCCCATGGCGTGTTCAGCGCCAACCTCAGCGTCGAGCAGGGCCTGCCCTGGCTGGGCGCCGATCGCCACCCGAGTTCGGTGCACCTCGACAGCCAGTTCACCAAGGGCAAGCTGTTCGCCAACCTGAGCCAGCGCCTCAAGCTGGGTGATGCCACCTATCAGCTCAACAACCTGTTCTACGGCCAATACAGCCGCGACCCGCTGCCCGGCGTGGAGTGGCTTAGCCTTACCGATCGCAGCGCCGTGCGCGGCTTCAGCCGCAGCACCCAGTCCGGCGACAACGGCTGGTATCTGCAGAACACGCTGTCGCGCAGCTTCAATTTAGGCGCCGCCACGCTGACGCCGCGCCTTGGCGCCGACGTTGGCCGCATTCTGCCGCGTCAGGACAACTCGGGCTGGCGCAGCAGCGCCGGGGTGAGCAGCGGTGCCACGTTACGCTACCGGCAGGCGCTGGTCGATCTGGAGGTCAGCCGCGGCTGGATTTTGTCGAACCACGCCACGCCTGAAGATCCCGTTCAGGTGCTGGCGCGCTTTTCTTACACCTTTTAATCAGCAGTTTTGCAGGATCCCACGGCAATATACGGAGAGACATGGATGAAAAATAATAACTTCAGACTTTCGGCGGCAGGCAAACTGGCCGCCGCGCTGGCGATAATTCTCGCCGCTTCCGCCGGCGCCTACGCCGCAGAGATCGTCGCGGCCAACGGCGCCAACGGCCCCGGCGTCTCCACCGCAGCCACCGGCGCGCAGGTGGTCGATATCGTCGCGCCGAACGGCAACGGGCTGTCGCACAACCAATATCAGGACTTCAACGTCAACCAGCCCGGCGCGGTGCTGAACAACTCCCGCGAGGCGGGGCTGTCGCAGTTGGCCGGCCAACTGGGCGCCAACCCCAATCTGGGCGGACGCGAAGCCAGCGTGATCCTCAATGAAGTGATCGGCCGCAATCCGTCGCTACTGCATGGCCAGCAAGAGATCTTCGGCATGGCTGCCGACTACGTGCTGGCCAACCCGAACGGCATCAGCTGTCAGGGCTGCGGGTTCATCAATACCAGCCATTCCTCACTGGTGGTCGGCAACCCGCTGGTGGAAAACGGCGTGCTGCAGGGTTACAGCACCTTCGGTAACCGCAACACCCTGAGCCTCAATGGCACCCTGAACGCCGGCGGCGTACTGGATCTGATCGCGCCGAAGATCGACAGCCGCGGCGAAGTGATCGTGCAAGATTTCAAACATTCGAATGGTAAAGTGACCTCGGCGACGATCAACGCCATCAGCGGCCTTAACCGCGTGGCGCGCGACGGCACGGTGCAGGCCAGCCAACAGATGCCGACCGCGCTGGACAGCTACTACCTCGGCAGCATGCAGGCCGGGCGCATCAACATCATCAACACCGCGCAGGGCAGCGGCGTGAAGCTGGCCGGCAAGCTGACCGCCGGCGACGAGCTCAAGGTGAAAGCCTATGATATCCGCAGCGAAAGCCGCGTCGACGACGCCAGCAGCAACAAAAACGGCGGCGATAACTATCAAAATTACCGTGGCGGCATCTACGTCAACGATCGCAGCAGCAGCCAGAAGCTGACCCGCACCGAGCTGAAAGGCAAAAACATCAGCCTGGTGGCGGATAACCACGCGCATCTCACCGCCACCGATATCCGCGGCGAAGACGTCACGCTGCAGGGCGGCAAACTCACGCTCGACGGCCAGCAGTTGAAGCAGACGCAAGGCCATACCGACGATCGCTGGTTCTACTCCTGGCAATACGACGTCACCCGCGAGCGCGAACAGCTGCAGCAGGCAGGTAGCACCGTCGCCGCCAGCGGTAGCGCCAAACTCATCAGCACCCAGGAAGACGTGACGCTGCTGGGCGCCAACGTCAGCGCCGACCGCGCGCTGAGCGTCAAAGCGGCGCGCGACGTACACCTTGCCGGGCTGGTGGAGAAGGATAAATCCAGCGAGCGCGGCTACCAGCGCAACCACACCTCCAGCCTGCGCACCGGCAGATGGAGCAGCAGCGACGAAAGCGAGAGCCTGAAGGCCAGCGAACTGCGCAGCCAGGGCGAACTGACGTTGAAAGGCGGTCGCAATGTCTCGACTCAGGGCGCGAAGGTCCACGCCCAGCGCGATCTGACGATCGACGCAGACAACCAGATCCAGATCGGGGTGCAGAAAACCGCCAACGCCAAAGCGGTGCGCGATGACAAAACCTCCTGGGGCGGCATCGGCGGCGGCGACAACAAAAACAACAGTAATCGCCGCGAAGTCAGCCACGCTTCCGAATTGACCAGCGGCGGCACCCTGCGCCTGAACGGCCAGCAGGGCGTCACTATTACCGGCAGCAAGGCGCGCGGCCAGAAAGGCGGCGAAGTCACCGCCACCCACGGCGGCCTGCGCATCGACAACGCGCTGAGCACCACCGTGGACAAAATCGACGCGCGCACCGGCACCGTGTTCAACATCACCAGCAGCTCGCACAAGGCCGACAACAGCTACCAGAGCAGCACCGCCAGCGAGCTGAAGTCCGACACCAACCTGACGCTGGTCAGCCGCAAGGATGCTGACGTGATCGGCAGCCAGGTCGCCAGCGGCGGTGAGCTGAGCGTCGAGTCGAAGGCTGGCAACATCAACGTCAAGGCCGCCGAGCAGCAGCAGAACATCGACGAGCAGAAGACCGCGCTCACCGTTAACGGCTACGCCAAAGAAGCCGGCGACAAGCAATACCGCGCCGGTTTGCGCATCGAGCACACCAGCGACAGCGAGAAAACCACCCGCACCGAGAACAGCGCCTCAGGCCTCAGCGGCGGCAGCGTGAAGCTCAAGGCGGAGAAGGACGTGACCTTCAGCGGTTCTCAATTGGTGGCCGACAAAGGCGACGCCAGCGTCAGCGGCAACAAGGTTTCGTTCCTGGCGGCCGACGACAAAACGACCTCAAACACCGAGCAAACCAAGATCGGCGGCGGTTTCTATTACACCGGCGGCATCGACAAACTCGGCAGCGGCGTTGAGGCTGGCTACGAGAACAGCAAAACCCAGACGCAAAGCAGCAAGGCCGTCACCTCCGGCAGCGACGTCAAAGGCAACCTGACTGTCAACGCCCGCGACAAGCTGACCCAGCAAGGCGCGCAGCACAGCGTCGGCGGCGCCTATCGAGAGAACGCCACCGGCGTCGATCACCTGGCGGCCACCAACAGCAACAGCAGCACCACCCACAAGACCGACGTCGGCGTGAACATCGGCGCCAACGTCGATTACAGCGCCGTCACGCGTCCGGTCGAGCGTGCGGTCGGCAAAGCGACCAAGCTGGACGCCACCGGCGTCATCAATGATATCGGCGGCATCGGCGCGCCTAACGTCGGCCTGGATATCGGCGCACAGGGCGGCAGCAGCGAAAAACACAGCAGCAGCTCGCAGGCAGTGGTCAGCTCGGTGAAAGCCGGCAGCATCGACATCAATGCCAAAGGCGAAGTGCGCGATCAGGGCACGCAGTACCAGGCGAGCAAAGGCGCGGTCAACCTGACGGCGGATAGCCACCGCAGCGAAGCCGCAGCAAACCGTCAGGACGAGCAGAGCCGCGACACCCGCGGCAGCGCCGGCGTGCGCGTCTACACCACCACCGGCAGCGATCTGACCGTGGACGCCAAGGGCGAAGGCGGCACCCAGCGCAGCAACAGCAGCGCCAGCCAGGCGGTGACCGGCTCGATCGACGCGGCCAACGGCATCAACGTCAACGTGAAAAAAGACGCGGTCTATCAAGGTACCGCGCTGAACGGCGGCAGCGGTAAAACCGCCGTCAATGCCGGTGGCGATATCCGCTTCGATCAGGCCAGCGACAAACAGAGCGAGAACCACAGCGGCTTTAATGTCAAAGCGTCCGCCAAAGGCGGTTTCACCGCCGACAGCAAAAACTTCGGCGCCGGTTTCGGCGGCGGCACCAACAACGGTGAAAGCAGCAGCAGCACGGCGCAGGTCGGCAACGTCAGCGGCCAGGGCGTGGAGCTGAAGGCGGGCCGCGATCTGACTCTGCAGGGCACCAACGTCAAGAGCCAGGGCGACGTCAGCCTGAACGCGGGCAACAAGGTCGCGCTGCAGGCGGCGGAATCGACCCAAACGCGTAAGGAAAGCAAGCTGTCCGGCAATATCGATCTGGGCGCCGGCAGCAGCGACAGCAAGGAAAAAACCGGCGGCAGCCTCTCCGCCGGCGGCGCCTTTGACATCGCCAAGGTCAATGAGTCCGCGACCGAGCGCCAGGGCGCCACTATCGCCTCAGACGGCAAGGTCACCCTGTCCGCCAACGGCAAAGGCGATGACGCGCTGCATCTGCAGGGGGCCAAAGTCAGCGGCGGCAGCGCCGCGATCGAGGCGAAAAACGGCGGCATCCTGCTAGAGTCCGCCAAAAACGAGCAGCATAAAGACAACTGGAATCTGGGCATCAAAGCCAACGCCAGAGGCGGCCAAACATTCAACAAGGACGCCGGCGGCAAGATCGATCCGAACACCGGCAAAGACACCCATACGCTGGGGGCCGGTCTGAAGGTCGGCGTGGAACAGCAGGATAAAACCACCCACGCCAACGCCGGCATCACCGCAGGCGACGTGGCGATCAACAGCGGCAAGGACACCCGTCTCGCCGGCGCGCGCGTCGATGCCGACAGCGTCCAGGGCAAGGTGGGCGGCGATCTGCGCATTGAAAGCCGCAAAGACGTTGAGACAGGCGTGAAGGTGGATGTGGATGCCGGCCTGAGCCACAGCAACGATCTGGGCAGCAGCGTCACCTCCAAGCTGTCGAAGGTGGGCACGCCGCGCTACGCCGGTAAGGTGAAAGAGAAACTGGAGGCCGGGGTAAACAAAGTGGCCGACGCCACCACCGACAAATACAACAGCGTGGCGCGTCGCCTCGATCCGCAGCAGGACACCACCGGCGCGGTCAGCTTCAGCAAGGCCGACGGCAAAGTCACGCTGCCGGCAACGCCGGCCGGCGAAAAACCGCAAGGCCCACTGTGGGATCGCGGCGCACGCACCGTCGGCGGCGCGGTGAAAGACAGCATCACCGGTCCGGCCGGTCGCCAGGGGCACCTCAAGGTCAATGCCGACGTGGTGAACAACAACGCGGTTGGCGAGCAGTCGGCGATTACCGGCAAGCACGGCGTGGCGCTGCAGGTCGGCGGCCAAACCCAACTGACCGGCGGCGAGATCCGCAGCCAGCAGGGCAAGGTGGAACTGGGCGGCGGCAAGGTCAGCCAGCAGGACGTCAGCGGCCAGCGCTATCAGGGCGGCGGCCGCGTCGATGCGGCCGCCACGATCGGCGGGCTGTTAGGCGGCGCGGCGAAGCAAAGCGTCGACGGCAACGTGCCGTTCGCCAGCGGCCATGCTTCAACTCAGCAAGCGGACGCCAAAGCCGGGGTGTTCAGCGGCAAATAACGCGCCCCAACGCAACGCCCCCGGTTAAAACCGGGGGCGTTTTTTTTACAGCGTGCTCGGGGTGTCTTCCCAGTCGCGATCGTCGTCTTTCGCATCCTGATCCAATACGTTGTAGGCCACAGCGCAGAACAGCGAGTTCAGGCGCTTCATGTCCCCCAACAATCCCAAATGCAACGAACTGGTCTCGATGCTCTGCACGTTTTGCTGGTGCAAACGATCGACGTGCGCGTGCGCGTAGCGACGATCCAGAATGCGGAAACGGTGCTTGGAACGGCGCAGGCGCTTGGCGCTGGTGACGTCGCCGGACAGGAACACCGACAGCCCCAAGCGCAGATTGCCGATCAGCCGTTCGTGCAGCCCGTCCAGCTCCGCCAACCCTTCCGCCGAGAAGGCGCGGCGCGCGGCGTGCGACTTGGCGCCCACATCGCCGGCCATGCGCTCGATGATGTCGCCCGCCTGTTCCAGGTTGAGCGCCATTTCGATGATCTCCGCCCAGCGGCGCGAGTCTTCCTCGCCCAAGTCTTCCTTCTGGATCTGCGCCAGATACAGCTTGATGGCGGTGTACAGCACGTCGACGTCATCGTCGAGGCGCCGCACCTCTTTATCGACCCCCTGCTTACCGTGCAGCACCTCACGTTGCAGGATCATCATGTGTTCCACCACGTCGCCCATGCGCAGCGTTTCGCGCGCCGCGTTGGCCAACGCCAGCGTCGGCGTGTCCAGCGCGCTGGCGTCCAGATGGCGCGGCCGCATGCGCGGATCGTCGGCCGCTTCGTCGACGATCAGCCGTTCGCACAGCGTCGCCATCGGCCCGGCCAGCGGGATCATCACCAGGCAGCGGATCAGGTTGTAGAACACGTGGAAATAGATCACCAGCTCTTCGCTGCCGCCCGGCAGTTGAGCCATCAAATCCGCCAGATAGGAGACGAACGGCAGCACCAGTATGCAGCCCACCAGCTTGAACAGCAGGCTGCCGAGCGCCACGCGCCGCCCCGCGGCGTTCTGGCCGCTGGCGTTGATCATCGCCAGCAGACCGCTGCCGAGGTTGGCGCCGATCACCAGACAGAGCGCCACCTTCAGCGAAATCACGCCGGATGCGGTCAGGGTGGCGGTCAGCAGCACCGCCGCCAGGCTGGAATAGCTGACGATGGCGAACAGCGCGCCGGTCAGGGCATCCAGCATCACGTCGCCGGTCAGCGACGAGAACAGCACTTTCACCCCGGCCGCCTGGGTGATCGGCGTGGCGGCGGCGACGATCAGCTCCAGCGCCAGCACGATCAGCCCAAGGCCGATCAGGACGCGCCCGATCTGGCCGATCCGCATCTGTTTGCGGCTGAGGAACAGGAAGACGCCGACCAGGATCAGCAGCGGCGACAGCCAGGAAAGATCGAAGGTCAGCACGCGCGCCATCAGCGCGGTGCCGACGTCGGCGCCCAGCATGATCACCAGCGCAGGCGCCAGCCCCACCAGCCCCTGAGCGACGAAAGAGGTCACCAGCAGCGCGGTGGCGTTGCTGCTTTGCACCAGCGCGGTCACGCCGATGCCGGAAACGAACGCCAGCGGTTTTTTCTCAACGCTGTCGCTCAACACGCGCCGCAGATTGGCGCCGTAAACCCGCATGATCCCGGTGCGCACGATGTGGGTGCCCCACACCAACAGCGCCACGGACGAAAGCAGGTGAAGAAGGGTCAGCACGGAAGATACGCTCCATTAACGCCCGGCCAAAGGAGGCTGATACCCGATGTTTGTCACGCGACGCACAGAGGCGAGCCAAAGGATGACGGATACAGCGCGCGGTCCCGCCTGCCGGGCGTGGGTCTGGCAGGACAGCGGGCGGGCGGCAGACCGCAGAAGAGAAGGGTTAATGCGGCGGCGGGAAGGCCCCGGCGCCGCGCTGCGAAGTCATGCAACTTCCCGCAATACAACAGGTTCCAAGTGTAGCCCAATTTCCGCGCCGTCGGGCCGCAGGTCGGCCACCGAACGGTTGAGCACGTCAACCAGCAATTCTACCTCGCAAACCTGAATCCGATACCGTACCACATTCCCGAGCAAACTGTGACCCAGGATCACCCCGCCGATCCCCTGTCCGGCCGGCAACAGGCCGATCGATTCGGGGCGGATCGCCACCTTGCCGACATAGCTGCGCCCGGTCAAGCGGCCGGCCTGTTCGGCGCTCAGCAGGTTGTAGTTGCCGATAAACCCGGCGGCGAAGGCATCCGCCGGCTGGGTATACAGGGTTTCCGCATCGCCGCTCTGCACGATCTGCCCCTTGTTCATCAGCACGATGCGATCCGACAGGGTCAGCGCCTCTTCCTGATCGTGGGTGACGAAGATCGCCGTCAGGTTCAGCTCGCGCTGAATGCGCCGGATCTGCTCGCGCAGGTGTTTGCGAATACGCGCATCCAGCGCCGACAGCGGTTCGTCGAGCAGCAGCAGACGCGGGCGAGTGACCAGCGATCGCGCCAACGCCACGCGCTGGCACTGCCCGCCCGACAGCTGATGCGGATAGCGCTTCGCCAGATCGCTCAACTCCACCAGCGCCAGCGCCTCCTGCACCCGCTGGCCGATCTGTCCGGCCGCCAGCTTCTGCATTTTCAGTCCAAAGGCCACGTTGCCTTCCACCGTCATATTGGGAAACAGCGCATAACTTTGGAACACCATGCCGATGCCGCGCTTTTGCGGCGCCAGCGGCACCAGATCCTGGCCCTGCAGCAAAATTTGCCCGCTGTCGACCGGGGTCAGACCGGCCAGACAGCGCAGCAGCGTCGATTTGCCGCAGCCGCTTGGCCCCAGCAGGGTGACGAACTCCCCCTCTTCGGCGGTGAAATCGATATCCTGAAACACCTGGGTCTGGCCATAGTGTTTGTTCAGGCGGGTGACGTTGAGATAAGCCATCGGGTTAGCCCTTGTTTTTATTCAGCAGGTTCGCCAGCCAGGTGACGAGCAGCACCACGGCGAAATAGGAGATGACCAGCGCGCTGGTAAAGTGCCCGCTGCCGTTGCGCATATTGAACAGATAGACCTGCAGCGTTTCATACTGGCTGCCCACCAGCAGGTTGGCGAACACGAACTCGCCGATCAGGAACGAAAACGACAGCAACACGGCGATCGTTCCGCCCTTGCGCAGGTTCGGCAGCACCACCCAAAGCGCCGCCTGCCAAGTGCTGGCGCCGAGCAGGTGCGCGGCGTCCATCAGATCGCGCAGGTTGATCGCCTGCATGTTGTTGCTGATGGCGCGGTAGATAAACGGCAGCGCGATGGTGAAATAGCAGCCCACCAAAATCCAGGGGGTGCCGAGCAGCGGCAGCGGATCGGCGGCGAACAGCTGCATCAGCCCCACCGCCGACACCACCGGCGGCACGGCGAACGGCAGCAGGATCAGCACGTTCATCACCGCGTCAAGCCTAGGGAAGTAGTAAGCGATTACAAACATCGCCGGCAGGATCACCACCACCGACAGCAGCAACGTGCCAAAGCAGATCAGCAGCGAGTGCCACAGCGCCAGCAAAAAGCGCGAATCGCTCCACAGCGCCGTCAGCCACTTCAGGGTAAAACCGTCCGGCAAAATGGTGGCGCCCCACTGGGTGGCCAGCGCGTAAACCAGCGTCGCCGCCAGCGGCAGCAGCAGAATCAACAGCAGCAGGCCGGTCACCGTGCGGTGGTACAGGCGTTCAACACGCGACATGAGCATTCTCCATCCGATTATGAGCGCGCATTGAGGTAGCTCCTGCGCAGCATCCATTGGTGGATCACCGTGATAAACGCCATCATCGCCACCAGCAGCATCGCCAGCGCGCTGGCCAGGTTCGGATCGAGGGAGATGTCCCCCGCCACCAACGCCGAGATGCGGATCGGGATCACGTTGAAGTTGCCGGTGGTCAGCGCGTACACCGTGGCGTAGGCGCCCAGCGCGTTGGCCAGCAGGATGACGAAGGTGCCCATCAGCGCCGGCGCCAACACCGGCAGGCCGATATGCCGCCAGTAGCGCCAGGGGCCGGCGCCGAGCAGCGCCGCCGACTCGCGCCAATCGGCGCGCAGAGCATCGAACGCCGGATAGAGCAACAGCACGCCCAACGGGATCTGGAAGTAGGTATACAGCACGATCAGGCCGCTCTTCGAATAGAGGTTGAAGCTCTCCATCAAACCGTATTTGCGCAGCAGCAGCGTCAGGCAGCCGTTCAACCCCAGCAGAATGACGAAGGCGAACGCCAGCGGCACCCCGGCGAAGTTGCTGGTCATGTTGGTGAACGACATCACGAAGTCATGAAAGCGGGTCTGGCCGAGCTGGCGAAGTGAGTAACTGCCCACTAATGCAATCAGCAAGCCGTAGACGCTCGACCACAGCGAGATCTCCAGCGAGAACTGAAAGGCCTGCAGGTAGAACGGCGACGTGAGGATATCGACATAGTTGCCCCATCCCCAGCCGCCGCTCTCGCTGAAAAAGCTGTGAACCGCGATCCACACCAGCGGGGCGATCTGAAACGCGCCGAACAGCACGATAAACGGCAGCAGGCACAGCGCGGCGATCCATTTGGTTTTGCTGTTCATCGCGCATCCTGCGCCAGCAGCGCCCGGCAGCGCGGCTTGTCGTGCGGCGCCTGCAGCAGATCGCAGATCGTGCCGCACAGCTCGGTTTGCTGCGGATCGGCGTCGTCCAGGCTGAAACCCGCGCCGAACACGAACAGCGGCACCTGGCGCTCTTCCGGCAACACCCCGCCGTGGCTGCGATCGTCGTTCATGCCGTGGTCGGCGGTGACCAGCACCTGATAACCGGCCGTCAGCCACTCGGGCAGGTAGCGCGACAGCGAGCCGTCGGCGCGCCGCGCCGCGTTGCGGTACTGCGGCGAAGAGAGGCCGAAGCGGTGCCCGGCGTCGTCGATGTTCATCGGGTGGATCAGCAGGAAATCCGGCTGATGACGCTGGCGCAGGCTTTCGGCGTCGTCGAACAGATGGCTGTCGGGATAGCCGTCATCGTAATAGAAATGGCCGTGCTGAATCGGCAGTTCGGGAGCGTCGGTGTGGCGGTCGCGCGCGGCGTCGAACGGCGTGCGGTTATACAATTCGCTGAACCAATGATACGCGGCGGCGGCGGTGGTCAGCCCGGCGGCGCGCGCGTAATGAAACACGCTTTGTTGATGGGAAAGGCGCGAGACGTGGTTGTGTACCACGCCGCTCTCCACCGGCGTGACGCCGGTGAGGATGCATTCATACAGCGGCCGGGAGAGCGAGGGCAACTCGCTCTCCAACAGGTACAACCGCCCGCGTCCCGCCGCGCATTCGGCCTGCAGATACCCCATGGCGTCGTGCGCCACCCGGTAGTTGAGGCCGTCCAGCAGCACGAGGATCGTTTTCATGGTGCGTTAACTCACTGCTGCATAAACATAATGACGTTTTCCTGCCACAAACGCGGCAGCGCTTTGGCGCTCTGTTCCCAGGCCGCCGGATCGGCGATCGGGTGCGCATTCTTGTATTGCTCGGCCGGCAGCAGCTTGGCCTTGACGTCGTCCGGCAGCGTCAGATGTTCGGCGCGGATCGGGCGGGCATAGCCGCGCGCCAGGTTGATCTGGCCGGCGTCGGAGAAGATGTATTCGCGCGCCAGCTTGGCGGCGTTCGGGTGCTTGGCGTATTTATTGATGATGGTGGTGTAGCCGGAGGTGATCGAGCCGTCCGACGGGATCAGCACTTCAAAGCGGGTTTTGTCGATCTGATCGCGGTAGTTCAGGCCGTTGAAGTCCCACACCACGCCAACCTGCACTTCCCCTTTCTCCAGCGATGCGATCACCGGGTTACTCAGGCTCAGGCGGCCGGCCTTGGCCAGCTTGCCGAAGAATTCCAGGCCCGGCTTGAGGTTTTTCTCGTTGCCGCCCATGGCGTAGGTGGCCGCCAGCACGCCGCTGGCCGCCTGCGACGCGGTACCGACGTCGCCGATGGTGACCTGATAGCTGCCCTTGAGCAGATCGGCCCAGCTGTGCGGGATGTCTTTCACCTGCTGCTTGTTGATGATGAAGGCGATGGTGCCGGTGTAAGCCAGCGCCCAGTGGCCGTCTTTGTCTTTCGCCCACTCCGGCACCTGATCCCAGGTAGACGGTTTGTACGGCTGCGTTACGCCCTTCTGCACCGCCACCGGGCCGAAGGCCGCGCCGACGTCACCGATGTCCGCCGTGGCGTTGTTCTTTTCCGCATCGAATTTGGCGATCTCCTGCGCGGAGCTCATGTCGGTATCGACATGTTTCAGGCCGTACTTGCTCAACAGATCTTGCCAGGTGCCTTTCCAGTTGGCCCAGCTGTCCGGCATGCCGACGCTGTTGACTTCGCCTTCTTTCTTCGCGGCCTGCTCCAGCGCCGCCAGATCGGTATCCGCGGCCCAGCTCATCTGGCTGGATAACACGATGGCACTGGTTAACACAGAAGCGCACAAACGTTTCATAACTGATGCTCCAGGTGGTAGTGTGGGGATGGCTGGACTAGTCCAGCAAGGACCAAACCAATCTAACGGACGAATGTGATAATTATATGTCAGCTTAAAAAAGCGACAGTTTTATCACCCATTGCAACGGCGAAAACGCGACGCTGGTCTACCTTAAGGAAGGCCAAACGCACTGAAACGGGACACCCGCTGTATGAGTGAAGCACCGACGACCGTCGCCACCATCTGCCAAACGCTAAGCGCCCGCATCACCGCCGGCGAGTTCGCCGCGGGCGGCAAGCTGCCCTCCGAACGCGCCCTGAGCGAGCAATTCGCCACCACCCGCATTACCTTGCAGGAGGCGCTCGGCCAGTTGGAGGCGCAGGGCGTCATCTACCGCCAGGTGCGGCGCGGCTGGTTCATCTCGCCGCCACGTTTGATCTACAACCCGCTGCAGCGCAGCCATTTTCACGCCATGGCGCAGCAGCAGGGGCGCGCCGCGCATACCGAAGCGATCGACAGTGCGGTCGTCACGCTCGACGCGCCGCTGGCCGGCCGCCTGGCGCTGCCTCCTGGCGCGCAGGCCTATCGCATTCGCCGGCTGCGCTACATCGACGGGCGCGCGGTGCTGTACTGCGAGCACTACCTCAATCCGGCCTATTTCCCCGGCATTCTGGACGAAGATCTGACCCAGTCGCTGACCGCGCTGTACGCCGCGCGCTACGGCATTCACTACGGCCGGGTGCGTTTCGACATGCTGCCCACCCTGCTGCCGCAGCAGGCCGCCGCCATGCTGAAGGTGACCTACGGCAGCCCGGCGCTGTTCATTACGCGGGTGAATCGCGATCAGCACGACAGGGTGATCGATTGTGACCTGGAGTATTGGCGGTACGACGCGCTGCACATCGATGTGGAAGCGCTGTAAATGACAAGGGCGCATCGCTGCGCCCTTAAAGAGGAAAGTCAGTCGGCGTCGTAGCCGAGGTTTGGCGCCAGCCAGCGCTCGACCTCGCTCACGCTCATCCCTTTACGCGCCGCGTAGTCTTCCACCTGATCGCGCTGGATCTGCGCTACCGCGAAGTACTTGCTCTCGGGGTGGCTGAAGTACCAGCCGGACACCGCCGCCCCCGGCCACATGGCGAAGGACTCCGTCAGTTCCATGCCGGTGTGGCGGTTGACGTCCAACAGCTGCCAGATGGTCGCTTTTTCGGTGTGCTCCGGGCAGGCCGGGTAGCCCGGCGCCGGCCGGATGCCCTGATAGTTTTCCCGGATCAGCTCCTCGTTGCTCAGGCTCTCGTCGGCGGCATAGCCCCAGTGCAGCTTGCGCACCTGTTCGTGCAGGTATTCGGCAAAAGCCTCCGCCAAACGATCCGCCAGCGCCTTGACCATGATTTTGTTGTAATCGTCGTGCTGCGCGTCGTACGCCGCCGCCAGCGCGTCTTCCTCCAGCCCGCCGGTCACCGCGAAGGCGCCGAAGTAGTCGGCTTTGCCGCTGCTTTTCGGCGCCACAAAGTCCGCCAGGCAGTAGTTCGGGAAGTCGGTTTTTTCCGTCTGTTGCCGCAGGTGGCGGCTCACCGCCAGCACCTCGTCACGCCGTTCGTCGCGGTATACCTCCACGTCGTCGCCGACGCGGTTGGCCGGGAACAGGCCGTAAACGCCGCGCGGGTTGAGGCTGCGCTCGGCGGCCAACCGATCCAGCATCTGATTGGCGTCATGGAACAGGCGCTTGGCCTCTTCCCCCACCACCTCATCCTCGAGGATGCGCGGGTATTTGCCCGCCAGCGACCAGGTCATGAAGAACGGCGTCCAGTCGATATAGTGGCGCAGCGTCTCGATGCCGGCCACCACCGGGAACACGCCCAATTGCCGTGGCGCCGGCGGCTGATAATCGGCCCAATCCAGCGCCATAGCGTTGGCGCGCGCCTTGTGCAGATCGACCGGCGGCGTACGCGGCTTTTTGCGCGCGTGCTGAATGCGCACCGTTTCATACTCTTTGCGGGTGCGCGCCACAAACTCGTCGCGCAGGGAGGCGGACAGCAGCGCCGACACCACGCCCACGGTGCGCGAAGCGTTTTGCACGTAGGTGGTCGGGCCGCTGTAGTTCTGCTCGATTTTCACCGCGGTGTGCGCCTTGGAGGTGGTGGCGCCGCCGATCAGCAGCGGCAGCGTAAAGCCCTGGCGCTCCATCTCTTTGGCCACGTTGACCATCTCGTCGAGCGACGGCGTGATCAGCCCCGACAGGCCGATGATGTCGACATTCTCCTCGCGCGCGGTGCGCAGGATTTTCTCCGTCGGCACCATCACGCCAAGATCGACGATTTCATAGTTGTTGCACTGCAGCACCACGCCGACGATGTTCTTGCCGATGTCGTGCACGTCGCCCTTCACCGTCGCCAACAGGATTTTCCCCGCGGAGGTGCCCTGCTGCTTGCTGGCCTCGATGTACGGTTCCAGGTAGGCCACCGCCTGCTTCATCACGCGGGCGGATTTCACCACCTGCGGCAGGAACATCTTGCCCTCGCCGAACAGATCGCCGACCACGTTCATCCCCGCCATCAGCGGCCCCTCGATCACTTCGATCGGGCGTTCGGCCTGCTGCCGCGCTTCTTCGGTATCCAGCTCGATAAACTCGGTGATGCCCTTCACCAGCGAATATTCCAGCCGCTTCTCCACCGGCCAGCCGCGCCATTCCGCCTGCTGTACCGCCGCTTCGCCGTCTTTGCTGCCGCGGTACTTTTCCGCCAGTTCCAGCAGGCGTTCGGTGCCATCCTCGCGACGGTTGAGGATCACGTCTTCTACCGCCTCGCGCAGCTCGCCAGGCAGATCGTCGTAAATCGCCAGCTGCCCGGCGTTGACGATGCCCATGTCCATGCCGTTGCGAATGGCGTGATACAGGAACACCGCGTGGATTGCTTCACGCACCGGATCGTTGCCGCGGAACGAGAACGACACGTTGGACACCCCGCCGGAGATCATCGCGTGCGGCAGGTGGGTTTTGATGTCGGCGCAGGCTTCGATAAAGTCGACGGCGTAGTTGTTGTGCTCTTCGATGCCGGTGGCGACGGCGAAGATGTTCGGGTCGAAAATGATGTCTTCCGGCGGGAAACCGACGCGTTCGGTCAAAATTTTATAGGCGCGGCGACAGATCTCAAACTTGCGCTCGCGGGTGTCCGCCTGGCCCACTTCGTCGAACGCCATCACCACCACCGCGGCGCCATAGCGGCGCACCAGCCGAGCGTGGTGGATAAAGGCCTCTTCGCCCTCCTTCATCGAGATCGAGTTGACGATACCCTTGCCCTGAATGCACTTCAGGCCTTTCTCGATAACGGACCACTTGGAGGAGTCGATCATGATCGGCACCCGGGCGATATCCGGCTCGCCGGCGATCAGGTTGAGGAAGCGCACCATCGCCGCTTCGGCGTCGAGCATCCCCTCGTCCATGTTGATGTCGATGATCTGCGCGCCGCTCTCGACCTGCTGACGCGCCACGTCGAGCGCCTCGTTGTATTTCTCTTCTTTGATCAAGCGTTTGAAACGCGCCGAACCGGTGACGTTGGTGCGCTCGCCGACGTTGACGAACAGGGTGTTGGCGTCGATGGTCAGCGGTTCCAGACCGGCCAGGCGGCAGGCGACCGGGATCTCCGGCAGCCGGCGCGGCGGCACGCCCTCGACCGCCTTGGCCATCGCGGCGATATGTTCCGGCGTGGTGCCGCAGCAACCGCCGATGATATTGAGGAAGCCGGCCTGCGCCCACTCCCCGACCTGGTGCGCCATCTCGGCCGCATCCAGATCGTACTCGCCGAAGGCGTTCGGCAAACCGGCGTTCGGGTGTGCGGTGACGTAGGTCTCCGAGATGCGCGCCAGCTCGGCGACGTACTGACGCAGCTCATCCGGCCCCAGAGCGCAGTTAAGGCCGAAGGTCAGCGGCTTGACGTGGCGCAGCGAATTGTAAAACGCTTCGGTGGTCTGGCCGGACAGGGTGCGGCCGGAGGCGTCGGTGATGGTGCCGGAAATCATGATCGGCAGTTCCACCCCCAGCGCTTCGAATTCGGTTTCCACCGCAAAAGCGGCGGCCTTGGCGTTGAGGGTGTCGAAGATGGTTTCGATCATGATCAGATCGACGCCGCCCTCCACCAGCGCGCGGGTCGATTCGCGGTAAGCCGCCACCAGTTCGTCGAACGAGATGTTGCGGAACGCCGGATCGTTGACGTTCGGCGAGATGGACGCGGTGCGGTTGGTCGGCCCCAACACCCCGGCGACGTAGCGCGGTTTTTCCGGCGTGCGCGCCGTCCATTCGTCGGCGCAGACGCGCGCCAGGCAGGCGGCCTGATAGTTAATCTCGGCGGACAGCGACTCCATATGGTAGTCGGCCATGGCGATGGGGGTGGCGTTGAAGGTATTGGTTTCAAGGATATCGGCGCCCGCCTCGAGGTAGGCGTAATGAATGGCGGTGATCACTTCCGGCTTGGTCAGCACCAGCAGATCGTTATTGCCTTTCAGATCGCTGCGCCAGTCGGCGAAACGCTCACCGCGGAAATCGCGCTCATCCAGACGGTAGCTCTGGATCATGGTGCCCATGCCGCCGTCCAACACCAAAATGCGCTGCGCTAACTGGCGGCGCAGTTGTTCTACTCGATTCGTCACTGTAACCCCTTCCATTGCCATCCAGCCCATTGCTCAACTGCCGCAAAAACCAACGAGTCATCCTAGCACAGCTTGTAAGGACAAAGGGCCAGGCGACAATTGAGAGTTTTTCAGGTTGTGCGCCAACACCTCCGATGAGCTGACGGCGGCTTGCAATTCATCGGCAAAAAACGAAAATGAATTCCATCATACGGAAAAAGGAATCTCACCCATGGCCACCCCTGCTCCCGCCAAGCGCGGCAAGAAGCCCCGCGCAGCAGCCCCCGCCGCCAGTGCGGCGACCGGTCAGGTACAATCGTTGACCCGTGGCCTGAAACTGTTGGAATACATTTCGGAAGCCCAGGGCAACGTGGCCCTGACCGATCTGGCCCAGCAGGCCGGCCTGCCGAACTCCACCACTCACCGCCTGCTCACCACCATGCAGCAGCAGGGATTCGTGCGCCAGGTCGGCGATCTCGGCCTGTGGACCATCGGCTCGCACGCCTTTGTGGTCGGCAGCAGCTTCCTGCAAAGCCGCAACCTGCTGGCGATGGTGCATCCGACGCTGCGCCGCCTGATGGAAGAGTCGGGTGAAACGGTCAACCTGGCGGTGCTGGATACCAGCGAGTACCAGGCAATCATCATCGATCAGGTGCAGTGCACGGCGCTGATGCGCATGTCTGCGCCGATCGGCGGCAAACTGCCGATGCACGCCTCCGGCGCCGGCAAAGCGTTCCTCGCCACCCTGCCGGACGATCAGGTGACCAAACTGCTGCACAAGAAAGGCATGCACACCTACACGCCGCATACCCTGACGCCGCACAACCTGAAAGAGGGGCTGGCGCAGATCCGCAAACAGGGCTTCTCCTTTGACGACGAAGAGCACGCGCTCGGCCTGCGCTGCGTGGCGGCCTGCATCTTCGACGAGCACCGCGAAGCCTTCGCCGCCATTTCCATCTCCGGCCCGGTGTCGCGCATCACCGACGATCGCGTGATCGAGCTGGGCGCGCTGGTGATCCACGCGGCGAAAGAGATCAGCCTGGCCTACGGCGGCGTGCGCTAATCCTGCTCATCCGAGGGGCGCCCCAGTGCGCCCCTGCTCCCCTGCCATGCTCTGTTGTCAGCATGTAACAGGCTGTCGGCATCCTGTTTAGCGCACAGGAAAAAAGCTTGAAGCCGATCACAGTTAACGATCCTCACGGCGAAAGCCCATTGCAACCGCTCAAACTTCCTTCGACAATGTTACCGATAACATGTTACCGGTAACAATCAAACTGAACGAAGGTAACGTCACCCGGTGTTTTGGAGCCAAGCCATGACCAACAATCAAAATCGCATTTACGTCGTTATGGGCGTTTCCGGCAGCGGCAAGTCCGCCGTCGCCGCCGCCGCGGCCCGCCAACTCTCCGCCGGCTTCCTCGACGGCGACTTCCTGCACCCGCGCAGCAACATCCTGAAGATGGCCGCCGGCGAGGCGTTGAACGACGACGATCGCGCGCCGTGGCTGGCCGCGCTCAACGACGCCGCCTTCGCCATGCAACGCACCAACAACGTGTCGATCATCGTCTGCTCGGCGTTGAAAAAGCAGTATCGCGACCGCCTGCGCGCCGGCAACGGCAACCTGTCATTCATCTATCTGCACGGCGAGTTCCCGGTGATCGAATCCCGCCTGGCGGCGCGCAACGGGCACTTCTTCAAGCCGCAGATGCTGGTCACCCAGTTCGCCGCGCTGGAGCAACCGGGCGCCGACGAGAACGACGTGATGGCGATCGACATCAATCAGCCGCTGGACGCGGTGATCGCCGATACCGTCCGCCATATCCAGAGCTTCCTGCCGCAGGACGTGTGCGCGTGAGTACCGTAACGCTGGTCGGTACCGCAGTCGGCTCGGTTTTACTGCTGTTATTCCTGGTGATGAAGGCGCGCATGCACGCCTTCGTCGCGCTGATGCTGGTGTCCATCGCCGCCGGCATTTTCTCCGGCATGCCGCTGGAACACATCGCCGACACCATGCAAAAAGGCATGGGCGACACGCTGGGCTTCCTGGCGATCGTGGTGGCGCTCGGGGCGATGTTCGGCAAGATCCTGCATGAGGTCGGCGCGCTCGACCAAATTGCGGCGCAATTGCTGAAACGATTCGGACAAAGCAAGGCGCACTACGCGCTCGGCATCGCCGGGCTGATCTGCGCGCTGCCGCTGTTCTTCGACGTGGCGGTGGTGCTGCTGATCGGCATCGTGTTCGCCGTGGCGCGCCGCACCGACGGCAATATCGTCAAGCTGGCCATCCCGCTGTTCGCCGGCGTGGCCGCCGCCGCTTCCTTCCTGCTGCCGGGGCCGGTGCCGATGCTGCTGGCGTCGCAGATGAAGGCCGATTTCGGCTGGATGATCGCCATCGGCCTGGTGGCGGCGGTGATCGGCATGCTGATCGCCGGCCCGCTGTACGGCAGCTTTATCAGCCGTTTCGTCAACTGGCCGATGCCACCGGAAGAGAATGAGCCGACGCTGACCAAGGGCAATCTGCCGTCGTTCGGCTTCAGCCTGGCGCTGGTGCTATGCCCGCTGGTGCTGGTCGGCATGAAAACCATCGGCGCGCGGCTGGTCACCCCCGGTTCGCAACTGCAGCAGTGGCTGGAGTTTATCGGCCACCCGTTCACCGCCATCCTGCTGGCCTGCCTGATCGTGATTTACGGTCTGGCGAAGCCGCGCGGCATGAGCAACGAACAGACGCTGGCCATCTGCTCCGCTGCGGTGCAGCCGGCCGGGATCATCCTGCTGATGACCGGCGCCGGCGGGGTGTTCAAGCAGATCCTGGTGGATTCCGGCGTGGGGCCGGCGCTGGGTGACGCCATGATCGGCGCCGGCCTGCCGATCGCCGTGGCCGCCTTCGCGCTGTCCGCCATGGTGCGGGTGATTCAGGGCTCGGCCACCGTCGCCTGCCTGACCACCGTCGGTCTGGTGCTGCCGGTCACCAGTCAGCTCGGGCTCAGCGGCGGGCAACTGGCCGCGCTGGCCATCTGCATCGCCGGCGGCTCCATCGTGCTGAGCCACGTCAACGACGCCGGCTTCTGGCTGTTCGGCAAATTCACCGGCGCCAACGAACTGCAAACGCTGAAAACCTGGACGGTGATGGAAACCATTCTGGGCAGCGTCGGCGGCGTCATCGGCATGATTGCATTCACGATGTTTTAAATCCACATCGCCCCCGGCCTTGCACACCAGGGCTGCAAATCACCCCCGGGGGCACCGCCACAGGCGGCGACTATAACAACAGCAATGTGAGGAAGGCATGATTAATCCAACCTTGTCCCGTGTCACACAGCGCATCATCGACCGTTCCCAGGCCAGCCGCGCCGCCTATCTGGCGCGTATCGAGGCGGCCCGCTCCCAAACCGTCCACCGCGCGCAGCTCGCCTGCGGCAACCTGGCCCACGGCTTCGCCGCCTGTCAGCCCGATGACAAGGCGTCGCTGAAAAACATGGTGCGCAGCGATATCGCCATCATCACCGCTTACAACGACATGCTGTCGGCCCACCAGCCCTACGAACACTACCCAGAGCGGCTGAAGCAGGCGCTGAAGGCGGTCGGCGCCGTGGGCCAGGTGGCCGGCGGCGTGCCGGCGATGTGCGACGGCGTGACGCAGGGGCAGGACGGCATGGAACTGTCGCTGATGAGCCGCGACGTGATCGCCATGTCGGCCGCCGTCGGCCTGTCGCACAATATGTTCGACGGCGCGCTGTTCCTCGGCATCTGCGACAAGATCGTGCCGGGGCTGGTGATGGCTGCCCTCTCCTTCGGCCACCTGCCCGCGCTGTTCGTGCCGGCCGGCCCGATGAGCAGCGGCCTGCCGAACAAGGAAAAAGTGCGCGTGCGCCAGCTGTACGCCGAGGGCAAGGCCGACCGTTTGGCGCTGCTGGAGGCCGAGGCGGCCTCTTATCACGGCATCGGTACCTGCACCTTCTACGGCACCGCCAACACCAACCAGATGGTGATGGAAGTGATGGGTCTGCATCTGCCGGGAGCCTCCTTCGTCCATCCGGACACGCCGCTGCGCGACGCGCTGAACGACGCCGCCGCGCGCCAGGTGACCCGACTGACCGATACCGCCGGCAACTACCTGCCGATCGGCCGCCTGGTGGACGAGAAAGTGGTGGTGAACGGCATCGTCTCGCTGCTGGCCACCGGCGGCTCCACCAACCTGACCATGCATCTGGTGGCGATGGCGCGGGCGGCGGGCATCATCATCACCTGGGACGATTTCTCGGAGCTGTCGGAGGCGGTGCCGCTGCTGTGCCGCATCTACCCGAACGGCCCGGCCGACATCAACCAATTCCAGGCCGCCGGCGGCGTGCCGCTGGTGGTGCGCGAGCTGCTGCAACACGGCCTGCTGCACGAAGACGTGCATACCGTGGCCGGTTTCGGCCTGCGCCGCTACACCCAAGAACCGTGGCTGGATAACGGCCAACTGGTGTGGCGCGAAGGCGTGGCCGGCTCGCTCGACGCCAGCGTGATCGCCAGCGTGGCCCAGCCGTTCGAACATCACGGCGGCACCAAAGTGATGGCCGGCAATCTGGGCCGCGCGGTGATGAAAACCTCGGCGGTGCCCGCCGATAACCAGATCATCGAAGCGCCGGCGGTGGTGTTCGACAGCCAGCACGACATCGTGCCGGCGTTCGAAGCCGGCAAGCTGGATCGCGATTGCGTGGTGGTGGTGCGCTTCCAGGGGCCGCAGGCCAACGGCATGCCGGAGCTGCACAAGCTGATGCCGCCGCTGGGCGTGCTGATGGATCGCGGCTTCAAAGTGGCGCTGGTGACCGACGGCCGCCTGTCCGGCGCCTCCGGCAAGGTGCCTTCCGCCATTCACGTCACCCCGGAAGCCTATACCGGCGGCCTGCTGGCGAAAGTGCGCGACGGCGATCCGATCCGCGTCAACGGCCGCAGCGGCGAGCTGCAGGTGCTGGTCGACGCCGACGAACTGGCGCGGCGCACGCCATGCCAACCCGATCTGAGCGCGGAACACATCGGCTGCGGCCGCGAGCTGTTCGGCGCGCTGCGCAGCCAGCTGTCAGGCGCCGAGCAGGGCGCCTGCTGCATCAAATTTTAATCGATAGCCTGGCCGCATCGCCGCCTGGCGGCGGCCACAGAGGAGAACGTCAGCATGAACAAGTGGACAACAAGCGCCGAGCAGATCCTGACGGCGGGGCCGGTGGTGCCGGTCATCGTGATCAACAAGCTGGAACATGCGGTGCCGTTGGCGAAAGCGCTGGTCGCCGGCGGCGTGCGGGTGCTGGAGGTGACGCTGCGCACCGCCTGCGCCATGGACGCCATTCGCGCCATCGCCCAAGAAGTGCCGGAAGCGATCATCGGCGCCGGTACGGTGATCAATCCGCAGCAGCTGCGGGAAGTGACCGAAGCCGGTGCGCAGTTCGCCATCAGCCCAGGCCTGACCGACGAGCTGCTCAAAGCCGCCACCGCCGGTTCCATTCCCTTGATCCCGGGCATCAGCACCGTTTCCGAACTGATGCAGGGCATGGATTACGGCCTACGCGAGTTTAAATTCTTCCCGGCGGAAGCCAACGGCGGCGTAAAAGCGCTGCAGGCGATCGGCGGCCCGTTCCCGCAGGTGCGTTTCTGCCCGACCGGCGGCATCTCGCCGGACAATTACCGCAGCTATCTGGCGCTGAAAAGCGTGCTGTGCATCGGCGGCTCCTGGCTGGTGCCGGCGGACGCGCTCGAAAGCGGCGACTACGCGCGCATCACTGAACTGGCACGCGCCGCCGTGGCGGGCGCCCAGGCCTGATTTACATCGCAGCGGTGGCGGCCGGCAGCGCCGCCCCGCTGCGCTGGCTGAACCGCTGCTTCTTGCGATAAGCGAACACGTCTTCCACATGCCCCTCGCGGATGCGCTGCTGCAACCCGCGCCAATACTCCGCGGTAAACAGATCGCTGTGCAGCTCTTCAAACACCTGCCGAATGCGCCGATCGCCGCACAGGAAGTGGCGGAACTCTTCCGGGAACACATCGTTGGGCGCGATGCTGTACCACGGCTCGCTGGCCAGCTCGTCCTCCGGATAACGCGGCGGCGGAATGTCGCGGAAGTTGACCTCGGTCATGTAGCAAATCTCGTCGTAGTCGTAGAACACCACACGCCCGTGGCGCGTCACGCCGAAGTTCTTGAACAGCATGTCGCCGGGGAAAATATTGGCGGCGGCCAACTGCTTGATCGCGTTGCCGTACTCTTCAATCGCATCGCGCATCTGCTGGTCGTTGGCCTGCTCCAGATACAGGTTCAGCGGCGTCATGCGCCGTTCCATATACAGATGTTTGATCACGATGCGATCGCCGAGATCTTCCAGCTTGCCCAGCACTTCGCGCCGCAGCTCTTCCAGCAGTTCCGGGCTGAGGCGCGCCTTGTCGACGACGAAATTTTCGTACTCCTGGGTATCCGCCATGCGCCCGACGCGATCGTGCTCTTTCACCAGCTGATAGCAAGCCATCACCTGCGCCTGCGTCACCTCTTTCTGCGGGGCGAATTCGTCTTTGATCACTTTGAACACCCGATCGAAGGACGGCAGGGTGAACACCAGCATCACCATGCCCTTCACCCCCGGCGCGATGATGAACTGCTCCTGCGACTGCGCCATAAAGGTCAGGTATTCGCGATAGCATTCGGTTTTGCCATGCTTCTGGCAGCCGATCGCCATGTACAGCTCGGCGGTGGTCTTGCCCGGCAGGATCTCGCGCAGCCACTCCACCATCGCCGCCGGCAGCGGCGCGTAGACCATAAAATAAGAGCGGGCGAAGCCGAAAACGATGCTGGCCTCCGCCTTGCCGGTCAGGCAGGCGTCGATAAACAGCGCGCCCGATTCGCTGTGGTGGATCGGCAACAGGAACGGGTAAACGCCGTCGGCCAGGCGCAGCTTGCCAACCAGCCAGGCGGCCTTGTTGCGATAGAACAGTTCGTTGGCGATCTGAAAGGTCGCGCCCGCCAGCTGCTGTGCGCTGAAGGTGCGTTGCAGCGCTTGCGTGATATAGCGGATATCGCGCGTCAAATCCTCCCACGGCAGCCGCAGCGGCAGATCGCTCAGCAGGCTGCGCAGCATCGCCGGCAGATCGCCATGGGGAGTGAAATCGCGCGCCAGCGGACGCGGAATGTCGCGAAAACGCCGTTCCGGCTGCGAACTGAAGACGAACAGCTTGTCCGGCGTCAGATCGCGATGCTTGAACAGCCGGCAATAGACCGAGTTGAAGAAGCTTTCGGCGATCTCAAAACGCGGGTAGTCCGGCAGCAGATCGATATAGACCGCTTTGACCCGGCTGGGGAAGTCGGCGTCGAAATATTTCTGCCCGGTGATGCATTTAAGCTGCTCCACCACCAGACCGACGTGATGGTCGTACAGATGGATGCGCTTTTTCATCGCCTGCTGCACCGCCGGCCAATCCGCCTGCTCAAAGCGCTGCTGCGCGCCAGCGGTCACTTCCAGAAAGCGGCCGTACTGCGCATCGAAGCCCTGCAGGATCGTCTGTGCGATCAACAACTCCAGTTTTGCCGCCATCCTTACCCCCGCCAGAAAAAGAAGCCTGCGCATGCAGGCTCCGGGTGAAACGTCTTCAAGCTTGCCGCATCAGAACTGCTGTTCTTCCGTCGAACCGGTCAGCGCGGTGACCGAAGAGGCGCCGCCCTGAATGATGGTAGTGACCTTGTCGAAGTAGCCGGTGCCCACCTCTTGCTGGTGCGACGCGAAGGTGTAACCGCGCTCCACCGCGGCGAACTCCGCCTGCTGCACCTTCTCGACGTAGTGTTTCATCCCTTCGCCCTGCGCATAGGCGTGCGCCAGGTCGAACATGTTGAACCACATGCTGTGGATGCCCGCCAGCGTGATGAACTGATACTTGTAGCCCATGTCCGACAGCGCCTGCTGGAAGCGGGCGATGGTCTGGTCGTCGAGGTTCTTCTTCCAGTTGAACGACGGCGAGCAGTTGTAGGCCAGCAGCTTGCCAGGGTATTTGGCGTGGATGGCGTCGGCGAAGCGCTGGGCGGCATCCAGATCCGGCGTTGAGGTTTCGCACCACACCATATCGGCGTAAGGGGCATAAGCCAGGCCGCGGCTGATCGCCTGTTCGACGCCGGCATGGGTGCGGAAGAAGCCTTCCGCCGTACGCTCGCCGGTGACGAAGGCGCTGTCATACGGATCGCAGTCAGAGGTCAGCAGGTCGGCCGCATCGGCGTCGGTACGGGCGATCACCAGCGTCGGCACGCCGAGCACGTCGGCCGCCAGGCGCGCGGCGACCAGTTTCTGGATCGCTTCTTGCGTCGGCACCAGCACTTTGCCGCCCATATGGCCGCATTTCTTCACCGCCGCCAGCTGATCTTCGAAGTGCACCCCGGCGGCCCCGGCGGTAATCATCGCTTTCATCAGCTCAAAGGCGTTCAACACGCCGCCGAAGCCGGCTTCCGCATCGGCGACGATCGGCAGGAAATAATCGGTGTACCCTTTGCTGCCCGGCTCAATCTGGTTCGCCCATTGGATCTGATCGGCGCGGCGGAAGGTGTTGTTGATGCGCTCGACCACCTTCGGCACCGAGTCCACCGGATACAGCGATTGGTCAGGGTACATGGCCGCCGCGCTGTTGGCGTCGGCCGCCACCTGCCAGCCGGACAGGTAGATGGCCTCGACGCCGGCTTTGGCCTGCTGCAGCGCCTGGCCGCCGGTCAGCGCGCCCAGGCAGTTCACGTAGCCTTTGCGCGACTTGCCGTTCAGCAACGCCCACAGTTTGGCGGCGCCGTTTTGCGCCAGGGTGCATTCCGGGTTGACCGAACCGCGCAGGTTGATCACGTCTTCAGCGCTGTAAGGGCGGGTAATGCCTTCCCAACGGGCCGATTTCCATTCCTGTTCCAGCTGCTGGATCTGTTGAGAGCGAGAGGTAGACATAATTTTTATCCTTTCAGTCATGTAGGGTTGATTGGGAAAGTTCAGGCCAGCAGCTCATAGCCGGGCAACGTCAGGAAATCGATTAATTCATCTTGCGTGGTGATGCGCTCCATCAGGCGCGCCGCCTCTTCGAACCGGCCGGCGTTAAAGCGCGCTTCCCCTACTTCTTCACGCACCACCAACATCTCTTCTTGCAGCATCTGGCGGAACAGCGCCTTGGTGACCGGGCGCCCGTCGTTCAGGCTCTTCTCGTGGTGGATCCACTGCCAGATAGACGTACGGGAGATCTCCGCCGTCGCCGCATCTTCCATCAATCCGTAAATCGGCACGCAGCCGTTGCCGGAGATCCAGGCTTCGATGTACTGCACCGCCACGCGGATATTGGCGCGCATCCCCGCTTCGGTGCGTTCGCCGTCGCACGGCTCCAGCAGTTGCGCGGCGCTGATCGGCGCATCCTGCTCACGCAGCACGTCCAGCTGGTTCTGGCGATCGCCCAATGCGTTGCCGAACACCTCCATCACCGTGTCCGCCAAGCCCGGGTGCGCCACCCAGGTGCCGTCGTGGCCATTGTTGGCCTCCAGCTCTTTGTCCGCCCGCACCTTGTTCAGCACCCAGGCGTTTTTTTCGGCGTCTTTGCTCGGGATAAACGCCGCCATGCCGCCCATGGCGAACGCGCCGCGCTTATGACAGGTTTTGATCAACAGGCGCGAATAGGCGCTGAGGAAAGGTTTTTCCATGGTCACCGACTGACGGTCCGGCAGCACGCGATCGCCGTGGTTCTTCAGCGTTTTGATGTAGCTGAAGATGTAATCCCAACGGCCGCAGTTCAGACCGACGATGTGATCGCGCAGGTGATACAGGATCTCGTCCATCTGGAACACCGCCGGCAAGGTTTCGATCAGCACGGTCGCCTTGATGGTGCCGCGCGGCAGATCGAAACGATCCTCGGTAAAGCTGAAGACATCGCTCCACCAGGCCGCTTCCTCCCAGGACTGGGTTTTCGGCAGATAGAAATACGGGCCGCTGCCCTTGGCCAACAGCTGGCGATAGTTGTGGTAGAAGTACAGCGCGAAATCGAACAGGCCGCCGGGAATGGCCTCATCACGCCACAGCACGTGCTTCTCCGGCAGATGCAGACCGCGTACGCGAGCGATCAATACCGCCGGGTTCGGTTTCAGCTGGTAGATTTTGCCGGCTTCATTGGTGTAGGAGATGGTGCCGTTAACCGCATCATGCAGGTTGATTTGGCCGTCGATGACTTTGTCCCAGCTTGGCGCCAGCGAATCTTCGAAGTCGGCCATAAACACTTTTACGTTGGCGTTCAGCGCATTGATCACCATCTTGCGCTCGACCGGCCCGGTGATCTCTACCCTGCGGTCACGCAGGTCTTGCGGAATGCCGCGGATCTGCCAACTGCCTTCACGAATGGAAGCAGTTTCCGAAATAAATCCCGGCAGTTCACCGCGATCGATATTTTGTTGCCAGCGGACACGCGCCGCCAGCAGCTCGTTGCGCCGCGGCGTGAATTTAGCCACCAGGTCCGCCAGGAATTCAACCGCTTCATCCGTTAACACCTGGCGCTCCGCTGCGGCGAAACCCTGCGTAAACCTTAACTCCGTGCCTGCTATCTGTTGCGTCATGACCTTGCTCCTTCCCATCGTTGCGCCCGAGCGACCGGCGCATTTTCATCAGAAATCACTGTGGATCAGGGCGGATGAAACGATCCTAAACTGGTCAGATCTCATCCCGATAGCGTTAAGAATACCCAACAAAAAATAAAAATCAAAAACCATTTCCATTTTATTATTAAATATTTTATTAACACTTCATTATCAATTGGTTAGGGAAAATAACACGGTCAACAGGTAAGGAAATCGGTTCCAATAGAATTGCAAAGACGAGCTAACGCCTTGTTAGGTAATGATTTTTTGGGAGAATTGACGGGTAAAAAGAGGATCGTGCAGAGGATGAGCAGTGCGGCGGCCTCGATTCAGCCGCCGGCAGGCAGAAAAGATCAGTCGAGAGTCGGATTCATATGGCGCAGATCGTAAGGCGTGATCTGGTAGACGTAATAGTTGAGCCAATTGGAAAACAGCAGGTGGCCATGGCTGCGCCAGGTGGCTTTCGGTATCAGTGCGGGGTTGTCATCGGGGAAGTAGTTGAGCGGTACGGCAGGATCGAGGCCAGCTTCGTTGTCGCGACAATACTCTCCCGCCAGCGTCATTGTATCGTATTCCGGATGGCCGGTGACGAACGCCAGGCGCTTATCCCTGCTGGCGAACAGGTAGGCGCCGGCCTGCTCGGATTCGGCCAGGATGTCCAGGTCGGTATATTGGCGAATCACCTCGGTCGGGAAATCGGCATAGCGTGAATGCGGCGCCAGGAAGCTTTCGTCGAAGCCGCGCGTCAGCAACGCATGCTGCTGCAGCGTTTGGTGCGGATAAACCCCAGAGAGCTTCACTTCGCGCGTCATCTTGGGAATACCGTACAGGATGTTCAACGCCGCTTGTACCGCCCAGCACACGAACAGGGTGGAAGTGACGTGGTTCTTGGCCCAGTCGATCACCCGTTCGATCTGCGGCCAGTAGGCAACATCGCAGAAATCGACCAGCCCCAGCGGTGCACCAGTGACGATCAAACCATCGAAGTTCTCGTTCTGGATATCCTCGAAGTCGCAGTAGAAGTTGTTCAGATGCTCCGCCGGCGTATTCTTCGATTCGCGGCTGTCGATACGCAGCAGCTGGATATCAATCTGCAGCGGCGAGTTGGAAAGCAGGCGCAAAAACTGGTTTTCCGTTTCGATCTTCTTTGGCATCAGGTTGAGGATCAGCACTTTCAGCGGCCTGATTTCCTGTGTTTTTGCCCGCGAGGATGTCATCACGAAGACATTCTCACCGCGCAAGAAATTGACCGCAGGTAACTCATCAGGAACACGAATCGGCATTGCTTAATCCTCACACATCCATTTATACGTTTAGACTTCTAGATGCCCGAAGATAGCGTTTTTTTCCGTCGATGTCGAGCATTCGGCGGAAAGGTGAAAATGTTTCATTGCGCGAGCTGCGTCAGGATCTTCGCAGGGAGGATGAGAGGCACTGAAAGCAAAAAGGCCATCCTTTCGGATGGCCTCTTGGCTTATTTGATGCTTGGCAGTGTCCTACAGTATTCGTCTCATCCTGAGACTCTCCCCTGCGGGGCCGCCGCAAGCGGCGTTAAGGCCCGTTCCCGACGGGCCTTTCGCATGGCCATGCTCGAGCAGAACGCCAGATATCAGAAAAAACAAAAAGCCCCATGCTTTCGCATGAGGCTTGTTGTTTTATTTGATGCTTGGCAGTGTCCTACTCTCGCATGGGGAGACCCCACACTACCATCGGCGCTACGGCGTTTCACTTCTGAGTTCGGCATGGGGTCAGGTGGGACCACCGCGCTATTGCCGCCAAGCAAATTCTTTTTTCTGCCGAACTTCTAAACCCACTTTAAATAAAGTGGTGCTGATACCCAGAGTCGAACTGGGGACCTCACCCTTACCAAGGGTGCGCTCTACCAACTGAGCCATATCAGCACGCTTAATTTGATGCCTGGCAGTGTCCTACTCTCGCATGGGGAGACCCCACACTACCATCGGCGCTACGGCGTTTCACTTCTGAGTTCGGCATGGGGTCAGGTGGGACCACCGCGCTATTGCCGCCAGGCAAA